>NZ_JAKZFT010000009.1 GCF_022808985.1 Geotalea sp. SG265 | reverse complement strand
CGGGCACGAGGGGCAAGGGAAGGTGCCAGAAGTGATTCAACAGCTTGAAAAAATGAAGGGGAACGTATAACACGCCGCACGAGCCCGTCTCGCTGACGCTCGCGGCTCAGCGGCAGCCCCGTTGGACGATTAAAAAAGAGACCAAGGCCATGCCGGGCCGAGGTGGAGTGTTCGTGAGTTCATTTACAAAAAATGTATATGGCATTTCAAGCAAGACTGAAACGACAGTCGAGCAAGGTCGAATCACCATAAAATCGAAACTTACTGAAAACTTCATCCTACTTCTATTACTCGCCATGATTTACCTTTTGATCACGGAAGCAACGAACGGAGCAACTCTTTCAAACCATATATTTACACCGACCTATCTGATTTTAGGCATCCTATTAATCTTCAGTTACAGAAGAATCATCCTCATAGACGGTAAGAGACGTGAAATTCATAAAAAGCTCAGACTAATAGTCAGTATTCAAAGCATTTACAGTTTTGACGAGCTGAAGGAAGTAGCAATCGAAAGAAAAATGAAAACAATTACAGGTGTTGCCTTGCCGCTTCCTGTATTCCCTTCCATTTTTCCCTTGTTGGCGAACGCGGCCGCCAATGGCAGGCTGAAGGGGCATATGTGCAACGTTTCGTGCATGAAATGCAAAATTTGTTGCCGACCATCCCGGAAAACAGCTATGTAAACGTTACGATACCGCCGGAGGGAAGGGCTTTTACCCAGGCAGCACTACGGGTTTTTTACAATAATCCGAAGATTTTCTGGAAAGACAACTTGCAGGAACTGCAGCAATTACCAAACGGCGCCTCCGGCATCTTGATAGATTTCAACTGGGAAGAGAACTGGTATTACGGCAAACAGCCCCGAGCCTTTTTCATCGAACCAAACTAATCTTCAAAGGAGAGAGCATGAGTAAGAAACCGGTTGCTGCCGGAAAAAGCAGCTTCGATCTGATCGATACCACTGAATTCTTTTCAAGGATAGCTGTTGCACCGAATGCCCAGATATTAGACGTGGCCTGCGGGGCGGGACGATACAGTCTGGAAATGGCAAAGCTCCTGAATAAGGAAGGGCTGATTCATGCCGTAGATCTTTGGGATGAAGGAATTGAGAGCCTGCAAAAAACTATAGGGGAACTAGGCATTGCCACTATTCGTCCCCTGCTGGCAGATATAACCAAGGGGATTCCCCTGGATGAGGGGACCATCGACTTCTGCCTAATGGCCACGATCCTTCATGATCTGCCACCGGAAGGACAGGATGCAACCCTGAAAGAGATCAACAGAGTGCTCAAGGATGATGGCCTGCTCGCCGTCATAGAATTCAAGAAAATCGACAGGGGGCCCGGACCTCCGGCAAGCATACGGATGTCCGAACAGGAAGCGGAAGAGACGATCCGAAAGTACGGTTTTCGCAAGACATACCTGGGAGAGATCGGCGAGTTCAATTACCTGCTGACGTTCGCAAAAGCCGCATAAAAGCCAACCCCCTTGCGCCATTCCTACCCAGTAATGATCTCCACCACCCACCGGGCCAGCAGGTCCAGCTGCTCCAGGGCAATGCGTTCGCCGGTGGTATGGACCTTCTCGTAGCCGCAGCTTAAGACCACAGCCGGAATGCCCCGGTTGTTGTAATGGTTGGCATCGGAACCGCCGCCGGTGGGCTTGAACCGGACCGGTACGCCGATCCGTGCGGCAGCTTCGGCGGAACGCCGTACCGGCTCCGCATCGCCGTCGAGCTGGTAGGAGGGATAACAGCGCTGAATTTCAACCTCCACAGTCCCCCCCATCTCGGCAGCGACAGATTTCATCGTCTGCACCATTCCCTCCACCTGGGCCTGCAGTTTTTGGGGATCGAGGGAGCGGGCCTCGGCCTGGAGGCTGCAGCGATCGCAGACGATGTTGGTCGGACCCATGGCCTGGATGCTGCCGATGTTGGCGGTGGTCTCCGGATCGATACGTAAGAGCTTCATACGGGTTATGGCCAGGGCGGCCATCTGGATGGCCGAAATCCCCTCTTCCGGGGCAAAACCGGCATGGGCGCTCCGGCCAACGAAGACGGCATTGATTTTGGCCTGCTCAGGGGCCTGGACGACGATCTCTCCCACTGGGCCGCCGGCATCGAGAACGAAGCCGCAGCGGGAAGTAATCAGGCTGCTGTCCAGGTGGGCAGAGCCGGTCAGGGCCAACTCTTCGGCAACTGTAAAGACGATCTCCAGGGGGGGATGGAGGATGTTTTGCTCGCGGATCACCGTCAACCCTTCGATAATGGCCGCGAGACCTGCGGCATCGTCTGCACCGAGAACGGTCGTGCCGTCGCTGATGATGTAATCTCCTTCGATGCGGGGTTTCACCCCCACCCCCGGCGCGACCCGGTCCATATGGCAGGAAAAGAGCAGTGAAGCCCCTGGCCTGGTGCCGTCGAGACGGGCGATGAGATTGCCCGCGTTACCGCCGATCTTTCTGCCCGTATCGTCTTCGGTCACGCTGAAACCCAATCCCCTTAGTATCCCCGTAAGACGGTCAGCCATGGGGCGCTCGTTTTTCGGTTCAGAGTCGATGCTGCACAGCTCCATGAACGTTGCATGCAACCGCTGTCTGTCTGTCATTTCAGTCCTCCCTCGTTTTGCCTGTTTATCTACCATGACATAATTATCCCCGTCCACAACAAAAAACCTTGCAAGACACTGTAACGAATAACAAATTTGTTCATCACCGGTTGCAAAGGGAGTTGCACCTGCTACAATTAGCAATCATTGTCGAATTCAAGCTAATTCAATACAGGAGGAACCGCGATGAAAGTCGATGAAGTCAAGGAAATAGCCAAGGAACACGGCATTAAAGCCGGAAAGATGAATAAGACCGATCTGATCAAGGCCATCCAGAACACCGAAGGGAACGATCCCTGTTTTGCCAGCGGCAAGGCCTCCCAGTGTGGGCAGGAAAGCTGCCTGTGGCGGCAGGACTGCCCCAAATAATTTCCGTTTCATCCCCGTAGCGTCCCCATCAATCATGCCCAGCGATGCCTTGCTGCGACAGCGGCAGGGCATCCGTTTGCCCGTCTTGTCCCCCATCCCCAGCGCTTGCTAAGCCCCTGTTTCTCTTCCGTGGGCCATTCACTTTTTACCCAGCTGTAACATGAATGACACGTGGGCCCGTTAGCATGGGCCCCATGCACACGATACTGGTAATCGAGGACGAAAGAGATCTGGCCGAACTGATCGCCTTCAACCTGGAAAAAGAGGGTTACCGGCCGCTCATCGCCCTGGATGGGCTTGTGGGGCTCGAAGCGGCACGAAAAAACCCTCCTGATCTGATCCTGCTGGACCTGATGCTCCCCGGCATGGCCGGCACGGAGATCTGCAAGATCCTCAAGGGCAATGAAAAGACCGCGTCCATTCCCATAATCATGCTCACTGCCAAGGGGGAAGAGATTGACCGGGTCGTCGGTTTCGAAGTGGGAGCCGACGATTACATGGTCAAGCCGTTCTCCACCAGGGAGCTGATGCTGAGGGTCAAGGCACTGCTGCGCCGGACACAGCCGGAACAGCCGCGGAAAAGGATTTTTGCCGTCGGCCCGATCACTATCGATACGGAACGCCATCTGGTCTGCGTCGGCGATAAGGAAGTCATGCTGACCACCATCGAGTACAAGCTGCTCCTGGACCTGGCTGAACGGGCAGGCAGGGTGCAAAGCAGGGATGTACTGCTGCAGAATGTCTGGGGCTACAATTATGTGGGGGACAGCCGGACGGTGGACACCCACGTGACGCGGCTGAGAACCAAGCTGGGGGCGGCCGGGGATCTGATCAGGACAGTGCGGGGGTTCGGCTACAAGATCGAGGAAGAACCTCAAAACGAATAGATCCACCCAATCTTTGCCTTACGGTAACGACACTGTAACAGAACGGGTGCACAATCGGCACCTATCAAAAGCAATATCCATCACAAGGAGGAGAAACACATGTCGGCATTTTTCCGCAAAAAAATTGCAGCAGCGCTTTTCCTGGCGTTGACTGTCACAGCCGGAGCGGCTTCGGCCGAAACGCTCATCAACGGCGCCGGGGCGACCTTCCCCTACCCCCTCTACTCCAAATGGTTCACCGAGTACAGCAAGGTGGACCACACCGTCAAGTTCAACTACCAGTCCATCGGCAGCGGCGGTGGCATCAAACAGATCACCGCCCAGACAGTGGATTTCGGTGCATCCGACAAATTTCTGAGCGATGCAGAACTGAAAGCTGCCCCCGGCAAACTGCTCCACATCCCGACGGTGATGGGTGCGGTCGTCGTCACCTACAACATTCCCGGCGTGGCTAAAGGGCTGAAGCTCTCCTCCGAGGACGTGGCAGACATCTTCCTGGGCAAGATCACCAAATGGAACGACCCGAAGATCGCCAACGATAACCCCGGCGTCAACCTCCCCAACCAGCCGATCATCGTCGTCCACCGCTCGGACGGCAGCGGCACCACCAGCATCTTCACCGATTACCTCTCATCGGTCAGTCAGGAATGGGCCGGCAAAGTGGGTAAGGGAGCCTCGGTAAAATGGCCGGTCGGCCTCGGCGGCAAGGGTAACGAAGGGGTCGCCGGACAGGTACATACCACCAAGTACACCATCGGCTACGTGGAGCTGGCCTATGCCGTGGAAAACAAGCTCCCCTACGCAAGCCTGAAGAACAGGAGCGGTGTCTTCGTCGAGCCGACCATCAAAACCACCAGCGCCGCCGCTGCCGGCGCCGCCAAGTCTATGCCCGCCGATTACCGCATCTCCCTGGTCAACCAGCCGGGAAAGGATGCCTACCCCGTCGTCGGCTTCACCTGGCTGCTGGTCTACCAGGACCAGAAAGACAAGGCCAAGGGGAAAAAACTGGTGGAATTCCTCAACTGGGAACTGAAACATGGCCAGAAGATGGCGGAAAAGATCCTCTACGCGCCACTTCCTGCCAACGTGGCAAAGATGGTGGAAAAAACCATCAAGACCATCAAGTAAGACAAGAGCCAGACGCGAATGAAGGAAGGGCACACAGAGAAGTGTGCCCTTTTTTTGTGCATCCGCCGGGTCTACTCTCCTGAAATTTTTTACCCGCCTGTAACATCATCTTAACCGTTCGCATCTATGATGATTCCCAAGCTAATGAGAAAGAAAGGCGGAGGAACCATGAACGGACAAGTCATTCCCACCCTGGGTGAGATCCTCAGGAAACAGGAACCGATCTCTTCCCACCTGCCGGTCGCGGAGGTGGTGGAAATCTTTCAGAAGAACCCATCGCTGCTGGCCCTACCCATCATTACCGAAAGCACGTTCACCGGCATCATCAGCCGTCGGGCCCTTTTTTACACCCACCTGGGACGCCCTTTCGCCATGGAACTCTTCGGCAAGAAACCGATCATCTCCCTTGGGGAGAAAGAGTGCGTAACCATGGATACGAATCTGGACGTAAACCAGGCCCTTTCACGACTGCTGGAATTCGACCCGGCCCTGGAAACGGATTGTTTCGTCGTCACGGAGACTCAAAGGTACAAGGGGATGGTTTCGGTTTCGGACCTGATGATGACAATCTCCATGACCCAGGCGTCCCTCGTCCGGCAACTGGAAAGCCTCAGCGAACGGATCAGAGATGAAGTGAAGAAGGCGGGAGAGATACAGCAGGCCCTGCTTCCCTTGGCCGATTTCAGGTTCAACGGGGTTACCGTCAGCGGAGAAATTACCACCTCGTCGGAAATCGGCGGCGACTATTTCGACTATTTCCAACTGGACCAGGACAGGATCGGCCTGTTGGTCGGGGATGTCAGCGGCCACGGAGTCCAGTCGGGCATGGTCACCACCGCCGCCAAGGCAAGCCTGCACTGTCTTATAGCTCAAGGGGTAGATACCCCCGCCGGCCTCTTGTTCGGCATGAACAATGCCGTCCTTGCCACCGCCCGCCAGACCCTGCTCATGACCTGCCTGATCGCCGTCATCGATACGAAGAATTGCCGGCTCACCTTTGCCAACGCCGGTCACAATTTCCCCTATCTCCACCGGTCCAGTTCAGGTCTGCTCATGATGCTGGACGGCGTCTCCGGTTTCCCCCTGGGCTTCGAAGAAAACAACCAGTACGGTGAATGTTCCACCTCCTTCCTGCCCGGCGACTCGGTGCTGCTCTATTCGGATGGGATCGTCGAGTGTACCGACCTGACGGGGGAGGAATTCGGTTATGACCGCCTTGCCACGGCAATTGCAGAAAACATCGCCATGGAACCGGCTGTTTTAAGAAGGATACTGCGGCAGGAGGCGACTCGCTTCACCGGTAGTGCTTCGTTTCCCGACGACGTAACTCTTCTCATTGCCTCTTCCACAGATAAAGGAGCCATGCATGGAGCGTAATGCAACGATTCTCGCCATTTTTGCCGACAGTGCCGATGCCGAGGCCATGAGCAACTACCTGGCCGAACTTCCCGAAGTCATCAGCGTCACCGCGGACCGCTCACTGGCGACAACCCTGGAACAACTCGCCTTCAACCGGATAGAGCCGGCGCTGACGATTATCCCAGGTACCCTATACCCTGAAAGCATGCCATTACTGGTACGCTATGTACGATGCTGTTTCCCCAACACGGAAATTCTGGTCATCGCCCAAGCCTCGGCCCCCCCGCCCTCCCTTGAACGATTCATGGCGGACCAGGTACGTCATCTGATCGTGGAACCCCAGCAGATATCCGTGGCTGCCGGAGGTGATTTCCCCCTGTCCCTGGCCATCGGCAACCTTATCGAAAAGCGGCAATGGACCATCGACCAGTACGTGAAAGAAGGGACGGAAATACGGGAATTCAAACTCACCTTTTCGGAGGAGAAGGAAAAGATCATCAGGACTCTGGAGGATGCCATCGTCGGCGATTCGCCGGAGCATGAGATGCTCCGCCACAAGGGTGCCCTTCTGGCTGACGAAATGCTGGAAAATGCCTTTTACGGCGCTCCAAGGAGCGATGACGGCATGAAGATGTTCCGTAAGGGAGAAAGGAGGCAGATCCTGCCCCAGGAAAACATCGCCTTCCGCTTCGCCTTCGACGGTGAAACGCTGGCCATGGAGATGCAGGACGGCTGGGGCAGCCTCGGTGCAGACCTGGTACTCGAATATCTGGCAAAAAATTCAGCAAACATGGAAGCGGCCGATGATGCGGGGGGCAGAGGGCTTTTCATCATCTGGCGTTTCCTCGACCAGTTTCACGTGCGGGTCGCCCCGGGCAAAGAAACCCTGATCGGAGGACATCTCAGGAAGTCCTCGCAGATCCCGCCGGAGACCTTGCACGGCTTTCACATCACCACCGGCTGAACAACAAAGGAGGACAAAATGGATTCATCGTTCAAGATCGTTCACCAGACAAGACCCTTGTGCAATTATTTCGCCATGGCAGGCAACATTGACGCCCAGGCCGAGGCGCAGCTCATGGGGTTGCCGGCGAAAGTAAACCAGCAGTTGGTAAAATTCGACTTCTCCGACACCGGCAGGATCAATTCCATGGGCATCGCCCTGCTCTTGCGCTGTTTCAAGCGAATCAAGGAGGAAAAAAAGGCGGAGATACAGGTGATGCAGGTAAATCCCACCAACACCATGCTCTTCAGGATGACCGGCATCTTTTTGCTGGCTGCAGCGACAAAGGAATAGGAGGAGCCATGGAACGCTCGATTTTCAGATTCCTCGTGGACTTCTCCGAATTGGATCGGCAGATAGCCAAACTGCGGGAACTGCGAGATTCCTACCGGGAAGCTAATATCAGCTACTACGGAAAAGAGCTGGCCGCCCTGCTCGATGACTGACGACATAGACGCAAGCCCAGGAGGCACCATGGACAACCTGCACCTCAACCCCCTTTACATCGCCCCAGACCAGCGGCGCGTTCCCCGGTTGGAGAACTCCTTCTCCGACTGCAGCTATCTCTTCCTCAAATTCAAGGAAAACCTCAAGAGCAGCGGTCACGCCGGCATCGTTGCCCTCAAATTCGCAGAAACCGGGCTCCATTCCAGGATCGCCAAGGCTATCGCCCTTTTTATCAGGACCATGGACAGGAAACTGGCTGGGCGTATCGAGGGGGGGTACCGGGCAAGCGAAGGCGAATATTTCCTGCTCATCGTACCGGACCGGGACTACGGAGACAGGGATTTTCAGAATGATCTGTCCACCATCCGCCATGAACTGTGCCGTTACTTTTCCCTGCCGCACATGAAAAGGAGCATCGAGGGCAGACGGGCGGAGGATATTTTTACCACCTACGGCGTCTTTCTTGCCAACAATGGTGGAGAAAACGCCGACAATGTCCTGTTTCGCGCCTTCCAACAGCTTTTCAGCGGTTCCGCTTCCGCCAGCGCCGAACAGTTGCGTGATCGACAGGAAATCGAAGAGATCATCGCCGGCGACCTGATCACCCCGGTCTTCCAACCAATCTTCTCCCTTGTGGACGGCACCGTCCACGGCTACGAAGCTTTGAGCCGGGTCGGCAGGCCGAGCCACCTTGCCGATCCGGAGGTGCTCTTTGCCAGATCGGCGGAGTGCGGTCTCGCCTTCCCGCTGGAAATGCTCTGCCGGAAAAATGCCCTGATTCAATCGAAGGAACTTAACATCACCCAGCGGCTTTTCCTCAACGTCTGCCCAAGTATCCTCCAGGCCGACGACCACGAACGGGGGGTCACGGCGGCACTCCTGGAAAAGCTGGGCATCGAGCGCTCCAATATCACTTTTGAGCTGACCGAACGGACCCTGATCGACGATTACGCCCTCTTCAACCGGGTCCTTTCCTATTATCGGGAACAAGGATATTCCATCGCCATCGACGACCTGGGCTCCGGCTATGCAGGATTGAAAATGCTCGCCCAACTGGAGCCGGAATACGTGAAGCTCGCCCGTTTCCTGGTAGCCGACGTGGACACGACCCACACCAAGCAGGCGTTGATTGAAGCGCTGGTGACCTTTTGCGGCAAGATAGGGGCGCAGGTCATTGCCGAAGGCATAGAACGGCAAGAGGAATTAAACATCCTCAAAGAAATGGGAGTTTCCTTCGGCCAGGGGTACCTGCTGGCAAGGCCTGCCCATGTTCCCGCCACCAATGCTTATTCCGGCATGTGAAAAAAGTGCAGCGGAATCGTCAAAAAAAATGGCCATCTCTGAACGAACGAGATGGCCATTTCTGCATCTTGCAGGGCAGGTTGTTTAGTAGGTTATACTTTCGATTCTTTTAGCGACCATTACGCCCAGTTTTTCGGGAAGCGGCGTATAAAAGAGGGTCGAGGTCATCTTTTCCGCCTTCTTCAGCTCCCAGTTTAAAAATTCCACCAGCGCCTTTCCCTTCACCGGGTCTTTCTGCTCCTGATAAACCAGCAGCCAGGTAAGGCCAACGATGGGGTAGGCATCTTTGCCCCCCTGGTTCACCAGCGAGACACGATAGTCGTCCTGCACATGCTTGACGGCATCCACCGCTGCCGCCCTGATGGAGCGCATGGTCGGGTTGACGAAGCGGCCGGCGCGATTCCTGATGACGACGGAAGGAAGGTTGTTGACCATGGTATAGGCATTTTCCATGTAGGCGATGGAAAAGGGCACCGTCCGGATAGACTCGACCATCCCCTTGCTCCCTTTGCTGCCGATCCCCACCGGCCAATCCACCGAGGTACCTTTGCCGATCTCCTTGGCCCATCTGCTGCTGACGCTTGCAAGGTAGTCGGTAAAGATGCTGGTGGTGCCGCTGCCATCGCTGCGATGGACGACGATGATCTTCTCGTCCACCTCTTTGAGCGTTTTGTTCAGGGCCACCAGGCGTGGGTCGTTCCAGCGGCTGATCTCGCCTAAATAAATGGCACTGACCGTCTCGGGGGTCAATCTTAGGTCCCCATGGAATCCCGGAATGTTGTAACTGAGGACCACCGCCCCCATCACCGTCGGGATCTGGAGAAGTTTTTCCGGAGCGGCTGCCAGTTCTTCATCGGAAAGAAACCGGTCGCTGGCGCCGAAATCCACGAGCTGGGCCACGATCTGCTTGATGCCGCCGCTGGAGCCGACGGCATCGTAGGTGAAGGCCGTTCCCGGATCGACCTGGGCATAATCCCTGAACCACTTGCTGTAGAGGGGATAGGGAAAGGTTGCTCCTGCTCCCTTGAGAACCGTCTCGGCGAATGACTGCCCGGCCGACAGGGTCATGACTGCCGCCAGCAGCAGGACAAAGATTCTGTGCACGCTTTTGATCATCGGCTGGTACTCCTTAGATAGCAGGTGTTGCAAGTGTTGTGGTGAAATCGGCGATTACCTTTGCCACCACATTGGTGGAAAGGGGAAAGGTGCGGTGGCAGCAGCTGCAGGCCACCTCTTTCGCATCGATCCTTGTCCAAAGCGTCATGTTGCGTGAGTCGCACCATTCGCAGTACCAGACGTAATAGTCTCCCATGGGCATAAGTTGCATGTTCGTTCTCCTTTATCGTTTCTTTTTCCACAAGGGTATCGTGGAATGATGCCGGTTGTGTTACAGAACGGTTAAAGGTTGGAAAAAAGAGAGCGTCCGATGTTCATTCGTGAATCTCTGGGAAAAGAAGGGCAGTCGCGACGTCGTCCGTTCGCTCTGTCGCCACAGCTGCGGGCCTTGCGGTGCCGCACGCATAATGGTGCCAGGATGCGTAAAGTGGCAGATCCACTCCGTTCAGCATGCGGCGGGTGTCCGCTCGCCGCTGTAGCTCGTCGCTCACTCCCGATGCCACGACTGCTTCCCCGTGAAAAATCTGAAGAACATAAAAAAGGCCCGCCGAAAGAGGCGGGCCGATTGCAATGAAGGAGGAGACAACTACTCCGTGCTCAAACAGGTCGGCTAGAAAATGACCTGGGCCTGGAGGCGGTACTGCATATCGTCCGACCGTACCGGCTGCTTGTGAATGTTGGTCACGTCGGCCTGCAGTTTCAGGTTGTGCTTCTGAAAATAGTAGGAGACGGCACCGGAAGTCTCGGTCTGATTGTTGTCGGCCTTGTCCCGGTCGGGATCGACGAAGGAGTAACGGGTAGCCACTTCCAGATGCTTGGGAATGATGAAGTAACCTGCCTGGGCATAGAAACCGTGGGCACGCAGGGTCTTGTCGGAAGCCTGACCGTTGGCATGGCCCAGGAAGTATTCACCTTGTGCCGAGAAGCCCATCCATTTGAAGGCGGCATCGATGCCGACGCTGTCGGTATCGATCTTTTCAACGCCGAATTTTCCCAAGCCTTTACCCAGCCAGCCGTTGGAGCCGGCAAAGCTCAAGTTGTTGCTTTCCAGTGTGGTGGCGTTGGTTTTTGCCAGGGTATCCCTGAAGTAGCCTGCGCCGATGGAAAGGAGCGGCTTCTGGCTGTTGTCCAGATCTGCTTCCGAGTATGCCATTTCACCGAAGGGATTGACGGTGACCCTTGCAGCCAGGGCGTTATTGGTGGATTTGCGCAGGGTATTCTGGCCGACACCGCCGTAGACACCCAGGTTGTAGTTGAAGATTCCCTTGGCAATCTTGCCGTGGACCATGAGGCCGGTGTCCCGTCCCATTTTGAAGGTATCGGTGGCATTTGAGCGATCGACGAACTGCTGGGCACCGGAAGAGGTGATCTCCTGGCGGGCGAACTGGACCTTTTCCTGTCCCATGAGGAACTGGGCTTCGTCAATGAGCCGGTAGTTGAGCCAGGCATCCTCAAGGAGCTTTCCCGTATCTGCAAAGTTCGCCTGGAATTTATAGGTCAGGTCCTTGCTGTAAGCATAGCCGCTCATGAACAGCTTCATGCGGCGGATCCTGAACTCGGAACTGTTCTGGCCGCCATCGCTGTCGGTAAACGTATAGCGGCTCTGGAGACGGGCTCCCAGGGACAGCTGAAACTTTTCGTCAGGGGAGTTAAAGGTAAACCCTTTCCCCAGTTTGTAGTCCATGGGTTTGCTCTTGGTCACCGTCTTGTAGTCTTCCTCGGTAATGACCCCTTTTTCCTTCAGCACATCCTCCAGCGTCTTGGCCATGGCACTCTGTCCAACGAGCGCGGCGGTCAGAAGCGCCACTGCTGCAACTCCTCTTTTCATCTTTTCCTCCTTTGTGAATTGCCGGATAAGCCGGCTTTAGGCATGCCATTCGTTTTGACGGCCTGCATCCTAGAGGAATCATGTTGCATTGGTGTTACAGTCAGATGAAATGATGGTTAAGTGAAACGGCTTTCAAGTTGACAATTCGAAAGGGTGAATCTACATTAAGCCGTTCAGTCATTTCAGTTTGGAGGCACCCTCCCCCATGGGCAGAAGCAGAAAAATAATCCTCTCCCTGTTCCTGATCATCGTTATCCTGTCAGCAGCCATTTTCGGCATCCTCAACACCCGGAAGAGCATCAGCCAAAGGAGCGACCAGGACTACCTGCGCCTTTTCACCGAGGTGGTCGCCATCATAAAAAGGCACTACGTGGAAGAGGTGGACACCAGGAAGCTCATGCAGAGCGCTGTCAGGGGGATGCTCACCTCCCTCGACCCCCACAGCGAATATATGGCACAGGAATCCTTCAAGGAGATGCAGGTGCATATCGCCGGCTCCTTCGGCGGGCTGGGCATCGAGATCAACATGCAGGACGGCAAGCTGGTGGTCGTTTCCCCCATCGAAGATACGCCAGCATTCAAGGCCGGCATCAAACCGGGGGACCATATCTGGAAGATCGACGACAAGTTCACAAGAGGCATGAACATCTCAAAGGCGGTCAGCCTGATGAGGGGTGAGAAAGGGACCAGCGTCACCCTGACCATCCTGCGCAACGGCTCCAGTACCCCCCTTGTCTTCCATCTGGTGCGGGACATCATCAAGACCAGGAGTGTCAAAGCACGGACCCTGGAGCCCGGATTCGGCTACATCGGTGTTGCAGAGTTCCAGGGGCGGACCGGTGAGGATTTCGCCAATGCCTTGAAGAAGCTCAGGGAGGATAACGGCGGGGCGCTGCGCGGCCTGGTGCTGGACTTGCGCTACAACCCCGGCGGCTTGGTGGATCAGGCATTCATGGTGGCAGACCGTTTCATCGGCGAAGGACTTTCCAATGGGCTCATTGTCTATACTGAGGGGCGCGAGCCGTCGGCAAAGCGGAGCTGGACAGCCTATGTTGGAGAAAAGGAACCCCGCTACCCCATGGTGGTGCTGATCAACGGCGGCAGTGCCAGTGCTTCCGAGATTGTCGCCGGAGCGCTGCAGGACCACAAGCGGGCCATCATCATGGGCACCCAGAGTTTCGGCAAGGGTTCGGTGCAGAGCGTACTCCCCCTGAGAAACGGCGACGGTCTCAAGCTCACCACCGCCAAGTATTACACCCCCAACGGCCGCTCAATTCAGGCAAAAGGGATTACCCCCGATATCGTCGTCGGCATGATGAAGCCGAAGAATGGCGGGGTGCCCGACAAGGATGATTCCATCAGGGAAAAGGACCTGGAAAATCATTTCGAGGAAAAAGGGAAGGCAGCAGAACCGCAACAGGAACCGAAGCGGGGAAAAACGATCACTGCTGCCGCTGCCGACCGGGCAAAACAGGACGATTACCAGCTCTCCCGGGCACTTGACCTCCTCAAGGGGATCGACATGCTCTCCCAGCTGAAGCTGAAGAAGTAGCGCCCATGCCCTTCAACCTGCTGGTTATACTGGGTCCCACCGCCTCGGGCAAGACGCGGCTGGGGGTGGAACTGGCCCGGCGCCTCAGCGGCGAGATCATCTCCGCCGATTCCCGCCAGGTTTATCGGGGCATGGATATCGGCACCGGCAAGGACCTGGCCGAATATGGGGAGGTCCCCTACCACCTGATCGACATCGTCGATCCGGGTACCGAATTCAACGTCTTCCAGTTCCAGCGCCGCTTCGAGGAAGCCTACCAGCTCATCGCCGGTCTCGGAAAGATCCCGGTCATGGTCGGTGGAACCGGCATGTACCTGGAATCGGTGCTGAAGGGATACCGGCTGGTGGAGGTTCCGGAAAATGCCCCACTTCGCAATGGACTTGCAAAGCTTTCCCACGAAGCGCTCATGGAACGCCTGCAAAAGGCCAATCCCCGTCTCCACAATTCCACTGACCTTCTGGACCGCAATCGCCTGGTACGGGCCATCGAAATTGCCGAATACAAAGCACCCGAGCAGGCACCGTTTCTCCCCGGCCTGTCCCCCCTGATTTTCGGCATCCGCTGGGAGCGGGCGATCCTCTGCCGCCGCATCACCGAAAGGCTGAAACAGCGGCTTGACCAGGGGATGATCGAGGAGGTGGTGCGGCTGCACGATGGTGGCGTCCCCTTTGAGACCCTGGAGTTCTATGGCCTGGAGTACCGCTTCATTGCCCGGTTTCTCAAGGGGGAACTGAACCGCAACGATCTGTTCCAGAAATTGAACAGCGCCATTCACGATTTCGCCAAACGCCAATGCACCTGGTTTTCCCGCATGGAACGCCACGGCACGGTCATCCATTGGCTTAACGGCACTGCCGAACCCCTGGCAGAAGCCCTTCATATCCTTTCCCAACACCAGCTCCAACCGGCATCTTCCTCCCGGCCATGATCCCCGCTCCTGTCGCCGCATATCTCCGCAAGCGCGGCGTCCGCT
This sequence comes from Geotalea sp. SG265, assembly GCF_022808985.1. Taxonomy (GTDB): domain Bacteria; phylum Desulfobacterota; class Desulfuromonadia; order Geobacterales; family Geobacteraceae; genus Geotalea. The sequence goes on along the minus strand of NZ_JAKZFT010000009.1, from coordinate 131,499 downwards.
CCTGGACCATTTCCGGCAGTGCCGAGCCCAGTTACAGTGGGGCAGTCATCATCCCCGCCCTGGCGGAAAGCCCGCGGCTTTTCCACACCCTGGCATCGTTGGCAGCGAATCCTCCTGAGCTTCTGGAGCGGCTCCTGGTGCTGGTCGTGGTCAATCACCGGGAAGACGCACCTGCAGAGGACAAAGCCGACAACGAAGCGACGTTGCGGCTGCTGGAAAGGGGCTGCCCCGAGCTGTCCATGCTGGATCTGGCCTGGATCGATGCCGCTTCACCGGGAAAGGAAATGCCTGCCAAAGGCGGAGGCGTAGGTCTTGCCCGAAAAATCGGCGCCGACCTCGCCCTACCCTGCCTCGACTATGCAGGCAGCACACCGCTCCTCATCTATCTGGACGCGGATACCCTCGTCGAACCCGGTTATCTGGCCGCAATCGAGGCACATTTCAAGTCCGTAGCAGCAGGCGGGGCCGTCATCCCTTTCCGCCATCAAAGGCCGCCAACTATAAAGGAACAGCAGGCCATCGACACCTACGAGCTTTTTCTCCGCTCATTTGTGGTCGGTCTGGAGATTGCCGGATCTCCCTATGCCTTCCATACGGTGGGAAGCGCCATGGCCTGCCGTGCCGTGGATTATGCCCGCATGGGAGGGATGAACACCCGTGCCGCCGGAGAGGACTTCTATTTCCTCCAGCAGCTGCACCGTGTGGCCGGCGTGTCCCCACTGCGCGGCACCGTCGTCCATCCCTCGCCCCGCGCCTCACACCGGGTGCCGTTCGGCACCGGCCGGTCCATGTCCCGAACCTTGGCCGGCGATGAACAAGCCGTCGTCTTCCACCGCCCCGAATGCTTTCTCATCCTTAAGGAGTGGCTTACGCTGATTGCAGGCAATCCCGATGCCGACAGTCCTCTCCTGATGGACCGGGCCGCGGAGCTGTCACCCCAGTTGGCCATCTATCTTGTTCAGGCGGGCTTTTCAGAAGCGTGGAGCAGGCTCAGACAGAACAACAAATGCCCCATGAGCCTGCGCAAGGCCTTCCATGACTGGTTCGACGGGCTGAAAACGATGAAACTCATTCACCACCTTTCCGCCACGATCTTTCCCTGCTGCGGACCCGATCAGGCCCTTCCGGAATTGCTGAAATTAGCTGGAGAGCCTTCGGCTGCTGGGGTGACGGAACAGCTTGAGGCCCTGCAAAGGCGCCAGTTTGCCCGTTAGGCTCGCTATTTAACCTGATCTCACTTTTTTCGTCCCCCAGCTTACGGCTCCCCCAACATTCAGAATTTCTTATATACTATTTTCCGAACTCGGATCGTTCGCAACGCACTTTCCGTAACCCCGCAAAATATTTGCCGGTCCGCTCCGTTCATGGGCAAACGATCCGCTCCGCTTCGACGCCGGTACGCATGCTGGTATGTTATTTGCTGCATTGGCGGTCGGGTGATAACGAAAATGGATGCAACGAAAATACTTATTGTCGATGACCAGAAGTATGCCCGGAAGATGCTGCGGGATATCCTGGCCCCACAGCACTTTATGGTCGAAGAGGCTGGTAACGGTCGCGAAGCTATCGCCAAGACAAGGGACTTCAAACCGGACCTGATTCTCATGGACCTGATGATGCCTGACATGAACGGCATCGAAACCTCGCAGCTGATCAAGGGTGATGCTCGGACAGCCACCATACCGATTCTGGTTGTTACGGCAAGCAAGGAAAAGGACAACCTGCTTGCCGCTTTTGCCGCCGGGGTCGATGATTACATCACCAAGCCCTTCGCCGCCAACGAGCTGCTTGCGCGGGTCCAGGCAAACATTTATAAGCGCGACGCCCTGGTCCTGGTGGAACAGAAAAAGGCGGATGCCGGAATCATACTGGACCTCTCCCTCTCTATCGCCTCGACACTCAATGCGGTCGAAATTCTCCAGCTGATCGTCGGCAGGATCGCCGGATACGTCAATGTCAGGCGCTGCTCCATCATCAGGTTCAGCGACGAAAGTCACGGCCATGTACTGGCCTCCAACGACGACCCCACCGCCAAGGGGCTGAGAATCGAACTCCCCCGCTATCCGGAACTGCAGGAAGTGATTCGCACCGGTGAAGCACTCGTCGTCAGGGATGCCAAAAACAACCCATTATTGGCAGAGGTACGACAGTACATATCCGGTGTGGATTTCGACACCATTCTCGTCATCCCGATACATCACGAGCAGGAAATCATCGGCGCCCTTCTCTTGCGATCGGCAGGGAGGGAAACGTCCTTCAGCAGCCACGAGCTGGCCTTCTGCCAGTCCATCGCCGATGCCGCTGCAAACGCCATCAAGAATGCATCCCTTTTCGAGAAGGTCCTGGAGGAATCGGACGAATTGCGGGAGATGAAGGAAAAGCTGGAACAGGAGCTCAGGGAAAAGACGGTGTACGAGGGACTCTTCGAACATGCCTCCGAAGGGCTCATGGTTTTGAATGCAGCGGGACAGCCGCAGTATGTCAACAGGAGCGCGGCGGAAATGTTCGGCTATACCCGAAAGCAGATGCTTGACATGTCACTGCAGGAATTCCTGGCTGAGGAAAGTCTCCAGGTGGGGATGGAAAACCACATCAACTTCTTCCTCGGTCGGGAGTTCTCCAGGAAATACGACGTACTGATCAGGACCGCCTCGGAGGAGAAACGGTGCGTCACCGTCTCTGTCAGCACTCACCGCCTGGAAGGAAGCTATGTCATTCTTTCCCTGATGGACGTGACCCTGGAAAGAAGGGACCAGCACCTCCTGGCCGAGGCAAACGAGCGGCTGAAGGCACTGGACTTGCTCAAATCCGAGTTTATCTATACGGCAACCAACGACCTGCGCCTGCCGGTTGCCGTCCTGCACAGCAATTGCCTGCAGCTGCGGGAATCGGACACGGATAACCTGACGGAAACCCAGTGCGAGCATCTGGATGCGGCAGTGGAAAGCTGCGACCGGCTCATGGACCTTATCGAGGAGCTCCTGGACAGCTCCCACTTCGACCTGAAAGACTATGCCCTGACCATAGAAAAACAGAGCATCATGGAACCCGTCCGCGAGGTCTACACCGTCCTTGCCCCCTTTGCCAGCGGCAATGGCCTGAAGATGACCGTCAATCCCCTGCAGCATGATGTGGCCGCTGCCTTCGACAGCGACAAGATCAAATGCGTCCTTACCAACCTCATCGGCAATGCCATAAAATTCACCCCGCGGGGAGGAGAGATCGGCATCTGGGTGGACACGGACGATCTGGAGTTGAAGATTTCCGTGTCTGATACGGGGAAAGGCATCCCGGAAAATTACCGAACCAGGATCTTCAACGAATTTTATCACCTGAAATCGGCCAAAGGCTCCGCCATGAAAGGAAGCGGTCTGGGACTCGCCGTCAGCAAGCGAATCATTGACGCCCACAACGGCCGCATCTGGGTTGAACATGCTCCCGAAAAAGGCACCACCTTCTCCTTTGCCATCCCTTTGGCGCACTGAAGATTGCCCCGTTGACACCCCCCACATAATAATTGACTGAAATAGTAAGGTATGATTTAATCAGGCTTAACTTTTTACTGCCGTGAAAGGGAAGGCCATGTTTGCAAGGTTACAACAGGATATACAAGCGGTATTTGACCGGGATCCGGCTGCCAGGAGCAAGCTTGAGGTCTTTTTCTGTTATCCCGGACTTCATGCCATCTGGTTTCACCGGGTTTCCCACTGGCTTTGGCAGCACGAACAGTTCTTTCTCGGGCGGTTCTGCTCCCACCTGGGCAGGTTCTTCACCGGCATAGAAATTCACCCCGGTGCGAAAATAGGCAAGGGCTTTTTCATAGACCACGGCATGGGGGTCGTCATTGGCGAAACGGCTGAGATAGGAGATAACGTCACCCTCTACCACGGCGTAACCCTCGGCGGGGTCAGCTGGGAAAAAACCAAGCGCCACCCGACCGTAGAAGATAACGTGGTCATCGGCTCCGGAGCCAAGGTTCTCGGGCCATTCACGGTGGGAAAGGACAGCAAGATCGGCTCCAATTCCGTCGTCGTCAAGGAAGTCCCTCCAAATTCCACCGTAGTCGGCATACCGGGCCGGGCCGTCATCGCCACGGAGAAGCCAGCGGAAAAGATAGACCTGCAGCACGGCCAGCTCCCCGACCCGGAAGCCAAGGCGATATCCTGCCTCTTCGATCAGATCAGGGATCTGGAACGCAAGCTGGCCTCCTTGTCCGACGAGCATGATCAATTGAAAAAGCGGCTCGAAGAAGGAAAGTAGCATGCGCTTGTCAACACGGGCCCAATACGCGGTACGGGCGATGGTGGACCTGGCCCTCTACTCCACCAGCAAACCGGTCTCTCTCAAGGAAATCGCCCAGCGGGAAGAGATCCCCCTGAGTTACCTGGAACAGCTCTTTTACCGGCTGAAAAACGGCGGCATCGTTACCAGCGTCCGGGGACCTGGCGGAGGGTACGTCCTGGCAAGGGAAAGCTCGCTCATCAAGGTGGGGGAAATCGTCGTCACCGTCGAAGAGCCGCTCAGCCCCGTCGCCTGCATGGACGAGGGAAGCACCGGCTGCGCCCGTATTTCCCAGTGCGTCACCCATAACGTCTGGAAAGGGCTCGGAGAAAAAATCCGGGGATTTTTGGACGGCATTACCCTGGAAGACCTCACCCAGGACGCGCGCCATAAACTGGAAAGCTGATCCGCACCTCTCCTGATTGTCAAAATCCCTACAGGACTTCGAAAAAATATTTACGATGATTTACATGGATTACAATGCCACCGCTCCGGTCCATCCGGAGGTTCTTGAGGCGATCCTCCCCTTTTACCGGGAGCAGTTCGGCAATCCGTCCAGCATTCACTGGGCGGGGAGAATGGTCAAGGGCGCGGTCGAGGAGGCCCGTGAAGAAACAGCAGCCCTGGTGGGATGCGCCCCCTCCGAGATTGTCTTTACCTCCTGCGGTTCCGAATCGGACAACATGGCCATAAAGGGAACAGCCTCCGCCTTACGCAACAGGGGCAACCACATCATCACTACCGCCGTCGAGCATCCCGCAGTGCTCAATACATGTCTATACCTGGAACACCAGGGTTTCCGCATTACCCGGCTTCCCGTAAACCGGGAGGGGCTGATCGACATGAACGAGCTTCAAGCGGCTATCACGGCGGAGACGGTTCTCGTTTCGGCCATGTTTGCCAACAACGAGACAGGGGTCATCTTTCCCGTGGCGAGCATCGGCGCGATCTGCAGGGAACGGGGAGTCCCTTTCCATTGCGATGCCGTGCAGGCGGTGGGGAAAGTACCGGTCGACTGCCGCGGCATGGAGATCGGCCTTTTGTCCCTCTCCGGCCATAAGCTGGGCGCACCCAAGGGAATCGGCGCCCTGGTGGTGAGAAAGGGGATGAAACTCCATCCACTGATTCACGGTGGCGCACAGGAGCGCAACCGACGGGCCGGCACCGAGAATGTGGCTGGCATCGTCGCCCTGGGTAAGGCTTGTCGGATCGCCAGGGATGAGATGGCCGGCGGGGCTGCACGTGTGGGAGGGTTGCGCGACCGGCTTGAAAAGGGTATCATGGCCCTCTTTCCCCAGGCCCGACTGAACGGCCACCGGGAAAAACGGCTGACGACCACCGCCAACATCTCCTTCACCGGTCTCGAAGCCGATTCCCTGCTTCTCAACCTGGACTTGGCCGGTATTGCCGTCTCCTCCGGTTCCGCCTGCAGCTCCGGGACCCTGAAGTCGTCGCCGGTTCTTGCCGCCATGGGGGTCGATCCTGCCGCCGCCAAAGGATCGATTCGCTTCTCCCTTGGCAGGCTCAACACCGATGCAGATGTGGATCATGTGCTTCGGGTACTGCCTGAGATTATTGAACGACTGCAGAAAAAATAAGTGGTGCAAATTTTCCGGAAAGGCAGTCGTAGTATCGGGAGTGAGCGACAAGCCACAGCGGCGAGCGGACGCCCGCCCATGTTGAACGGAGATATTCCGCCACTTCAAGCACCCTGCACCATTACACGGACGGCACCGCAAGGTCCGCAGCTGTGGCGATAGAGCGAACGGACGATGCTGCGGTTGCCTTGTCTTCCGCGGTCCACGAATTAACAAAAATAGCGACCAGATGGACTACATGAACAGAGAAAACAGTAAAAAACGTGTCGTCATCGCCATGAGCGGCGGCGTCGATTCCTCCGTTTCGGCGGCCCTGCTTAAAGAGCAGGGATACGATGTCGTCGGCATCTCCATGCAGGTCTGGGACTACGGCAAGTTTGCCGGCGAAGGGGAAAAATTCGACACCTGCTGTTCCCTGGACGACATCCACGATGCCAGGCGAGTTGCGGAACAGCTGGACATTCCCTTTTATGTGGTCAACTTCGAGGATGAATTCGAAAAGCTCGTCATCGGCGATTTTGTCGATGAGTACCTGAGGGGCCGCACCCCCAATCCCTGCGTCCGCTGCAACCAATGGATCAAGTTCGAACTGCTCCTGAAAAAGGCCAGGGCGTTGGGAGCGGAGTTCATTGCCACCGGCCACTATGCCAGGAAGGCGCAGGATGCGGAAGGACACTACCACCTGCTCAAGGGGACCGACCCGGCCAAGGATCAGTCCTATTTCCTCTTCACCCTTACCAAGCAGCAGTTGGCCATGACCCTTTTTCCCCTGGGAGAGATGACGAAAACCGAAGTGCGCGCCCTTGCGGCCAGATACAACCTGCGGGTTGCGGAAAAAGGGGAAAGCCAGGAGATCTGCTTCGTCCCCGACAACGATTACGTCCGCTTCATCGAGGAAGAGCGGGGCCGGGAACTCCTCTCGGGCAATATCGTCGACCGGAGCGGCAAGGTCCTGGGCCGGCACCGGGGCACCTACCGCTATACCATCGGCCAACGGCGCGGGCTGGGAATTGCCCATCCCGAGCCGCTCCATGTTCTGGAACTGAACGCCGAAACGAAAGAGGTGGTCGTGGGGCCGAAGGAAGCTCTCTTCAGTGAAGGTCTCCTTGCCGACAACATCAACTGGATCGGTGCCGCACCGGAGGCCGCAATCGAGGCTGAATGCAAGATCCGCTACCGCCACCAGCCCGTTGTCTGCCGCATCACGCCCCTGCCAGGCAATCGGGCTCAGGTCCTGTTTGCGGAAAAGGAAAAGTCGGTCACTCCGGGGCAGGCGGTCGTTTTCTACGATGGCGACCGGGTCCTTGGGGGGGGCTGGATCGAAAAAGCGTTGGATGGTGGTGAAAAGCGGTAGATGGTGGATGGTGAATGGTAAATGAACAAAAACAGACGGTGGCCATAACCACCCTGGGCTGCAAGATCAACCAGTTCGAATCGGCCGCCATGGCCGAGACACTGGGCAAGGAAGGCTTTTCCGTCGTCCCCTTCGGCGGCAGCGCAGACATATATGTCATCAACACCTGTACCGTCACCTCAAAGACCGATGCGGAGTCGCGCCGACTCATCCGCCGCGCATCGCGACAGAACCCCGCGGCAAAGATCGTTGTCACCGGCTGTTATGCCCAGGTCGCCTTCGATGAACTGCAGGACATGCCGGGGGTCAACCTCATCCTCGGCAACAGTGAAAAACGCGGCATCGCCGCAATGCTCAGGAACCTGGGAGACGACCGCCAGGTGCTGGTCTCGGATATCGCCCTGGAGCAGAGCGCGCAGGGAACGAGGTTGGAGAGTTTCGCCGAGCATACCCGGGCATTTCTCCAGGTGCAGAACGGCTGCGATGCCTTCTGTTCCTACTGCATCGTTCCCTACGCACGGGGAAGAAGCAGAAGCGTCTCCCGGGAAGAAGCCCTGGCGGGCATACGGAGCTTTGCCCAACGTGGGTTTAAAGAGGTAGTGCTGACAGGCATCCACCTGGGCGCCTACGGACTGGATTTGACCCCGTCCCTGTCGCTCCTCGATCTCCTTGTAGCGGCAGAAAAGGAGCGGCTGGTAGAGAGAATCCGCATCGGCTCCGTGGAGCCCACCGAGGTTTCAGATGCCCTGATCGCCTTCCTTGCCCAATCGGCCGCCATCTGCCCCCATCTGCACATCCCGTTGCAAAGCGGCCACGACCAGGTGCTCACGGCCATGAACCGCAACTACACCACGGCGGGTTTCCGCACGGTCATGGAAAAACTGGCAACAGCCCTTCCCTCAGTCTGCATCGGCACCGACATCATTACCGGTTTCCCCGGCGAAACCGAGGAACAGTTCCAGGAAGGATACCGCTTTCTCCAATCACTCCCCCTTGCCTATTTCCATGTGTTTCCCTTCTCTCCCCGCGCCGGGACCCCCGCCGCCGCCATGGACGGTCATGTCCACAGCAGTATCGTCAAAGAACGGGCCAAGGCCCTGCGCAAGCTATCAGAGGAAAAGAAGAAGGCCTATTACCAGAGCTTTGTGGGAAAGGAACTGCAGGTACTGGTACAGACCCGGGAAGACAATGGTCTGCTCAAGGGGCTGTCCCGCAATTACATTCCTGTTTTGCTGGAGGGGAACGACTCCCTGCTGAAGACGGAACAGTGGGTGAGGATATCCGGAGTGGAACGGGAAAAGGTGACAGGAGAGGTCATCGCAAGCCCCTAATTGTACAAAGGAAGCAAAGGTAAATGAACAAAAAAGGCCGCAGAATTCAACTGCGGCCTTTTCTGTGGTTCTTAAGACATTTCCGGGGAAGGCAGTCGGGGCGCCGGGAGTAAGCGACGAGCCACAGCGGCGAGCGGACACCCGCCGCATGTGGAACGGAGGAGAGTTCGCCGGTTTAAACACCGTGTGACATTACGGGGTCAGCACCGCAAGGTCTGCAGCTGTGGCGACAGAGCGAACGGACGGCGTCGCGACTGCCTTTCATTTCCCCGAATTCCCTGACGAACTTATTTATTCAAAGAACTACTCGACCAATTTGATTGAGTTGATGAATACCGGCTCCACCGGCACATCACCGTGTCCAGCCTTGGAACCGGTTTTCACGTCCCTGATGGCATCGACCACTTCCATACCCTCGATGACCTGGCCGAAAACGGCATAGCCGAAGAGATCGGGAGATTTGCCCCGATGGTCCAGGAACGGGTTATCCACCACATTGATGAAAAACTGGGAAGTGGCGCTGTCGACGACACTGGTCCTGGCCATGGCCAGGGTGCCGCGCTTGTTGGAGAGGCCGTTGGTGGCCTCGTTCTTGATGGCGAACTTCGTTTTTTTCGGCTGCATGTCGGCATCCATGCCCCCACCCTGGACCATGAAGGTCTTGATGACCCGGTGGAAAATGAGGCCGTCGTAGTAGCCATCTTTCACATAGGAAAGGAAATTACGCACCGATATGGGCGCCTTGTCCTTGAACAGCTCGATCTTTACCGTTCCCATGGATGTCTCCATCACCACCTGGGGATTCTGCTCTTCACTCATCACCTGTTCTCCTTTTCACATAAAGAATGCTCTCCTTCTATCACAAACGGGATGAAAGGAGAACTGTTTTTCGCCGCTACAATGCCTTGCAAAGCCACTCTACTCGGATACAATCACAGCATAGCCCAAGCACAAGGAGCCCCCTCCATGAACCTGAAAAAGATGGCCGCTACCGCTGGTATGCTGGCTCTCGTCCTGCACTTCGTCACGATAACCGCCCAGGCTGCCCCCGAGATGCCGTCCAAAATGATGATGCATGGCATGAAGGAGATGATGATGGCGGAACAGGTCAAGGTGGGGCAACCGGCGCCGGATTTCACACTCGATGGTGTTGTCGGCACCGATCCGGGAAAGGAGTTCGCCGCCATCAGCCTCTCCGACTACAGCGGAAAATGGCTGGTACTCTTTTTCTATCCCGGAGACTTCACCTTTGTCTGTCCCACCGAGATCAAGGGGTTCAACGAAGCGCTGCCCCGCTTCAACAAGCTGGGCGCAGACGTGGTTGGGGTTTCCGTGGACAGCAAATACTCCCACCTAGCCTGGATCAAGCGTGGAGACCTGGGCAAGCTGCACTACCCGCTCCTGGCCGATGTGAGGCGGGAAGCGGTGGAACGGTACGGAGTTCTTGACGAGACGGAAGGGGTGGCCCAACGGGGGTTGTTCATCATCGACCCAAAAGGGATCCTCCAGTACCAGGTCGTCCACAACATGGATGTGGGGAGGAGCGTCGAGGAAACCCTCCGGGTGCTGGAAGCCCTCCAGTCGGGCGCACTCTGCCCCCTGGGCTGGAAGCCGGGGCAAAAGACTATCAAGCCGTCACCGGAGTGACTTTCAGCAAGCTTCAAAGGGGCTTCAGGTTGCTGAATTCCCGCCACTCCAGGAAATACTCCGGCCGCAGAGTGTAATCGTAGAGGTTCTCCACGATGTTGTAGTGCTTCTTCTCCTCGTCGGCTATCTTCTGCAAAAGGGCAATGATTGCCGGATCACGTTCCTTGCCGGCCAGATCCTCATAGAGGCGGACGCTGTCAGCCTCGATCTTCATAGCGTACTGGAAGGCGTCGTGCTCCTTCCTCATCCCCTCCGCCAGAATCTTCTCGGCGCGAATGCCTTCAAAGACGTTCCTGGTGTTCTCCAGAACCGCCGTGTCCGCCATGGTCCTGGCTTCGCCGGCACGGATGGCGATAATGGTATCGTAATGCTTCTGCTCATCCTCGGCGAGCATTGAAAACACACTCTTCAGTCCGCGATACGGGGTCTCGGCCGCCATCTTCTCATAGAAAGCCTTGCCGTCCAGTTCCATTTTCAAGGCGAATGCATAAAGGTCCATACTCCCTCCACTGTTGCCGTAATTCCTACAGTATTAAGGTAACATGGCTGGAGGGAATTGCCAGCATCGCCGATGTTATTCCAGCATCGCCTTCATCATGGAAAAGAAATCGTCAGCCATGCGATCCGCTTCCTCTTCGGACAGTACCTTGGCGGCGGTCCCCTTTTGTTCGTTCACCAGATGAACAGGAATTTCCTGAAGAAACCGGCTCGGCACCCGCTCCTGCAGTTTGCCGTATTTTTTGCGCTGCAGGCAGCGGGTCATGACTAGGTGCTGCCGCGCCCGGGTGATCCCAACATAGCAGAGGCGACGCTCCTCGTCGATGGTGAAATCTTCATAAATTGAGCGTTTGTGGGGGAGGATCTCCTCCTCCATCCCCACCAGAAAAACGAAGGGAAACTCCAGCCCCTTGCTGGAATGGAGCGACATGAGCGTCACCGCGTCGCGGCCATGCTCCTTCTTATCCTTGCCGGAGAAACGGTCCTCGTCCATGAGCGAGACCTTTTCCAGAAAACCTGAGAGCGACGGCAAGGGTATCCGTTCCTCATAAGCAGCCATGGAATTGATGATCTGCTCGATGTTTTCCGCCTTGCGCCGGGCAAGGACTGGGTCATCGATGGTCCGGTAGAGTTCGTCCTCCAGGCCGAGCCGTTTAAAAAGCCGCTTCCCCTTTTCCGCCAGTTCTCCCTCTTCGGCAAAAACCGCCATCTCTTCCGCCAGCAGACAGTGAAACTCCCGTACCTTGGCCCTGGTCGCCTCGGCAACCCCCTCGATCTCATCGATCCTGCCGAATGCCTCGAATAGCGGGCACTCCTGCTCCATGGACCATTGGTTGATCCGCACAACCGTGCTGTCGCCGATGCCCCGCTTTGGGAAGTTGACGATGCGCAAGAGGGCGATCTCGTCGTTTGCGTTGCAGATCACCTTCAGATAGGAGATGGCGTCCTTGACCTCCTTGCGCTCGAAGAACTGCATGCCGCCGATGAGCACGTATGGGATGTCCTCGAAGCGCAGCTGCTCCTCGAAGGCACGGCTCTGGGCATTGGTACGGTAGAGTATGGCAAAGTCGCTATAGGCAAGATTGTGGGCCAGGCGCTCCACCTGGATCCTCTCCACCACCGTGGTCGCCTCCTCCTCGTCATCGGAAACGACGATGACATCGATGGGCCGGCCGCTTCCCGAGGCGGTCCAGAGGCGCTTTTCCTTACGCTTGGTATTGTGGCCGATGACATGGTTGGCCGCCTCCAGGATGTTGCCGGTGGAGCGATAGTTCTGCTCCAGCTTGATGACCCGGCACGCCTTGAAATCCTTCTCGAAATCCAGGATATTGCCCACATCAGCGCCACGCCAGCCGTAGATGCTCTGATCGTCGTCCCCGACCACGCAAAGGTTACCGTAGCCCCCCGCCAGGAGATGCACCAGCAGGTATTGCGACGCATTGGTGTCCTGGTATTCATCGACCATGACGTAGCGGAATCGCTCCTGCCAGTGTTTGAGCACCTCGGGATGATTCTGCAAAAGGTCCGCCGTCAGCATGATGATATCGTCGAAATCGATGGCGTTGAAGGCCTTCAACGCCGACTGATAGCGGGGATAGACCTCAGCCGCCAGCATCTCGTATTCGTCGCCGAAACGGGGAACGTAGTGGTCGGGAGTAATGAGCTTGTTTTTGGCCGCCGAGATCTTCCAGATGATGGTGTCGGCATCGAACTTCTTGCCGTCGATGTTGACCTCGCGCATGATCTGCTTGATGAGGCCGATTTGGTCGGATGTGGAGTAGATGGAGAAATTCTTCTTGTAGCCGAGCTGCTCGATGTCCCGGCGCAGGATGCGCACCCCCAGAGAATGGAAGGTGGAGATGATGATCCCCTTGCAGGCTGTCCGCCCCACCAGTCCGTCAACCCGCTCCCGCATCTCCTTGGCCGCCTTGTTGGTGAAGGTAACCGCCAGAATGCCGGCCGGCGGCACCTTCTTGTCCAAAAGCAGATGGGCGATGCGGTAGGTGATGACCCCGGTCTTGCCGGAACCGGCGCCGGCGAGAACCAGAAGAGCCCCTTCCGTATGTTTTACCGCCGCCAGCTGCTGGGGATTGAGGTTGGACAGGTCGAGCATGACAACTCCAGATGTTGAAACACAAAAGAGCCGGGCAAACCATACCCGGCTCAAGCAGTGATAACAGAGGCTAGTTTTTAAATCAAGGAGGCGATATATGTGCCAAGTCTCGGCAAATTGCGTTCCTCAAAGATGGCAGAAGCAATCCATTTCTGGTTTCGATTCAGGATGGATGACAATAGGCTTCAAAAGATGCAATTTTCGCAAATTGCCATCCCTCCCCCGCTGTGCTATAAACACCAATATCTGCCCCTTCAGGAGCCCTACCCCCATGGACCGACAGGCCGCCGAAAACCGCGTCAAGCAACTGCATAAGGAAATCAACCGCCACAATTATCTCTACTATGTGGAGGACCGGCCGGAAATCACCGATGCCGAATATGACCAGCTCCTGCGCGAGCTGCAGCAACTGGAAAAGGAATTCCCCGAGCTGGTCACGCAGGATTCCCCCACCCAGCGCGTTGGCGCGGCTCCCCTGGAAAAATTCTCCCAGGTGGCCCATCGTCTCCCCATGCTTTCCCTGGAAAACGCTTTCAATGAAGGAGAAATGCGGGATTTCGACGAGCGCATAAAACGCTTCCTGGGTCTTCCCATGGCAAATGAGATCGACTACGTCTGCGAGCCGAAGATGGACGGGCTGGCGGTGGAACTCATCTATGAAGAAGGCACCCTCACCTTCGGTGCCACCCGCGGCGACGGCTATGTTGGGGAGGATGTCACGCAGAACCTGAAAACCGTCAAGGCGATCCCCCTGCGCCTCCATTGTTCGCATCCGCCACGGCTGGTGGAGGTGCGAGGCGAGGTATACCTGGGGCTGGCTCCCTTTCAGAAACTGAACATGGAAAGGGAGGAAGCGGGGCTTCCCCCCTTTGCCAATCCGCGCAATGCCGCTGCCGGATCCCTGCGCCAGCTGGACCCGAGGATCACCGCCCGGCGTCCCCTTTCCATCTTCAGTTATGCGCCAGGTATTGTTGAAGGGTATGAATTCGTCTCGCAAAGTCAGATGCTTGCCACCCTCCCCCAATGGGGCTTGCCCGTTAACCCGCTGATCCGCAAAGTCAATGGGATCAACGGTGTCCTGGCCTACTATCGGGAAATGGGGGAGACACGGGAAACCCTTCCCTACGAAATAGATGGGGTCGTGGTCAAGGTGGATTCCTTCGATCTGCAGCGCGATTTGGGGGAGAAAAGCCGCTCTCCCCGCTGGGCCATTGCCTGGAAATTTCCTCCACGACAAGCGATAACGGTCGTCGAAGACATCGTCCCCCAGGTGGGGCGCACCGGTGTCATCACACCCGTTGCCCACCTGCGCCCGGTGGAGGTCTCCGGGGTGATCGTGTCCCGGGCAACCCTGCACAATTGGGAGGAGATGGAGAAAAAGGATATCCGCAAAGGAGATACGGTCATCGTCGAACGGGCCGGGGACGTCATTCCGGCCGTAGTCAAGGTGATGACGGAGAAGCGGGTGGCGGGAGCGGAACTATTGGCGGTTCCTGCCGCTTGCCCCGAATGCGGTTCGGAAATTGTCAAGATACCTGGAGAGGTGGCAGTCCGCTGCCTTGGGCTTACCTGCCCGGCCCAGATCAGGGAAACCATCATCCATTTCGCCTCGCGCCATGCCATGGACATTGAGGGAATGGGAGATAAGTACATCGAGCAGCTCCTGCGGCTGGGGCTGGTGAAGACTGTCGCCGACCTCTACTACCTGAAAAAAGAGGACTTCATGCGATTCGAACGCATGGGGGACAAGCTGGCAGAGAACCTGCTCAATGCCATCGACTCAAGCAAGCACCGCGAGCTGTCCCGCTTTATCTACGCCCTGGGTATAAGACACGTGGGAGAACACACGGCAAAGCTTTTGGCAAACGCCTTCGGCAGTATCGAACACCTGGGAAAAGCAACGGAAGAGGAGCTGCTTTCAATCCACGAAGTCGGCCCCCAGGTAGCCCAGAGCATCAGCACCTTCTTCCATAACCCCGTCAATCTGGAGGTTATAGAGCGCATGTTTGCCGCAGGAGTCAGACCGGCCGTGGAAGAAAAGAGGCTTGGAGGGCGTTTTGCCGGCAAAACTTTTGTCTTCACCGGCGCCCTCTCCCGCTTCACCCGCGATGACGCAAAGAGGATGGTGGAAAACGAAGGGGGGCATGCCGCCGGCTCGGTATCGAAAAAAACCGATTATGTTGTTGCCGGAGCAGAGGCGGGAAGCAAGCTGGACAAGGCCAGGCAGCTGGGAGTCGCGGTGCTGACGGAAGATGAATTTTTAAGGATGCTGGAGGGATGACAACGTGAAGATTCGTGCCATGGTAACGATAACAGGTCTTGTCCAAGGGGTGGCATATCGCCAGACAACCCAGCAGACCGCGCAGAGGCTAAATGTCTGCGGCTGGGTAAAAAACCTCCCCGATGGGTCCGTTCAGGGCTGTTTCGAAGGGGAGGAATCCGATGTGGATGCCTTGATCGGCTGGTGCCATGAAGGGCCGAGCCGCGCACAGGTGACCGGCGTTCAAGTCAAGAAAGAGCCCTTTTCTGGGCAGTATGAAACCTTCAACATTTCCTACTGACATACCGGCATTTCAATCAAAAAAGCAGGAAGCCATGCGATAACGCATCTGCTTCCTGCTTTTTGTTGTTTCAAATATCCTTTTCTTACGAAGCTCAGGGACAGTAAATCCTTCCATCACTGACGGTAAGTTCCAGAGACGGCGTCCGGTCGGTCCATCCGACGCTGAACAATAAATCCACCAACCTGGCGCTGTTCAGATCGGCATCCATCAGATCGGAGCATATCATAGCCGTGCTCGAACGGGCTGTTGCCCGCAAACCTGCCGTATACGTTCGTCCATTTACCACAAAAGGTATCGCTATTCGTTCCCCCGTTTTGAAGGGAAGATGCGGCAGAGCGTCCTCCTTCTTGATATTGATGATGAGGAGCGGCAGCGTATCGCGATAGTACCCTACCTTTGCCACCTTGCAGATAAGGGTGGCGGGCAGCACCGTCCGGTGCCGCCCTTTTTCCGATGTGGTTGCTAATGCCGAGTTACTCATCTTACCACCTCTTTTAGACAATTTATTACTCGATAACCAGACCATCCACCGTCACAGAACCCTGCCCGAAGGTTACGGGGCCGGTGAGGGTCGTGAAGCCGGTGGTTTTGTTCCAACTGCTGTCTTTGCCACCGTCGAAGGTTATGCTGATCGGACGATCGAACGTACTGAAGTCACTGAAGAGGACATCTCTGACTTCGATAACAGCACCATCAAGAGCCGCGGTATATGCATCCAGGATGGTGGCATATAAAGTTCCACCCACCTTAACCAGCGGATTGACGTCGAAGGTGGCGGTAACGTTCTTGGCTGCATCCATGGTAACGGCACAGGTGCCGGTTCCGGTGCAGGCGCCGCTCCATCCGGTGAAGAGCGATTTGGAGTCGGGAGTGGCGGTAAGTGTAACAACGATGCCGCTGGCAAAGTCGAAATTGCAACCGTTCGCTCCATCGCAGGCAATACCGACTGGATTACTGTTAATGGTACCATTGCCTGCACCTGCTTTTGCCACGGCCAGGTTATAGGTGCTCGCAGTTGCCGTGATGGTAAGGGTGCCGTTGACGAAGGTGAAGGTGTAGTTGTCGGCAGCCAAGTTACCTTGGGTAGGAGTAATGGGATACGTTCCGGCGGGGCTTGCGGCCGTTGCAGTCGTACTGAAAATCGGCGCGCCACTTACCACAGCGGATGTGTCGCCGGCTACAAAACCTGAATATGTAGCAGTATAGATCGGATCGGGTGCACCGACAACACGGGTCTGATCGTCCGCAGTTACGGTCAGGACGGCCTTATCCACGGTGAGTGTACCGGCCGCATAGGTAAACGCATAGTTGCTGCTCACACCACCGGCGGCGGTAATCGGATAGGTACCGGCAGGGCTGGCAGCGGTTGCCGTGGTGGATACCGTCGGTTGGGTGGTCAGGTTTGCTGCCGTCTCACCTAGGACGAAACCTGCGTAGGCGATGGTTAGGGCAGGATTGGCCGCACCGTAGGTCTTGCTTGCGTTGTTGGCAGTGACGGTCAATGGTGCCTTATTGACGGTCAGCGTACCGGCCACATAAGTGAACGCATAGTTGTTGCTCGCACCACCCGCTGCGGTGATCGGATAGGTACCGGCAGGGCTTGATGCCGTTGCCGTAGTGGATGCTGCCGGCTGGGTGGTCAGGTTGACGGCCGTTTCGCCAAGGACAAAGCCGGTGTAGGCGACGCTCAGGGCAGGATTCGCCGCGCCATAAGTTTTACTTGCGTTGTTGGCGGTGACGCTCAGTGGTGCTTTATTTACGGTCAGCGTACCGGCCACATAGGTGAAGTTATAGTTGTTGCTTGCGCCACCAGCTGCGGTGATCGGATAGGTACCGGCAGGGCTTGATGCCGTTGCCGTGGTGGAAGGCGTCGGTTGGGTCGTCAGGTTGGTTGCCGTCTCGCCAAGAACGAAGCCGGTATAAGCGACGCTCAGGGCAGGATTGGCCGCGCCGTAGGTCTTGCTGGTGTTGTTCGCGGTGACGGTAAGGGCGGCCTTATCGACCGTAAGTGTCCCGGCCACATAGGTGAAGTTATAGTTGTTGCTTGCGCCACCGGCTGCGGTAATCCCATAGGTACCGGCGGGACTCGAAGCGGTTGCCGTGGTGGTTGCGGTCGGCTGGGTGGTCAGGTTGGCTACAGTCTCGCCAAGGACGAAGCCGCTATAGGCAACGGTCAGGGCAGGATTCGCCGCGCCGTAAGTCTTGCTGGTGTTGTTGGCGGTGACGGTAAGGGCGGCCTTATCTACCGTGAGGGTCCCGGCCACATAAGTGAAGTTATAGTTGTTGCTCGCACCACCGGCTGCGGTAATCGCATAGGTACCGGCAGGGCTCGAAGCCGTTGCCGTGGTGGTTGCGGTCGGCTGGGTGGTCAGGTTGGCTACCGTCTCGCCAAGGACGAAGCCGCTATAGGCGACGCTCAGGGTAGGATTGGCCGAGCCATAAGTCTTGCCGGCATTGTTGGCGGTAACGGTAAGGGCTGCCTTATCTACCGTGAGGGTCCCGGCCACATAGGTGAAGTTATAGTTGTTGCTTGCGCCACCGGCTGCGGTAATCGCATAGGTACCGGCGGGACTCGAAGCGGTTGCCGTGGTGGTTGCGGTCGGCTGGGTGGTCAGGTTGGCTGCCGTCTCGCCAAGGACGAAGCCGGTATAAGCGACGCTCAGGGCAGGATTGGCCGCGCCGTAGGTCTTGCTGGCGTTGTTCGCGGTGACGGTCAGGGCGGCCTTATCGACCGTGAGTGTCCCTGCCACATAGGTGAAGTTATAGTTGTTGCTTGCGCCACCGGCTGCGGCAATCGCATAGGTACCGGCAGGGCTCGAAGCCGTTGCCGTGGTGGTTGCGGTCGGCTGGGTGGTCAGGTTGGCTGCCGATTCGCCGAGGACGAAGCCGGTGTAGGCGACGGTCAGGGCGGGATTGGCAGTACCGTATGTCTTGCTTGCATTGTTGGCGGTGACTGTCAGGGCTGCCTTGTTGACGCTGAGGGTGCCAGCCACGTAGATAAAGTTATAGTTGCTGCTGACGCCACCGGCGACGTTGATGGGATACAGGCCGACTGGGCTGGCGACAACTGCCGTTGTGGAAGCAGTAGGCTGGGTTGTGAGAGAGGCCTCATTTTCGCCGCTGACAAACCCGGCGTAGTTAAGGCTCAACACCGGATTGGAAGCACCGTACGTCTTCGCCGCGTTATTGGCGGTGACCGTCAGGTCTGCCTTATTGACGGTGAGGGTCCCGGTCACATAGGTGAAGGTGTAGTTGTTGCTCACGCCGCCGGCTGCGGTGATCGCATAGGTACCGGCAGGGCTGGAAGCGGTTGCCGTGGTGGAGGCGACAGGCTGCGTGGTCAGGTTGGTTGCCGTCTCGCCAAGAACGAAGCCACTGTAGGCTACACTCAGTGCAGGATTGACCGCACCGTAGCTCTTGCTGGCGTTGTTGGCAGTGACCGTCAGCGCCGCTTTGTTGATGGTCAAGGTCCCCGCTACGTAAGTGAAGCTGTAGTTGTTGCTAACGCCGCCAGTTGCATTGACTGCGTAAGTGCCGGCAGGACTTGATGCCGTTGCGCTTGTTGAAGCGGTAGGCTGAGTGGTCAGACTTGCGGCACTGTCCGTCCCGACAAACCCAGCGTATGAAACGCCCAATGCAGGATTGGCAGCACCGTAAGTTTTGGACGAACTGTCTGCGGTGACGGTCAGTGCAGCCTTGTTGACGGTGAGCGGTTGTGAAACGTTGGCAGCAGGATTATACGTTGCGTCTCCTGCCTGACTGGCAGTGATGGTGGTTGTTCCCACCCCGACTATGTGTACCTGGCCACCGATGATGGTAGCAACTGCAGTATTGGAACTGGTGTAACTGACAGTCAGACCGGAACTGGCAGTGGCGCCGGGATTGAAATCACCATTTCCATAGGTTACGGCTGCAAGCGGATTAAAGGTAATGGTCTGATCCTGCTTCGGTGCAGCAGTGATCTCAAGGTTGTTGCCAACATAGGTCAGCGTATAGTTGCTATTCAGGGCCAGGGTGTTCTGGCGAATAGCATAAAGACCAACGGTCTCACCAGGATCACGTGAGAGAGCACCGCTAAAGGCATCTGAGCCCACTAGTGCACCACTGGTGATGGTATAGGTAAGTGCCGGGTCCGCGCTGCCAACAATTTTGGTCTTCGGATCGGCGGTGACGGTTATTGGTGCCGGGGTGATGGTCAGGTTGGCACCAACATAGGTAATGGTATAGTTCGTACCAGCAGTTACGGTACCTTGGCTGATGGCATAGGTACCTGCGTTTTCACCTGCCGCCCTGGTCAGACTGCCGCTGGTGGTATCACTGCCAACGAGGCCTGTGGCGGTATAGGTAAGTGCAGGATCGGCAGCACCATAGACTTTGCTCTTGGCAGCAGCGGTGATGGTCAGTGGCTTTGCCGTGATGGTCAGGTTGGCTCCGACATAGGTAATGGCATAGTTTGCACCAGCAGTCACGGTACCCTGGTTGATGGCATAGGTACCGACGTCCTCACCAGCTACCCTGGCCAGGCTACCGCTGGTGGTGTCACTGCCGACAAGGCCGGTGGCGGTGTATGTCAGGGCAGGATCTGCCGCGCCGTAGACCTTGCTCTTTGCGGCAGCCGTGATAGTAAGAGGCTTGGGATTGACGGTAATGGCCACCGTGCCATCAACCGTATTGTAATTAGTCGTATCTGTTGGCGTAAAACGAACAGCCTGGGCCGGAGCACCTACCGCCGGAACGGTCGTCGGGTTGATCCAGGCGAAGGTACCGGGAACCGAGGCGCTGCCGCCGGTCAAGGTTGAGGAAGAAAGGGCCTGTCCATAGGTAATGGCACTGGCGGTCGGCCATGAGTTGATGGTTGGTGTCTGTTTTACAACAGCCGCAGTAACGGTTACTGTTATGGTTTGTTTGATGTAGGCCTTATTGGTGCTTGTATGTCCGATACCGTAGACATCGACCTTATATGTTCCTGGGGTCGTGCCTGCAGGAACAATGATCCTGGCGTCTGTTCCCATCTTATTGGCGGTTCCGTCTGCATCGTTAGTGCCACCGTCATCCGCTGCCTCACCGCTGGTACCCCAGTTGGTTCCGCCGACGTAATCGATGGTAAAGGCCTCCAAGCCGGCGCCGACACCAGCATCGACCATGTGTCCGGTGTTCCATCCCGCGACGTTGGTTGCCGTTCCATTTCCCCCACCAGTTGCGGTGCTGGTAACACCATCGGCAACGTCCCAAATGGAATTCCATCCCGTTAAGGCGGGATTATTTGCGGTGCCAGGTGCAAGGCCCCAGCCAGTCGGAATGGCGATCATGGGCGCATCGTCGGTCTTGCTCCCGGCCATGTTGTTGTAGATCCAGTCAATCTCAAAGGTACCACCGGCCGGCACCGTCACCGTAGTACCTGCTGTACCGTTGATTGCAGTGGTAATTGTCCCGGTAGAAGCAAGATTAGCATGGCAGGAGGTTGCACTACTCATGCAGGATTTGCTGGTCGTAACCTTGCTGGTAAAAGCTTGAGCTCTTTGGGCACTGAACAATGCCAGAAAGCCGTAGGTCAAAACCATTGTAACCAACACTCCCAAGAGTGTTGCACGGCCGCTCATATTCGACAGCAATCCCCTTCCTTTACCCCGTTCAGGCGGTAATGTCTTCGTACTCAATTCATTTTCCATAGTCCCTCCGTTTCATTTTTGGATGGTATAGACAGGTTCTAAAGCGGGTATCAATGCTCAGGTAGCTGCACGGAAACTTGCCGTATGGCCCAAGGGGAAAGATTAGACACATTCACATTAAAAAACGTCATGATTTGTGCAAAATTAATGCCTGCTTATTCCATGCGCTGGCCAAAGCAGTCCAACCCATTGCTTAAAAATAGAATTAGTTGAATACTCGCATACGCAATGTGGGTATACTGAGGGATGAAAAAAGCGGCTTTTAGCCGCGATAAGGTTAAATGGCAGGGAAGGTTCTGTTGAAAGAGGAAGAGGAACAACCCGATCCCCTTGGCAAGGAGGACTAAAAAAGGAAAAGAAGTTGTGGTTGACAACAGCGCGGCATTTATCTATAAAACAAACGCTGCTAACCGGACAAATGGTGAAGATATGACGAAGAAAATCCTTATGTTATCTCTGGCAATCGCTTCCCTTGCGGGAATCGCCGAAGCAGCCTATACTTTCAAAGCCTACAACGGCGACATTACCTTCGATCATGTCAATCACCGCAGGAATTTTACCTGCAGCGACTGCCACAACGGTCCTCCGCGCTTCATCGAATTGGATCACGACTCCGCCCATAAGCTTTGCCTGGGCTGCCACAGGAAACTTGGCGTAGGCCCGCTCAAGCACTGCAGCGACTGCCACAAAAAAGAGTAACCCTCCAGCTACTCGGGGATCGGCCAACTGGTCTCCAGCCCTTCCGGATAGAAATTCTCCCTGGTCCTGTTGAAATACCCGAACTGTATCCTCGGATATTCCCGTTTGACCCGCTCTAGCATCCGATACATACCGATGCCGCGGCCGGGAAGCTGCATCCTCTTGTTGTAGAAGTCGGGATCTATGGAGAGATTCCGCATCTGCAGCATGTCCACCCCTGTCTCACCGATGAATTTCAGCAAGGCTTCAACTTCCGCCTCACTGTCGGTCATTCCCGGCGAAACCAGATAATTGATCATGGTGAACAGGCCCCGCTCCTTGGCGGTTTTCACCGACTCCACCACATGGGCAAATTTGTAACCGACCGGCCGGTAGTAACGGTTGTAGAATTCCTCCTGCACCGAATTCATGGAAAAACGCATTGAGTCCATCCCCGCATCGCAGAGCATCCGCACCCGATCGGGGAATGAACCGTTGGAGTTGAAGTTGACCGTCCCCTTGCCCGTGGCGGCCTTGAGTCGGCGCGTCGCCTCGGCAATGGTGTCTGCCTGCATGATCGGGTCTCCTTCGCACCCCTGGCCGTAGGAAACAATGGGCTCCGGCGCCTCGTTCAGGTGGGGGAGCGCCAGTTGGACGATTTCCTCTGGTGTGGGAACGAACGGAATGCGCTCATGGTTGGAGGGGCAGCAGTCCGACGGCTGCAGACTTATGCACCCCAGGCAGCGGGAATTGCAGACCGGGGAGGTAGGTATCGGCGCCTCCCAGCGGCGAAAGAAGAGGTTCTTGGCGGCAAAGCAGTGGTAATCCACGGCACAGCGGGCCAACTGCTCCAGAAGGCGGTTGTCGGGCATCTCCCGCAGCCGCTTGCGCACCAGGGGGTCCAGCTTGCGGTCATCGTAGTTGCAGGGATTCCAGTTCTGGTTGGTATCCACCCGGCTCGCCGCCACAACGAAGCGCTCCGTTTCCTCGTCCCAGCCCACGGCGGTGTAGGACCAGAGTGGCAAATGGATCTTTTTACGGCTGTAATCGCAGGCAGGAAGAAGGGTCCGCACATAGCCCGGCGCCATGAACGCAGAAACCGCCTGTACCCGCAGATTACGTTTTCCTTCCCGCACCGTATCCACCGTGACGAACCGTCGCTGCTTCCCATCCCAGGCAATGGGAGGAGTATCGGGGATGGTAAAAAGGCGACTGTCCTCGGGAAGCGGAATCAACTCCACATCCTCGGGCAGAACAGCCTCTGTACCGTTCATGCCGGCCATGGTCAGATAGGGATGATCGAAGATATTGCCTTTGGCATCGGCATAGAGAAGGTTGGGCATTTTCTTTTTCATGGTGCATCCTTTCCGATTTCTGATGCGTACAGTAGCATAACAGCTCCAAGACCGGCAACAGGCACAGTTCATTCCTATAACTTTTACTGGCCATTCCCCTGCCCATCGGCTACAATCCCGCCATGAAAGTCCTCCTCACCACCCTCCACGCAAAATACGTCCATGCCTCCCTGGCCCTCCCCTACTTGGCCGCTGCCTGCGGCGATCTGGAAGGGGTAGAGATCGCCATACGTGAATTTACCGTTAACGAGCCATCAGACGCGGTTTTGCAGCAGATCGTCGCGGAAAAGGCCGATGTGGTGATGTTCTCCTGCTACATCTGGAACATTGAGCAGACCCTGAAGCTTGCCGCCGATCTCAAACTGGTGCAGCCCGAGGTAATCATTGTTCTCGGAGGGCCGGAGGCCTCCCACGGGGTCTTCGAGCTGCTTTCCCGCAATCCCGCCATAGATTGCGTCGTCAGGGGCGAGGGTGAGGAGACCTGCCGCGAGCTGCTGCAAGCATTGGTGGAAGGCCAACCCATGGAAGAAGTGGCAGGAACCGTCTGCCGCAGCGGTGAAGAAGCGGTAGCTGCCCCGGAGCAGGCACCGATCGCCTCACTGGATGCCATCCCCTCCCCCTTTGCCGCCCGGTTGGCAGATCTGAAAAAGCCCCTCGTCTATTATGAGACCTCCCGGGGCTGCCCATTCTCCTGTGCCTTCTGCATGTCCTCTCTGGAAAAGGGGGTCCGCACCTTCTCCATAGAGCGGATCAGAAGCGACCTGGAAATCCTCATGGCCGGCAAAGTCAAGACGATCAAGCTGGTAGACCGGACCTTCAACTTCAATGCTGTCAGGGCAAACCAAATCTGGGAATATATCCTCCAAAACAACAGGGAGAGCCGCTTCCATTTCGAGATTGCCGCCGACCTTTTGACGGAGGAGAACCTGGCGCTCCTGGCAAAGGTACCCAAGGATACCTTCCGCTTCGAGATCGGCATCCAGTCGAAGGATGCAGGAACCTTGGAACGGGTCGGGCGCACTTCCGACCTGGATAAGCTCTTCGTCAACGTGGCGCGCCTTCGGCGGGAGACCCAGGTCACTCTCCATCTGGACCTGGTGGCCGGGCTGCCAGAGGAGAATTACCAAGGCTTCCTCAGTTCCCTGCAGGGTCTGTGCGAGCTCACCCCACACCATATCCAGGTGGAGCCGCTCAAGGTGCTGAAGGGAACGCAGATGCGCGCCATCGCCGAGAGGGAAGGCTATGCATGTTCCGCGGCACCTCCCTACAAGATTCTCCGCACCCCCTGGCTCTCCTTTGAGGAAATCTGCCGCATCGAGACCGTCTCGCGGCTGGTGGAGCTCTTCTACAACAGCGGCAGATTCGGGGCATCCCTGAATGTGTTGGCCGGACACGCCCCCTTGGCCGAGGTTTTCCATGCCGCTGCAGATTTCTGGCAGGAAGAGGCAATCGGACAGCAGCTCTCGCTGGCGGCACTCTTCGAAGTCCTGTGGCGCTTCGGCCGGAAGGCGCTCCCCCCCCAACAGCTGGAGCTATTAAGGGAATCCCTTTGCTACGACTTCTGCCTTGCCGACTATCCCGCTGCCGGCCGCCTTCCCTCCTTCTTTGCCGGAACGCCATCCCTCGAAAGTACCGTCTCCAGGGAAAAGATCGCCAGCATCATCAGAAAATCGGGCATTGGCAAAGAGAGCAAGGTAAGAAGCTTCAGGTGGCACTTCTCCCATAATTTCCGCCAGAATCCCGCCACGCAGGAACCGGCCGATCTCCTTTTCCTCTACGTCTCCGCCCCCGGTAAAGGGCTGCAGGTGCTGGTGCTTGACGAGGCAGATCCCGTCTGATTCCTTTTTTCGCAGTCCATGATACAGTTTAAATGTATCCCTTCACCCACTATCCGGGAGGATGTCATGGGCAGCCGCGATGAAGAGCTGAAGGAAATCCTGATGGAGAAAAAGCGCCGGCTATGGAACGAATTGCGGGTTGAGTTGTTCGAAAATCTGGGGGCACAAACCAATACCCAGTATGAAAATGCCTTGGACGATGGTGAACAGAGCCTGCTGGACGTCATCGCGGATACGGGACTTTCGGTGGCGGATTCCAGGAAGGAAGAGCTCTCCCACCTGGAAGAGGCGGAGCGCAAACTGAAGGAGGGAACCTACGGCATCTGTGAAGACTGCGGTGAAGAAATACCCACCGAGCGGATGAAGGTTGTGCCAGACGCCATTTATTGTGTCAGCTGCCAAAAAAAACACGAAGGTCCCCAGTTCGCCCCCCATTCGACCATTTAACAGGAAAGGAGAAAGCATGCTCTTTTTCGTCAAAAATAACACCGTCCACCGCTATCCTCTTCCCGGGCGCTGCCCGGCTCGCTATAACGAAGAACAACTGCGGGATACCATCCCCCACGGCACTGAAGAATGCATCTATTGCATGCACCGCTGGCCGGAAGATCAAAGTGATGTGGGCGTGGGGTAAGCGCTTTAATTCAGGAAAAGTGCAGGAAATAGCCGATGGCGCCGGCCCCGAGAATGACAAGCATGGGGCTCGCCTTGGTAAATTGAAGTGTGACGAAACCGGCGCCGAGCAGGGCGAAGTCCCTGACAGAGCCGAGTGAGGTGGTGCCCAGGTTGTAGGCGGCAGCCGCAACCAGACCGATAACCGCCGGCAAGAAGCCATCCAGGGCGGCCTTTACCAGCTCCATATTGCGGAGTTTTTCGTAGCGGCTGGAAAAGAACAGCATCAGCAGCGTGCAAGGCAGAAAAATGAAGATGGTGGAGATCAACCCGCCGACAAAACCGCCCGCCTTGAACCCGGTGAAGGTGGCCAGCATGGCCAGCGGCCCCGGGGTCAGCTGCGAAAGGGCCACCCCGTCGAGAAATTCCCTGAGAGCCAGCCACTGGTACTGCTCGACCATGATCCGGTGCAGAAGCGGTATGAGCACGTAACCGCCGCCGAAAAAAATAAAGCCGATCTTGAGGAAGATCCAGGCAAGCTTGAAAAGCGCCGCCATTATTGGTGTTCCTTCCGGTAATATTCCCGCCCCAGCGCCCATATTCCAGCCAGAACGAGGACGACCAGGGCATTGACATTGAAAAAAGCAACCGCGGCAAAGGATATGGCGACCATCAGCCAGTCGTTTATCCCTTTGACCTTGCTGCGTGTCATGCCTACGGCAGCCACTACGATCAAGGCGATCACCACCGGATTGGTCCCTTTCAGGGCCGCTTGCAACTGGGGCAGTTCGTGAAACTTGAAATAAAGCCAGGAGAGAAGCGAAATGAGGAAGAAAGAGGGGGCGATGAAGCCGACCGCGGCGGCAATCCCCCCCAGGCTGCCACGCAGGTAATAGCCGATGAAGACGGAGGTATTCAGGGAAAACGGGCCGAGGATCTGGCCGAAGGCCAGCCCATGCATGAACTCGTCCAGACCGAGCCAGCGCTTGCGGTGGACGCAGACGCGCTCCATAAGCGAAACGATAGCCATGCCGCCGCCGAAGCCGGTGGCTCCGATGTAAAAAAAGGTCGTGAAGATCTCCCCCAGGGAGACGCGCTTGCGCCCGGTATCCATGGCTGTGTTATAAAGGAAAAATACGACCGGTGCAAGAATGATCGCCCCTTGAGAACCAATGGAGGATGCTGTGCCAGAAAAGATGAAACGTTCCGTCTGCCCCTACGACTGTCCCGACACCTGCGGCCTTTTGGTTGAAACGGCCGGAGGCAGGGCGATCCGGGTCCAGGGAGACCCGGATCATCCCTACACCAAAGGGCTTCTCTGCCCGAAGATGCTCCACTACGAAAGAACCGTCCACTCGCCGCTGCGCCTGGCCACCCCCCTCAAGCGCAGCGGCGCAAAGGGAAGCGGCAGCTTTATGCCCATCTCCTGGGAGGAGGCCATAGGGGAAATCGCCCACCGCTGGCGGGAAATCATGGATAAATACGGCGCCGAGGCCATTCTCCCCTATTCCTACGCCGGCACCATGGGGCTGATCCAGCGCAATAGCGGCCATCCGTTCTTCCATGCCCTTGGTGCCTCCCGCCTCGCCCGGACCATCTGCTCCCCAGCCAAGGATGCCGGTTGGCAGGCGGTGATGGGTGAGACGCAGCCACCTCCGCCGGAAACCGTTGCCAAAAGCGATCTGGTGATTCTCTGGGGCATTGACGCCGCGGCAACCAGCATCCACTTCATGGGAGGAGTACAGGAGGCAAAAAGGAATGGTGCCAAAGTCTGGTTCGTCAACACCTACGAAACCGCCACAGCTGCGGCCGCCCATGAGGTAATCCTGGTCCGCCCCGGCAGCGACGGCGCACTGGCCTTGGGAATGATGCACATCCTGGTGAGGGACGGACTTATGGATGAAGCTTTCGTTGCCCGCCAGGTCCAGGGTTTCCAAGAGCTGAGAGAACAGGTCCTTTCCCAATACCCACCGGACAGGGTAGCGCAAATCACCGGCCTGCCGTTGGAAACGATCGAGCTACTGGCACGGGAATACGGCAGGGCTCGCGCACCATACATCCGCCTGGGAAGCGGGCTTTCCCGCTACGGCAACGGCGCCATGACCATCCGCACCATCGCCTGCCTCCCGGCACTCACCGGCGCCTACGGCCGGGAGGGGGGCGGCTGTTTTCCGGGTACGTCCACCGGACCTGCCTTTGCCATGAAAGAGGTCGTTCGTGAAGATTTCATGACCGCCCCCACCCGCGTCATCAATATGAACCGCCTGGGGGAAGCCCTCAACCACCTGAATGATCCGCCAGTCATGTCCCTCTATGTCTACCATGCCAATCCCGCCGCCGTTACCCCCGATCAGAATGCCGTGATTAAAGGACTCATGCGGGAGGATCTATTCACCGTCGTCCATGAGCGGTTCATGACCGACACCGCCCGCCATGCGGACATCGTCCTCCCCGCCACCTCGTCCCTGGAGCACAGCGATCTCTACCGCAGTTACGGCACCTACTATATTCAGCGGGCAAAGGCGGTCATCCCTGCCGTCGGTGGGAGCAAGTCCAACTGGGAGGTATTCGGGCTGCTGGCCCGGGCAATGGGGCTCGACGATCCCTTTTTCCGCCAGTCTGCAGACGACCTCATCGATCATCTGCTCTCCATCCCCACCGGTCTTCGCCAAGGCATAGATGTGGATGCGCTGGCTGCCGGCAAGGCGGTCCGGCTACAACTGCCGGAAAGCGGCCCCCCGTACCGGACCAGCTCAGGCAGAATCGAAATCCTCAATCACCATGAAGAGCTCCACCTTCCCTGTTATCTGCCCACCCACGGTGACTCCGATCCCCACCCCTTCCGCCTGATGACGGCCCCCACCCCCTATGCCCTCAATGCCTCCTTTTATGAACAGGAGGAGCTGCGCCGCAAGCAGGGGGGGATGCTGCTGAAGATGAATCCGCTGGACGCGGAGCAAAAGGAATTATTGGACGGAGCAACAGTCTGTGCCCGCAACGATTTGGGAGAAGTGATATTTACCCTGAGCGTCACCCCAAAAGTGCCCCGGGGAGTGGTCGTCGCCGAAGGGGTCTGGTGGCTCCCCTTCACACCGGGGTCACGGTCGGTGAATGCCCTCACCTCCCAGCGGCTCACCGACAAGGGAGAAGGGAGCACCTTTTACGACAACCGGGTGGAGGTTTGTGCCGTCCAAGGGGGAAAATAGGTTCTTCCGGGAATTCTAGGAAAAGAGCGGCAGTCGCGACGTCGTCCGTTCGCTCTGTCGCCACAGCTGCGGACCTTGCAATGCCGCCCGCGTAATGTCGCATATTGCTTAAACAGGCGACCCATCCTCCGTTCCACATGCGGCGGGTGTCCGCTCGCCGCTGTGGCTCGTCGCTCACTCCCGACGCCCCGACTGCCTTCACGAAAATGTTGATGAACCAAAAAACAACCTGTCCTGCTAAGCTTTCGCCGGAAGCTGCCGATAGGGTTTTAAATGGGCAGTAAAAAAAACCTACAGGCTGCCGAAAGTTTTTGCGGCGCTGTGCAAAGCGAGAGCCCCATGGACAACAGCCACAACAGTATCCTGCTGCAAAGCGACACCAATGAACTGGAAATTGTCGAATTTAGGGTTGATGAGATCGACGGCAACGGAGCGGTAATACCCTGCTATTTCGGGGTCAACGTGGCCAAGGTCCGGGAGATCATCAGGGTCCCGGAAATCAGGACCACCATCAATCCCAACCCGTGCATCAAGGGTATGATCAAACTGCGGGACAAGGTCATCACCCTCATCGACCTGGCCATGGTCCTCAATAAAAATACCGACGGCATCGCCACGGACAAGGTCATCGTCCTGGAATTCAACCGGCTCATCGTCGGCGTCCTGGTCCACTCGGTATCGCGTATCTACCGCATTTCCTGGGAAGCGGTCGAGCCTCCGGTGAAACATGCCAGCGATTCCAGGATAACCGGGGTGGTCAAGATGGATAACCGCATCATTCTGCTCCTGGACTTCGAAAAAATCGTCGGCGAGCTCTGCGCCGCCGATGCCCTGACGGAACTTGGACATAAACAGCTGGAACAACCACCCGCTTTCGACCGGTCGTCAAAGAGAATCCTCGTTGCCGACGATTCCGCATTCATCCGCCAGACCATCTGCGCATCGTTGCGCAGTGCGGGCTATAATGTGGATGAGGCTGAAAACGGCGAGGAAGCGTGGCAGATGCTCAACGAAAGGCTGGCCAGAAGCCGAAGCGCCAACAGGGACCTGAGAAGCGAGGTCGACCTGCTCATTACCGATATCGAAATGCCGAAAATGGATGGCCTGCACCTGACCTCGCTCATCAGGAAAGAGAACGGCTTCGAGGAACTGCCGGTGGTGATATTCTCCTCGCTGGCCTCGGAAGACAACAAGAACAAGTGGAAGAGCATCGGCGCAAGCGACATCCTGACCAAACCGGACCTTCCCGACCTGGTGTCGCGGGCCGACAAACTCGTCCAGCACTAGTCCCGGAGCACCATGACGTTCCCCGCAAAAAAACCTGAACTGTCAGTAATCGTGCCGGTCTACAACGAGGCTGGGGTGATTGAAGGGCTGTTTCGCACCCTGAAGGCGCAGGAAGGGGTGGCATTCGAGCTGATCGTCTGCGATGGCGGCTCCACCGATGCAACAGTGACGCAAACCTGGTCGCTGGGGGAAGATGCACCCTTCCCCGTTTCCGTGATTCACTGCGACAAGGGGCGCGGCCGCCAGCTCAATGCCGGCGCCGCCGCCAGCTGCGGCGATACCATTCTCTTTCTCCATGCCGATTCAAGTTTTGCTGCAGGCGATGCCCTCAAACAAGGGATGCAGTCTTTGGATAAAACCATTGCCGCACGGGGCGACGACCGGGTGGCAGGTCACTTCGCCCTTCACTTCCTGCGCAACGGCCAGAAGCCTTCCTTCGGCTACCATTACCTGGAATCCAAGGCCAGGCTTTCCCGCCGTCACTGTATCCACGGCGATCAGTGCTTTCTCCTGCGCCGCGCCTTCTTTCGCCGGATCGGCCCCTTTGAGGAGCCGCTGCCGTTTCTGGAGGATACGAGATTTGCCGAGGCCGTAACCGAACAGGGGGAGTGGATTCTCCTTCCCGCCATCGTCCAGACCTCGGCCCGCCGCTTCGAAACGGAAGGATTCATGAGGCGCCAAACCCTGAACGCCGTCGTTCTTAACCTGCTGGCCATCGATAGGGAGGATTTCCTCCTGGAAATTCCCTGTATCTATGCCACCCAGGACCGGGCCGGAGAACTGCAACTTCTCCCCTTCTTCCAGCTGTTACGGAGCCGTATTGCCGACCTGCCATGGCGGGAGCGCCTGAAGCTTTGGCTCGATACCGGCAGGTATGTGCGGGATAACGCATGGCAACTTGCCTTGGCACTGGATATCTGGCGCAATCACAAGAGGGGATATGCCGCAGGGGAGGGCACCCTCTCCATTCTTCACTTCTACGACCGACTGCTCGACCGGCTTTCCGATCATGCACCGGGCCGGTTGACAGCCATGGCCCTTGTCCGTATCTGGTTCGAGCTCTCTTCCCTGGTTTTGCGGCTGGAACAGCGAAGCTCCGGAATATGAGCCCTCACGCTGCCCAAGTCATTTATCGTTCTTACCGTTCCCCCCTTTTTCCTCCTTGTCCCCTGTTGCCGACAGCTTCTTCATCCGCTCCTGCATCTCCCGTAGCCGCTTGTCCACGAGGAAATTGATCGTCCCTTCCGGATAGGTGCCGTCTGCCCGGAGCTCCCCGGCGGGAAGGCCCGTGAGGAGCTCGATTCCCTGGTCGATGGTCTCCACGCTCCAGATGTGGAACTTCCCTTCCTTGACCGCATCGACCACCTCGTCGTTCAGCATCAGATGGCGTTCGTTGCTCTTGGGGATAATCACCCCCTGGTCCCCCGTCAGTCCCTTGGCCTTGCAGACGGCATAGAACCCTTCGATCTTGAAGTTGACGCCGCCGATGGGCTGCACCTTTCCCAACTGGTTGACGCTGCCGGTTACGGCGATACCCTGGCGGAGCGGCACCCCGGAAAGGGCCGAGAGCAGTGCATAAAGCTCCGTAGACGAAGCACTGTCCCCCTCTACCCCTTCGTAGGATTGCTCGAAGCAGAGGGAAGCCGAAAAGGAGATGGGTTTGTCGTGGGCATATTTCCCCCCGAGGTAGCCGGTGAGGATGAGCACCCCCTTGTCGTGGATGGGGCCGGACAGCTTCACCTCTCGCTCAATGTTGACCATGCCGGCCCGCCCCATGTAGATCCGCGCCGTGACCCGTGAAGGCCTGCCGAAGGCGAAGTCTCCCAGGGTAATCACCGACAGCCCGTTGATCTGCCCCACCTCACTCCCCCCCGTGTCCACCAGGATGATGCCGTCGGTGATCATTTCCTGCATCCGCTCTTCAATGCGGTTGCTCCGGTAAAGCTTCTCGGCGATGGCGCGCTTCACGTACTCGCGGGTCACCACTGGGCTGTTCTCCTTCTGCGCCCAGTAATCCGCCTCGCGGATCATGTCGGAGATCTCCATGAACTGGGCAGAAAGCTTTTCCTGGTCCTCCACCAGGCGCGCCGAGTAGTCCAGGAGGGCGGCAACCCCGGTGCGGTCGAAGGGAAGGAGCTTCTCCTCCCTGCAATGGATGGAGACAAACAGGGCGTAATCCCGCATGATCTCCGGGGTCCGATTGACCCGGCTGTCGAAATCGGCCTTTACCTTGAAAAACTTGCGGTAATCCGGCTCCAGGTAATAGAGGAGGTAGTAAATCCATGGAGAGCCGATCATGATGATCTTCGCCTGAAGGGGAATGGGCTCGGGCTTCAGGGATACCACCGTCATGAAGCGGTACTGCTCCAGCACGTCCTCAATGCGGATGACGCCGTTTCTGATGCAGCGTTTCAGGGCATCCCAGGCAAAGGGATTGATGAGGAGCTCACGGGCGTCGAAGATGAGATAGCCGCCGTTGGCCCGGTGCAGCGCCCCCGGCTTGATGAGGGTGAAGTTGGTGGTTGCCACACCTCCCATCTGCATGACGTGCTCGATGCGGCCGAAGAGGTTGTTGTAGGTGGGGTTGGCCTCGAAGATGATCGGCGCCCCTTCGGTATTGCTGTTGTCCACGAAGAGGTTGACCTTGTACCGCTCGAAAGAGGGTTCCTGGCGAGGGAGCTTGATGCCGGGAAGCTGGGGGGCCGGCGGTTGCGGCTTGAAGTCGTCCAGGTTGAGAAGAATATCTTCCTGGACCGCCTCCAGGTATTCGAGCACCTTGGGAAAATCCTTGTATTTTTCCCGCAGCGGGTCGAGGTGATGCCCCACGGAGAACAGTCCCAGCTCCCGGTCCAGCTTCGCCAGCTCGTCCTTGGTGGATTTCTCGTTCTCCCGCACCTGTCGAAGCACGTCATTGAGCTTTTCCGACAGCTCCTTGCCCACCTCGTCCAGATTGTCCCGCTCCTCCTTGGAGAGGGCGTCGTATTCCTCCTGGGTATAGCTGCGCCCCTCCTTCTGGGGCACCATCACCAGGCCGGAAACGGTCCGCTGCAGGGCAAAGCTTTTCTCCCCCGCCTCCTTTTCCAGGTTCGCGAACAATTCGCTGTTCTTTTCCTGGTAATCCTCCATGATCGCCAGCTTGTTGGTCTCGTACTCCTTGCTCTCCAGGGCCTTGGGAATATTGACCTTCACCCCTTCCACAAATTCGTCCATGTCGCATGAGAGGCGGCAGCCCATTCCCGCCGGCAGGGAGATGGCGATGGGATTGTCCTGGGACTTGAAATTGTGCAGGTAACACCAATCCTTTGGAGGAGGTTCGCTTTTGGCCCGCTTGCTGAGCAGATTGTTGATGGTGGTGCTGCGCCCGGTGCCCGGTTCCCCGGCAAGAAAGATGTTGAAGCCGTCCTCCTGCATCCCCAGGCCAAACTCAATGGATTTCAGCGCCCGCACCTGCCCGACCGTCCCTTCCAGTCCGGGGATATCGGCGGTCGTTTCAAAGTCGAAGTCGGCGGGGTCGCATTCCCACCTGAGCTTTTCCATGGGTAACTTGAGATCTTCGATAGCCATGCAACCTCCTGAAAAATTTACTGTCAGCACGGACTAAGCGGCAGCCGCCTGCCGAGCAACTCCTGAAAATGGGCAGCTAGAGACGAGCGGACCTGTTCCATGGAAAGAGCACTGCCGGTCTCGGCCCTGAGGGACGTCACCGGGCAGTTGGCCATGCCGCAGGGATTGATCCTGGAGAAGGGAGAGAGATCATTGACCACATTGATGGCAAAGCCGTGCATGGTGACCCAGCGTCTGACCCCCACCCCGATGGCGGCAACCTTTCCTCTGCCGGTCCAGACCCCGGTTTTTCCGGTAACGGGGAAGGCCGCCACCTTGAATTCCATGATGGTGTCGATCAGCACCTGCTCCAGAAACCGGAGGTAGCGCTGCAGGTCGCGCCCCCGCCGGGAAAGGTCAAGAATCGGATACCCCACCAGCTGTCCGGGCCCATGATAGGTGACGTCCCCCCCCCGGTTGATGCGTTGGACGGCGATGGTGCTATCCAGGACGTTGGCCCCATCACCGCCGCTGCCGATGGTATAGACGGGCGAATGTTCCAGGAGCAGCAGGGTCTCCTCCGCTTCCCCCCGGAAGACCTGGCCAACGAGGCGCTCCTGCAGGGCTTGGGCTTCATTGAATTCCATGAGACCGAGATGTTGGATGATCATTGGACCTCGCAGGGGAAAATTCAGATGAGCAGGGCGACCGGGTTCTCCAGGACCCTTTTCAGTTCAGCCAGAAAGCGGGCGGCATAGGCGCCGTCCAGAAGGCGATGATCGGCGGACAGGGTCAGGCGCATGATGCGTGCGGCAACCACCTGTCCCCCCTTGACCACCGCCTCGTCCAAGGCGGCCGCCACCGCCAGGATGGCGCCCTGGGGGGGGTAGATGACCGCGGAGAACTGCTCCACCCCCAGCATGCCCATGTTCGATATGGAAAAGGTCCCCCCCGCCAGGTCCCCTTCGCTGATGGAGCTGCTGCGGGCTCGGTCTATGAGCTCATGGCTCCGCCGGGCAATCTCTCGGACCGAAAGATCCTGGCAGCCTTTGATGACCGGCACCACCAGCCCGTCCTCCAGGCTTACGGCGATGCCGATGTTGACCTGGTCATGCATCTGAATGCCGGATTGACTGAAGGAGGCGTTGACAAGGGGGAATTTGCCAATGGCCACGGCAACAGCCTTGACGACCATGTCATTCAAGGTCACCCCGGTCCCGGCTTCCTTCAGCTCCCGATAGACCCGTTCCGCTTCGCCAATCTCCACCGCAACTGTGACGGTAAAGTGGGGAATCTCCCGCCAGGAATCGCTCACCGTGCGGGCAATGGCGCTCCGCATCCTGCTGAGGGGCGCCGACGACGGGGGCACCGACGGTTTTGCCTCCCTTTTGGGCGCCCCTTCGCCGCTTGGCCGCGCCAGGTCTTCCTCGAGAATCCTCCCCTCGGGGCCGCTGCCGGTAATCCGGGAGAGATCGATGCCCTTCTCCCTGGCCAGGCGCCGCACCCGCGGCGAGGCCTTTTCCCCCGCACCGCCATGCATTGGTTCCTTTTCCGGAAGCTCGGCGGTTCGTCCGGGGACTTCCTCCGCCACGGCACCGGTAGCTCCACGACCGGCCGGTTCTTCGACTTTCTCCACCGCTGGCGGAATCACTTCAGCCCCCGGCTGTTCGGGCACAACCTCGGGCTGCGCTGCGACCTTTTCCCCCGGCGGCCCCACCACGCCGATCACCGTCCCCACCGGAACCATCTCCCCTGGTTTTACCCGCTGCTCAAGGAGGACACCGGCGCTAAAGGATTCCAGTTCCATGTTCGCCTTGTCCGTCTCCACCTCGGCAATGATGTCTCCCCGTTCCACCCCATCCCCCACCGATTTCTTCCAGGAGATGAGGCGTCCTTCGGTCATGGTGTCGGAGAGTTTCGGCATGGTTATGTCAGTAGGCATCTGAAACCTCGTGGAAATCTAGTCCTCAATATTTGCCGCTCATGGTTTCCTTCACCGCCGCTACAATGTCCGCCACCTGTGGAATGCAGAGTTTTTCCAGCTTGCGGGAGTACGGCATGGGCACATCGAGTCCTGAAACCCGTTGCACCGGCGCCAGCAGTACATCAAAACAGCCCTCGTAGATGCGGGAAGCTATTTCGGCCCCCAGGCCGCAGGTCCGCCAGCATTCCTCCACCACCACTCCCCGCCCGGTTTTCTGCATGGAAGCGACGATCGTCTCGCTGTCCAAGGGGGTCAGGGTGCGGAGATCCACCACCTCGCAGTCGATCTTCTCCTTTGCCAGTTCCTCGGCCGCCGCCAGGGCCAGGATGGTCATCCGCGAATAGGCGACAATGGTCACGTCGCTGCCGGTGCGCTTCACGTCGCATCTGCCGAAGGGAATCAGGTACTCCGGGTCGTCGGGCACCTCCCCCTTGCTGTTGTACAGCAGCTCATGCTCCAGGAACATCACCGGGTTATCATCCCTGATGGCCGTTTTCAGCAATCCCTTGGCGTCGGCGGGGGTGGCAGGCACCGCCACGTACATGCCGGGAGTGTGCATGAAAAAAGTCTCCAGTGATTGGGAATGCTGGGCCGCCAGTTGACTGCCCCCGCCGCCGGGAGCACGGATGACCAAGGGCAGCTTCACCTGTCCGCCGAACATGTAGCGGATCTTGGTCATATGGTTGATGATCTGGTCCATGGCCAAAAGGGCGAAGTTGACCGTCATCAGCTCGGGGATCGGCCTGAGGCCCCCCATGGCCGCGCCGATGGCAACGCCAATGATGGTGTTTTCCGAAATGGGTGTATCCCTGACCCGCTCCTCGCCGAACTCGGCCAGAAGGCCCCGGGTAACCTTGAAGGAGCCCTCGTAGAGGGCCACGTCCTCCCCCCAGGTCACCACAAGTGGATCGCGGCGCATCTCCTCCTTCAGGGCCAGGTTGATAGCGTCTCGGTAGGTCATTTCGGCCATAAATCATTCCTTGTAAATACGATAGGGGCAGGCCTCCGGGCCACGGCCCTTTATCTGATACGGGCCACCCACAGGGGGTGCCCTTACATGAAAATATCCGCGTAAACTTCGGAATCCTCAGGCCACGGCGACTCTTCGGCAAATTTAACCGCCTCCTGGACCACGGCCACCGCCTGGGCGCGCAGGGCATCCAGCTTGGCCTGATCGGCGATCCCCGCTTCGACCAACCGTTTCCCCAGATTGACCAAGGGGTCCCGGCTCTTCCACAGCTCCAGCTCCGCGGTGCTGCGGTATTTGCCCGGATCGGCCATGGAGTGCCCACGGAAACGGTAGGTCATGGCCTCCAACAGATAGGGGCGGCTCTGCTCCCGGACCCACTCGGCGCCATGTCGTACCGCCTGGTAGACGGCGATGGCATCCATGCCGTCCACCCGTTCAGACGGAACATCGTAGCCGCAGGTGCGGCGATGAATGTCAGGAAGTGCCGATGAGCGGTGCACTTCGGTGCCGATGCCGTAGAAATTGTTCTCGCAGATGAAGAGCACTGGCAATTCCCAGACCCGCGCCCAGTTGAGTGACTCGTGGAAGGTCCCCTGATTCACCGCCGCGTCACCAAAGAAGCAAGCGACCAGCCGACCCTCGTGCTTGAATTTGGTAGCAAAGGCCAGCCCTGCGGCGATGGGAAACTGGCCGCCGACGATGGCATAACCTCCCATGAATTTGAGCTCGGGGTTGAAGAGGTGCATTGAGCCCCCCTTCCCCTTGCAGAGGCCGGTTGCCTTGCCGAAGAGCTCCGCCATGACCCTTTTCGGCTCGGCACCACGGACAATGGCCTGGGCATGCTCACGGTAAGCAGAGAGAATGTAGTCATCCTGCTGCAGCGCCTTAGTGGAGCCTACCGCCACCGCCTCCTGGCCACTGTAAAGGTGGAGAAATCCGGTGATGTTACCCTTGGTGTACTGCTCGGCACACGACTCCTCGAACTCGCGGCAGAGGGCCGTCTGTTCGTACATATGGAGCAGGTCCTCCGCAGGGAGTATCTCGGTGAGATGCTTGTCCATCAGTTGCCCCCGCGGCTCTCTTTCACCGCCTCCTTCACATGGTTGAGCGTACCCCCGGCCAGCAAATCCTGGCGTTCCCGCTCCGATACCTGAAGCAGCGTCACGACCTCCCGCTCGCCAATGCGGACCGGTATCTCCGTCGCCCCCTCCGCCACCAGCCGGCGCAGGCCTTTGAAGGAGACGGTGTCGCCCTGTTTGATCGGGTCATAGTCGGCCGGGTTCTTGAAAACCAGGGGGAGAATGCCGAAATTGATCAGATTGGCCTTATGGATGCGGGCGAAACTCTTGGCCAGCTTGGCGCGGATGCCCAGATAGCGGGGGGCAAGGGCGGCATGTTCCCGGGAAGAACCCTGGCCGTAATTTTCTCCCGCCACCACCACGCCGTTGCCCTTTGATTTGGCCCGCTCCGGAAACCCGTCATCGATCTGGCCGAAGACGAACTGACTGATGGCGGGAATGTTGCTGCGGAATGGAAGCACCTTGTTGCCCGCAGGCATTATGGTGTCGGTGGAGATATTGTCCTCCACCTTGATGATGACCTCCGCCTGCAGCTCCTCCGGCAAGGACTCGAAATCGGGGAACGGCACGATGTTCGGGCCGGTGACGATCTCTACACCGCTGGTGTCTTCAAGGGGATAAATGACGCTGGAATCGTCTACCAGGTAGCGTTCCGGATTCTGCACGTTGGGCCAGGGCATCAGGTCGGAGAGCTTGCGCGGATCGGTGATGACGCCGAAAAGACCGGCCGCGCCAGCGGTTTCGGGGGAACAAAGGTAGACTTTGTCGTCCTTGGTGCCGCTTCGCCCGGGAAAGTTGCGGGGAAAGGTGCGCAGGGAAACCTGGTTGGTTCCCGGCGCCTGCCCCATGCCGATGCAGCCGAGACAGCCGGGCTGATGGACCTGGGCGCCCGCCAGGAGCAGCGCCATCAGCCCTCCCCGGTCGGCGACGTTTTCCAACACCTGCCGGCTCCCCGGATTGATGTTGAAGGAAAGGTTCGGGGCCACGTGCCGGCCGTCAAGGATTCGGCAGACGGTCATCAGGTCGCGAAAGGAGGAATTGACCGAGCTGCCGACGATGACCTGATCCACCTTGATCCCTTCCACATCTTTGACCCGCACCACATTGTCGGGAGCCGAAGGACAGGCGATGAGGGGCACCACCTGGGAGAGGTCGATCTCATCGTACTCATCATAGGTGGCATCGGCATCGGCGGTAAAAGGCTGCCAGCATTCTCCGCGTCCCTGGGATTCCAGGAATTCCCTGGTCCGCTGGTCGGAGGGAAAGATGGAGGTGGTGGCGCCCAGCTCGGCTCCCATGTTGCCGATGGTTCCCCGGTCAGTGGCGGAAAGCGTTTCCACTCCCGGGCCGTAGTATTCAATGATCTTCCCCACCCCTCCCTTGACCGTGTGGCGGCGCAGCATTTCCAAGATCACATCCTTGCCTGAAACCCATGGCTGCAGTTGGCCGATCAGCTTCACCCCCATGATTTTTGGGCAGGAAAGGTGGAAGGGATGACCCGCCATGGCCATGGCCACGTCCATCCCCCCGGCGCCGATGGCGAGCATGGAGAGGCCAGCAGCGGTCGGCGTATGGGAGTCGGCCCCGAGCATGACCTTGCCCGGCACGCCGAATCGCTCCAGGTGCACCTGGTGTGATACGCCGTTGCCAGGTTTGGAGAGGTGGATGCCGAACTTCTGAGCCGCCGTCATGAGAAAGACATGGTCGTCGGCATTACGGTTGTCGGTCTGGAGCAGGTTATGGTCGATATACTGGGCCGCCAGCTCCACCTTGGCCCGGTCCACCCCCATGGCCATGAATTCCAGGATAGCCATGGTCCCAGTGGCATCCTGCAGGAGGGTGTGGTCGATGCGGATGGCGATCTCTTTCCCCGGTATCAGCTCCCCTTCCACCAGATGGGCTTCCAGGATCTTGGTGGCTAGATTCTTTCCCATTACGACCCCCTCTTAATTATCAACCGCCCTATCATTCGCGTTCAAAAATGCCCAGGTGCAAGGCGTCGAGGAACGAGCAGCGCAGCATACATCAGTATGTGAGCAGCGCAGTGACGAAGACAACGCCGCAGATGGGCGTTTTTCAACGCGAACTAGGCGTGGATGGCTCTTTTTTCCACGTCCAGCGCGGCTTCCTTAACCGCCTCCGACAGCGTCGGGTGGGCATGAAAGGTAAGGGCGATGTCTTCCGCCGTCCCGCCGTAGGTCATCACCGTCACCCCTTCGGCGATCATGTCCGAGGCGCGGGGGCCGATGATGTGCATCCCCAGCACCCGTCCTGTCTCTTTGTGGGCCAGCACCTTGACGAAACCTTCCGTCTCTTCCATGCATTTCGCCCGACCGTTGGCCATGAAATTGAATCGGCCGGCAGCGTATGGGACTCCTTCCGTCTTCAGCTGTTCCTCGCTTTTCCCCACCGATGCCGCCTCCGGCCATGTATAAATGATACCGGGTATGAAGTCATAATCAACCACCGAGGCCTGTCCAGCCAACCTTTCGGCGAAAACCTCCCCTTCCATCATCGCCTTATGGGCAAGAAGCGGACCATGAATCAGGTCGCCGATGGCATAGATGCCGGGGACCGACGTGGCATAATTTTCGTCAACCCTGATCCTGCCGCCATCGAAGGCTATACCAGCCTCTTCCAGGCCGAGCCCCGCCGTCAGCGACTTTCTTCCCACGGCCACCAGCACGCGATCGCAGATAACCTCCTCGGCCCCCTCACCGGCTGAAACGGTCACCGAAGCCTTGCCTTGCTTTTTCTGCAACCCCGTCACCTTCGCCCCCAGTTTGAAGGTCATTCCCTGCTTTTTCAGGGAGCGCAAGAGGGTATCGGCCACCTGCCGGTCCGTGTTGGGGAGGATGCTGGGCAGCATTTCCACCACCGTCACCCTGCTCTCCAGGCGCAGCCAGACCGACCCCAGCTCAAGGCCGATATAGCCTCCGCCCACCACCAGCAGGTGCTCGGGCACAGAGGGAAAGGATAGAGCTTCGCGGGCACTGACCACCGTCTCGCCATCGAAAGGAAGCCCGGGCAACTGGACCGCTTCGCTGCCGGTGGCCAGGAGGATGTTCTTGCCGGTAACGGTTTGGCTATCTTCTCCCGATACCACCACCTGCCGTCCGCCGCTCTCCGCTTTGCCCAGCTTCGCCGTCCCCCGCATCCGGGTGATCAGGTTCTTCTTGAAAAGGAAAGCGATACCGTCGGTGAGCTTCTTCACCACATCGTCCTTGCGGGCCATCATCTTCGCCAGATCCAGTGTGGGAGAGCCGACGCCGATGCCGTGCAGGGCGAATTTATCCCGGGCCAGGGCAAAGAGCTCGCTGGAATCAAGCAGCGCCTTGCTGGGAATACACCCCTCGTTGAGGCAGACCCCACCCAGGCGCTCACCCCGCTCCACCACCGCCACCTTCATCCCCAGCTGGGCAGCGCGGATGGCGGCCACATAGCCACCCGGCCCGGCACCGATGATGATCAAATCGTATAGCTCGTCAGACATTACAACCTCCGAAATCTACTTTTGTAAAAACTTCAGGAATGCGATTTTTTCGCAAGATCAAGGCGTATCGAGGGATTGCGCGGAGGCGTACATCAGGTACGCCGCACAAGGAATCACGAAGATCAACGCAGATATTGCGGAAAGGGCGCGTTTCTCACCCTTCCAGCAGCATTTCTTCCGGGTCTTCTATATACTCCTTCACTTTTTTAAGAAACCCCACCGCCTCCCGCCCGTCGATGATACGGTGATCGTAGGAAAGGGCCAGATACATCATCGGTCGGACGACCACCTGCCCATCCCGCACCACCGGGCGTTCCTGGATGGCGTGCATGCCAAGGACGCCACTCTGTGGGGGATTGAGGATGGGGGTGCTGAGCATGGAGCCGTAGACGCCGCCGTTGCTGATGGTGAAGGTGCCGCCGGTGAGATCCTCCAGGCTCAGGCGGTTCTTTTCCACCTGCGCCACCAGCGATACGATTTTCTGCTCCATCTCCACTAGTGAAAGACGATCGGCATCCCGTATCACCGGCACCACCAACCCCTTTTCGCCACCGACGGCAATGCCCAGATCATAGAAGTGCTGATAGACGATGTCGTCGCCGTCGATACGGGCATTGACTGCGGGAAACTCCTTGAGGGCATCGACGCAGGCCCTGATGAAGAAAGGCATCAACCCAAGGCCGACGCCGAATTTCTTCTGCAACTGCTCCCGGTGGCGCCGGCGCAGTTCCATGACCCGCCCCATATCCACCTCATTGAAGGTGGTAAGCATGGCGGTCTGCTGTCGCGCCGCCAGAAGCCGTTCGGCAATTTTCCTGCGGATGGGGGTCATTGTCTTGCGGGTGATCCTGCCTTCCGGAGCGGTCTGGTAAGGAGTGTGCTCTTCGGATCTGAAAGAGAGGGTTGGCTGGGGGGCCGGCTGGGGGCTCGGCGCCGCCTGCTGCTTGAGGAGGTCATCCACGGTGACCCTCCCACCTTTGCCGCTCCCCTTGATGGTTTCCGGCTTGATCCCCTTTTCCTGGGCCATCTTGCGTACAGCCGGAGACATGGGGGGCTCCGCTGCCGCCGCTTTCGCCTCGACCGGGCCTGCTTCCTTCGCTGCAGCACCGGCAGGCTTCACCCCTTCACCTTCGGCAATAGTGCCGATGACGGCGCCTATCTTCACTGTTTCACCTTCACGGGCGCGGATTGCCAGCGTTCCTGCCGCGTCGGCATTGATCTCCAGGGTGATCTTGTCGGTCTCTATCTCGCAAAGGACCTCATCCTTCTCCACCCGGTCCCCGTCCTGTTTGTGCCACTTGGCCACCAGCGCCTCGCTGACCGATTCCCCCACTGATGGAACTTTTATTTCCATGGTTCTCTCCGAAATTATTTTCTGCCCAGTTCCATCAAGGAAGGGGAATAAAAAAGTTATTGTGCAAATGCATCATTTATCACCTTTTCCTGCTCGATCACGTGCTGACGATGGGAACCCACCGCCGGCGCCGCCTCCTCTTCCCTCCCCACGTAGGCAACCGCTGTGCCGACGATCTCTTCCAGGTAGGGCCGGATGAAGATCCATGCCCCCATGTTGCGGGGTTCCTCCTGAACCCAGCGGAATTCCGCCTGACCATAGCGAGAAAGGGCATCCCGCAGGAGATCCAGGCGCAGGGGATAGAGCTGTTCGATCCGCACCAGGGCCACGTCGTCCCTTCCCGCATCCTGCTTTGCCTTGAGCAGTTCAAAGTAGATCTTCCCGGAGCAGACCAGCACCCGGCGGACTTTGTCCGGGTTGTCTTCCCCTGGCAGAATTTCCCTGAACCAGCCGCTCTCCAGGTCGGTCGGGCTCGACACGCAGAGGGGATGGCGAAGCAGGCTCTTTGGGGTGAAGACGATCAACGGCCGTCTGAAGGGTTGTTTGGCCTGGCGCCGCAGGAGATGGAAATACTGGGCAGGAGTGGAGGGAAAGACAATCTGCATGTTGTTCATGGCGCAGAGTTGGAGAAATCTCTCGATCCTGGCGCTGGAATGTTCGGCCCCCTGCCCTTCGTAGCCGTGGGGAAGCAGCATCACCAGACCGCTCCCCCGGTCCCATTTGCTCGCCCCCGAGGCGATGAACTGGTCGATGACCACCTGGGCACCATTGGCGAAATCGCCATACTGGGCCTCCCAGATCGTCAGCCCCAGAGGCAATTCGACGGAGTAGCCGTATTCGAAGCCGAGCACGGCATATTCTGAAAGCATGCTGTCGTAGGCGTTGAACTGGGCCTGGTCCTTGGACAGGGCCGCCAACGGCACATGAACCCGTTCCGTTTGGTAATCGAAGTAGGCGCAATGGCGTTGGCTGAAAGTGCCGCGCCGCACGTCCTGACCGGAAAGGCGTAGCGATATTCCTTCCTGCAAAAGCGAGCCGAAGGCCAGTGTCTCTGCCGTGCCCCAGTCGATGGGCTTTCCTTCCTTGACCGTATCGAGCCGCCGTTTGAGCAGGGCAGCCAGCTTGGGATGGGGGGTGAATCCCTGGGGAAAGGCAGCCACGCTCTCCATCACAGCAAGGGGTTCTCTTCCTCCCACTCCCGTTTCGATCTTGTCTGGTGCATATTCCCGCTCGATCCCTTGCCATCCCTCCCTGAACCCCTCATCGTGTTCGACTGGTTCCTTCCCGAATGCATTCTGGAGGTGGTCGGAAACCATGCGGGACAGCTCTTCCAGTCGGTCCGGCTCGATTCCCTCCTCCCGCAGCCTGGCCCCATAGAGTTCGTGGAGGGGAGGACGGTTGGCGATCTTTTCGTACATGAGTGGCTGGGTGAAATAGGGCTCGTCCCCTTCGTTGTGGCCGTAGCGGCGATAGCAGATGATCTCCACCACCACGTCCCGGCTGAAAGTATTGCGGTACGCCAGGGCCAGCCGGCCAGCAAAGACAACCGCCTCGGGATCGTCCCCCTGGACGTGGAAGACCGGCGCCTGGACCATTTTTGCCGTATCAGTGGCGTAGCAGCTGGAGCGGGCATCGGTGGCAAGGGTGGTGAAACCGATCTGGTTGTTGACGACGATATGGACGGTGCCGCCGGTGCGGTAGCCTTCCAGCTGGGAAAGGTTGAATGTTTCCGCCACCACCCCCTGGCCGGAGAAGGCGGCGTCGCCGTGGATCAGCACCGGCAG
Source organism: Geotalea sp. SG265 (assembly GCF_022808985.1). Classification (GTDB taxonomy): domain Bacteria; phylum Desulfobacterota; class Desulfuromonadia; order Geobacterales; family Geobacteraceae; genus Geotalea. Next base: position 87,261 of record NZ_JAKZFT010000009.1, on the reverse strand, counting down.
GACTTTGGAACCCCGGCTGTCGCCGTAGCGGTCCTGGCGCGCCCGGCATTTCCCCTCCACCACCGGGTCGATGGCCTCCAGGTGACTGGGATTGGCCGCCAGGGTTAGGTGGATGGAACGTCCGCCTGTTTCCAAGCGACCGGAGTATCCGCTGTGGTACTTCACATCCCCCTCGCCGATGACCCCGTGCAGGCTGTTGTCGCCGAATTCGGCGAAGAGGTTTTCCAGCGGCTTGCCGAAGACGTTGGCCAGAACGTTCAAACGCCCCCGGTGGGGCATGCCCATGATCAGGTCGGTGATTCCCCCCTGGGCCGCCTCAGCCACCAGGTATTTGAGCAGCGGTATCAGGCTCTCCCCCCCTTCCAGGGAAAAGCGGGTCTGGCCGGGAAACTTCCGGTTGAGGAACGCCTCGAAGAGTGATGCCTCGTAAATCTGCCCGGCAATGGCGAGCTTCTCCTCGACAGGCACAGAAGGCCGGTTCCCTATCGGTTCCATGCGGTCGATGAGCCACTGCCGTTCGGCAGGCTCCTGAATATGCATGAATTCCACGCCGATGGAGCGGCAGTAGGTATCCCGCATGACCTGCAGGATCTCACGAAGGGTGGCGCTTTCCTTCATGAATCGGCGGGTATGAAAGACCGTATCCAGGTCGGCAGGTTCCAATCCGAAGGCCTCAAGGCTGAGCAGCGGATGGTCGATTTGGCAGGGAGAGAGGGGATCGGTACAGGCAAGAAGGTGGCAGATGTCCCGGTAACGATAGATAAGAGACTGCACCGCCGACTGCTTCAGGGCGAAGCGCTGGTCGATTTTCCCTTCCCCGCCGCTCCCCAGCTCGAAGCCGCGGAAAAAAGCCTGCAGGTCCGCTGGGATCCGCTCGGGATGCTCCTTCCAGATAAGGTACTGCTCTTCAATCCATTCCGGGCTGAAATTCACATTCCATGGCATCACTTGATCCTTTACGGGAAGGGCGGCAAACGGCAGGTGGGCGTTGGGCAAAGCTCATGAGAAGTATAGCAGAGGGGGGAGGTGATGCAACCTTCGTGGAAAACGGGGGATCTTTTTCTCTGATGGATGAGAAAGGAGGCGGGATGGCTGCCGGGACTTCGTCCGTTCGCTCGGTCGCCACAGCTGCGGACCTTGCACCGTCGCCAGCCTGAGCAATCCCGATGCGGATTTACACCGGTTACCCTTTCAGTAACCGTACGGCGGGTGTCCGCTCGCCGCTGCGGCTCGGTCACTTACTCCCGAAGCCCCGACAGCCATCCTTGGAGAGTTGCCTGAAACTTTTACCTATTGGCGTGGTGGCTATAACGGATCACGGTGGCCTTTTCCAGGGTGATCATGCCGCCGTCCATCATTTGGTCGATACGGGGCATGACGGCATCGATTTTCTCCTGGCTGTCCACCACCTCGACGATGACCGGAAGGTCCGTGGAGAGGCGCAGCAGTTTGTCCGTATGGTAGACGCTGTGGGCACCGAAACCGGCAATGCAACGTATGACAGTTGCCCCGGCCAGACCCTCCCTGCGGAACAGCTCCACCAGTGCTTCATAGAGGGGCACATGACCGTGGCGGTCGCTTTCGCCGATGAAGATCCGCATCAGTACCTGTTCGCCGGTCAGTTTGGTCATGGTCATGCCTCCCTTCGATGCATTCATAGAGATCGGGCTGCCAGAATCCCCAGCCAGGTGAAGACCAGGCAGACCAGGACGCTGGCAAGCACGTTCGCTGATGCTATCAGCAGTTCGCCATCCTCAAGGAGGCGAAAGGTTTCATAGCTGAAGGTGGAAAAAGTGGTCAGCCCGCCAAGGAAGCCGATGGTGAGCCCCACCCGCAACTGGGGCGGCACCAGGGTGCTGCGCATGGAGAATTCCATGATAAGGCCGATGAGAAAGGCGCCGACGATATTGACGGCAAAGGTGCCGTAGGGAAAGGATCTGCCGCAGATGTCGTAGACCCAGCCGGAAAGGTAGTAGCGGGAGAGACAGCCAAGGGCGCCGAGCAGCGCTATGAAGAAAAATGTCAGCATGCTACCTGAATGCCCATCCAAAACGAAGGCCGAAAATGTCAGACTTGGAGATCGGCTGGAAATAGCGGAAGGTGCCTACAACAACCCCGGGGGACTGGTCGTAGCGGAATCCCTCGTAAAAGAGGCTCAGCTTCAGCTTATTGTATCGGGCCCCCACCTCGGCAAAGCCGGACCACCTTCCATCTGGCTTGATGGTGACGTCGTCGCCGGAAATTTCCACGGCGTTTTCCGTGTAGAAGGGGTATTTGGCTCCCCCTTCGGCAAAAAGGCGCCAGTCGTCGGTAAGGACAACGTCGAACCGTCCCCCCAGGCGCAGATAGAAGCTGCGCCAGTCCTCGGTATAGCCGTTTACCATCACCGGTACACCCGACCGGTTGACCGTCGTGGAATCATCCAGATCCCTCAACCACCAGCGGGCGCCGAGACCGAAGAAGGGTTCCACGGAGAGCTTCTGCTGGGAAATACGCCAGCCCAGATCCACATCTTCCCTGGTGCCGAAGTAATTGACGTCAGTTTTCACCGGCAGGTTGTCCGGCCCCTGGGTCTGGCCATCGTAGTCCACTATCCCGCCGAAAAGCTCCGCCCGGCCCGTCGCCATAAGGGAACCGGCTTCCGCTTTCAACAGGTTCACCCGGGCAGTTCCACCCGCCCCCATCAACCAGCCCTGCTCCCGGAGCAGCTTCTCCCCCTGGTGAAATTCTTCCCATTGGAAGTAATGGGGGGCCAGGTAGGCGGAGATTTCCTCAACACCGCCGAACTGCGCGGCACCGGCGGTGGATGCAATAAGACAAACCGTAGCCGTCACCATTGCCAGAATCTTCATATATCCTCCCGGGGAGACAGATTCAGGTTTACTCAGCCGGTGTTTCCTCTTTCTTCTTCCGTGGTGCCCGTTTCCGCTTCGGCTTCTCCGCTTCTGCAACCGCTTCAGCCTGGGGTGCCTCGGCAACTTCAGCCGCTTTTTTCCGCGGTCGCGGGGCCCGTTTCGCCTTTGCCGGCTTTTCCGGCGCCTCCGCCGGAGCAGGCGCCGCTTGTTCCACCGGTGCCGGTGCCGCCTGTGCCTCCACCTCAGCCGCCGGTTTCTTTTTGCGCGGCGCGCGGGGTTTTTTCGGCTTTTCGGCTGCGGGCGCTTCCGCCGGTTTCTCAGGCTGGGGCGGCAACGGAGCAGCAGCCTCCGCTAAGGGCTCGGCCATTGCCCCCTCTGCCACCGCCTCGGGAGCAGCCTTGCCCCCCCGCTTGCGCCGGCGGCGGCGCTTCTTCTTCCCTTCTTCGCCGTGGGGCTCTTCCGTTGCAACCGCCTCGGCCGGATGCTCCTCAATCGGCTCTTCTGCCGCAACGGGAGCTTCCGCGCCTTCTGCCGCCTCCACCGTAGCCGGCGCCTCGGCACCCCCTTTGCCCCGGCGTCTTCTGCGCCGGCGCTTTTTCTTAGGCTCTTCAAGAGTCGCTTCCGGTCCGAGTTCGATGGCTCCGGGAATCTCGGCGGGAACCGGAGCAGCTTCAGCTGCACCCTCTTCCAGGGGGGGCACTGCAACCTCGGCGACAACCACGGCTTCACCTTCGCCATGATGTTTTTTCTTGCGCCGCCGCTTTTTCTTCGCCTTACCCTCTTCCGCAGGTGGCGCTTCCGCCGCCGCTGCCGCCAGAGGCGGCACGCCGGCCTCAGGCTGTGGCACCTCCGGAGCGATTTCCTCCGTAAACGGCCGCTCCCGCTTGACCAGGTCGACCTCTATCTGGTTCAAGAGGAAGGAAGGTTTTCCCTTGACGGTCACCTCCATGTCGTAATCGGTCTCGATCTGTGCAAGCTCCCGTTTCTTGCGGTTCAACAGGTAGTAGGCCACCTCCAGGGGCAGGCCTCCCCGCACCTCGGCGACGGTCCCTTTGGCTGCCGCGGCGTGCACCTTGCGCAGGAAGGCAAGTGCCATGGCCTCCACCGACTTGACCTTGCCCCGCCCCTCGCAATGGGGGCATTCCAGGGAACTGGCCTGGTTGAGGGTCTGCTTGATCCGCTGCCGGGACATCTCCAGGAGGCCGAACTGGGAGATCTTGCCCACGGTGACCCGGGCTTTGTCCCCCTTGAGAGCCGCCTTGAGCGCCTTCTCAACCTCAGCGTTATGCTTGCGCTCACGCATATCGATGAAGTCGATGACGATCAGCCCGCCAAGGTCGCGCAGCCGCAGTTGCCGTGCCGCCTCGGCAGCCGCCTCCAGGTTGGTTTTGAAGGCGGTGTCCTCGACACCCTTTTCGCCGGTGGATTTTCCCGAGTTGACGTCTATGGAGACAAGGGCTTCGGTGGGTTCGATGAAGATGGAGCCCCCCGATTTAAGGGGGACCTTTTTCTCGTAGATGAGATCGATCTGCTCTTCAAGCTGGAAACGGGAAAAGATCGGCCGTTTTTCCTGGTGCATCTTCACCAGTTTTTCATTTTTGGGCATGGTCTGCTTGAAAAAGGCCCGGGCCTGCTTGTAGACATCCTTGCTGTCAACCAGCACTTCGTCTATTTCGGCGGTGAAATAATCGCGGATGGTGCGGATCACCAGGTCCGATTCCTGGTAGATGAGACCCGCCCCTTTTATCTCAGCCCCTTTTTCCTTGATCTCATTGTAGAGATTCACCAGGTACTGGAGGTCCTTGCCCAGCTCGGTTTTCGTCCGCCCCACCGCTTCGGTGCGCATGATGTAGCCGATTCCCTCGGGTATCTCCAGGGAGGCCACCAGCTCCTTCAGCTTCTTCCGTTCGCTCTCGCTCTCCACCTTGCGGGAAATACCGGCGGAGTCGCTGCCGGGCATGAGCACCATGTAGCGCCCCGGCAGGGAGATGTAAGTGGTCAGGGCAGCACCCTTGTTGTCCCGCTCCCCCTTTTCCACCTGGACGATGAGTTCCTGCCCACGGCGGAGGATCTCCTGGATGCGCGGACGCCGGTTGCGCTGCTCTTCCGGCACGTCGTCGCGCCAGTGCCAGTTTTCCGGGTGGATCTCCCCCATCTGGAGAAATCCCAGCTTTTTGTGGCCTATGTCCACGAAGGCCGCCTGCAGCCCCGGTTCCACCCGGACCACCACACCTTTGTAGACGTTGCCGCGAGTCTGTTCGCTCCCGGCAATCTCGATATCCAGCTCCACCAGGTGACCGTCATCGACGATGGCCACCCGCGCCTCTTCAGCATGGAGCGCGTTAATCAGCATTTTTTTCGACATTCTCGTTCCTTTTTCGCGGGGACAGGCGTTTCACTACCCATCAACCCTCATGTTTTAATAGCCTGCAGCAGGGTTTACCCCCGCGCGGCGAAATCCTTGTTTCATGGGCCTTGGCACGGGCACCGCCCGCACATTGCCGGCTATACCGCACATAAAACCCTGAGAGTATAACAGAGTTTCGCCAACTTCATAAGAAAAAACTAGTACCATTGAACTTCGAACCTATTGGTATTCGGGCTGGGATATCTACAGAGGATAAAATCTACTGGCTTTTGCAGAGGATCTTTACTATAAGATTCTTAAAAATCCAGGCTCCAGGAGAAGACGTGGACACAAGCGGCTCATACAAGGCGGTCTTAACCGCACTGGCAGGAAACACCCTCATTGCAACCATCAAATTCATCGTCGCCATAATATCAGGCAGTTCGGCCATGCTTGCCGAAGCAGTGCATTCGACGGCAGATGCAGGCAATCAGCTCCTGCTCCTGTTCGGCGGCAAACGGAGCAGGCGTCCGGCGGACAAGGGGCATCCCTTCGGCCACGGCAAGGAAGAATACTACTGGTCCCACCTGGTAGCAGTCATCCTCTTCTCCCTGGGCGCCGCCTTCTCCCTCTACGAAGGAATCGAAAAATGCCTGCACCCCGCCCCACTGGCAAGCTTCCTCCCCATCTACGCGATTCTGGGATCATCCCTTCTCATCGAAGGCTACTCCTGGGTCGTGGCCATCGGCGCCATCCGCAAGCACGCCCCCGCCGGAACCCCGCTTATCGCCATTCTCAGGGAGTCGAAAGATTCCGACCTAGTCGTCATCAGCATCGAGGACACGGCCGCCCTGGTCGGCCTGGCTGTTGCCCTGGCAGGCACGGCAGCGGTCCAGGTGACCGGCAATCCCCTCTTTGACGGTATCGCCTCGGTGTTGATCGGTGTCATCCTCGGCGCCATGTCCGTGTTCTTGGCCAATGAAATGCGCAAACTGCTGGTGGGAGAGAGCATCGGGCGGGAAAAGCTGAAGAGGGTACGGGAGATTCTCGGCCTGCAGCCGGGTATCAGCAGCATTGGCCAAATTTACTCCATGCAGCTTGGGAGAAATGCCTGCCTGATCGCCGCCCGCATCGATTTCGACGATGCCATTCCCGCAGGCGAGGTTGAGAGGATCATCTGTAAATGCAAAGAAGAGATCCGTGCCGCATTACCGGACGCCGAGCATATCTTCATCGATGCCACATCGCTGACCACTGGAGAATAACCAATGAACCGAAGAAAATTTTTGCTGCTGTGCCCACTGCTGGTCCTGCTTCTTCACGCCAGCGTCCAGGCCGATTTTTACAAATACAAGGACGGCAAAGGCACGGTCCACATGACCAACAAGCTGGAAACGGTCCCGGAAAAATACCGGGGAACCATGAAGGTGATCCGCGAAGATAAGCCCAGCATCCCGACTTCCGCACCGGAAGCTGGTCCGCAGGCAGCCCCCGATAATTCGACTGCTGAAAAAATCGACGTGCAAAAACAGAGCGACATGCAGCAGCCGGGCAAGTTCGGCCAACTGTGCGCACGTTTTCCCTGGCTGAAGCCATTGCTTGTCGTTTGCGCCATCGCCGCCGCCTTTCCCATTATTGCCCGCCTGCTGGAATTCCTGCCATCGCCACAGCTTGCCAGGGTGGTGATGATCGCCTTTTTTTTGGGCTCATTCGTCTTCGTCTACAAGGTCTACGCCGACCATCTCTCTTCGGGCTACGTCACCATCAAGGAGCGGATTTTGACCATGTTCAAAAAAGCCAACGAGCGTGAAGGTCTGGCCCCTGAAGAAAAAGCAGGCCAGCCGATGCGGGAACAGACCGAATCGAACGACCTGAAAAAGTGAGTTGATCATGACCCGTTCCTTTCGCCCCCGCGCCCCGAAGCCGGCGGCAAAAACCCAGGAAGAAGCCGACGAGATCGTTCGCAGAATGAGGGCCGGGCAAACCGCCCCCGACAACTACCGGGAGCGCTCCCTGAAACTCCACGGCTGGATCTGCGCCAAATGCGGCCGGGAATTCGACCTTGCCAACCTGCATCTGCTCACCGTCCATCACAAGGATGGCAATCATCACAACAACCCACCCGACGGTAGCAACTGGGAAAACCTCTGTGTCTACTGTCACGATGACGAGCACAGCCGATCGATATTGGCAGATTATCTTCAGGGGGATGGGGGGAAGAAATGAGCCTGCCACAGGCAGCCTGCGGGGGAGCGAGGTTTTTTTGCAGGTGTAGAGCGAGTTCAGGAAGAGGCCATTGCACATCGGAAGGTTGAGAAAAACCGGCATTCGGGGAGATGATGGAGAGGATATTGGGTTGCTAGCAAACCAGCAAACAACGTCCCCTTTCCCTCACATCCAAATAGCCAGTGAGCTTCTAAAACTATATAAGAAAACTGTGTAGGGAAAAATTGGAGATTGGAATTTTTCCAAGACCATAATAAGGTTCAACAGGGCGGCAGTCGGCCTTCGCTACGCTCCGCCCTGCGCCCTCAACACGTTGAGCAGATCATTGGAATTAAAGGAGGTTGTAGGATGGATTATCTATCACTTTCAATTGGATTTGTTTTAGGTATTGCAGGAGGTTTTATAGCAAATTATCTTACTCCAAGGCTCACTATATTCGTTAATAAAATGCTCAGTTCTGTTTTTCATTTTCTGAACCCAGATAGATATGACCTTACTGGCAAATGGGAGCAAATTTTTAAAGAGCCAGAAGATGGCGGGTGTACAAATTGGGTTATCGAACAAGAGATTACCAGGTTGAGCCATCTTGGTAACATAATTACAGGAACAGGTGAAACAAAAGTAACACCGAGAATATTTGATTATGATTTAAAAGCAAAGCACAATATGATTTTTGGATCATATAAAAAACGAGGCGAGCAAGGAAACATAACCGGCGTAGGCATGATTCAACTCATTGTTAGTCCAGACAGGCTGAGTATGAAAGGTCAAGCTACGTGGTTTGATCATGATACACAACGAATAGAATCCTCCGAGTCAACTTGGAAAAAGCTAAGCTAATACCGACTTTAAAAGGATAAAAAATGAAAGACGACCTAACTAAACTTAAACACAAACTAATAGAAATATCTGACATAGAATCCACCAACAACTTGTTGGAGTGGGACGAACTCGTTTATATGCCTCCAAAAGGTGCATATGCGCGTGGGCGACAAAAAGCAACTTTGGCACGCTTGGCTCATGAAAAGTTCACCAGTCCCTCGATTGGTAAATTGCTTGACAAACTTTTACTATCAACAAAAAATCTCCCATATGAGTCAGACGACACAAGTCTCATACGAGTTACTAAGCGGGAATACGAAAAGGCAATTAAAGTCCCGCCACGATTTATAACGGTGTTGGAGGAACATAAATCAGCATCTTATGAAGCTTGGTGTCGAGCGCGTGAAGAAGACAATTTTTCAATTGTTGCGCCTTATTTACAAACAACCATAGATTTGAGCAGAGAATATGCCAACTTCTTCTCCCCTTATGAGCATATAGCCGACCCGTTAATTCAAAATGAAGAGTATGGAATGAAAGTTTCATTACTGCGTCCTGTCTTTAAAGAAATTAAAGAGGGGATCGTGCCATTGGTAAAAGAAATTTCAAGCAAAGCTGAACCGGATGATCAATTTTTGTTCAAATCTTATCCTCAAAAAAAACAACTAGATTTTGGCCTTAAGGTTATTAAGGCATTTGGATATAACTTTAAGCGCGGCAGACAAGACCTTTCTATACATCCGTTCACAATTAATATGTCACTTGACGATGTTCGCATTACTACAAATGTAAACAAGAATAGTTTTTTTGAGTCCTTTTCAAGCACATTACATGAAGCTGGCCATGCAATGTATGTGCAGGGTATATCATCGAAATTTGATGGGACCCCTCTTGCAAAGGGTGCATCAATGGGAATCCACGAAAGTCAGGCTCGGTTGTGGGAAAACCTTGTCGGGCGGAGTGATGCTTTTTGGCACTATTTTTTTCCGGTGCTTAAAAATGTCTTTCCGCATCAACTTAATGGTATAACCGTAGAATCATTTCTCCGTGCCATCAATAAAGTTAAGCCAACACTAATACGCACTGAAGCAGATGAGGTAACTTATAATTTACATGTGATGATACGTTTTGATCTGGAACTTGACCTGCTAGAGGGTAATCTTGAAGTGATGGATTTGCCTGACGCATGGAATGCTCGATATGCTAGTGATTTGAATATTTTCCCTTCAAACAATATAAACGGGGTACTTCAAGATGTACATTGGTACTGCGATCTAATAGGTGGTGGGTTCCAAAGTTATACACTAGGCAACGTTATAAGTGCTTTGTGTTATGACAGCGCCATTAGTACATGTCCAGAAATTGCAGAAGAGATTAAAAATGGCAAGTTTGACACGCTTCTTGATTGGTTAAAATCAAATATTTATACGCATGGTTGTAAGTTCACTGCTAGTGAATTAATCCATAAATTTACAGCTGAGCAACTGTCAGTTAAATCCTACATGAAATATCTTTACACTAAGTATGACAGGATATATCAAATGTCCAACTAGCGCCAAGACCGGCCCCAAAACGCACCGGTCAGGCTTGTGGCGTTAGCGCAATAATGCTCTGAGGAGATTCGCGTGGGAATTACTTCTGGTCTTTGGACAACAATCAAGGCAGTTGGTGGTTTCATTGGAGTCATCTCAGCACTGATAGCCGCATTGTATGGTGTTAACTCGTACATCGACAACAGAATAAAGAAAAAGATATCAGACCCAGAATTCATTCGTGAGGTAGCCGCGGTCCTCAGACCGGCCATTGTCTTCGATAATCACGAGCGAATTCTTGCCGATCAAGGTGGCCTTAGATTTATTCAATCCATAAAGGTAGTGCGGCAGGGCGAGGCCGCAGTTCCATCTGAAATTATTGTGACGCCCAAGGAATTTCTGGCTGTGCCTCCACTATTGGAGTCTCTAGACCTTGATGAGACAGATATAGAGGCGGAACGGGGGCAAGGACTCAGTTGGATTTTTAAACTGAAAGTTCAGAAGTATGTCATGGGCGAGGTTAAAATTGTGCGTTTCAGACTCGAAATATTGAAATAACAAGCATGAAAGGTTGGTGTTCATGCTTGCAACTATGGAATCACCTTGAACCGGAAGCCAATACATGATCAACGCTGAGCGAAATAATGTTTCCCCATCTGTAACCGCCTGCCCGAAATGTGCCGCTCCCTCACCGGCAGGTAGCGAAACATGCCCGTACTGCGGAGTGATCTTCGCCAAGATCCGTGCACGGGACGCCAGCGTGCCCGAAGCCCAGGATCAGGCCGCTGCCCTCCCCCTTGCTGCGCCACAAACCGCTTTTACCCCGCAAAGCTTGATCCGCGCCGCATTTCTGATCCTTCTCGGCTTCTACTCGTTCCGCATCCTCAGCCACTCCATCGCTTCCAATTTCATCGGTGAATCATTTCTTCATCTGGTCAATCTGCCGTTTCACGAGGCTGGGCACGTCATTTTCTCACCCTTTGGCCGCTTCATCCAGGTTGCCGGCGGAACGATCATGCAGCTACTGGTGCCGGCGGCGGTCGCAGTCTCGTTTTTCATGCGCGGCGACCGTTATGGAGCAGCCATCGGCATCTGGTGGCTCGGCGAAAGCATGGCGGACGTGGCTCCCTATGCCGACGACGCCCGTGCAGGGCAGCTCCCGCTCCTGGGAGGTGTGACAGGGAGCGAGGTGGAAGATTACCACGACTGGGAGATCATGCTGGGTAAGCTGGGGCTCCTTCCATGGGACCATGCCATTGGCCGTTTCTTCTTCGTCGCCGGGGGAATCGCCATGACTGCAGCGTTAATCTGGGGTTTCTATTTGGCGTTGTGTAAAGCAAAAACAAACCATTGACTTACCCCGGAAACTTACGTACGATTTATCGTACGAAATGGAGGTATAAAAATGCCCACTCTAACAGCGACAGAAGCAAGAAAATGCCTGTACAGCCTTGTTGATGATGTTGCAGCGTCACATGACCCGATCCAAATCGTTGGGAAACGACACTCGGCAGTTCTTATTGCGGAAGAGGATTGGCGGGCGATCCAGGAAACACTCTATCTCACGTCGGTTCCCGGGATGCGTGAATCGATCCAGGCCGGTCTTAAGACCCCTGTTGAAGAATGCAGTGAGGATCTGGAGTGGTAGGCTGGCATTTGGTTTTCACCAGGCAGGCACAAAAGGATGCAAAAAAAGTTGCCCACGCCGGTCTCAAACCTCAGGCAGAGCGAATTCTCGAACTTCTCAAAGAAAACCCATTCAAAAATCCCCCTCCGTATGAAAAACTGCTTGGCGATCTTTCAGGGGCCTATTCTCGGAGAATCAACATTCAACACCGGCTGGTTTATGAGGTCCTGGAAGAAATAAAAACGGTTAAAATAATTCGCATGTGGACCCATTACGAATAAGAGTCCCTGTGGCGAGAGGGATTCCCCTGCCACCCTTCATCAAATGTTAGCGGAAATGTAAAAAAGACCCACCTCTTTTCCCCCAACCTTTGCAACTTGAAAAACTCAAGCTGCCGACTCCAGATCAAGCGGCTCGACCTTAGGCAGCGGTTTTTGCGAGGCCTGCCAGAGATCCCATTTGGCCTGGTTCACCAGCCATGACTCCGGCGTAGTTCCTGTCAGCAGCCCCACCTTGATCGCCATTTCGGCGGTCATTGCCGTATGACCGTTCAATAACCGGGAAAGATGAGGTCGCGATACGCCAAGACGTGCTGCGACCTCGCCTATACTCATTTCCTGCGGCAGAAATTCACGGAGTACTTCGCCGGGATGTGCGGGATTATGCATGCGTGCCATAATATTCTCTCCTTAGCCTTAGTGATAGTCCTGGTAATCAACCAGAATCGCATCTTGCCCCTCGAATGAGAAAGTGAGACGCCAATTGCCGTTGACCGTTATCGCCCAATGGTCGGCAAGCTCTCCTGTCAACCGGTGAAGCTTCCATCCGGAAGCATTCATATCGTTTGGACAGGTGGCGGCATCAAGACGGGTCAACTGCAAACGTAAACGTACTGCATGGCTTGGCTGGATTCCAGCCTTAGAGCCTGTTTCAAAGAAAAGCTGGATGCCTTTGTGCCGAAAGCCCTTGATCATGTTCAAATTGTAACCTGTTAGCTTACAGGTTACAAGCGTTTTCACAGAGCGATGCAAAGGCAGACCGCACAAAAATTGACAAACCTGCCTCTCTCCCCACTAGCCCTCACACCGCGCCGGCACGTCGTTGCCAACTGCGATTCCAGTTCCACAGGATTCACAACATTTACATCATTTAATAAACCCTTCCTTTTACTATCACGATCAGCTATACTCCTGCTCCTGAAAACTTTCTTCCTGCAATGCCCTCATTTTTAGGAGGAGTCCGATGGTCAGAATGCTCATTTTTCCCATCCTGTGTTTTTTGTGCCTTGCTGTTTTTGAATCCGATGGGTACTCCGCCATGGTACCTGGCGATGCACAGTCACACGTGGCAAGGCCCTTGTCACCGCGGGCGCTCCTTAAAACTGCCCTGAAACAACCGGCTACAGCCGATGAACACAACTATCGTGACGGTGAAGTTCTGGTCAAGTTTCGCACCGGAACCGACAACACCGGTAGGCAGCGTTTCCACGAACGGCACGGCACGAAAAAGGTAAAGGAATATCCGGGCCTGCGTCTGGAGCGGATTAAGATTCGACAGGGAGACACGGTGGTGGAAGCGGTCAAACGCCTGAAGAATGATCCGGCCATCGAGTATGTGGAACCCGATTATGTCCAGAAAATTCAGGCCACCCCAACCGACCCGCGCTTCGTGGAACAGTGGTCGCTGGCCAACTCGGGCCAGACCGGCGGTACCAGCGGTGCAGACATGAAGGCCAAGGCGGCATGGGACCTGACGACGGGAAGCAACCAGGTCTACGTCGCCGTCATCGACACCGGCATTGACTACAATCACCCCGATCTGGCGGCAAATGTGTGGACTAATCCCGGAGAAATTCCCGGCAATGGTCTGGACGACGACGGCAATGGCTACATCGACGACATTCACGGCTATAACGCCATCACGAACGGCGGAGATCCCCTCGACGACAATGGGCATGGCACCCATGTGGCAGGGTCCATCGGCGCCGTCGGCAATAACGCCGTCGGCGTGACCGGAGTAAACTGGAATGTGCGCATGATCGCCTGCAAGTTTCTGAACAGCGGCGGAAGCGGTTATACCAGTGACGCCGTAGAATGCCTCCTCTATGTGAAAAGCCTCAAGGACCGCGGCATACCCATTGTCGCCACAAACAACAGCTGGGGAGGCGGTTCGTTTTCCCAGGCCCTGCTCGACGCCATCAACGCCCAGCAGGATATCCTTTTCATGGCTGCCGCCGGAAACGATTCCAACAATAACGATGCAGGACCCTCATACCCGCCATCCTACGATGCCCCCAATATCATTGCCGTCGCCGCCACCGACCACAACGACCGGATCGCCTCCTTTTCCAACTACGGGAAACGTACGGTGCACGTGGGAGCGCCGGGTGTGAACATCCTGAGCACCATGTCGGCCACCAACAACTTCAGCATTACCGATTCCTACGGCACCCTTTCCGGAACCTCCATGGCAACACCCCATGTCACCGGTCTGGCAGCACTGCTCAAGGCTCAGGACAGCCAGCGCGACTGGCGACAGATCAGGAACCTGATCATTGCCGGTGGCGACGACACACTGCTCCTTCGGGAAAAGACCGCCAGCGGCAAGCGCATCAGCGCCCTCGGTTCTCTCTCTTGCAACAACAAGCCTCTGCTCGTGCCGCTGAAATACCCGTCGTTCCCCGTCCCCCTCGGCATATCTACCACTATCTCGGCCCAGAGCATTAACTGCAGCGCCCCGGCAGGGCCGGTCACCGTTACCACTCCCGGTGGGCAAACCATTTCACTGATTGATGACGGCATCGCCCCGGACGCCGTCGCCGGCGACGGTATTTTTACCGCCTCCTGGACCCCACCGACCGATGCCGGCACCATACACTATCTGAAATTCCTTTCGCCGGCCGGAACTGTTTTCGTACCACCACTAAACGTGACTCGCTATCTTCCCCAGGCAAACCTGGACGTACCGTACAGCCAGACGATACACGTGACAGATGGTATTCCCCCTTACACCATCACCCTTTCCGGGGGATCGCTGCCGACGGGCCTGAGCATGGATGCAGCCGGCGTGATTTCCGGTACGCCAGCGGCAACTGGCAGTTTTACCTTCAGCCTCAACATATCGGACAGCGTCGGGCGGACATCGGGCAAACTCTATACGCTGGAAGTCACCGATGATATGGTGATCGAAAAAAATGCACTGATCCTGGAGAACGGCAACTACAGTGTGCCGAAGGCGACAGCTACTGATGCATCCGGGAACATTTACGTGGCAGGATCCGTATCCAACGGCAGTTACGATATGGTCCAGACAGTCAAGTATGATCCTGCGGGAAACGTGGCATGGAGTGCGGTTTACGATGGGGGAAGCAGCAGGAGCGCGGAAGGAATTGCGGTTGACGCCAGCGGCAACGTGATTGTGGTGGGTGGAAAACCAACTTTCGGTGGACTGCCGGATGCCCTCATCCTCAAGTATGACGCCAACGGCAACCAGGTATGGGCAAAATCATACGATAATGCCGGCAAGTCGGATTACTTTTTTGATGTTGCCGTTGACGCCACCGGCAACATTTACGCAACCGGTTTTTCCGATTTCCTAATAACAGGCGTAGGCAACAGAAATGAACTACTGTTAGCTAAATTCAACACGGCAGGTGACCTGCAGTGGGAACGGATTGTTAATGACGGCGATCTGGTCCAGGGATTCGGGGTGACGGTTGATCAATCCGGAAACATCTATGTCGCCGGTGACCGTGCAACTGCCGTCCCCACCGGCAGTAACTCCGTCCAGTTCTGGTATACGTTTCTGACCATTAAATATGCCCCGGACGGAACCCTTTTCTGGTCAAGAACCTTTGGCGAGCCGGGGTGGGAGCGGGCCAATTCCGTTGCCGCCGACGCAACGGGAAATATCTACGTCGCCGGTGAGATGACCTATCCCTCTTTTTTCAAGCTCGATACGAACGGCAACCTCCTCTGGTCCGCCAACTTTTGCCAGAATGGCTTCTGTCCACAGTTACTACAGGTCATCATCGACGGGAACGGCAACCCGACGCTCTTCGGCATCATTTATGATGGCGTCTCGGCCTACAATTACTGGATCGGAAAATCCACCACGTCAGGCTCGCTCCTGTGGAGCAAAAAAATCCAGGGGGACAACCAGGACTATCTGAGAATCAGCGGCGCGCTCGACAAGGACAATAACCTCTGCATCTCCCGTCCCTTTGAGACCAGGTTTCTCACCTCCACATTCCATGAAGCTCTCCATGCCAACAAAAAGGCCCTTCCCGGAGCACAGCGTGGAATACCTTACAGTCAGGGACTGGAAGCAATGGGTGGAACCGCCCCCTACACCTGGGCTCTAACCGCCGGTTCACTACCAGATGGCCTTACGTTCGACCCGGGTAGAGGTATGATTTCAGGAACACCGACGACGTCAGGGACAACATCTTTTACCCTGCAGCTTGGGGATGCCCATGGCACCACCGTGGCTATTCCCCTTTCCATCACCGTTTTTGAGCCTGTCATGATCACTACGGAAACAGTGGCAAACAGCATCATGGAAGCAAGCTACTACCAGCAACTAGCTGTCACCGGAGGATCGCCTCCCTACAAGTGGGTCGTGTCGGGAGTACCCTTCGGCCTGAACATCAACCAGGACACGGGGGAGCTGACAGGTTCGCCCACCATGGCCTGGGCATCCAATTTTTCTGCCATCGTCACCGATGCCAATGGATTCAGCGCCACCAGATCCTATTGGATCCAGGTCCTTGGCATCAATGATACCGCTCCCCCTGCCATACTGGGATTGGGCTATAACTACATGCTCTATGGCGGCGGCGGGACTGAACCGTATACCTGGACCATTGCCTCCGGAGCGATTCCCCCCGGTTTTTCCCTCAACGATACCCATCAATGGAACGCCTATATCACCGGGACACCGACAGCAACGGGAAGCTACAATTTTTCTGTGAAGATCCAGGACAGCGCCGGCCTGTCTTACACCAAGCCCATGACCATCGACATCACCCCGCCGGCATGCCAGGCTTCCCCCATACGGCTGCCCCATACGCCAATACATTATTATGATCTGCTCGACTCAGTTTTGCCCTATACCAGCGCTCAGGACACCATTCAGCTCCAGGCGGTGAACATCACCGGCAGCACCACCATCGACAAGATGTGGTACACACTCTCATTCAAAGGGGGCTACGACTGTTATTTTACCGCCACTTCCGGATATACGGACATGCAGGGGAATGTGACCGTCAGCAACGGCACCATCACTCTTGAAAACCTCCGGATCCACGGCACGCTCCTGCTCACAGGGGGGATATCGACTCTTGAGCAGATATGCGTGCAGTAGAATGAGCACCACAGGGAATTTTTTCGAAGGGACTGTGCTACTTATGGATCAACAGATGGATGCGCCGGCTGGCATTCGATACGCAACAGCAGCAGATCACAGCACGCCTTGAAAGTGCCTTAGAAAATAACCATCCCCATCCTTTTCGTAGGAGTACGTGAAGCGTATTGTTTTGGCCGCGTCTTTCGGGACACCGGGAATCTCCATACCATTTTAATTGTCTGGTCAGGTGTCGGCTTGCTGCTTCACTTATAAGGATACAGCCGCTACGGGGCGATGCAAAGAGGCCTGGGGAATTCCACACAACAGGGGGACAGGCAACAAATTCAGAGATGCATCGCCATGCTGAAAATAACCAGAGCAGCACCTGCAAAATTCCACCGCAATTGATACCTGGATAAAAAACGCCGGGACGAGCATCCATCCCGGCGTTTGCCGCTTCCTTCCATCCAATGCGCCCGTCTACATTCCAGCGGGCACACCATTCACCGATCAGCGATCATGACAGCTTTCACATCTGGTGATGCCTCCCGTATCCCCCCATTTCACCGTCTTGCCATTGTGGCAAACGATGTTGGAGCAGGTCTTGGTTGCACTGTTCCATTGCACTGATGTAGTGAAGGTCTTGAAGGCTACGTCATAGGCCCCGTTGACCTTGTACCCAACCTGCCGTGACCAGATGCCGGTATCGACGCTGCCATCCCTCAGTTGTGCCTTCGATTTCACACGAATCGGCCGCAGATCGACATCTACTGCCCCATTCACGTGTGACCGCTTGTCTGCTATGAGCTCAGCCGGATTCTTGGGTACTGAGGCGTGACAGCCGGCGCAGGATCTGTTCTTGTCATTGGCACTGGTGGTAATGGTCTTGTAATGACACATGTTGCAGTTGATGGTGGTCGATGTGAGGCTGTTACCATGACTGGACGTGGCTGTGTTGCCGGCAGCAGCGCTGCCGATGATGCCGGTGAAGATGTTCTTCATGTGTATGCCCCGCCCATGTCCGCCACTGACGTTGGCAAACCCGAGGAAGTTCTTGTTGTAATGGGCCGGAGAGCCGGGCTGGTTGACCGGATCGTTGGCATTGGGGGAGTTGCCGTGGCACATGGCGCACTTATCGCCGGTATAGGCGGGTCCATACCAGTCGGGAGTGGTCATGAATTTCAGGTTCGTGGCATAGCCGTTACTGTGGCAGTAAGCGGCAGAACATCTGACGCTGACCTTGGTGGTACCGAATATCCCCGACGGACCGTTGTTCGCCGCCAGACCGTCGGCGGTGGCGTTATTCCTGGAACGGAGCGAGCCGACAGCCCCGCCCGCACCGCTGTTGGTATTATTCAGGGTTACATCGATGGCGCCGTTGGCATGCTTGGCTGCCTTGTCCAGAGGATGACAGTTGGAACAGCCGTAGTCATAGGCACCGGCGGTTGAGCGGTTAGCGGTATAGGCATAGAAGGTTGGTGCGGTGCTTAGGTGCTTGCCGTGGGCACCACTGGCCTGGAGCGTGGCAAGGGGATGACAGCTGACACAGGCCAGGGTTCCGCCACCCCAGTTTGCCGAACCGTTGTAGTGGCAGGCGATGTTGGAGCAGGTGCCGTAGCCGTCGCTTCCGGCAGCGCTACGCGGCTGGCTGTAGCTGGTACCGGCACCGACGCCGCTGAAGGCGACATCAATGTACTGGTCACCGTGCTTTGCTGTGCCGCTTCCTGCCCCGCTGTGGCAGGTGGTGCAGACATAGGCGGCCGTGTGTTTCAGGTGATTGCCGGTTCCGGCCGTGGTCATGTCTGCATGGCACGCGCCGCAGCCCAAGGGACCGGCCGTTCCCCAGGTGGGCGCCGTATAACTGGTGGGGGCGCCGTTTCCGCCTGTGCCTTGGGCATTGCTGTGGCAATAGAGGTTGGAGCAGGCTCCGTAGCCGTCGCTGCCGGCGGGCGTCCGCGCCTGGGTATAGGCACCGCCGCTGCCGGCTCCACTGAAACTAACATCGATGTAATGATCAGCGTGCTTGACGCTCCCGTCCCCTGCCCCACTGTGGCACACGGAGCACGTAAAGGGATGCTTGAGATGGTTGCCGGTGCCGGAAGCTGTCATGTCCGTATGGCACTGGCCACAGGAGAGTGCCGTGGTGTCGTTCCAGAGCGGCGTCGTTTTGTAGGTCGGCAGGCCGCTGCCGTTGGCCCCTTGAACGGTACTATGGCAGTAGATGCCATTGCAGGCGCCGAAACTGCTGCTGGGAGCCAGATTGCCGGTGGCGCCGCTGGAAACGTTCTTGTAGGTGGCGGTCGCGCCGAAGAGGATGTCGGTGGTATTCAGGTCCCATTCGACGCTGCCATTGACATGGTAATTGTTGATCTTCAATCCGTGGCACTTGTCACATGCCACCGCCAGTCCGCCACTGCCTGAACCGGCATGGCGCGCGTGGGAACCGCTAACGGCAAAGGTAGCAGCGGTTACGCCATGGCAGGAGCCACAGTTGACCTCTTCGTAACCCAACTCCCAGTTTGGCTCCACATTGCTGCCGCCAACGAGCATGGGCTTGGTGGTGGTGCCGCCCCCATGGCAATAGACGTTGGTACACTTGTTCTGCAAAGCGGTATTGTTGGTGCGGTAGACGGTGGTACCGGCACTGGATGAGACGTAGGTATTATTGACGATGGATGAATAGCCGTAGAATGTGCCGCTGGTGACCTTGCCGCCGTAGGCATTGAAGCCCATCTCCATGGTATAACTGGGCATCTGGCTGGTGTAGTTGTTGTGGCAGACGGCACAGCTGCCGTCGATATTGGGATTCAACTGATGGGCATTGTGGGCGCCACTGTTGCCAGGACTCATTGCCTTCAACGCCGGCTTGACAAGGCTGGCGCTGTCCACTGGCGGTCTGCCGTGGCAGGTGAAGCAGCCATCGACGGTGCCGTTCACATGGAGTGAAGCATCGATGAAACCGCTGCCGTCGAGTTTGACGTTATTGTGGCAACCGTTGCAGTCCGCTGGGGTCTTACCGTAGTGGACGAAGCCGCTGTTGGGAGCAGAGGGTGGATAGCCATGACAGCGGCTGCAGTCATTGCCGGCCGAGCCGTTAAGAAGGACATCGTTCCACTTGGGAACCACCGGGGTACCCAATGATCCGCCGTTAGCCAGCACCGATGCATAGGCCCCTTTGCCGGTGTTGGAATCCATGCCGGCGCCATGGCACCAGACGTTTGAGCACTGGCGGTTGGCAGGCGCATAGCCGGCCATGGTGGTATAGCCAACATAGACCCCGGAAGAGGCAATGGGACCGAATTCCACCTCGGCCGGGAGTGCGTTGTCCATGTGGCCGGGAGAATAGGGGCCGGCCGGCTTGATGTGACACTCCCCGCAATCCATGCCGTTTGCATAGACGTACGGCGCCGCCTTGATGTGCTGGTCGTGGGACCCCACATAGGTTTCGGTCCTAGCGGTCGGACTGCCCGGCCCGCGGGTGTCATAGAAGGCTGCCGTGGTAGCCGAGCCATGGCATTTATCACACAAAGGTAGAGCCGTGGACGGTCCCCACCCAAGGGTCCTTCTGCCGTGGCAGTCACTGTTGGAGCAGGTGCCGTAGCCACCGTTCCCGGGGGTCTTGAAGGCCCCCTTGGAATAGGTAGTGTTGGCGCCGATACCGCTGAAGGAGAAATCAATGCGGCTATTGGCATGGTTTTGCGGGTTGGCGTCCCCACCTGTGCCATGGCAGATGCGGCATTCGAACTGGGTGACGGGATCCTGGGTGTGCTGCTTATGGCCACCAGTGGCAGATGTGCTTACCGCCATATCCTGATGGCAACTGCCGCAGAGAGTTACATCACCCCATCTTGGTGCAGCATAGTAGGATGGGCCGGCGGTGCCATTGGCCGATTGCACATTGCTATGGCAATAGAGATTGGTGCAGGTACCGTAGCCTGCGGAACTGGTCGGGGCAGGCGCACCGGTGGTGCCGCTGTTGCTGCCGTTATACAGGGCGGAGGGGGATATCTGTGACAGGTTCCATTCCACCTTGCCGTTGATGTGGGCGATGCTGGTCGAGTAGTTGCTGTAGGTCGAGTGACATTTGGCACAGGCAATGCCGTTGCTGCCGATACCAGTCCCGGCGTGCTTCAGATGGCTACCGGAAAGGGGTGGAGTGTCCCCGGTTGCATCATGGCACGTGCCGCAACTCTTCTGGCTGGCACCGACCCAGGAGGGGGTCGGATTGCTGCCGCCACTGCCGGTCCAACCATGGCAGTAGACACTGCAGGTGGTGGTGAATTCGGATACCTTCAGCAGGGTTGTGCCTGGTGCGGCAGCCCACTGGTAGCCGTTGTTCAGGTTGTTGGTGGCGGTAAAGAGGGTGCCCGAACCGATGCTGGCGTTGAAACCGGGGAAGTTGGCCCCGTTGATGGTGAACCCCATCTCGATCAGGTTGTTCTCGTGAGGGGTGGGCGAGAGGCTGTGATTGGCATTGCTATGGCACGTGGCACAGACCATGTGCTCCTGGTGTTTGGCGTGGGCACCCGCATTGGGTGCAAACATCCCCAGGGCATTGGTCGGCGGAAACGCCATGTTGTTGAGGCTGGTAGGGGGATTGCCGTGGCAGTCGTCGCATTGCCCACCCCCCACGTACTTGAAGCCCCCCTCGTGGGGATGGCACTTCATGCAGTCCGTGCTGTTGTTGTGATCGATCCACGAAACCTTGCCGGTGCTGTACTGATGGAAGCGGGTCTGGTGGTGACAGACCTCGCAGACGTTCTGGGATGAGCTGCCGCTGCGGCGGTCATTGCCGAAGACCCCGGAGGTGGTCGACACTGAGGATGATGTCCTGCTGAAGACAACGGCGCGATTCCCCAGCGGGGTCTTGACGTTCTGGCCTACCCTTTTGATATTGGTGGTCCGTTTGTTGTGACAGGTTGAACAGTTATAGTCGGTCCCCCAGGTACCGTATTTCTGGGTTCCTAGGTTGAGGCTGGTATGGAGCATTGGCGCGGTGTCATTGATGGTGGTGTTGATGGTAACGCTCGTTGCACTGGGATGATTATTGGCACTGGCCCTGACCGCAAAGGAATTGGTCGCACCCTGGGTGGCATTTGCCCGCGCCGTTACCGTCACCAGGCTGGTGGCGCCACCACCATTCGGGCCAAGAGACAATGTGGAGGAGCTGAAGGTGGATGGCGTGACGAAGTCGGCAGTGTTTTCGGTACCTACCAGAGACAGAGTGAATACAGTAGTGCCGCAGGCGCCGGTATCGTTGTTGGTGAGGGAGACGTTGTATTGGACCTTGTTCCCTGTCAACACGTAATGGGATGACGGATTAACAAAAATCGTCGGTGCATTGTTGCATGCCAGCGGGATAGTGGCCACGGCAGACGCCTTGCTCCCCTTGCCGGTATTATTGACGACATCGGTGGCGCACACCCGATAGGCGTAGGTTTGGCCGGGGGAAAGGTTACTCTCGGAAGCATTGAGGTTCGAGCCCTGATAGATGACGGTTCCGGATGAACAGCTACTGGGAGCCGGGGCGTTGACTGCACCCCTGACCAGGGTATAGGCCCTGGTGGCGTTCAGGCCGCTGCTGTCGGAAGCCGGCGTCCAGCTCAGCTGAATCTGCCCGCCACCCGATCCGGATGAAGCGGTCAGAACCGGATCGCTGGGAGCCTGACCATCCAGGATAACCGTGGCACTGGCTATATCGCCAACGACAAGACCGTTTTTGTAACGAAAATGGGTAATTGCCGACACCGTGCCGGTAACGCTGTAGGTAGTGGTGATATTAGCTTTGGGGGTCAGCCGCACGTAGCATTGGGTAGTAGCCGGCGTGGCAAAGAGACCGGAGGTACTGACCCGCCAATCGTCACCGATGGTGGGGGCGGTCAACTGCCCATATACGGCGCCTGTGCTACGGTCAACGATCTCCAGCATGGCTACTTTCGAGGAAATGGCTGCAGGCGCCAGTGAAATGGTCACCGAGCTGATCTGGTCATTGCTCCCCCCGTTGATGTTCAGGCCGAAGGCATCCAGGTTCACCGCCGCGCCACCGGATGGCGTCACCATGTTTGCCGGTTCGGAGGTACCATTGGTGACGGTGGTGGTCGGCACGATGGTCAGGGTGCCGGAGGAAATATCCGCATTACTGTCGATGGTAACAGCGCCCAGAGAGGTAAGGAAACCGGTCAGGGCGATGTTCGTCTGAGTGGCGGCAGCAATGTCGTAGACCACCAGGTAGCGCTTGGTCGTCCCGCTGACCGTTTCCGAGAACCCGGATATGGTGGCGCTGTTGCCGCTGAAGGTGCCGGTGCCAAGCAACAAGTCGGCCGGGTCGAGAATGCCGGTGGTCCCCAGATCGGCGTAGAGCTTCACAGCAGCGACATTTGTGCTGTTGGTAGTAGCATTGCCGGTAATGGTAACACTGGAGACAGTCTGGGTGCGCGTTGGCGAGGTGAGGGTGAAACTGTTTACCACATTGCCCGTCGAAGCGGCCAGCACGGTGCCGCCGGTAACAATGGCCCCATCTCCCACGTCAACGCCACTGGCAGCAGCAGATGTCTCTTCCAGCACCAGCTGGGCGCCGATCGCCCCACCAAGGCCGATGCCGGCGCCGGCACGACTCACCCCGATCTGGACTCCCATGCGGGAGCCGGCGGGCACGTTGGCAAAGGTCTGTCCAGCCAGGGAGACGTTGATGATATTGCCGTTGGTCGAATTGTTGTTACTGGCATAATTGGTGGAGACGGGCGAATTGACCCGGGTGCCGTCTGGCTTCACATAGAACAGGGTAATTGTCCCCGAATAGCGGGCGCTCAGCTTGAAGGAAATGCCCTTCACCTGGGCAAGGTTGGTGGAATACCCTGCAGGGGCGTTGAAATAGAGAGTAACGAACTTGGCGTTGGCCTCGCTGGAAACATGCATGCTGCCATTGGCACTGGCGCAACTGTGGGCTGGAAAGTTCAGCAGACCGACCAGGTCCGTGCCTGGAGCCTCGGCCGGGTTGGTGGGAGACGACACGCAAACGGAGTTGGTCACGGTTGGGCCGCCCAGTTCCGGCCGGATCAGGCTTGTCCCCGAGTCCCAATCCGCTGCGTAGGTCTTTGTTACCGGTATGCCATTGCCGTTGATGATCGGCAGACTTGAGGGGGTCCTGGTGACATTGCTGGTTGCCAATCCATTGCTGACGGTAAAATATGTGCTGTCGGTGATCTGCATGCCGACGGTGGTCGCAGTAGCGGCATTGGCGACAATGTTATAAGCGATGAAGAACCGCTGCGGCACCGCCGTGAGCGACTGGGGAGAAGCGAGCGTGTAGGTGGAGCCGGTGTTCTGGCTGAAATTATAGGGCCCGCCGATCAGGCTGTCACTGCCGGGATCGAACCGGCCGTTGCTGTTGCTGTCCTTGTAGATGCTATACGTGACATCGTTTAGATTGGGATTGCTGCCGATCTTGTCCAGCTTTCCCCCCAGCCAGCTGCCGGCAGCATTGGCATAGAGGTCGAATTCAAGCATGGCAATGTTCTGTTCCCCATCGAGAACGGAAGTCAGTGCCCCGTCGTTGTAGTCCCCCAGGTTGGTTACCGTTACCGTGTTGGCAGCGGTGGCCGCCTCCGACACGGTCATGAAGGAATAATTGCCGTCATTTCCCCAATAGAAGCGGGCATCGGAGTTGGTGCTGGTCATACGGCAGGAGATGACCACCTTGAGACGATGATTGGCAGGGATATTTTTGGCTGCCTGGGAACCGAAGGTGAGGGCTTTGGGCTCGGTGGTGTAGGAGTGGGACTCGTCCGTTCCCGTCGTGGACCAGAGCAGGACTCCGTTACCGGGAGCCGCCGTCGGTGAAGGGTCGTAATCGTAAACATCGGCTTTCCAGTAGATGGGGTTGGAGGTCCCATGGTTATCGCGGGTACCGATGGTGATGGCCGGTGAGGTAAGGGTCTGTGATGTGCTGTACGCCGGACCGTAAACATTCATCATGGTCTGCCAGTTGGTATTGGTCGCGGCACTGACGTAACGCACGGAATTATAGGCACCCGGCGTCATTGAGATTTTCCCTCCCAATAAGGAGCGGGTATCAGTGGAGCCATCGGGGCCTAAAGCCTGGGATGTGCTGTCAAGGGTGAAGTAGTACATTTTCGAGGCAGAGTCGCTTAGAAGCGGCATCAACAACCCTGTGAACATGAACATGCCTGCGAAGAACGCCAACACGAGCATGGTTTTTTTCCGGCCCCCCATGACACGGAGTCTCCTGAACGTTTCCTTTCCCATAAGATCCGGTCCTCCTTCGAAGAACTAAATTCATTAAAGTTTTTGACTTGTTGAACAGCTGCCATTCAGATGGGAGATCATGATTGAGGAATTTCCATGGGGTATCTCCGAAATGGAAATTTTAGCAGCATCGGTGCCATGCAACCCTGATGACCAGAATTTCTTAAATAAATCTACTTAACCATTTGTTATTGCTTGTGCTAATTATTCTTCGTTGTTGCCTATATTTATTCATTAATTATCGACAACACTTTTACTGCCACCTTTAATGCCGGCGATTGCTGTTAAAAGACGGCATGGGAAGAGTTGTACCATTTCCCATGGGGTGCATTGACATCCTCATCGTCTCCCCCTACAATACCCGCCGTTGTTCATACCTATATCCAAGGACTTTCAATGCTGCACCTGAAACAACTTTCCAAAGATTTCGCGGGCAAGCCGCTTTTCACGAATATTGACTGGCACCTGAAAAAGGGGGAACGGGTCGGCCTGGTGGGCGAGAACGGGGCGGGGAAATCGACGCTCATGCGTATAATCGCCGGGCAGGTGGAACATAGCGGCGGCGAGCTGCAGTTCGCCAAAGGTGCCACCGTCGGCTATCTTCCCCAGGACGGCATCGTCACCAAGGGGAAAAAGCTTTTTGCCGAAGTCATGACCGCTCTTTCGGAGCTGCAGGCCATCGAAAAGGAACTGGCTGAACTCACGGCCAGGCTGGCCGAAATGCCCCACGATGGGCCGGGGCACGAGGGCCTTCTGGACAGGTTCGGCCATCTTCAGGAAGAATTCCGCCTCAAGGGTGGCTACGCCATGGAAGCTGAGGTTGGCACCGTCCTTTCCGGCCTCGGCTTTCTTGCCGACGACTGGGAAAAAGAGTGCGGAGAGTTCTCCGGTGGCTGGCAGATGCGCATCGCTCTGGCCAAGCTCCTTCTGCAGAAACCCAACGTGCTCCTCCTGGACGAGCCCACCAACCACCTGGACATCGAGGCGCGCAACTGGCTGGAGGGCTACCTCCAGGCCTACCCATACTCGGTCATCCTCGTCTCCCACGACCGTTTCTTCCTGGACCAGGTCTGCTCCCGCATCACCGAAGTCTGGAACCACACCCTCACCGACTACCACTGCAATTACAGCCGCTACTTGGTGCTGCGGGAAGAGCGGGTCTCGGCCCTCAGGGAAGCCAAGCGCCGCCAGGACGAAGAGGTGCAGAAGATTGAGGATTTCATCTCCCGCTTCCGCTACAAGGCAGATAAGGCGGCCCTGGTCCAGTCCCGCATCAAGCAGTTGGAGAAGATCGAGCGGATCGTCCTGCCGCCGGAGCGGAAAAAGATTCGCTTCAGGTTTCCCGAGCCCCCAAAGAGCGGCCGGATGGTGGTGGAGCTGAAGGGGGTGCGCAAGGCCTACGGCAGCAATGTCGTCCTGGACAACATCGACCTCGTCGTGGAGAAGGAGGAACGGGTGGCCCTGGTGGGACACAACGGCGCCGGCAAATCGACCCTGATGAAAGTACTCGCTGGCGGCGACATTCAGGGGGGAGCCATGACCCTGGGTCACAACGTGGTCCGCGATTATTTCGCCCAGGACCAGGCCCAGGAACTGAACGGCGAGCAGAGCGTCTACGAGGAAATCCTTGCCGATGCCCCCTTCGACATGGTGCCGCAGCTCAGGGACATCCTCGGCGCTTTCCTCTTTTCCGGCGACGATATCCATAAAAAGGTCTCGGTGCTCTCCGGCGGGGAGCGAAACCGCCTGGCCCTGGCCAAGATGCTCCTGCGCCCCTCCAACCTGCTCCTCATGGACGAACCGACCAACCACCTGGACCTGTTCAGCAAGGAAGTGCTGTTGGGAGCACTGGCAGCCTTTTCCGGCACGGTGGTCTTCGTCTCCCACGACCGCCACTTCATTGATGGCCTGGCCACAAGGGTTGTGGAGGTGGGGGACGGAAAGATCACCAGTTACATGGGTGATTATGAATATTACCTAGCCAAGAAGGGGGAACAGGAGTCCACAGGTACTGCGCCCGCCTACCCATCCGGCCCCCATGCCGCAGCAGCATCGCAGCCCGCGGAAACTCTGACCAAGGAAGAGCGGCAGCGCCAGCGGGAGGAGGAAAAGCAGCGACAGCGGGAGGAAAAGGGGCGGAAGAAACGACTGGCCGAGCTGGAGTCTGAAATTGAAACGGCGGAGAGGGCCCTTGCCGGTCTGGAAGAGCGGATGGCCGATCCCGGATCGTTCTCCGATCACGAAGCGGCGCGCCGGATGGGGCAAGAGCACGAAACCCTGACCTCCCGTATCGCCGCGCTTTATGCGGAATGGGAAAGCCTGCAACCTTGACATCCCCTCCGTAACTGGATACTCTTTAATTGTTTTGAATCTCCACAATTGCCTGATTTAAAGGCGAGTAAGGACATCCCATGACCGAGAACCAGTCGCTGAGAATGCCGGAAATGGTTCCCCTCTTCCCTTTGCGGGACATGGTCGCCTTTCCTTACATGGTTTTCCCCCTCTTCATCACCAATGACGAGATCTCAGTTTTCGAGGAAGCGATTCCCTTCGACAACATGATCACCCTCTTCAAGCTGCGCAACGAACCCAGCGAGCGGCTCCTGTCCTCCCTCAACGAAATCGGCACCATCTGCAAGATCAACCAGTTCACAAGGATGGCGGAAGGGGGCGCAAAGGTCGTCCTTGAGGGGCTTGCCCGCGTCAGACTTGTGGACATATCCCAGGAAAAACCAATTCCTCTGGTACGGGTGGAACAGGTGCGGGAATTCGCCGAAAAGTCGGTGGTTTCCGAGGCGCTGGTCTCCAGCCTCAACGCCCTCCTGAAAATCGCCCTCTCCTACGGCCGGCCGCTCCCCGACGATGTAATGAAGATGATCGACTACATCGATAATCCGGGGCGCCTCTCCGACCTGGTGGCGCTCTACGTGAACCTTCCGCCGGACGATCTGCAGAAGCTCCTGGAAACGACCGATCCAATCGAACGGCTGAAAAAGGTCTACATGAGCCTGACGGCCGAGGTGCAGCGGCTGCAGATCAAGGGAGAAGTCCAGGCGGAAGTGACGAAGAAGGTGGGAAAGACCCAGAAGGAATACCTGCTGCGGGAGCAGATGAAACAGATCCAGGAAGAACTGGGGGAGGAGGACGACCGCCAGGCGGAAATCAAGGAACTGCGCAAGAAACTGCTTTCGGCAGGAATGCCCGAAGAAGTGCGCAAGATCGCCGAAAAGGAGCTGAAGCGGCTGGACAAGATCAATCCGGTCTCACCCGAATACAGCGTCTCGCGGACCTATCTGGATTACCTGATCAACATGCCGTGGCAGGTGTCCACCACCGACAACCGTGACATCAACCAGGCGGAAGAGGTGCTCAATCAGGACCATTTCGACCTGAAAAAGGTCAAGGAACGCATCCTGGAGTACCTGGCCGTCCGCAGTCTCAAGGAAAAGATGAAGGGGCCTATCCTCTGCTTCGTCGGCCCTCCGGGGGTGGGCAAAACAAGCCTGGGCCGCTCCATAGCACGTGCCCTGGGGCGCAAATTCATCCGCGTCTCCCTTGGGGGGATGCGGGACGAGGCGGAGATACGCGGCCACCGGCGCACCTATATCGGCGCCCTTCCCGGCCGCATCATCCAGGAAATCTACCGTGCCGGCAACAACAACCCGGTCTTCATGCTGGACGAGGTGGACAAGATCGGCATCGATTTCCGCGGCGACCCGGCCAGCGCCCTTTTGGAGGTACTGGATCCGGAGCAGAATTTCTCCTTCACTGACCATTACCTGGATGTCCCCTTCGACCTGACCAACGTCATGTTCATCACCACCGCCAATATCCTCGACCCGGTCCCCCCCGCCCTCAAGGACCGTATGGAGGTGATAAATCTCTCCGGCTATACGGATGAGGAGAAGGAAAACATCGCCGTGCGCTATCTCATTCCCCGGGAAATCGAGGAAAACGGCCTGTCGAAGTATCAGCCGAAGTTCGGCGAGGAAGCCATCTACAAGATCATCCGCGACCATACCCGCGAGGCTGGAGTCCGCAATCTGCAGCGTAACATCGGCAGCATCTGCCGCAAGGTGGCCAAGGAAATTACCCAGAACAAGCCGCCGCGGGAGCTGATCACCCCGGAGCTGGTTGAGGAATTTCTAGGGGCACGGAAATTTTTCGATGAGGTCACGGCGGAGAAGGACCGCATCGGCGTCGTCACCGGCCTGGCATGGACCGAGACCGGGGGGGACATCATCTTTGTCGAGGCGAGCCGCATGAGGGGGAAGGGAGACTTGATCCTGACCGGATCGTTGGGGGATATCATGAAGGAATCGGCACGGGCGGCCCTCTCCTTCGTCGAGGCCAATTATGTCGAGCTGAATATCGACCCCAAGGAATTCACCGGCATGAATATTCATATCCATGTGCCTGCCGGCAGTATCCCCAAGGATGGCCCCTCCGCCGGGATCACCATGACTACCGCCCTGGTCTCGCTGTTGTCCGGGCGGGAAGCCCAGCGGGACGTAGCCATGACCGGCGAAGTCAGCCTCACCGGCCGGGTACTGGCCATCGGCGGCCTCAAGGAAAAGGTGCTGGCGGCCCGTCGCGCCGGTGTAAAGAAGGTCATCGTACCGGAAAGAAATCGAAAGGACCTTGATGATATCCCACAGGACGTGCGCGAACAACTGAATTTCATCTTCATCGAAGATGTTCGCCAGGCGTTTGCCCAGGCTCTGAAATAGCACCAATGCCAGGCTCTGAAAGTACCAATGCCCATTAAGTTTTTGGAAAACACGCTGAAGTCCTTCGTCCTGGAGGTTCAGGAGCTCTTTTTTCTCTCAGTCCGCGCCGTTGGCTCCATCGTCACCCCCCCCTTCTACTACCGGGACTTCACCACCCAGTTGGACAAGATCGGTGTCGGCTCCCTCTTCATCGTCATTCTCACCGGCCTCTTTACCGGTATGGTTATGGCTCTGCAGGCGCTCATCCAGCTCAAGCCCTTTGCCGCCACCAGTTATGTGGGAGGAATGGTGGCGGTCACCATGGTCAAGGAGCTGGGGCCGGTGCTAGCCTCCCTGATGGTTGCAGGCCGCGTCGGTTCGGCCATAACCGCCGAACTGGGGACCATGGTGGTCACCGAGCAGGTGGACGCCATGCAGGTGGAAGGAACGGACATCGTCAAGCGCCTCGTCACCTCCCGCCTGAAAGCGATCGTCCTGGCCATGCCGCTACTTGCGATCATCACCGATGCCGTTTCCCTGGTGGGAGGCTACATCATGGCCGCCAATTACGACATAAATATCATCATGTACTGGAAATCGATCCCCCAGTTCATGGTCTTCCAGGACCTGATCGAAGGGGTTGTAAAACCGGCGGTCTTCGGCTTCATCATCGCCATGGTCGGCTGCCATGTGGGGCTCAACACCAGGGGAGGGGCGGCAGGGGTCGGCGAATCGGCCAAGCGAGCGGTGGTCATTTCATCGGTGACCATTCTCGTCACCGACTTTTTCCTGGCAAAGATATTTATTGCGTTCAGAGGATGAACGAAGGGTAAAGGGTGAAAGGTGAAAAGGCAGGAATGAGTGGTCTGGAGAAAGGCATACGCATGGACAAGGTCTGCTACTCGGTCAATGGGCGGCAGATCCTTCGAGATTTCGACCTCTTCCTTGAGCCGGGGCTCAATCGCACCATCCTCGGAGTCAGCGGCGTCGGCAAGACCACTATTCTCAAGCTGCTCCTGGGACTTTTGCCGGTGGATTCAGGGGAAATAACCATCGATGGCCGCGAGATCTCCCGACTGAAGCAGCGGGACCTGATCCTGGTGCGGAAAAAGATCGCCATCGTCTTCCAGGGGGGAGCCCTCTTCGACTCCATGACCGTCGGCGAAAATGTCGGCTACCGCCTTTTCGAGGAGGGCACGCTCTCCCAGGGGGAGATAGAAGCGATAGTCCTGGAAAAGCTGAGTTTCGTAGGCCTGGAACAGACCATCGACCTCTATCCGGCCGAGCTGTCCGGTGGGATGAAAAAGCGGGTTGCCATCGCCCGGGCGCTGGCCGCCAATCCGGACTACATCTTCTTCGACGAGCCGACCACTGGCCTCGATCCCATCGGCGTCTACAACATCTGCAATCTGATGCAGCGCCTGCAGGCAGAAGGGAAAACGACCCTGATGGTAACCCACGACATGGATACCGCTTTCAAGGTTTCCCAGCGGTTTTCCTTTCTCCATAACGCACGGCTGGTCTTTGACGGCACAAAAAAAGAGCTGCTGGAGTTTCCGGCCGTCGAAACGCAGGAATTCTTCTCTCCCAGCACCAAGTCCCTCTTTGTCAATAATACCATCGAGAAAGTGACGGAACATGAAACGAAGCGATAACATCGGCTGGTCGCAACTGAAAGCGGGCATCTTCATCATCTTCGCCCTGCTCTTTTTTGCCGGCGGCATCCTGCTCATGGGGGAGAAAACCAAGTTCTTCGTCCCCAAGGGGAAGCTTTCGGTCATCATGACCGACGTGGCCGGGCTCAAGGTAGGTGCCCCGGTCTGGCTGGCAGGGGTGGATGTGGGCATCGTTACTGATATCCAATTCGAAAAGCCCAACAAGACCAACGAGGTGGAAGTCGTCCTGCAGGTGGAAAGGAGCGCCCTGAAGAAGATCGGCAAGGATTCGGCGATTACCGTCAAGACCCGGGGACTCATGGGGGAGAAATACGTGGACATCACCCCCAGCCAGCATATCACCCAGGTGCCGGAGA
This sequence comes from Geotalea sp. SG265, assembly GCF_022808985.1. Classification (GTDB taxonomy): domain Bacteria; phylum Desulfobacterota; class Desulfuromonadia; order Geobacterales; family Geobacteraceae; genus Geotalea. The sequence continues at coordinate 55,500 of NZ_JAKZFT010000009.1, read as the reverse complement.
CCCGTCTCTACGGCACCTCCATAACCAAGCTTGACGACGTCATGCAGAAGGCGGGCACGGCCTTCGACAAGCTCAATCAGTCCCTTGAAAAGATGAACCGCGGCGAGGGAAGCCTCGGACGGCTTGCCACGGACACCAAGCTCTATGACAACATGGTCAGCCTCACTGCTGAGCTGAACAGCTTTGCCAAAACGGCTAACAGCGGCCAGGGCACCCTGGGCAAGCTCAACAAGAGCCGTGAGCCCTACGACAGGCTGATGGCCATCCTCAACCGCACCGACGCCACCATGAAGGACATCCAGTCGTCCGAGGGGACGCTAAGTAAGCTCCTCCACGACCGGGAGCTCTACGACAAGATGGTGGCCCTGGCCGACCAGAGCAAGGAAGCCGCCGAAGACGTGCGGGAACTGAAGAAGCGACTCACCTCCCCCGATGGTACCTTCGGAAAGCTCCTCCAGGACCGGGAATTCTACGACAAGGGAATAGCCCTCCTGGAGCGAGCCGATAACTCGGTGAAAGCCTTCGAGGATATGGCCGTCAGGATCAACAACGGCCAGGGAACCGCCGGCAAGCTGGTGAACGATCAGGCCCTTTACGACAAGATGAACAAAATGGTCGATGACATGAACCTGCTGGTGAAGGATTTGAAGGAAAATCCCAAGAGATATCTAAAGTTTTCGGTTTTTTAACACAGCGCCCCTACCTTTACCGTGGCCGTCATGAATTTCCCATGGCGGCCTTCTTCCCCAACTATCCCCCCATTTGGAACGCCACTTGCATTAACAATCAATCATTATTCTAATTAACAAAGAAAATTTAACTAATACGCACATAATCAGGCCGTTACGTCTCCGGAGGAACAAGCATGAGTCTTCCCATCACCGCTGTGAGGCAGTGCTTTGCCCTTTTGATTTTGGTGATTTTGCTGGCATTGACGGCAACAGCGTCCGCAGCGATCCAATGCTACGACTGCCACGGTGTCAAGGCCTCCAACGATTATCGCCCCCTGGACGCTCCATACCGGAACATCACCAGTGGCGGCTTCCCGGGAAACCACCGGACCCACATGCCCGGTCCAGCAAGTCCCGCCTCCTGCGAGCCCTGCCATCCCGGCAGTAGTGGCTACGTCACCGGCCACACCGACGGCGTCATCAAGCTCTCATCCGACATCAACAACTCCCCCAGCACAGCTCTCTATAAAAATGCCACTTCCGCCTTTCCCCAGACATCAACACCGGCCTTCGGCACCTGCAGCAACGTCAATTGCCATTTCGAGCGCAAGACTCCGGACTGGGGATCTACCCCCCTGACCGTCCCAGCCGGATGCGGACAATGCCACGGTTCGCCACCGCTGGGTGGCGATACCGGCGCGGCGGGAAGCCACCAGACCCATGACCGCTATTATCCGGGAGCAACCGGCTGCGGCCAGTGCCATGCCGACCACGCCGGAAAGCAAAACCCCTTTGCCCATGCCACCAGCGCAGGCCGTCGCCAGCTTATCGTCAGTCTCCATGGTCCGAAGGGCACTCCCGGGGGCCAATATGCCGGCCCGCTGAACGACTACCTTCCCAAAAGCCAGAGCAACAGCTTTGGCAGGTGTACAGGTACCTATTGCCACAGCAATGGAACGTCCATTGCCACCGGCGCCGTTTTGGGCAACATCTCGACACCAGTCTGGGGAACCGGCGGACTTTCCTGCAGCGGCTGTCACAGCTATCCCCCCAGCTATGAGAACCTCGCTCCCAAGGCCAACGCCCATCCGCGGCACAATTCCTTCGGCTTGAGCTGCAGCCGGTGCCACGCCGGCACAACAGGGGATGGCACAACCATCACCGGGCCCGCGACACATGCAAACGCCTCCTATGACGTGGCATCCCCCGCAGGAGAAACCTTGAGCTACAGCGCTGCAGGAAGCACCTGTACCAACACCTACTGCCACAGCTCCGCCCAGGGGATCACTGACCCCACCCAACCGGCTCTCTATGCCGTCGCCAACTGGAACCTCAAGAAAACCAACGTCAACGGCAGCGGCAGCGGATTTACCGATGGGCCTACCTACTGGCCCCGTTGCGACAACTGCCACAATGCAGGCTACCACCGCTACGGCATGTCTCCCCCCATGGAAAGCGGCAGCCATCGCAAACATTTGCAGTACGAGGTGGGAAGGGCTTGCAACATGTGCCATTACCGGTCGTACTATCCCGACAACAGCGTCTGCGACCAGTGCCACATACAATTCTGGGACCATGAGAACAGCTCGGCCCGGGGGTCAGAGCACGTCAACGGCATGATCGACGTTGTCATCCATCCCAATTTCCCTGCTCCCGGCGCCGGGGGAGTTTACACGGGGGATGCGGTCCCCGGGACTCCCTACGGCTCATGCAACAGCCTTTACTGCCACAGCCAGGGAACGAAATCCACCGCCCCCTTCCCACCGGCCAATGTGGCCTCCGTCGCCTGGGGAGGGCCACCACTGCCCAACGACTGCACCGGCTGCCATAATGGGGATGGAGAGACGGCCAGCCCCATGGCCACCGGCTCCCACGGCCGCCATTTGGGCTACAGCTGCAACCGCTGCCATGGGAAAACTGTCACCACCAATAGAAGTGCAATTCCCACGACCGATGCCGGTCCGAATTTATACCTGCTGCCCCAGCAGGACACTTTCACCAGGCATGCCAACGGCTTGGTGGACGTGGCATTCGCCAATCATTCGGTGGCCATTGGCGGCAGATATGCAGGTTTGTCCAGCCCCCTGACAAAAGCGCCCGGCAGTCTCCCCGGCCGCTGCTTCAACGTTTACTGCCACAGTACCGGCACGTCCGTTGCCACAGGAACCATCTTCGGCAACATCTCCACCCCGGTCTGGGGGACAAGCAGGACCTTTGCCTGCGACAGCTGCCACGGCAACCCTCCGGCCTACCCCGATACCTCCCCCAAAGCCAATGGCCACGGCAACCATACCGCCTACAACTGCGGCGTCTGCCACTACGGCACAACCACCGACGGCAGCACCATTACCAACCAGGCCTTGCACCGCAACCACGCCTATGACCTAAGTGCGGCCCCCGGCTACAGCTTTACCTATGCCTCTGCCACAGCCAGCGGCAGCAGCTGCTCCAGTGTGAGTTGCCACACTCCCGGCAGCGCCATCCGCGCCTGGAGTGCCACCAACAGCTACACCATAACCACCACCCCAACGACCAACGGCACCATAACCGCCTCTCCGTCCACAGTCGTCTATGGTGGAGACTCCGTTTGCACCATCCAACCGGAGGCGGGGTACAGTGTTGTCGATGTATCGGTTGACGGCAAATCGGTCGGGGCGGTAACCAGTTATACCTTCGCAAACGTGATCACCAATCACACCATTTCGGCAACATTCAAGATAAATACCTACACGATTACCGCGCTGCCCATGTCAAACGGAACGATTACAGTTACGCCGCAAACCGTCGATTATGGAGGAAATGCCGACTGCAGTATCGCGCCGGCGGCAGGATATGTGTTAACCGACGTCCTCGTTGACGGGCAATCGGTGGGGCCGGTAACCAGCTACCGGTTTACCAATGTCACGGCCAACCACACCATAAGCGCAACCACCAAAAGGGTTTACACCATCTCAACATACCCTGCCGATGTTGTAGTTTGTACTCCGGCAGTGGTCGATCCCGGCGCCGATTCGGTCTGTACCATCACCCCACGTCCGGGAACCCTGGTGGGGGATGTGCTGGTAGATTACGTGTCGGTGGGTGCCCGCAACAGTTACACCTTCACCAATGTGACTGCGAACCATGATATACAGGCTTCCCTGAAGACCGCCTACACCGTGACCATTGCGCCGGACCTGACCAATGGAAGCATTACCTGTTCGCCCACATGGGTCGCCACGGGGCAGAGCTCAGTCTGCAGCATCACGCCCGATCCGGGATACGCCCCCGTGGATGTAACCGTAGACGGCAAGTCGGTTGGGCCGGTGGATACCTATAAATTCGCCGCCCTCTATCAAAACCACACCATATCTGCCACCTTCGGGCCGGGTAACACCATAGAAATTATTCCCTTCGCCAACGGCAGCATTACCTGCTACCCTTCCACGTCTGTTGCCATCGGCGGAACGACCCTCTGTACAGCCATAGCCGACCAGGGTTATAGCATAGCGTCAATGACGATAGACGGCACACCGGTGCCCGACATAAACAAATATACGTTCAGCAATGTGGTCGCCCCACATAACATTACGGCAACGGCAGCCGCGGGCATCATTCCGCAGCTCTCGTCCCAGAACTCCCATACCCTCGAATTGCAAAGTGATGGGACCCTGTGGACCTTCGGCGCTAACTATAATGGCGAACTGGGTAATGGCACAAAAACGAGCAGCGAGAATCCTGCCCAGATAGGCAACGGCACGAACTGGGCGGCAGTTGCAGCTGGGAAAATTCATTCGGTGGCCGTAAAACGGGACGGAACACTGTGGGCTTGGGGAGAAAACAGCCTGGGGCAGGTTGGCGACGGCTCCGGCGTCACCCAGACATCACCGGTTCAAATCGGTACAGCCGAATGGGCAGCCGTTGCAGCGGGCACTTATCATTCTGTGGCAATAAAACGGGATGGAACCCTGTGGGCATGGGGTTATAATTCAGGCTATCAACTTGGAGACGGCACCAAACTCATGAGGACGACTCCCGTGAAGATCGGCAATGATGCCGATTGGGCGGCCGTTGCGGCAGGCGATACCCATAGCGTGGCATTGAAGAAAGACGGCTCCTTGTGGGCCTGGGGCTACAACTATTACTACCAGGTGGGTGACGGCACCATGGTCGCAAAAACGACTCCGATCAGGATCGGCACGGAAAGCAATTGGGCGGCCGTTGCCGCTGCAGATTCGCAAACCCTGGCCTTGAAGAAAGACGGCACACTGTGGGCCTGGGGACGCAATTACAAAGGACAATTGGGTGACGGTACCACTATCGACAGGCACGTTCCGGTAAAAATCGGCAGCGACACCGACTGGAGAGCGATCAGTACTGGGACCGGCATCTTCGGGGCCGTCTCCATGGCTTTGAAGTCCGATGGGAGCCTGTGGGCCTGGGGAGCAGATACTTATGGAGTAGTTGGCACAGACACCACCTACACGGCTTCCCCCACAAAGATAGGCAGCGACACCGACTGGGCGGCTGTCGGGGCGGGAACGCCCTTCACTGCCCTCAAGAACTCCGGTGTTATCTGGGTATGGGGCAACCCTCAAACCTACTATGACCGGTTTGGAGCGAAGCTGCCTTAGTTTTGGCTCATCCTGGAATTCGGTGAAATATTCGCAGTCGCGACATAGTCCGTTCGCTCTGTCGCCACAGCTGCGGACCTTGCGGTGCCGCCCGTGCAAGGGCGCACAATGCTTGAATTGAAGGACCAACTTCGGTCAACATGCGGCGGGTGTCCGCCCGCCGCTGTAGCTCGTCGCTCATTCCCCTGCCACGACTGCCTTCCCCAGAAATATCAGAATAACCTTAATTTTCCACCTACAGCCTGAACTGCCCCATGAGGCTTTGGAGGTTATCGGAGCTTGGAAGCTGCTGTTGCTGATTCTTGGCAACTTGGTGACACCTGCAGAAAGACCGCCCTGCTCTTGACCATTCGAAGGGAGGTGATAGGATGCAATCGAGCGGCAAGTCCAGGAAGTGGAAGTAATTCCTTTGTGAAAGGCGTTGCCATGCATCTCATCCAACTGCTGCTGCCCCTGTGCGACAACGACGGGCATCCCTTTCCCCAGGCCATGTACCTCAGGGTGCGGGATGAACTGACCGAGCATTTTGGCGGGATTACCACCTATGTCAGGTCACCTGCGGAGGGGTTATGGAAAGAGGGGAAAACCGGCACGGTGCGGGACGAGATCGTCATCTATGAGGTGATGGCCAGGGAGCTGGACCGCGACTGGTGGAAAGCATTCAGGGAGCGTCTGGAACACCTTTTCAGGCAGGAGTCCCTGGTTGTCCGGGCAAGCCTGATAGATATCCTGTAAAGGAGTAAAAAAGAACCCGCCGCATTTGGAACGGAGGCAACCATACCAAAAGAATGCTTGTGGTTTGACAGAAACAGGGTATAGTGCTGCGTCGCCCAACGATTCTCATTTAAAGGATAGAAATATGTCAAAAGAACTCTATGTGGGACATATCTCGGACAATGCCTCGGAAGAGGATCTGCGCAAGCTGTTCTCGGTGATGGGGACGGTCACCTCGGTGCACCTGATCGTGGACCCGGATACAGGGGAATTCAAACACTGCGGCTATGTGCGGATGGCGTCGGGCGTCGACCTGAAGGAAGTGGCTGAGACCCTCGACGGAGCGCTGCTGGTGGACCGGGTGATCACGGTCAGTATCGCCCGGCCTCAGAAACCGGGCATGTCCAAGTCGGGCCGGGGAGGAAAGTTCGGCGGACCGAAAGCCGGACCGGGGACAAGGGGAAATGCGCCCAGGACCGTCGCCGCGAAGCGCAGTGGCGAAACAAAGGGTAAGCCGGACGAAGGAGCGGCACGGAAAAGCGGAGCAAGTTACGGCAAGAAACCGACCCCACGCCCCGCAGGAAGAAGGAAACCGTGAGGCCCCCGCCTCACTCTTCACTCTTCACTCTTCACTCTTCACTCTTCACCCCTCACTCATCACTCATCACTCTTCACTTCCTCGCCTGCACCTGCACCTTCCCCGTCTCCACCTCGTGAATCAGTTCATCGAAGGTAACCAGTGATTTGATCAATGGCGCATCCTTCTCTGCCGTTTCGTTGAAGGACTTCAGCCGCCCATTGAAGCTTCCCGCCCGGTTTTTCAGCCCCTGGATGCTTTCGCTGAGAAAACTCTTCTCCTTTTTATCCCCATCCCCTTTCTTGAACATGGCCTTGGTCTTGGTCCAATACTCGTCGGTGCTCCCCATATAATGGTTGAGGGTTTCCAGAAAGGAGAGGGCCGAAGCGGACAGCTCGCCCGTGACGGCAAGCTTGCTGCGGACATCAACCATGTCGCTCAGCAGCTTGTCGTTGGCCAGCTTTGCCAGGGCGGAGATTTCTGCGGCGTTCGGTCGTGCCGGATCGAGGAGATCCACCCGGGCAACGAACTGCCGGGACGTATCCAGGTAGCGGGCCATGGAAACCGACGCCGCATTGAGAGACAAGGCAAATTGGGAGGCGAACCTGGTGAAAAGCCCGGCCTGCCCGGCATAGGGGATGGGCAGGACCTTGGCGAAGCCCGCCGCCACCGAACCGGCCTCCACATATTTAGCGTACCCGGAAAGATTGGCGGACATCCATTTGACGTAAGCCTCGAAATCTGCCAGGGTCTGGCGCTGCATCCTGGTATCGGCTGCAACTTCCTGCAGCCGCTGCAGATTTTTCCGGGCCAGCATATCGGCGGTCAGGCTCCCTTCCAAGGATTTCAGCTTTTCCTGCAAAAGGGCATTTTCCTTCACCAGGTTCTGCAGCGCCTCCTCCTTTTGTTTGAGCAGGGAGTCGCACAATGCGGCTTCATCTGCGGCAGCAGCCGGCGCGGAAACGGTCAGCAAAAAAAGAACAGGTAAGAAGACAAACTTTTTCACATTCCTTCTCCTTTCAGGTCTTCCAATAATCATAAGCGGCTGAAACGGCACGGGAAGGCTCGGCTACCCCATCCGGAGCAAATCAGCCACATGGTGCTGCAATTCCGGATAGAAGAGGAGAAAGTCGTCCTCCAGCACCGGGTAATGCCTCTCCAGCTCGTCTGCCCCCCCGGCCAGCGGGTTTGGCCGCGAGAACCGCGCCGACATCCGCTTCAGCACCCCATCTATACCCTCTACCTCAGCATAGGAGGGGAGCCAGTTGCCGAACAGCTCCGGTAACCTCTGTGCCAACGGTTCCGGAAGAATCTGGCGATACGTTTCGACGATACCGTGGCAGTGGCGTATGAACGGCACCAGCGGCTCGGCGTGGTAGAGGCGCCAGTTTCTGGCCAGAAAATGATCGTAGAAGAGATCGACCAGCGCCCCCCTGAAGAGACCAAAACGGCGGTCCAGCCGGTAACGGCTTCTGATGAAGTGGCGATTGTCCTCGGCGAATCGGTCGATCTTGCGGTGCAGCTGCAACCCAAGCCGGACCTCAGCGGGGTAACACCCCCCAAGGCGCCCCTTGACGAAATCCCCCATGAGGTTGCCGACGAGAATGTCCGGATTCTCGCCGGAAAGGGCCAGGTGGGCGAGGAAATTCATCGCCGGCCGTCCTTTAGTGAGACGCGGAATTTCTGCACCAGCTCCAAGGGATGGTAAGAGAGCTTGGACTCGCGCAGGTTCGCTTCACCCAGGTCCTGCTCACGGTTGACATAGGTGCATTCGGTAAAGAGGAGGCGGTTGAATTCCCGGTCGGCCAGCTGATAGAGCCCGTCCAGAAATGGGTCCGCCTTTTGGAAATGACAGACCGAGGTGTCGTCGTTGAGTTTTTCCCCCAGTACGAAAGCCTTCACCTTTCCCTCCATGAGCACAATCAGCCCCTGCAATCCAAGCTTTTCAACCAAAAGCAACGCCTCGCGGGCCGCATCCAGCTCCAGGGAATAGGAACTGCTGCTGTCTGTCTGCGAATGGACCCGGTGCCATTCGTCCAAGAGGGCCAGGGCGCCCGGCCGATAGTTGTCGCCATAAGGCTCGACGCTGAACGAATGCCGGTTGGCGAAGTAATTGATGCGGTTCTTTTTCTTGTGATAGCGGTTGCCGGGCAGCTCGGCCAGATCCGAGCGCAGGTAGAGATAGTCGAAATTGTCCCGGTCCGCCACAACCTCCAGGTCCGCCCGCTGCAGATATGGCCGGACGAAACCTTCATCTGCCCCATAGAGGGTCAGGCCGTCATCCAGAAGCCGATCAACGGCATCCTGCACAGCCCCGGAGACCGGGGGCAGGAAATAAGCCCGGCCATCGTAGCCTTTTCCCAGCACCACCAATGCATCCTCCACCATGGTCAGCCCATAATTATGGGCGGCACGGAAGAGATAGAGGTTGGCAAAGGTCAATTCCGATATCTTCGGCTGCAGTCCCGCAAAAAGCTCGTCCAGAAGAGCCTTGTGGGCAATTGTCAGAGGTACCGCCGCAGGATAGGAAGGGATTTCCATGCATCGCTCCTAGGGCAGAGATAACCGGCTTACAGGAGAATCACGAGCAGCACTCCCCCGCCGAACACAGTCAGGTTGCTGACAGCAGAGATGCCGTGGAGCTTGGAAAACTCCCGGCGCAGGGGATGATCCTTGGGGGTCGTTTCAAAGGATGGAATTTCTCTCTTCAGCTGTGCAGCACGGGGTTCGATGTAAAAAGCGGAAAAAGATGTGAGTGCCAGCATCACGGCAACGATTACCAGTGCCGGAATGAAGTTGCGCCCGCGCATCACCAGCAGCGAAGCCAGGGCTACGCCGCCACAGGCGAGCCCCCAGCGAAAATAGGCGGGAAAGATCTCGCCGACGATGCGGCCGGCCATGTCCCTGCCGAAAGATTTGAAGAGGATGGGGGTGACGATGAAGGTGAAGATGCCGACGCCCCCGACCCACAGGGCCACGGCAAGGCGGTAGATGACGGCTAGTATCTGCATGACTCACTCCTCCTTGGCAAAAGTATCGATGATCCACCGGGCAATGCTTCGCTTTGCCGGCAACGACGGGGGCATGGCATCCCTGCTGAACCAGCGGACATCCTCCAGCTCTTCGCCGTCCGTATTTATCTCGCCGCCGGCATATTCGGCGACGAAGCCGGCCATGAGCTGGCTGGGAAAGGGCCAGTTCTGACTCCCCACATAACGCAGATCCTTTACGGTGATGCCAGCCTCTTCCATGACTTCGCGATGAACGCACTCCTCAAGGGATTCGCCGAAATCGAGGAACCCGGCGATGAGGCTGTAACGACCCTGGGGCCAGATGCTTTTCCGTCCGAGGAGAAACTGGTCGCCCCGCTTCACCAGAACTATAACGCAGGGGCTGATGTGGGGAAAGTGCTCATAGGAGCACGATAAGCAGCGCTTGCCCCAGGTATGGGCTATCCTTTGCAAGCTGCCGCCGCAACGGGAACAGACAGCGCTGTTCCGTTCCCAGTGGAGGGTTTGCAGGGCAAGTCCCCCCAGGGTCAATAGCGAGTCGTCCAGACGGTCATCCTCCGCCGCATTGAATGGCTCGGAAACGAACGGTAAAGGAAGCTCCTGATTCTTCCCGGCAACCACGGCATAGACCGGCCTGTTCTGCCAGAAGCCGAAAAAAAGCGGTTCGCTCTTCGTCTCAAGCCAACCGGGCAGCGTGCCCTCATGGAGCGAGAATGCCCCCTTCTCTTCCTTGACGACCATGGCATTGCCCTGGACGATGACCCAGAACCCCTCTCCTCGCCCATCCCCTTCTCCGGGCCGGGCAAAAGTGAAACGATCCTTGAGGATTTCACCGTTGAACGGGAGATTTATTGCTGCCGGATACTTCATGATTCCTCCTACTGCATCTCTCAGCATACACGCCAATCCCCCCCTGTGCAACGTTACCTGGGCAGCACAAAAACGGGGGCATCAGACGATACCCCCATTGTGGTTAAAATTCCAAATATTTTTATGCTGCGCAAGAAGGTGAGAACGGCAGCCCAGCGGGTTCGTTTCGAAACCCCCTTCAAGCCAGCCGGAACCGCCCCACCAGCCCTTGCAGGTTTTCCGCCACCGCCGACAACTGTCGGGCAGCGGCCACCGATTCAAGGGCACCCTTGGCCGATCCATGGACCACCTCGGTTATCTGCTGAATGTTGTTGCTGATCTCACTGGTGGTCGCCGTCTGTTCCTCGGCTGCGGTGGCTATCTGGTTGACCTGCATGGTGACGTTGTTGATCTGCTGGAGGATCTCCTGGAGCGCTTCGCCCGATTTTGCCGCGCCTCCGGTGCCGGCTTCGACCTCCTTTACCCCCTCTTCCATGGCGCCGACCGCATCCCGGGTCTCCTGCTGAATGGCCTTGATCATCTCGCCGATCTCCCTGGTGGCGCGTGTGGTACGCTCGGCCAAGGCCCTGACCTCGTCGGCCACGACGGCAAAGCCGCGCCCCTGTTCTCCCGCCCTGGCCGCCTCGATTGCGGCATTGAGCGCCAACAGGTTGGTCTGGTCGGCAATGTCCTCGATGGTGCCCACAATCGCGCCGATCTGGTCGCTGCGGGCTCCTAGGCTGGAAACAGTCTCCGCCGATGATTTAACCCGCTCAGCTATCCGCCCCATGACGGCAACGGTTTCCTTGACCACCTCCACGCCGGTCAGGGCACGGTCGTCAGCCTGTTTTCCTCCGTCTGCAGCATGATGGCAACTCTGGGCGATCTCCATGGAGGTTGCCGCCATCTCCTCGCTGGCCGTGGCGACCGTTGCAGCCTGGGCTGCCACCTCTTCTGCGCCGGTTGCCATCTGTTCGGAGGTGCAGTGGAGCTGTTCAGCTGCGGAAGCCACCTGAACGCTGGTCTGTGCCACATGGTTCATGGCTTCCGAGAGCCTGTCCGCCATCTCGTTTACCTCACCGGCCAGCATGCCCATCTCATCCTTGGAAGCGATGTGGGTACGGACGGTGAGATCCCCGGCGGCAACGCCGGCCAGGGTGTCGAAAACCTCCTGCAGAGGTTTGCTTATGGACAGAGCTATCACATAGCCTATGGCGAGCAGCACCAGCACGGCGCTGACGATCAGTCCTGCCATAATCAGCAATGACCGCCGATAGGATGCTGTGTCATGTTCATGGGTTGCCGTAGCGCCTTTCACATTCAATTCGGCCAGTCCATCCAGAATGGTGGCAGGTTTTTCGTACAGTGGAGCCACCGTTGCCGTGGCAAAGGCGGTGGCCGCCGATTTGGCACCCGCATCGGCCGTACCGTTTTTGGCCATCTCCACCAGCTTGTTCCCCTCAACGATATAAGCTTCGAACCCCTCCTTGAAGGAATCGATCTGCTTTTGCTCATCTCCGTCAATGCCGCTGTTGACCAAGGTAGCTATGCGAGCCCGTATCTTCTGACTGTGCTTGGCCATGTCTTCGGCCTTCTCAGCTATCTTGGCCGTGTCGCTCAAAACGAGCATATAGACCAGATCCAGACGAATGGCCAGAAAATCGCTTTTCATAGCGTCCAGCATGTCCACATGTCTGACAGCCAGCGCCATGTCCCCTTCGTTTCCTGCAAGGGACTTCATGTTGCCCAACCCCACGCCACCCACCAGCAGCAAAATCAGAAGCGCCGCCGCGACCAGCACCAGTATCTTTATTTTCACCTTAAGGTTGGACCAGAACTGCATCGTCTTTACCTCCTCCACTACCCGAATTTATTTGGTTCCCAATCTGCAGCCATTTTGCCCATGCTTACGTTACAGTTTGAATTGTCCCACCAGCCGGTTCAGCCCTTCGGCCAGATCGGCGACCTTGCTGGCTGCGGCAGCGGATTCCTGGGCACCTCTGGCGGTCCCTTGCACCACTTCAGTTATCTGCTGCATGTTGTTGTTGATTTCGCTGGTGGTGGCGGTCTGTTCTTCTGCAGCAGTGGCAATCTGGTTCACCTGCATGGTAACGGCGCCGATCTGGTTGAGGATATCCTGGATGGCCTCCCCCGATCTGGCCGCCTCCGCCGTCCCGCTCTCAACTTCCCGGACCCCTTCCTCCATGGCGTTAACTGCATCTTTGGTCTCAGTCTGGATCGCCTTGATCATGGTGCCTATTTCTCTGGTCGCCTTGGTGGTGCGTTCGGCAAGAGCCCGCACCTCATCGGCCACCACGGCGAAGCCGCGCCCCTGCTCGCCTGCCCTGGCCGCCTCGATGGCCGCATTCAGAGCCAGGAGATTGGTCTGATCGGCAATATCCTCGATGGTACCGATGATGGCGCCGATCTGTTCTCCCCGATCTCCCAGGCTTTCCACAGTCCGGGATGAAGTCTTGACCCGCTCGGCGATCCTCCCCATTACCGACACGGTGTTGTCGACTACGGCAGCCCCGGCAGTGGCCGATTCACTGGCCTGCTGGGCCCCGGCTGCCGCATAGGTGCAGTTCTGGGCTATTTCGCCGGATGTCGCAGCCATCTCCTCGCTGGCTGTGGCCACAGTGCCGCTCTGGGCCGCGACTTCTTCAGCCCCGGTCGCCATCTGCTCGGACGTGGCATAGAGCTGGTTGGCAGCCGATGCAACCTGGGTCGAATTCTGGACCACCTGATTGATGATGCCGTGGAGCTTCTCCATGAAGAGATTGAATGATTTGCCCACCGCGCCGATCTCATCGTTGGAAGCGATCATCAGCCGCTTGGTAAGGTCCCCTTCCCCGCAGGCGATGTCGTTCAGCATGATGTTTATCTCCCGTATGGGTTTGACGATGCTCTGCCTGATGAGAAACGTGATGACGATCGCCGCGATAATGGCAACGAGCGGAAAGACGATGATAGTTTTGCCGATCCGCTCATCCAGTGCATGTATTTCTTTTTCCTTTTGGTGAATATCGTCGAATGCATCTTTGCTCGCATCCGAAGTCTGCTCTTGCATGCGGTGCGCCGCGTCCTTATAAGGGAGTATTGCCCGGTTCGCTTCTTCGGTCGTTTTTATGGTCCCGTTGGCGATATCCGCGAAGACCTTCGTGTAGCCTTCTTCATACTTGGCCATCTCCCCCTGGATCAACTTCACGGTATTCCGGTCCTGGGGAGAAAGGGATATCTTTTCCAGTTCGGCAAACCACAGCTTCAGCCGTTCCTTCTTCTCGTTCCATTGTTTGTAATACTCCTCACGGCGTTTCACATCCTGGATATTAATAAAGCAATCCTTTTCATAAATGCGGAGAAAAAGCATGTTGGCCCGAGCCCTGGCGTAAAACTCCCCGATCTTGGCTTCGGTACCGATAATCCCTTCACTGGTTTCGGCGATCTTGACGCTACCCCAGTAACCAACGCCGCTCACCGCGAGCAGCAGCAGCAACACCAGTCCGAACCCCAAGCTCAAGCGGGTACCGATATTCAGGTCCTTCAATGACATGACGATTCCTCCAATGATTTATGGCAAGCGTATATCCGACGGATGCCAGCTTCGCAGGCTCTGGGAATCATATCGGTATGCCCGACGGAAAACTTGAGAGCTGAGGGCATGCTTTCGGCCTCAAAGGGGGCGAGGTTCAGAGTTAAAAAAGGTAAAAGGTTATTTCGAGGAGAAAATGGCGGCTGGATCAGAAACGGCGCCGGACGATGATAGAGCCCCGGCTGAGCCGGCGCTGCAGCCAACGGCCGAGGAGACGCTTAATGAGGATACGGGTAGGAGGAAAGAGGAAAAAGATGCCGAGAAAATCGGTGAAGAAGCCTGGAGTAAGGAGCAGCAGTCCCCCGACCAGGATGAGGAAACCATCCATCAGCTCGGCCGCCGGCAGATGCCCCTGGGCAAGCTCCGTTTGGATCCGCCGCAGGACAAGAAAGCCCTGGTGGCGCACCAGCCAAGCGCCCGTAAAGCTAATGGCAAAAAGAAGCGCCACTGTCGGCACCGCCCCGATGAGGGTACCCACCTTAAGCAGCAGGTAGATCTCGATGACCGGAACGATGAGAAAAAGGAGAAAGAGCCTGGCAATCATGTGATGAGCGGCTTCAGTAGCCGTTGACGACCACGTCCAGGTGGCCGTCGTTCGGGCAGAAAATGAGGCCGTGGACCGGTATGTCCCTGGGGATGAGCGGACTCTCCCGGATGATGCCGACCACCCGCCCCACGTTTTCTTCAGGGCAGGCGAAGGCCCCCATCCACTGCCCCAGATCGGGAACCAGGGAGTCGATGACCGTCTCGTCGATACCCCTTTCGATCATCTTTCGCTTCAAGTGGGGAGCATCGATGGTGGACATGCCGCAATCCTTGTGGCCGATGACGAAGATCTCCTCGACCCCCAGAAGAAAGACCGCCACCACCAGGCTGCGTATGACGCCGCCAAAGGGGTCGATGATGGTATTGCCGGCATTCTTGATGACCTTTGCATCCCCCCGCTTGATACCCATGGCAGGCTCAAGAAAGTGGACCAAGCGGGTATCCATGCAGGTGAAAATGGCCAGCTGCTTCTTCGGCGATTTGGGCAACGGAGGGAAGGCATTGGGCTGGACGAACCTTTTGTTCGCCTCCAGTACAGCATCAAGCAGTCTCATGGGATCACCTTAAGGGTAAAATCTCACCAGCGGAGGAATGCCTCTTATACGCGAAAACACACCGTTTTTCCACCATTTTTTATCCCCATGCCTGGTCCCTGCACATCGCCGCTACGCGCAGCATCCAAGCTGCATCCAGCGGTGAGGGGAACCGTGTCCAGGATTACACATATATCATTTACATTCATTAAACCATGTGCTATAGAGATGGTCATTGCGCCATTCCTTCGCAGCTGACGAGACTCTGCCGGGGGATGAGGCCATTAAAATCATCAGGAGGAAGTTGAAATGAAGAAACTGGTATTTGTTGCAGCATGCCTCACCCTGCTTTTCGGCATGTCTTCCGCTGCCCTTGCGGCAAAGGGAGACAAGGAACTGGACTTCGGCGTCGGTTTTGCCACCGCTCCGTATGATCGTGGTGATCTCGGCTGGGGGCTAAACTTCGGCGGCGGCTATGAATTTCTCCAATTTTCTGGAAACCGCAACGACACCCTGCAGATTCGCGGCGATATCGGCTATGAATCCTGGTCAGGCCATTTCTCCGGGTTTGGCATAGATACCGATTTGGATTTCAGCCGCGTTCCGGTTTCCGTCGGCTGCCGCTACTACTACCCCATCAAACAGGTGAAGAATCTGCGCGTCTTCGGTCAGGCCAGCCTGGAGATCAGCTTTGATTCCTGGGACGACTGGAATATCTTGAATGGGAAATTTTCCCACGACGAAACCAATGTGGGTGTAACGCCGGGAGCCGGCATCGAGTACATGCTGGATAAAAACATCTTCGTCCAGGCGCAGATGAAGGAACACCTCATCTCCGCCCCCTACTTCACCATGCAGGGAGGCATCGGCTTCCGCTTCTAAGCTTGCCGACCCGGCGAACCACAAAAGCCCTGTGCACCTGCGCAGGGCTTTTTTTATGCTTTCTTCCGTATATCACTGGACGACTGTCGTGGCTTCGGGAGTGAGTGACCGAGCCGCAGCGGCGAGCGGATACCCGCCCAAAGCTGCATGAAGCACCTTTGCCGAAAATCTGCTCTACAGCCGCCAGAGCGGGAGACAGTGCAAGGTCCGCAGCTGCGGCGACAGAACGAACGGACGAAGTCGCGGCAGGCCTTTCAAAATGCCAGTTTGATTTACTGTTCTTTTATTTTGTAATTATCACCTCCACTGGGCCATCTTTCCTGAGCACGTTCACCGCCACGTCGTTCTGATAGCGCCTCAGCGCGATGTCCACGTGGGAATCCCCCACCGAAAGGTTCTTGATCTTCACTTCGTTGAGAAACGGCGGCAGCACCGGGTAGGTGAAACTGAGCCGGCTGTCGCCCGCGTCTATCTCCAGCCCCATGCAGCTCTGCAGCAGGAGATAGACGGAGGCTGCAGCCCAGGCTTGGGGAGCGCATGCCATTGGATAGAGAATGGGGCTCAAGTCCTCCCGCTTCTTGAAGCCGCAGTAAAGCTCCGGCAGGCGGTGCAGGTCCATGGCCAGGGAGGCGTTGAAGATCCCTTCCAGGATGAGGATGGCATGGCTGGTCAGGCCGTAGCGCGCAATGCCGCCAGCAACAAGGGCGTTGTCGTGGGGCCAGATGGAGCCGTTGTGGTAGGACATGGGGTTATAGCGTTTTTCCGTATTGGCCACGGTTCGCACCCCCCAACCGGAATAAAAGGGCTCGGAAAGCAGCTGATCGGCAACTATCCCTGCCCGCTTGAAGTCGGCGATACCGGAAAAGAGACAATGGCCCGCATTGGAGGAACGGACCCGACATGGCTGTTTCTTGCCATCCAGGGCCAAGGCATAAAAAGAGATGTCGTCGCACCAGAACAGTTCGTTGAATTTCTGCTGCAGCGTTTCCGCCTCATGTCCCAGGCGCGCCGCTCGCGTCTCGTCCCCCATCAACATGGCCAGCATGGCCGCGCTGTTCTTGGCTTGGTAAACATATCCCTGCACCTCGCACAGGGCGATAGGGGCTTCAGCCAGGGTGCCGTCGGTGTGGAAGACCGAATCATTGGAATCCTTCCACCCCTGCTGGAGCAGTCCGTGGTGGGAATGGCGGGCATACTCCACGAATCCGTCGCCGTCGGCATCTCCATAGGTATCGATCCAGTTAAGCGCGGCGAGGATGTTGTCCCAGATGCCGGCGATGAAGCCCACGTCGCCGGTACGCCGGTAATAGGCACCGGCCAGGATGATGAAGAGCGGTGTCGAATCGACGCTGCCGTAATAGCAGCCGAAGGGTATTTCCCCCAGCGCCGCCATCTCCCCCAGCCTGGTCTCATGGATGATTTTGCCCGGCTCGGCGTCTTTTTCCGGGTCGTTTTCCTTTGCCTGAGTTGCGGCAAGAAATGAGAGAACGCCACGGGCAAGGCCGGGATTGGCCCAGAGGACCTCCAATGCGGTAATGATGCCGTCACGGCCGAAGGTTGTGCTGAACCAGGGGACTCCGGCATAGGGATAAACGCCGTGGGGCGTATGGCTGGTCATCATGAGCAGGTCCGACTGGGACCGGGCCAGGAGCAGGTTGAAATGCTCATTATCTGTGGCGATGCCGCAGTACTCCCCTTTGAGAGCGACAACATTGACGGCAGCCGCCCGAAAGGCCTCCTCGAACGTCCCGGTAAAGCGCTCGCATTCCCTGCACTCGCAGCTGACGGTAATCTGTATGCAGACCGATTCCTTGGGCTCCAGGTCCACCTGGTATGCAGCCTCCCCCTCGGTGACCGTCCCAGGTCCGGGGGAAAAATCGAGACGGGTGGTGCGGGTTTGCCCGTCCAGCCCCTCATAAGAAAGATTCACCGCCGCCGGTTCCATGACCGCAGGAAGCAACCTGCCCCGCTCCTTGCGCTTGTTGCCCCGCACTTCGAAGATGTCGGCGAAGTCGGCGGCAAACTGGATGGTAAAAGGGATGCTCAGGGGCTCCAGGGAAAAGTTGGTCAGGCGCAGCTGCTCGAAACACTTGCCCTGCCAGATGAACTTGGTCCGATAGATGTGGATGGCGTCACGGCGGACCTGCAGGTCGCCCGCCATAAAGTCCGGGTTCATCAGGTCCACCGACAGGAGCTCGTTCTGCTTGTTGATGGTAGAACCGAGCAAAAGCGGCCGGATGCCGGCAAAGCGCAGCTCCAGCTTGGAAAGGAACCGGGTCCCCTCATGGAATATCCCCTGCTCTCCCAGGCCGACCGGCTGAATGTCGCCGTGGCAATCGAAGATGGCGAAGGTTTCCCCCTCTTTCAATACCCTGGTCCTGTCCGCAGCCCGGTCAGCGGTGGCGAGAATATAATATTGGTCTTCGATCTGGATGACGTCCTGCATGGCTCCTCCCGGATATCAAGCGTTCTGGCCGATGCCGATCATCTCGTGCCCGGACAGGGAAGCCTTCTTCACCGGCTTTGCCCTGTGTGCCGCAGTGCTTTCCATAATTCCCCCGTATATATTCAGATAATCGGCAGCCATGCGCCCGGCAACGAAACGCTCTTCGAAGTATTTCCTGCATTCCAGGCGGCTGATGGAACGGATCTTCCCCACTGCCGCCACTGCTCCGTCCAGATCCTTGGTCACATACCCCGAAACCCCGTCTTTCACCACTTCCGGGACCGAGCCGCGACCGAAAGCGATGACCGGCGTGCCGCATGCCATGGATTCGATCATAACCAGGCCGAATGGCTCTTCCCAGTCAATGGGAAAGACCAGCGCCAGGGCCTTGCCGAGAAAATCCTCCTTTTCCTCCTCGCCGATCTCACCCACGTATTCCACCCAGGGACTCTTCATCAGCGGCTTGATGGCGTATTCATAATAGTCCAGGTTTTCCTTGTCGATCTTGGCTGCCACCTTGAGCCTGATGCCGCTCCGTTCAGCAATGGCGATGGCCGCATCCAACCCCTTTTCCGGAGAAATGCGGCCGAGAAAGGCCAGATACATTTCAGGATCTTCGCGCATGGAGAGAAGTTCCTGCGGCAGTCCGTGATGAACGGTGCCGACCCAGTTGATCCAGGGCAAGGGGCGGCGCTGGGCATCGGAGATGGAAACCACCGGAATCTCGGAATATTCGTGATACAGGGGGACCAGGTCGGGGATGTCCAGCCTGCCGTGCAGGGTTGTCACACCGGGATAGCCGTAACGCCGGTAAAAGGGATAATGGAAATAATCGGTGTGGAAATGGATGACGTCGAATTCATCCCGCAGGCGCATGACCTTTTCCAGCATGAGCAGATGATGGGGGATCGGGTCGATGCAGTTCTTGTCCAGGCGCAGGGAATTCTTTGAGCAGGGGATGAGCCTGGCGCCGGTAATGGAATCACCGCTGGCAAAGAGGGTAACCTCATGCCCTAATGCCAGCAATGCATCTGTGAGATAGGCTACTATCCGCTCGGTGCCTCCGTAGTAAAGGGGCGGAACCCGCTCGTACAAGGGGGAAACCTGTGCTATCCGCATAACTCCTCCGAGATTGACGGAATAAACAGATTAAAACAAGTTTATTTAAGTATAACAGCTTCCGGGAGCCATCCAAGGGACTCCCAACGGGCGTTATCATGAACGCTTTCCATCGGCCCGTTCTGTGGTAGACTTCAGGAGCTTTGCAGCACATGATCGAAGGAGGGTTGGAATGGACACCATCGAAGCAATCAGGACACGACGGAGCGTACGCAAGTTTTCGGACAAACCGGTGGAGCCGGAAAAACTCCAGGTCGTTTTGGAAGCCGCCCAGGCTGCACCATCGTGGGCAAACATGCAGTGCTGGAGGTTCATCGTCATCAAGGATGCCGCCACAAAGGAAAAGATCAGCGACCTTTCCTATGTGGAGGCATTCTTTGCCCCCAAAGGCTACAAGATCAATCCGGCAAAACAGGCACTCGCCGAGGCGCCGGTAGTGATCGTCGCCTGTGCCGATCCGGTCCAGTCGGGGGACCTGCACGGCCAGCACTACTACATGGCTGACGTGGGCATAGCAACAGAAAACATGCTGCTCGCAGCCCACAGCCTTGGCCTCGGCAGCGTCTTTGTCGGGGTATTCGACGAAGAAGGACTGGGGGAACTGCTGGAGATCCCACCCCAGGTCCGCGTCGTCGGGCTTTTTCCCATCGGCTATCCCCAGGATGAATGGAAGCCGGGACCGCCCCGCAAGCCTCTGGAAGAGATTTTCTTCTTTGAAAAGTGGAAAAGCATCACCGCATGAGAGCAACGTGGTTCCTCAGACATTTCCGAGGAAGGCAGTCGGGGCGTCGGGAGTGAGCGACGAGCCGCAGCGGTGAGCGGACACCCGCCGCGTGTGAAACGGAGGAGAGTTCGTCAGTCCAGGCACCGTGCGACATGAGAGGGACGGCACCGCAAGGTCCGCAGCTGTGGCGACAGAACGAACGGACGACGCCCCGGCTGCCTTTTTCACCGAAGCCCCAAAGAACAACAAAAAAGCCCCCACCGAAAGGTGGAGGCTTTTTTTGTTAAGACGACCTTACGGATCCGATTAGAAGAGGTAGTAGAGGGAGACGGCGCCGGCTATGGTCTTCGGAGAGCCAAGTTGTTCCTTGGTTTCCCGAATATCTACCGGCGAACCAGTGACCACTGAAACAGCAGGAATCAGGTAAAAGTTATGGAAAAGCTGAATGTAGCTGGCCAGCTCCAGTCTATAGCGCTCGCTCGCTTTTTCCTCTACCGTTCCGGTTCCGAAGATGGCATCAAAGCGGGCATCGAAGGTCAAGTTATGGTTTACCTCCGCCTCTACACCGAGTGCCAGATCATGGGAATCCTCGCCGCCGTTATTCTGCAAGGTGGCGCGATAGATTGCATAAGGGGTGAGATGTTCGTTAACTTTCTGGCTGCCGGCAATGTAGGGGCTGACAGCGGTGGTCTGGGTGCCGGCATTGTTGGGGCCGGCAGTGTCGAACTTTACGTCGGTACCAATCACAAGGCCGAAAGGCTGCTCTTTTTCCGGTTTCACCAGTGCATACTTGGCGCCGAAGCTGAAATCGCCAACGCCGTCACGCTTTTCTGGCTCAAAACCAGTTTTGCTTTCTCTCTCAGAAAATACATACGGAATAGAGGCATCAAGCTCAAGACCGTGCCCAAGGCCGACGTTGAGCGAATAGGTAGAGGCCCATTCCGTAGCTCGTTCCTTCCCGATCGTTTCGCCTGCTTCTTTAATTTTCCGAGTCGAGTGAGCATACTCGAAGGTTGCCTGCCCCTCTAACTCTTTTGCATCGAGAACGTCGGTCACAAGCAGCTTGTGCTCGGCGTGGGCGGTACCAGCCGCCATAAAAAGGGATACCAACATTGCAAGAATTGCTGATTTTTTCACTGTTCTTTCTCCTCTTTCAAATTAAATTGCATGGGAACGATATATTTTACGTGCGATCGTTCCAGCGCACCCGCAAGTCCCCCTTTCCCCGGAAATCCCGCGGCCGTGACGGCCGCGTCGGTAAATTAGAGACAATACACCTACATTAATTAGCAGGCAAGATTATTTTCTGCGGCAGGATAAGCTATGGCAGGATTCCTTACAGACCTCTGAATTCACTGATGGGCAGAACGGTAACATTATCCAGTTTCGGCTTCAACGCAGCCTCTTCAACGGGCTGATTAACCTCCGGTTCATCAAAGGCGATCAGGATGCGGTCACCGTTGCGGTTGATCATCTCGATGGTTTCGGGGAATGCAACGCCGTTCACGTCCCGGTAGCCCTTGTAGAGCGCCTCGTCCCCATCCTCGGTCACCTTGCGCTGCACAAGGCCATGGCTGTCAAAAAATATCTGCTCCCGGCGACCGTCGGCCATGACGATCTCTCGGGCGCCAAGGGATGGCCCGGCAACGGGAGGGCGCTCAACCACCCATTTGATCAGCCCCCAGTTTTTCAGCCCACCCTGCTCCGGCAGATCGGACAGGAGCCCCTGGTATGCCACGTCTTTCGATGGAATGATGCAGGTCAGCCGCTCACCGTCGCTGTACATCTCCATGACGGTGAAGCCGAAGGGGGAGAGAATTGCCATATGGAACTGGTCGGGGTGCCTGAAAACCAGGAATCCCCGGCCGCCGATGCTGCGCTTGGCAGTCTTGACGGTGACGGAAACGGGGGATTGCACCGTTTCGATCTCTTTACCCGGAGCGGGAATGGCTGCCGGTCGTGGAACAGTGGCACATGCGGTTACAAGAATCATCGCCAGCAGCGGAAGGCACTTCACTATTTTCATGTGCAGCAACGTTTCACTCCTCCACATCGGCAGGCTTCGTCAGGGCAAGAAACGCTTTCACCTCGAAGCCCGCTTCCTGCGCTTTGCCTGTTATTTTCGTTATTTCCTTCTGCAGCGTCTTTGCCCTGGCCATCAGTTCCGAAGGATCGATCTCCTTCTTCACCTCCAGGAGGGCGGCTATGCCGAGCCAGGTCATGAGCATTTCGAAACGCTCCTTGTTAAACCATTCATGACCATTGCTCCGGTTGATCAGGAGGAAGCCCCTCGCCTGGTTCTCTTCCAGGAGAGCGGCAAAGCCTCGTTCACCGCCGGGTTCCGGGGCTATGGCGAGGAACTGCTGGTGTTCGATCATGACTCTGATCAGGCAAACCGCCGTTGCAGAGTCGAGGCCCGGAAAGGGCTGCCAGGCGTCTTCGGAGAAAATCTGGAAAGACTCCTCGACAGGCCGGTAAAGGCCGAACCGGGAGAGAAATTCGGCGGAAAGACGGGGATAATCTTTTTCGTCCGCCAGCATGCCGGTGGCATGGAGACAGATGAAGGCATAACTGATCAGCCCCCCCACCCGTGTGCCCATCACCTCGCCGAACTGGAAGAGCGGCTCGTCAACGGGCACATCACCCGTTTTCGGCGCGGTCAACCGCTGAAGAAACGCATGCTGAGCAGCCAGTGGAACAACCAGGCGCTCATATCTGCCGGCGGCACCTAAATGCTCCGACAGGGCAACCAAGAATGCGGTGAGGCGGTTCCTGAACAGCTCGTCCGCCGATTTTTCCGGTGCCTCTTCCTTGGCGGCCTGCAAGGCAAGAAGTTCCCGCAGGTGGCTGTTCAGCCCCTTGTAGCGGACCTGTTTCACTTCTTCATCCATGCTACGGACCGGATTGCCGTTCAGGGAATGACAAAGCCGACCCCAGGTGCCGTATTCGTCATCCCAGATTTCCCGGAAATCGAGGAAGGCATGGTATTCGAAGGCCTTCAACTCAACATAGAGGCCACTGTCACATAGCTCCCGTCCGGAACGGATATATTCCAGACCAGAGGCATAATCCCTGAAGATGTAGTAGCAGCGGCCATCGCCATTGAAGCAGAGCGCTTCGCCAAGGTTCTTCTGCACGAGCACCGTTTCCCCGTCGGCTCCCTTGACGCCGATGGCGGTGGAGGTGCGTATCCAGCCGGCTGTTTCCGCATACTTGTTGTGATAGAGGATTATGCCCCGCTCGCACCCCTTGAGGTTGGAGTAGGCATAGACATCCTCGTTCACATGGCCGCCGGCGAAGAAGTCGTAGAGGACGAAGTTTTCCGAGCCGCTGAAAAGCCAACGCTTGCCCATGAGCGGAAAGATCTTCTCCTCGTGCATCCTGACCATGTGCTCGTCCACCTGCTCGTCCCAATGGGCGTGGCGGTACTCCATGCCGTATTTCTCGCGAAAGCCCTCGACCTGGCCATGGCCGATCATGGGAAGCCCCGGCATGGTCACCAGGAGGACGCAGGCGCCGTAGTACTTCCCTTCCCGGCCAAATTGCTCCACAGCCGTCTTCTCGTCGGGATTGTTCATGAAATTGACGAAACGAGGTAGGATGCGGTGGTCGTATTCCAGGACATTCTTGATGGTCTGGCGGTACTTGGCGTTCTCCTCCATCTTCAGCATGTTCATGAAGGCGCTGTTGTAGACCCGGTGCATGCCCAGGGTGCGGACGAAGTAGCCCTCCATGAGCCAGAACGCCTCGGCCAGAAGCAGCGTGCCGGGAGCTTCCGCAGCGACCCGGTCCACCACCTCGCGCCAGAACTCAACCGGAAAGGCGGCATCGAAATCCTCGCGGCTCATGCCGTGCTCAGAGCGCGACGGGACGCCGCTGCCGTGGCCCGGCTGGGGATACCAGAGGCGCTGGTAGTGCTTTTTCGCCAGGGTCATGGCCGCATCGAAGCGGATGATGGGGAACTGGCGCGCCACGTGGAGAATGGTCTGCACGACCGCCTCACGCACCTGGGGAAGCAGGTAGTTGAGCTGGGCCGTGTCGTTCCAGGGGGTGGAGGTGCCGTCGTTGCCGTGATAGATATAGCGGGTCCTGCCGTCCCGGTGGTCGTAATGCTTGAAAACGACCGCCGCATCGGTCTTGGTCCAGTAGCCGTCCTCGATGTGCAGGCTCACTTCCGGCGAAGAGGAAAGGTCCGGGCCGTTGAAGGAATAGGCGGGATAGGGAGGATAATCCAGCTGGACGAACCAGTCGGGGTGCTCCACCGTCCAGCGGGAATAGAGCCCGGTGTGGTTGGGCACCATGTCGCTGGCCAGACGTATCCCCCGCTGCCGGCAGCGCTCCTTCAGGTTTGCCAGGGCCTCGTCTCCCCCCAGGTCATGGGCGATGACGTAGTCGTAGAGGGAATAGGCGGAAGAGAAGGCATCGGGATTGCCGGCGATCTGCTTGATACGCTGGGAGGCTGGAGAACGTTCCCAGAGACCAATCAGCCACAACCCGGAAAAACCCCAGCGGGCCAGGATGTCCAGCTCCTCGTCCGGAATGTGGTCGAGCCGGTAAATGGCTCTGCCGTATTTCTTCGACAGCTGGTCGAGCCAGACATAAACCATCTTCGCCATCATGACCACGTTTGCCATCCATTCGGCATCGGGAGAAAAACGGTCATACTCCGGATATTCGTAACCTTCCTTGCCCAGGCGCTTTCCCTTGAGGAATTCCAGCACCTGTGGTCTGCCCGGGCCACCCCAGAATTCCCGTTCCTCCTCCTGGGCAATGTCCATGGCCGTCAGCAGCTCGGCTAAAAGGTCCGGGGGCAGTATCGAGCGCCAGTTCTCGCGGATATAATCGATCTGACCGGGAAGCGAAAAGGGGGAGGCGAGCATGGGAGCCCGCAGCAGGGCAGGCAGCGGTATGCCGAAGGGTTCCATGGGGGAAGCACCGGCAAGTCCTTGATCCAGGGCTGCCTCCAGCCCATTGTGTTCGTCGGATGCTTGCAGTTCCGGAGCGTCGAATATCTCCCGGAACTGATCCAGGGCCTGATTTTCGCCGCTCAGGCGCAAAAGCAGGAGTTCTTTCAGCAGCAAGGCCCGGCGCCGGCCATCGGCATCGGCAGACACATAGCCGGCCGCATCCTCCTTCTTCTCCAGGATCGAAGCACCGGGAAGGTGCTCGGCAAAGCGGATCAGCACGGACTGAATTTGCGGGGAACCGGCAGGATAGCCGGAATCCCCGAGCACCCGATCCAGCACGGCCGGAAACTGCTCCACGGCGTAGAGATCGAAGACGTAGCGGTATATCTTTTCCAGCATGGCATAGAGGTTGAGCTGCCCCGCGGATACCGGTTGTTCCCGCCGTGCCGGCTGCCGGTTCAGGCGGTTTGCCAGCTGCCGGATGAACACCATATGCGGTTGTTTCCTGGATCGGACTTCTTCTGCAACCTTGTCCAGATCCAAGAGCTGCCACATTCTTTTTTCGATCTGGATGCCGAAGGGAAAATATTCCTGTTTTTTGTTATTAACGCTCATCGATACCTCGGTCAGAAGTCTAGCTTGGCTAGGCCATGGGATAGGCAGCTATTTCCCTTTGAAAGCCTGGCCTATATCCTTGCCCATGTGCTTGAAAGCTTTACCAGTGGCTTTTCCCGATTCCTTGAAAGCCTTTCCCACCGACTTCCCCGATTTTTTGGCAACCTTGCCGGTTGATTTCCCCATTTGTTTGAAGCCTTGACCCACCTGCCTGCCCCCCTCCTTGAAACCGTTTTCGGCATTGACGATACCGGCAGAACAAAGCAGCAGACCCATGCATACGGCTATTGTTTTTATCACAGACATCTCCATATTATCAGGAATACTTGGAAGGACGCGCAGTCTTCACATGATAGTGTTACCATTAAAGCTATATCACCCCGGGTAACTCGAGTCAAGTCGGCTAATGGAGCGGCACAATGGGCACGAACGGCAGTGAGCTTTCCGTTTGCTTTATTCTCCCAAACCAATTAGCATAGCTCCTGATCAAACCCCATGACAGGCTTGGAAGTCGCAGCCGCCATGCCCATTCGCTGGAATTCCTGATGACCTTTTTGAAGCCTGATAAGGAGCACCGTTGAAAGCCACATTTATTCATCCCCACGGCAGGAACTGGCTGGGGACCATGAAGGATATCAGTTCCATCTTCAACCTCATGCCGCCGCTGGGCATGATGAGCATTGCCGCCTACCTGGAGGCAAAGGGAATGGAGGTGGAACTGATCGACTGCTACGCCACCCCCATGCCTACACCTGAGCTCGTCGCCCGGGTTGTCGCCCAAAAGCCGGACGTGGTCGGATTTTCCTGCACCACCTCGTCCTTCCTGGAAGGATACCAGATCGCCGAGGGGATCAAGGAAGCGGCGCCGGAGATAAAAATCGTCTTCGGCGGCGCCCATGCCTGTTCGGTGGGTGTTCCCCTCCTGGACAGCTTTCCAGCCATCGACTACCTGATCATCGGCGAGGGAGAGATCACCTTTTACGAACTGCTGGCAGCCGATTTCAAAGGGGTCGAAAATATCCAGGGCATCGGCTATCGCCGCGACGGCACAGGTACCCTGAGCGGCAACCGGCCGCACATCGCCGACCTGGACACCCTCCCTTTCCCGGCCTACCATCGCCTGGACCAGTTTCCCGGCAGATACAATCTGCCGCTCTTCAGCTATCCCAAGGCACCAAATACCAGCATCATCTCCAGCCGCGGCTGCCCCTACCACTGCAGCTACTGCGACCGTTCGGTCTTCAGCCGGGGCTTCCGCTTCAATTCCCCCGGCTATATTTTCGAGCACCTCAAATACCTGCACCGGGATTTCGGCATCCGCCACGTCTTTTTCTACGACGATCTCTTCACCTTCGACCGCAACCGGGTCGAGGAGCTCTGCCGTCTGCTGGTGGACAGCCGCCTGCCGGTCACCTACAACTGCATCGCCCGCCTGGAGCATGTGGATGAAGAACTGGTGGGGCTGTTGAAGAAATCCGGCTGCTGGCAGGTGAACTTCGGCATCGAGTCGGGAGACCCGGAGGTCCTGAAGAAGCACCGCAAATACATGGCTTTGGACGCCGTACACCAGAAGCTGCAGATGGTAAAGAATGGCGGCATGCGGGTCAAGGGGCTTTTCATGGTCGGCCTTCCCGGGGAAGACGAGGCGGCAATCCGGCGCACCATGGACTATGCCCTGACGCTCCCCCTGGACGAGATCAACGTCACCAAATTCACCCCCTTCCCCGGCGCCCCCATTTACAAGGATATCCACGAACAAGGGGAGTTCAGGGAAAACTGGCCGGACATGAACTGCATGAACTTCGTCTTCATTCCGCGGGGCATGACCCTGGAACAACTGGAAAACCTCTACAACGAGTTCATCAGGCGCTTTTACCGCCGCAGCCGCATCCACTGGGGCTATACAAAAATGCTCTGGCAATCCCCCCACAGCATCGGAACCTTCCTGCGCAACCTGCCGGAAATTCTTCGATTCGAAATGAAGCAGAAATGGTGAGGATAGAAATGAATAACAGAAAAACTTGCAGGAGACGGTGGTTCGTCGCCCTGATCATCTGTCTTTGCAGCGTCACTGCCGCCTGGGCCGAAGAAACCACCGTCAGGAATGCCACCAGCGAGTATTCGCTCCTTTCGGGCTACGGCATCACCCACCGCGGCTTCGGCGATACCAGGACCCAGGTCCAGACCTTCGACACCATCGCCCGTTTCGGCTGGTTCCTTTCCGATGAAGCGGGTCACGGCTGGTTTCGGGGGCGCCACGAACTGCTGATGGAACTCCCCCTACACCTGACGGTCGACCCCAGGGTGCGGACCATGACCGGCGGCTACCTGCTGGGGAGCTGGAAGTTCACCTCTCTGGAGGATTTCGCCCCCTATGTCTTTGCCGGTGGGGGGGTGCTTTTCGTGGACCTGGGACTGCCGACCATGGGCAGCCGCCTTGATTTCTCCTACCAGGGGGGAACCGGCGTCCAATATTTCATCAAGAAGAATGCGGCCGTAAGTCTCGAATACCGCTACCACCACGTTTCCAATGCCAGCACCGCCTTTCCCAACGAACCGCTCAATTCCAGCAAGATTCTTCTCGGGATCACGATGTTCCGTTAAAACGGCGCCTTTCAGAAGCGCCTTTTACGGCAGATCATCAGCGCGTCTGCTGCGTCCAAAGAAGTGCATGAATGCAGGAAGGGTTGCCAAGGTGAACAAGGTAGTCGCAGCCACCCCGAAGTTGGTTGCCCAGCCGATGGAAGCCAATGCCCCGTAATCGGTGAAAGCGAGCGATCCAAAGCCGGCAATGGTTGTCAGACCGGAAAGGAGGACTGCCCTGCCAGATTGGATGAACCGGCCTTGGTATTCTTCTTCGTTGCAGTTCCTGACCCTGTGCGCAATATGCAGGCCGTAATCGCTTCCCATTCCCAGGACAGTGACCAGCACCATCACGTTCATGAAGTTGAGCCGCATGCCGCAAAGCGCCATTACTCCCAACATGGCAATGGTTCCCGAGGCAACGGGAAACAGGGAGTACAGTATCCCCGTAGGCGTGTTGAAGTGAGAAATGAGCAGAAACAGCACCATGACGCTGCCGATGATGACTGCCAAGAGGAAAGTTTGCCTGACCGATTCAGATAGTTGCCCACTCACCAGGTCGACACTGGCAGCCCGGGAAGTCGGAACTTGTTCTTTCAGCTTTTTCAGGAAAGGAGCCTGCTGGAACTCCGAGCCACGGTAATTCAGGTAGGTCAGGAGATGATAGCCGTTACCATTTTGAATAAGGTGTCTTTCGACGATGCCATGCAGGGGTGATCGCAACAGGCGGTCAATACCCTCCTTTGGCGGCACGGTTTGGGCTTTCGTAAGGTTGTCGAGACGTAAGACGTATTCCTGGAATGGTTCGGTTGCAAAACCCTCTCGCGCCAGAGCACTATTCACAGCAATCCCAACATGGGCGGAGCCAAGCCTTTCAGCGAGTTTTCCGGCTACCTTCAGTTGGTCGCCCTCGCCGTTCATCACCAGTCCCAAGGACGAGTAGGACACGATCTCGCCCCGCTGCTGAACCTCTTGAGCCAATAAATTGACTTTTCTTCCCTGTTTCAGAACATCATCAAGGTCATTCCCCTCAACGGCGACTATGAGCTGCTTGGGGCTTACGCTCAAATGCCTTTCCACTTTTTCCTGTGTAAGAAATGCCTCCGAATTGCGCGGTTGCAGGTTTTTCAACTCTGATTCGAAGGAAGTACCCGTTGCAGCCAGGAGCAGACAAAGCATTGCAGCGCTGGAAAGAGCAATGTCTCCACGCCAGTAGCGCTGGCCCATCTTCCAAAGCCAACCGAGCCCGAAGCTTGGCAGAGGCTTGTATGCCTTGAGGGGATATTTCTTTTCCATGAAAAGCAACAGTGGCGGCAGGAAAAAGAACGTTGCGTACAGGGAATATATGACGCCAAGCCCCACCAGGAATCCCAGTTCGGAAAGAACCCGCACATCGGAGAGAACAAGGGCCAGGAAAGGGAACGCCGTTGTGCTTGCGGCAGTGAAGAGGGCATGGCCGGTATCGACGGTGGCAAGCCTGAGCGCTTCATCAGCCGATTTGCCGTTACTGCGTTCAAAATGGAAACGGTCGTAAAGATGGATCGAGTAGTCGGTGCCCAGACCGATAATCAGGGATGTAAAGGCGAAGGAGATGATACTGATCGTCGGGAAGAGCAGCCCGCCTGTGCCTATTGCGAGCACCACGCCATACACCAGGATGAATGGTATCAGCAAGGTCGGGAGAAACCGACGATAGGCAACGTAGAAAAGGGCCAGCACGATGATAAGGGAGGAGAGGACACCGACGATAACATTTTCCTTCAAGACCTTTTCATCGGTGACAGCGCTCAAATGGGCACCGGCGAAGGATATTTTGACTGTCGCACCTTTTCTGGCCTCATTGATGGCTGCCACCAGTTTTCTGGCAAAGGCGATATCAGTCACCGGGCGGGCAGGTTCTGCGATGATGATAAGAACCTTGCCGTCACGGGAAAGGAAATAGGGTGATGTTTTGTCCAGATCGAGAGCCTCAGAGGCTGTCTTGAGGCGCGGCAGGATCAGATCCCGCAGGTAGAGAGGGTCGCAAGCGACCATTTCGGAGAGACTCCCCGGCGTAGCCAGTTCGGTTTTTGCTCGGCGCAGTGAGGAATCAACGGACTCAGGGCTTAGCAGCTGCTGGTAGCGAGAAACATCCGCAGGAGCCACAAAAAGCTGCGGTCGAGTCACTGCATAACTGATGAAATCAGCAAAAGGCTTTGCCTCGGCGGGGTCAAAGACTCGGAACTTGACTTTGGTGAAGGCAGGAGCACCATCGATGGACAGACTCTGCATTTTTCCGGCAAAGAGCTCAGCTTCCCTGGTGAGTTTTCCCTTGTCCTCCCCTTCCAGGAGAATGTAGGTGTTCCCCGCGCTTCCCGTCCATTTGATGGTGTCCAGGAAAAGGGCAAGCGGCCCCTTTTGGGGAAAGAGCTTGAAAATATCGCTTTCAAAATGAATCCTGGTGATGGAAAGGCACGAAAGAAGGAATACTAGGCAACAAACGACGAAAACCAGCGCCGGTTTTGTCGTGGTGACAGTGTATATCCACTCCAGGTGTTTTCGTATGAGAGAGTTGGAGGTAGAAACAATCGCGCTAGACAGCTTTTTTATCCTGTAGTGAAGCATATTCTCTTCCAGCTGGCCCCCCCGTGCAGTCTATCGATGAAAAGATTCAGTCCTAGTTCTACACCGGAATTCAATTCAACTGGAAATCCTTGTCCTTCAGGCCGGCATTGCGACGCATGTTAGCGAACTTGATGACGGTGTTGTCCCCGTTGCGCTCCTGGATAGTCAACCGTTTGATCTTGCCGTCACCATCGAAGCTGATGGCAAGTTCCTTGACACCACCCTTTCCTTTTGGAAAGAGTTGCAGGTTCCAGCCGCTCCCCTGGCGCTCGGCCCGCAGCTCCATCCCATCAGGCAGTTTTGTGACCGGTTTTGCCAGGTAGGCGAACCATTTGTCCAGGCTCTCTTCCGGCGGCAGCACGATACGGTCCGCCACCCCCTGCTCGGGAAGGCGCATGGTCAGCACGTTGTCCCGCAACAGCAAACGGCTGCCATATGGAGGCAAAAGCTCCATGTAGAAGGTGCCCGGCTTCCTGAACCGGACGATTCCCTTGGAAACCATCTTCCGCTTCATCATGGCCATCTGCTTTTCCTGGACGATTTCGGCACTGAAGTCAGTCATAGCGGAAAAACCGTGGCGCAGTACCTCAAGAGCCTCCACGGCCTTGTTGGGGGCAGCATGAGCAGAGGTCACCATGGAAATCACGACCAGCAGTATCATAAGGAGCAATTTTTTCATTATCTTCTCGCCTTTAGGAATCGATTGGGTGGTTAGAGATTACCGACCCCCAGGGTCAGGGTTGCGCTGGCAACGACGGTGCCGTCCCAGCTTACCTCTCCTTCTACCAGATGGAGGGTGCCGAATGACTTGATGATGCGAGCCTGGGCCAGATACGTCCCGGGTGCCACAGCTACCGGCAGTTTACCATGGCTGATGGCAGCCAGAATCCCCCCGACGCCCGCCTCCTGGCCGGCGGCAATCCCACTGACTTGGGCCATGGACTCTATGAGAAGTACTGGGGGAAAAGGTCCCGAATCCGTGGTTACGACGAGCTCACCAGAGGCACTGACACCGGTTTCCCGATGGATGATCTTGTCCACGAACAAAAAGGGGGGACGATGGGGCAAGTAGCGGCACGGATCTGAACTAGTCAGGAGAGCCTCCCCTGATCCGGATAGCATAATAAGGCCCCTCCGGAGAAGCCGCCACATGCAGGCCGGCAGCCCTCTCTTCAAGGGAGAGGACCAGTGCCGCCATGGCAAGCCCTCCCATTCCCAGGGAGCGGCCGATGAGGGGACCGGTCTCTATGCGCCTGACGGTGGGGAGGTGCGCTAGAAAAACATCTTCGGCAGCTGCCGTTCCCGAGAGGCTGACCAGGGTGGTGTCGGAATCCTTAGGCAGCAAAACCTCGGCACCTTCGGTCTCACGTCCCGGGAGAAGCCTGCCGATGGTCCGGATTCCCCCTACCGTCCCCTTGATCATTGCTTTTCTGCTGCGGGCATGGTCGCCCCGTTCCAGCACCAGGATACCCGCCCCTTCGCCGAAGCCTGCGCCATGGCTCTTCAGTTGTCCGACCTCCCGAAAGCCCTTGATCATGGTCTCGGTCACCTCATCGACACCGCCGGCAAGGACGACGTCGGCGCGCCCTTCCTGGAGAAAGCGGCAGGCCATCATCACCGCTGACTCGGCAGAGCAGAAGCGCTGGACGAAGGTGACATTGGGGCCTTTGAGGCCGTTTTCGATGGAGGCATTGCTGGCAGGAGCATTGGGCACCGTGTTGGGGAAGAGCACCGGCGAGAGGCCCTCGGCACCGCTGGTGAAATATCCCCGCAGGAACGCTTCCGAATTGGCGATGCCGCCGAACCCGCAGCCGAGAACGATCCCCGTTCTTTCCGCATCCATGGAGGCACGGTCGATCCCCGCATCCTTGAGGGCCATTCCGGCCGCAACCACGGCAAAGAGACTGCACCGGTCGAACTTCCGCGCCTTGAGCGGCGGCATGAAGTCACCACCCTTGAAGGCATCGGCCTTGCCCCACAGGCATCCGTCCGTACCGGCAATCTCCGGCGGGATCGGCTTGAGAAGGCTTTTCCCTTCCTGCACCGCCTTTCTTAGAGGATCGAGACCGACACCGGCGGCAGAAATGGCCGCCATGCCGGTAATCACTATGTCAGTGGACATGGTCTTCATTTACCCAGTACCAAGGTTGTTATGTTGCCGCCAAAGGCAAAGGAATTGGACAGGGCGAGGCGGGCTTCGCTGGTCCGCATCCCCTTGTGGCAGTAGTCCAGGTCGCATTCCGGGTCCGCGCCTCTGAAGCTGAGCGTCGAGGGTATGAACCCATCCCGCAGGGCTATCACCGTGGCCAGGGCCTCGATGGCCCCGGCGGCACCAAGACAGTGGCCGGTCAAAGCCTTGGTGGAAACCAGCGGCACCTTCCCGACCCGCTCGCCGAATACCAGCTTCATGGCCTTTGTTTCCACCACGTCGTTGAGCGGGGTCGCGGTACCGTGGGCATTGACCCAGCCTATTTGCTCCACGGCAACACCCGATAAAGCCATGGCTGCTTTCATGAGTTGTGCGGCATCCACACCGTCCGGTGCCGGTGCAGTCATATGGTGGGCTTCTCCGGCAATGGCGTAGCCGAGTACATATCCGTGGATCTTTGCTCCACGAGCTTTGGCGGCCTCTTCCTCTTCAAGGACAAGGAACGCGGCCCCCTCTCCCAGGGATATGCCACGTCGCCCAAGGCTGAAGGGGGCGCAAGGCTCCGGATCGACGACGCGTAGCGAGTTAAAGCCGGCAAAAGTCAGCCGGGAAAGACAGTCCGATCCGCCGCAGACAGCCGCCTTCAGCCTGCCGGAGGCGATCAGGTCCGCTCCCCAACCGATGGCGGTAGCAGACGAAGAGCAGGCAGTGGTAATGCTTCCCTGATACCCGCCAACCCCGTATTTTTCGGCGATGGCCGTGGAAGTTCTATCGGGCAGGAGGCCCCGCAGGAGGGAAGGCCGCGCCTTGCCGCCATTCAGCCCCTGGTGGAGCCACTCTTCTGCCTGGAGCATGCCTGCAGCACCCGCCCCCATGGAAATGCCTATATCGTAGGGGGAATAATGACTGCAGACACCGCTTTCGGCAAGCGCCTGACCGGCTGCAATAACGCCGAACTGATCGGCCCTTGAAAGTTTCGCCGCTTCACGAGGGGATAAATAACAGTGGGGATCGAAATTACGAATCTGGGCGCCGATCTTCGAGGAAAACTGATCGACGTCAAACAGGTCGAGGGGGCCGATGGCGCAATGGCCGTTACGCAGGGCTTCAGTGAAGGATGCTATGTCTTTACCGGCGGCGGCAAAAACCCCCAAACCGGTTATTGCTATTTTCTTCTTTTCCATGTTCCCTTTGTTCCAGACAATCTC
The DNA here is from genome assembly GCF_022808985.1 of Geotalea sp. SG265. Taxonomy (GTDB): domain Bacteria; phylum Desulfobacterota; class Desulfuromonadia; order Geobacterales; family Geobacteraceae; genus Geotalea. Next base: position 21,157 of record NZ_JAKZFT010000009.1, on the reverse strand, counting down.
GTTCACGCATGAACTTAATCATTTTAACCGGAAAGGGAACAAGAAATAAAGCTTTTCTTGGTTTAAAAGACTCTCAGACAAGGGTTCAGACGATGCCACCGTCCACCACCAGGCATTGGCCGGTGATATAGGAAGCCTGATCGGATGCGAGGAAGGCCACCGCCCCGGCAACCTCCTCCGCTCGGCCGATCCGCCCGAGAGATGACGATTTGACGATCCGCTCCACCACATCGGGCTTCATGGCAGCGATCATCTCCGTCTCGATCAGTCCCGGAGCAACGACGTTGGCCCTGATCCCCATGGGTCCCACTTCCCGGGCCAATGACCGGGTAAAGCTGATGGCGGCTCCCTTGCTGGCTGCATAGTTGGTCTGGCCGGCGGTGCCCCCCAGGGCGGAGATGGAGGAAAGGTTGACGATGACGCCACTCCGCTTGGCGATCATCTTCCGCACCCCCCACTTGCAGCAATGGAAAAGTGGATAGAGGTTGCCGCGGACCACGGTGTCCCAGTCGTTTTCCGACATCATCGGCAGATAGCAGTCACGGATGATGCCGGCATTGTTGACCAAGACATCTATGGAACCGGTGGCGGCCGCTGCAGCTTCCATGAGCGCCATGGCGCCGTCGCCAGTGGCCACATCGGCCTTGATCGTTGCTATTGTTCCCGGCAGGCCAGCAGCTTCCTCTTTCAGAAGCTCGGCAGCCTGATCATTGGCCAGGTAAGCTGCAGTCACATGCGCTCCCTGCCTGGCAAAGTTGAGGGAGATGGCCTTGCCGATCCCCCTGGTGCCGCCGGTGACAACGATTCTCTTGTCCTTGAATTCCATGGTGACTCCGTTCATCGGGGCGTATCAGCTGCCGGGGCCGCCATGGGCCTGACGCGACTGCGGCCCAGTCGTTTCATCAGCTTCCACAGCGGTCCACGCACCGGGAAATGGCGCAACGCTTCCAGCATGGCATCGCTCATGTTGATCTCCAATCCCGGCGCCACCCAGTTCTTCCGGGCCATGGCCCGTTCCGTCACCATCTCGCAGAGGGTCTCCCGGATTGGAGGGGAGATATAGAAAAACGGGTCCAGAAGCGACATTTCAGCGGTGATGGTGCCGTCAGCCAGGGCGGAATGGTACAAGGGGGTGCCGGGGAAAATCCTGATGCCGGTCATGGCGATTACTGCGGTGGGCTCCAGCTCGTCCATCAGGGCGAAGGTTTCATCGATGGTCGCCTCGCTCTCTCCCGGCCCGCCAAAGAGAATGTAATGGGCGAAGTCCGCCCCCTCATCCAGGCAGAGACGGGACGAATTCCGCAAGTCGTCTACAGAGAAGGACTTGCCCAGGTTGCGCAACATGCAAGCAGAGCCCGATTCACTGCCGAATTCCACCGCATCGCAACCGGCCGTGATCATCAGTTTGAGTTGGCTCGCAGTGATGAAAGCGGGATTGATGAAGGCGGTCCAGTTCACCTTGACCCCGGCATCGATCATGGCCCGGCATAGTTCCTCGGCAAACTCGGGGGGATAGTTGAAGATGTCGTCCACGAAGTAGATGTAGCTGATGCCGAAACCCTCCACCAGTGAACGGATCTCGGCGATGATCTCCCCTATGGGGCGCACCCGTATCGCCTTTCCTTCAAGGATGGGGTAGGTGCAGTAAATGCAGGAAAACGGGCAGCCGCGCTTGGTCTGCAGATTGGCCATTCCCCCTTCCCTGTAGTATCGCTCCAGGGGGAAAAGACCGCGGTCGGCAGGCCGGATCGCCTGTACAAGCCGCGCCGGCAAAAAATTGGTCCTGCCTCGAACCAGCACCCCCCGCAGGTCATCGGCAGAAAGACCTTCTGAAATGCGCGAAACAAGCTCCGGCAGCACTTCTTCCCCTTCACCGACGACGCCGTAATCTGCATCCAGATAGGCAAGAATCTCCACCGGCATGATGGAAAAGCCAGAGCCTCCGACAATGACCGGTGCCTTGCCACGGCAGACATCGACGATTTTCTTCACCCCCGGCAGATATGACCGGCTCCCGGGAAAGGTGACGTTGTCGATATTGCGCAGGGAAAGAACCACCACCCCGGGTGCGAAGCCGTCGATGGCTTCGCTCACTGCCAATTCGGGATCGTCGGCAAAGCAGAGGTCCAGAACCTTGAGGTTATGTCCCTTTTCGCCCAGAGGACCCGCCAGATACGAGAGCCCGAGCGGGAAAACCGGGTATGGCGTCCGTTCCCTGTTGGCCGAAATCAGCAGAATATCCATCATACCCCCAGAAACGCCATCATCTTTTCCAGCCTCTCGGCTATGACCGGCGGCAGGCTGTACTGCAGAACACCATTTTTGTCCGTGAGGACATGCACCGTCGTTCCCGATGCCTTTACCTGGCCATCCTCGCCGATAATCTCCGATGAGAACATCAGGGTACTGGCCTCGGTGCGTATCATGCCCGTGCGGACCCGCAGTTCCTCGTCGAAACGGGCAGACCTCTTGTATTTGACGTTCAGTTCCACCACCGGAGCCAGGAAGCCTGCATCGGCAATCTGGTCCACTCCGAGCTGGAAGCGGGCGGCAAGATCGTTGCGACCAACCTCCATCCAGGCCACATAATGGCCATGCCAGGCCACGTGGTAAGAATCCACCTCGTTGAACCGCACCTTGATCAGTGTCTCATGGGCTTTTGCCATTACCGGGTCATCTCGCTTTCGATCCAGCGGTTGTATTTCTTCAAGGCATCCCCTGCCCCGATCTCGTGGAATCTTCTGATCCCCATGGCGACAAGGCTTCGGTAGGTCTTTTCCCAGTAGACCGGCATGCAGAGTTGCCGGAACATGAAATCGGCCAGGTCATGCGCCTTGAGCCGCTTCTGTTCCAGGTGATCCACCAGGATGCAGGAAGGTTCCCAATACTGGTACTCCGCCAGAATCTGCCGCAGGGGAGACTCAAGTTCCTGAATAAGCGGGGTGTGGAGGGGAGCGTCGCAGGGAAAAGATTTTGCCGAAAATGCCCCATGTGCAACGGCCTCGGCGACCGCAGTCTCAATCTTTTCCCGTGTGCCGCAGAGGAGAAAATGACGGGAGGTATTGTGGTTGGCCAAATGGACGCCGCAGTTCCGGGCGAGGGCCAGCACCGGTTCGCTGGTCAAGCCGATGATGCAGCCGAGGGCGTAGTACCCCGTTTCTCCCATCTTTGCCATGCACGAGCCGAGCCGCCAGGTAACCTCTATTGCCTCCCCCTCGGCAAGGGAACCGCTTGCAGCAAGTGCCGCATAGATCCCCATGCTGTGCTCGGCAACCACCGCGGGCTGAGATCCCTCAGCACGTTTTTTCCGGTTCAGGTAAAGGCTCATGGCGACGCCGTGGAGCTGAAAACCGGTATTGTCGGTCCCGCTGTCCCTTATCCAGGTGGAGGAGTACAGGTCAAAGCCGGTTCTCTGCCGCACCAGTTCCGCAATGGTGAAAAAATCTCCATCATCAGGCAGAGCGGTGGGAAAGGCCAGGGGTTGTCCTGGAAACATGAAGCAGTCCATTAGGCCTATCCCCGTTTCCCGGTGCGCCTGATGGCGCTCCTGAATCCGAAATTCATCGGTCCGAAGACTTGTACCGACCGGTGCAGTTTGAAAATGCGCCGGTACATGGAGGGAAATGAATAAAAGGACCTGTTCAGCCACTCGTGCCCGGCCTGCAGTTCGGCAGGGCTCATGCCACGGGGAATGAAATTCACATGCCCCATGTCGTAATCGCGCCAGTCGTTGGAGGTGATCCGTCCCTCCTTTTCCAGCCGTTCCCGGACCTTGGTGCCGGGATAGGGGGTGAGGATGGGAAAGATGGCGGCTTCGATGCGCGCCGTCTCACAGAAGCGCAGGATCGGCTCGAAAATGGCCGGAGTGTCGCCGTCCGAACCAAGGACGAAGGAGCCGAGGATGCCGATGCCGTTGTCGCGGAAGGCCTTGGCCTGCTCAAGGTAGGAGGTGGCCTGGTTGGTCACTTTCCCCATCGCCACCAGCGATTCCTGGTCGAGGGATTCGAAGCCGACGAACATACCCAGACAGCCCGATTCCCCAGCAGCACGCATCAGTTCCAGATCGCCGGCAAAATCGATGGGAGCGTGGGAAAGCCACTTGAATCCCATTCCCTTCATGGCCGAGAACAGGGAGAGGGCATAGCGGCGGTTCGCCACCAGGTTATCGTCGACAAAAAAGGCAAAGGAGTTCTGCTTGCGCAGCACTTCCAGCTCGGCAAGCACCTGATCCACCGGCCGCTCCCGGTATTTCCTGCCGTAAAAGGCGGTAACTGAGCAGAATTCGCAGTCGAAGGGGCAACCACGGGTGGTCTGGAGCGTATTGGTGAGGAGATAACCCTTGCCGGCAAAGATTTCTCTTCTGGGGATGGGCAGGTCCGCCATGGCAATCATGGCATCGGGACGATAGATTGGCTGCAGGCATCCCTTTTCCAGATCATCCACCAGGCGCGGCCAAACCAGGTCCCCTTCGCCGACAACCACCGCATCCACGTGGAGAAGAGCCTCGGGGGGAAGATTGCTGGCGTGAAAGCCTCCCATGACGACCTTCACACCCTGAGCCCTGAATAGGTCGGCAATCTCGTAGGCGCGGGGCGCCTGGGGTGTCATGGCCGTAATGGCCACCAGATCCGCCGGAGCGGCAAAATCCACCGGCTCCAGGTTTTCGTCGCACAGGGAAACATCCCAGTGGGAAGGGGTGGCAGCGGCTATGGCAGCAAGGGACAGCGACGGAAATTTGAAACTCAGCTCCCCCCATAATCTCCCCTTCGGCCAGCCGGGAGAGATGAGAAGCAGTTTCATTTGCGATGTTCCGCGATATAGTCGGCCATGGTCCTGACGGAGCGGAAGACCTTGTTGCCGGTCTCGGCATCGGGAACGACGACGCCGAATTCCTTTTCCATCCCCACCACCAGCTGCAGGGCATCGATGGAGTCGAGCCCCAGCCCCTCACCGAAAAGCGGTGCGTCGGTCTCGATATCTCCCACTTCCATTCCCTCGATGCGGAGACTGTCGATAATAAGTTGCTTTACCTGGTCGATCAATTGTTCTGACATCTATAAACCCTTTTCCTTGTTGATGTTTTCCCCGGTCCAGTAGTCGAAGAAATTGTACCATTGGTCCGGGTATCTGCGTATGTATTTTTCAAAGATGCGAAGGATGCGTTCGGTGCCTTCCTTTATAGAGCGGGCATGATCGGCGTGCCCCCCATGAAAATATATGGGCTCCTCCATGATCGTGGCATAGCGGCTCCCTTCCAGGGGGACGAAAACGGGAATGACCGGAGCACCGCTGGCCACGGCCAGATACCCCGCACCAAGCGGAATTGCTGCAGGCCGGCCGAAGAAGTCGAGACTCATGGTGTGGGATGAACCATCCCGTTCACCCAGCAAAGCAAGTATTTCGTTGCGGCGCAGGGCATTCACCGCCTCGATGATCGCCAAGGGGGATGTATCCTCCCTGTCCACATAGATGAAGCGGATGCCCCGCTCGCCCCGAACCTGTTCCCTGAGCTCGTTCACCTTTTCGTCAGGTTCCCGGAAGGTGAGGACATTCAGAGTATATCCCATGTCGGCCAGTCCCAGCCCGCCCAGTTCCCAGTTGCCGAGATGGGGAGAAATGAGGATGGCGCCATTTCCAGCCGCAAGGGCTTCATCCAGAGCTTTGCCGCTCGACCTCCTGCCGATCAGTGACTGGAGCTTCGCCCCACGCCAGCGCATCATCAGCATCACGTCACACCAGTTACGGGCAAACTTGTAGTAGGTGGCAATGACCAGCCACTCGACGTTCCTCCTGCCGGTGATGGTCCTGATATTGGATCGGATGCCCCGTCTTTTCTCCGCCAGAAGCAGGTAGAAAAGCCCCCCCCAGAAGATCGCGAACGGAGGGTGCAGAAACCTGGGTATAAGCACGGTGAAAAGCCGTATGAAAAACAGGTTCAAACTGCTGTAAAGCGCCAAGGAAAGCCTTTTTCACCCCTGGGGGTATTAAAAAAATAAATCATAGACGCAGGTCATCATTCTCTGCATGCTGAAGTTCTGGGTCTTGCCGTAATCCCTGAAATCGTCCTTTGCCTTTTTTGACCGCCGATAGAATTTCAGATACGCCTTGATCAGCAGGTACTGGAGCCGGTGGCGATTGATACGGGGATGGCGGAATACCAGGTGGAGCGCATCATAAAACTTCCAGCGCTTGAGAAAAATCCGCTCCTTGAGCTCCTGGTAGAGAGGCGTTCCAGGATATGGCGTCAGGACGGAAAACTGGGCAACATTGGTGTTGAGATCCACCGCCATCCGGATGGTCCGCTCCACATCCGCGGCGGTTTCGTTAAGATGGCCGAGGATATAGCTGCCGAAAACCTCGATGCCGTTATCCTGGAGAAGCTTCACCGCCTGTGCGGTCATGTCCCCCTGGCTTTCCTTGCCCAAGGTCTTCAAAGCTTCGGCGTCGGCACTTTCAATGCCGAGAAAAACCGTTTTCGATCCCGCCCGGGCCATTGCTTCAACCATCCGCGGGTTGCCGACAATGTTGTCCACGCGGGAAAAGTTCCACCATTGCAGATCGTAGCCCCGTGACTCGATCCCCTCGGCAATGGCGATGACACGCTCGGGCGAGAGGCTGAAGTTGTCATCGACAAAGGCAACGGCGCGGAAACCATAGCGGTTGTAAACTTCGTCCAGCTCAGCCAGGACGTACTCTGGGCTGCGACTGCGCCAGCGGCGGCCGAAGAAGGAAGAGGACGAGCAGAAAGAACAGGCACCGGGACAGCCACGGCTGGTGACGATTGGGGTCAGGGGAATGCCGTTCAGGGAGGCACTGTATCGTGTCAGGTCAAGGAGATGCCGAGCGGGCAACGGAAGCTGCTCGGGGTCCGGGAGTGGGCCGTCCGCCGTCTCGACCACCTTATATCCGTCGGGAAAGATGATGCCGGCCACAGAACCTAATTCATCGCGCCGTTCCAGCGCCTGGGCCAGCAGCGGAAAGGAAAGGTCTCCTTCTCCCTTGACGATGCATTGTACATGGCCGGTACGTAGGATCTCAGCCGCCATGAACTGGGGATGCGGTCCTCCCATGACGACCGGACGGCCGATGGCTGCTGCCTGGCGCGCTATTTCCATGGCCTTTTCGATGCGCGTGGTATCGGAAGTTATCCCGACCAGATCTGCTGCCTTGATCAGAAAAGGATCCAGGCCTGCCGGCTCGCACTGCAAATCGACCACCTGTACCGAATGGCCCGCCTGTTCAAGGCTCGCGGCGATATAGAGCAGCCCCATGGGCGGCAGACTGACACCGAAGGTGGTAAAGACGCCGGTGGATGGAGGGTTCACCAGGAGGATTTTCATCCCTTTATAGACCCTGCCCGCTTTGTTTCACCAGTTTCAGCGGCAAATTCCGCTTTCCATGCCGGATCGGCAATCCGCCCATAGGCGTGGGAATAGCTGTCCATCTGGGCTGCAAGATCGGTAAAGATTTCCGCAGCCCCCTCATGGGTGGAATATGTCCCCTCCATGGCGAACATCTCCCGTCCCACCTCGGGGTGGTCGATGAGCATGCAGGGTCGCAGCAGGTTTTCGTGGGAACCCTGCTTCTCCCTGATCTTGCGGAAAAGTGGCGACTTCAGGGCCTCTCTCAGGGAAGTGCGGCGGATGTTGTCCACGGCGAAATGGCAGAAGACGCAGGGTTCGATGTCACCATTGGCATTGACATGGAAATATTTGCGTCCGCCGGCAATACAGCCGCTGATGATAGGCCCGTCGTTCCAGAAATCGATGATCAGCATCGGCTTCGCCGCACGGAATTCGGCTGTGCGGCGGCGCATCAGGTCACGCTGTTCCGGAGCAGGCATAAGGGCCACATCCGGATTGCGCCCCACAGGAACATAGGAGAAAAGCCAGAGGGCGAAACATCCCTTCTCCACCAGCATGTCCATGTACTCGCCGCTAGTGATGATGTCGGTATTTCTGCTCGTCTGGGTAAATGAGCCGCAAAATGAGAGCCCGGCACCCTTCAGAAGGTCCATGGCGTGCATGACCTTTTTGAAATGGCCCTTGCCGCGGCGTTCGTCGGTTTCTTTCTCGTATCCTTCAAGGGAGAAGGCAGGCATGACGTTGCCCACTTCGATAAGTCGCTCCACCATGGCCTCATCGATCAGACCGCCGTGGGTGAAGACAAGGAAGGCCATATCCGAATGCTTCTTGAAGATCTCGAAGATATCGGCCTTGAAAAAGGGTTCCCCCCCGGAAATGACGGCGAAATAGACCCCCATCTCCTTCATCTGGGTGAGCACCGAATCGATCTCATCCAGGGAAAGCTCCAGGGACTTTTGGTAATCGCCGGCATAGCAGCCGTAGCAGGAAAGGTTGCACTTCATGGTCGGGCTGATGACTACCGTCGAAGGTGGATAATATCCCTCACGGTCGGCCCAGGCTTTTCGCTTGTTGGTCCCGGAAAGGAGATGGTTGACTGCGAGGTTGGTGATCCATTTGTCCCGTTGGTTGGGATGCAGGTCGCGCAGGATGCGGCGGGGAAACTCCATGCTCGGATGGTTGTCGCGAAGCAGCTGGCGCATCCATCTGATGCGATCCCGGTAATAATCCTTTTTCGGGATCAGTTCCATCAGGTAGGTCATCCTGGCAAGGTTCTCGTTGGACGAATTGGTCGCCAGTGAGAGAAGCAAAGAAACTATCTTTTCGGTTGAGTAGCTTTTCAGACTCTGGAGCATGTTCACCCACTTCGTTGAGCTATTTGAGGTCGCGAATGCGGAGCGCCCAATTCAGGCGCGCATGTAACGCAAAAAGGTCATGCAGATATTCCAGGTATCCCGCACCGGCCGGTAATGACTTGTGGCACGGCCATCCGCCACCCGCGCCGCTACCGGTAGGGAGCCGATGGTAAAACCGCCGCGCCAAGCCTTCATCAGTATCTCCATTTCCAGATCGTACCCTTCGGCAATAAGCTCGATACTGCGCAGCAGGCGACCGGAGTAGTAGCGAAACCCGGACTGGCTGTCGCTGATTTCGAAACCGGTCCGCTTCCGCATGCACCAGACACCGAAGCGGTTCCAGAAGCTGCGCAGCCCTGCCATCTGGCCAAACTGGGAGAAGCGGGATGCGATGAGGATATCGAGATGGTTTCCCTTGGCATGATCGATGAGGCGGCTAATGGCGGCGACATCATGTTGACCGTCGGCATCGATGGTCACGACCCCTTCGAAGCCGTGCATGAGCGCCCATTGAAAGCCTGTTCTCAGGGCGGTCCCTTTGCCCAGATTGCGGCGATGGTTGATGACGTTGAGCGGCAGTCCGCCTACACACTTGGCGGTCCCGTCCGTGGAGCCGTCATCCACCACCAGAAGCGGCAGCCCCAAAGCCAGTACTTCCTTAACCACGGCAGCGATTGTTTTTTCGGCATTGTAGGCCGGAATGATTATGCAACTTCCCACGTTTCCACCAACTGTTTCATGGTGCAGAACCTGAATGTCTGCAGAAGATGCCTGAGCCGCCCCTCCGCATCGGTCCTGGTTCCATATGCGGCAAAGGCTTGCAACGCCGGAAGGTCCAAGCGAGGCCCTGATGGGTCCATTTCCCTGGGGTGCAGATAGAAAACCGCCGGTTTGCCCGCCTGGTTCAAGGTTCTGGCGGTACGGACGATCACCCCCAGGGGAAAGAATCTAAACCCCCAGCCTCCGCCGGTGGGGAGGTTGCCGAAGAGTGACGGCGTCACCATGGGAGGCACCTCGATAATGGCACCGCCGCTGGTTGCAATGGAATATGGATTGCGCGCACCCCTGGGATCCCCCACGAAGGGAAGGGGATTGCAGCTGGAGTCGTACCGGTAGCCCTCCTCATGGAGGATGTCAAGCGCCCATGGCGTATTACCATTAACGGACCACTGGGGAGCTCGGAAGCCCATCGGCCTGCAGCCAGTCTGATGGCCTATGATTTCCGCCGTCCGTCTGAGTTCGTCCCTGAACTTGTCCGGCCCCAGCAAAGGCACCAGTGTATGGGAGTAGCCATGGGAGGCAATCTCGTGGCCGGCGTTGACTATGTCGCCGGTCAAAGCCGGTTCTTCCTCGGCGACGGAGCCGAGCATGAAAAAGGTGGCCTTCACGTCGTATTCCGCCAGGAGCGTCAGTATCCTCTCCACGTTCGGCCGTACCTGCTTAGGCCCTTGTGGTACGACCGGCTTCCCGTCGTGATTGCAGACGTGATACCAGTCCTCCACATCGATGGTCAATACGTTGTGCACGGTTGTTGCTTCACACCTTTTCAAAGATCCGCCAGACCGTTCGTATTCGCTTCAAAAATTATCGCTCAAAGAAACTTCTGCAAGATTGTCGTGAAAAATATTAACAAAACCGATAAATAAAACAGCGAAATAGCTGCTCCGGGCCAATGAATCAGTAGTGCAGGTTACACCATCTAACCATCCAAAGTCAACCAAGCAGCCGCTTGCATACCCGATGTACGAGCCAGCTGTACCATAGGGGATAAGGGTAAAACAGGGGCATTTGGCCTTGACATAAACTGTAATATCACCTAAAAATGGTCGAATATTGGCCCTTTGTGGGCTTTAATCAAGGCTATCCATCCAGGGATATGAATTTTAACTTTTTAAAAAAGAAGAAAAAATACCGCATCCGGGTCATCCTCCTGCTGCTACTGTTGCTGCCGGTACTGCGGATCGGCATCTTTGCCGCCAATCCTGCAGGCAGCGGCAGAGCTGTGGAGATGGTCACCATCTCTCAGGGAATGACCCCCGGCAAAATAGCTGCGGAACTTCAGAGGAAGAAACTTATTTCCAGTCAGCGGCTCTTCACCGTCTATTCACGGCTCCGCGGTCTAGACGCCCGCTTGAAGGCAGGCACCTACCAGTTAAACGACGGCATGTCGCCGTCGCAGATTCTGCGCAAGCTGGCTACAGGAGATGTCTACCGCTGCCTCTTCGCAGTACCCGAGGGCTATTCCACCTACCAGATTGCCGAAATGCTACAAGCGAGAGGGTTCTTCAAAAGGGAATCGTTTCTCAAGCAGTGCCGCGACAAGGAAATGCTTCGGGACCTGGATGTTCCCGGAACCAGCGTAGAGGGTTACCTCTATCCAGGCGCCTACAACATTCTACCCGGCATGACCGAAAGGGACCTGATCGAACAGATGGTGGTGCAGTTTCAGGAAATATATGCCGCCAGATTTGCCAATCGGGCGAAGCGCTATCCCTTGAATCAGATGAAAGTTCTGACCATGGCATCGATGATTGAAAAGGAGGCCATAGATCCGTCGGAACGTCCCCTGATTGCCGCCGTCTTTCACAATCGCCTGAAAAAGGGGATGCGGCTGCAAAGTGATCCCACCGCCGTTTATGGTATCCGGGCCTTTGCAGGCAACATTTCTAAACAGGACATCATGCGCAAGTCGTCATACAACACTTACCTGATCAAGGGATTGCCGCCAGGGCCCATCGGCAACCCCAGCAGCGCCGCCATAGAGGCGGTCCTCAATCCTGCACCGGCCGATTACCTGTATTTCGTGGCGAAAAAAGACGGCAATCACTATTTTTCAACCACCCTTGCAGAGCACAACCAGGCGGTGGTCCGATACCTGAAATCCTCATCCAAACCAGCTCCCCCAACAACCGGAAAAACGGCGGAGTACGCCAATGACCACCCGAGTATTACTGGCAGAAGATAATGCCGCCCTGGCGCAGATGCTGCAGACCTTTCTCGCCGCCCAAGGGCTGGAGGCTCTAATTGCCGGAACCGGTACCGAGGCACTGCGGGTCCTTTCGTCTAGCAAGGTGGACCTTCTTCTCCTGGACCTGAAACTGCCGGAACTGAGCGGCGTGGAATTGCTGCAGAGATTGCGGAAATCGCCCGAATGGGCGACGTTGCCGGTCGTGATAATGACCGGGGTATACCGGGGGGAAAAATATGCGTTGGGGGCACAGAAACTGGGAGTGCGCCATTACCTGGAAAAACCTTTTTCCAGGCAGGCGTTTCTTGATGCGGTACAGTCATCGCTGGCAGATATGCAGAGGGCTGAAGAGCCCCGGGATCTGTTCGGCATGATTCGCAGCATCCATGAAAGCGGCAAAAGCGGCACCCTCATTCTCCCCCAGGGGGTCCGCGTCGTTTTTCTCCAGGGAGAGCCGGTCACCTTCATATCCCGGGGAGAGCGCAGTTTTCCCTCTTTTCTCTCTTCCACAAAAAAGATAGCTGATGAAGATCTGAAGCTTTTCGTGGATTCCGGGGAAGGAAGGCTTTTCTTCACCCACACCGGCCTTCTCACCTATGACGATCTGGTGGAACAGTCGCGCCTTTTTCTTTCCTCGGCGATAACTGCTTCCCTGCGCGAAGCCGCCGGATTCAGCTTCAAGGAGGAGCCGTTTCCCCAGCTGGAATTCCCCCTGATTCCCCTGTCGGTGCCCAGGTTGGTCTACCAGGCAACCAGAGAGAAGGCTATTCCCTTCCAGGGAGAACAATTCATCGGCACGTATGGCGGGAAATACCCGGCAAGGACAAAAACCTTTTACCGGCTCGCCAACCTGCTCATCCTGCGTCGTGAAGAGATCGACTTCCTCCAAGCCCTCAATCCGCAACGGCCCCTGAAAGAGACGATTACAGCAACGGAGAGCCCCCGGGAAGCGGCCGCTTTTTATAATTTTCTCCTCTCTCTTGGGATGGTGGCCTTTGGCGACCGCCCCACGCCCGACGAAACACCCGGCTTCGTGCAGAAAAACCTCTTCAATCGTCCCATTGAAGAGATAAAAACCAGCGACGAGCCGGCAGTAGGTTTCGACGACCTGGTGGAAGAAGTATCGGAAACCCTGGAACTGGTGGTAGGCACCGACGGTATGGCGGCGCCGCTATCATCGGACGACATCACCTTTGAGCAGACTGTACAGCGGGAATTCGCAAGCATCCAGAACAAAAACTACTATGAAATCTTCGGCCTCAGCCAGAATAACTTCAGCTTCAACGCTCTGAAGGAAGCTTACTTCGGCAAGACCCGCCAGTATTCGCCTGAACGCTTCATGGAGCTTTCCGGCACGACCATGAACATGGCCCAGGATATTCTCTCCCACTATGCCAACGCCTACAACACCCTTTCCAGCGTCGTGGCAAAAGAACGCTATGATGAGATGCTTAATGCGGATACGACCATGGGCATCGACGGGAAACAGGACGATAAGCTCCAGGCACGGATCCAGTTCCAGTCAGGAAGCGTCTTCCTCGAAATGGGCGAATTCGATAATGCAGAGAAGGCCCTCCAGGACGCCTACACCCTGGAACCGGACAATGCCGGTCACTGTGCCCTCCTGGCCCTGGCCATTTACCGCAATCCTGCAAACCACAGCTCTAAGGCGGCGCTGGAAAAGGCGAAGATGCTCCTCGCTAAGTCCCTGCAGATCGAGAAGAACGCGGTTGCTTATGCGCTAAGAGGCTGGATGCTCATGGACGAAGGACGTGAAGGACTCGCCGAGGGGGAATTCCAGAAGGCGCTGAAGATCAACCCCAGGGAAAGCAATGCACGCAAGGGCTTGAACATGATTGCGGAAAAGCGGGAATCAGACAAGAAGGGACTGTTCCGCAAAATCTTCAGCTGATCAGTTCCTCTTCTCCCTTTTTCCGCCACGATCACGCCACGACCAACTCCCGCACCACGTCTCCCATGATCCTGCGCAGGGTTTTCTCCTCCACCGTCTGAAAGAGCCGGCTGCCGCCGAAGGCGATCTCCAGGTAGTCCTGCCAGCTTCGCACCTTAACGGGAACTTCCGTCACCCCATTACCCACCAGTCCGTCAAAAACATGTTCCACTCCGCCGGCTCGCCTGCGCGGTTCCTTTTTGTGCAGCTCCAGATAAACGGCCTGTCCCATGCTGTCGTTGGTGATGTATATCATGCGGCACCTCCATCGTTTTTTATTACTAAACCACATGACTGCGACACAATACGTCGCAAACTATTTGAAAGGTCGCCGGATTCAGCTATCCTTTTTCCAAACACCCGCCATTACCAGGAGGTGCCACCATGGGGAAATTGCCAGTCTACCTTGTGCTGCTGGCAGTACTCACCGCATGCACCACGAATCCGCCAACCAATACCGCCGCCCCCACCCCTATCACCAGAGCGGCGCTCTTCCGCTACCCCTATTTCACCGACCAGCCCACCGGCATCGCCGTTTCCCGCAATGGACGAATCTTCGTAAGCTTCCCCCGCTGGCAGTCATCCCCCCGTTATTCGGTCGTGGAGGTTTTCGCCGATGGCGCTATGCGACCTTTCCCCGATGAAACGTGGAACAGCTGGGGAGCGACGGAAGCAGCCCATCCGGAAGCACATTTCATTTGCGTCCAAAGCGTCGTCGTCGATGATGCCGATTTTCTCTGGGTTGTGGATGCCGCATCCCCAGCATTCAAAGGGGTGGTGCCGGGAGGGGCGAAACTCGTGCGGTTTAACCTGAAGGATGGTACCACGGAACGGGTCATCCCCTTCGACAAGAAGATACTGCCCAGAGAGGGATACCTGAACGACCTGCGCGTCGACACGGAGAAGAACATTGCCTACGTCACCGAATCGGGCACGGGAGCCATCATCGTTATCGACCTGAATAGCGGCCGAACGCGACGGGCACTGGCAGATCATCCCTCCACCAAGGCGGAGGCAGGCTATGTCCCGGTAATCGACGGTAAGGAGCTGCGCGACGAAAGGGGCAATGTACCGCAGATCCATGTGGATGGCATTGCCCTGGACAGGCAGTCCCAGTATCTCTATTACCATGCCTTGACCGCCAAAACCCTCTACCGCATCCACACCAGGTATCTGAATGATTTCAATATCCCTGAGGCTGACCTGGCTGCGAATGTGGAAAAGGTGGCGGAAACCGGAGGGGTGGATGGAATGGAAATGGACGGGAGCGGCAATGTTCTATTCACCGCACTGGAAGAAAACGCTGTAAAGATATATCATCCCCGGGGTGGGATCACCACCATCGTCAAAGATGAGCATCTCCACTGGCCTGACAGCATAAGTATTTCACCGGAACGGTATCTGTACTTCACCGATTCGCAGATAAACCTGACGGCGCGGTTCAACCACGGTACGGACAGACACGTGGCACCGTACAGCTTCTACAAGATCTGGCTAGCACCTTTCTGACGGCTCATTTTTACGGACGTACTTCTGTTCCGATCAGCCTCGACGCGGGCCAAGTTGCCGCCGACACGGACGATCTTCCTCAGCACCTGGGCGGTGGCCCATATGAGCTCATCGCCAGCCGCAAAAAATACCCTTTACAGTTTCCTTAATTATCGCTAAAAATGAGCACTGCCGGGGAAGCTGGAGGAAACTCCCGCCTTTCCGATTGCTGCTTTTGGCACATCAGTGAAGGAATTATTCATGAGACTCCAGAGTACAATCCTGCTCGCCGCCGTTTGTTCAGCCTGTTTTTGCGCTGCCGCCACAGCCTCAGCCGAGGAAGGAGCATTGAATCTTTCCATAAGTGATGCCATCAAACGGGCTGCAGAAAACAACCTGGACGTCAAAGTCGAGCTCTATAACCCTGCCATGGCCGAGGCCGACATACGCAGGAATTCCGGCATCTACGACACCGTTCTCAATGCGCTGGTCAATTACAATAACTCCACCACGGTATCATCCACAGCGGTCATAACCGGGACCGGGATTGTCAGGCAGCGATCAATGGAACTGGATGCCGGCGTCAGCCAGCTCCTGCCCACCGGTGGCACCGTGGCGGCCGGCTTCAATAACATCTGGTACCACAACAACTTCGACCCCGCAAGATCGCTTACCGACTATTACCAGTCGGAGTTGGCCCTTTCCCTGAGCCAGCCGCTGCTGAAAAACTTCGGCAGGGAAAACACCGAGCTGGCCATCAATGTTGCCAGCCTGGCCAAAGAAGGCTCCTTGGATACGTTCAGGACCAGGCTGAGTGATACGGTCTCCCAGGTGTTGAACGAGTACTACCGGCTTTACAGCCTGCGTGAAGACCTGGAAGTAAAAAAGGTATCCCTCACCCTGGCCCAACGGATCCTCTCCGACACCGAAGGAAGGGTCAAGGCAGGGGTTTTGCCGGCCATGGAAATACTAAATGCCGAGTTCGGCGTCGCCACCAGGGAAAAGGACATCATCGATGCACAACATGCTTTAAGCGACCAGATGGACAGAATCCGGGTGTTGCTGCAATTGAATGGGAACCAGGATATCATCCCCGTGGACCTCCCCACCAAGGAAAAGTTTTCGGTCAAGGAAGATGAAGCGCTGACGCTGGCCTTTGCAACGCGGCCGGAACTGCAGGCCCAGCGGGCCGGCGTAAAGAGCAGGGAACTCCAGACTCGGGCACTTCGCAACCGGACCCTCCCCGATCTTGCCCTGAAGTCCAGCGTTTCCCTCACCAGTCTCGACAAGAGCTACGCCACCGGGCTGGATCACATCGGCTCGGCCGACTATCCCGTTTGGGGGGTGGGGCTGCAATTTTCCTATCCTCTGGGCAACCGGGCTGCAGAGAATGACTATATCAAGAGTAAACTGGCACTGGAACAGACCCAGACCCAGCTGCGAGCCTTGGAATCAAACATTGCTAATGACGTGCGGACTGCCATACGGGGTCTCAGGGCAAGTTACAAGCAACTGGAAGTGACGGACCGGGGCAGAGCTTTTGCCGAAGAACGGCTCAAGGCTTTCATCAAGAAGAATCAAGCAGGACTGGCCACCACCAAGGATGTACTCGACGTGGAAAATGACCTGGTGACCGCCCAAAATAACCAGATCCGCGCACTTGTGGATTACAACAACGCAATCACCACCCTCTGGCTGACAACAGGACAACTCCTGGACAAGTACGGCATCAGGGTAAACGAACAACAGGGAGACGCTCTTTACCACCAAGCGGGACACTGACTGTTCTTTGCCGCTAAAAAATTGTCTGCCGCAGATTTAGCGTTAGAATTACAGGGATGACGCGGAGGTTGTATGGCAGAAACGTTTCTGACATATAATGCACTCGGTTCCTTCCTTGTCCGCCTGATGCAGATCGGTACCCTCCATGGCCCGACCCTTAATGATCTGGGAGTGCTCTCTTTCAATCCCGTAACATCCCCTGATCTCCTCCAGTTGAACTATCAACGGACCCTCCTCCCCCCGAAGAAGTATCTCCTCCCCCCCCAATCGCCAATCCTGCACTATGCACCTACAGAGGGCTATACTCCGGCAAAAACGCCAGGTGACGAAATCTTGCTCTTCGGACTCCATCCCTGTGACCTGGCAGGCATCGCCTATCTTGATCGCGTCTTTCTCGACGACCGGCCCGACCCCTTGTACGCAAGCAGACGTGAACGGCTGGTGCTGGTAGGAATATCATGCGAGTCCGATGAATACTGCTTCTGCGGAGATGTTGGGGTGTGTCCGACGGCAGCAGCGGTACCCTTTGATTTATTCCTCTCCAGGCAAGACAGCGGGTTCAGGATTCGTACGGGGAGCAGGCGGGGAGAGGAAATCATTTCCTGGGCAGCCGATATTGTGGGAACCGCCGGTGCAGAAACCAGGCCAGCAGAGGCCGCCGAAACAGCCAGACGGATCTGCCATGCCGTAGGGAAAAGGCGGATGTTCGAAGGGAGTACGCTTTGGGACGACTTTGCCGGCCGGTGCCTTTCCTGCGGAGCCTGTTCCCTGTGCTGTCCCACCTGTTACTGTGTGGACGTGCGCGAATACGGAGCTATCGACGGACAAACGGGAGAGCGGGTCCAGGAGTGGGATAACTGCCTTTTCAAGGCCCATGGAGAAATCGCCGGGGGTATCAATTTCAGAAAAACAAGGCAGGAGCGCTTCCACTACCGCTTTCTCCATAAATACTACGGCTTCGGACCACTGAGAGATGTCATCTCGTGTGTCGGATGCGGCAGATGCCGCGCAGTCTGCCCGGTGGGGATCGATCTACTGGAATTGTTCGGGGAGGAGCCGGCGTGAGTCCATTACCGCAACGGAGGGAAATGCCCATGATCGAGACCCCGGTGCCGGCAGTGATCCTCGCGATGAAGCCGCTGGCACCGGACATCCTGTTTTTCAGTCTGCAGCTTGACACCGGCACAGTAAGCAGCAATTTCAGCTTTGTTCCCGGCCAATTTCTCCAGATTTCTGCAGCCGGTGCCGGAGAAGCTCCCTTTTCACCCGTCAACTTGCCTGGTGACGATGGTGTCATCGAGCTGTGCATCCGAAAGGCCGGGCATGTCACGGCAAAACTCCATACCCTGCAGACGGGGGATTATGTCCATGTCCGCGGCCCCTTCGGCAACGGCTTTCCGGTGAAACAAATGGAAGGACAGGATCTCTTTCTTCTGGCCGGGGGACTGGGCATCGTGCCGCTCCATTCCCTGCTCAGCTATCTGGTGATGCACAGACAACGCTTCGGCGCCATTACCTTCATGTATGGCGCCAAAGAGCCTTCCGCCCTGTTCCTGCGCCAGGAATTGCAGGATATGGCCTGCACCGGCAACATCAAATTCATGGTGACGGTGGAATTCGCCCCCGAAGACGAGACCGGAAAGACCTCCTGCAACATCGGTCTGCTGCCCGACCTGCTTCAGGGCGCTATTATAACTGCTGAGAGAAGCTACGCCGCCGTCTGCGGTCCACCGGCACTATACAAATGCCTTGTGGGGGAGCTTAAGACCCTGGGCTTTAAGGAAGAGCGCATTCTCCTGAGTCTGGAAAGACGCATGAAATGCGGTCTCGGGCGCTGCGCCCACTGCGCCGTAGGGCAGGACCTCTGCTGCATCGACGGTCCGGTCTTTCCCTATAGTGCGCTCAAAGGGATCGAGGGTGCCTTATGAACCGTCCAGTCATTGCCTTTGCAGGATTGACGGCCTGCTCAGGATGTCAGCTAACCCTGCTCAACTGCGAAGAAGAGCTGCCCCAGCTGGCGGAAATGTTCGACTTTGCCTACTTTCCCATGGGAAGGTCGGAAAATGACGATTGTTGCAGCCTTGAAGTTTCTTTCGTGGAAGGCGCCGTCTCGACGCCAGGCGACCTGGAGATCCTCCTTAATTTGCGCAGCCGCAGCCGGCTGCTGGTTGGCATCGGCACCTGTGCCCTCTGGGGAGGGATTGCTGCCATGAAAAACCACCAGCCACGCCTGGAGCTTACCGAGGCAGTTTACGGCAATTTCGCCAATGCCGTAAAGACCTTTCCTCCGGGTCCGCTGAGCCGATTCGTCACGGTGGATTTTGCCGTTCCCGGCTGTCCTCCCGAAACAAACCAGGTAATGCAGGTCCTCGCCTCCCTCCTTCACGGCACATTGCCGGTTTTTCCCGGTTATCCGGTCTGTACCGAGTGCCGCAACAGGGAAAATCTCTGCTTGCTCATCGAAAAAAATGAACTCTGCCTGGGCCCGCTGATTCAGTCGGGGTGCAATGCCCGCTGTCCTGCAGTTTCAGTGGCCTGCGAAGGCTGCAGAGGGCCGGCGACCGAGGCCAATGTTGCCGCAGAAATCGACTTGCTAGTGGAAAAGGGGTTCAGCCGGGAGGAAATCAACAGCAGGTTACGCCGCTTTTATCCGGAGTGGGACAATGGGCAACGTTATTGAGGTAAAGCCCTTAACCAGGGTGGAAGGCCACGGCGCTGTCCGTGTTTTTATGGACGGCAAACGCGTGGACCGGGTCGAACTGGCACTGGTGGAATCCCCCCGGCTGTTCGAGGGGCTTCTGCTCGGCAAGCATTATACGGAAATCCCCGACATTATCTGCCGGATCTGCTCCCTCTGTTCAACCATCCACCGGGTTACGGCCTTGCAGGCCGTTGAGAAAGCCATTGCCGTCCAGGTATCGAAGGAGACAGAACTCTACCGCCGCCTCATCGTCCTGGGGGGGCATATCCAAAGCCATGCTCTGCATCTTTTCTGCCTGGCTCTGCCCGATTATTTCAATTCCGCCGGCTTTGCAGACCTTGCACGACAGGCACCGGACCTGCTCAAGGTGGGCCTGAAGATCAAAGCGGTGGGCAACGATATCCAGGAGACCGTTGGCGGGAGGCTGATCCATCCGGTAAACGTCAAGATCGGCGGCATGGGGCGAAAACTGGGGAGCAAAGATATGCTACGACTGCGGCAAGGCCTGGAATCCGTCCTGGCCGACACGGTACGCACAGCCGAGCTCTTTGCATCTTTTGCAACGCCGGGGCCGCAGTTGCCGACTCCGATTTATCTGGGCATCAAAGGAGGAACGACTGAGCCGCTTTTCGGCGACAAGCTCGTCACGAGCACGGGAAGAAGTGCTCGGGACGCGGATTACACAAACGCCCTGAAGGAACGCATCAGTGGACACTCCCACGGGAAGATCAGCACCTTCGGCAATGAGGTAGTTGTAGTCGGGGCATTAGCCCGGTTGAATCTGGAAATGGAGTTGGCAGCAGAGGCTCAAGCGGCCCTCGCCCGGCTGCTTGGCATTAGGCAGGGCGACATGTGGTACAACAATCTCGCCCAGGCCATCGAGCTAATTCATGCCGCAGAGGCAGCCATGGAAATAATTGAGGTTCTGTCGTATACAACGAAAAGAGCCGAGCCCCCTCTTATCAATGCACCACAGCATGCCGCAAGGGGCACCGCCGTAACGGAAGCACCCAGAGGAGTCCTCATCCACAGTTACGCTTTCGATAACAGCGGATTTTGTACTGCTGCGGACATCGTAACCCCTACTGCGATAAATCAATTAGCCATGGAGCGGGACCTGCTGTATTTGGCGAAGGCAATGGAGGGAGCAGAAGAAGAGGAGCTAAAACTCAGGCTGGAAAGGCTGGTCAGAACTTATGATCCCTGCATATCCTGCGCGGTGCATGTAATAAGGCTATAGAAGGCGGAACATGGGTAATGTCAGGAAAATAGTTTGCCGTTTTTACCGACGGAAGTATACGAGGAAGGTCAGTGGGGTGTAATGGGGCAGAAAATACGGTTAGAGTTTTGTGCTAAGGGAGTAGGAGAGAGCGGTTTTATGGATATAAAAAAGCCCCGACTGAGAACAGAAGGGGCTTTTCTGAATTAAATCCCGGCGGCGACCTACTCTCCCACACAGCTACCCGTGCAGTACCATTGGCCCTGAGAGGCTTAACTTCCGTGTTCGGGATGGGAACGGGTGTGACCCTCTCGGCATAGCCACCGAGA
>NZ_JAKZFT010000008.1 GCF_022808985.1 Geotalea sp. SG265 | reverse complement strand
TCAAAGTGCCGTCAACGCTGAAATGATCCTTTGACAGCAGCTTCCTGCGTTTCGCCTGTTCAAGGACCTCCTCAAGAAACCTCGCAGCAACATCGTTTCAATGAGGCGCTCCTGGTTCGTGGTAAAGCTTGAATTATCCCAGACAGACTCATCAAGACCCAGCCCAAGGAACCAACGAAACAGAATACTGAAGTGAATTTGCTCCACAAGCTTGACGTTGCTGGGAATTGAGTACAACACCTGAAGCAACATCGCTTTCAGTAGCCGCTCAGGAGGAATAGAAGGACGACCGGTGTGGGAATACATCTGACTGAATACCGGCGACATGTTCTCCAGTGCCGTATCAACCATCTGTCTGGTTGGTCGTAGCGGATGATCCTTAGGAACAAATGATTCAGTGGATACATAAATAAACAGAGCATCAGATTGTTCTTCAAACCCGCGCATACTATTTCTCCAGTAATATCAAAGAATTATGCGTTGCATCATAGCATAAAACTGTATCTGGTAGGGCTCAAATAGTACTAGTTTTTCAAAGACCTGTTATAAGGAACTTACTCTAACTGGTCAATAAGTAGTTATGCAGAACTAAAATCCAACGTACAATCGAGAAAATTTAATCATGGAATTCATAAATTTCTTAAAAGACATGGCCATCCCCACACTAGTAAGTTCCGGATTGGCTATCATCATTTTAAAATTTCTCAGCAACAAACTGATAAATCAACTTATGCAAAAGGAGTTCGAGGAATACAAAACCCAATTGCAGGAGAAGACAACATTGCTGAAAACATCTTTGTCTATTTACGCAGAAGAACAAAATATTGCTAACCAAAGAATAGATAACCAAAAAGCAAATGCGATCCACCAGATATATTCAGGAGTTGTGCAAGTTGCGAGACCAATATCAAGAATAATTGCAGGGTCTCACTTTGTCTCCGACAATAAAGAAACACATATCAATTTCTATAATGACTGGGCAGAAAAAGGCCATAGTGCATCTTGTGAATTAGCATCTTTGCTGGTAAATCATGCAATATATTTTGATGAATCAACATACAAACAAATATCTGACTTCAGTTCTGTTTCTGCCTTTGCAATAGCTGATTTTTTAAAAATTTTGCGTCAAAGCATAGCAGAAGGCGTTTGCTCTGATGATTTGCTTGAGCAAATAGAGCATGGCCGACTAACCATCGAGAAAATACACGCTAATGAATTAAAAAATATGCAATACAAACTAACTAGTAAATTCCGTTCTCTTTTAGGGATAGAGAAAACAATTCATTGAGCAGGATCTCTACGACATTAGCAACAATTGCTTTTATGTAAACCCAGCCTCAACTTTACTAATAAAATATCTATCATAGAGACGGAAAATACTGCCTATTGTAGCGACACATAATAAAACGACTAGATATAATTTAATAAAACACCAAATTGATAGAAAATCGAACTGACTTCTGTTTGTATTACCTGTGTGCTCGTCTATCATGTCTCTCCCCTTAGATGGAGCGAGTCGAGAGCATAACAATCAGCGGCAGACAGTCTCCGCTGTCGCTACGCTGCTGCGCCTCACTACCGTTGGGAAGAAGGAAAAAATGAACAAACAAAAAATTCTAAAAAGCCTTGGCTACGTCGTTGGTGGAATTTGCCTGCTCGGACTCGGATTCATCTTGGGATACCGGGAAGGCGTTGTGGCAGGTGGATTCTCTGCAAGCATGGCAGAACTTCAACTATCACGCGACGGTATGTCCCTTCAGATGAATGAAGGATCGTGCGATACCGTAAAGAAGACGATTAAGGCACATTTTGTTTTAATGGACAAATACAAGGGCAAGAATGAACTGATAATGCCAAATCACACATACAACGCTGACAAATTTCTAGGTTACTTGAGACTGTTTTTGGTCGAACGGCATGAGGGTAATTCGATAGAGGCAGACAAGCAATTAAAGGCAGCAGCCAGTGCATGCAAACAAGCAGAGATGAAAGATTGTTCGGAGGCAAGCATTCTGCGAATGGCTGACAACATGAAAGTCCGCCAGCCTATGGCATGCCTGTCGTCACAAAAATGATTCCCAACCACTCGGCGGCACACAGTCTGCGCGATAAACCTGCGCCGCTGGTGCGCCTCGGCCCCGTTAGCTCGAATAAAGAAGGGAAAGAAGATGAATGAAGGAGAAGTCTATTTTGCGCTTTTTGCGGATGAGTTCGACCCTGACGAAGTGACAAAACTCATAGGAATCGAACCAACGGAAACCCGGCGCAAAGGTGATCCAATTCCAAGGAACACCTTTTGGGAGTATTCCACAGGAAAGATTGAAGATGAAGTAGTTGATGTTTACGAAATGTCTTCTTCTTTGATTGCCACATTAGCGCCTCATGTAGACAAAATCATCCAAGCAAAAGAAAGATTTGGGTTGCAAGCAATACTGGAGGTGGTTCTTACAGTGACCCCTGATGACACAAAATCGACTCCAGCAATCGGATTTGAATCTGAGGTGATTGCTTTCCTTCACAAGGTTGGCGCTACCATTGACATTGATACTTACAGAGGCGAGAGCTAACCAGGGCCTTGGACGCCGACCGGGGCTGAGAAGCGCCCCGGCGCGGGTCAAGGCCCGGCCCGTTATACCCCCAAGAAAATGGAGGCGAAAAATGCAATTGCCATCCGACCTCAAAATACTGAACGAAATATATGAACGGTACTATGAGGAGTTCAAAAAATTCAGCCGTGAAGAACCAACTAGAGAAAGCAAAGTTTACGTACCAATTGACATAAGAGCGGTGGCAGCAAATTTAAAAACCGATGAATACATTCTATTTGGTCGCCTGTACAACCACATGAACAAGAAATACGAAGGAAATGAAGAATCTCCGCTTTTCAGCATGAAGGTCGGAAAAGACACCCATGCTATTCATTTTCCACTTCTCGCCTCAGTTCTTGCCGGATTGAAAGAAGAAAGAAACCGAATAAACATTTCCATGTATTTCAGCATTGCGGCCTTGATCATTTCTCTTTTCACCCTTGGACTCAATGGTTTCAAAACATGGAATGAAACAGTGAACGCAAAGCAGCTACAGCCGCAGGACTGTGTGAGAAATCAATTATCGAAACCACAAGGGTCAACACAGAGATAACAAAAACAATTTCTGTCACCTGATAGAGGCCAAGGAGTCGGGAGGTCATAAAGGGGTCAGACCTACACAATTGACACTATGCCAATCTTTGGTGCAATACGCGATGGATCAGGGGAGAACCGCCTGGCACTACCGTTGAGAATTGAATACCCAGGGGCGTTTTACCATGTGACCGCCAGGGGGAACGAGCAAAAAGATATTTTCAAAAGCCTAAGGGACCGGGAAAAATTCCTATCTTACCTGGAATCTGCCGCTGCACGATACGGCGCAGTCATTCACGCGTATTGCCTGATGAACAACCACTATCATCTGTTGCTGGAAACGCCGCACGGAAACCTATCCCAGATAATGAAGCATATCAACAGCGCCTACACTACCTATTACATGTCAAACGGAAGCGGGCCGGACATTTGTTGCAAGGACGCTACAAAGCAATCATCGTGGACGCTGACGAATATGCCCTGGAATTATCACGATACATTCACCTGAACCCGGTCAGGGTTGGAAATGTTGATAATCCCAAAGACTACCGCTGGTCGAGTTGTGGCTGTTACACAGGTTATAAGGCGGTGCCGAGTTGGCTCAAAACAGATTTTATTCTTGGCTATTTCGGCAACAAAAAAGAAACCGCTCAAAAGAAGTACCGGCAGTTCGTGAATGATCTCATCGACCAGGAGTATTCCAGCCCACTGTTGGCAACTGTAGCATCAACAATACTGGGGAGAGAGGAATTCGTCTGTGAGATACAGAACTGCCATTTGAAAGACAAACATGCAGACCGGGAACTGCCTGGCCTGAGGAAACTCACCGACAGGCCGTTACCGGAAAACATCGTGAAAGCAGTGCACAAAGCTTACCCGGCAGATGAACGTCTGGCGAAAAAAATGGCCCTCTATCTATGTCATCGTCACAGCGGGGCGAAATTGAAAGAACTAGGAGATCTGTTCCAGTTGTCCGAATCCGGGGTCGCTCAGGCAAGCAAGCGCTTTAAACAGGATCTGGACGGCGATAAGCAGCTCAAGGGAAAGATACAGGAAGTAGCAAAAGGATTGAATCTGTCAAATGTGTAGGTCTGACCCCTTAATCTTTTGCTTAATCTTTTGATACTGATAAAATGATATGCCACGTCAGTAGAGATTAGCTGGCCCAGGAGTATTGCACACGTAACTGTACAGGCATGAGCAGGGCAGAGGTAGGTTCAGTTCTTAATATGAAGAGATCCGGGGTACCAGACGGCAAGAGTGGCAAGACAGTGAAGGAAGAGTAGGAGATGGGGAGAGGATAGTGGGGTGCTAGCAAACCAGCAAACAACGTCCCCTTTATTCCTTAAAATTCGAAAGAAGGCGAAAAATGAAAATTTAAGCGGCGAGCAATTCCTTAATAACCTCTGGCTTCTTAATGGCAATAGTGATGAGGGACTTTGCGGCACCGGATGGGGTTCGGCGGCCCTGTTCCCACTCCTGGAGAGTGCGGAGCGACACACCGAGCATTTTGGCAAACTCTCTCTGGGAAAGACCAATCTTTTGACGGGCTGCCGCTATAGGAGAAATTTCAAGGGAAGAGACACGCCCAACCTTGCCGGCCTTGATGTCCCGCACTGCTTGAAGCAGTTCTTCGCCAATATTTCTTTTTGCATCACGTGCAAGGAGTTCTTTTTCATCGAGTGGCATGTTCCATCTCCTCTTTAAGGGCTTTGAGAATGTGACCGGGAATGCTATCAACTGCGCTTTTGGCATAAATCAGTAGCAGCCAGATCTCACCGGCTTCTGTTCGGGCAAAATATAGGACTCTGACGCCACCACTTTTGCCGGTACCGCGACGGTTCCAGCGAACTTTGCGGACTCCGCCGGAACCGCGGACCACGTCACCTGCATCAGGAGAGGTAGCAAGAAATGCCTGAAAAACACGATATTCGTCGTCAGTCAGATAATCATGAACTTGTTTGGTGAAAAGTGGCGATTCGACAAATGTGACCATGAACTTAATATACGGCATTGACGTATAAAGTCAATTTAAAATTCAGGAAGAGTTCAATTATGCGCAACACTGGCCAAGCCGGTGTGGGCTATGAAGTTCGCGATCAGGACGGGCAGTCGAATTTTTTGCCATTCTTCCGTCGAGCGGATCGTACAGCTCGCCACCTCGCAGTCTTGTGGATGAGCGATGTCGTGCACGTCTGTTGTGCAAGGCCTTGAATGGGACGGGCGAAGATGAGCCTGCCGAACGAGCTCGCATACTCAAGGAACTTATTCCCAATGCAGGCGCAGACCTTTGGTTGCAGTGCCATTCTACTGCGACTATGGGTCGAACATCACACTTGCGACAGCGGTGATGGTGCCAGATTACGGCGTCTGGTCAACGGCGTACCGATAATTATACTTCACTCCTCTGTTTCGGGGTTTTTACACCGGATCTTTTTGATCAGCCTTACATTTGTGATTTCTGTACTAATCTGAGCCCGTACCTCCTGCGGGCTTTTTTATATTTTCCCCCCGAAAGATATTTCGCCGAAAGATTCTCCTTTTCTCCTTTTCCGAAATCCATTTCGCATATGTTCCTGTAAATTCAACAAGTTATGGCTGGCACATCCCTTGCCATAGGTATCATGTTGTCTCTTCAATCATGCTGGCCCACAGGAGGTCTCAATGCACGATATTGACAGGACATGGAACGAATTTGGTTCAGGCGAGATGGAGATGGGGGAAACAGGTTTTGAGTTCGGCCAGGAGATCGGCCAAAGTGGAGAAACGTCCAGTCCCTTTTCTGAAATGCAGGAAATGGAGCTGGCCGCGGAACTTCTCTCGGTCAACAATGAGTCGGAGCTTAACAACTTTCTCGGCTCCCTGATCAGGAAAGCGGGCAGTGCGGTGGGAAGTTTCATTTCCTCGCCTGCTGGCCAGGCTCTGGGGGGGATCCTGAAACAGGCGGCAAAAAAGGCGTTGCCGGTTGTCGGCAGTGCCATTGGCGGGTACTTCGGCGGGTCCACCGGTGCAAACATAGGCGGCAAGCTGGCTTCATCAGCCGGCAAGGCACTCGGCCTTGAATTGGAAGGGATGAGCCAGGAAGACCGGGAATTTGAAGTTGCCCGCCACTTTGTCAGGTTTGGGGGAGCGACCGTCAAGAAAGTTCTGCAGACATCGGCCTTCAGTCCGCAGGCCGTCAACCGGGCAGCAGTGGCAGCAGCGCAACAATATCTGCCTGGACTGATTGGAGGTGCCACTCCTGCACATAGCTGTGGCAGAGGTGGCAGGTGGTACCGCCGTGGCAATAAGGTAATTCTCGTGGGTCTGTAATCACCTTTAAGGGCATAAATCACCTTTGGGAAAAGGAGGCATCAATGTGGGAACAGGAATTCGGCACGGAAATGCAGGAGCAAGGGGAGAATTACGAGCTTTTTGGCGAGCTGCCGGAAATGAGTGGTGAGTACCAGGGAGAAATGCCCCTGAGCGAGATGCAGGAGATGGAGCTGGCCGCAGAGCTCCTGACACTAGGCAGTGATAGGGAACTGGAGCAGTTCCTCGGCAGCCTGATAAAAAAGGCGGCTGGGTTCGTCAAAGGCCCCATTGGTCAGGCGTTAGGAGGTGTGCTCAAGGGAATTGCCAAAAAGGCTTTACCCATCGTCGGCGGTGCCATCGGCAGTTTCGTCGCACCGGGGGTCGGAACCGCCATTGGTTCCTCGCTGGGATCGGCGGCAGGGAAGATGTTCGGCCTTGAGCTTGAAGGGATGAGCAACGAAGACAAGGAATTCGAAGTGGCCCGACGGTATGTACGGTTTGCTTCGGCGGCGGCGAGAAGAGCTGCGAGCGCACCACCACGGCTGTCACCCTATCAGATCGCCAAACAGGCGGTAAGCTATGCTGCCCGAAGATACGCTCCCGGTCTGGTGATGTACCAGAATCAACAGTCCGCAGAACCCTGGAACGGTTGGAATGATTCAGGGAGCTCCGATTTTCAGCAGCAGGATCAGGGCGAACGCAGGAGTGGCCGTTGGATCCGGCGCGGGCGAAATATCATCATATTTGGAGTATGAAAAGGCCATGAACGGAGCGGCATTGCAAATACTGAGGGGGGAGGCCCAGAGCCTGTTGACGCGGATCGATCGGATGGACCCCTTTGCCCTGCGGATGCCGATGGTTCTTGCCGCTGCCGTGCCGCTGCGGGCACAAGTCGCCATAGAACGCCATCTGACGGGAAGGCGACGTAACATGCGGGCCATGATGGACGGTTATCTCAAGTGGCTTGACAGTCCCGAGGGAAAATCGGCGTCACCTGCGGTCGCCCAGCGGCGCTTCTCGTTTCTGCGCTTGCGATTCATTGCCATACTTGCCCAGCTGGATATTTTTGCCATCGTCTTCAATCAACGGAGCGAACACGACACGGGAATCTGGCTCTCGGGGCTCGATGTCTTTGCCGCGGATGCTCTGAGCCTGCCTGGCGGGTACTATGAGGCACCACCCGTTATCTGTTTTCTGGAAAGAAGCCCGGGCGCGGCCATCCGCCGGGCACGGACCAGGCTTCCCGGAGGAGACGACAATCCGGTTGCCGTGATTCAGATCCCACGGGAACGGATGATCGGAGGTGGCATAGCGTCGTCACTGGTCCATGAAGTGGGGCATCAGGGCGCTGCTTTGCTGGATCTGGTGACGCCGCTCCGCCTTGAATTGCAGAAGAAGGCAAAGACGGCGGGTCAGGACCAGATTGCCTGGCGGTGCTGGGACCGGTGGACATCGGAAATAGTTGCCGACTTTTGGGCTGTAGCAAAGTTAGGCGTCACCGCCACAGCCGGTTTGATGACCGTCGTCGGGCTGCCCCGGCCGTTCGTTTTCCGGGTGGATTTCGAGGACCCCCACCCGGCACCCTGGATCAGGGTCATGCTGTCCAGCGCGTTCGGGCAGGTCCTGTATCCCCATCCCCAGTGGCAGCTGCTGGCAAGAACATGGGAGGCCTACTACCCGCGGCAGGGTCTAAAACCAGACCAGTTGCGGCTCTTTGCCATGCTGGAGAAGACCATGCCTGCATTTATGGCCGGTCTTATCAAATTTCGACCGAAAGCCCTGCGGGGCAAGACGCTGCGGGAGGTACTTGCTGTACCTGCCCTTCAGCCGGGGCGTCTGGCAAACCTGTACCAGTCATGGAAGCAGTCTCCCAAGGAGATGTTAGCTGCTTCGCCCACACTGGTTTTTGCATCCATGGGACAGGCGAAAATGGATGGTCTTCTCACGGCAGTGGAAGAGAGCCGGACCCTGGCGGAAATGCTCAGACACTGGGCTCTGAAGAGCACGCTGGATACTTCATCGGTATGTGCCGGAATTCCACCACCTGCCAGGGATGGTAAAGCGAGTTTCGGTCGAATGCCCCAGCATGAGTGGTTTAGCAATAAAAACCGGAGGATATTATGAAAAAAGACGAGATCGATGCTGATGTCAAGATAACTCGGAAACGATCCGACACCAGGGGCGCCCAACGGACCCTTGAAGAGGGAATAAAGATCACAGGTGATGCAGCTGATCTGTTGCGGAAGGCTGTGGCAGAACCGAAAGAGGTTACACTGACCCGTCCGGAGGAATTCCGCACCGACGATCAGGCGCTGTGGGTCACCATCCGTAACAGGACGACGGCAATCAGTTTCGAAAGGTACAGGAACTTCATCAATAACGTCTTTTGCGACAATCTGCCCAACGAGCAGAAGAAATTCTTCAAATCCCCAGGCGCCGACCCGCTTAAGGATCTCAAGAATTTCGATGCACGCCTCAGCATCAATTCCATTGATTCTTACAACGTGCTGCGGTTTGCCACCGAGATCTATCTCATCATGGAATGCGGTGTTGTCATTGATAAGGTCGGCGACCCGCTGTTCGATGAGGACGAGGAAAAAATCCGCTATATCAATTTTGAGGAGGCCGACGGTCTCAATGAAATTAAGGATCGCCTGCAACAGTACCTGGGTAATACCACCTACCTTCCCTACCTGGATCGCATTCTCAATGCGTTGATGGATAACTGGCAATCGGAGGAGAAGAAAAGTCCCTACTGCGGCGGCATACTGGATTTCAGGGCCACCTGCCCGAGCCTTCTCGAGCTGATCTGGTCGTACTGGCTCGAAGAGGGGATGCTTGTGCAGACCATGAACGCCATCGCCATGCGATTCCAGAACAAGCGAGGCTTTTCCGACCGGGACCCTCTTGCCGAACTGGAAATAGATCCACTCAGACCGCTGAACAACCTGCTCTGGGGATATATACAGAACGAGCACAACCGACTGACGGTGGCACGCAGGGCCTACGAATACGATCACCATTATGGATTGACCATTTACGGAAAGGCGGTGCCGAAGCTGCGCACTGCCGACAGCCGGTCAAAGTTCCTGGAGGCGTTCCACAACCTGCTCCACAGGACTTCGATCTTTTACAAGGAAGATGCAGATACCACCGTCATAGCCGACGCGTTTCCTCTGCTGAAGGCCATACGCGAGGTTCATCTCATTCTGGCCGAGGGGGCCCACAACCAGTTCGGCGATCTTCCCTGGACGGCGCGGGTGGAGATGCTGATCGAAAAGTGGCTGCTGGCCCGCACGGAGACCCAGCAGTTCCTGCGGGGAAGGATGATGGTCCCCTACAACGAGCCTTGGATGGGGCCGGTTGATTCCATGAAGAAGCTGCAGGGCTGGAATGATGTGACCATAACCCACTTCCACGACCTGGCCACATTTGGCGAGCAGATCCTCCTCTCGATCCGCTATGGCGACTGGGTCAACACCAACATTGAACAGCAGGCCAAAAACTGGGCCCGTTACTGGAAGCCGGAAATTCAGAGTTATATCCATGCCTATCGGGCGGTTACCGGTGTCGATCTGACTACCGAGCCGGTTGATGCCACACCACCGTGGGTGTACTTGAAGCGCCAGGAGGAGATGAAGTTCGCTGGGCGCTTTTAGGGTGACTCTGTGCTGAATTTTACTTCTTCCCAATATCTGGGGCTTCGGCACCCATCTTGTGCCCTGAAACAATGGAAAACGTTGACCTTGGGATCACCTGCGGCGCTTGCCGAACCGGAAAGCTTCAAAGCAGTGGCTGCGGCGCTTGCCCGGCTGCAGGGCTGCGAGGAGGGAATCCTGGGCTCCTCGACCCTCCATCTCTTCTGGGACCTGTTCGGCATCTTTGGCGGAAAAGGGGTCATGGTTTTCTGGGATGCGGGCATCTACCCGGTTGCCCGATGGGGGGTAGAGCGGGCGGCAGGGCGGGGCGCTATATCGCAGATGTTTGCCCACTACAGCCCCAAGGCTCTGCGCCGACTGCTCGACAGCTGTCAAAGGGGGACAAGGCCGATTATCCTCACCGATGGCTTCTGTCCTGCCTGCGGCCGAATTGCACCGGTGAATGATTATCTTTCCTGTGCCAGGGACTACGGCGGGTTACTGGTCATAGACGATACCCAGGCCCTTGGCATCTTTGGCCGATCACCGGGGCCTGCCGCTCCTTACGGGCGCGGCGGGGGGGGCGTACTGCGCTGGTCTGGCGTCAACGGGCCGGATGTTGTCGTCGTTGCCTCGCTCGCCAAGGGCTTCGGCGCGCCGCTGGCGGTATTGAGCGGCAGCAGCGCCATGATCGGACGATTCGAGGAGAGGAGCGAGACGCGGGTCCACTGCAGCCCTCCCTCCGTTGCCGCTGTGCACGCTGCCCAACGGGCGCTTGCCATAAACCGGCAGCGGGGGGATGCATTGCGCTTGCGGCTGGCTGACCTGGTAAAGAGGTTTCGTCAGGGAGCGGCAAGGTCCGGTTTTAATGCTACTGCGGGCCTTTTCCCCATGCAGACGCTGAGCGGGATGAGTGTGGCGGAGGGGACAATCCTGCATGAAAGGCTTACAGACAATGGGGTGAAAACAGTTTTGCAGCAGTCGCGCAACGGTCCGGGCGCAGCGCTGACCTTCATACTTACTGCACTTCATCAGCCATTGATGGTCGATCAGGCCTTGGCCGCATTGCGACGGGCAACCTGCTAAGGTCTAATAGCAGAAGGAGGGGGCAATGATTGGGAACGGCTATGGGTTTCCAGGTGAGCACAGCCACCAATGGGAGTGGCAGGGGGAAACATCCCTTTGGGAAAAGGAGCATCTGCCCGACCGGGAAGTGCTGCTCTCCTCTCCTTTTGAAGTGGCATTGGCTCCTCTGAAGAAGCGGGCCTACCCCGGGTGGGCGGACGGGCTGCCTGCCGGGCCCGGAATATATTTCATTTTCAGCAACGGCAGGCTGTGGTACGTGGGGAAAGCAGAAAACATACATGCCAGGTTCAAGAACAGGCTAAAAACGTTCCATGACTTCAAAATAAAACCGGAGGTCTTCTCCAGCTGGCTGCGTCCCATCGAAGTGGCCTGGTACGAGATCAAACGCATTAAGGTACCGCCTAGGGCATCGATCAAGGTACGGACGCGGGGACCGAATGAGCCGTGGCGGCCAATACCGGCATCGCAGGGGCTGCTGCGTGCCCTGGAGCTGCATTTCATCAAGAAAAACAGGGAGCCGGAAGGCAACAAGGCGAGAGAGTGTCTCAGGACCGAGGGATCCGGTTCAATCAAGATCATCTATGGCAACGGCAGCGTTGAAACCGTCAGCGGACCGATCTTCTGCGGATAAGGTGACGGGAACGGAGCGGTAAAACCTTCTCTGTGCGAAAATCACCATCCTCATCTGTGAACGAGCTGGGCAGACCGCCGGGGGGAAGCTTCATGATCATCGATTGCCATTGCCACGCAGGTAAAGGAGATGGACTCACCGGACCTTATGACACAGCCGCTCCTTTGGATAGGTATCTGAGACGGGCAAGCAACGCCGGAGTTTCCAAAACCATCCTGTTCTCTGTCTTTCACTCCGATTATCGGGTTGCCAATCGCGGCGTCGCCGACATCGTTTCGCGTGCTCCCGGTCGTTTCGCCGGCTTCGCCTGCATACATCCCGTTAATGACCGCGGCCGCGTCGGCATCCTCTTGCAGGAGGCAGTGGAACAGTGCGGCTTTCGCGGCATCAAGGTGCACCGCCATGACGGACGGATCAGCCGCGAGATCTGCGAAGGGGCACGGCATTATCATATTCCGATTCTGTACGATCTGATGGGGGAGGTCTCAGTGGTGGAGCTCCTGGCGCGGGAGTATCCCGACGTGAATTTCATCATTCCCCATCTCGGGAGCTTTGCCGACCAATGGCAGGCCCAGCTGGCATTGATCGACCATTTGGCGCGACATCCCAATATTTATGCCGATACCTCCGGAGTACGCCGATTCGACCTGCTCCAGGAGGCGGTCAGACGGGGTGGAGCGGAAAAGATACTGTTCGGCAGCGATGGACCATGGCTGCATCCTGGCCTTGAACTGGCCAAGGTGCGCCTCCTGGGGCTGCCACCGGAAAAGGAACGGCTCATCCTGGCGGGGAATCTTTGCCGCCTCATCTCCCATCATTGATAGATTGGCACGGCCGGCAAGGTTGTATCCTGCCCTGCCTGCAACAGCCCATTGTGCCGTGCCGCCCGCCGCAGCTGCAATGCCCTGTCGGTCACTCCCAGCCTTTTCGCTGCGCGCTGCAGGTTTCCTTCCTCTGCGGTTACTGCTATGTTGACGGCCGTGTCTTCGGCGACCCGACCGATCTCTTTCAGGCCGACTCCGAAGAGCAGAGCATGGTGAATGGCCCGCTCGAATGACGCATCGCACCAGCCAGAGGTGACAGGGTCGAGGGGAGGACGCTCATCTTCCGGTATATGGCCGATGGTGATGGCTCCTTTGCCCACATGCCGGTACATGATCCGGTTTACGAGGAGCTTGAGGTCCCGAACATTTCCCGGGTATTGGCGTCCTACCAGGTACTCTTCAACTCCACTGTCCAGTCGTGGCGGCTGCACACTCCGGTCGAAAAGGGCAATGAAGTGCCTGGCCAGGGGAAGGATGTCTTCCATACGTTCTCGCAGTGGAGGCAGCCGACATTCCCAGCCGGCAATGCGGTAGTAGAGGTCGTGGCGGAAACGGCCTTTTTTAACCTCCTCCAGAAGATCACGGTTGGTGGCGCAGACCAGGCGAAACCGGGTTTTTTGCCAGCTGTTTCCTCCGATCCTTTTGTAACACCGCTCCTGCACCACCCGCAGAAGTTGCGCCTGGAGTTCCAGGGGGAGCTCACCGATCTCATCCAAAAACAGTGTACCCCCATCGGCAAGGGCGAAGGCTCCGTCACGGGCAGTTGCTGCGCCGGTAAAAGCACCCCTCTCGTGTCCGAAGAACTCGCTGCCGCAAAGCCCTTCTACGATGGTTGTGGCGTCAACCACAATCAGGTCCCGTTTCCGCTCACGCCCATCCAGGGTATGCACCAGCCGGGCAACCAACTCCTTTCCTGTTCCCGACTCGCCGGTCACCAGTACCGATGCGTCGGTAAACCGTGCCACCTCGATGACTTGCCGCAGAATGTTCTTCCAGATGTGGCTTTTACCCACCAGGTTATCGGTAATCAGCGACGATTCCAGGAGGTCATCCACCTCCTGCCATCTGGCAAATCGGTCAGCCACTTCTTCAATGCCGGTACCTTGATCATCCCAGGTCAGCACATCCGAGGCCCCCGCCTCAAGGAGCTGCCAGCTGTTCTGTGGCTGGACTGCAGATATGGCAATGACTCTTTCACGCCCCCGGTGGCTTGTCATGCGAATAAAATCGCAGATGTCACCGTACTTTCCGTCGAAAAAGATGATGCCGGCACCCTCGGCGACATCTTCAAAGGGGACCGTTGCAACACCAGCGGCAGCGAACCGGGTGACGATCTGCTCCTGCTGCCTGCGGTCAAATTCCCCCCTGAAATGCAGCCACACTTTTGCCATAGGGTCACACTCCGAACTGCGGCACTATTCAATTTTAAGCTACCCCTCCCACACACGCCGCAGCTTGTCGGCGCTGAAGCGTAGCAAATCACGGTCCGGGGAAAAGACCTCCAGGGTGATCGTCCCGTCATAGCCGGCTGCCTTCAGGCTCCCGATGCAGCTTTCCAGGTCCAGGGTACCTGCTCCCAAAGGCAGATGCAGATCGTCGTCTCCACGGTTGTCGTGGAGGTGCACGTGCCGGACCCGGTGACCGTAGCGCTCCATGATGGCGGCCGTGGTGTTCTGATGCACCCGCAGGTTCGTATGGCCGATGTCCAGATGCAGGCCCAGTTCGGGAACGGGGTCCAGGAAACGCCCCAACTGCTGCACATTGTTAATGTCTCTCGGCAGGTTCTCGATCATCAGCTCCATATCCAGGCGGCGGGCCAGGGGGAGCAGCTCACGGATGCTCTTCAGGTTCTGCTCCACGGAGAAGCTCGCGTCGTGCATGGGGGCCTTGAAATCGGGATGGATGTTCATACAGCACGCCCCCAGGCGGGCCAGTGTCTGAAGGGTGCTGGCAAAGGCCTCCACCGCACCTTCGCGGACCTCTTCAAAGGGATGCCCCAGGGGTAGATAATATGCGGTATGACCGATGACCCCCAGCCCTGTTTCCTTCAGGAGTTCCTGGACGGAACCCACGTCGATCTGCCAGTGGCCGGCGGCAGGGGGCTCCAGGGTAAGGTCGATGAAATCGAGCCCCATCTCTGCCATCCACAATATTTCATCCTCGACCCGGTGTCTCGGGTGATTCATGGCGCCGATCCGCATTAGCGCACCTCCGCTGTAAACCAGTCATCAGCCTTGAAAAGGGTCGTCCGTCCCCTCGCAATCAACGGTCCGTCGTGCTCAGGCGGCCTCTGCTCCATGCCGAGCCTCGCCCAGATGAAGCGGGGCAGAGCGGCCGCCCGGCCGGGGCACATCCAGCAGAAGAGGCTCATCAGCGAGGTCAGCACCGGCATGTCTTCACCGACCCTGGCAAACAGTCGCTCCCAGTCCATCTCCGGCCCCTGGGCAAAGATGATGTTGAGGATATCGGGCCAGTCGGCCCGCTCCCGGCGCAGGATATAGAGTTTCGACCAAGCCAGCTCTTCCGGCGGGATCAGCCGCAGTTTGACCCCGCGTACCGTCAACTCCCAGCCCCGCGATGTCCAGACTTCATCCACCGCCCCCCGTCCGTTAAGCATCTTCCAGAGGAGGTCAACCACGAACCCACGCCGGGTGCCACGGTAGCTCCAGGTGGGATCGTAATCAACTGCGTTGTACTCGGCGAAGCCCTGGTCCGCCATGAGTTTGATCAGTTTTTTTTGATCGGGCTCCACCACGTACAGATCCATGTCCTTAGTGTTCCGCACGTATCCCGAATAGGCGGAGAGGGCAAGCCCGCCGCCGATGGCGAGCCTCAGGCCAAATCTTTCTGCCGCCTCAAGGAGCTGGCCGTAGACCGCCAACTGGTCATGGGCTAGCATGGCTGCAAGGATCGCCTCCCCGCTGGTTTTGGGGAAAACCATGGCTTTCTCCGTTCGGCGGAAAATGAGTCTTGCTTAATAGTAACACAGGGGATGGCTGCGGGAAACCGGACGCGCTTTTTATTGTCATTGGTTCAGGAGAAGATACACTTTTTCCTGAGGATTCAGGACGGGGAGGGGACAGTGGCGACAAAAAAGGGGGGTAACGGCTCCAGAGACGTGGATGATATCCAGCTTCTGATTATGACGCTGCCGGCTGATTTCCAGGCGCATCTGCGCGAGCAGCCCCTGGAGCAGCTGATCGAGGTGGTGATGGATCTGGGAAGAATCCCTCAGGCGCGTTTTCCAGAGAAGGTGGTTGCCTTGGGCGAGCGTCCGGTGGCCCACGAGGACATCGCCCACGTCGTGGCTCTGACAGGTGAATTCACCGGCGAGAACCGGGCGGGCATCGAGCGGACGCTACATCGCATTTCGGGAATCAGAAACCGCAAGGGGCAGATCATTGGACTGACGCTCCGGGTGGGGCGGGCGGTATTGGGCACTATCGAGCTTCTGCGGGACCTGTTGAACGACAGTCAGAACATCCTCCTTCTCGGTCCACCCGGGGTCGGCAAGACGACTAAATTGCGGGAAATGGCACGGGTCCTGGCCGATGAGCTGCACAAACGGGTCATCGTCATTGATACCTCCAATGAGATCGGCGGCGATGGAGATATTCCCCATCCCGGCATCGGCGGCGCCCGCCGCATGCAGGTGCCGCGGCCGGAGCGGCAGCACGCGGTCATGATCGAGGCGGTTGAGAACCACATGCCCGAGGTGATCATTGTCGATGAGATAGGCACTCAGGAGGAAGCGGCTGCGGCGCGCACCATCGCCGAGCGCGGGGTGCAGCTGGTGGGTACAGCCCACGGCAACACCTTGGAGAATCTCATTGTCAATCCCACCCTCTCCGACCTCATCGGCGGGGTGCAGACTGTGACCTTGAGCGACGAGGAAGCCCGGCACCGTGGGACTATGAAAACGATCACCGAGCGTAAGAGCCCTCCCACCTTCGATATCGTCGTCGAGCTGGTGGACCGGGACGAGGTGGTGATACACCGGAATACGGCGGTGGCGGTGGACAGCCTGCTGCGGGGAAGGGGGACCCGGGGCGAGCGGCGGGAACGCTGGACGAACGGCCAAGTCCATGTGGCGGAAATCCCCGCACCGGAGGCTCTTCTCCCGCCGGCTCCTGCCCGGCCCCGGGAAGGACCCGCACGCCTCTATCCCTACGCGTTGAGCCGGGATCTGCTGGAAAGGGTCATCAGGGACCTGCGCCTGGAAGCCCGCACGGTGGGAAGTCCCGAGCAGGCCGATCTGGTCATTGCCCTTCGTTCCCGCTCCGATGATATGCGGCTGAAAAAGATTCTCGATGCCGGCGAAGCCTCTCTGCAGCTGATCAAGCGGAATTCCGCTTCGGACATGCGGCGGCTGTTGCAGAACTATTTCAATATCATACAAGGGGTGGACGAGGAGGAGGTGCAGGAGACGGTCCGGGAGACGGAGCAGGCAATCGAAAAGGTGCTTGCCGAAGGGGTGCCGGTGGCATTGAGTCCGCGCCGCCCCGTTTTGCGCAAGATGCAGCACCGGCTGGCGATCCGTTCCAACCTCATCGCCCAGAGCACCGGGAGCGAGCCGGAGCGGCATCTGGTCATCCACCCCCCCTAGGGAATCCATATGGTTTGCCTTTTTTGCGACATTTCCGCCGGAGCGGTCGATGCGCCTAAGGTCCTGGAAAATGAGGTCTCCCTGGCCTTTCTCGACCATCGCCCCCTTTTTGCGGGGCATACCTTACTCATTCCCCGATTGCATGTGGAGACGCTCACCGATCTCCCCCAGGAACTGGTCGGCCCGCTCTTCTCCAATGTCAGGCTCCTGGCACGGGCGGTGGAGCTTGCCTGTGGCAGCGACGGCAGCTTTGTCGCCATGAACAACCGGGTGAGCCAGAGCGTGCCCCATCTCCATATCCATATCGTTCCCAGGCGGAAAAAGGACGGTCTTAAAGGATTTTTCTGGCCGCGGCAAAAATACGGGGAAGGGGAGATGGAGGAAACGGCGCTACGGATACGGCAGGCGTTGGCGAATATGAAATAGGAGAAACTGTGGCGATTATCAGTGGCGATCTGCACGGCAACCTTGCCAAGGCAAGGGCCTTTCTTACCCATAAGCCCGAAGAGACCCACGTCTGCGTCGGCGATTATGTGGATTCATTCAACGAGCCGGGGGGACGGCAACTGCAGTGCCTGGAACTGCTGGTAGCCTCCGAGGCGCTGCTCTTATGGGGCAACCACGACCTTCACTACCTGCCCCGCCCCCTGTGGCGTTGCAACGGCTACCAGCCGGTCATGGCTCCCCTCTACCGGGATATCTTCGTCCGGGCGCTGGAGATCGGGCGCATCACTGCGGCCTGTGCAGTCGATGGCTGGCTCTGTACCCATGCCGGGGTCCACCCTGCCCTTATGGACAGGGAGATGACGGCCGATGAGGCGGCGGCCTGCCTTAATGCCGCTTTCCCCGAGCAGCTGAACTCCGGCGGTGGGCCGCTCTTCTATGTGGCTGCGGCACGTGGCGGCACCGATCCCTTCGGTGGCATATTCTGGTTCGACCCTTTCCGCGAGGGTATCGAGCCCAGCAGCAGAGTGGGAAGGCAGGTCTTCGGTCATACGGAACGGAAGAAGCCCCATGTGGCAGAGCGCTGGGCCTGCATCGACACGGTCAACTCTTCCGAATGCTGGATTTTCGAGACTACCAGCGGACAGGCGGTGCAGATTCCTTACTGAAATGGGATTACTCTGGTTCCTCCCACTTCACCGGCGTCGGCTCATGCTTCACCAGCAGTACGGAGCAGGGGAGCCGTCGCACCAGCGCGTCGTTCTCCCCTCCGAAAAGGAGATGTTCCAGACGCCCCTCCTCGTGGGCCGGAAGCATGATCAAGTCAATCTTTTCCCCTTTGACCAGCCGGACCGCTTCCTTGACGGGATCTTCGCCAGTCAGATACTCCCTGATGGGAAATCCCCCTCTGGTCACCCGGCTGATCGCCTGATCCAACTCCTCCTTGTACTGTTCCCGCCGCGACAGGTAATTCTTGTATTCCTCCCCCTTGAATAAAAGGCTTGGCGCGTTCACTGCCGCTCCAAAATCTACCGCCGTCGGGATTGGGCGCAGTACGCTCAGGGCCGCCCCGAACCGCTTCGCCAAGTTGATCGCCTCGTGCAAAATATCTCCGCTGCTCTCGATCATGCGGATGAGGATAAGAATATGTTTAATGTCCTCCATGGTGCTCTCCTTTCTTGTCGGGCCGTCTCCAGCCGCTCCCGCTGATAATTATACCCCCTTCCTTACGGCTTGCCGACCTTCGGGAAGAGGATATTGTTCTCCAGGTGGACATGCTTGTGCAGATCGTCCTCGAATTCCCTCAGTTTCTTGTATGTCAGGACGAAGGTATTGCAGACATCATCAGGGATTGCGTAATCTGCGGCCAGGTGCCGGATACGATGGACTGCGTCCCCCACCTCCAGATGGTCCCGGTTCAGCCGGTCCAGTGTTTGCTTGATCAGTTCTCGGTCTGCCGGCGCCGGATCCATCCCCCCCTTCTGCGCCGTATCGATCCTTTTCACTGCTGGAAAGAGCACCTCTTCCTCTTCGCGGAGATGGGCCATGAGATCCTGGATAATAGCGGCAAAAATATTTGCGATTTCGATAACTTCGGGGTGTCTGGCTCCGTGAACCTCGGCTATCTTGCGGGCATAGGCAGCTATGCCCTTTGCCTCTTCCCTGATGTAGCCGTGATGGGTGTTGACGATGTAATCGGCAAGAAACGGCAGGTCCCATGCCGCGTAATTACGGCTTCTCTCCAGCGGCTCGGCCTTAGCCGCCTCGATTTCCTGCAACAGAGTTGCCGGGTCGAGCCCCTTTTCGCGGCAGGCTGTGGTGAGCGGGACCCCGCCTCCGCAGCAGAAATCAATGCCGTACTTTTCGAAGACTTTCGCTGTCCGGTAGTCTTCAGCCACGAAATCGCCGATGGTTTTCTCCGCCGACTCCAGCCCTTCTCTTGTATTTTCCATGGTGACCCTCTCCTGTTTACGAAACAGCTAGTGGCTCATCCGGAGTTTCCGGATGGACACTACCTACAATGGTAACACAGCCGCCGACTCTTGCCAGGTATGGAGGGTAGAGACGGATGAGCCTCAATTTGATCAGCCTATGGAGCTTCGTTGACTTTGCCTACCTCCATGTCATTATTAATAATATTAAATTAAAAACCAGAAAGGAGCGTGCTGGATGAATACGAAAAAAGGTACCGCTATATTTTCACTCCTTGCCGTCACCGGCTTGGTCCTGATTTCCACCGAATCCTGGACCCAGACCACCAAGCAGATGCCGGCCGATGCGGTTCAGGAAGCCCAGTCCCCCAGGAATGTGCCCATAACCCGCCCGGAACAGAAGAAGAACGAGCATGATCTGAAGGATATATTTGCAGCGACAAAGTCCGAATCGTCTTCGGCAGCCTTCAAGGAACAGCCCGATGAGGGAAAGGTTCTCGGATTTGACTTCTATCGGGACCCATTCAATGCCAAAAAACCGTTGATGACTTTTGACGAGGTGTACAAGGCTGATGTGGAGGAAAAGCCGAAGGTCATGGAAAAACAGAAGCAGCTACTGGAGAAACGTTACAACCTGAAACCGAATCTATCTTCCGCTGTAAAAATGACCAGGGGTAAACCGATTGCCATCGGCCCGACGGCAAGATTACAGGATGGTGACACCTGGGACAGCCTGGCGGCCATGAATGCTGCGGATATTCGCGCCAAAAATGTCTTTCCCTATCCGCCATTGCCTCATCCAAAGCAGGCGACCGGGGGACAGGTTTTTCCCAAAATACAGATCGATATGTTTCCCAGGCTGCAGCGCTTTGACGTGGATTTCGACCTTCCCGATGCCTTCCTGCCGGAATTTCCGCCGGCAATCTTTCTGCAGAACAGGCCGGAGTTGGGGGATGTCTCCCGTGGCGAGGTGGTTTCCATCAACAACTATTACCGGTTATTCAAGGACCTGTTGACGCCGGTGCAGTTGGATGGCCTGCGGATGCTGGTGACGCCGTTTCCCCAGGAGGAGTTCAACCCGACCGACGACCGCAAGTCAGCTGAGGCAAGCCTTGGCGTCGCCTGTCTAGACTGTCATGTGAATGGTCATACGACTGCTCAATTCCATCTCAATCCCGATATCCGCCCGGAGGAGCGCAGATTCCGGCTGGATACGACCAGCCTGCGCGGCTTGTTCAATCAGCAGATCCATTCATCCAAACGCAGCCTGCGCTCCGTGGAGGATTTCACGGAATTCGAACAGCGTACCGCCTATTTCAATGGGGATGAGATCCGGGCAGCTAAAAAGGGGATGAATATCATCAGCCGCGTCCAAGTCTCCCACATGGCCCAGATGCAGAACATGTTCGATGTCCCTCCAGCACCGAAACTGGATGTGACGGGACGGCTGGACCCGGCCAGGGCGACCCAGGCAGAACTAGCTGGGGAGAAGATCTTTTTCGAGAAGGGGAAATGCGGCAACTGTCACATGCCGCCATTCTATATGGATCAGCAGATGCACGACCTGAAGCTGGAGCGCTTCACTCAGGAGCCGGGAGACGGGCCGATCAAGACCTTCACCCTGCGGGGTATCAAGGAAAGCCCCCCCTACATGCACGACGGCCGTTGTCTGACACTGGAGGACACGGTGGAGTTTTTCAACCTGGTCCTGGGGCTGAAGCTGACGGGTGAGGAGAAGAAGAATCTCGTGGCATTCATGTATGCCCTCTAGGGATGCTAGGGTTCGGGCAGAGCTAACAGTATCCATTCAACCACATGAGAAAGGAGAACCCATGAAAGCGAAAAAATATCTCGGCATCCTGGTCGCGGCTTCAGCACTGACAATCCCATCGGTTCCTTTGTACGCTGCAACTTCGGACCATAGCGGTTCCAAGGAGACCATGGGCGAAAAAATCGACGACGCCACCATCACTTCCAAGGTGAAGATGGAGCTGATGGCGAATAAGGGCACCAGCGCTTTGCATACGGATGTGGACACCACCAATGGCGTGGTTACCCTCACCGGTAAGGCAAAAACGGTATCGGAAAAAAAACTGGCGACCGAAGTCGCCAAAAAAGTAAAAGGTGTGAAAAGAGTAATTAACGACATCGCTGTAGTGCCTGTCCAATAACTTGAAGGTGGGCAGGCCTCAAAAGCCGCCCACCTCCATTATCATAACATCCGGACAAGCGTCAGCGGTTATCAAGGCAATAGTCTTAGCCGCGCAATGGCCGTGGAGTCAGGTGCTCCACTCCCAGTAGCCTCACCATGTGCTTCATTCCTTCCCCAACACAGTGAAATTCTGCTGCCGGTAAAAGATTCAGTCCATGAATAAGCATGCTCTGGGCAACCTCGGGAGCCTGGGCAGCCATATCTTCCCCTGCCTGAGTAAGATGCAGATCGACTGCTCGCCGATCTTCCTGAGAACGGATTCGGGTTACCAGACCTTTGTTTTCCAACCGATCAATAATGCCCACGACCGTGGCAGGATGCAGGAACATCGCTTCGGCCAGTTGCGAAACACGCATCGGGGCAGTCTCATCAAGAAGTTTTATTGCCCAGAGTTGGGGCCCTGTTAAACCCGTTTCTTTCTCGGCATTTCGGGAATACTCGTTTATTGCCTGGAATATCCGCCGCAGATTATCAAGAATTTCTTGTATTACTTCTGCTCTATCCATAATTCACTCCAAAAAATTTTATTGACAAATTATTTGCTATACAAATAATTTATATCCCAAATCATATTACGGGTTGTTTGATTCGTAAAGATTTATTCAACAAGTAACAAAAGGAGAAAGCAAATGAAGAAGCAAGTGGCAATCGGATGCGTGTTTTTGGGGCTCGCTGCGGTCGTTTTCAACGGTTGCGCAAAACAAGGGGTGGTCAAAAAAGACGAGCCGGTCCTTCAAGCAGCACCAACAAGCGATGCCGGCAACCAAGTGAAAGCAGCACTGCCTCAAGAACCGGCAAAACAGCCTCAGCAAAAGCATGAAGCGAAGCAGCCGGCCATACAGCCTTTGCCGCAAGCCTCTGAGATAAAAGCCGCTCTG
This sequence comes from Geotalea sp. SG265, assembly GCF_022808985.1. Classification (GTDB taxonomy): domain Bacteria; phylum Desulfobacterota; class Desulfuromonadia; order Geobacterales; family Geobacteraceae; genus Geotalea. The sequence continues at coordinate 143,982 of NZ_JAKZFT010000008.1, read as the reverse complement.
GAAAAAGTTTTCTTTGCCTTTGACTCCTTCGTTCTTTCGGGCGATGCCCGGCAAGCCCTGGCCAAAAATGCCGAGATCTTGAAAGGTGATGCCGCCATGAAAATATTGATTGCAGGCAACTGTGACGAGCGGGGTGCCGATGAGTATAACCTGGCCTTGGGGGAAAAGCGAGCCCAGGCTGCGAAACAGTATCTGATAACAATGGGTATCCCAGCCGAACGCCTTTCCACCATCAGCTACGGGAAAGAAAAGCCTGCTGACCCAGAACATAACGAAGCAGCGTGGTCGCAGAACCGGCGCGACGATTTCGTCATTGTCCGATAACTCCGCCTCTTTTGGTGGCCCGCACGGCTTCCTTCACCGCGCGGGCCTTTTTTAGTTTTCATTCGTTTTACGCCAGCCTTGCAAGGATGCCCTGATGAAGTCAAAACTTACCGAAGAACTAACTCTTTTTGCCAGTGTTACCAAATGGGCTTTTTATGCCACTGTGGTCGGCATCCTGGTCGGATCTGGAACCGCTATTTTTTTATGGTGCCTGAACCATACTTCTGCAGTGTTTTCTTCCTTTCCTAATTATGTTTATTTTCTTCCTCTTACACTCCTTGTCAGTACCATGATCGTCAGGTGGCTCGCCCCCGATGCTGCCGGCCATGGCACCGAGAAAGTCATTGAGGCCGTTCATCAGCGGATGGGGAAAATTGCCCTCAAGGTGGTGCCGGTAAAATTAGTGGCTACGGTGATTACTCTGGCCAGCGGCGGCTCTGCGGGCAAGGAGGGTCCTTGTGCCCAGATCGGTGCTGGATTGGCTTCTGGTTTTGCGGATCTTCTACGATTGGAGGACGTCGACCGCAGAAAGTTGGTCATCTGCGGGATCAGTGCCGGCTTTGCCTCAGTCTTCGGTACCCCCATAGCTGGGGCACTCTTCGGCATCGAAGTGCTTGTGCTTGGTCAGATGATGTACGAGGTGCTCTTCCCTTCCTTCGTTGCCGGCATTGTCGGTTATCATGTGGCCGCTTCCCTGGGGGTTATCTACCCTCCCCAGTCAGCATGTTTCCTGCCGAAACTGACCGAATGGAGCCTGTTTGAGATGCTCCTTCTCGGTATCTGGTGTGGGCTGGTGGCATTACTGCTTATCGAGGTCATGAAGCTCACCCATCATCTTTTCAGCCGGCTGCGTTGCCATTATGCCTTCAAGGCCATACTGGGAGGCCTCCTGCTCATACTGATCGGCCTGTTTGTCTCCGATTCCTACCTGGGGCTCGGCCTTGACACCATTGCCTCCGGCCTTAAAGGAAACCCGCTGCCTGCCGGTGCCTTTGCCTGGAAGAGCATCGCTACGGCAATCACTCTGGGCTGTGGCGGAAGTGGCGGCGTCGTTACACCCATATTCTTTATCGGTACGGCAGCAGGAAACATTTTTGCCCAACTCTTCCATGAACCTTTTATTGCCGCATTTTCGGCCATAGGTATGGCCGCCGTTCTTGCCGGAGCGGCCAATACGCCTATAGCCGCTTCCATAATGGCCATGGAACTGTTCGGCCCGGCGATCGCCCCCTATGCAGCCGTTGCCTGCATGGTCAGTTTTCTCATCTCTGGTTATCGAAGCATTTATCCCAGCCAACTTCTCGGAATACAGAAGAGCGCTTCGCTCACAGCACCAACGGGGGTACCTGTAGGAGAACTTCGTCACGCGAAGCTGACACCACGGGAACACACACTCATGGGCACTGCCAGGGACATCTATCGTTCCCTGAGGAACCATAGACAAGGGAAAAAGAATGGGTAAGCGAAAAATTTCATCGCTGCTGCCGGTCCTGGTCCTATACGCAAAGAAAGCAAATCTGGACGATGCGCTGACAATACTGAAACAGGCATCCAAAATTCTACCTTCCGGACGGAACGATGACTTTCGTTCAATGGAATCATGATCCCTTCCGCTCCTCGATGGGCTTTTCCTGAGCCGCCGCAGGATGGCTCCATGGCCATCGGCCTGTTACTTCCACCTCAAGCGTAAAACTGAGGAAGGTCCTTATGACGACAATGGCGCCGAGGATGCCGACGCTGGTAAAGGTTGGCTCGATTGCCACGGTGCGGATGATGTCGGCGGCGACCAGAAATTCCAGGCCCAACAAGATGGCTCTGCTGAGTTGCCGACGATAGGCCGAGTAGAGATCAACTGTCGCAGTTTTCCTAAAGTAACCAAGAGCGGCATGAATCGTTGAAAATAGTGCTCCCATGGCGATGACAGCAATTCCTGAGGCTTCAAGGCTTGTAGCTGTCACCTGTATCAGTGGCTGTACGTTCTCCATTATCGCTCCTCTTCCAGGTAACTCATGATGTCGTCCGCTGCTTTGTCATTAGAATCACCCCCGTATCTTGCTCAACACGAAAGAGACCTGAAACCAGCCGCACGGGTCGAAGAGCCATTGCTGCGGGTGGGGGAGGTAATGTTCCAACCTTCTTTCTTAAAGTTTAAGGGATGCTGCTGCCTCAGCAATTGCTTTTGCTTTAACAACAACTAAAATTTTAATAGGTATTGCAGGTCTCAGTTTTGGTTATGTCTTATTCCTATGTGGGAATGATGAACAGGACAAGCAGTGGAAGCGTAACGTATTCCATAATCGTGATAACTTCTCGTTGTAGAGGGAACATGCCTGACCGCGATCGCCAGGGAAGATCGTCCGTGATCCTCGGCGTTTTAGGCTCGTTGCCATCTCAAAGTCATGAAGGAATGGCAACGACAAGCGCCAAGTTGCAACGGTCCAACCGGGGCCAGGTCTTTTCTGCTACGCCGCTTTTGTCGTCCTCACCATTTCTGCTTCAATCGTCTTTGACAAGCGGCTCGTCTGGAATTCTCCTGATAATGCTTCGGCATAAAACCGAGCTTGAGCTCGGAATCACTGTGTCGCCCCTGAGATGGCAGGCGAAAAATGAGAGATTTCCTGGCTGGAGCCGTGACCATAGGAGGTGTCATAGTATTTGCCGTCACTATTGGGTGGCTCCAACTGGTGCAACCCCAGTACGACCCGATTCATCAATACATGAGCGAGCTGGTCATGGGCCGTTCCGGCGCAGTCTTGCTGATAGGCTTCTGCGGTCTCGGCATATCAATCTACTCTGCTCAGGTCGGCCTTGCGGCTTCTGCAGCACCGAAAGGATTTAGAGCCCTGTTGTCATGTGCGGCAATAAGTATGGTCGGTGCCGGCATATTCACCATGGATCAGGCAGTAGAGTTGCATGTATCACTGGTTGCGTTGGCATTTGCTCTGCTCGTGATATCAATGTATCTTTTACCTGTTTGCGTAGGACAGTTTTCATCTAAATCTGCGCGGATGGCGTCATGGCTGTCTTCAGGATGTGCAACAGTAAGTATTGCTCTTAGTGGAACAGTGCCGGACGGGGTCAGTCAAAGGGCTGCAGCTGTCTGTGTCGGTGCATGGCTTTTATGGATAGGAATAAGTAAAATCAGAAAAAGAAATTGATATATTCACAGGCTCAGTCAGAGACATGTGTTGATACGTTCCTTCCCAGGGACAGACCAAAATACGGCCATAAGGAGGGCACATTTCACGGTGCCACTTGGTTGACTACTTTTCTTGTATTGTTAAGATTAATACATTGCAATGTATACGTCTTGAGAGCACCGTTCCATGGCCACTACGGTTCGAGGTAAACCGAAATCGCCACTGACAGCTATTGGGGAAGGGGTAAAAGTGGGCTGTCTGCTGTCAGTCCCTGCCCTGATTGCCTGGATTACCGGCAGGCCATTTATCTTTCCTAGTCTTGGCCCGTCGGCCTTTGCCCTGGTCATGGACCGGCAGGGGGAGATCACGGCCAGGCACGTGCTGGGGGGGCACCTGATCGGCGCTATCTGTGGCTTTCTTTCCTTTAATGCTCTTGCCCATGGTTTTACAGCCAGCCATTTTCCCGATGCACTATCGCTCTCTCTGCTGCGCCTTGCTGCCAGCGGCATTGTCTCGGTAGTACTGACTACGGTCCTGATGGTGACAGGACGTATGCAGCATGCACCCGCCTGTGCGACGACGATGATTGTCTCGCTTGGCTTGCTGTCTACCCTTGTCGATGCCATCTTCATCATGACAGCCATCCTGATCATGTACGGAGTGCACCGTCTTTTCATTGCCACCGGCTTGCAACAAGGCAAGAAACAGCCATGATATGCGGTTTGCTCTGGCCGTGGCCGATCAGTATCATCCTGACTTCAGCCATAGTGTGGTATGACCCTCTCATATGACGGGAATCATGCTAATAGGAATTCCGGCCGCAGGCAAGAGCACCTTCTGCCGCCTTAATTTTTTCGAAAGCCATGTGCGCATCAGCCTTGATATGCTGCGGACCCGGCATCGGGAAAGGCTCCTGCTGCAGGCATGTATAGACGCTCGACAATCCTTCGTGGTGGATGACACCAATGCCACGAGGGAGGTGCGTCGCCGCTTCATGGAGCCTGCCAGGGCCGCCGGTTTTCGCATTATCGGCTATTATTTTTCCTCTCGGCTGGAGGAGGCTCTCAAGCTTAACCGCCAGCGGCAGGGCAGGGAGCGAATTCCCGATGGCGGGGTGAGGGGCATTGCCGGCCGCCTGGAACTGCCGAGTCTTGACGAGGGATTTGACGAGCTTTGGTACGTGCGCATGGATGGCAGCGGCGGCTTTGAGGTCCGCGAGTGGGAGCCGGGAAGCGACAGTGCCGACAGGGGAGGGTGTATGAAGTATGAGGATATCGTCAGATTCCACGGCCATGACTGCCCGGGGCTTGCCATCGGCTACCGTATGGCTGCTGCAGCCATGGAAGCCCTCAAGGCGATGCGGGCCGGGGATGAGGAAATCGTCGCCATAGTGGAAAATGATGCCTGCGGTGTCGATGCCTTGCAGTGCATAAGCGGCTGCACCTTCGGCAAGGGGAACCTTGTCTTCCGCGACTACGGAAAGCAGGTCTATACCTTGTTCAACCGTGCTGACGGCAGGGGCGTGCGGGTCGTGTACCGTGGCGAGGGCATTCCGGCAGAGCTGTCCGGTGATCGCGCCGCCCGGACAGCGTTCATTCTCGGTGCTCCAACTGAGCTGATTCTGTCCATTACCGAGGTGACCATTGCTGAGCCGGAACGAGCGCAAAGCCGCCCTTCTGTTTTATGCGCCTGGTGTGGCGAGGAAGTGATGGAAACCCGTCTGAGGGAAGTGGCTGGGGAGCGCCTCTGCATTCCCTGTGCAGAAGGAAAGACTGCCCATTAAATTCTAATCACGTAGCGGTTGCGGTGAACTCACGGTCATGGTATGGTATGCGCTTGGCTGAAAACCGTGCCGGGGGCAGGTAAGACATGTATCTGGAATATTACGGCTTCAGAGAGAAACCTTTTTCCATAACGCCCAATCCCCGCTTTATTTTCCTCAGCAAAAACCACCAGGAAGCCTTTGCCCATCTTCTGTACGGCGTAAACAGCCGTTGCGGTTTCATCCAGCTGACCGGCGAGGTGGGGACCGGCAAGACGACGGTTCTACGAACCTTCCTCAACCGGCTGGACGAGGACGGCTATCGAACTGCCCTCATCTTCAATCCCTGCCTGTCGTCCGAAGAGTTGCTCCGCACCATCAATCGCGACTTCGCCATATCCCATGATGGCCTGACCCGGGCGCAGCTTTTGGAGGTGCTGAATGCTTTCCTTCTGGAACAGCGGGAGGCGGGACGCATAGTCATCCTGGTTATTGACGAGGCACAGAACCTTGCCCCGGAGGTGCTGGAACAGATTCGGTTGATTTCAAACCTGGAGACCGAGACGGAGAAACTGATCCAGATCGTTCTCGCCGGGCAGCCGGAGCTTGACAAACTGCTGGGGCGGACTGAGCTGCGGCAACTGAAGCAGCGCATCCTTGTCCGTTATCATCTGCTTCCCATGGATTTCGATGACACCTTTGGCTATGCGGAGCATCGCCTGGAGCTGGCCAGCGGTGGGGTTATCTTTTCGAACCAGGCAATGAAACGGGTTTTCCGCTATTCCCGGGGCATTCCGCGGCTTATAAACATAGTTTGCGACAGGGCCCTGCTCGTGGGTTTTGGAGATGGAAGCCGAGAGATCACCGGCCGGATGGCCGGGACTGCCATTGCCGAACTGGATACAAGCAGAAAAGGGTTGTGGAGGCGCTTGTGGTGCAGGTTTGGATTTGCCTGATTACTGTAGGGTGATGGGGGACCAGTTATGAGTTCTATTCTGAAGGCCCTGAAAAAAGTCGAGGAGGAGAAGGCGGCTCAACGCACGACGGCGCCCCTGGCCGGCGATGTAGCGGGAAAGTATCGCAGCCGGCAACAGAAATCGCGCTGGAAGATCCTCGCAGCACTGGCAGCCGTTGCCGTACTGGCGGTACTGACGACTTATGCCGCAATGGGAGGTTTCTCCGTCGGCAAGCAGGGAACCGCCCCGCGGCCTGCCGGCAATCCTGCTGAAAGCACAATCAAGACCGGCGTGTCATCACCTGCAGTTCAGGTTCAGCCGGCCCAGGCTGTTGCGGTTTCGGCCCAGGGACTGAACGGGCAGGCCAAGCCCGTTCAGCAATCGACGCCGGCTGCCGCAAAAGCAGCTCCATCTCTGACCGGATCTGCAGTTGCTGTCCCGGCAGTGGCCGTTAAAAGCGGCATGCAGCCCTTTCTTCGGACGACGACTGGGGCTGTTTCCATCGGGGAGGATCACGTCGGCTTCAAGGTCAGCGGAATCGCCTGGCAGAAGGAGAGCTCATCCCGTCTAGCTGTGGTCAACGGCATTGCCGTCACCCAGGGGGCGACGGTGGATGGGGCGAAGGTGGTGGAAATTCTTCCTGACAGGGTCCGCCTTTCCCATGGGGGGCGGACATTCGAGATTTTGCTGGGCAAGATCAACCAATACCGGTGAAAGGTTCAGATGACAAAGGAAAGCCAGGCAAAGAACCGTGAAGAATGGGAGTCCCTCTGTGAACAGTGCGGCCTGTGCTGTTTCGAAAAGATCGAGGATGAGGCGGGAACCATCTTTTTCACCTCCACCCCATGCCGCTATCTGGATGTGGTTACCCGGGAGTGCAAGATTTACGAGCGGCGATTTGAAATCTGCCCGGAGTGCATCCAGTTGACCGAGGAGCTGGTCAGGGAGCTGAACTGGCTTCATGACGACTGCGGCTATCGCAAGGCGCTGGGGCTTAAAAGGCAGAGAAGAGTGAAGAGTGAAGAGTGAAGAGTGAAGAGTGAAGAGTGAAGAGGAGTTGGAATTGCCAAAAAAAAACGATGACACTGCAATACTGAAACTGGTAAAGGGGGGGCGCGCATCTTCCCTTCCCTTCGCCGGTCTTACATTCGAAGAGAAGGCTCGCCATTTGAAAAGGCTTGGCGCTAAGGAGCGGATGGATCTCATTCTCGGGGATGCCGATGGAGAGCGCCTGGTCAGAGGGATGGAGTCCCAGGAATTTTTCTGGATGGTGAAGGATGTGGGAGAGACGGACGCCCTGGAGTTAGTCCAGCTTGCCTCTCCTGAACAGACCCTGTTCCTGCTGGATATGGAGCTGTGGTCAAAGTGGTCCTTTTCTCAAGATAAGGCAGTGGAGTGGTTCGGTTATCTGTTGGAGGGGGGCGATGAAAAGCTCAGGGAACTGCTGCCAAGCCTGGATTTCGAGCTGCTGCAGCTTTTCCTCAACCGCGAGGTGATCGTCGGCGGCGGGATCGGCGACCTGTCCAACGACGAAGAACGCCTTGCCGACTGGGATCATACCTTCGACGACACCTTTATGATAAGCTTCAAAAATCCTAAACACAGCCAGCTGGTCGGCAGGCTGATCGAGAGCATCCGCCGCATCGACAATCAGCTCTATGTGGCGCTCATGGAGGGGGTGAAGAGCGACGTGGATCTGGAGCTTGAGGATACCTGCTATCGCTTCCGCTCGGGCCGCCTAGCCGATCTGGGTTTTCCTCCCCTTGACGAAGCACTTTCCATATATGCCCGGGTGAAGCCTTCTTCCTTTACCCTGGACGGTGACAAAAGCCATCTTTCAACCAGTTCCGTTGCCGCTCTGCCGGTGGCGGTCGGTTCCGAAAACGCTCTTCTGCAGCGGGCACTTGCGCTTATTGATGCCGATGATATTTATTTGGAGCTTAACTACCTGATCAACAGCGCGCTGGTGGCAGACGGGACAGCCCTTGCCGATACGGAGTCCATGCGCATCATCGCCAACCGCGTGTATGGCTACCTTAATATCGCCCTTGAGACCATCTGCGGTGATGATGTGAAAAAAGCCGCTGAGGTTTTAACGGGCGAATACCTGAAGCGGCTCTTCCAGCTGGGCTACAGCGTCCTCCTCGATCTTAAGAGCCGCGCGGAAAACTTTTCGACGGAGGATTACGCGGCCAATAAGCTCCTCAATGGCCTGAAACATAAGCGTCCTCGGTTCTATCGCGGTCTGGATGCCGATACTGCCGATGGATACCGGGAATTCCATTCCATGGCCGATGTGGAGAGGGTCGATGCTTTTCTGCGTGGTCTTGGGGTTTGAGGATTCTGGTTGTTTTATTAAAGATTGACAAACAATTTTGGTGGCTATAAAATTCAAAGTCTTTTTCTGACTTTTTCTATTTTATAAATATCGTTGAGGAGGATTTGCACGATGGAAATGAAGGATTACATTTTTACCTCCGAGTCGGTTTCCGAGGGGCATCCCGACAAGGTTGCCGACCAGGTTTCGGATGCCATTCTCGATGCTATTCTTGCCCAGGATCCCAGATCTCGGGTTGCCTGTGAAACTCTAGTCACGACCGGTATGGCTGTAATTGCCGGCGAGATCACCACCAATGCCATTGTCGACTATCCCAAAATTGTCCGCGAGACCATTAAGGAAATCGGCTACAACGATTCGGCCATGGGCTTCGATTGGGAAACCTGCGCCGTTCTTACTTCCATCGATAAGCAGTCTCCCGACATCGCCCAGGGTGTGGACGAAGGAGCCGGACTTTTCAAGGACCAGGGGGCCGGCGACCAGGGGCTCATGTTCGGCTATGCCTGCAACGAAACCCCTGAACTGATGCCCATGTCGATTCTTCTCTCCCACAAGCTGGTGAAAAAACTCGCCGACGTGCGTAAATCCGGCGTTCTCGATTTCCTCCGTCCCGACTCCAAATCCCAGGTTTCCATCAAATACGAGAATGACAAGCCGGTTCACGTGGATACGGTGGTTATCTCCTCCCAGCATACTCCCGAAGTCTCCTACGAGACCATCAAGGAAGGGATCATAGAAGAGGTCGTCAAGAAGATCATTCCCACCGAGCTGATGGATGCATCCACCCGCTTTCTCATCAACCCAACCGGCCGTTTCGTCATCGGTGGCCCCATGGGTGACTGCGGCCTGACCGGGCGGAAGATAATCGTCGACAGCTACGGCGGCCATGGTGCCCATGGCGGCGGTGCCTTCTCCGGCAAAGACCCCTCCAAGGTTGACCGTTCCGCCGCCTACATGGGGCGCTATGTTGCCAAGAACCTGGTTGCTGCCGGCCTTGCCGAGAAATGCGAAGTGCAGGTGGCCTACGCCATCGGTGTTGCCGAGCCGGTCTCCGTCATGGTGGATACCTCCGGCACCGGTAAAATCCCTTCCGCCAGGATCGCCCAGATCGTCCGGGAGGTCTTTGACCTGCGCCCCCGGGCTATCATCGAACAACTGGACCTGCTCCGCCCCATCTACAAAAAAACCGCCGCTTATGGCCACTTCGGCCGTGAGTTGCCTGAATTCACCTGGGAGAGGACCGATAAGGTCTCCATCATAAGGGAGAAAGCAGGGCTTTAAAGGCGGTGACGAGTGACTAGTAATATGTGACGTGTTTAAAAGGCCGGGAGAGATTTCTTCCGGCCTTTTCTATTAAGCTGATTTTTGGGGAACGTAGAACGTCGAACTTCGAACCTCGAACCCCGCTTTTCACGCGCCGCGAGAAAAGCGGTACCCCACACCACGTACGGTCTGAAAATATCTGGGCTTCGTGGGATCAGGCTCGAAGTATTTTCGCAGCCGGACTATGAAGTTGTCCAGGGTTCTGGTTTCTGCATCGGAAGCGTAACCCCAAACACTCTCAAGCAGCACTTTCCGCGGTATCGCCTCTCCCTCTTTCTGAAAGAACAGCGACAGCATCTTCACCTCCAGGTCGGTCAGATCGATCTCCCCCTGGGGAGTCTTTGCCCGGTAGGAGAGGAGGTAGACCTGGTTTTCACCGAAGCGGTAGCCTTCCTCCACCGGCTCGGGTCGGTACCAGGCCGAGCGGCGCAGCATGCCCCTCACCCGTAGCAGAAATTCGTCCAGGTTGAACGGCTTGGTCAGATAATCATCTGCGCCTCCGGCCAGTCCGGCGATCCGATCCCGTTCGTCGGAACGGGCTGTCAGCATCAGTACCGGCACCCGTGTATCCAACTCCCTTATCTTCTTGCAGACGGCAAAGCCGTCTATTCCAGGCAGCATCACGTCCAGGATGATCAGGTCGAAGCGCTCGAACTTCACCCGTTCCAGTGCTTCCTCGCCGCTCTCCACATGGCTTACCCGGAACTCTTCAAGCTCCAGATTGAAACAGATGCCCCGTGCCAGATGAATTTCGTCCTCCACCAGCAGGATATGGGCCTTGTCGTTGCTCATGCCGGCTTCCTCCTGTTCTCGGGATCAGCAAGGGGCAGGGTGATATGGAAGGTGCAACCTTTCCCCAGACCTTCGCTGGAGACGCCAATTTTTCCGCCGTGGGCGTTTACAACCGATTTCACTATATAGAGCCCCAAGCCTGTGCCGCGAATATTCTCTCCCGGAGTCCTCACCCGGTAGAAAAGGGCGAAGATTTTTTTCAGATCCCCTTTATCCAGGCCCTTGCCGTGGTCTTGAAACTGGAGATGGCAGTTCTTGCCGCTTTTTCGCAAGGTAACTCTGATGTCCGGTGAGACCGGGGAATAGAGAAGGGCGTTCTCGAAGAGGTTGCGCAATGCCATCTCCATCCCTTCGCTGTCGATCTGCGCCATCAGTCCCTCCTCCACCTCCACATGCAGCCTGCCCCCCTCAGGCAGTTCAGGCCGTTTTTTCTCCATGTAATCCTTTACGAACTCGGAAAAATCCACCGTCTTCTGCTCGACTCCCAGCTGGCGATACTCAATGCGGGTCGCCATCAAAAGGTTGCTGATGAGGTTATTCAACCTTCCCGTGTCCGAGAGCATGGTGTCGAGAAATATGTCCAACTTTTCCTGGGGGGGCTTGCGCAGCTTGATTGTCTGCAGGTGCAGCTGTATGGAGGCCAGCGGCGATTTGAGTTCGTGGGTAAGCTGGGAAATGAAGCTCCGCTGCTGCCGGTAGAGCTTTGCCTGCCGTCGCCAGTAGAGAAACATGACATAGACGCCCGCCAGAATCGCCACCAGCAGGATCAGTCCCTCAACCAGTACGACCCAGTTGAGCCCGTGGCCGATCAGCTCCGGCTTGTACCGCTGGGCCAGATCACGAAATTCACGGTTCCGGCCAAGAAACCAGTAAACCCAGAAGACCACCAGCAGGATCCAGACCAGCTGGATACCGATCAGGGCAGCGAGCGGCGTAAAGACTTTTTTATACCATTTCATGCATCCTGTTTAACATCGGCATCTTTCATTTGCAAGGGGATTTAGCCTGTGTCAAGCGTTCCTGCTGCCCCTTTCCGTCTCCCCTTTTACAATACTATTACATTAAAAAGATTCGTAATCTGCTATGGTTCAGGGGCAAGATAGCGTATACGCCGCGTTGGCACCGAAGGAGACGATCATGTGCAAGCCCTTGAAAATCGGAAAATACGAGGCCAAATATCCCCTGATTCAGGGTGGAATGGGGGTCCGTATTTCGGCCGGCTCGCTGGCAGGGCATGTGGCCAAGTGCGGCGGGGTTGGGCTGGTGGCTGCACCGGGCATTGCTCTCAACAGCGGCCTGTATGATGGGTCCAACTATTTCGATGCTGATCTGGCGGCATTTAAGGCTGAACTGAACAGGGCATACGAAATCGCTCCTGACGGGGTGATCGGCGTCAACGTCATGGTTGCTCTTTCCGATTACGAGAACCTGGTAGGGGCTGCAATCGAGGGAGGGGCGAAGGTCATTGTCTGCGGTGCCGGCCTTCCCATGACCCTGCCGGGCTTGGCTGCCCATGCGCCTGATGTGGCGCTGGTTCCCATCGTTTCCTCTGTCCGGGCGGCACAGCTGATTGCCAAGAAGTGGGAGAAGAGCTACAACCGCCTTCCCGACGCAGTGGTGGTGGAAGACCCCGATACGGCGGGGGGGCACCTGGGGGAGAAACTGGAGAATATCGGCACCGGCGACTATGATCAGTATGCAACCGTCCGAGGGGTGAAGGAATTTTTCTGCACCGAATATGACCTTGATATACCGATAATTGCCGCAGGCGGCATCTGGGACCGCGCCGACCTGATGAACGCCCTGGAGCAGGGGGCTGACGGGGTGCAGATGGCCAGCCGCTTTGTTCCGACCGTGGAGTGTGATGCGGATGATGCCTTCAAGCAGGCATATCTGGATTGCAAGAAGGAGGATATTGGTCTGATCATGAGCCCGGCCGGCCTTCCCGGTCGCGCCATCCTCAAGAACCAGGACGACATCGTTCTCTATGATCAAATGAGAAGCTCGGCCTGCACCACCGGATGCCTGAAGAAATGTTCCTACAAGGAGAGCGGCGAGCGCTTCTGTATCGTTAAGGCCCTGGACCGGGCTCAGCGGGGAGATGTGGCAACGGGGCTTATTTTCTGCGGCACCAATGCCTGGAAAGCGGATCGGATCACCACCGTCCAGGAAATCTTCGACGAATTGTTTGCCGAGTCTGCAGCCGAGGATCAAGCTGCTTAAAATCAATTTTAGCAACCGCCTGTGACGGCCCTCCGGAATCTCCGCGGGGCCGTTTTCATTTCCGGCTCTGTTCCTTCCCCGTGTTGCTCCACAAGCACCTGTACGGAATGGACATTTGTGCTATGCTTATCCACACCTGACGAAAAGGGAGCAAGTGGAGAAACTGTTGCATTTAAACAAGCTTTTCATATGGCCTCTGTACCTCTGTGTCTGCGTGCTGCAGGTTCTTACCTGGTCATCGCCTGCCTTTGCCGACAAAGGGTCGGGTGTACCGGCTTCCGTCATAGTTGGTGGTGACCGTGACTACCCTCCCTACGAGTTTATCGACAAGAATGGCCAACCGGCAGGATTCAACGTCGAGTTGACCAGGGCCATTGCCGAAGTTATGGGGATGAAGGTGCAGTTCAGGCTTGGTGGCTGGGCCGAGATGCGTTCGGCACTGCAGAGTGGCCGGGTAGACGTTCTGGAAGGGATGTCCTATTCGGAAGAACGAGCCAGTGAGGTGGATTTTTCCCTCCCACACGCGCTGGTCAACCACGCCGTCTTTGCCCGCAGTGATTCGCCGGTGATAACGTCGGTCGAAGAACTGCGGAACCGATCGGTAGCCGTGCACCGGAGCGGTATCATGCACGACATCCTGCGACAGCAGGGCTTTTCGGGCAGGCTGGAACTCACCGATACCCCTGCCGACGCCTTGCGGCTTCTGGCTGCGGGGAAGACCGATTATGCCATTGTCGCAATCCTGCCGGGCATGTACATCATACGTGAGTTGAAACTATCGAACATTCACCCGACTATCAGGAACGTGGCGACCCACCGCTACTGTTTTGCGGTGAAAAAGGGGAACGACGAGCTCTTGTCCCGGTTCAACGAAGGGTTGGCCATTGTCAGGAAGACCGGCCAATATCAGGTGATTTACAACAAGTGGCTCGGGGTGCTGGAACCGGAGCATGTGGACTGGAAGACGGTCGCAAAGTATGGGGCCGTGGTGGTCATTCCCCTGGTGCTGCTTTTGGGCGGTTTTGCCCTCTGGTCACGGACTCTCCACAGGCAGGTGGCGGTGCGGACTGCCGACCTGACCCGTGAGATTGCCGAACGGAAGCATGCGGAAGAGGAGCTACGCCTCAATCAGCAGCAGCTTGTTCAGGCGGACAAACTGGCCGCATTGGGCGTCCTTGTCTCGGGGGTGGCCCATGAGATCAACAACCCCACCGGGCTCATCCTCCTGGATGTGCCGATCCTGAAGCGTGCCCACGGCGATATCGATGGCATTCTGGAGGAGTTTTACCAAGCCCATGGCGACTTCATGGTAGGTGGACTTCCCTATTCGGAAATGCGCCAGGAGATTCCGCGGGTTCTGGATGAGATGCAGGATGGGGCCAAGCGGATCAAGCGGATTGTCAACGATCTCAAAGATTTTGCCCGACGTGACGATGTGGCGGAAAAGCAGCAAGTGGATTTCAACACTGTTGTCGAGACGGCATTACGACTTGTGGAGCCCACCATTCGCAAGGCGACCCGTCACCTCCAAGTCGAATATGCGGATTGGATTCCGCCGATTCTCGCTAACAGCCAGCGGATCGAGCAGGTGGTGGTTAATCTCGTGCTGAATGCCTGCCAGGCTCTTCCTGACCCGGAGCGAGGGATCTATATCACGACCCGCTATAACCGGGCCACCGCCAGTGCCATTGTCTCGGTCCACGATGAAGGGATCGGCATCGCTCCTGAAAACCTGTCACGCCTTACCGACCCTTTCTTTACCACCAAGCGGGAGAGCGGCGGGACCGGGCTGGGCTTGTCCGTTTCCGACGGCATCATCAAAGATCATGGCGGCCAGTTGCATTTCAAATCCAGTCCCGGCACCGGTACCACCGTTACCCTTTCGTTGCCTGTTATCAGAGAGGAGCAGATGACGTGAACGACCAAGTGTATCCAGCCTTTGGTATCCTGCTGGTGGATGATGAGCCTGCCTGGCTGAAATCTCTTTCCCTTACCTTGAGAAGCTGTGCCGGTCTCGGCAATATCAAAACCTGCCAGGAAAGCCGTGAAGTTATGGGAATCCTGGCAGAAGCAAATATAGGGCTGGTACTCCTTGACCTGACCATGCCCCATCTGTCTGGCGAAGACCTGCTGCAGCAGATCGCCGAGCAGCATCCCGATATTACCACCATCGTTGTCAGCGGCCTTAATCAGCTGGAAACGGCGGTCCGCTGCATGAAGCTGGGCGCCTTCGATTACTTCATCAAGACCGATGAAGAGGATAGGATCGTTAGCGGGGTCTTGCGGGCGGTGCGGATGAAGGAGATGCAGCGGGATTACCTGGAAATGTCCACCAGGCTTGCGTCCGGAGAGTTGAAGCATCCTGAGGCCTTTGCCAATATCGTCACCGCCGATCGAGCCATGCTCAATGTCTTTGCCTATGTGGAAGCGGTGGCCAAAAGCCCTCAGCCTCTTCTGATCACCGGAGAAAGCGGCGTCGGCAAGGAACTGATCGCCCAGGCGCTCCATAGGTTGAGCGGCTGTCGCGGCAAACTGGTGACGGTCAACGTTGCCGGTCTTGATGACACGGTCTTTGCCGATACCCTTTTTGGCCACGTCCGTGGTGCCTTCACCGGTGCCGATCAACTGCGGCGGGGGATGGTCGAGGAAGCGGCCGATGGTACACTCTTTCTCGACGAAATCGGTGATCTCAGCATCCCTTCACAGGTGAAGCTGCTGCGCCTCTTGCAGGAGGGGGAGTTCTTCCCTCTTGGCTGCGACCAGCCGAGGCGCCTGAAAGCACGGACCATCGTCGCCACCCATCAAAACCTTGCGGAAAAGGAAGGGGCCGGGACCTTCCGCCGCGACTTGTTCTACCGCCTGCGCACCCACCAGGTGCATATTCCACCACTGCGGGAGCGCCCCGGTGACATACCCCTGCTCTTGGATTATTTCCTTGGAGAGGCAGCAGAGGCCTTGGGGAGAAAAAAGCCGACTCCCCCAAAAGAGCTGGCACAGTTCCTCACGACCTACAGTTTCCCAGGTAATGTGAGGGAATTGAAGGGGATGGTTTACGACGGAGTCAGTATCCATCGTGGCCGGATGCTCTCCATGGAGTCTTTCGTCAAGGCGGTAGGGCAGGGGCAGCCTGCCGGCAAACCGTCTTCCGCTCCTCCTCGGCAGAACCCCTTTGCCGGCTTTGTCGATCTGCCCACCTTCAGTGACGCCGCCGCCTTCCTGGTGTCGGAAGCGATGCATCGCGCCAACGGCAACCAGACCATGGCAGCACGCCTTCTCGGTATTTCCCAGCCGGCCCTCAACAAGCGCCTCAAGATGATGCGTTCTGAACTGGTATAACCTGGGGTTATACTATAGCTTCCGGCTATTTGATGTCTAACTTGATGATGTTATTGTGGTTTACCCTCCTGTGAGAGGGATCTTTATAACCTTACGCCATGAGACTTCACTCTCCGCACCTGTGTCCTTTTTTGCTTTTTACCTTGTTATTATAACTAGATAGCGGGTGGCCAGGCCCTTGGCACCCTCCATGCTCATATGGGTCTAGATTCGAAAGGAGCTTCGCTCCATCACCCATAGCCAAACATGGAGGTGTACCATGGCAATGTTCTGGATCCAATTCGTGCTCGTCCTCGGTGCCGTTCTCATCGGTATCCGCAGGGGCGGGGTAGCCCTCGGCCTGATCGGTGGTCTCGGCGTGACGGTGCTGACCATCGGCTTTCGCAGTTCTCCTTCCGAGCCCCCCATCGCCGTCATGCTGATCATCCTGGCTGTCGTTACCGCTTCGGCAACCTTGCAGGTGGCAGGCGGGCTCGACTACCTGGTGCAGTTGACGGAACGGATGCTCCGTGCCCATCCGAAATACGTGACCATCCTGGCACCACTCAGCACCTTCTTCCTCACCGTTTGCGTCGGGACCGGACATGCGGTATATGCGCTGCTCCCGGTTATTTCCGACGTAGCAATCAAGACCGGCATCAGGCCGGAACGTCCCATGGCTATTTCCAGCGTGGCCTCCCAAATGGGCATAACGGCAAGCCCTGTCGCTGCCGCTGTCACCTTCTTCCTCGGCTTTGCCGCCAAAGCCGGTCATCCGGTGACCCTGATCGACATCATCTGCGTAACCATGCCCGCAGGGATCATCGGCGTGCTTGCCGCTGCCGCCTGGAGTTTCAACCGGGGCAAGGACCTGGACAAGGATCAGGAGTTTCAAGCCCGTCTGCAGGATCCTGATTTCCGTAAGTCTCTCGATGCCGATGTAACGACCCTGGACAAGAAGATCTCTACCACTGCAAAGGTGTCCGTTGCCCTCTTTTTTACCGGCGTTGCCACCATCATCCTCTTCGCCGTCTGTCCTGAATTGCTGCCCATGGGGGCTGATAAAAAGCCCGTTGCCATGACCACGGTCGTACAATTCGTCATGCTGGCCTACGGAGCCTTCATCATGTTTGCCGCCAATGTCAAAGCCAAGGATATCGCCCACTCCAGCGTCTTCATCGCCGGGATGATCGCCGTTGTCTCCATCTTCGGCATTGCCTGGATGAGCGATACCTTCATCTCAGCCAACAAGAAGTTCCTGGTGGACAATATCGGCATCATGGTGAAGATCGCACCCTGGACATTTGCCATTGCCACATTCTGCATCTCGGCCTTCGTCAAGAGCCAGGCAGCGACCTTGGCCATTACCCTGCCGCTCGGCCTTGCCCTCGGTCTGCCGATTCCCCTGCTGCTTGGGCTCATGCCAGCCAGTTATGCCTACTTCTTCTTTGCCTTCTACCCCAGCGACCTGGCCGCCATCAACTTTGACCGGACCGGCACCACCCGCATCGGGAAGTATCTGCTCAACCACAGCTTCATGATCCCTGGACTGATTGGTGTCGGCGTGTCAACGGTAACGGCCTACCTTATCTCCAGCGCCATACTGTAACTAACAGGTAACTTCAATTCGGAAAGGGCTGCAGCGATCTGCAGCCTTTTTTTTTGCCGAGTGAGGGATTAATGGCTTGACCTGGTGAGGGTGAGATGCTATATCAAGAAAAGTTGATTTATCTTATCCGATGTTTTTGATATAGCCATGCTCGAAACTTTCAAAGCCCTTGCAGATCCTTGCCGGTTGCGGCTTCTGGCGATTCTAGGCGGAGGTGAATTCACCGTCCAGGAATTGACCGCAATTCTCGGTATGGGACAGTCCCGCATTTCCAGGCACCTGAAGATTTTGACGGAGGCAGGTGTGCTCGCGGTGAAGCGGCAAGGAACCTGGAGTTACTACCGGGTCGGGGACGGTAACGCCTTTTTCAGCGCCATTTATCCGGTATTCAAAGAACAGGCCGATGGACTGCCTCATCGTGCCGAGGATGTGGCCGCCGTGGCCAGGGTGCTGGAAGGCCGTCGCCGGCGCAGCCAGGAGTTTTTCGACCGCCATGCCCGCCAGTGGGATGAGTTGGCCCAGACCCTTTTGCCGGTACCGGAATACCTGCCGCAGTTGGTCCGATCGGTCCCTTCGCACGCAGAAGTTGTTGAGATAGGCGTCGGTACCGGTAGCCTGCTTCCTCAGCTTGCTGCCGTGGCATCGCGGGTTATCGGCGTCGATCATTCTCCTGCCATGCTGGAAGAAGCCGGTCGTCGAGTAGCCGAGGCAGGCCTTACCGGAGTCGAGCTACGCCTGGGAGAAATGACCCACCTGCCGATCGCCGACGGCGGTGCTGGGTGTGTGGTTGCCAACATGGTGCTGCATCATGCCGCGGACCCGGTCGCGGTGCTTCAAGAGATAAAGAGGGTACTCACTGCCGGTGGCGCATTGCTCATTGCCGACCTGGCTCGACATGAACGGGAGCTAGCCCGGGAACAGCTGGCAGACCAGTGGCTGGGCTTTGAAAAACATGAACTTTGTTCGTGGCTTGAGGCAGCAGGGTTTACCGCTGTGACGTGCAGACGTCTGGATGGACATGCTGGGCAGGTGGCGATTTTGTTGGCATCTGCTTCAAAAAAATAGATGGAAATACATCAATAAAAGGAGAAAGCACCATGTCACAGGATTTTAAAGTCGCCGATCTCTCTCTGGCCGAATGGGGGAAGAAGGAAATCAGGATTGCCGAGACCGAAATGCCTGGACTCATGGCCATCCGGGAAGAATATGCCGGAAAACAGCCACTCAAGGGCGCACGTATCACCGGTTCGCTGCACATGACCATCCAGACCGCCGTCCTTATTGAGACTCTGAAGGCCCTAGGGGCAGAAGTTCGCTGGGCTTCCTGCAACATCTTTTCCACCCAGGACCATGCGGCTGCTGCCATCGCTGCCCAGAGCATTCCGGTCTTTGCTTACAAGGGGGAATCCCTGACGGAATACTGGGATTATACGCACCGTATCTTTGAGTGGCCCGACGGTGGCTTCTCCAATATGATTCTGGATGATGGCGGCGATGCTACTCTGTTGCTGCATCTCGGCACCAAGGCGGAGAAGGATGCTTCCGTTCTCGAAAAGCCGTGTTCCGAGGAAGAGACCGTCCTTTTTGCCGCCATCAGGAACAAGCTGGCCACCGATCCCGCCTGGTACTCCACCCGCATTGCCCAGATCAAAGGGGTGACCGAGGAGACGACCACCGGCGTTCACCGTCTCTACCAGATGCACGAGCGGGGGGAGCTCCGTTTTCCGGCCATCAACGTCAATGATTCGGTGACCAAGTCCAAATTCGACAACCTCTATGGCTGTCGTGAGTCGCTGGTGGATGGCATCAAGCGGGCCACCGACGTCATGGTTGCCGGCAAGATCGCCTTGGTCTGCGGTTATGGTGATGTGGGGAAAGGTTCTGCCCAGGCGCTGCGTGCTCTTTCCGCCCAGGTCTGGGTCACGGAGGTAGATCCCATCTGTGCACTGCAGGCGGCCATGGAAGGCTACCGGGTCGTGACCATGGACTATGCCGCCGACAAGGCCGATATCTTTGTTACCTGTACCGGCAACTACCATGTCATTACACATGAGCACATGATAAAGATGAAGGACCAGGCCATCGTCTGCAACATCGGCCATTTCGACAACGAGATCGACGTGGCGAGCATCGAAAAATATCAGTGGGAAGAGATCAAACCCCAGGTGGATCACATCATCATGCCGTCGGGCAACAGAATCATTCTGCTGGCCAAGGGACGACTGGTCAATCTGGGCTGCGCCACGGGGCACCCCAGCTACGTCATGTCCTCTTCCTTCGCCAACCAGACTATTGCCCAGATCGAGATCTTTACCAATCCTGGAAAATATGTGGTCGGGGTCTATACCCTGCCGAAGCACCTGGACGAGAAGGTGGCACGGCTGCAGCTGAAGAAGCTGAACGCCCAATTAACGACGCTGACGGAGAAGCAGGCTGCTTACATCGGTGTCAGTGTTGATGGGCCATACAAGTCGGAGCACTACCGTTATTAGCAGGCTGGACTTTATCAGCCCATCTGGAGTATAGTCGAAAACATCGAAGCCGTCGGGGCAGCCCGGCGGCTTTCGCATGAAAACGCGGTAAAGGAGCATGCAATGAACAAATTGGCAACAGCCCTGATCATGTCAGTCCTTTTCGCCGGCAGCGCGTCGGCCATGCCAAAGGAGGGTTGCGGCGGCAACTGTGCCGGCTGTCATTCCCTATCCGTGAAAGAGGCCAATACGCTGGTGAAGGGGCTGGGGGGCAGGGTGACCCAGGTGAAGTTTCCGGCCATGCGCGGAGTCTGGGAGTTGGATATGGAAAAGGACGGCAAAAAGGGGGTCGCCTACGTTGACTACGGGAAGAAGCATATTATTCCGGGACCCATCTTCAGCCTGGCGACGAAAAAGCCCATCGGCGGCGGTGCTGCTCCCCAGGCTGCGGTGACCAAGGTGAATCCGGCTCTTCTCACCCCCGGCAACTCCATAATACTCGGCAATCCCCAGGGGAAAAAGAGGCTCTTCGTCTTTACCGATCCCGATTGTCCCTTTTGCGCCAAGCTGCACGGGGAGCTGAAGAAGCTCGTCGCCATGGACAGGTCGGTGGCGGTCTATGTGAAGCTCTTTCCCCTGAAAATTCATCCCACCGCCTATGACAAATCCAGGGTCATAATGCAGGGCCCTTCGGCCAAGCTCCTTGATGATGCTTTTGCCAAGGTTGCTTTGCCGGCGCCCGGCCCCAATACGCCGCGGGCAGGGGTCGATGAAAATATCAGGCTTGCCGCCAAACTGGGGGTGAACTCTACTCCGACGCTGATTTTTTCTGACGGAAGGCTTTTGGCCGGTGCAAGGACTGCTGCGGAAATACAGGCCCTCTTCAACGGTAAGAAAACGAACAGATGACGGCTGGGTTGCTACGCAAGTGATTGAGGCCTGTCGCCATGACAGGCCTTGTCTTCATGGTGCGGATTCTTTCCTGCGTTGCTCTTCGTCCTTTTTCCCCCGACCCGCGGGGGAGCATGACTCGGCCATTCAGGTGGAGACGCCTAAGCGTGGAAGAATGAATTTCTGCAGTGCGATCCACAGGACCAGAAAGCCGAGAAGCATCAATATCTCCTGCATACGAACCTCCTTTTACACATAAGGTATCATATATTGCGATAACTGCATACTTGGAAATATTCTTCAGCTGAAAAAGTAGTTGACACCCGCCGCGCCTGTCAGTATAGTGAAAATCACTTTCAATTTGGAGAACCCCGTGAAGCGCGCCAAGAAAAAAACCTTCAGTGACTTCATAGCCCAAAAGGGACTCAAGTCCACACGCCAGCGGGACATTATTCTCGATTTCTTCCTTTCCACCTCCGAACACATGAGCCTGGAAGAGCTATATCTCAAGCTTCGCGCCAAGCATCCAGCCATCGGCTACGCAACGGTCTATCGGACGCTGAAGCTTTTTGCCGAATCGGGCATTGCCCGTGAAATACAGTTCGGTGATGGGCAGACCCGCTACGAGCATGTGACCGAAGGGGAGCACCATGACCACCTGGTCTGCACCCGTTGCGGCGCAATTGCCGAATTCGAGAACGCGACCATCGAAAAGCTGCAGGATGAGATAGCTGACAGTTACGGCTTTCTTATCAAAACACATAAGTTGGAGCTGTATGGCCTATGTGCCAAATGCAGAAAATAGGCACAAAAATTTTTTGCGAAATATTTGAAAATGATTATCAATTACAACAAAAGGAACTAGGGAAATGGGTTTATTCAAGAAAAAGAGCTCTTGTCACTCAAATGCAGGTGTCGTAACCGGTGCTGTCAAAAAGGTCGCTCTCGTGGGAAATCCGAATGTGGGGAAAAGCGTCCTTTTCAATGCCCTGACCGGCGCCTATGTGACGGTCTCCAATTATCCCGGCACTTCCGTGGAGGTTGCCCGCGGTTCTGCTGCCATTAACGGTACAACCTGTGAAATTATCGACACTCCGGGAATGTACTCGCTGTTGCCCATAACCGAGGAGGAACGGGTGGCCCGGGAGATCCTGCTCAAGGAATCTCCCGACGTGGTTCTGCATGTGCTGGATGCACGGAACCTGGAGCGGATGCTGGTCATGACCCTGCAGCTGATCGATGCCCAGTTGCCGGTGGTGCTGGTGGTCAACATCATGGATGAGGCGGAGCGGATGGGCCTCTCCATCGATCTGCCGCTTTTGCAGGAAAAGCTGGGCATCCCGGTGATCGGCGCTGCCACGGCAAAAAAACGTGGTCTGGACGAGATCAGGAAGGCCATTGCCGTCTACAGCCGGCGGAAGCATGCTGTTTTCGCTTACAGCAAGAGGCTTGAGGCCGATATCGACAGTGTCTCCCAGCTGATCAATGGTGATTATGCCTTATCGAAGAAATCCGTGGCCCTGCTGCTTCTGCAGCGGGATGAGGAAGTTTCAGCCCTGGTGGCAGAGCGGGAAGGGGAGGGTTTTGCCGCCATCGCCGGAAAGGTGCGCGAGAAGACCTTTGAGCGCCGTGAGTCCTTTCATCTTGACCTTTCCATGGAGCGGAAGGGGGTCGTCAAGGGATTGTTGGCGGGGGTCTTCAGTCTGCCCGACAAGCGGGTGGTCACCTTCAGCGAACGTCTTTCCCGCTGGGCAGTGCGGCCGTTGACCGGCATACCATTGCTTCTGTTGGTGCTCTACTATGGCCTCTATAAATTTGTCGGCGATTTCGGTGCCGGGACGCTGGTAGATTTTCTCGAAGGGACCCTTTTCGAGCAATATTTCAACCCGTGGGTAACCGGGCTCGTCAAGGGCATCATACCATGGATACCCATTCAGGAACTGTTCGTGGGGGAGTATGGCGTCCTGACGCTGGGACTGCGCTATGCCGTGGGCATTATTCTTCCTATCGTCGCCACCTTTTTCCTCTTTTTTTCCATACTTGAGGATAGCGGCTATTTTCCCCGGCTGGCGCTCCTGGTGGACCGGGTCTTCAAGAAGATCGGTCTTACCGGTCGAGCCGTCATCCCCATCGTGCTCGGTTTCGGGTGCGACACCATGGCCACCATGGTTACCCGTACCCTGGAGACGGTGCGGGAACGGGTCCTTGCCACCCTGCTGCTGGCTCTGGCCATTCCCTGTTCCGCCCAGCTCGGGGTGATTCTGGCGCTGCTGTCCAAGGCACCCGGGGCGCTTCTGGTCTGGGGGGTCTGTCTGATACTCATTTTTCTCCTCATCGGTTTCCTGGCCGCGCGCCTCATGCCGGGCGAGACCCCCATGTTCTACATGGAGCTACCCCCCATGCGGTTGCCCCAGTTATCCAATGTCCTGACCAAGACTTATACCAGGATGCAGTGGTACTTCATGGAGATATTGCCACTCTTTATCCTGGCTTCGGTGCTGCTCTGGATCGGCAAGCTTACCCACTTCTTTGAAATGGCGGTGGAATGGTTGAGCCCGGTGATGGGCATGATGGGGCTGCCCAAGGATGTGGCAGTGGCATTCATCTTTGGATTTTTCCGTCGCGATTACGGCGCTGCGGGTCTTTACGACCTGCAGACCAAGGGTATACTGGATGGACGGCAATTGACCGTGGCGGCTGTTACCCTGACCCTCTTCATTCCCTGCGTGGCCCAATTCCTGGTCATGAAGCGGGAGCGGGGATTGAAGGTCGCATTGGCCATCGGTGTTTTCGTCAGCACCCTTGCCTTTGGCAGCGGTTATCTGCTCAATCAGTTCCTGCTCGTTACGAAATTGGTATAACAGAGGTATTCCATGAAATGCGGTTATTGCGGACACGAATTCAGCCAGGAAGAAGGCATCACGGGTTGCGGAAAATGCGGCAAACCGATGAAATGCAGGATGGTGCGCTGCCCCCGTTGCTACTATGAAAACCCTCCCGAACTGACCGTCGTGAAGAAAATTAAGGAAATATTGACAAAGAACGATAAACACTAGCAGATGATATTACGGCAAGGAGTTAAATGATGAAGTTATCGGATAAAGCGGAAGAGATTCTGGAGGCGCTGTGGATCGCCGTCGAGGAGGAAGGAAAGGGGTTTGCCGAGATTGACCAGCTGGGTATCCCGGCTGGGGACCCTGCCTATCAGGAGCTGGCTTCCCGGACCCTGATCGAAGTGAAGGAAGGGAGAGTCTACTTCCGCCCCGAGGGGAGAGAAGAAGGCCGCCGGACGATCCGACGTCATCGGCTGGCGGAACGGCTGCTCATGGATGTGCTGAATGTCCGTGGAGAAGCGGGAGACGACAAGGCATGCCAGTTCGAGCACCTGCTCAACGAAGGGGTCGATGCCAAGGTCTGCACCATGCTCAACCACCCCACCACCTGTCCCCACGGCAAGCATATTCCACCAGGAGACTGCTGCGAAGAGGCGAGAAGGAGCGGCGATTTAGGGGTGGTTCCCCTCACCGAGCTGAAGTCTGGAGAAGAGGGAGAAATTGCCTACATCCAGACCGAAGACAGCAAAAAGATGCAGAAATTGATGGCTATGGGGGTTTTGCCCGGCAACCGTATCGTCCTTTCCCAGACCTTTCCTTCCTATATTTTCCGGGTCGGGTTTTCCGAGTTTGCCATCGATTCGGCCATGGCACGGGAGATATTTGTCCGAAAATAGACGAACAATTCCTTTGAGGGGTGCCGATTCCCCGTGGCTAAGTATAATTATAGATGTGTACCTGCCGGCAATGTGATGTTTTTCTTGAATAACGGGTGCAAATTTATTACCCTTCACCGGCTCCGAGCCGCCAAGGCTCAGCGCAAAAATCATCTTTGGAGGACACATCTATGAAGAAAAAATCTGCCATGCTGACGGCTGTTTCCCTTCTGCTGGCCGCCGGTTCGGCATGGGCCGCCGGCAATGCAGCACTGCCGAAGGGTTACGAAAAATGGGAAAAGAGCAAGGAAAAGGTCGTCACCGACAAGAGTTCCCTTTTTTACGGCGTTCATTACATCTATGTGGACAAGAAGGCCATGCCTGCCTATAAGGCCGGAGGGAAATATCCCGAAGGGAGCCGTTTCGTCGTGGATTATTACAAGATGAAGGAAGAAAACGGCAAGCCGGTTAAAGGAAAGAAAAACATGATCGTCCTGATGAAAAAGGACAAAAAATTCAAGGAGACCGGTGGCTGGCAATTCGCCGGCTTTACCGCAGAGGGTAAGCCTTCGAAACTGGACCCGGTGACGAACTGTTATGAATGCCACTTGAAAGAGGCGAGGGACCGGGATTATGTGATCTCCAGGTATGCAGACTTCAAGTAAAACTTGCCTTTCCTGCGCCTCAGAAAGCATCACGGATTCCCGTGGTGCTTTTTTTTGTCCCTGCCAACCCAATTTATCCCTCAAGCTATTAATTCAAATGACGATACGTTAACAAAAAGAGGCTGCCTTGGCGGCTATACTCCTGCAAGCTGGTCAAAAACCTATGTTCATGGATCATTCCGTTCCTGCAGCAAATGCCCATTCCCTGTCTTCTTCCTGGTCAGAAAGACTGGCCTGTGCGCGAAATCAATTGATGGAAATAGCAGGTGCCACCGAGGAGGAATTTCTCGCCACCGGGGCTAATCTGCACGATTTCTACGGCAGGGCGGGGCAGATTTCCGAAAAATCTTCGGAGATGGCAGGCCAGGTTTCAGGTGAGGAGATTTCCCGCACCATTCAGCGACTCCAGGAGATACTGCAGCAGATGGAAGAGTACCTGGTCCATGGCGAGAAGGAGACTGAACAGAGTTCCAAGACCTTGCGCTCCATTCTGGAGCTTCTCGATAAAACCGCGACCCCCCTTTCCGGCTTTCGAAAGATCAACAAGTCGCTGCGCATGCTGGGCATTTCCACCAAAATCGAAAGCGCCCGCCTTGGCCAAAGCGCAGCCGGATTCGATACCCTTGCGAATGACGTGGGACAGCTCTCCATACAGGTGCTGGAAAAGGCGGGGACCATACTGGAGCAGAAGGACCAGCTGAACACGGTCATTCGACAGACTTTGAACCAGGTCCTCGATCTGGGCATGGAGCAGCGGCATCAAGTCCAGGGAACCCTGGAGCGTACCCAGACCAGCCTCGCCGCCCTGACCCAGGTCAATTCCCGCTGCTCCAAATCGGCATCGGCCATTGCCGAAGCATCGGGAGTGGTTTCCCGGAATATTGGCGAAGTGGTCATGTCCATGCAGTTTCACGACATCGTTCGCCAGCAGATCGAGCATGTGGCTGAGGCGCTTGATGACCTGCAAAATAGCCTGGAGTCCGGGACGGACGACCGGGAAGATGTACAGGACCTGGCCCGGAAGGCTGCAGGTATCTGCCAGTTGCAGACTGCCCAGCTGGCCCACGCCCGGGACGAACTCAATAACGCCGTCGGGCGGATCGTCGATAATCTCCACAACATTGCAGCAAAGCAATCGCGCCTTTCCGAGGACACACGTGCCATGGCTGGGGTCGCCGATCAGACGGGAAGCTCGTTTCTGACCGGTCTTGAGGCCGATCTTACCATGGTTGCTGCCGTTCTCGACCAGAGCTCCCAGCTGAACCGCACGTTAACCAAGGCCATGGGCACCGTAGCCGAAACGGTGATGGAGATCACAAATTTTGTCAACGATATCGAATTCATCGGCGAAGAGATCGAGCTTATTGCCCTCAACGCCCAGGTGAAGGCGGCATTGACTGGTGAAGAGGGTGCAGCCCTGGGGGTTCTTGCCGAGGCGATTCAACGCCTGTCTGTGGATGCCATTGCCCAGACCTCTGCTGTTTCCGCAATGTTGACCCAGGTCACCGATGCTACCGAAGGGCTTTGTACCAGCGCACGGGCCGATGTCACCGAACTGGACGTGGAAGTCGAAGAGATGGTGAACTCTCTGCCGGCGCTGCTCCAGTCCCTGCAGGGGGTTAATGATTCCCTGAGCGGGTGTCTGGCCAGCATGCGGGGTGCGGTGCAGATATTGTGTTCAGACATTGACACGGCAACCAACGGCATAACTGCTCACCACCAGGTGTCATCGGTGATAGACCAGGTAATGGAAGAACTGAATGCCATCATTGGTGAGGCGCTGACCATTGCTCCTGCATCCAAAGGGGAAGACACACTGATGCAGCTTGCCGATCGCTACACCATGGACAGCGAACGCAAGATCCATAATTCTATTATGCAAAAAGATGAGGGTGCAATGGAGAAGTCTGGGTCTGCCGGTCCGCCTGCCGACGTTTATGTGCTGCCATCGGGGGACGACCTAGGGGATAATGTGGAGCTTTTTTGACGTTCAGCGCCAGTTTGGCAGGGAGAATCGGCATGGATGAATTGAAGGTAACGGTGGCGAAAGGGGAAGGTACCCCAGCCGCGTTGACGGTAAACGTCAGCGGACCGGTATCGGTCCAGAACGTGGGGGATTTGAGGGCTGCCCTCTTGCAGGCATTGGCGGGAGC
Source organism: Geotalea sp. SG265 (assembly GCF_022808985.1). GTDB lineage: Bacteria > Desulfobacterota > Desulfuromonadia > Geobacterales > Geobacteraceae > Geotalea. The sequence continues at coordinate 116,311 of NZ_JAKZFT010000008.1, read as the reverse complement.
GGAGCAACTCTTCATTAATCTGGCCGATGTGACGGAGATCGACCTGGCAGGGTTGCAAGTGCTCTGCGCAACCCACCGCAGTGTCTTACAGCTGAACAAACAGCTCAGTATTGCCACAGGCGACAACGATCTTATTCATGCGGTCAGCATTGAAGCAGGTTTTCAACGCCACGTGGGGTGTGCCCAGGACAGGGATAAAACTTGCTTTTGGGTGGGGGGGAACGATTGATGGGAAAGATAATCATGACGGCGGACGATTCCGCCAGTGTCCGGCAGATGGTCAGCTTTACCCTGAAACAGAACGGGTACGAGGTGGTCGAGGCGGTGGACGGCAAAGATGCACTGCAGAAACTGGGAGGACAGAAGGTGGACATGCTCATCACCGACCTTAACATGCCCAATTTGGACGGCATCGGCTTGATCAAGGGGGCACGAGCCCTGCCGTCATGCAAATTCATTCCTATAGTTATGTTAACCACGGAATCCCAGGACAGCAAGAAACAGGAAGGAAAGGCCGCCGGAGCCACCGGCTGGATCGTCAAGCCTTTCAAGCCTGAACAGCTGATGGCGGTGGTGAAGAAGGTGCTCGGATGATGGACCAACATCAACAGGCATTCAAGGAAGAAGCCTATGAGCTTCTGGCGGAGTTGGAAACGTCGCTTCTGGAACTGGAAGAGAGGCCGGAGGATGAGGAAGTAATCGGCCGGGTCTTCCGGGCCATGCACACCATCAAAGGGTCGGGTGCCATGTTCGGTTTCGAGGACATTGCCGCTTTCACCCACGAGGTGGAGACGGTCTTCGATCTGGTGCGTAACGGGAAGATTCCGGTGACGAAAAACCTTGTCAATATTACCCTTGCCGCCCGGGACCAGATAAAGGCCATGCTCGATGCTTCAGCAGAAGGGGGGATGGTTGACGAATTCCGAACTGCGGAGATCATTGGGGTGTTAAAGGGGATGCTTCCCGAAGCGGAGTCGAGCAGCCCGGAAGATCCGCAACCGGCGAAAGAGGCAACGAAAGAGCCGAAGGAATCCTTCGAAGTAACCTATCGCATCCGTTTCGAGCCGGACCGAGGGATTTTCATGCGCGGCATCAATCCACTGAGCCTGATCAAGGAGCTCAGAGAACTGGGCCCGTGCAGGGTGGTTGCCCAGCTGGCGAACCTGCTTCCGCTTGAGGAGATGGATGCTGAAAGCTGCTATGTTTATTGGGATGTGATCCTGACGACAAAACAGGGGATCGACGCTATTCGGGACGTATTCATCTTTGTGGAGGACGACTGCGAACTGAAAATCGATGCCATCGACAGTGGCGATGCTTTTGGCGGGGAAGCGGGAAGCAAGAGGCTTGGCGAGATACTGATGGAGCGGGGAGACCTGAGCCCTGAAGAGCTGAAGAGCATACTGTCCCAGCAGAAGAAGTTCGGGGAAATTGCCGTTGCAAACGGGCTCGTGGAACCGGAGAAGATTGTTTCAGCCCTGGTGGAGCAGCAGCATGTGAAGGAGGTCCGCCAGGAACGACAATCACAGGAATCGGCGTCGAGCATTAGGGTCCCGGCGGAAAAGCTGGATGTGCTGGTGAACCTGGTGGGAGAACTGGTCACGGTGCAGGCCCGCCTCAGTCAGACCTCCGCCGGGCGCAAGGATGCCGAGCTCTTGTCCATTGCCGAAGAGGTGGAACGCTTGACGGCGGAACTGAGGGATAACGCCCTCAATATCCGCATGCTCCCCATAGGCACCACATTCAGCAAGTTCAAGCGCCTGGTCCGCGACCTCTCCAATGAATTGGGGAAAAAGATCGAAATGGAGACATCAGGTGCGGAGACGGAACTGGACAAGACGGTTATCGAAAAGCTCAACGACCCGCTGGTGCACCTGATCCGCAACAGCATCGACCACGGCATCGAGATGCCCGAGGAGCGGGCGGCGGCGGGCAAGCCGGCCCAGGGGACCATACATCTGGGTGCAGTCCACTCGGGGGACAGCGTCTTCATCACCATCACCGACGACGGCGCAGGGCTGGACAAGGAGGCTATTCGGGCCAAGGCCATGGAGAAGGGGCTGATTCCGCCGGGTGTCGAGCTGTCCGAAAAGGAGATCTTTGCCCAGATATTCGAACCGGGCTTTTCCACTGCCAAGAAGGTCTCCAGCGTCTCCGGCCGCGGCGTGGGCATGGACGTGGTCAAACGGGCCATCGAAGCTTTGCGTGGCACCATAGAATTGAACAGCAAGCGTGGAGAAGGAACCACCATCACCGTCAAGATCCCCCTGACCCTGGCCATTATCGAAAGCCTGCTGGTACAGATCGGTGGCGACCGCTTTCTGCTGCCCCTTTCTCTGGTGGACGAATGCGTGGAGCTGACTGACAGCGACATCGAAAAATCCCATGGCAGGAACCTGGCCAACGTGCGTGAGCATCTGGTCCCCTACATTCCCCTGCGGGAGAAGTTCCGCATCACCGGTGATCCCCCCGAAATCCAGCAGATCGTCATTACCCAGGTCAGCGGCATGCGGGTTGGTGTCGTCGTTGACCATGTCATCGGCGAGCACCAGACGGTCATCAAATCCCTGGGGCGGGCCTATAAAAATGTGGAAGGCATCTCCGGTGCGACGATCCTCGGTGATGGGGCGGTTGCGCTGATTGTTGATATTCCCCAACTGGTAAAAGGGGTGGAGGCCCAAAGCCTGCAGTAACTTTCACACATAACTTTAGCGCTAAGCGCGATGTGGATACTCAGCTTATTCCGCTTGCGATCCTTCCCCCCATTGCTGGGGCTGGAGAAAGGCATGGTCCTGATGGATCATGCCTTTTTTATTCAGCAGCACATTTCTCTTTATTTTTAGAATTAGGTGAATATAATGTTAACATTTTTAAATTAAGCTTTGGTGGGCGCAATGGCAAATGGGGTCAACAGGCCGAATACTGCATGCGTGAAGGTTGGGCGGTACTCGGTCCTGATCTGGACGTTCTCCGTCTCAGCTACGGCAGTGGCACTCATAAGCGATATCGAGCGGCTCGCTCTCCTGGAAAACAGCCTTTCCCTGCTCGTTCTCTGGCTGGTGGGGATGGGAGGGATCTATCTGGGGAGCAGACGACTGCGACGAAGCGAGGAGCGGTTGCATCTGGCGGAGCAGGCGTTATTTCGCTCCAATCAAAATCTTGAAATGAAGGTCATGGAGCGAACGGCTGAGCTGGAACGGGCCAACCAGCGGCTGAAAGGGGAGATTGAAGAGCGCTTGCGCACAGAAGCAAAGCTGCGTGCATCGGAGATAAAATACCGGATTGTTGCGGACAATACCTACGGTTGGGAGTTTTGGCAGGATCCCGAGGGGAGGTTCGTCTATTCATCACCGGCCTGTAGGGAAATTACCGGCCGAGGCGCGGAAGAGTTCCTTGCCGATCAGGGGCTTTTCAACCGAATAATTTTTCCCGATGACTTGAAATGCTACGACGCCCATAGAAGGGAGGTTGAAGAGGGGCGCTGGACGAACCCGGTAGCCTTTCGCATCATCAAGCCTGACGGCAGCCTGTGCTGGATCGGTCATATCTGCCGGCCGATTTATGATGAAGATGGAAACTTCATCGGTATCCGGGGGAGTAACCGTGATATTAGCGACCGCAAGAGGGCCGAGGACGAGATACGCTTGCTGAACGAAGAACTGGAGGGGAGAGTACTGAAGCGGACTGCCCAGCTTGAGGCTTCCAACCGGGAACTTGAAGGATTCTGCTACGCCATTTCCCATGATCTCCGCGCTCCGCTTACCAGGTTGGAAGGGTACAGCCGAGCGCTTCTGGAGGATTGCTGCGAAAGTCTCGATAACCAGGGGCGCGCCTATGCGGAGTGCATACAACGTAACAGCATTCAGCTGAAGGAGGTTATCGACATCCTCCTGGAGCTGACGATGCTGACCCGCGGCGATCTGCAGGTGGAAGAGGTGAACCTGAGCGAGATGTGCCTTGCAATCATGGAGGACCTGCAACTCACCTACGCCGGGAGGATCATTCAGTGGCTCGTGGCCCCGGAGGTGGCGGCAAAGGGAGACAAAAGGCTTTTGATGCTGGCGTTGCGAAACCTGCTGGACAATGCCTGCAAGTACACGGCAAAGCACCAGCAGGCGACCATTGAGTTCGGCGTGGTGGAGCATAAAAAGCGAAGGGTATATTTCATCCGCGATGATGGTGCCGGATTCGACATGAAATTCGCCAAAAAGCTCTTTAAGCCCTTCGAACGCATGCATCATCCAGAAGAATTCTCTGGCCTGGGCATCGGCCTTGCCACGGTCCAGCGAATCATCCACCGCCATGGAGGGCGGATATGGGCAGAGGGGGAGATCGAGAAGGGAGCGACCTTCTTTTTCAATTTATAAAAAACACAGAAGCAGTTTTTTGCCGACAGCCATGGTACTCGCCATGGCTTTTTTTGCGTCTCTTGCCACTGAAATGAAAAGTTGCGACGAATAAGGTTTAAGTTAAAAAAGACCCATTCCGATAAGCCTCTGTAATGGATAGACCTACAACCTTCTAAAACCGAAAAAGATACAGGGAGACGAAAGATGGGCATACAAAATCTCAGGATCGGCATCCGGCTGTTGGCAGGATTTATTGCAGTTTTACTCCTTACCGTGACACTGACCTTTTTTTCCATCAAAGGTATGGCCAATGTTGAAGAACATCTGCAACGCATAGTCGATGTCAATTATGAAAAGATCAAGGAGACCAGTGCAGCGTCTGAATCTATGTATAAAACCACTGCCGCGATCCAGCAGATGATCATTGTTGATGACCATGGGAAAAGGCTTGAGGAAAAACAGCAAATAGACGCCTTGCGGGCTGTCTATGCAGATTCGATAGCCAAGCTGGAAAAGCTCGAGGAGAATGCCGAGGGTAAGAAGCTGATCACTAAGGTCAAAGACGCAATGGAGGGCTCGAAAGGGGTCAATAACGCGATGGTGGAGCTTGCGCTGGCAAACAGGTCCAGTGAGGCAGCCGCAATGTTTGCGAAAGACGGGATGAGGCTTAATAAGGCAGTACAGGACTGCTTCGATGAGTTGATCAATTACAATGAGGGGCGCATCGATTTCCGCTACAAGGAGGCCAACAAGTCCTACAGGTCTACCCGCACTATGGACATTGGCTTTTGTGTCCTTGCTCTGCTTGTGGGTTTGGTTATAGCCGTGGTGATCACACGGAGTATAACCAAACCTATCGATACGGCCGTTAACGTATCGAACCGTCTTGCGGCAGGCGATCTGACGGTAGCAATAGCCGTAACCAGCAAGGATGAGACGGGCATATTGCTGGCCGCCATGCAGGACATGGTGAACAAGCTCAAGGGTATAGTAGCCGAAGTCAAAACGGCAGCCGACAACGTGGCCTCGGGGAGCCAGCAGCTCTCGTCCGGGTCGGAAGAGATGTCTCAGGGGGCGAGCGAGCAGGCGGCCGCCGCCGAAGAGGCATCCTCATCCATGGAGGAGATGTCCTCCAACATCCGGCAGAATGCCGACAACGCACTCCAGACGGAAAAAATCGCCGTGAAATCTGCCGGCGATGCCCAGGAAGGGGGCAAGGCAGTGGAACAGACGGTCCACGCCATGAAGGATATCGCTGGCAAAATATCCATCATCGAGGAAATCGCCCGCCAGACTAACTTGCTAGCCCTCAATGCGGCCATTGAGGCGGCCCGCGCAGGCGAGCACGGCAAGGGCTTTGCCGTGGTAGCGAGCGAGGTGCGCAAGCTGGCTGAACGGAGCCAGAAGGCGGCTGCGGAGATCAGCGAGCTGTCCGCCTCCAGCGTGGAAGTGGCGGAAAGAGCCGGTGATCTTTTGACCAAGATGGTGCCCGATATTCAGAAGACTGCAGAGCTGGTGCAGGAGATCAGCGCCGCCAGCCGGGAACAGGATACTGGAGCCGAGCAGATCAACAAGGCAATCCAGCAACTGGACCAGGTGATCCAGCAGAATGCCGGGGCTTCGGAAGAGATGGCCTCCACTGCCGAAGAACTCGCTTCTCAGGCGGAACAGCTCCAATCGGCTATTTCCTTCTTCAAGATTGACAATCGTCATGAGGGGAATAAGAGCATGGTTTCCTCTTCGGCCTCAAGGACGGATGTCAAGTCCCAAAAGGTGAAGATTCAACACCTGGCCAAAGCCCAACAGGTTTCCAGCTTTCGCGGTGCAGCGTCAGGTCACGATATCGACATGGGTGATGCCGGTGACCATCTGGATGGTGTTTTCGAGAAATTCTAGATAGACATTCATAATATAACGAATGGTTAAGGGGGGCATATGGGAAATGGAATCATTCGAGGTTTGACAGTTGCTTCATCGATACTTTTCATTGGTTTGCAGGTGCATGCCGGCAGCGAAACGGATGTGAGAGTCCAGGAGTTCAAGGCCGGACTAGGGGGGCAGCCGACGACCGAACACTCAAAGGTCGAGCCGGCGGCACAGGATTCTACCAGGAGCTCCCAGGGCAAAGGTAGCCATGATGGTATTCCTAAAAAGAAAAAAGCTTCTTCGTCACATCATACGGCAGACGCACGCAAGCACGGGGCGGTCTCTGCACACCATGTGGAAGCAGTTGAACCAGAAGAGGGAATCAAGCGGCTCCTTGAGGGAAATAAGCGCTTTGTAGAAGCCCGGGTAACTGGACCAAACCGTAAGCCGGCTCGGAGAGCAGCGATTGCCCAAGGGCAGAATCCGTTTGCCATCATCATCGGCTGTTCCGATTCGCGAGTTCCGCCGGAACTCCTTTTCGATCAAGGGTTCGGCGACCTCTTCGTCATCCGCACTGCGGGCAATATCGTCGACAGCATTGCCCTGGGGAGTATCGAATATGCGGTTGATCATCTGGGGGCCAAGCTCATCGTCGTTCTTGGTCATGAACGATGCGGCGCAGTAGATGCCACCATCAAGGGGGGAGACGCTCCCAGTCACATCAAGACGCTGGTTGATACCATCAAGCCGGCCGTGGACAAGGCCAGAACGACAGCAAGTTCTGGAGGCCACGGCTGCGATTTCCAATGCAAATCTGTCAAATCCAACGTGAAGATGGTGGCGGAGAAGATCCGTTCTGCCAGCCCGATCGTCGCTGAAGCGGTGGAGGACGGCAATGTGCGGATCATCGGCGCCTATTACGATCTGGACAGCGGCGAAACGACGCTGACCTATAAGCCTTATCTTTAGGACTGGAGGAAACGACTATGCATTTCATGAAAAATTTCAAGATCGGCTCAAAGATTCTCGGCATGGTAGGTATCATAATGATTCTCATGGCTGTTCTGGCCGCTTTTGGCATCACCAAGCTGATGAATGCCGGTGATGAGGTCAAGGGGCTGGCAGAGCAGGAGATACCCATCTCTGAGGCCATCAACGACGTCGGCGGCGTCCAGATGGACCAGCTGGTAATTTTCAATCGGGCCGTGCGACTGGGCATCACCAATGAACAGGCGGAACTGCGCAAAACGGCGGAGGAATTCTCCAAGAGCGCCAATGAAGCTGACGAAATACTGAAAAAGACCGATGCCCTGGTGAACAAGGCCCTGAAGGAAACGGCCGGGGATGCGGCATCCCAGAAGGAGTTCACCGAGATAGCCTCTCAGCTGAAAACCGTCGAGGGGGAATACAAGGGTTTCGAGAAAGAGGTCGGCGAGGTACTGACCCTGCTGATCCAAGGCAAACTCGCTGCTGCAGCTGGCGCCGAGGCCAAGGTGGAGCGGGAAGGGAACCAGCTGGAGACGGCCCTGGATACCCTCAAGAAGACCACCTCCAAGAATGTGGATGATACCACCAAGCGGATCGAGGCGGACGAAGCCTTGGCCATCAAAGGGATGATACTTTTGACCATTGCCACGCTCATCCTCGGTATTGGCATCGGCATTTTCATTGTCCGCGGCATCACCAAGCCTCTCAAAGAGGCGGTTGAGGTCTCCAATGCCCTGGCCAAAGGGGATCTGACCGTGACCATTGATGTCTGCGGCAGGGATGAAACGGGAATGCTGCTGGCAGCCATGAAGGATATGGTGGAGCGGATAAAGGAAATTGTCTCGGAGGTGAAGACTGCCGCCGACAACGTGGCTTCGGGGAGCCAGCAGCTTTCCTCCGGATCGGAAGAAATGTCCCAGGGGGCGAGCGAGCAGGCGGCGGCAGCCGAAGAGGCGTCGTCATCCATGGAGGAGATGTCTTCCAACATCCGTCAGAACGCCGACAACGCTCTGCAGACTGAAAAGATCGCTGTGAAGTCCGCCGGTGACGCCCGGGAAGGGGGCAAGGCGGTGGAAGAGACGGTCCACGCCATGAAGGATATCGCCGGGAAAATATCCATCATCGAGGAGATTGCTCGCCAGACTAACCTGCTGGCACTCAATGCGGCCATCGAGGCGGCCCGCGCCGGGGAACACGGCAAAGGCTTTGCCGTCGTCGCTTCAGAGGTGCGCAAGCTGGCCGAACGAAGCCAGAAGGCGGCTGCGGAGATCAGCGAACTGTCCGCCTCCAGCGTGGAAGTGGCGGAAAGAGCCGGTGATCTTTTGACGAAGATGGTGCCCGATATCCAGAAGACTGCAGAGCTGGTGCAGGAGATCAGCGCCGCCAGCCGGGAGCAGGACACAGGAGCCGAGCAGATCAACAAGGCTATTCAGCAACTGGACCAGGTGATTCAGCAGAATGCCGGGGCTTCGGAAGAAATGGCTTCCACTGCCGAAGAGCTGGCCTCCCAGGCGGAACAGCTACAATCTTCCATTTCCTTCTTCACCATAGACGACCGGGAACTGCGGAAGAATGTCACTTCGGCACCATCCTTTAAGAAAACAGTCGTGCAGCCCCACAAGGTAAAGATTCAGCACCTGGCGGTCAAGACGGAAAAAACCAACGGCAACCCGAGCAAAGCTGCTGCAGGTCATGATCTGGATCTGGGGATCGATCATCTTGACAATGATTTTGAGAAATTCTAAGGGCACTATGATAGTCGGGGACGCCGCACCGCGGGCCGCGTTTTTTTTCTGCATGGTCTTCGTCCTAAAGAAATGACCGGAAGAATACGATAAGTAAGTTCAGCCGCTTAAAAAGTTTTTTGTCTAAAGGGGGTATTAACATGGATGGAGCCGGTATTGGGGAAACAACGCAGTATCTTACCTTTACCCTTGACGAAGAAGTTTTTGCTCTTGATATCGGAAAGGTGCGGGAGGTTCTGGACTACACGACGGTGACCAAGGTGCCGCAAACACCCGATTTCATGCGCGGAGTGATCAACCTGCGGGGCAACGTTGTGCCGGTGGTGGACATGCGGCTGAAATTCGGCATAGATGCCACGGAAAACACCGTTAATACCTGCATCATTATTGTGGAAGTGGCAGTGGACGGCGAAATTACAGTCCTTGGCGCCATGGCCGATTCGGTGCAGGAGGTGCTGGATCTGGAGCCCGACCAGATCGAACCCCCGCCGCGCATCGGCACCAGGATGAGGACCGATTTCATCCGCGGTATGGGCAAGCGGGACGAGCAGTTCATCATGATCCTGGATATCGACAAGATTTTTTCCGGTGATGATTTGACGGCGGTACAGGCCGTGGATGACGATATCTCCCAGGTCTCCAACGGCTGATGGAGTTGGATGCAATGGGAAGGAGGGTGTAATGAAGATTGCCGATATGAAAATAGGTGTGCGCCTGGGTTTCGGTTTCGGGCTTGTGCTGGTCCTGTTGCTGCTGGTGGGGGTATTGGGCTATTGGGGGGTCAGCGCGGTCTCGGGAACGACGGTGAAGATGCTGGACACGGATGCACAGATCGCCCAGCATTCGGCTCGTGCCCGTGCCAATATCCTCGGCTTGCGCCGTTACGAAAAGGATATGTTCATCAACATCGATAATGCCGAGAAGGTTGATGAGTACTACAAAAAGTGGAACGGCGAGCGCGAGAAGGTCGAGGAGCGTATTGCCGCCATGGAAAAGGCGGTCTATGCCGCGGAGCAGAAGCAGCATGTCCAGATCATCAAGGATAACCTTGCCACTTATGTTTCCGGCTTCAACAAGGTCCATTCACAGGTCAAGGCGGGCAGGATCACTACCACCGCCGATGCTAACAAGGCCATCGGCGAGGTGAAGGATGAAGTTCATAAGATGGAATCGACCGCCGTCGATTTTGCCCAGGATGCCAACAAGGCCATGGAAGGCGCCAAGAAGCTGGTAACGGGAAAAAGAGACAGCACGGTCATGCTGATGATCATCGTCAGCCTCATTGCCGTAGCAGTCGGTTTCCTGATCAGCATCCTCATCACCCGCAGCATCAAAAAACCCATCGGGGAAGCGGTCGATGTGGCCAACAGGCTGGCCGACGGGGATCTGACCGTGGATATTGACGTCGTCTCAGCCGATGAGACGGGGCAACTGCTGGCTGCCATGAGGAACATGATCAACAGCCTGAGGGAATCTGCACTGGCTGCGGAAAGAGTGGCTGCAGGGGATATGTCGGTGGATATCAAAATCCGTTCGGACAAGGATCTTCTGGGTCAGAACCTCACTGCCATGGTTGCAGCCATCAAGGGGATTCTCAAGGATACGGCGGCTCTGATCACGGCGATTCAGGAAGGAAAACTCGACCGGCGCGGGGATACCTCAGCATACCGAGGGGGGTGGGGAGAACTGCTGGATGGGATCAACCGCCTGGTGGATGCCTTCGTCGCTCCATTCACCATGACCGCCCAGTACGTGAACCGGATCAGCAAGGGAGACCTGCCGCCGGTCATTACCGATGCCTACCGGGGCGATTTCAACGAAATCAAGAACAATATCAACCAGCTCATCGAAGCCATGAACACGGTCACCACCCTGGCACAGGAAATAGCAGGTGGGAATCTCCTGGTCAAGGTCAACGAACGTTCAGCCAATGACACGCTTATGCAGGCCCTCTCCATGATGGTGAAAAAACTGACGGAGATTGTGGGCGAAGTGAAGAATGCCGCCGACAATGTGGCTTCGGGGAGCCAGCAGATGTCCTCAGCCTCGGAGGAGATGTCCCAGGGGGCGAGCGAGCAGGCGGCGGCAGCCGAAGAGGCGTCGTCATCCATGGAGGAGATGTCTTCCAACATCAGGCAGAATGCTGACAACGCCCTGCAGACGGAAAAGATCGCCGTGAAGTCCGCCGGCGATGCCCAGGAAGGGGGCAATGCGGTGGAAGAGACGGTCCACGCCATGAAAGATATCGCCGGGAAGATATCCATCATCGAGGAGATTGCCCGCCAGACTAACCTGCTGGCACTCAATGCGGCCATCGAGGCGGCCCGCGCCGGGGAACACGGCAAAGGCTTTGCCGTCGTCGCTTCAGAGGTGCGCAAGCTGGCCGAACGAAGCCAGAAGGCGGCTGCGGAGATCAGCGAACTGTCCGCCTCCAGCGTGGAAGTGGCGGAAAGAGCCGGTGATCTTTTGACGAAGATGGTGCCCGATATTCAGAAAACGGCTGAGCTGGTGCAGGAGATCAGCGCCGCCAGCCGGGAACAGGATACTGGAGCCGAGCAGATCAACAAGGCAATCCAGCAACTGGACCAGGTGATTCAGCAGAATGCCGGGGCTTCGGAAGAAATGGCTTCCACTGCCGAAGAGCTGGCCTCCCAGGCGGAACAGCTCCAGTGCAGTATCTCCTTTTTCCGCATCGAGGAGCGGGAATCCGCCAGGAAAAAGCCGGTGCAGGCTCCCGCCTCCAACTGGACGGTCCAGCCCCGCAAGGTGCATATCCAGCACCTTGCTCAGACGGAAAAGGTAAAACCGGCAAAACAGGCTCTGGGCCACGATCTGGATCTGAATGCTATCAGCGATGGCCTGGACCACGACTTCGAAAAATTCTGACCATCTCACACATAACCTATCCAAAGGGCAGAAGTCGAGCGTGAGCCGGCCTTCTGCCTTTTTTCGTGTTCCTCATCTCAACCGGCTAAATATTGCGCTCCCTTGATCCGATAAGTTCTGCAAGAATATCTGTCGCACCGGCAGAACTTTTCAGGGGGTAGTAATGGAGAGTGCTTCAGATCACAATGGACGTCAATCCCTGTCCTCAAAGGACTTTAACCGGCTGAGCCAGTTTATTTACGAGGAACTGGGCATCAAAATGCCGGAGGCTAAAAAGACCATGCTGGAGGCGCGGCTGCAAAAACGGCTGAGGACGCTGGGCATACCCACGTTTGCCGAATACTGCGAATTTCTTTTCAGTGACCAGGGAATGGAAGAAGAGATCATCCAGATGATAGACTTGGTGACTACGAATAAGACCGATTTCTTCCGTGAACCTGAACATTTTGACTACCTTCTCGACAGGGTACTGCCCGAATGGGAAAACAGACACCAGGGGAAAAAGCTGATGGTCTGGAGCGCCGGGTGCTCTTCGGGAGAGGAACCCTATACCCTGGCCATGGTGCTGTCGGAGTTTGGCGAAATGTGTCCCGGCTTCAGGTTCGAGATACTGGCGACCGACATATCATCCCGGGTTCTGGAGAAGGCAAAGGTGGCCGTTTACGATGAGGAGCGGGTCATTCCGGTTCCCGCGAACCTGAAGAGGAAGTATCTGTTGCGCAGCAAGGACAGAGCCAATCCGCGGGTCAGGATAGTGCCCGAGTTGCGCGACAGGGTCTGTTTCCGCCGGCTGAATTTCATGGATGGCGACTTCGGCATGCGGGAGCAGCTGGATATCATCTTTTGCAGAAACGTCATCATCTATTTCGACCGAAAGACCCAGGAAAGACTGCTGAACCACTTCTATACCCACATGGCGCCCGGTTCCCATATCTTCATGGGGCATTCGGAAACGCTCAGCGGCTTGAACGTGCCCCTTACGGCGGTTCACCCGACGGTATACAGGAAACTCCGGTGATCACATCCCAACCGGCAAGAGAGTGGTGGATATGAAAGAAAAGATCCGTGTACTTGTCGTCGATGACTCTGCGGTGGTCAGGCAGACAATGGTCGAAATTCTTGAATCGGACCCCCAGATCCACGTGATAGCCACGGCAGCGGATCCGTTTATCGCCGCCGAACGGATCAGGCACGAGGTGCCCGACGTCATAACCTTGGATGTGGAGATGCCCCGCATGGACGGCTTAACCTTTCTCCACAAGATCATGAGTCAGTATCCCATCCCGGTGGTGATGTGCTCGAGCCTGACGGACAGCGGTTCGGAAACGGCAGTCAAGGCGCTTGAATACGGGGCAGTGGAAATCATACAGAAACCGCGGATGGGGACAAAGCAGTTCCTGGAAGAATCCCGGGTGCGCATCTGCGATGTGGTCAAGGCTGCCAGCCAGGCCAGGCTGAAAAGGGTAGCAGCAAAGCCCCGTGCCGTTGCTCCGAAGCTGACCGCCGACGTGATCATTGCCAAACCCACCTCCAAGGCTATGATCCAGACCACCGAAAAGGTTGTGGTGGTGGGAGCCTCCACCGGAGGGACCGAAGCATTGCGGGCATTCCTCGAGGTGCTGCCGGCGGATTCTCCCGGCATAGTAATCGTCCAGCACATGCCGGAGGGCTTTACCCGTGCCTTTTCACAAAGGCTCGACGGCATTTGCCAGGTTTCGGTGAAAGAGGCGGAGAACAACGACACGGTGGTGCGTGGACGGGCTTTAATTGCGCCAGGCAACCATCACCTGCTGTTGAAGCGAAGCGGTGCCCGCTACTATGTTGAAGTCAAGGAAGGGCCGCTTGTCTCCCGGCACCGCCCATCCGTGGATGTATTGTTCCGTTCCGCCGCCCGCTATGCCGGTAAGAATGCCGTGGGAGTTATCATGACCGGTATGGGGGACGACGGAGCCAGGGGGATGCTGGAGATGAAGGAGGCAGGTGCAAAGACCATTGCCCAGGACGAAGCGACGTCGGTGGTCTTCGGTATGCCCAATGAAGCCATCAAACTGGGTGGGGTGGACTTGGTACGGCCCCTGGATTGCATAGCGAGAGAGGTAATCCGCCTCTGCGAGTAGCATAGGGATAGAAGCAGCGGGATGTGCACAGCATCAGGGGAGAGTTTCGTGGCGCAGGAAAAGTTTTTTCTCGGGCGTCAGCCTATTCTGGACCGGAATCAGCAGATAATCGGCTTCGAGCTTCTTTTCCGCTCGGCCGAAAGCGTCAATTTCGCCATGATCTCCGACAGCTTCCAGGCTAGCGCCAGTGTCATAATCAATGCCCTTACCGATTTCGGCACCCGTGAAATCCTAGGCCGACACAAGGGTTTTTTCAATGTGGACATGGAAATGCTCATGAGCGATAGCCTTGAGCTTCTGCCCAGGGACCAGGTGGTGATCGAACTGCTGGAGACCATCAACGTATGCGACGAGGTGATCGGCCGCTGCAGAAAGCTTAAAGAACAGGGCTTCACCATAGCTCTCGACGATCACGAGTATGATCCCGCCTTCGAAACGCTTTACGGCGTAACCGATATCGTTAAGGTGGATATCCTTCAGACTCCCCCCGAGACGATTCGGGAAACGCTCAGACAGTTAAAGTCCCGGCCCATTGCCCTGCTTGCGGAAAAGGTGGAGACGGCAGAGCAGTATGCCTTTTGTGTTGCAGAGGGATTCGATCTGTTCCAAGGGTACTACTTTGCCCATCCGGTCATTCTTAAGCAGAAAAGGGTGGATATTGCCCAGCTGACCCTGACAAAACTGCTGGAACAGGTCATAAGGGAAGCGGATCTCCGCGAAATCGAGGAGACCTTCAAGGAAAACCCCAATCTCACCTACAACCTGCTGCGGCTGGTGAATTCCGTAGCCATTGGACTGCGGGAGCATATTAAGACCCTGCGCCATGCTCTCATGGTTTTAGGCCTGCAACAGTTGAAACGGTGGATCGTGCTTGCGCTCTATGCCAGCAAAGGCGATCAGGGGGTATCAAACCCGCTTCTGGAAATTGCGGCTGCGAGGGGCAAGCTGATGGAGCTGCTGGTTAAAAAACAGCCGGCTGCGCATTTGACTGCTGATTTCTCCGACCGTGCCTTCATGACCGGCATTCTGTCGATGGTGGATTGCCTCTTCGAGGTGTCCATGGAGGAAATGGTGCAGCAGCTCAACCTAGACAGCGATATCCGGCTGGCCCTGTTAAAGAGGGAGGGGGTCCTCGGGGCCATACTGCAGCTGACGGAGATCATCGAACAGGTGGACTTCAGGTCGGCAAACGAGCTCATGAGCCGGACTAATCTGACACCCGACCACCTCCTGGAAGCCCAGCTGGAGACCTTTAACTGGAGCAGCAGCCTGACCGACATGGTCTAATTCCCTCCTTGACACGGCCCTTTCTTTTGATGTAACGTACTTTGTCCCGCCCGATGAGAAGGGACACATCCTATTTTTTCTTGTTCACGGTCCCCTTCCCTATGAAAATAACAGCAATTATTCCCGCACGGTACGCTTCGACCCGTTTCGAAGGCAAGGCTTTGGCCCAGATTCAGGGAAAGCCCATGGTGCAGCATGTCTATGAGCGGACCCTGAAGGCATCGCTGGTTTCGGACGTGGTGGTGGCCACCGATGACGAGCGTATCATTGCCGCTGTCCGTGCTTTCGGCGGCAGGGCGGAGATGACTTCCAGGTCCCATGAAACCGGGACCGACCGCCTGGCCGAGGTGGCAGCCCGGCTCGAAGCGGACATCGTCGTCAATGTCCAGGGGGATGAACCACTCATCGATCCGGCCATGATCGATGAGGCCATCAGACCCCTTGCCGAAGATCCCTCCCTGCCCATGGGGACTCTTAAAACCCGCATCAAGAGCCTTCATGATTTTCTCAGCCCCAATGTGGTCAAGGTGGTAACGGACTGGGAGGGCTATGCTCTCTACTTCTCCCGTTCTCCGCTCCCCAACTTCCGCGACAAGTGGAACGACCTGAAGGACGAGGCTTTCTCGTCCCGGAAACTGCTGTGCTTCAAGCATGTGGGACTGTACGTCTACAGGCGCGAGTTCCTTCTCCAGTTTGCCCAGATGTCTCCTACCTACCTGGAGATGGCGGAAAAACTGGAGCAGCTCCGGGTCCTGGAGAACGGCTATCGTATCAAGGTTGTCGAAACCGATTACGAATCCATCGGCGTCGATACGCCCGCTGACCTGGAAAAGGTGCTGGAACGGTTGAAGGACCGGGGATAAGCATATTTCCCCCAAGATTTTACAGGAGTTACTGCGATGAAAACCAAATTTATTTTTGTGACCGGCGGCGTTGTCTCCTCCATCGGCAAGGGGCTCGCCGCCGCTTCTTTGGGTGCACTGCTTGAATCCCGAGGCCTCAGGGTTACCCATCAGAAACTCGACCCCTACATCAACGTGGATCCGGGAACCATGTCTCCGTTTCAGCATGGCGAAGTCTTCGTTACTGACGACGGTGCGGAGACCGACCTGGACCTGGGACATTACGAACGCTACACCTCCGCCCGCCTGTCGAAAAAGAGCAACTTCACCACCGGTCAGGTCTATTTTTCCGTCATTGAGAAGGAGCGGCGGGGTGACTACCTGGGGGGAACGGTCCAGGTCATCCCCCACATTACCGACGAAATAAAGTCAAAGATCATCGAGAACGCCAAAGGGTCCGACATTGCTATCATCGAGATCGGCGGAACGGTCGGCGACATCGAATCGCTCCCTTTTCTCGAAGCTATCCGCCAGTTCAAGGCAGACCGCGGCGCGGCCAACGTCCTGTATCTCCATGTTACGCTTGTGCCGTTCATCAAGACCGCCGACGAACTGAAGACGAAGCCGACCCAGCACTCGGTGAAAGAGCTGCGGGAGATCGGTATCCAGCCCGACATCCTCATCTGCCGCTGCGAACAGGACCTGCCCCGGGACATGAAGGCAAAGATCGCCCTCTTCTGCAATGTGGAAGAAAAGGCGGTCATAACCTCCCAGGATGCGGAGCATATCTACGCTGTGCCGCTGGCACTGCACCGGGAAGGGCTGGATGAACAGGTGGTGGAAAAACTCAACATCTGGACCAAGGCTCCGGATCTGACCCCATGGCAACAAGTGGTCGAAAAACTGATGAATCCCAGCAAGGGCAAGGTGCGTATCGCCATTGTCGGCAAGTATGTCAACCTGACCGAGTCGTACAAGTCCCTCTCCGAGGCTTTGACCCATGGGGGCATTGCCAATGACTGCCGGGTGCATCTTACCTACCTCGATTCGGAAAAAATCGAGCAGGAAGGGATCGACGGCCTTTTGGAGGATGTGGACGGCATCCTGGTACCAGGTGGTTTTGGTGAGAGGGGGACCGAAGGAAAAATCAAGGCCATTGAGTTTGCCCGGACGAGGAAGATTCCATTTTTCGGCATATGTCTGGGGATGCAGATGGCGGTGGTGGAGTATGCCCGCAACGTCTGCGGCCTTGAGGATGCCTTTTCCAGCGAATTCAAGCCTGACTGCCTGAACCCGGTCATCCATCTCATGGAGGAGCAGAAAGGGGTCAGCCGCAAGGGCGGAACCATGCGTCTGGGGGCCTATCCCTGCACTCTGGCCAAAGGGAGTTTTGCCCAGAAAGCCTACGGCACCCTGGAGATATCCGAACGTCACCGCCACCGTTACGAATTCAATAATAAAAACCGGAATATCCTCGTGGAAAAAGGGCTTGTCCTGTCGGGCATCTATAAGGAGGGTGATCTGGTTGAAATAGTGGAAATAACGGATCACCCCTGGTTTGTCGGCTGCCAATTTCACCCGGAGTTCAAATCCAAGCCGCTCAATCCCCATCCTCTTTTCAAGGCGTTCGTAGCCGCTGCTCTGCAGAATAAAAAAGTGTAGACAAACACGGCACGCATAAAGTGCCCCAAAGGATAGAGACATGGTTAAGGAAATTTCCGTCGGTTCGATCAAAATAGGCGGCAATCGGCCTCTGGTGCTTGTGGCCGGTCCGTGCGTCATTGAAAACGAAGCTGCGACCCTGCGCTGTGCCGAGCGTCTCATGACCATCTGCAACGGCGTCTCCATTCCCCTCATATTCAAGGCGTCATACGACAAGGCAAACCGTACCTCGGTCAATTCTTTCCGCGGTCCCGGCATGAAGGAGGGACTGAAGATTCTGAAAAAGGTCAAGGAGTCCTTGGGGGTATCGGTCCTTTCCGATATCCATTCCATCGAGCAGGTGGAGCCTGCCGCCGAGGTGCTCGATGTCATGCAGATTCCGGCTTTTCTCTGCCGGCAGACTGATTTGCTCGTCGCTGCGGCCAATAGTGGTCGGGTCATCAACATCAAAAAAGGGCAGTTCCTGGCCCCCTGGGATATGGAAAACGTGGTGGGCAAGGCTGTTTCCACCGGTAACGACAACGTCATCCTCACCGAGCGAGGGGTCTCCTTCGGCTATAACAACCTGGTTTCGGACATGCGCAGTTTCCCCATCCTCAGGCAACTGGGCTACCCGGTTATTTTCGATGCGACCCACAGCGTACAGCTGCCGGGGGGACTTGGTGGCTCCTCGGGAGGACAGCGCGAATTCGTGGAATATCTGGGGAGGGCGGCGGTGGCAACCGGCATCGACGGCATCTTCATGGAAGTGCATGAAGATCCGGAAAAAGCCCTCTGCGACGGCCCCAATTCAGTGAAGCTGGACGATCTTCCGGCCTTGCTGAAAAAACTGAAGGCGATCGACGCCATCGTCAAATAAAGGACTGCCAGGCTTGAGAAAGAACATATGAGTATTCTGGAAGCAGCAAGAAATGTCTTTCGCATTGAGGCCGAAGCGCTGCTGGCGCTGGCCGATAATATAAACGGCGATTTTGAAAAAGCGGTGAATCTGATTCGTTTTTCCCGCGGCAGGGTCGTAGTTACCGGTATGGGCAAGTCGGGGCTTATCGGTCAGAAGATCGCCTCCACCCTGGCCTCCACGGGCACACCGGCCTTTTTTCTGCATCCGGCGGAGGGTATCCATGGCGATCTGGGGATGATCATCAAGGGGGATGTGGTCATAGCCATTTCAAACAGCGGCGAAACTGAAGAGGTGGTGCGTATCCTGCCCATCATCAAACGCATCGGCGCGGATATTGTGGCCATGACCGGCAATCCAACATCGAGCCTTGCCAAATCCGGGGATGTTTTTCTCGATATTTCCGTAAAAGAGGAAGCGTGTCCACTGGGCCTGGCACCTACCGCTTCCACAACCGCCACGCTCGCCATGGGTGACGCTCTTGCTGTGGCGCTCCTGCTGGAGCGGGGGTTCAAGGCGGAAGATTTTGCCCTTTTTCATCCGGGCGGAGCGCTGGGGAAAAAATTGATTCTGAAGGTGGAAGACATCATGCATCAGGGGGACGCGGTTCCCCTGGTACCGGTGGGGACCCTGATGCGTGAGGCGCTGTTCGTCATCACTTCAAAGGGGCTTGGCATTACCGGCGTTGTTGGCGGTTCCGGTGTCTTGACCGGCGTTATTACCGACGGTGACTTGCGGCGGGCTCTGGAAAAGGGGCTGGATATCATTAATCTCCCCGTGGAGCAGCTCATGTCCAAAAACCCAAAACGCATAAAGCGCTCGGAACTTGCTGCCAAGGCGCTCCAGCAGATGGAGCAGTTTTCCATCACCTCACTCTTCGTTTTCGAACACAATGGTGCGACCCCTGTGGGGATCGTTCATCTTCACGACCTGCTGAAGGCAGGCATCGCCTAGAAGGATCCCTATTCATGGTAGAACCGCTCTCTTTGACCGACCGGCTGAAAAATATCAGGCTGCTCCTTCTCGATGTGGATGGGGTTATGACCGACGGCCGCATCATTTTTGACTCCAACGGTATCGAAAGCAAATTCTTCAACGTCAAGGACGGTCACGGTATCAAAATGGTGCAGAGGGCAGGGGTGGAGGTGGGGATCATTTCCGGCCGCGAATCGAAGGTTGTTGTCAACCGCGCGGCGGAGCTGGGGATCGGCATCGTTTACCAGAAGTGCCTGGACAAGCTGACACCGTACCTGAAGATTTTGGAGACCACCGGCCTCGACCATGCCCAAGTTGCCTTTGTCGGAGACGACGTGATCGATATCCCGGTAATGAGGCGTGCCGGCTTTGCTGCTGCCCCAGCAGATGCCGTGGCCGAGGTTATTCCACACGCCCATTTCGTAACCCAAAACCGTGGAGGATGGGGTGCCGTCCGCGAGGTGTGCGACCTTCTCCTCAAAGAGCAGGGGGTATGGGATGAAATTACCGAGCGCTACTACAAATAATCCTGCCCCAGTTTTTTTGTCTTGACCACTTCCCGATTTTTTCCTCCTTTTTCAATCTCCATGCCAAATTATAATCGCCCGCCACAAAGCGCTTTACAGCTATTTTTTATGATGCTATACTTCCGGTGAATTATGTCGAGACAGAAGAAAATCAGGCTTTTTCTTGCCACTGCCATCGTTCTGGCTGGTGTTTCCCTGATTGTTACCGTCATGCTGAAGGTCGAGCAGCGAAACTCGCAGCCTCGCAAGCTGGAGCCCCTGCCCCGTAATGTGGAAATGGCGCTGCAGAATGTACACTACAGCGAAGTGAAAAATGGGGCCAAAAAGTGGGATCTGTTTGCTGCTCAGGCCCTTTTCGATAGAAAAAAGGAAGCCTTTCGCCTCAAAGCAGTTCGCTTGGTCCTGGCTGCGGAAGCCGGGGTAGGGAGTGTTACCCTTACTGCCGATCAGGCAGATTACAACAGTGAAACCAAGGATGTGCATCTTTCAGGAAATGTTGTAGCCACAAGCGATTCGGGCATGCACTTTTCATCGGAAAGAGCATGCTATCTTGCCGATAGAGCCCTTATCAGGACAAACGATCCAGTAAGGTTCATCGACGGCAGAATCGATTTAAGTGGCGTCGGCATGGAGCTGAATGTCGCAACACGGGATCTGAAGATAATGAAGGATGTATCGGCAGACATAAAAAGTGGGCACGGCAAGTGATCGGTAAAATTTCTTTCGCATCTGCAATAGTGCCGCTCTTTGCGGCTACCGTTATTGCAGCCGGTGTCTCGGATGGGCTGAAAAGCAATCAGCCTATAAAAATAAAGTCCAACGAGCTTTTTACCGATACTGCTGGTAGGACAGCCACCTTTGTCGGCAAGGTCGCGGCCCGACAGGGGGACATGACCATTTATGCCGACAGGCTGGTCATCAAATATTCGGAAAAAGAACGGGATGTGGACGCCGTAGAGGCGAGCGGCAATGTCCGGGTTATCCAGGGGGACCGGCAGGCTGCTGCAGGGCATGCCGTGTATGACAACAAGGCGGGCAAGATTGTTTTCGACGGATCCCCGAAAGTCTATCAGGGCAACAATGTCGTCTCCGGCAGGGTCATTACCTATTTCGTGGAAGAACAGAGAAGTGTTGTCACCGGTGGTGGCGATGGTGCGGAAGGACGGGTAGAAGCCGAGATCCATCCCAGGGGCAAAGGGAAAGATGGCAACCCAAAACCCTGAGAATATCCTCAATAGCAGGGACCTGAAAAAAAGCTTCAGCGGCCGCACTGTTGTCAATGGAGTCGATCTTCAGGTTGCTTCCGGAGAAGTGATCGGCCTTCTGGGGCCGAACGGCGCCGGGAAAACGACCACCTTCTATATGATGGTGGGTCTCTGCCGTCCCGATGGCGGAAAGGTTTTCCTGAACGGCGAGGATATCACTGAAGAGCCAATGTATCTGAGGGCTCGCAAGGGGATCAGCTATCTTCCCCAGGAGCCATCAGTCTTCCGCAAGCTGACAGTCGAAGAAAACTTACTCGCTGTACTGGAAACGATGAAATTGACCCAAAACCAGTGCCGGGCGAGAGCTGACGAACTGCTCTCGGAATTCCGTATTACCCATATCGCCAGGAGCAAGGGGTTCGCCCTCTCCGGCGGCGAGCGTCGCAGGGTGGAAATAGCCAGGGCGCTGGCCACTGAACCGGGATTCATCCTGCTTGATGAACCTTTTGCCGGAATCGATCCCATTGCCGTGATCGACATACAGAACATCATTACTGTGCTCAAGTCCAAAGGACTGGGTGTTCTCATCTCCGATCACAATGTGCGCGAAACCCTCGGCGTTTGCGACAAGGCATACATCCTGAATGCGGGCGAGGTGCTGGAATACGGCGACCCGATTCACATCGCCGAGAGCAAGAAAGCCCGCGAATTCTACCTAGGTGACAAATTCAGGCTTTAGGCCTGGTGCCGTTCTGACAGTGGACATTTCAAAAGCAGCACTCCATCAGTGCAAAGGTGTAAATAGTTATGGCCATTGAGATGCGCCAACAGATGAAATTGAGCCAGCAACTGGTTATGACTCCCCAGCTGCAGCAGGCAATAAAACTCCTCCAGCTGTCCCGGCTTGAGCTGCAGGACGTGGTCCGCCAGGAACTTGAGGAAAACCCGCTTCTGGATGAAATAGCTGAGGCTGAAGAAACCAAGGAGGTTGAGCAGCTCGAACTGAATGAGAAGGAACCGGAGCCAGAGGCGCCCGTCAGCGAATTTCAGGAAGTAACCGCCGGCGAGGAAACCAAGGAGATGGACTGGGAATCCTATCTGGACGGTTATAATTATAGTGCGGGCGAACAGTATTATGACGACGAGGAACGCCCCTCGTTCGAAAACCTGCTGACAAAGAAAAGCACCTTGTTCGATCACCTCATGTGGCAGCTGAGCCTGACCAGGCTTACGGATGAGGAGATGCAGATAGGCACTGAAATAATCGGTAACATAGATGAGGACGGCTACTTCCGTGCTTCCATTGGTGAGGTGGCCGCCGTCTGCGGCACCGACGAATCCACTGTGGAAGGGGCGCTGAAGCGGATTCAGGAATTCGATCCTGCCGGTGTTGCTGCCCGTGATCTGGGGGAATGTCTTCTCCTTCAGGTCAAAGCTCTGGGTATTGGGGGAAGCTTGGTGGAGTCTCTCTTGACCTACCACCTCAAGGATCTTGAGGCGCGCAAATATAAGCAGGCGGCAAGGGCACTGGGGGTCGAGGTCAACGATATTCTCGCGGCAACCCGGATAATCGCCGGTCTTGACCCGAAGCCGGGCCGCCTATTCGGCCAGGATGATGTCCAGTATATCTCGGCCGACATTTTCGTTTACAAGATCGGGGAAGAATATGTCGTTGTGCTGAACGACGAAGGTCTGCCAAATCTGCGCATCAACCCGCTTTACTACAATACTGAAGAAAAGGCCGGGGTAAACGCAGACGCCAAGGCAGAAGCCTACATCAACGATAAGATGCGCTCCGCATTATGGCTGATCAAAAGCATTCAGCAGCGGCAACGCACTGTGTACAAGGTGGCTAAGAGCCTTGTGAAATTCCAAAGGGATTTTCTCGACAAGGGCATCGAATACCTGCGGCCATTGGTGTTGCGGGATATTGCCGAGGATATCGGCATGCATGAATCCACCATCAGCCGGGTGACGACCAATAAGTATATGCAAACGCCCCAAGGGCTTTACGAGCTGAAATATTTCTTCAACAGTGGCATTTCCACCAATGAAGGTGACTTCATCGCTTCGGAAAGCGTCAAGAACAAGATCAAAGAGATCGTGGACGCGGAGGACCAGCGAAAGCCTTACAGCGACCAGCGCCTTGCCGAGCTTCTGGCTGCCCATAACATAAACATTGCCAGGCGTACCGTTACGAAATACAGGGAGATGTTGCGTATCGGCTCATCGTCCGAAAGAAAAAAACATTTTTAGCTTCGTGGCCGATTGCAGATGTCCGGATTGCAGAGACCGGCGTTTGCTTATAATAAACGACAGGAGGTAACTTTTATGCAGATCACCACGACATTCAGGCATATGGACCCGAGCGACGCCCTGAAAAGCTACACAGAAGAAAAACTGGAAAGGGTAAAAAAATATATCGACGAGCCCATAGTGGCCCAGGTATTCCTTACCGTTGAAAAGATCCGTCACTCTGCAGACGTGACCATTACTGCCAAGGGTATTACCATCAAGGCTGCCGAGGAAACAAACGACATGTATGCGGCCATCGATGCAGTTGTGGACAAAATCGAGCGTCAGCTGCGCCGCTACAAGGAGCGGATCAAGGCCCATAAGCCTTCCACCGACACCCGTGAAAGGATCGTCCAGAAAAGCATTGTCGAGGCCGAAAGCATCGAACAGCAGAAGGAACCGGTCATCATCAGGACCAAGACCTTTTCCTTGAAGCCCATGTCAGTGGAAGAAGCGGTCATGCAGATGGATCTGCTGCACAAGGATTTCCTGGTCTATACGGAAGCGGCTACGGAAAACATCAACGTGATCTATCGTCGCAAGGATGGCAACTACGGCCTGATTGAACCGAACAAAGAGTAGCCGCCACTGTGGGGAGGATCACCATAACAAGATTCCTTTCACCTGAAGACATTATTCCCGATCTCGTCTCTGGTACAAAGGAAGAAGCCTTGGCGGAACTGGCGGCACGAGTCGCCTTGCGGCAGCCCGAAATCAGCCTGGCGGACTTGCTGAAAATTCTGCTTGAACGTGAAAGGCTTGGCAGCACCGGTATCGGAGACGGTGTTGCCATTCCTCACGGTAAGGTAAAAAACGCAAAGGAGCTGATGCTGGTCTTCGGTCGCAGCCTTCCCGGTGTCGATTTCAACTCGCTCGATGGAAGGCCGGCGCAGCTCTTTTTTCTTCTTGTCGCTCCAGATCAGGCTGTGGGCGAACATTTGAAAATGCTGGCCCGTATTTCCCGAATCCTCAAAGATCCGACCACCCGCAGGAAGCTGCTTGATGCACCGGACGCAGCCGCAGTCTATAATGTAATCAAGGAACAGGATAGCAGCTATTGAACACCATCAGCCTTTCCATTAAAGACCTTCTTGATGACAAGGTTTACGGTCTGGATCTGAAGCTCTTTGCGGGTGAAAAAGGTCTTTCCCACAGGCTGTATAGTTCGAGGATACAAAAACCAGGTCTGGCTCTGACCGGATATACCGAACATCTCCACCCGGACCGCCTCCAGGTCTTGGGCAATACGGAAATATCATATCTGAGGCAGATTCCTGAGGAGTCAGCCGTCCTCTACATCGAAAAGCTGTGCACCTTTCCCATTTCCTCTTTTATTGTCACCAAGGGGCTCAACCCCCCCGGATTTCTTAAAAAGGCAGCCGAGGATGCCGGCATTCCGTTGCTGGGAACGCCCCACCAGTCTTCGACGTTTATTTCGCTGATTACCAAATTTCTCGAGGAAACCCTTTTACCGACCACCCACATCCACGGAGTCCTGGTGGATGTCCTCGGGGTGGGGGTCCTCCTTTTGGGTAAAAGCGGCATCGGCAAGAGCGAATGCGCACTGGACCTGGTCATCCGTGGACATCGGCTGGTGGCGGATGATATCATCCATGTGAAAAAGAAGATGCCGGCTGCCCTGGTCGGCCAGGCTGCGGAAACGATCCAGTATCACATGGAAATCAGGGGATTGGGCATCATCAACATCAAAGACCTCTATGGTGTTTCCTCCATCCGGGAGAAGAAGATCATCGACATGGTGCTGGAGCTGGTCGATTGGGACCCCGAACAGGAATACGACCGCTTGGGAATCGACGACCGTGTGTATACCATTCTGGGGGTCGAACTCCCCCACCTGATGATACCGGTCCGTCCCGGAAGGAACCTTACCTCCATCATTGAAGTGGCAGCCAGAAATTTCCTCCTTAAGGGTATGGGCTATTATTCCGCCAGGGATTTCCACGAAAAGCTCCTTGCCCGCATGGATGTCAGACCGTTGGGCAACGAGGTGGAATAAGATGCGCATTCTCATCATTACCGGGCTTTCTGGTTCCGGTAAATCGACGGCTGTCCGTGCCCTGGAAGACGAGGGCTTTTTCTGCCAGGACAACCTCCCCGTGGCTCTTTTCCCCACCTTTGTCGACTTGGTGGACAATGCCAAGGAACGTATTCGGGATGTGGCACTGGTGATGGATATCCGCGGCAGAGACTTCAACAAGGGCTTTGAGAAGGTTTTCCAGGAGATAACTGAAGCAGGGCACCTGGTCGATATCCTTTTTTTCGATGCCACAGACGAAGTCCTCATCAGGCGCTTTTCCGAGACGAGAAGACGCCATCCTGCCAGCGATAGCGGTTCCGTCCCGGAGGGGATTCGCTTCGAGCGGCAACAGCTTGCAGGCCTGCGCAGCCTTGCCACCCAGATCATCGATACCTCGGAATTGAATGTTCATCAGCTCAAAGACCTCGTCATAACCCTGGTCAAAGGGGGGGTAGGGGGGCGGGATATGACCGTACACCTGCAATCCTTCGGCTATCGATTCGGCATACCACTCGAATCTGACCTGGTCATGGATGTGCGGTTTCTTCCCAATCCCTACTTCATTCCCGAGCTGAAGCAGTACTCGGGGCTCGACCCCAAGGTCAGGGAGTACGTGCTGAAGCATGAGGAGACCGGTGAGTTCCTGGCCCGATTCAAGAACCTCCTGGAGTTTCTTTTGCCCGGCTACCGGCGTGAAGGCAAATCGTATCTTACAATCTCCATCGGCTGTACCGGGGGCAGGCACCGGTCGGTGGTCATCACCGAAGAGATCAAAGAGTTTTTAAAGCGGCAACAATTGAACCTGAAAGCGTCCCATCGGGATATGGAAAAGGGCTGAAAATCATGATCGGATTACTGTTGGTTACCCATGCAGGCTTGGCAGAAGAGCTGCTTGCGGCTGCGGAAATGATAGTGGGAAAGATTGACATGGCAGAGACCATCGGTATCAAGGCCGACGCCAAAGTGGACGGCATTATGGCCGACATCAGGGGTGCCATCGGCAAACTATCGGGGAAAGGGGTTATTATCATGACCGACATGTTCGGCGGCACTCCTTCCAATGTCAGTCTCTCATTTTTGGAGGAGAACAAGGTGGAGGTCCTGACCGGCGTTAATCTGCCAATGGTCATAAAGTTTGCCACAGAACGAAAAAAATGGGGTGTTGCGGAGCTGGCCGAAAAACTCAAGGAGTGCGGCCTGGAGAGTATTACCGTTGCCGGGGAGTATCTGAAGAAGTAGCGGTACCGGAAAGAGGGATCATCAAACATGCTCGAGCAGGAATTAACCATTGTCAACAAGCTTGGTCTCCATGCCAGGGCGTCGGCGCTCTTCGTCAAGACCGCCAGCCGCTTTGCGTCGGACATCAGGATTGAGAGGGAAGGTATCGAAGTCAACGGCAAAAGTATCATGGGTATCATGATGCTGGCAGCGGCAAAAGGGAGTGTCATCCGCGTCAGAGCTGACGGCAGTGACGAGGGGGAGGCTATGGAGACCCTCGGAGATCTCGTAAGAAATGGTTTCGGCGAAGATTGACAACATGATTTTGAAGGGAATCGGCGTCTCTGCTGGCATTGCCATAGGTCAGGCAAAGATTGCCGACAGGGCACGTGTTGCCGTCGTGGAAACAACGGTAAAAGAGCACGAGATTCCTTTTGAGCTGGATCGCCTGAAAACGGCACTGGAAATGGCCCGAATTGAACTGGAGGGGGTAAAGGAGACCATATCGGCCAACGGTGGTGATGAACATATCCACCACATCGATACCCATTTGCTCCTTCTCCAGGATGCCATGCTGGTGGAAGAGACATCGGCACTGATTGAAAAGGAAGGCATCAATGCGGAAGGGGCGCTCAAAAGAACTCTGCACCGGCTGAAGAGTTTATTCAGCGGCATTGAGGACGAATATCTGCGTGAACGGGGCGCCGACGTGGAGACGGTAGTCGAGCGCATTTTGCGCAACATGGTCGGACAAAGACACGAACCGCTCACGGGCCTGGAGGGCAAGGTTATCGTCGTTGCTCACGATCTCTCGCCATCGGACATCCTCCAGATGGACAAGACCAAGGCCATTGGTTTCATCACCGAAATGGGGGGGAAAACGTCCCATACCTCGATTCTCGCCCGCGCCATGGAGATACCTGCCGTTGTGGGGATGGAGCGCATCACCGGCATGGTGGATGGGGATGTTACCATCATCATCGACGGTTCAACCGGCACCGTCATTCTCAACCCCGACCAGGACACGTTCCGGGATTATCTTCGCCGCAAGCAGCATTACGAATATGTCGAGCGCGAACTGCTCAAGCTGAAGGATCTTCCTGCCGTTACTCTCGATGGCTTTGCCATGAGTCTGAAGGCCAATGTTGAGATCGTGGAAGAGGTCCCTTCCGTAAGACGGCATGGGGCTGAAGGAATTGGCCTCTATCGCACCGAAATGCTTTTCTTCAACCGGAATAATCTGCCTGACGAGGAAGAGCAGTTCGCCGCTTATGCCGAGATCATAAGGAAAATGGCCCCTAATCCGGTGACTATCCGCACGCTAGACGTGGGGGGGGACAAGGTTTTAAACGATCTGAACCTGGGGGATGAGGCGAATCCCGCTCTGGGGGTCAGGGCAATCCGCCTTTCGCTCATGCAGCCGCAGGCTTTCAGGACGCAGCTGCGCGCCATTTTGAGGGCCAGCGCCCATGGCAAGACACGGGTTTTTTTCCCCATGATTTCCGGTATCGACGAGGTAAGAAGGGCAAAGGCCATCGTCGAGGAGGTCAAGCAGGAGCTGAGGAGTGAATTCATCCCCTTCGACGAAGATATTCTGGTCGGCATCATGATCGAAATTCCTTCTGCGGTGATCATTGCGGACCTTCTGGCCCGGGAGGTGGATTTTTTTAGTGTCGGCACCAACGACCTCATCCAGTATTCTCTGGCCATCGACCGCACCAATGAACATCTTTCGTCCCTATACGAGCCGTTGCACCCGGCGGTACTCAGGTCCCTGAAAATGGTCGTGGATGCCGCCCACGGTGCGGGAATCGAGGCCTGCATATGCGGCGAGATGGCAGGGGACCCTGAATACCTGCCCATACTCCTTGGACTCGGTTTCGATGAGCTTTCCATGAATGCCGTTTCCATTCCCCGGGTGAAGAATATCCTTCGCCGCTGCACCAGAAAGGAAGCAGAGGCGGTTGCCGCCCGCGCCATGACCTACGCCACCGCACAGGAAGCGGAATCCTATCTGAAAAGCGTCATCGCTGCCCGTTTTTCCGACAGCTTCGACTAATCCTTTTTTTCCTCACACTCCCCTTATGAATGCCTCCATCCCTTTCGCCAGTCTTTCGCCGGCGGTACGGGAGTTTCCTGCCAGTCTCAGCAGTTGGGGGATGATTCCCGGTTTTCTTGCAACCGTTGCCAGAACCTTCGTCATGCGGATGTTCATGTCGCCGTCAGTGAATTCGTCGAGGCTGAAGCCGAGTTCCTCGTCGGCCGCGTCACTAACGGCACGCATGGCGGCAAAAGGAATACCGGCCGCCCCAGCCTCTGCGGCAACGGCTGCCGTTTCCATTTCCACTGCCGGACAAGGGCAGTGGTCGGGCAGGACCTTGGCCAGGGTGCGTTTCTCTGTTATCTTCAGAGTCGTAACGAAGGTGCCCCGGAAAAGGCTGCTACCTGCTGTGTCGCTCGCAGTCAGTCGCTCCATGCTGTCCACCAGGGATGCAGACGGTGTTGGTCCCTGCGTAAAGCTGCTACCATCGTAACTGAATACCCGTTCGGCCAGGACAAGGTCTCCCACGTCGGGTCCGGCAGTTATTGCCCCGGCAAAGCCGAAATTGAGGATAATATCGGGGATTGCTGCGGCAACGAGCGACCTGGTCGCTGCAGTGGCATGTCTGGCTCCCATGCCGGAACGGATGAGCATCACCTTTTTATCTCCCACAACGAAGCGGTACAGCTCGAAGGTTTCCTTCTGCTCTTTTTCATAGGTGCCGATACGCCTCAACAACGGCTTGATTTCTTCCGGCATGGCAGCGATAAGTCCGATGGTCGAAATGGTCATTCCTGTTCCCCCTGTCGCCGGGAAGGTAGCAGAGATTCCCCGGTCCGGCAACAGGAAAGAGGGGAGGGGCTTTAATCTTGACAACAGGGTCACCTATCTATATCCTAGCCGTTTGTTTTTACGTACTTGGCAGAGTGACAGGAGTTCTTGATGAAACCGTTATTTTTGAATCCCCCCACTTTCGAAGATTTCGATGGCGGTGCAGGCGCCAGGTACCAGGCCTCCCGTGAGGTAACCTCCTTCTGGTACCCCACCTGGCTCTGTTACCCTGCGGGCATGATTCCCGGCAGCCGCGTAGTTGATGCACCCGTGCAACGGCTGACCCTGGAGGACTGCCTGAAGATCGCCCTCGATTATGATATGGTAGTCATGTATACCTCTACACCTACCCTGGCCATTGATGTGGAAACGGCACGGAGAATCAAGGCACAGAAAGCATCCATCGTTACTGTTCTGGCCGGTCCACATGTGTCGGTTCTGCCGGAGGAATCGCTCCAGTTTGCCGCGGGAGCTGTGGATATCGTCTGCCGCGGGGAATTCGACTACTCCACCAAGGAACTGTGCGAGGGGAGGGCATGGGAGAGCGTGGATGGCATTACCTTCATCCGGGACGGCAAAACGATCAGCACCCCTGACCGTCCGCCAATCCAGGACCTGGACGCCCTGCCCTTTGCCAGCCAGGTCTACATGCGCGACCTGCCTGTCAATGAGTACATCATCCCTCATTTCAAGCATCCCTACGTTTCCATCTACTCCAGCCGCGGCTGTCCGTCGAAGTGCATCTACTGCCTCTGGCCCCAGACCTTTTCCGGAAGGGCCATGCGGGTGCGGAGCGCCGAAAATGTCTATCAGGAAGTGAAATGGATCGTGGAGAATGTCCCCGGCGTCAAGGAAATTTCCTTCGATGACGATACTTTTACCGCCAACCGGGAGCACGCCCGAGCCGTGGCGGAAAAGATCAAGCCGCTGGGTATTTCCTGGACCATCAATGCCCGGGCAAACTGCGATTACGAAACCCTTCGCATCATGCGCGATGCAGGGCTGCGCCATGTGGTGGTCGGCTATGAAACTGGCAACGAGCAGATCCTCAAGAACATCAAGAAAGGGGTGACCAAGGCCCAGGCCATCGAGTTTACCCGCAACTGCAAAAAACTCGGCCTTTCCGTCCATGGTGCTTTCATTATGGGGCTCCCCGGGGAAACCAGGGCAACGATTCGTGAAACCATCGAATACGCCAAGGCCCTTGATCTTAATTCCATCCAGGCATCCCTCGCTTCACCCTATCCGGGCACGGAGTTTTATGAGCTCTGCAAGAAGGAAGGGTGGATCACCTCCGATGCCTTCCTTGACGAAACAGGCCACCAGACCTGCGTCATCAACTATCCCCATCTTTCCAACAAGGAAATCTTCGATGCGGTGGAGCTCTTCTATGATAAATTCTACTTCCGCCCCAAGTACATTCTGCGCAGCATCGGCCGGATGATAGTCAACAGCGAAGAGCGGCGCAAGCTCCTCAAGGAAGGTCGCCAGTACCTGAACTACATGCGTAAGCGCAAGCAGGCTGCCCAGGGCTGCAAATAGCCCGATGAAAGAGCTCATCATCAATGCCGATGACTTCGGCCTTTCCAGCGGCGCCAACCGCGGCATAATCCGGGCGTGGCAGGAGGGTATACTCACCAGTGCCTCCCTCATGGTCGGCGGTATCGCCTTCGAGGAAGCGGTCTCTCTCGCCAAGGCCAATCCGGAATTGCAGGTAGGATTGCATCTGACCCTGGTGCAGGGGAGGGCCGTGGCGAAACATTCGGGTTTTCCAACGCTGGTGGACCGTGATGGGAATTTTACCAATGACCCGGCCCTGGCGGGCATGCGCTATTTTTTCCTCAAGCCCTTGCGCAAGCAGCTGACCCGGGAAATCGAGGCGCAGATCGAAAAATTCCTGACTACGGGGCTCCCCCTTTCTCATATCGACGGTCATCTCAATATTCACATGCATCCGGTGGTCTTTGATATCCTGCTGCAGCTGATGCCCAAATACGGCATTACCACCTTCCGCCTGAGTCGCGAGCGCTTTATAGACAATATCGCTGTCGATCGACAGAGGCTGCTTGGCAAGGCAGCTGATGCCTTCATTTTTGCTTCCCTGGCAAAACGCTGCAGACCGGAACTGGAAATGCGCCGGATTTCATTTGCCGGTGAGGTTAAGGGATTGCTCAACTCGGGCCGGATGACCGAGGGATACCTGCTGAAGGCACTGGAACGGCTCCAGACTGGGCTTTCGGAAATTTATTTCCATCCCGGCAGCTATCCATGCCAGGAGCTTAAGAAGTGGATGCCCGATTACCTGCATGAAGGGGAGCTGGCGGCTCTGACGAGCCTGACGGTGAAAGAAAAGCTGAAGACGCTGGGCATTACCCTGCGCAACTACCGGGGAGAAAAGAAGGCTTATGCTTAAGACGATAATTGTTATGCTCATGGCCATAACGGCCGGCACTATCGGTGATATTCTGCTGGCGAAGGGGATGAAGGAGCTGGGGGACATTTCCGCCATGAATCTGCGTGGCATCCTCAACGTGGCCATTCAGGCATTGACGACGCCCAAACTGATCATCGGCACGACCATGCTGGCGGTATTCTTCTTTCTCTGGCTGGCGGTGCTTTCCTGGGAGGACCTTTCCGTGGCGCTTCCCATGCAGGCGTTGAATTACGTGCTGGTCGCCTTTCTCTCCCAGTATTTTCTCCACGAAACGGTTACCCCCATGCGCTGGGCCGGTACCGTCCTCGTCTGCTTCGGCGTCATGCTCATCACCAAGAGCGGCGGCAGCTGAGAGACGATTTCAAGAGACGTCATCTTCTTTTCTGCACATCCTTCACTGCTTTTTCGAATTTCTGCCGATCAAAGCCCTTGAGAATGGCATCGTCATTGCCAATGACGATCACCGGCACCCCCTGGCTCTTGTATTTCTTTGTAAGGTCGTTCATGGCCGCATTGTCAACTTCCACATCCCTGTTGATGAAGGGGATATTGTTCCTGGTCAGGTACTCCTTTGCCTCCTTGCAGTGGGGGCACCAGGAAACAGAGTAGAGGACGATCTTCGGGTACTTCTGACGGGCACCTGCAGGCGGTTTCAGGGGGCTCTGGAGACCTTCTTCTGTGGCAGCCTGGCTGGTTGCGGCAATGCACCATAAAGCAAACACGATGAGGATTCTGACGACCATTCCCATGGCAGTGCCTCCTCTCTTATTTCCCCTTTGTTTTTTGCATCAGCAGCTGTCTCCTGGTGAGATGGAAGGTGAAAGCTTTAGCGATGCCGGGCCTGCGGACCTTGAGGGTTACCTGGGTGCCGGCCACGCCGCGCAGGCGGTGCTCGACCATGTCCCGGAAATCGCCTCCCTCCGTGGGTTTGCCGTCAATGTGGGTGATGATATCTCCGACCTTCATCCCGGCCAGATGTGCTGGTCCTCCCCTCACCATCTGGCGGACCACAATCTGGCCACTGGCCCAGGGTACGCCGTCTATGCCTGTACCGCCGAAATTGGTGGCGGAGTTAGCTGCCAGGGCTGGAAAGGCCCCAAGGATGAACAGGGATATGGTGATGGCTATTGATTTGAGCATACGAGCTAAAATATACTCCGAGCCCTGGAACTGTCAACAATGGATAACTGCAGGGTTTGCGGTATGCTTTACCATTATGCATAGGGGAGAAATGGCATGAATGGCAGAATCAGGGTACGTGACGCGCTGGCTGCGGCAGAAGCGGGGGGGAAAATCCTGGTCAAGGGATGGGTGCGGACGGTACGTGCGGGGAAGGAGATAACCTTTCTTGCCGTAAATGACGGCTCGTGCATGGCGAATCTGCAGGTAGTCGTCGAACCTGGCCTTGCCAATTACCAGCAGGTAAGCCATCTCAGCACCGGCAGTGCATTGGTTGCGCGGGGCGTTTTGCGGGAATCACCCGCTGCAGGCCAGAGATACGAACTAGCCGCCGGAGAAATCCAGATAGTCGGCACCGCAGACGAGACCTACCCGTTGCAGAAGAAGCGCCACAGCTTCGAGTACCTGCGCACCATCGCCCATCTGCGGCCCCGCACCAATACCTTCGGTGCCGTCTTCAGGGTGCGCTCCTCCCTTGCCCAGGCCATTCACCGCTTCTTTGCCGAGCGCGGATTCCTCTATGTCCATACCCCTATCATTACTGCCAATGATTGTGAAGGGGCAGGGGAGCTCTTCCGCGTCACAACGCTCAATATGGCAAAACCACCCCTTGACAGGGGAGAGGTGGATTATTCCGGCGACTTCTTTGCCCAGGCCACCGGGCTCACTGTCAGCGGTCAGCTGGAGGGGGAACTCTTCGCCCAGACATTCTCCGATATCTACACCTTTGGTCCCACCTTCCGGGCCGAGAATTCCAATACGGCGCGTCACGCGGCCGAGTTCTGGATGATCGAGCCGGAAATGGCCTTTGCCGATCTATTGGCCGATGCGGCCCTGGCTGAGGAATTCCTCAAGTTTCTCTGTCGTCACGTGCTGGACAACTGCACGGAGGATATGAATTTTTTCAACGATCAAATCGACAATGGGCTTTTGCAGAGGATCGAGGCCGTGGCATCGTCATCGTTCGCCGTAATGGAATACACGGAAGCGATAGATCACCTGAAGAAAGCGACGGTTCCCTTCGCCTTTCCGGTGGAATGGGGGCTGGACCTGCAGTCCGAACACGAGCGATACATAACCGAGCAGGTTGTGGGTGGGCCGGTTTTCCTCATAAATTACCCTCGGGACATCAAGGCCTTTTACATGCGGCAGAATGATGACGGCAGGACGGTAGCGGCCATGGACCTGCTGGTGCCGAAGGTGGGGGAGATAATCGGCGGCAGTCAGCGAGAAGAGCGGCTTGATCTGCTCCTTGAGCGGATGGGGCAGCTTGGCATCAACGAAGAAGGGCTGTGGTGGTATTTGGACAGCCGCCGCTGGGGTTCGTGCCCCCATGCCGGTTTTGGTCTGGGATTCGAACGCCTCCTCATGTACCTGACGGGAATGGAAAATATCCGGGACGTGATTCCCTTTCCGCGCACCCCCCGGCATGCCGAGTTTTGAGAACGCCAAGTAAGCCGCGGCAATCGTCCAGGCAAGCCGGAGATCAGAATTGTTTAGCCGGCATAAAGGCACCGAGGTCCGACACCCGGTGCCTTTTTTCTTTCAAAAAGCCGGATTTTTTTGTATCTTTCCCCAGTTGCGATCGGCGGCAGGGACTGCCACCGAATTCCAGGAAAGGTCTTTTTATTTACCATGATTAAACGTCAGACCACCATAAATCGCATTTTCAAGCTCTCCGGCATTGGCTTACATACCGGCCGTGAGGTTACCATGGAATTTCTGCCCCGGCGGGAATTCGGCATTGCTTTTATCTTCAATGGTCAGTTCATTCCTGCCCGCTACGACATGGTCGCCGACACCCGGCTTTCCACACAGGTTGCTGCGGGGGAGGCATCCGTCGCCACCATCGAGCACCTCATGGCCGCCTTTTATTTTTCCGGCATCACCAACTGTCTGGTCTACATTGACGGTCCCGAAGTGCCGATCATGGACGGCTCGGCCTGGGAGTTCTACCACGAACTCTGGCGTGCCGGAATCTACGAATTTCCCGAGTCGGGAGTCTATCTGAAAATTGTCCGC
Source organism: Geotalea sp. SG265 (assembly GCF_022808985.1). GTDB lineage: Bacteria > Desulfobacterota > Desulfuromonadia > Geobacterales > Geobacteraceae > Geotalea. The sequence continues at coordinate 80,907 of NZ_JAKZFT010000008.1, read as the reverse complement.
CCGGTCGAGGTTTGCCACAACGATGCCTTTGTCAAGGTCAAACCGCTGAATACCCTGGACATCACCATGACCATCGAGTTTCGCCCGCCGGTTGGAAAACAGCGCAAGCGGGTCATGGACGTGGAAAATGCAATCTCCATTGTCAACTCCCGGACCTTCGTCCTGCATGAAGAGATAGAGGCCATCAAAAAGGCGGGACTGGCCAAAGGGGGGTCGCTGGAAAATGCCGTCGTCATCGGTGGCGACAGCATCGTCAATCCCCAGGGGCTTCGTTACAAGAAGGAACTGGTGAACCACAAGATACTCGACCTGATCGGCGACTTCTACACCTGCGGGTATCGCCTTCTTGGCAAGGTGGAGGCGCACAAAACGGGACATTACCTGAACAATCTCTTCCTGCGCCAAGTATTCTCGGATCCTGACAACTACGCCGTTTACTAATGGTTTTTCACCGGATGATCGACCTGTTGTTATGCTCCCCAAAGGAACCTGGTTAATTCCACTTCGGACAACGGTGCCGAGAGCACGTAACCTTGTATCTCATTGCAATTCCTGGAGCAGAGGAATTCCAGCTGATTCATGTTTTCCACTCCTTCCGCAGTTACTTTCAAATTCAGATTGTGGGCCATGGCAATTATAGCACTGACAATGGCGCTGTCATCGGCACTGTCCGGCACGTCACGTATGAACATCTGGTCTATCTTCACCCTGTCTATGGGGAAGTGCTTAAGGTAGCTCAGGGAGGAATAGCCGGTACCGAAGTCGTCGATGGCCAGGCTTACCCCCATCTCCTTCAGTTTGCGCAGGACGTTGGTGTTTTCTTCCGCGTTGGACATGATCATGCTCTCCGTCAATTCCAGCTCCAGTTGGAGAGGCGTCAGGCCCGTTTTCTGCAACACCGCTTCAACCATTTCCACGAACCTTTTCTGCCGGAACTGGCTCCCACTAAAGTTTACCGCCACCCGGAGCTGCGTTAATCCCATATCCAGCAGCTTCCTGGCCTTGGCACATGCGGTCTCAAGGGCCCATTCGCCGATGGGCAGGATCAGACCTGTTTCCTCCGCCAAGGAGATAAACCTGGATGGGGGGAGCAGCCCCAAGTCCGGGTGCTGCCAGCGAAGCAGCGCTTCCATTCCTACAACCCGCCCTATGTTCAGGTCCATTTGTGGCTGATAATAGATGACGAATTCGTTCCGTTCCAGTGCCCGGCGCAGATCGCTTTCCAGCATGAGGTGCTCCAGCGCCTGGGCATTTAATTCCTGTGAATAATACTGGAAGGCATTTTTCCCCTGATCCTTGGCCTGGTACATGGCGAAGTCGGCATTCTTGAGCAGTCCGTAGACATCGTTGCCATCGTCAGGGTATACGGCAATGCCCATGCTGGCAGTGATGAAAATCTCCTTCCCTTTCAAGTCCAGGGGCTTGGAGATGACCGCGAGAATTTTTTCCGCTACCTTGCTCAGATCTTCTGTGTGTTCAAGGGCGGGAATGATAATGACAAATTCATCTCCGCCGATGCGGGCAACCGTATCGGTTTCCCGTATGCATCCCATCAGCCGTTCGGCAACAGCGGCCAGAAGACCATCACCTGCCAGGTGCCCCAGCGTATCGTTGATACCCTTGAAACGGTCGAGATCGAGAAACAAGATGCCAACCTTGCGGTTGCACCGTACTGCCTGAACGATGCTCTGATTAATTCGGTCATGGAGGAGCGAGCGGTTCGGCAGCCCGGTCAGGGTATCGTAATAGGCAAGCTGCTGGATTTCGACTGCTGCCTTCTTTCGGTCGGTGATATCCCTGACAATGGCAAGTTCAGCCTGCTTCCCCTGCCAAAGAGTTCTTGCGGTCGTGACTTCGACGGGGATGCAGCTGCCGTCTTTGTGAGCCAGCATCGTTTCGAACTGCTCGGGTACCGGTTCTCCTGCCTCCTTTCTTATAGTGCGCTCTTTCATCACCGGCAGGTGGTCGGGATGGACGATGTTTTCAGTGGTGGCAAAGAGCATCTCTTCAACGGTGTAGCCGATGATTTCCGCCGCTCTCCTGTTGACGTAGGCCAGGCGGTTGCTGCCGGTGATAATGTGCAGACCATCGTTGGCGTTGTCGGCCAGGGCTCTGAAGTTGCTTTCGCTTTCCTGCAAGGCGTTCTGATGTTGGTCGAGGGAAATGGCCATACGGTTGAATGCTTTGATCAGTGTTCCCAGTTCATCTTTCCTGTCCAGGTCGATCAGATTGTGTACTCCCGGTTTTTTCGGCACTGCTTCCACATGTCTGGTGATGACCGACAGGGGGGCGGTGAGGCGCTGCATGAGAAACCAGACAAGGATAAGGGTCACTGCCGCACCGGCGACCATGACTGTAACGAAATAGATCCTGTTGGTTTTCAAAGGGGCATAGGCTTCGGCAATGGGAAAACTTGCGGCAAGAATCCAGTTGGTGGTCCTAAGATGCCTGAATGAGGAAAAGGTCTCGATTCCTTTGGAGTTGCGGGTTTCTCCACTTCCTTCGAACCCGGCAATGGACCTGTCGAAAAGCCTGTTGATTCCCACCGGAACGTCCCGATGCATGATGCGGGTTTTATCGGGATGGATGATGATGGTCCGGTGGTTGTCGAAGAGGTACACGTAGCCTGTCTGACCGATGCGGGTATGGGAGAGATCCTCCAGAAAGTTCTGTCCGAGAAGGTTGAAGCTTCCTGCAAATATGGCGGTGAGCTTGCCGTCTGTGCCGAAGATGGGCACAGTTAGAATGACACAAGGTTGGCCCGGATTGTGGGTGGAAAAATACGGACTTGAAATAACCGGCTTGCCGCTTTTTACCGTTTCCTTGTAATAGTCGCGAAAGGAGATGTCTCTCCCCCGCCTTCCCTCAATGTAAGGGCTTTCGGCGATGATGCTCCCTTTGGGGGAAAAGATGAAAAGGGCATTATCGAACAGTGCCAGCAGGGAATACTGGGCGTCGAGGAATCGCTGTGCCTTGTCCGATTCCCTGAGTTTATCGGGGGGGATATTTGCAGCGGCTGCAGCAAGGGCATTCTGAGCAATCCTCAGCTTGTCGTCCACGTTTTCGGCCAGTGCGGAGACCAGCGTGTACTGCTGCCGGGCAATACTCTGCTTGTATTCGCCCTCCATGTAAGAAATGGATAAGAAAGCCAGTATCGCCAGGGAGCAGATGAAAAGCGCGGATACTGCCAAAGCCATGGTTATTTTCAGACTCAATTTCCTAATGAGCAGGTCCTCCTGAGGATTGCAGGAGAATAACACACACTTGGCAGGTTAAAAAGGCTTCCTTAGAATTAATTTTTTCAAAAAGAGGGGGTAAAAGCGTGGACATTATTTACGGGAAAGAGCTACTATGTGCCATGGGTAGAATATCCGCACTGATTTTGATATCGGCCGTACTTTCCATTGTTTCCTTCGGTACATGGCAGCTGTTTCTGGGCAACTTCGAGGCTGCCTTCTCATCTTTACCCTTTTTGCTGGCAGTCTATTTTTTTGTCAAAGTTTCCCACAAGTGATGTTTCCCAGGTATGAAAAAGCCCGCTTCGCAGCGGGCTTTTCGCTTAAGCTCATTTATCCAGCAGATGCTTGCCGACCCAGTTCTTGGAGAACTGAAAGGCGGTCCGCCCACAGCGCTTGCTTTTGTCATGGGACCACTGGATCGCTTCCTCTTCGAGTTCCTTGGTCCAAGGGATCTGCATCTGGCGCTCCTTAGCATGTTTTTCCACACACATGCGCACTGCATGTAGATATCGCTCCTGGGTGAACACATGGAAGGGTATCCAGAGTCCGAAACGATCGGAGAGGGAAATCTTCTCTTCCATTGCCTCGCTCTGCTGTAACTCGCCGTTGACGAATTTGCCCCCTATTTTGTCCGAATCGTATTCCGGAATGAGGTGCCGTCGATTGGATGTTACGTAAATAAGCACATTTTCCGGTGAAGAATATACCGAACCGTCAAGGGCGCTTTTGAGCATTTTATAGCTAAGCTCGCCCACTTCGAAGGTGAGGTCGTCGCAGAGAAGGATGAAGCGGTAGGGCTCTTCACGAACCAGGGTGAAAATATCCGAGAGATAGACGAGATCTTCCTTTTCAACCTGAATGATGCGCAGCCCCTGTCCAGCGTACTCATTAAGCAGTGCCTTGACTATGGAGGATTTGCCGGTGCCTCGCGATCCCCAGAGCAGTGCGTTGTTGGCAGGCAGTCCCTTAAGGAACTGCCTGGTGTTGCTCACCAGAATTTCCTTCTGCTTTTCCACGCCCAGCAACTCTTCCAGCGTGGTGGTGTCGGTAACCCGTACCGGCTCCAGAAACCCTGAAAAGGAATGTCGGCGCCAGTTCGCAGCATAACAGGCTGACCAGTCTATGGGGGCAATTGCTCTCGGCAGCAGCATCTCGACTGAGCTAAGGACGCGCTCCAGTTGTGCTACAACTTCCGGTTTCAGGGTCATCATAGAATGTTCTCTCTTCCTTAGCTGGGCTGTTTTGCTTCTGTTGCGGCGGAACACTATGTCGCGCAACGACGAAGTTGTATACGTTAGAGGTATCAGCTGTCAAATTAAAAATGACCTGTCCCCTTTTTGACGGACCTGCATAAAAAAACCCCGCGGCTGTTGCCTGCGGGGCTTAAGTGTTTTTATTTGCTTTTTTCAAGCTGCGAAACTGTAAGAAAGTCGCGATGCGTTGCCGAGGAAGGAATCCTCCTGGGTATCCGTTATGATGTTGGCTACGTTGTGATTTATGGCATAAACAGAATCGCAGACGGTGCATTCCCGTATCCCTTCGTAGAAACTTTCCGACTGTAAATCTATGTCCACATGTTCATTGCTGCCACAGACCGGACAATTCATGATGTGATATCCTCTCTTTTTGTTTGGTTTTAATAAAACTATAAAGAGAAGCCATGGCAATTGCAAGAAATAAAACAAAAAAATCTGTTAAAAATTAAGGTGTTGTCTATAATGTCGTGTTATTTGAATCGCTATTGCTTTGGATGGGCTTTTTGTTTTATTTTTATTGTCACTGTAACTATTTGAAATAACAGGTTTTAACATTTCAAAAGGCGTTATATTAACTTGTCCTTGTTTTATTTAATGCTGGGGCTTCCACTAAAGATTGACAATCGGCTAAAGGAAAGTAAATAGAAACATACCGAGGAGATCAGCAATAGGAGGATCATATGTCATTGATCAAGACATGGTACACCCTCGAAGAGGCAGCAGCCAAGTTCGGCGTCGATGAAGGGCGAATATTGGAATGGGTCGCGGAAGGCGTAATCAGAACAGAGGAAAAAGGGGGGACGGTGCTCCGGGTCAACGGCGACGATCTTGATTTGAAGATCCAGGAGCTGACGGGTATTTGATGAAGGGGGGGACAGAAAAAGCTCTGTCCCCCCGCGCTATTATCAGAGGCCCAGCTGTTTAAAGAAGTCATTTCCCTTGTCATCCACCAGGATGAAGGCGGGGAAATTCTCCACTTCTATCTTCCATACCGCTTCCATGCCCAGTTCCGGGAAATCTATGCATTCTACCTTCTTGATATTTTCTTCGGCGAGAACTGCTGCCGGTCCACCGATGGAGCCAAGGTAAAATCCGCCGTATTTTTTACAAGCATCGGTAACCTGCTGGCTGCGGTTACCTTTGGCAATCATGATCATGGAGCCGCCGTGGGACTGGAGCAGATCCACGTATGAGTCCATGCGTCCGGCGGTGGTGGGACCGAAGGAGCCGGACGGCTTGCCTGCCGGGGTTTTTGCCGGGCCGGCATAATAAATGGGATGGTTTTTCAGATACTCCGGAAGTGGCTTGCCACTGTCCAGAATCTCCTTGAATTTGGCATGGGCGATATCCCTGCCGACGACGATAGTTCCGGAAAGAAGGAGCGGTGTCGAAACGGGGTGTTTGGAGAGTTCGGCGAGGACTTCTTTCATGGGCCTGTTAAGATCGATCTTGACGCCGTGTTCATGCTTGCCCCGGTACTGGTCGGGAATGAGCCGCCCCGGGTTCCGGTCCATCTCTTCCACAAAAAGGCCGTGCTTGGTGATCTTCGCCTTGATGTTGCGGTCAGCGGAGCAGGAAACAGCCATCCCTACGGGGCAGGAGGCGCCATGGCGCGGCAGGCGTATGACGCGCACGTCGTGGGCAAAGTATTTGCCGCCGAACTGGGCGCCTATTCCCAATTTATATGCCGCCTCAAGTAGCTTGTTTTCCAGCTCCACATCCCGGAATGCCTGTCCATGCTCATTGCCGCTGGTCGGGAGTCCGTCCAGTTCCTTGGCTGTAGCCAGTTTGACTGTTTTCATGCAGGCATCGGCAGAGGTGCCGCCGATGACGAAGGCGATGTGATAGGGAGGGCACGCGGCAGTTCCAAGGTATTTCATCTTTTCGATGAGGAATTTTTCCAGTTTATCAGGGGTGAGAAGCGCTTTCGTCTCCTGGTAAAGCATGGTCTTGTTTGCCGATCCACCCCCCTTGGCCATAAAGAGGAATTTGTAGTAATCGCCCTCAGTGGCCATGATGTCTATCTGGGCCGGCAGGTTGGTGCCGGTATTCACTTCCTTGTACATATCAAGGGCTACCGTCTGGGAATAGCGGAGGTTTTCCTCGGTATAGGTCTTGTACACCCCTTTGGAGAGATATTCCTCGTCTTTTACGCCGGTCCAGACCTGCTGTCCTTTTTTGGCAACAATGGTGGCGGTGCCGGTGTCCTGGCAGACAGGGAGCTCGAAGCTGGCGGCTATTTCCGCATTGCGCAGGAAGGCCATGGCCACACCCTTGTCGTTCATGGATGCCTCGGGATCGCGCAGGATCTTGGCAACCTGCTCGTTATGGGCCGGCCTCAGCAGGAAAGAGACATCTCTCATGGCTTCGTTGGCCAGTATGGTCAGTGCTTCGGGAGAAACCTTCACCACATCCTTGCCGGCGAACTGCTCAACCTGCACATACTTTTCAGAGCCTTCGATCTTGCGGTAAGTGGTTTCGTCCTTGGCGACGGGAAACGGGTCCTGATAGTGAAATTCTTTAGCTGCAGCCATCTATGTTTCTCCTTTCGAATGGGTTAAGGCAGGTGCAAAGCAAAACTGATCGCTGAACGCCATGCCACGGTAATACGAACGGTGAATTGTATACAGTATGCGAAAATATATTGGAAAATATTCAATTTGTCGAGAGGAAGTTTTGAAACGGGTAAAAACCTGTACATCAAGAACTGATCCGCCTCAGCTTAATTGCGCAAGGCCGGTTGACGGTCCTTCTGGAAGGAGTAAAATTAAACTCGGTTAATAATTAAAGGTATCCCGAGGAGCAGCCCGTGACCGAACCAGCCATCCTGACCCCCCAGCTCAACGGCACCCCCTTCTTCAAGCCGGGTTACATCAAGATGTCCAGGCTTCTTACCGGCATCAATTCAGTAAACCACTTTTTTCAAAAAAAAGGTTATGAATTTGTAAAGCTCGAATCCCATGCATTGATGGAAAAGAGCATTAGGCGTACGGGGCTCGATGATTTCGGCGGAGAGAATTTTCTCCATCCCCTTGGTGTTCTGCTCCGATCATTCGAGTCTGATGCCGATCTTAATTTATTCGGCCGCATCAGTGTCTATTCCGAGTTGATAAGGATGCTGAGCAACAGGCTTCTCATGGTAGCAGACAGGAAGCGTTATCCCGCCATCGACGATGAGCGCATCGTCCGCCCCCTGTTTATTACCGGTCTCCCCCGGAGCGGAACGACCTTCCTGCACGCTCTGCTGGCCCAGGACCCCAAATGCCGGGCGCCCCAGGTCTGGGAAGTCATGCATCCTTCACCACCTCCCGAGACTGTCTCCTATGCTTCCGATCCGCGCATTACAAAGACTGGTAAGGAATTGAAATGGCTGGACATTCTCATCCCTTACTTCAAGCGGGTTCATCTCATCCACGAATGCTATCCACAGGAATGCATCGCCATCACCAGTCATGCCTTCATGAGCTATGTCTTTGAATCCATGTACCACGTTTCGTCATACCGCATATGGCATGACAAACAGGACAAACGCCCGGTTTACGATTTCCACCGGTGGTTTTTACAACACTTGCAGTGGCGTGCTCCGGGAACCCACTGGGTACTCAAGGCACCCAGCCATCTGATGGCGCTGGAGTCGCTGCTTGACGTCTATCCAGACGCGGATATCGTCGTCACCCATCGTGATCCCCTCAAGGTTCTTCCTTCGTGCGCCAGCTTTACCCGGGTTCTGCGGGAGCCTTTTACCAATGGTCTGGACAACGGGAAAATAGGCATCGAAGTGAGCAGCCGCTGGGAAGGAAGCGCCTGGCACTCATTGCAGTTCCGTCAAAGCAGGCCCCATCTGCAGAAACACTTCTACGATGTAAATTTCACCGATTTGGAGAGGGATCCAATGTCCGTGGTCAAAGGTATCTATCGCCATTTTGGCAGGGATCTCGAAAACAGTGCCGAGTTGGCCATGAAAACCTTCATTGCCGGCAATCCAAAGGATAAGAACGGTGCCCACCACTATTCTCTGGAGGAGTTCGGTCTGGACCGGGAAACTGAAAAACGGCGCTTCCAGTTTTACATGGATCACTTTTCAATTCCCCCAGAGATGTGAACCAGGTCATACAACTTAAAATAAGGTGCATAGGCTCATTGCTGGTTAAGTCGGTGGGTTCCATGGGACGCCTCAATCTGATTCTGCTTCTCATAGCGGTCTTCTTCTTTTACGGGATGCTGAAGCAGGTGGGATGGGGATCCCTGGAACAGTATTTTCACCAGGTCGGTTACCCGGGAATCCTCCTGCTCGTGCCTTACGGAATAATGAATCTTTTGACTGCCGTAGCCTGGCGGCTGCTCTTGGTTGATTCAGTTGTAGCGGTACCGGTGGTGAGATTATTCTGGCTCAGGCTGGCGGGCGAGTCACTGAATCAACTGACGCCGACCGCTTCCTTGGGGGGGGAGCCGTTCAAGGCAATCAGGCTGAAAGACTCCGGTGTTCCATGGCAACAGGCCACTGCCTCGCTCATCATCCACAAAGGACTGATGGTGATGAGCCTCGCCCTCTACATAATCCTGAGCCTTGCACTGGTGCCGTTCGTCATGCCTGCCGGCGGAGTGAGACTGGGGCTGCTCCTCTCCTGCACGCTGCTATTGTCCGGGGCAGGGGTTGCTTTTGTCGTCTTGCAGCATCGAAACCCCTGCGTGCAGGTGATCAGAATGCTGGAACGGTGGGGTAAGTGCCCCGCTGTCCTCAAGGCGAAGGAGGCGGAGCTGGCAAGCCTGGACGCTGCAATGGCCGGGTTTTACAGACAGTATCCGCGCAAAGGTGCACTGGCATTCCTGCTTTTGTTCCTGAACTGGCTTCTGCAGGGAGGTGAGGTGTATCTCATCTTCCATCTGCTCGGCCAGCCGGTAACATGGCAGCTTGCATTGTGCCTGGACGCACTGGCCATGATATTCACTGCGCTCGGATTCATGATTCCGGTACAGCTTGGCGTTCAGGACGGGGGCAATGTATTGCTTGCCCTCGGCTTCAGACTCGGCGCTGCTGCGGGACTGGCTTTCAGTATCATGCGAAGAGTACGGGAGGCATTCTGGTTGCTCGTGGGGCTGGTGGTGATAACATGGAAACGATGAATCTTATTCTCTCCTCCAAGGGGCTTCTAGGAGGATGAAAAAATCCAGGGAGGTGGATTACCATGAAGAGACGACTCAAGCTGCTTGCCATCACCTGCATTCTGTTGCTTCCAGCACTGTCCTGGTCGGCTTCTATCAGACCGGGAGCTTATGTCTCAGGTTTCATCGGGGCTAGCGTTCCACGCAGCACTAATGTGGACAGCAGCCAGCTTGCCGCAGATGGGTCCTTTCTATCTGCCAGAGATGAGGTGGAATTTGATCCGGGAATCAATATTGGCGGCACCGGCGGCTATGATTTCGGATTTCTTCGCTTGGAAGGAGAGCTTTCATACAAACATTCAGAAATAAATACCATTACTGACCGGGCAGATGGTTTCAGATTTGGCAACCCTGACGGCAATATCGGTGTGTTTGCCATGATGGGCAATGCTTTCTTTGATCTGCACAACAAAGGCCCAGTCGCCCCTTACCTGGGGGGTGGGATTGGCTTTGCCAATCTGCACCTGAGCGATACATTCGGCACCGATATCACTTCCAATGGACCAGAACGCGTTTTTCTCTATCCCGAGGATGATGATACGGTCTTTGCCTATCAGGCCGGCGCCGGCGTAGGGATAGCGCTCAATCGCAGGCTTACCCTTGATATCGGTTACCGTTACTTCGGTACCTCCAGGGCCAGATTCAGCGATGGCCTGGACACAGCGGAATTCCGCTATGAAAGCCATAATGCTGCAGTGGGGGTGCGGGTGAAATTTTAATTGCCGGATCGATCGGAAATGCTGATCCATACGAGCGAGGTCGGGATGTCTGGCTATGTCAAACCCGAAGTGGTGATATTTCTGATTGTTGCTGTTTCCGGGATTTGCGGGGGCTGGATGGCGGCAAACAGGGGCCGGAACTTTATCGGCTGGTCTCTGCTTGCCGGATTGCTGCCGGTTTTTCTGCTGGTAATCTACTTTTCCCGGCCGCTGTGCCAGGTTGAGGGGAAATTCAGGTCATGCCCTAACTGCAAGGAATTTGTCAGGTGGCGGGCGGTGGTGTGTAAGAACTGTCGCCACGAATTACCGCCATTACAATAGTCATTCCGCATCCAGCTCCCACTGGTCCTCATTCAGGTCGTGGCGCAGCAGATAAACCCTGCTGTCGTCTGCTGCCACTTTAAAATAGTTCGCGTCAAGGCCATACCAGCGGTCCAGTATCTCCATGACGCGAAAAGTATGATCGCCAAGCGTAAATGAGCTGGGTCGTTCGTCGGCCTTGTACCCCGAATAGGTCTGAATCGTTACCGGTACCTGCATGGCTTCTCCCACCTGATTTTTTGTGCTGAATATCCTTCATCTCCATACATACGCCGGAATCCCTGTATTCAGTTAACCATAAAATCCGGGGAAGTGAACCCGTTCGTCGGCAAAGTTTTGCTTTACAAACTGCAGAACCATGCCGAAGAGTATGGCATTTCTCATCTACGGGGGGAGATCATGCAACTGGTAAAATGGGATGAGTCTTTGGCCTTGGGGGTCGAGCCTTTTGACGACCATCATCGGCACCTGGTGGGGCTCTTGAATGAGACTTACGACCTCTTAATTGCCGGAGAAAAACCATCATGCATGGAAGAGGTAATAGACGAACTTATCGATTATGCCACCTACCACTTTTCTGCCGAGGAACTGTGGATGGTGAAGCTGTGCTACCCAAAACGGGAAGAACACAAGAAACAGCATGAGGAATTTTCATCCCGGGTAGTGGCTTTCCAGCGGGAACTGATCCTGAATGGAGGCACCTCCACCGTGGAAGTGCTCGGTTTCCTCCAGAGATGGCTCGTGGAGCATATAAAAGGCAGTGATGGGGAGTACAGCCGGTTCATGCACTGCGGAGCGAACTGACCGGCCGGTAGTGGTTATTTTTCGCCGGTATAGACCGTGGCGATGCCCAGGGTCAGGTCGTAGTGCTGAGAATCCCTGAATCCCGCCTTGGACATCATGGATTTGAACTGATCCTGGGAAGGAAACTCAAGGACCGAGTCGGGCAGGTATTTGTAGGCGCTGAACTTGGAGAAGAGCCCGCCGATCACGGGGAGTACCTTGAGAAAGTAAAAGCGGTAAAGGTGTTCGAACAGTATGAAACGTGGTGTGGAAAACTCAAGTATGACCACTCGGCCTCCCGGCTTAAGGACTCGATGCATTTCTTTCAGACCCTGAAGGCGATCGACCACGTTTCTGATGCCGAAGGCAATGGTGATGGAGTCGAAGGTGCCATCGGCAAAGGGAATATCCTCGCAGGGGGCAACCTGTATGGTTATGCGCCCGGCATAGGGGGAGGCGGCCACTTTCTGCTTTCCCAGCTCGACCATTTCCTTGCTGAAATCGATACCGGCGATGGAGACGGACGAGGGGGTCCGGGCTGCTATTTCCAAAGCCACATCTCCGGTGCCGGTGGCGACATCCAGGACACGACCGTTTGGAGCATACTTGATTTTCTTTACTGCAAAGCGCCGCCAGCTTCGGTCGATGCCAAAACTGAGGACTCTGTTGAGAAAATCGTAGCGGGGGGCGATGGTGTCAAACATCTCCTGGATCTTTTCACCCTTTTCAGTAAGTCTGAACATTTTTCCTACCTTTTTGGCCGTATAAATGATATAAGTCCGGTGGTTTTGCTCCCATTGAGAGACAGAATCTTTAACACAAAGGTTGCACGCATACCAGAAAAAATGTTATGCGGCTGCACTGCCCCAGCCGTAGCATGGCGTCAGGTTCAATCCCTGCCGTACGAGGGTTACCGTTGTTTTCCTATTTCCGCCCCCAAGACATTGCCGATATCCTGATCATGAGCTTTCTTGTCTACCAGCTCTACAGCTGGTTCAAGAACACCCGGGCTCTGCAGGTGGTCATGGGCCTTGGATTCCTGGGGCTTCTCTACGTGATAACCAAAAACCTTGGGCTGTTCATGACCAGCTGGATTCTCCAGGAACTGGGGACCGTCCTCTTCATCCTGCTTATCGTCATATTTCAATCGGAAATACGTCAGGCTCTGTATCGCTTCAGCCTTCTTAGGAACCTCTTCGGCCGCCAGGATAGTCCTTCCCAGCTTGACCTCATGGACATTGCAAGCACCATTTTTGCTCTGGCCCAGGAGAAGACAGGCGCGCTGATCGTCTTTCAGCGCAGGGAGAGCCTGGATGACTATCTTTTGCATGGTATCCAGCTGGACAGCCTTCCAAGCAACCAGCTTTTGAACAGCATCTTCAAGGATGGCGCACCGCTCCACGATGGTGCCGTCATCATTCGGGACGGGCGCATCGCCCAGGCTTCCTGCCATCTTCCCCTTTCCTCCAGCACCGAGATTCCCCAGTATTTCGGTACCAGGCATCGCGCAGGTGTGGGTCTGACCGAGCGTTCTGATGCAGCTGTTGTCATTGTCTCGGAAGAGCGAGGAACAGTATTTCTTGCACTGGCCGGGGAACTGTCCCGCATCCATTCGCCTGAAGAGTTGTATGATACCCTTAATGCACTTCTCTCGCCCCCTGTCCAGGAGGTGAGCACCATGACGCTACGTCGCACCGTCTTTGGAAACATGGGACCCAAACTGGCCATTGTGCTTTTCGTCCTTGCGTGCTGGTTGTTGATTACGTCCCGCCAGGGAGCAATCCTTACTGTCAACGCGCCGGTCAAGTTCCACAGCCTTCCCAAAGAGCTGTCCCTGATCAAGACCACGCCCGAAGAGGTCGAGGTCCAGCTGAAGGTTTTTTCCAATCTCATTCCATCTCCAAAGGAGATGGACATCATTGCTGATGTGGATCTGTCGCGGATAAAAGAGGGGGTTAACAATATCGCGATCCGCAGCGAAGAGATCAAGCTTCCACCGGGCGTCATCATTGCCGGCGTCAGCCGCTCCACCATCAGGGTTGTTGCCGATCGGAAGGTTGTTCGCCATATGACGGTGAAAGCCGGGACAGTTTCGAGGCTGCCGGGTAAATTGCGCTTGCGTGCCGCAAGGGTGGAACCCCCGACCGTTGTTGTGGAAGGGCCTGCCCATGTGATAAATCAGTTCGATCAGGTGCAGACCGAAGAGATCGATTTGTCGACAATACGGCAGAACTCGGTGGTTGAGAGAAGGGTGCTTTCACCATCTCCCCAGTTGCGGGTATTGCGGGATGAGCCTGTTACTGTACGTCTTTTAACAGGTGGCTGAGCTTCCGGGGTTGACAAGATCAAAAAATTGTTATATAAAAAGGCTGTTTTTTATGTGATTCTAAAACAAAAAAGGGGGGCAGATGACTAATAACATTAGGTTTATATTAATCTGTGTCATTATTCTTACTTTTCCTTCTTTTGTCTTTGCAGCAAAAACTCACCGGGTAAAAAAGAACGAAACTCTCTTCACCCTTGCCAAGAAATACCACGTCACCGTCCAAGATATTAAGTCAACCAACAATCTAGTCAGCAATCATATTAAACCGAAACAGCTGCTCGTTATTCCACCCCGCTCCGTAGAGGCCTCCTCTGCAGATGGTGGTGAAAGCAAATCAAAGGTTGCCACCTATAAGGTGAAAAAGACCGAAACCCTTTCCCGCATAGCCCAAAAAACAGGCGTTTCCGTTAATGATCTCAAGCGCCTCAACAATTTGAGCAGAAGCAAGGTAAAACCTGGTACGGTCCTGGTTCTTCGTGAGCGGGAAGTTGCAGATGAGGCGCCGGTGCAGCATGTGGCGAAAAAACTCCAGTTGCGCCACAGCGATCTGTTCAATGAAAAGGATTACGAGCAGAGCCTGGCCGAACTGGCCGAACTCGACCCTGACCAGAAGGTTGACTTGAAAAAAAGCGCCGAATTGAAGGTGGACAATATTCAGGAATTGAAGAAGTCTGCCTATGGTTTCCTTGGTACCCGGTACCGCTTCGGCGGAAGCTCCAGGAGTGGCATCGACTGCTCCAGTTTCGTGCAGCAGGTATTCCGCGAACTGGAAGTCTCTCTTCCCAGAACGGCCCGCGAACAGTTCGGCATGGGGGCCGAGGTTGCCCCAGGCGATCTGCAGAAAGGCGATCTCATTTTCTTCCGCACCTATGCATCCTATCCCTCTCACGTTGGCATCTATCTGGGCAACAACAAGATGATTCATGCCTCGTCACGGGATCGCCGGGTCGTCGTGTCCCCCATCAACACCTACTATTACCGGTCCCGCTTCATAGGCGCCAAGAGAATAGTGGAGATCAACCCCGACATTTTCAAATTTGACGATCTTCTTTTGGGCGTAGAAGAGGAAACCATTGATGACGTCACGGTCAACGACTCCCTGGGGCTGACCCAGGCTAAATAAAAATTTCACCTTCAAATAATTACACAAAAGATCCGGCTTTTAGCTGGATCTTTTTTTATGCAATGCTGTCAATGGAGATTCCTTGACCCAGATCCTTCTTGCCTATAAATCGAATCTTGCCGGGGCAAATGATCCCTATACATCTCTTTTGCCGGTAGGGCTCGGCTACCTCCATGCCGTGCTGAAGGTGCGGGGATACGATGCCACAATTGCCAATTTTTCCCGGCTCAGCTGGAAGGAGACGGAGGCGACCGTCACGCGGCTGCGCCCAAAAGTGCTGGGTATTTCACAATTTACCCACAACCGGTTCGAAGCATTAAAGTTGGCAGCCCTGGCTAAGAAGCTCGATTCCGGTACCTTCGTCGTCTTCGGCGGTCCCCATGCCACCCATCAGTCCCGAGAACTTCTGGAGCGACATCAGGATGTGGATGCAGTCGTTCTGGGGGAGGGTGAGGAGACCTTTTGCGAGTTGGTGACAACCCTCGAGGGAGAGGTCAGGGACCTTTCGGAAGTAAGGGGAATTGCCTTCCGCTCTGCCCAAGGCATTATCGAGACCGCGGCAAGGCCCCCCATTGCCGACCTTGATTCTCTTCCCTTTCCGGCAGCTCAAATGGATAGAGCCTGCGTGGGCGTAGACTTGCACCGACAACTGGAATTCCTCATTACCTCGCGGGGCTGTCCGGCAGCCTGCCTTTTCTGTTCTTCACCCTTGTTCTGGGGTAAGTCCCTGCGTCTGCGGTCGCCACGGAATATGGTTGATGAAATAAAGCTGATCCGGGACCGGTTCGGGCTCATCTATTTTTCCATTCGCGATGATACCTTTACCGCCGACAGGAAACGGGTTCTGGAGTTTTGCCGCATCATCCGCCAGGAAAAGGTCTATATTCTCTGGAACTGTCAATCCAGGGTCACTGCCGTGGACGGGGAGATGCTCCTTGAGATGAAACGGGCAGGGTGCGAGTGTATCCAGTTCGGAGTTGAATCCGGATCCCCCCGGATACTGAAAGCTCTCGGCAAGGGTATTGGTACCGATCAGGTTAAAAAAGCCGCTGCCTTGGTGAGGAAAGCAGGGATGAATCTGTCCATTTACCTGATTACCGGGGTAAGCGGCGAGACCGATGGGGACACGTATGCCACCATCGGGTTGGTTGAGGCCATTCAAGCCCACGATGGCCAGGTATCCCCGCTGGCCTACTATCCCGGCACCGAGATCTTCAACAAAGGTGTCGCTGATGGCTCTATTGCCGGGGACAGTTTTGAGAGAGACAAACAGGAAGCCCTATACGTACGAAAAGACAAGTTTGTCGAAGCTTCCACCCGAAGGTTGCTGCAAGCTGTTGTCCGGACCGGCAAGAAGGCCTCGTACGGTGCTGAACACTTTCGCTCCCACAAGAAAGTGCTCGGCTATTGCCATGGAACGAACATCATGGCCGGGGAAATGTACGAAGAGCGAGGCCAGTGGCACCTGGCAGAGAGAGAATACCGCGAGATAACCGAGAAAGAGCCGGAAAATCCATGGGGCTGGCTGCTTCTTGGTGGGCTATACGGCGGACGGGGCTTGGTGGATGAAGCCTGCATGGCCTACAGAAGGGTAATGACCATTGTACCGGCGCATGCTCCGGCCTTTTCGGACCTGGGAGAGCTGATGATGCTGACGGGAAGAGGTGGGGAGGCGCTCAAATACTTCCGAAAGGCGCTTGAGCTCGATCCGTACGATGCCAAGGCCAGGGAGGCACTCCGGCAAAAATGAAAAATAAAGGCGAAACCTTTGCAGGTTTCGCCCGTGTTTCAACAGGATTTACTTGCTTACTATTCTCAGACCGGGAGCAAAGATGATTTTGTCGAAAGTGCGCTTGAGGGTCTTGCTCTGGAAATTGACCATCGGTGGGGAATCGGGGAATTCAACGACGTCACCGACCTTCACTTTAGTCTGCATAACGGCAACCCACAGTTTCTGGCCGTTCTCGTCTACCTGAACGTAGGTGTAGCCGGCGGAGTCCATGGTCTCAAGCACTTTGCCTTTGTGTCCTGCGCCAGCAGGAATCTCTTGGGGTTTCAGGCCGGCATGGGGATCGCCGCCCGGTGTACCAGCCGGTGCCTGCTGTGTGGGGGCTCCACCTTGGGGTGCTTGGCCTTGTGGGGCCTCTTCTTTTTTCTTGCAGCCGGTTACTGCAAGTGCAGCGATTGCCAGCATGACTACCAATGTCTTCTTCACCGTAATCCTCCTGTTGGGATGTTATAAAACGGGAGCTAAAATAACATACCTTCGATTTCTTTTACAATAAAAAATTACAGGTAGCTCACTTGATTTTTGCTTCTTCGATGATCTCACTTGCCTATGATGACCTCACCGGTGTTTGTAAACAGTTTTGCCGGAAGTTCGAACATCCTTCTGAATATGTCGAATACTCCCTTGGCCAGGTATTTTACCGGTATAGCGGAGACCCTGGGATCGTCTATTTTCCCCTTTGCCTCAAAATATGCCGTAACCAGCGTTTTGTCTTTGCCGGTCAATATCCAGCCGACTATGGGTATGTGGCTTACCACCTTGTCGACGGTCTGAAGGGGCTGGACGCCTATGGTGGCGTCAATTTCTTCCTTTGACAGGTCCAGTTTTCCGACGCAGGAAATGTTCATGGCATCGCTATCGAGGAAGAGGTCGTTGGTGGAGACGATACCATCACGAATAGCCAGCGTCCCGGCAATGCTGTTATATGGCATGCCCCCTGAAACCATGTCTGGCAATTGCAATTTGAGCAGCTGCGATACGTTGAGAATGGAGAATATCTTGGAAAGAGTTGCGAATCGCCGAAGCGACCCTTCTTCACTGTAAATCTTTACCGATCCCAAGGCGGTTTTCTTCATGTCTGCGCCGGTACTTCCTTTTGCGGAAAGGTCACCCTGAAGGCTGAGTGTGCCAGTGATCTCCTGCTTTTTCATACCGATGGCGCGGGTGACCTTATCCGCGGAAACCTTGTCAATGTTGAAATTTACCTGGTAGTGCGGTATGTCGTTTGATCCCGTATCGAATCGTCCCTTAGCGGAGATAGTACCATCAAAGGCTGCGAATTCCAGGTGCTGCAGATAGAATATCTTGTCTTCGATCAGTGCGTCTGTTTTAAGGCTCTTGAAGGGAAACTCGCCATATTTACCCGATGCTGCTCTGATCGCGGCTTTCACTCTGACCCCAGTCGGTTTGCCCTTGCCGGTCGGCTGCAATTTGGTCAGCACCAGCAGATCCTCCAAATCCAGATGGGGTGAGGCGATGGCCACATCTATTTCCGGATTGTCCATGTCCCTGACGGCTCCCCTGATGGAAAGGTGAGAGTTTCTGATCTGGGCGGAAAGCTCCTTGATCTGAAGATTTCTGTTCTGCAGGGAGATGGAACCGTGCACCTTTTCCGCCACCACCTGGCCTGCGGTGGGGAGGACATACCCGATATCTGCCAGATTCAGTGCAGGGGATGAGAAGGCAAGGCTCAGGGTCGGATTTTTGAAACCGGTCAGGGATCCTTTGCCGGAAATGATCGAACTGCCCATTTTTACAGATAATTGGGAAGTTTCCAGCTCGTCTCCTTTGAAATGAATGGTGCCGGTCATGTTGCTCAGCATCTTTACCGGACCGGGGGGCTTTAAGGCAAATCCGGAGAACTGGATATCCCCTCCCCAGCGAAAACTGGCGAAGTCGTCGGCCGAACCCTTGCCGGTCACCGTTGCCTTGAGCTTGCCCGTGGGACTGTACTGCCTTATGAAGGGGAGCATCGGCACCACGTCTCCGGCCGAGACAGTCTTGATCTGAAGCCCCAGGTTCAGGTTGTCAGCTCCGGTATAGCGATAGCCTGCGCTGGCGGCCAGATGCAAAGGACCCAGGTCGTAGGAGAGGAATGATAGTATCGCCTCCTCCTTGTTGAGGCTTCCCTTGAAGGAAAGCCTGCTGGTTTGCCTGGCGGGTTTGTTCAGGTAATCCCGATAGGCATAGATTGCATTATTGAGATTCCAACTGCCGGACAAATTGTAGCCGCTGGTGAATCCATTGCCGGCGAGGTTCAATTCCGAATTTCCAGCGAAGGTCAGATACTGGCCGCGGCGCTGACCAAGAAGCCAGGTCGCTTCAGGTTGACGGGGGAGGATTTTCATGGTGAAGGGGTATGAGGAGGGGGTCGTCAGCGGATAGTCGGCGATTTTCCCGTCCAGGGTAAAGGGGGAAGTGCCGAAGTTGCCTGACATGCGGATAAGGTTGAAGTCCTTGCCATGCATCTCCAGATCCCCCTTGATAGTGTTGAAGGTGGGAACCTGGGAGCCGAAGGAGACCAGGCCCTTTTCCACCGTTCCCTTGATGAAAAGGACGTTATAGTTCTGCCCCAGTTCCATGTGCAGGATCTGGCTTACTCTCCCGTTCAGCCGTCCTTCGTCAAGCTTGTAGGTGCCTCCCTTGATGTGTTTTTCGATGAAATCGGCGGTGTCGGTGACTATGATGCCATAGGGAATGTAGCCGGCGAACTCTTCCAGCCTGAAGGTGGAGGTAACCGCTTCGGCGACGATGCGGGGGTCCTGGCTATGCAGGTCCAGGATCGAGCACTTCCCCTTGGCATTGAGCCGGTCTACGGTCAGGTCGAGTGATTTGACGGCGATGTCGCGATCGGTAAGCTCCATGGCGTAACGGACATGGACATTCTTGGGGGTCAGGACGGAATGGAATACCTGGGGATAGTCGAAGCGAACCCCGGAAGCCCGAATCTCTCCTTTGGATGTGAAGGCCCCCAGTTTCCCCTTGAAACTCAATTCCGAATCGAATCGACCGAGAATTTTTTTAAAAGGAACATGGGCCATGTAATAGGGCCAGTAATGGGATACATCGAAATTTTTCGTCTTGATATCCAGATCGGCCGTCGATTCGATCAGCGGCTTGCCGGCAGAGGCAATCTTTATGGCACCGGAGACGGAGACCTTGCTGGGAGGGCCTCCGGCAACGGTTGCGGCCAGTTTGACCCGGCACTTCTTCCCCCTGGACAGGTGGCTGAGATGGAGATCGAGATCCGCCAGCCTGGTGGTCAAGCCTGCCCGATCGACCAGATGGTCGGTGAAGTTGATGCTGCCGCCGACCATCTTTATTTCCTTCAGGTGTACCGACACCGGGGAATCGGTCTGTTTCAGGAGATCGTCGAAGTTAAAGGCCCCCTTGTCGTCTCTGCTCACGTTTATCTTCGGATTGGAAAGAATAATCTCGTTGAGGGCGATTTTCTTCTCCAGTAAGGGGAGTAGTCCGACCTTGAAGGTGATTTTTTCGGCGCTGATGAAGTCCCTGGTTCCGTCCTTTTCTTTGATCGTGACGTTGCTGAAGGTAAAAGAAGGACCGAACCGAAAGGCGAACCGACCTTCCTCGTAGGAAACCTGCCGTTTCAGCAACCTTTGGCTTTCGGCGATGATCTGCTCCTTATAGGTATCCAGATGGAGCAGTTTGTCCAGGAGGAAGGAGAGTCCCCCCCCTGCCAGAAAGAGCAGCAGCAGGAAGAGAAAGAAGATGAAGCAGCGTTTTTTTGTCGTCATTATGTAAGCCTGTTTCGGACAGCGTGTGAGATGTCGGGACCGTTGCCCGATCCGACGTTACAGCCCCCGTCATGGTAATGCAAGTTTGCTCATCACCTTGATTGAACAGTTCCGGCGTCCGCCTAAACCCAGGCGCCGCTGACAGGGAGCTCGATGGTGAAGACGGTACCCTTGGGCTGGTTGTCCCTGGTTCTAATAAAGCCGTGGTGATCGGAGATAATAGTATTGACTATGGCAAGCCCCAGTCCCGTTCCCGCTTTTTTGGTTGAAAAATAAGGTTCGAAGAGCCGGGAGCGGTCCTCGGGAAGGATACCGTGGCCGGTGTCAGCCACAGTGAAGGTAACCATTTTCAACTCCCGATTGTAGATGCTTTCGATGGAAATGCTACCATCACCATCGATGGCGGCTACTGCATTATCGAGCAGATTGATCAGCACCCGCTTGATCTGGTCCCGGTCCAACTGGATCAAAGGAACCGTTTCGTCGGTGCGGAGGGAAAAGGCAATGTTGCGGTGTGCCTCCTGGTAGAGGGTTATCGCCTCGTGGAGGATCTCATTCAAGTTGTTGGGCGATGGTTGTGCCGCCGGCATGCGGGCAAAATTGGAGAATTCATCCACCAGCGTCTTCAGCTCGTCAACGGATTTGATGATCATGCCGGTGCACTCGTCGAAGATCTTTTCTTCCCCTTCGAACCGGGCAAGATATCGCTTTCGCAGTCTTTGGGCGGAGAGCTTGATGGGAGTCAGGGGGTTTTTTATCTCGTGGGCGATGCGCCGCGCCACCTCCCGCCAGGCGGCCATGCGCTGGGCCTTGATCAGTTGTGTCATATCGTCGAAGACGACGACTGTGCCGACGAATTCGTCATTTTCGTCCTTGAGCACCGTCAGGTTGACGAGGAGGGTGAGTTTGGTATCCCGTATGGGTATGGTTACCTGCTTGTTGACCGTATCCTGCTGAGAGACGATCAGGTCGCGCAACATGCCCTTGACCATGTCCAGGTGGGCCGGCTGCAGGACCTCGCGGAAACTCTTGCCCGTTACCTTCTGGGTATTGATATTGAGGAGCCGCTCGGCCGACTTGTTGACCGTTGTCAGCACCCCCTGTTTATCCACGGAGATTACCCCGGCATTGACGTTTTTCAGCACGATTTCCATGTAACGCCGGCGCTGTTCCAGCTCAAAGTTGCTGCGGCTCAATTCCTCATTGGTGTTTTTCAAGGCGAGCTGATTGTTACGCAGATCCTGGGTCATCTTGTTGAATGAAGCGATCAGCATGCCGATTTCATCATTACCTTTCTCACCCAGATGCACGTCCAGGTTCCCCTCGGCCACCTGCCTGGTTGCTTCGGCCAGCTCCTGGATGGGAATGGTGAGACTTTTGGCTAGGTAGACACCGAACCAGACCGCCAGGAAGATGATCACCATGGTGATGAGAAACAGTGTGAGGATGTAGCCGGTGGTAATGGGGTTTTTCAGAATCTTCAATTGCCTGAACTCGTGGTAAGACGTGGAAATTTCCTTCATCTTACTTACCAGTGAGTAGGGGACATAGTAGTTCACGACAACAACGCCTACCACCTCTGCCTCGTTCCAGTTGGAATGAACGGGAACAATGCCCCGGATAAGGTCTGCCTTGCCTACGGAGTTAACCTTGGTCACCTGCTTGCCTTGCAGGGCGATTTTAATGTCTTCAGAAGAGGGGTTGGTGAATTCTCCGAGAGGAAGCTTCGGGTTCGCAGCTCTGACCAGCTCTTCTTTCTGAGATGAATATACCTCCACGACCCCCAGATTGTATTCCTTCTGCTTCTGTCTGATGACCGCCTTGAGCAGCGGCAGGTTTTCCTCGTTGAGGAGCTTCTGCTCCTTTATGATGGCGCTGATCTGTTCGCCGTAGTAGAGGGCATTCGTCGCCGAGGTCTTGTAGTAGGTCTGGGCAACCTCCATGGATTCGTCCAGGGAGGTCTCCACCTGTTTGTTGAACCAGTTCTGGATACTGTTGGTGATGAATCCTGCCGAGACGAAGAAGAGCAGCATGGTCGGCACCAGCGAAAGGCCGACAAAGGCGAGAACCAGCTTGGTGCGGAGCTTGGCCCCCAAGGCGTTGCGGCGATGCTCGATCATGAGCTTTGCCACGTTGCGGAAGACCATGAAGATGAGCAGGATGATGAGGAGAATGATGATGTTGATGATGCCGAAGATGACGATGTTGTTGCCCATGGGCACGTCGGAACTGAGCTTGGAGAGATGGATTTCCGTAACGGTGAGAAAAATGATGAGCAGGAGCGAAAAGGCGACGATGAATCCCTCGCGTTTTCTCTTGCGCAGCTCAGCTTTCGGCAGCCCCTTTTCCGTACTTGTTCCCACTTTTGATCCTTTTCCCGTAGTCATGCCTGCCCACTGTATATGAAAGCCGGCTATATTTCAACCCGCCGAGCCGGTAAAAAAACAGAAAAAGCAGCCGGATGGGCTGCTTTTTGGGATAAATCTAGTCGATAAATGCCTCAGCAGGCTTCAAGCCATCCCAACTCTGGTATGCCGAGCGCCACAGGCAGAATATTCTCTCTCTTTCTGTCTTCCGCCACCGTCCAGCAATCGGGCCGGGAAAGGAGTTCGGAGATCAGCTGCCGATTCAGCTCATGGCCCGATTTGCTTGCCTTCACATGACCGATAATCGGCATGCCGGCAAGGGCCAGATCCCCCACGCAGTCAAGAATCTTGTGCCGCACGAACTCATCGGCGAAGCGCAATCCTTCTCCATTGATGACACCCGTGTCATCAATGCCCACCGCATTGGCCAGGGAGGCACCGAGGGCAAGGCCGCGGGACTGGAGTGCCTCCATGTCGGCGACAAAGCCGAAGGTTCTGGCGGGGCAGAAATCGTCGGCAAAACATTCCGGGTCGAACCTCATGGTTCTGAACTGGCGCGTCACGGCCGGATGGTTGAAGCGGAGGTCAAAGGAAATGCGGAAATGGCGGGATGGGATGATGGTTATTCGTTTGTCCCCATCCCTGATGGTTACCGGCTTTCTCACCACAAGGTACCGGCGTTGTCTGGACTGGACCAGGATGCCTGCCTTTTTGATCGCTTCCACAAAAGGGGCAGCGCTGCCGTCCATGATGGGGACTTCGGGGCCGTTTATGTCCACGTTGATATTGTCAATGCCGCAGCTGAAGAGGGCCGCCATCAGGTGTTCGATGGTCGCGACGCCGGCGCCGTTCCTGCCGATGGTAGTGGACAGCCGGGTGCTGACGACGTTTGCAGCAGTGGCTTCAATGGTTATGGGCCGAAGAAGATCGGTGCGGTGAAAGACAATGCCGTTGCCCGGTTCTGCAGGGCGAAGGGTAACACGGGTTTCCTTTCCCGAGTGGAGTCCGATGCCGGTGAAGGTAATTTTGTTTCTCACAGTCTGCTGAAGAGCCATGGCTAACTCCTTTGCTAAAAATAATCAGTATGCTTATTATTTAGCAAATTGCGGGCCATGAAATCAATAATCTTAAAAGGCCTGTGATTTACAATTGTTATGCTGTCATAAACAAAAAATAACCGTCGTCCAGGAGGTGGGAAGGTGTTGCAAAAAAGATTGTGCTGTTGCAAAAATGCAACAACTGCGCTTATCTAGAGGCGGCCGGAGCGGATGATGGCGATTACCCACCAGAAGCCGATCAGCCCGGCAATGGTATAGCCGAGGAAGGCAAAGGCGGGAAATTCGAAGATGAGAGGACCCTTGTTGGTTTGCATGACGATGGATGAACCGATGATGAGGGCGGCGATGATCAGGCTGAAAGAGAGGCGGTTGATGGATTTGTCCAGTTCCCTGCTGAACCGGTCCAGACCCCGGTGTTCCAGGTCGATCTTGAATTTGTTGTGGTTGAGGCGGTGGAGTATTTCCCGTAGATCCCGCGGCAGGTTTCGGGCAAGGTTCAGGTAGGACATGAACATGGTGCGCATGTCCCTGGCAAAGGTGCCGGGGGTGATCTTTTCCTTGATTGCCTGCTCCATGAAAGGCCGCAAGTGCTCGATCATGTCGAAATCGGGGTCCAGTTCCCGTCCCATGCCTTCGATGATCACCAGGGACTTTGCCAGGAGCATCAGGTCGGGTTGCAGCTTGATATGGAAGGTGGTGACGATGTCGATAAATTCCACCAGCATCCGTCCCACTTCGATCTCCTGGAGCGGAATCTCGTAGTAACTGTCGATGAATTCCGACAGGTCCCTTTTCAGTGCCCGTCGGTTGAGGTTCTCGCCGATCTCACCAGAATAGGCCAGGAGCGAGATAAGTTCATCCACATCCCGGTTTAGGATGGTGAGGATGATGTCGGTGAGGTACCGTTTCAGCTGGTGGTCCAGGCGTCCCACGATGCCGTAGTCAAGCAGACAGATGACATTGTCCGGCAGTATCAGTACATTGCCCGGATGGGGATCGCCGTGGAAAAAGCCATGGTCGAGGACCATTTTCAGGAAGGCGTCGGCACCCCGTCTGGCAATGAGTTTCCTGTCAAGTCCCGTCCGCTCGAGCGCTGCAAGATCATTGACCTTTATTCCATTAATGTACTCAATGGTGAGGATACTTTTGCCGGTGTGAGGCCAGAAGACCTTGGGAAAATAGAGGGTTCGATCTCCATGGAAATTGTCGCGGATCTTCTCAATGGTGTGCCCTTCGCGGGAGAAGTCCATTTCCCTGCGGATGGTGCGGGCGAATTCCTTCACCAGACCGACCGGGTCGTAGATCTCGCTGCCGGGCATGTGGCGTTCCATGACCTGGGCAATGCCCATGAGTACGTCGATATCCGTCTCCACAAGGGCTTCGATTCCCGGCCGGCGCACCTTGACTGCCACATCTTCTCCTGTTCTCAGCCTTGCCCGGTGGACCTGGGCGATGGATGCCGCGGCGAGGGGAATGGGGTCGATCTGGTAGAAGATGTCTTCCACCGGCTTTCCTAACTCCTCGGCTATCTGTGTTTCGGCTTCCTCGAAAGGAAAGGAGGGAACGTCGTCCTGAAGTTTGGAGAATTCTTCCACGAAGCTGCGGGGAATAACGTCGGGGCGGGTAGACAGAAGCTGGCCCAGCTTGATGAAGGTCGGACCGAGTTCTTCAAAGGCAAGCCTCATGCGTTCTGCCGGTGAATACTGGGCAATGGTCGAGGCTTTTCGCCGCAGCACCTTGCGGCTCATGGCAGCCAGATGGGAGAGGTTGAAATACTCCAGCAGGTGTTCCAGTCCATACTTGACCAGAACCTTCACGATCTGCCGATAACGTCGGATGCTGCGGATATTGCGGCTTAACTGGATAAGGTTCAGCATTCAGGACCTAGATCTTCGTCGCTTACCATGTTTTCCAGGGCCTGCACCCGTTTCTGCAAACGGTCGAACTCCTCCCGGGGGACCAGGCCGATGCGCTCGATGGCCTTGCGTACTTCGTTTTCTGCAATTTCGTTGATCCGTTCCCGGCTGTCCTTGGCCATGGCCTGAATCTTGTCAAGGAGGGCCTTTCCTTCATCCTCGCTCAGCTTGTACTTTTCCTTCAATTCCGTCAACAGCTCCTCAGCCTTTTTCTGTGTCATGGAAACAGCGCCGAGTCCCGTCAACACAGCTTTTTCAAGAAGTTCAAACATGTGACCTCCTCCATAGCGGGATTTTTACTGTTAAAAAGTAACAGAAGAAGGGAAGATATCAAGAGGCGAAGGAATTTCCGCGCTATTATCTCCGGAAAAGCCAGAGAATAAGAGAAAGGAGCACAGAAATGATGATGCTGGTGGCCAGGGGAAAATAGAAAGTAAAGTTCTCCCGCTTGATGTGGATATCTCCCGGCAGTCGCCCCAACCAGGGAAGCTTGTCGGCAAAGGTAACGACAACGCCGATGGCGGCGATGATCAAACCCATATAGATGAGGGCTTTGCCGATACCGTTCATGCCTGCTCCTTGTCTGAAACCGGGTGGGGATGGTACCGGTCTTTTTCGCTGTAGATGCAGCCGCAATACTGCTGGCGATAGAGTCCCATTTTCTTGGAGATGTCGATCCCCTCTTTCCAGCCCCGGCGGTAATCGCTGTAGTGGAAGGGAATGCCGTACCGCTCCCCTATTTTTTCTCCCAGCTCCTTGATTTCCTCATGCTTCTGATACCTGCTGTACAGGAGCGAGGAGGAATAGGCATCGAACCCCCTTTCGGCTGCAACAGCTGCTGCGGCAGCAAGGCGGGAACCGTAGCAGTAGATGCAGCGGTCGGCAGGGCGGGGGGCAACGGAGGCAAGGAAATCTTCAAGGAGATAGTCATCACGGTAGATGACGTCCAGATCGATCATTTCCGCGTACTGCCTGACCGTTTCCAGCCGTCTTCGATACTCCTGATAGGGATGGATATTGTGATTGAAGAAATAGCCGGTCACCTCCATGCCGTTGGAGCGCATTTCCTTGATGGGATAGATGGCGCATGGAGCGCAGCAGATGTGGAATAGTATTTTCATGGGTGCCTACGGTAGCGTCTCCCTTGAAAGAAAGCAATTCAAATTTACCATAATCGGGACTTCAGATATCGAGAACCACGCATGCCTTCCAGCCATGCTCAGTCTCTTCCAGTGAGAAGCGATGC
Source organism: Geotalea sp. SG265 (assembly GCF_022808985.1). GTDB lineage: Bacteria > Desulfobacterota > Desulfuromonadia > Geobacterales > Geobacteraceae > Geotalea. The sequence continues at coordinate 53,844 of NZ_JAKZFT010000008.1, read as the reverse complement.
AGGGTCACTGCCTTCACATCCACGAGCAGGCGGTGTCGGGCCGGGTCGATCCGCTCGCCCCGGGCGGTGATCTTTGCACGGTACATTTCCTTGTCATGGCTGAATGCAATCGACTGGATGCGCAGCAGCAGACGCTTTGCATCCTTGAGGAAAACCAGTTCGTTCAGCACGTCAAAGAGCAGCAGATCCAATTCTGCATTGTGCGTTTCGAAGGTGGTGGTTTCCTCAGGTGCTATGCCGGTAACATCTGCGGTCATAGTGTTGAGCAACGCATCGGCGGCAGCGGTGAATACCTCTTCCAGCGTCGATCCTGTCGCTTCGAAAGCGGTATCCGCGGTGGCGATCTCTTCCAGATAGCGATATGGCATGTCCCTATCCCTTGATATTGCCGATGGGGACCAGCCGGGCCACCCGTTTGCTCAGCCCGGCCAGTTCCGTGGCTTCAACCACTTCATCGATGTCCTTATAGGCAGCGCCCGCCTCTTCCGCCAGCCCTCCCCATGAGTCGGTCCGCACGTAAATGCCCCGCTCTTCCATATCCCGCTGGAGTTTCTGCCCCCTGCCCAGCTTTTTTGCCTGATGGCGGCTCATTGTGCGGCCGCTGCCATGGGCGGTTGAATAGAAGGTTTCTGCACCGGTCTCCATGCCGGCAAGGAGATATGACCCCGTCTCCATGCTGCCCCCGATGATGACCGGCTGCCCAGTCTCCCGGTAGCAGGCGGGGAGTCCCTCCATCCCAGGGCCGAAGGCGCGGGTGGAACCCTTCCGGTGGAGCAGGACCTCCTTTTTCTTGCCGTGCACCATGTGCCGTTCGATCTTGGCGGTATTGTGGGCCACGTCGTAGACCATCTTCATTCCCAGCTCTTCGGGGCTTTTGTGGAAGATGGACGAAAAAACCTCGCGTATCCGGTGCAGGATCACCTGACGGTTGGCGAAGGCCATATTGACGGCACATTTCATGGCGGCAAAGTAGTCCTGCCCCTCGGGCGAATTGAACGGTGCGCACGAAAGCTCCCGATCCAGCTTTTTCAACCCGTATTTCCGCTCCATGACGCTCAGGAAGAGCTGCAGGTAATCGGTGGCCACCTGATGGCCGAAGCCCCGGCTGCCGCAGTGAAACATGATGACGATCTGGTTGGGGATAGTCAGGCCGAAGGCGCGGCCCAGCCGTTCATCGACGATATTTTCCGGCCGCACCACCTGGATTTCGCAGTAGTGATTGCCGGAGCCCAGGGTGCCGATCTGGTCGTAGCCCCGTTCCACGGCTTTGTTACTGACTTTCGCTGCATCCGCACCGGAGAAACAGCCACCCTCCTCGGTCATCTCCAGATCCTCGGGCCAGGCGTAGCCGTTTCTAAGGCACCAGAGGGAGCCCTGTTCCAGGATATCACCGAATTCGCTCTGGGAGCAGCGTACGAAGCCTGTGCAGCCGACGCCTGTGGGAATCCGGTAGAAAAGTGCATCCACCAGACGGTGGATGTGCGGCTGGACCTCTTCCAGGGTCAGATTGGTCAGGACCAGACGCATGCCACAGTTGATGTCGAAGCCGATTCCACCCGGCGAGATAACCCCATGCTGTGGATCCATGGCGGCAACGCCGCCGATGGGAAAGCCGTAGCCCCAGTGACCGTCCGGCATGCAGTAAGCGTGATTGATGATGCCGGGCAGGCAGGCCACATTGGTCACTTGGTCAAAGACGCCGGCATCCATGACCCGCACCAGTTTCTCCGTGGCGATGATTCGAGCCGGCACTAGCATCCCCGGCTTGTACGAGACAGGCAGTTCCCAAATGGTGTCCGATACCTTTTTCAGGGAAGGGGGCAGAGCCATCTCTTCCTCCTTTGTATAAATACTACCACAAAACGAAAAGGGGGGCTGCTACCGGCCTAGCGCTTCTTTTGCCTGCCGCAGGCTGATTTTCTTTTTGGTGGCCAGGGCGTGGCGGTGGATCTGTTGGAGTGCATTGAGCAGGGTGGGAATGTCTCGCTGGAGATGGACAAGGAGGTAGGCGGTAACCTCTTCGGGTACCACGATCTGTCGGTCTTCGGCCAGTTTTTGCAGGATCATGCGCAGGGAGTCGTCCCCTGAGATGTCCAGCTTCGATACCAGGCCCCACAACAGGCGCGAGGTCAGGTGCCCGTCCAGGTTGGGAAGCTCCTTGGGCGGGCAAAGGCCGCTGATGGCTATTTTTTTGCCAGCGGAATAAAAGTCGTTGAAGAGTTGCCAGACCTCCACACGGACGTTGTCGTTGTCCGGGATGAGGTGAATGTCGTCCATAAGGAGGGCCGGAGAATCCTTGAACTGCTCGGCAAGCTTGGAAAGTTCCTCGGCAGGATAGTTACCTCGGTAAATCTTGTCGATGTCCTTGAAGGAGAGGGAGGGAAGGGCGTCAAGCCCGTTCTGGGCGCCGATGCTTCTGGCAATGGCGGTGAGGAGATGGGTCTTGCCCGCCCCCCTGGCGCCGTACAGGTAGAGCAGATTCTCCGTGCCGTCTCCTTCCGCCAGCTGCCGGGCAAAATGGTAGGCGGTTTTGTTGCCGGCGCAGACGACGAAGTTGTCGAAACCATATTTCGAGTTGACGGGAAAGTCGAAGATAAGCTGCATGGCCTAGTCCTGGAAGAGTTTTCCCTGGGGTGGTTCAGGGATGATGCGCCCGAAATGTTCGTAGGCTGCCCTGGTGGCGACTCTGCCGCGAGGAGTGCGATTCAAAAAGCCGTTCTGGATAAGAAACGGCTCGTAGACGTCCTCTATGGTGTCGCTTTCCTCGCTGATGGCGGCAGCGATAGTGTCGAGACCCACCGGCCCGCCGCCGAACTTGTCGATGATGGTCAAGAGGATCATGCGATCCATGTAGTCGAAGCCCATGTGGTCGATTTCCAGGAGCGCCAGGGCGTCCTTGACCACCTCGATGGTAATGATGCCGTCTGCTTTGACCTGGGCGAAGTCCCGGACCCGGCGCAGCAGGCGGTTAGCGATTCTGGGGGTGCCGCGGCTGCGGCGCGCAAGCTCTGTTGCCCCTTCGGCCTTGATCTCCATGCCGAGGATGCGTGCCGAGCGGGTGATGATGAAGGCCAACTCATCTATGGTATAGAACTCCAAGCGGGAGATGACGCCGAAGCGATCACGCAGGGGGGATGACAGGAGTCCTGCACGGGTCGTGGCCCCCACCAGGGTGAATTTGGGCAGATCCAGCTTGATGGTGCGGGCGCTGGGTCCTTGACCGATGATGATGTCCAACTGGAAATCTTCCATGGCCGGGTAGAGGATTTCCTCCACCACATGGGAAAGGCGGTGGATCTCGTCGATGAAGAGCACATCGTGGGGTTCAAGGTTGGTGAGAATGGCCGCCAGATCTCCCGGTCGCTCGATGACCGGTCCCGACGTGGACTTGATGTTGACCCCCATTTCGCAGGCGATAATATTGGCCAGAGTCGTTTTTCCCAGTCCGGGGGGGCCATAGAGAAGCACATGGTCCAGCGCCTCGCCGCGGCCTCGGGCTGCCTCGATAAAGACCCGCAGGTTTCCCTTGGTCTTTTCCTGGCCCACATAATCGTCCAGGGACTTGGGGCGCAGGGTTGCTTCGATGAGTGCATCGTCATCGGTTATGTCGGGGGTGATGGTCCGGGTCATCCTGTCATTCCTTGCCGGTATTCGGAACGGCTTAAGGTATACCAGTTGCCGGGAAAGGTCAAGCGGGGAGGGGGATCGGAATGGATACAGAAAGGTCAGCTTGCGGTTTTGCATCTCATCCTTTTTACTGCATCTCAAGGCAAAGACATGGCTGCCGATCATCCGGCAGCCATCTTTTTTGCTGGTTGTTGCTGGGACCTCATGTGCCAGATGCCAGCGAGTACCTTTCTTAAAGGTGCTCCGCCTGCACAATTCCTAACGGTGCAATAGCCTTTCCATAAACTTCATTAATAACCTGGGCCAGCCCGGCGTAAATAGCTGACAGGCCGCAGAGAATCCCTTCATATCCTGCGAAGATCTTGATGATCTGGTTTCCGGTGACATCGCCGGCCGCAAGGAGGAAAAACAAGACCGTCAACGATCCGAATACGACCTGCAATGCCCGGTTCATCTTCAAAGTGCCTAGGAAAAGAACACCGGTAAACAGCCCCCACATTGCCAGGTAGGCAGTCATGGCAGAGTTGTCTGGAGCCTGGATTAGGCCGGTTTTCGGCAAGATGATCAATGCCACTAGGGTAAGCCAGAACAGACCGTAGGAAGTGAAGGCCGTTGCACCGAACGTGTTGTTTTTCTTCCACTCCATGACTCCGACGATGATCTGTCCAAGCCCTCCATAGAAAATGCCCATGCTGAGTATCATGGAATCCAGGGGAAACATCCCAGCATTGTGCAGGTTGAGCAGAACTGTCGTCATCCCGAAGCCGAGCAGACCGAGGGGAGCCGGATTTGCTGTGGTATCGTTGAGTGCCAACCTCGTTGCACCATTGTCTTCGCTGTGGGTCATCGTAACACTCCTTCATGCATTATTTTGTCAGTTGCACAAATCTATCCTGATGTTCCAGTCCTTGATCTTCATGGTGCCGTTCTGGGCCAGGTTCAGCTGCATCTTGAACGCCCTGTCCCACAACTGGGGCTCATGGCCCACTTTCCGTGCGACGCAGTCTCTGGTCGCAATTTCCAGATATTCGGCAAGAATCGGTTTGTAGTCGGGATGGGCGCATTTCTCGATAATGCGTTTTGCGCGCTCCTTCGGCGCCAGACCGCGCAGATCGGCCAGTCCCTGCTCGGTCACCACGCAGTCGAGGTCGTGTTCCGTGTGGTCGATGTGCGAGCAGTGTGGAACGACACAGGTAATGCCGGTCGGGTCGGTTTTGGTGGGACGGCTCGATGGGGTGTGCATGATCTTGAGATAACCATTGCGGAGGAAATCGCCGGAACCACCTATACCGTTGATCATCCTGGTACCGCCGACCAGTGTTGAGTTGGCGTGGGCGTAGATGTCGATCTCCACCGGGGTGTTCATGGCAATGACACCGAGGCGGCGGATGGGCTCAGGGGCGTTGGAGATGGCAAGCGGTCGGATCAGGATCTTGCCTGCATACTTTTCCATGTCGGCAAAAAAGCGCGGGAACCCCTCATCCTTGGAAAGGGAGAGCGAGCAGGACGACGCACAGTTGAGCTTGCCGGAATCGATGAGGTCAAGCATGGTGTCCTGCAACACTTCGGTGTAGACGCTGAGGTCGCTGAACGGGCCTTTTGCCAGGCCGCCGATGACGGCGTTGGCAATGGAGCCTACCCCCGACTGGAGCGGTAAGAGATTTTTCGGCAACCGGCCAACCTTCACCTCATGGCTGAAGAAGTCAATGATGTGATTGGCGATGGCCTCGGAAGTTTCATCCTGTTCGGAAAAGGCCCGGCCGTTGTCGCGATACTTTGACTCGACCACGGCGATGATTTTGGCCGGATCGCACGGAACATAGGTGGTACCGATGCGGGAATCGGCCCTGGTGATATTCATGACCTGCCTGTTGGGTGGGTTGTTGCAGATGATGTTGTCATGCATCCCCTCGAATGAGGGCTGGCCGATATTGACTTCGACGATGATCCGGTCGCACATCATGAGTATTTCCGGGATGACTCCGCCCGAGGATGTGGGGATCAGACCACCGTCTTCCGTAATCGCTGAAACCTCGATAATGGCCAAATCCAGCTTGCCACTGGGGGTGTCCTTGGTGTAAAAGCCGTAACCGAGATCCTGGGCGAACAGCGATAGGTGCTTGTCTCCCATGCGAATCCGTCCTTCGTTGATGCCAGCGGCGATGTTCTTGCCGGTCTGGTACGGCCAGCGGCGGTCGATCATGTTCAGGGTCGCCCAGCGGTCTTCCGTTTCGGCGCCGACCGATGCACCGGTGAAGATACTGAAGCGAAGTTTCCCCTGGAGATTGTTCTTTTCCACATGGTCAGCCAGGGCAATGGGGACCGCTTTGGGATAACCGGCAGGGGTGAAACCGGACCACCCCAGGTTCATGCCATCCTTGAAAAACGGGATGGTTTCTTCCGCCTTCATTACTTTGTTCAGCAGCGTTTTGCAGCGTACTCGCTCTTGCAGTGTTCCGTATTCTGACATAGTAAACTCCTGTTCGTATTTGGTGTATACAGTGAAAATGTTTTTAGGCCGGGTACTACAGGCGGCCACCTTTTTCCGCCCACTTTTCAAGCATGGGGATGGTCACCGATTTCGGACGTTCGATTGCGTAGCCAAGCCCGCGGTCCCAGGTGATGTTGGCCATGCAGCCGAGAGCCCGGCCGACACCGAACAGAACGGTGTAGAAGTCCCACTCTTTGACCCCGTAATGCCACTGGATAACTCCGGATTGGGCGTCGACGTTGGGCCAAGGATTCTTGGTCTTGCCGTGCTCGGTGAGAACGCCTGGCGCAACCTCAAAGATCATGGAAACCAGCTTGAAAAGCGGGTCTTGCGGCAGGTGCTTCTGGCAGAATTCGCGCTGTGAAGTGTAACGGGGATCGGTTTTGCGCAAGACAGCATGGCCGTAACCGGGTATGACCTGACCAGAGTTGAGCGTTTCCCACAGCGCCTTGGTGATGAGCTCTTTGGTCGGTTCCTGATCTTTACAGTACTTCTCCTGAAATTTAATGGTCCAGTCCAGCACTTCCTGGTTGGCACGTCCGTGAAGCGGTCCGGCCAGGCCGTTCAAGCCGGCGGCATAGGCGTAGTAGGGGTCTGACAGGGCTGAATGCACCAGGTGAGTGGTGTGGGCCGAGACGTTGCCGGATTCGTGGTCGGAGTGGAGGATGAAGTACATCCGTGCTACATCCTTGTATGCCTCACTCTGGCCGATCATATGGGCGAAATTGGCTCCCATGTCCAGTGCGGGATCGATGGCGATCTGCTTGTCTCCTTTGTACTTCAGGTTATAGATGAATGCTGCGATAATCGGAATGCGGGCGACGATGTCGCAGGCGTCCTCGTAGACGGTTTCCCATGCGGTCAGTTTGTTGAATCTGCCGGCATTGTAAAGAGCAGCGAATTTGGAGTCCCGCTGCATGGCGGTAATGCCCACCGAAAGCATCGCCATGGGGTGGCTGTCCCGGGGCAGGGTGCGGATGGTGTCAAAGACATATTGAGGGACTTTCTGGCGGACCTTCCATTCGGCCAGCACTTCATCCACCTGGGGCTGAGTGGGAACGTTCCCGGTCAGCAAGAAATACCAGAATGCTTCGACGGTCGGATAATCCGAACCAGCCGCCTTCGGGAGGGAGGCAAAGGTCTCGGGAATGGTCTTGCCGCGGAACCGGATGCCCTCCTGGGGATCCAGGTAGGAAATGTCGGTCACCAGGCTGCGGATGTCGCGGGCGCCGCCGATGCACTGCTCGATGGTGACCTCGTCAACCTTGACCTTGCCGAACTCCTTGACCAGTCTGGTGGTGCGGGGACGGAATTCCTCGATCTTCTGCGCAAGCGTTTCTTTTAATGCCATGGTACTACTCTCCTTTCGTAGTGGTTGTGCGAAAATAGTTCAGTGAATCGACTGCAAAACCTCCTTCCGGCGATAATCAGATGCGAAACAGCTCCATGAATTCATGGACCGGAGTTTTCTCCAACTGTTGTTGGTCCTGGCAGGAAGCGACTATCCGTTGGACCTGTTCTTCAGGGAAAAGCACGGCCAGGTTTGCCCGGAATTTCGCAAGCAGAAGCGGAATTCCTTCGGCGCGCCGCCGTCGATGTCCCAAGGGGTATTGCACTTCGACACGCTCGGTGCCGGTGCCGTCGCTGAAGAATACCTGGACGGCATTGGCAATGGAGCGTTTGTCCGGCTCAAGGTATTCGCGGCTGAAGCGAGGTTCTTCCACCACTTCCATCCGTTCCCGCAGGGTGTCGATGCGCGGATCGGCCGCCACTTTCTCCTCGTAATGCTCGGCGGTCAAAGTGCCGAAAAGGAGACCTATTGCGGTCATATATTGGAGGCAGTGGTCCCGGTCCGCCGGGTTGTGGAGTTTCCCCGTCTTGCTGATGATACGGATGGCTGATTCATGGGTAGTGATGACAACCCTTTTGATGTCGTTAAGTCGGTCCCGCACCTGGGGATGGAGTCTCACAGCGGCTTCGACGGCCGTCTGGGCATGGAATTCCGCAGGGTAGGCGATCTTGAAGAGGACGTTTTCCATGACGTATGAGGCATAGCGGCGCTGGAAGCGGAATGGTTCCCCCTTGAACGAAACATCGTAGAAACCCCAGGTGGGTGCGGTGAGCGCACTTGGGTATCCCTTCTCCCCCTGGAGGGTAATAAATGCCAACTGTACCCCCCGACTGGCGGCATCCCCTGCGGCCCACGATTTGCGGCTGCCGGTGTTGGGTGCATGGCGATAGGTACGCAGGCTCTGGCCGTCGACCCACGCCTGGGAGAGGGCATCGATGATCTGTTCTTTCGTTCCCCCGAGCAGCCTCATGACAACGGCGGTCGAGGCGACTTTAACCAACAGGACATGGTCGAGACCCACCCGGTTGAAGCTGTTCTCCAGGGCCAGGCACCCCTGGATCTCATGGGCCATGACCATGCAGGTCAAAACCTCGCCCATGGTCACCGGGGCTTTCCCTTCGGCCAGATTGCGCCGGCTCAGGTGATCAGCAACCGCCAGGATCGCTCCCAGGTTGTCCGACGGGTGCCCCCATTCAGCGGCCAGCCAGGTGTCGTTGAAGTCGAGCCATCGTATGATGCAGCCGATGTCAAAGGCGGCTTTGACTGGATCAAGCTCATAGCTGGTCCCCGGAACCCGGGCGCCGTGGGGGACGATGGTGCCGGGAACTAACGGCCCGAGCAGTTTGGTGCATTCGGGAAACGTCAGTGCCAGCATGCCGCAGCCGAGAGCATCCAGCAGACTGTGACGGGCGGTATTGCGGGCCTCGCAACTGGTGACCATGTAACCCGTGACATAGTCGGCTATGTCGACCAGCACCTGATCCGGTTCGGAACGGACATTCATTTCGGCAGTCGCCCTCATCGTTTACCCTTTCCCTCTTGCCTTTCTGCAATATCGCGGGATGACCGATGGTCGAGCATCTGCTCATAGTCGTAATAATTGAGCAGGTCATAGAGATCCTCCCTGGACTGCATGGCTGCCAAAACCGACTCCTGCGTCCCGACGCGCAGGATGGTTTCATATATATCCAGTGCGGCTTTGCTCATGGCGCGGAAAGCGCTCAGCGGATAGAGCACCATGGCAACCCCCTGCGCAGCAAACTGCTCCTTGTTATAGCAAGGGGTCCTCCCGAATTCGGTCATGTTTGCCAGGAGCGGCACGTCAATGGCGTCGGCAAATCGACGGTACATGGCCAGGTCCGTCACACCTTCAGCAAAGATGCTCTCCGCGCCTGCCTCCACATAGAACACAGCCCTGTCGACGGCAGCTTCAACCCCTTCGGTAGCCAGGGCGTCGGTACGGGCCATGATCATGAAATCGTCATTGCTTTTGGCATCCATCGCCGCCTTGATCCGGTCTGCCATTCTGTTTTTTGAAACTATGGATTTGTTGGGGCGATGGCCGCAGCGCTTCGACTCCACTTGGTCCTCAAGGTGTACCGCCGCTGCCCCAGCGCGTATCATCTCCTTGACCGTGCGGGCGATTCCCAATTCCTCACCCCATCCGGTGTCGATGTCGACCAGCAACGGCAGGGTCGAAATACCGGTAATACGCCGGACATCTTCCAGAACATCGTTACGGGAGGTAATGCCAAGGTCGGGAAGACCGAATGAAGCATTGGCGACTCCGGCTCCGGAAAGATAGATTGCCTTGTGACCGGCCTTTTCGGCCAGAATTGCGCAGTAGGCGTTGACCGTCCCCACAATCTGAAGAGGCTTGTCGCTGTCGATGGCCTTGCGGAAAAGTTTTCCGGCAGAAGTCTGCTCACACATCACCCTTCTCCTTTGCCAAGGCTTTTTTGTGCCGTTGTTCGACGCTGATGCGCGCAATTCGTATGTGGCGCCGCATGAGGAGTTCCGCCAAATCCTCGTCCCGCTCCTCTATGGCGTCTACAATGCGGTGATGTTCCTTGAGCGCCAACAACGGCCGGGGACTGTCGGTGCTGAACTGGTAGCGATACATCCTGATCAATTGGTAGAGGCCGCCATCCAGAATAGCCAGGAGCATCTTGTTGCGGCTTCCCTGCAAGATCCGGTAATGGAAATCAAATTCCCCTTCCTGCTGGTAGTAGGAAAGCCCCTGATCTTCCTTAATGCTCTTCTCATGCTCATCCAGAAGCTTGTGCAGTTCAGCGATCTCACTGTCGGTCATATTCCGGACGGCGAGCCTGCATCCCAGACCCCCTAGGACTTCCCGAATCTGGTATGTTTCTATCAGCTCCTCATAGGAAAGCGAGATGACCCTCGCACCATGGTTTGGCGCCCGGATGACAAGATGACGTTCTTCCAGACGGCTCAAGGCCTCGCGCAAAGTTCCCCTGCTTACGCCATATGTTTTGGATAGTTCCGGCTCGGAAATCTTGCTCCCTGCAGGAATTTCACCCTTGATGATGGAATCTTGCAGCTGGTCAAATATCCTGTCTGTTAATGGGCTGGCTTCCTGGTTTCGATTCTTTATTGTATTCATGTGTCGACACTTTCAACGGTAAAATTTATTTTTACTGTATATATATCATAAAAATTTTATTTTCAATAAAAAGTGTCGACAAAAAAATATCAGGTAGGTGTAGATCGAGTCATCGCGAGAGTTGTGGCGGATTTCTCCGACGACCAGTCGGCAATAAAAATTTCCTACCGCCGATCAGGCGCAACTGGCAAATGATTGATAGCCAAATAGATCCCAGACGTATCAGGTGAGGTTCGGCGAGGCTGGGCGCCATGGAAACTGCAACAGGGGGGATTCAAATCTGAATTTATACAGGTGGGCGAAATCTTGCGATGTTACGGGTCATTTCATCAACTTTTTCAATGCCTGTTTGAGGAGTGATTCAACAGAGTCGTCGGCGGCAATGTCTATCCCATCCACCGTCTTCTGTACGACCGCTTCCTTGTATCCCAGATTGACCAAGGCTGAAACCACATCGTCTCTCACATTGTTGTTGGTGCCCGCTGGTGCGGCATCCTGCTGCAGCGGTCCGTGGCCGAGCTTCTTCACTTTTTCCCGCAGCTCCAGTACCAGGCGTTCCGCGGTCTTCTTACCGATCCCCGGAATGGTGGCCAGTCTCGCCAGGTCACCCCGGATCAGGGCGTCGGAGAGGTGCTCCGCTTCTATATTGGAGAGAATGCCGTTCCCCAGCTTGGGGCCGATACCCGATACGGAAATGAGCAGCTGGAACATTTCCTTCTCTTCCATGGTCCTAAAACCATAGAGGTTGATGGCATCTTCCTTGACGTGGGTGAATATATTAAGGGAGACGGTATTACCCCCCTCGGGCAGGGCATAGTAAGTGGAAAAGGGGATCTGCACCCGATAGCCGACGCCGTTGACGTCAAGGATGATAAAGTCCGGGGATTTGTGGGCAAGCTTTCCTGTCAGAAGGGCTATCATCGGCGACCTCTTGGGATGCTCGTAGCTGGAATAGTGTTGGTGAGGCGCTTGACTGTGACGGAATGGGCATGGCAGATGGCCACGGCAAGGGCGTCGGAGGCATCTTCCTGGGCGATCTCGGGCAGGTTGAGCAATACCTTGATCATCTGCTGCACCTGCTGTTTGGCGGCCTTGCCGTTGCCTACCACCGCCTGTTTCACCTGCAGGGCCGTATATTCGAAGACATCCAGCCCTGCATTGACGCCGGCAACGATGGCGGCGCCCCTGGCCTGGCCAAGTTTGAGGGCACTCTGGACATTATTGGAGAAGAAGATGTTTTCCACGGCCACAGCGTCGGGGCGGTAGGTTTCGATGATTTCGCTCAGGCTGCCGTAGATGCGTTTGAGGCGGGACGGGAAATCCTTTGCACTGTCGGTGAAGATGGCGCCGTTGTCCACATGGATAAGGCGGTTTCCCTCTTTGGTGACGACGCCGTAGCCGGTGATGCGTGAACCTGGATCAATGCCGAGTATTCTCATGGCCCCTTCGATTGAGACGGGCGAACGTTCAAGGGCGGGTTCAAAACCCGCCCCTGGTAACCTACATCATTTTATCCATCTCTTCTTCAGAGATGTCGAAGTTTGAATAGACGTTCTGGACGTCGTCATTATCCTCCATTCGATCCATGAGCTTGAGCATGTTTTCGGCCTGTTTCCCTTCCAGTTTGACCATGGTCTGGGGGATCATGGTAACTTCTGCGGATTCAGGTTTGAATCCTGCCTTTTCCAAGGCGTCCCGCACTTCCATGAAATTGGATGGGTCGGTTGTTACCTCTATCTGCTCATCTTCATCGGAGACGTCGTCGGCGCCCGCTTCTATGGCAGCTTCAAACAGCTTGTCGAAATCAACTGATTTGGGAAAGACGATAAGGCCTTTCTTGTCGAACATCCAGGAGACGCAGCCCGCTTCCCCCATGTTGCCGTTGCACTTGGTGAATATACTGCGTACGTCGGAGACGGTGCGGTTGCGGTTATCTGTCATGACCTCCACGAGTACGGCAGCGCCGCCCGGGCCATACCCCTCGTAGGTGGTTTCCTCGTAAACGACACCGTCCATGCCACCCGTACCCTTTTTGATGGCGCGTTCTATGTTATCCTTGGGCATGTTTTCGCCCTTGGCCTTGTCGATGGCGGTCCGCAATCTCGGGTTGCCGTCAGGGTCGCCACCACCCAGTTTGGCGGCGACGGTAATCTCTTTTATCAGTTTGGTGAATATCTTGCCGCGCTTGGCATCGGCAGCGCCTTTTTTGTGTTTGATGGTACTCCACTTATTATGTCCTGACATATGTTGCAATTCCTTTCATGGGGAGTGATCCGGTTAAAAAAACGTGGAATACTATCATGGAGAAATTGGGGTTGTAAAGAGAGAAAATGTGGGTAAAATTGACCCCGTTGTGCAGATTTCGGAGATTTGGAGGGTATTTACCATGTCAAGGCAACGTTCCGGTGAAATTGGCCGTAGGGGAGAACAGTGTTATCAAAGGGGGAAACGCTATGTTTCTAAGCCCCTCTCCGCCGCTTCACGATGTCTGATCGGCCTCCTGTTCGGTGCGGTGCTGCTTGGCGGTTGTGTCACTTTCCGATCCGACCGGGACCTGCCTCCCTTGCTTGCCCAGGACGAGGTCTTACGCCCCTATGCGAAAATGGCGGTGGTCCGGGTAAGCCGCGAACGATATGGTACGTCCTCCGAGCTCAGAAGCGACGATTACGAATGGGCTTACGACGCATTGCGGCAGGAAGCGGCAAAGATAGGTGCCGATGCGGTCATCTTGCCCGAAGTGAACCTCGAAACAGCTTCCTACCTGCTAATCCCCTCGGCCAACCTCAACGCCAGGGGAATCGCCATACGCTTCCGCTGACCCCAATTTTCCCCAACCCCAGCACTCTTCTTCCCGTTGCTCGCCTTTACTCCTTCATCCCGTTTTAAAAGTTGATAAAATCACGCCCACTCTATCTTCAGGGCTGCCGGCTAATGGTTTATCTCCGGTAATTTTTATTTATAAACCTATGTTTTAGCCTTTAGATGAAATATTAACCTCCTTAATCGAATTGCCGTTGAATTGTCTAACATAATGATATTTAAGGTTTTACATCTAATTTGCACTAGTTTGTAGTAAAATAATGTTGACTGTAATAAAACAATGTGCTAAAAAAAATTACAAAATCAGTTATACTTATTTAAAACATCCCTTTAAATCGGCGTAGACGGGGCATCTATGAACCGCGAGAAAAGTTCATATGCTGTTCAGAGTGTTGAAAATGCACTCGACATACTTGAGACCCTGGCTGACGAAACTCATGATGGCACGTTGCCCTTTCTGGCCGGTAAATTGGGCATAAGCAGGAACAAAACTTTCCGGCTTCTGGCGACCTTGGAAGGGCGGGGGTTGGTGGAAAAGGACGACTGGAGCGGAAACTACCACCTGGGTGTGAGTACGGTGGAACTGGCCCAGCGCTTCCTGCGCAACATCAGCCTGATCAAGCATGCCCATCCGGTGGTGGAATCCCTAGCTAGAAAACACCATGAAGCGGTCTATATGACGGTCCTGCGTGGCAGCGAGGTGCTTTTTCTCGACATGGTCGATTGCGATCAGCAGATCAAGGCTGAATCCTTTGCCGGTAAAAGATTTCCCTTTTTCACCAACGCGGCGGGGAAGGCGATCAAGGCCATGGAATCACAGGATATGCTGGAGAAATATTTTCATCACCGCCGCAAGGAAGTCGCCGGCCAGGCCGAACTGGAATCGGAACTTGAGCTGATCAGGGAAAAAGGTGTTGCCGTGGACATCGGCGGGCTTGGTGATGGCATTGTCAGTGTTGCCGTCGCGGTAAGGGACTATGCCGGAAAGGTCGTCGGCGCCATTGCCATGCTAGGTCCTTCATTTCGCATGGCGGCGGGACGACTGGAGAATGAAATTATCCCCTCATTGCGTGAAGGGGCTGAAATGCTTTCCATGAAATTTGGCTATGCCCGAATTTAACGGGATGTACTAGAAATCTCAAACTCAATGAAAGGGGGGCCGAAGAGATTAAAGAATCGCCTGAAGCGGATTCGCTTCCTCCAAATGGTTAAATTACTAATGAAAGGAGTAACTACCATGGCAGAAAAACAGTACGACTGGGCGGCAATTGCCAAAAACCCAAAATTCATCGAACTCCATCACAAAAAGACCGTCTTTCTCTTCGGTTGGTGGGTGTTCTCCACCGTGTTCTATTTCCTCCTCCCAATAGGCGCGGCGTACACACCTGGTCTGTTCAAGATCAAGATTCTCGGCAATGTCAACTTCGGCTACCTTTTCGCCCTTTCCCAGTTCTTCGTTTCCTGGGGACTGGCCCACTATTACGCCCATGTGGCCAACAAAGACTTCGACCGGCTCACCCGTGAACTGGTGGATGAACTCAAATAAGGAGGACTAAGGACATGAGAAAATTATTTGCTGCTTTGACATTAGCCCTCTCGCTGGGCTCATTTGCCTACGCTGCTGAACCGGCAAAAGCACCCGCCGCCCCCGGTGCCCAGACTGCTGCAACCGCGCCTGCTCCCGGCGCCGCGGCCGTTGCAGCTCCGGCCGCACAGGCTCCTGCTCCTGCAGCAGCACCAGCAGCTCCCATGAAGAAAGAGATCAAGGCTAACAGGACCATTACAATTTCCATGTTTGCCGTGATCATTGCCATAACGATGAGCGTTGTCGTCTGGGCTGCCAAGAAAACGAAGACTGCTGCCGACTTCTATGCTGCAGGCGGCGGCATCACCGGTACCCAGAATGGTTGGGCCATTGCCGGCGATTACATGTCTGCCGCATCCTTCCTGGGTATTTCCGGGATGATTTCCCTATACGGCTATGACGGCTTCATGTATTCGGTGGGCTGGCTGGTTGCCTACATCACCGTTCTGCTTATAGTTGCAGAGCCATGCCGGAATGCCGGCAAGTACACCCTGGGTGACATCCTTTCATTCCGTACCGAACCAAAGCCGGTTCGCGCCGTGGCAGCCCTTTCGACTGTTGCCGTTACCACCTTTTACCTTACCGCCCAGATGGTCGGTGCCGGTAAACTGATGGCCCTTCTTGTGGGCATTCCCTACAAGACCTCCATCATCGGCGTCGGCATCCTCATGATCGGCTACGTTGTCTTCGGCGGTATGACCGCCACCACCTGGGTTCAGATCATCAAGGCCGGTCTGCTCATGTCCGGTGCTTTCCTCCTGTCCATTCTGGTTATGGCAAAATCGGGCTTCAACCCCCTCGGGTTCTTCGCCGATATCGTCAACAGCCCCAACATCCAGGACCATGTGAGCAAGCTGGTGCTCAAGGATGGTGTGGTATTGAACGGTGTCGATGCAGGACAGCGCTTCCTGGAGCCTGCTCTGTTCATGAAGGCTCCCCTTGATCAGATATCCCTGGGTATGGCCCTGGTGCTCGGTACCGCCGGCATGCCGCACATCCTCATGCGCTTCTTCACCGTGCCTACCGCCCAGGAGGCTCGTAAATCAGTTATCATCGCCATGTGGATCATCGGCTTCTTCTATGTGCTCACCACTCTGCTTGGTTTCGGCGCCGCCATCCATGTTACTCCCCAGGGTGTAAGTGCCGTCGATAAGGGTGGCAACATGGCAACCTTGCTGCTGGCCCAGCAGCTTGGTGCCGACATCTCTCCCATCGTCGGTGACCTGTTCCTGGCCTTCCTCTGCTCCGTTGCCTTCGCCACCATTCTGGCCGTTGTTTCCGGTCTGGTTCTGGCTGCATCTGCGGCCATCGCCCATGACATCTATGTCAACGTCATCAAGGACGGTCATGCCGATCAGCACGAGCAGGTCATGGCTGCCCGCATCACCTCCCTCTGCGTAGGTGCCGTCGGTATCGTCATCGGTATCTCTGCTGAGAAACAGAACGTTGCCCACCTGGTGGCTCTTGCCTTCGCCGTTGCTGCTTCCGGAAACCTGCCGGTCGTCGTTATGTCCCTGTTCTGGCGCAAGTTCAACACCGCCGGGGTCATTTCCGGCCTGATCGTCGGAACCATCGCCTCCATCGCCCTGGTCATGGTTTCTCCCAACATGACCTATCCCAACAAGGTTGCCGATGAAGCCAAGAAGGTCTACACAGCCCTTGAGAAGAAACAGGCCGAAGGTGCCGTTCTTTCCGACAAGGATCTGAAGACCATTACCGAGAAAAAGGCTGAAGAGGCCAAGAACCGTGGCGGCAAGTCCATCATGGGCCTCGACAAGCCGCTCATCAGCCTGAAAAACCCGGGCATCATCTCGATTCCCCTGGGATTCTTAGCTGCTATCTTTGGGGCCCTGGCATTCCCCAGCCGTCGTTCGGAAGAGATGTTCGACGAGATCTATGTCCGTCAGAATACCGGTATCGGTATGGCTAAGGCCATAGATCACTAAGCAAATGATTGTTCATGTGATAAGATTGGGGAAGGCTTCAGCCTTCCCCATTTTTTATGGTCGACACTATGCCCCCACAACAAAATGTCATGAATGAAGAATCCTTCCCATCGGTGATTCACTCTGCCATGGAGATGGTGCTGCGTTTTCTTCCCTTGTTGGAAAGGGACGAGAGCGAACGCCTGCTCCGCTTTCTTTCCGATGACATCGGTGGCGATATTGCCGGAATCAGAGAGTTTTCGGGCCGTGAACTGGAACTGCGCCGACGTGTTGCCGAAGAGACCAGCTTTGCCGTATTGAAGGAAATACACGACGCCCTGAACGAGCTGGAACTGGAGCGGTTTCTCAAGACCCTGTCGGTGCCGACCCTGCACCGGAACTGCACCGATTACCGGGATCTCCTTGCGGGGCGGGTGGTGGACCTTGCAGGGGCCGAAATGGAACGCTTGGGCAGGGGCTTCCCTCCGGTACCCTTTGCCCTGATCAGCATGGGCAGCGATGGACGGGAAGAGCAAACCCTGATAACCGACCAGGATTACCTTATCGTCTATGCTGACGGCGGTGGGGATGAAGCGGATACCTATTTCCGGGATTTTTCCGACCTTCTCGTGGAGAAACTGGCCGAGGTGGGCTTCAAGAAATGCACCGGCGATATAATGCCCACCAATCCTACCTGGAGAGGTTCATTGTCCCAGTGGAAAAGGCGGCTGCTTGCCATTGTCCGCTATGAGTTTGCCGATTACGCCAAGAACCTCATGGACCTGATAGTGCTTTCCGATGCCCGTCATGTGGCAGGGGACCAGGGGCTGGCGGACCAGCTGATCGGCACTATCCGCGCCTTCGAGCAGGATTACTTTCAGGTCCTCTGGGGGATGGCCAAGGCTGCTACAGAGATGAAACTCGCCCTCAGCTTTCTGAAGAGGCTCTGGACGGAGGGTTCCGGCGAACATAAGGGAGAATTCAACCTGAAGCTGCTTGCCTGGGCGCCGCTGGTGATGAATGTGCGCATTTTGGCCATCAATCAGGCAATTCCTGCAACGGGCACCCTGCAGCGGATAGACCTCCTTGAAAAGGAAAAGAGCCTCTCACATGCCATGGCGGTCGGCCTCAAGGACGCATATCATATCCTGACCAGACACCGCATTCTGCTCCAGATTAAGGTAATCAAGGGGATCGAAAAGGATTCCTATCACCTGAACCCTTATCAACTGCCGGCCGAAGAACGGGAGCGTATCCGCCAAGCCCTGTTGCGCATCGAGGAACTGCAGAAGACAATCCATGTGAATTTCTCCATCATGTAGTTCCTCGGCCAACATCATGCTGCCGTACGACAAATGGCTGGATTTTTTTTTCCTGTATACATAATATGCCCTGAATCGCCCCACGGTTTTGGACCTGCATGCATCGATATTTTTTTAAATTCATGAATAATCTGAGACTCCGCTGGAAAATGCTGGTAGTGGTCCTGCCACTGGTGGTCATCCCCATTTTCCTCGTTGGCGGCGTCATCGGCTATATTTCCACCCAGCAAGCCTATCTCGGGATCACCCAGACCAGCAAGGCCGACCTGGAGCACATGGCCAGCTTTACCATCGATCTCCTCAAGTCCCACCACCAGCAGTTTCAGGTCTACAAGCAGGACAAGGAACACAGCTTCAACCTGGAGCTCGCCACGTTGACCAACCTGGCCTACAACATGGTCGAGGCCGAACACCGGCAGATGAAGAGCGGCAGGATCGATCAGGAGACCGCCAAGCAGGAAGCGCGCAAAGCGCTGAAAAAGGTCAATGTGGGGGAGACCGGCTACATCTATGCCATGTCCAGCAAAGGAGACCTGAAGGTCCACATTGCCCGCGAAGGGGAGAATGTCTATAACGAGAAAGACGAGAATGGCCGTTACTTTATTCGGGAGATGTGCCGGCGTGCGCTCAAATCGCGGCCGGGAGAGGTCCTTTTCATCGTCTATCCCTGGCGAAACGCCATTCTGGGGGATAAGACGCCGCGAAAAAAGGTCGTTGCCTACCGCTACTTCAAGGAGTGGGATTGGATCGTCGCTGCCGGCGGCTATCTGGAAGAGACCTACGAGGATGTGAATTTCGAAAAGCGCGCCTTTGCCGAGCTCAAGGCGAAGATAAAGGCAAAACAGGTGGGCAAGACCGGCTACATCTTCTGCATGGACAGCAAGGGTAACTTTACCATGCATCCCGGTGGTGAAGGGCAGAATTTCCTCGCTGCAAAGGATTCCGACGGCAACCAGTTCATCCGGGAGATGTGCACCAACAAGACCGGCTGGATCCGTTACCCCTGGAAAAATTCCGGAGAAAGTGAGCCGCGGATGAAAATCGTCCGCTACGACTATTTTCAGCCATGGGACTGGATCGTGGCGGTCGGCTCATATGAGGATGAATTTTATCAGGAGGCGAAGGACATCAACCGGCGCATTGTGGAGAGCATGGTGGTTCTCACCATCCTGGTCTGCCTCGTTGCCGGGGCGCTGGTCTTTCTTGCCTCCAAGGTGCTGACCGATCCCATCAACCACATGATCGAGGTGATCCGCAAGGTGAAACAGGGACGTTTCAGCGAGCGGATGGATGTGGACAGCAACGATGAATTGGGGGAGTTGGCTAAAGCCTTCAACCATATGACGCGGATCATCAAACGTAACAAGGAGATGGCCGCCAACCTGGCCCAGCAGGGTAAGATGGCCTCACTCGGGGTTCTCTCTTCGGGGGTGGCCCATGAGATCAATAATCCACTGGGAGTGATTCTTGGCTATGCCGGGTATCTGGAGGGAAAGCTCTCCCCGGACGACCCCAATTATCGCTTCGTCCACGAAATAAAGCGGGAAAGCAAACGCTGCAAGAAGATCGTCCAGGACCTGTTAAGCTATGCCCGTACGCCGAAACCGACCTTGGAGCTGACCGACATCAACGCCCTTTTGGATCAGATCGTCGATTTCGCCGCCAATCATACGGATATGCACCATGTAACGGTGGTGAAAGAATTTGCCGGTGATCTGCCGACCATCATGGCCGATGGCGACCAATTGCGCCAGGTAGCCATAAACTTGATTCTCAACTCCGGCGCTGCCATGCAGAGCGGCGGCTGCCTCGTTGTCGGCAGCAGGCTTGAAAACAGCTTCATTTGTCTGACCTTTGCCGACAATGGTGCCGGTATTTCTCCTGAAAACCTGGAAAAAATCTTCGAGCCCTTTTTTACCACCAAGGCGAAAGGAACGGGGCTGGGGCTGGCTATTACCAGGCAGATCATCGAGCAGCACCAGGGGGTGATCACCATCGAGAGCGAACTGGGGCGGGGAACGACGGTAATGGTGAAACTTCCCGTGGAGCGGGAAGAGTTCTAGCGTAAGGATTAACTGATGAGCGATGCAAAACGGGTAATGGTGATCGACAACGAGGAAGGTCTCTGCCGGATGATGGAGGCGGTCCTGCTGGATAACGGCTATACCACCAAGTCGTACCTGAGGTCCTTCGAGGCGGTGGATGAGTTCGCGGCGGGACAGTGGGACCTCGTGGTGACCGATATAAAGATGCCGGTGATGGACGGGCTTGAGGTACTGCAAAAGCTGAAGATTAAGGATCCTGCCATTCCGGTGATCATGGTGACCGCCTATGCCACAGTGGAGATGTCTATCCAGGCCCTGCGCCGTGGTGCCTATGACATGCTGACCAAGCCGTTCGAACCGGAGGAGCTCCTCTATCGGGTGAAGAATGCCCTGAAGCACAACCAGCTCATTGCGGAAAACCGGGAACTGCGGGAAGAACTGGTCGGCAAGTTCCGCTTCGACAATATCATCGGCGCTTCCCATTCCCTGAAAGCGGTACTGGAACGGGTGGAAAAGGTGGCGATCCGGGATACATCGGTGCTGATCACCGGGGAATCGGGAACGGGCAAGGAACTCATCGCCCAGGCTATCCACTACAATTCCCTGCGCAAGGAAAGGAAGTTCGTCGCCATCAACTGTGGTGCGCTGCCCGAATCATTGCTGGAAAGCGAGCTCTTCGGTTACAAAAAAGGGGCCTTTACGGGGGCGAAGGAAAACCGGCAGGGACTTTTGGAAGCGGCTGACGGGGGCACCCTGTTCCTTGACGAGGTCGGCAACTTGCCCATGAATGTGCAGAAAACGCTCCTAAGGTTTCTCCAGGAACAGGAATTCCACCGCATTGGCGATACCATCCCCACCAAGGTTGATGTGCGCATCCTCTCCGCCACCAATGCGGATCTCAAATTGGCTGTGAAAAACGGCGGGTTCCGGGAAGACCTCTATTACCGTCTCAATGTGGTCAACATCCATCTCCCGCCGCTCAGGGAACGGAAAGCTGATATACCCCTTTTGGCAGCCCATTTCATTGCCCTGCAGAACAAGAAGTTCGGCACTACCGTCAAGGGCCTTTCATCCGAGGCAATGGAGGCGGCCCTTTCTTATGGGTGGTCGGGCAATATCCGACAGTTGAAGAACGTCATCGAGGCATGCCTTGCCATGGAGAGCGACGACTACATAGGGCTGCCGGTCCTATCCCAGTTCATCGAGCTGCCGGCAGCCGATGAAGAAACCTCGATGTCGCTGGAAGAGGGGGAGTACAACCGGGCGCTCTCCAGATTCGAGATCGATTACCTTAAGGGGCTTCTGCGCAAAAACGGCGGCAATATAGATGCCGCTGCCCGGGAGGCCGGCATGAACATGGCCACCATCTATCGCAAGATCAAGAAATACAACATCAGAAAAGAAGATTACATCTGAGATGGCCGATGAAATCTCCCACCGCCCCTTTTGCACATTTGCAAAAAGGGTCATCCCCTTTGCATTTCTGCAAAAAAGAGCCTCTTAATCATTCCTGATCCTATAACTTGCCGGAATTATTCTTACCAGTCCGTCACCATCATTGTCTCCCGGTAATCCGCTTTTGCATTTTTGCAAAAAAATTCCCCTTGTCTTTATGGCACTGGTTGCCATTGCTGAGCTAATCACCCAAAATCATTGCAATCTTGCTTCAAAAATCTTTTTGGTACGGCGGTTGCTTTTACTGTTTACAGTTGCTCCTTTCATTGTAGGGGATGATATCGGTGATGTTGGGAGGCTGATCCGATGTCATCCTGTACAGCTATCAGTGAAGCCCGCGGGCTTTCATATACCATGAGGTACCCATGAAGGTTGAGACGGTCTGTCCCTTCTACGGAAAAAACGACGATTTCTGCGATGTGGGGTGCGGTTATATTTCGCCCCATGATGTGAATCAGATCATCAAGTACTGCAGCTGTCGCTACAAGGATTGCCTGAAGTATCAGGAATTGTCCGACCGACTGCCAAAGGAAAGTTTTGAACCAGCCAAATGCTGACTTACAAAGGAGGTACCACCATGCTGTACAATCTGAGCCTGCATCTCAACGCTTTCTATGTGACTGCAGCAATGACCCTGGCAGGAGTTTTTGTACTTATTTCACTGATAAAGGAGAAAAAAGATGAGCGAAAGAGAGCTTGAACTGTTGGCAAGGATCGAGGACCTGGAGCGGCACACCTGGCGTAACAGTGCAATTCTCAGGGCTGTGGCAATGGTTTCCTTTACTGCTTTCTTCGGCATTATCATTGCCTCCGGGGTTGTGGGTGGTGGCCGCGGCAGCCATTGGTCCGGTCCCGCGTGGAACACCATGTGGCTTTACGGGCTGTTTGCGGCGAACGCGGTTTCGATGTTCTGGACCACCCACAAAGAATAAGGCGAGAAACGCCCACTTTTCCGCAATATCGGCGTTCGTCTTCATGATTACTTGTGCGACGTACCTGATGTACGTCTCCGCGCAATCATTCGACTGCCTTGATCTTGCGAAAAATTGAACGTTTCAAAATGCATTATCTAAGTCAATAACCTTTGGAGGTATAAATCATGCCGATGAAATTAACGAACATAATCCTGCTGCTGGTCGTGGTGACGCTCTGTGCGGCGTTTTCCATGCGGATATTCCAGGGACTCGACGAGATGATGGGGGACCAGTACTGGGTTGTGGATACCACCCAGGGAGATCATGGCTGGTACGCCATGGGACTTCTGCCCCACGTGAAGAAAATGCCGAAAGATATTGTCAAGGCAGCCAATACCGACCCCAACAACAAAGAAAAATACATCATCTATGCCCAGAGCGGTGATTTTGCAGGCAACTCGGTCTACGGCATCTGTTTCGGCATACCGCTCATCATGTACCTGATCTGGTTTGCCTTCATTCTCGGCTTTCCCGACCGGGTCGATCCCTATCTCTTGCCGAGAAGGATATTTACTCTAGCAGCAGTAACCATTTGTTCCGTGCTGGTCAACCTCTTTCTGATGCGAATCGCCGCCGACTTTGCCCGTGATCCCATGGCCCGCATCGCCAATGTGGCCGGCAACCATGCTTCGCTGCTCTTCCACAATGCCGGCATCTGGTTCGCCATTCTCTTCTCTGCTCTGGGCACCCACAACCACAGCGCCCAGGAGGCTGCGGCGCCAGATAGCCGCAATTGGCAGACCCAGGCCAACGAGAAATTCTCCTGGATGTTTACCCTGCTGGCTGCCGTTACCGTTCTTGAGGTGGTGCTGGTAAAAAACAAGCTGGCCCTGCCCGATGCCGCCGTCGATTATTCGGTGTGGATCATCTGGGTGGTCATCTTCATGCGCATGTATGGCTTCTCCCCCAAATACTGGATGAAGCGGGGGCGCGGCATTGCCATCATGCTGGTGGGAACCGCATTGACTCTGCCGGTCTTCTACCTCCTGGAGCGGGCTACCGGCACGCTGGGCGCTGGCTTCGCTTCACCAATCCTCACCAAGGCCCTTGGTGCCGATAACGCCAATATTGGCCTCTCGCTGATGGTTTCCATCTATCTCGTTTTCTGGATGGAATTTGCCACCGCAATTCGTATGAATGGTCCGTCCAAATCTGCAGCGGTGGAGAAACACTAACGACCGGCGGCGGCCCATTTAGCAAAGAAAACGGCAGCGAATCAGTTCGCTGCCGTTTTTATTTCAGTTGCCGATCGCATGGTTTATTCGGTTTTGCTTTTCTCGTTGGCACCGACTGCTTTCTTTTTGTCCCTATGGCAACGCACGCAGTTGTCGGCGATCTTGAACGCCTGTTTGCCGTCATGGCACTTGCCGCAATATTTGCCGGCATACAGGTCGCTCATGGTTATCTTCACCCCCCCTTTTTTCATATAAGGGAATACGGCGGGATTGTGGCAGTCGCCACAGGTGATGCCGGCATTCTTATGGGCCTGCCCGTCGAAAACCACAACCCCCTGCGGGCTTCCGGTAAATTCGATCACCTTGCCCGCTCCCACCGCATAGGCAGTACCAGTGATGGAAAGTGCAAGTAAGGCTGCTGCCGACAGGGTCGTTCCTTTCATCGCGGCTTCTCCTTTGGTATATAATATTAGCTGAGATTAACTATGCCATTGGATGGAGCAAAGTCAAGAAGCAGCATCGGTGCCTGAGGCGGCAGGTGGTACCAGGGCTTGCAGGACCTCTTCCAGGTGCAGTATGAGGTTGACCACGTTATCCCGCAATTCGGCCGGCACCTGGGGCACCCCCTGGAGCGATGTATCGAGCCGTCTCGCCGCCGAGAGGCTCGCCTTGACCGGCATGATCGGATCCGGCTCTTCCGGCTGGTGTGCGGCTGCCACCTCCTTGAACCGTTTCAGGACCGTGGGGTGGCTTCGCTCCTCCTCCACCACACTCTTGCGCAACTGGGCGTATTCGTCCTCGCTGAACCCCTTTTCTTCCCTGGCCTGGCGCAGCAGATCGACAGAGCGGAAATCGGGCAAGGGCTTCAGGGGATTGTGCTGGGCTAAGAGTTCCGGTTCCTGTTTTTCCATGTAGCGGTAGGCCAGGGTCAATTTCTCTGCGGTTCCTTTTTTGATGCGAATCTCATGGACGCAGTAATCCTCGAAGCTCTGGTAACCCCATTCCCGGAAATGGCCGCGGGAACTCACCTGCAGCAGTTTGTCCCCCAGTTCCACCCATGACGATTTGAACCGTTTCGCCGTATCCAGCACCTGATATCGCTCCGATTGGGGGTCCAGCTGTTCCATGATCTTTTCGATGTGGCGTTCGCCGCTTGTCTGTGGCACTTCGCTCATTTTTCTCTCCTGGTACTTGGTCTGGGCAAGGTAGCAAAAGAGCCGCCATTTTTGAAGTTTTTTTCTCTTGGTGGTGGCCTAAGATCAGGTTAAGATCGCACCGGGAGGAAGTAAGGAATGGCTATTGAGGGACGCTATACAGTGGGCCCGGAAACGGTGCGCATGCTGGCGCTTGGGCATCCGTGGGTTATCGCCGACGCTTTTACCCGCAGATGGCCGAAAGGCAAAGCCGGGGATCTCGTTGAACTCTGCGACGAGAAGGGGCGCTTTCTGGCAACCGCCCTGCTTGATCCGGCCGAACGCATTGCGGCGCGGGTGCTGTCACATAAACGGCTGCGACTGGACAAGGAGTGGCTTGGGAAGAGAATCCGATCTGCTGTCCAGTTGCGGAGCGACCATGCCGGTCTTGTTGACTCCACCGCCTACCGATTGGTCAATGGCGAAGGGGATGGGCTTCCTGGGCTTACCGTCGATCGTTACGGCGACTATCTCATGGTGCAGGTATACTGCAGCGGCTGGCGGCCCCATCTCAGGCTCATTACCCAGGCTCTCCAGGAAATTCTCGCACCGGCAGGGATATATGAAAAGGATCGGCCGCAAAAGACCAGGGAGTTGGAGGCAGCCAGCGACAGCAAGGTTTACGGCCGGCTTCTCTGGGGCGTAAAAGCACCGCAGCCGTTGCAGGTGCAGGAAAACGGCCTGAATTACCTGGTTAACCTGGAACTGGGGCTCAATACCGGCCTCTTCCTCGACCAGCGGCAGAACCGCCGCTATCTCATGGGACGGGTGAAGGGGAAGCGGGTCCTCAACCTTTTTGCCTACACCGCCGCCTTTTCCGTTGCCGCTGCCGCTGGCGGGGCTGATATCGTTACCAGTGTCGATGCCTCGGCCTCCTATCTGGAGTGGGGAAAAACGAACTTCGGTGCCAATCGGCTCAATCCCAAGCGCCATGAATTCATCGTCGGCGATTGCTTCCATGTTTTGCAGGAGCTGCAACGGCAGGGAAAAAGCTATGATATCATCATTATGGACCCACCCTCCTTTTCCACGACTGCCAAAAGCCGCTTCACCACCCGCGGCGGCACTTCCGATCTGGTGGCCGCGGCGCTCCCGCTCCTGGTAACCGGCGGCCTCCTTATTACCTGTTCAAACCACCAGAAGGTGGATGTGGCCGATTACCTGAAGGAACTGCGCCGGGGGGCGCTGCAGGCCCGATGTGAACTGAGGGTGGCGGGACTTTTTGGGCAGTCTGCCGATTTTCCCTATCCGGTCACCTTTGCCGAAGGACGTTATCTTAAGTACGTTATTGCAGTGAGGGGTGAAGAGTGAAGGAAGAAAGAGGCGAAGCGTGGGAGAGGAAAACAGTATGGAATCGCGATTGACCGACCTGGAGATCCATGTGATGCACCAGGAGAATACCATCCAGGAACTGAACGACGTGGTGATGGAGCAGCAGCGGATGATAGACCTCTTGCGGGTGGAGGTCCAGACCCTCAAGGAGCAGCTGCAGGCCTTGGACCCTTCCCTGAACCGGCTGCCGTCGGAAGAGGAACCGCCACCGCATTACTGAAACATCTTGATTAGGAGGTTGTCAATGAAACAAACGACACTGGGCACTACCGGTCTCACCATAAATCCCCTGGTTTTCGGCACATTGCCCCTCGGACCGTTGCAGGCGGGGCTGACTCCCGAAGAAGGAGGGAGACTGATCCGCCATGGGCTGGAAAAGGGGATCAACGTCCTTGACACGGCCGAGCTCTACCAGAGCTATCCCCACATCAAGGCCGGTCTTGCCGGGTTTAGGGGCAAAGTCCATATCATCAGCAAGACCCATGCGCCTGATGGGGCATTGGCACGGGCGCATGTGGAGCGGGGCCTGCGCGAACTGGGGCTGGAGCAGTTCGATGTGCTCCATGTGCACGGGGCGAAGATAGCCGACCCTTTTACTGAAAGGCAAGGGGTTATCGAAGAACTGCTGAAGATGAAGGAAGAGGGGAAAATAGCCCACGTGGGTCTGTCATCCCACTACATATCCGCCATCCGCATGGCGGCAGATCATCCGGAGATCGAGGTCATCCACCCCCTCATCAACATGAACGGCATGGGGATCATCGATGGCAGCGCCGACGAGATGGCGGCGGCCATCAGGGCCTGCAAGGCGGCCGGCAAGGGGATCTACGCCATGAAAGCCCTGGCAGGGGGGAATCTCATACCACAGGCGCGGCAGGCGATCCGCTACGTCCTCAATGTGGCCGGGGTGGATGGCGTCGCCATCGGCATGCTTTCTGAGGCGGAGATCGATGCCAACCTGGCCCTTTTCCACGACAATGTCGCCGACGAAGAAACATGGCAGGGGCTGGAAAGCAGGCGGCGCAGTCTCAGGATCATGGGGAATTTCTGCAAGGGGTGCGGCAACTGTCTCGATGCCTGCGCCAGCGGGGGGCTGTCCATAGTCGATGGCAAGGCCACGGTGGATGAAGAGGCATGCATTCTCTGCGGTTACTGCGCCGCCTCCTGTCCCGAGTTCGTCATTCGGGTGGTGTAGACGGGTATGCCGTGCCTTTGCGGCAGTTGTTCTCCAGAAAGCCGATGAAGTCGATATGACTATTGATAAAGGTGAGGTTATAGCGGCTTTCATAGAGGAGAATCGCACTGGCGGCAAAGAGAAACAGCCCGCCCAGCAGGGCGATGGCAGTGGGAATCCAGCTCGTTTCCGGGCTGCCGAATGCCACATTGAGGGCTATGGCCAGACTTGAGGCGATGAAGAGGGCGGTGGCGGTATAGAGGGCGGCCAGGGATCGCTGGATGAGGACCGATCTCACGCGCTGTCTGGCCAGTTGTCGGCGGATGTGGCCCAGCCGTTCTTCATGCAGGGTGAACTTTCCCTCCAGCATCCCCTCCACTTCGCTTTTCATGGAATTGACCCGGTCGAAGAGCCGCCCCAAACGGCCGGATGTGGAAAAGATAAGGGTGCCGCAGGCGGAAATCAGCACCGCCGGTGTGATCATCGAGGCAAGAATCCTGCTGCTGGATAAGGCCTCCAACAGCTCCTTCTCATGTATGGCCATGGCAACACCTCCTCCGGAAATCATGCTTTCCACTTAATCACGGTATCTCTTCAACAGATCCCCATAGGCGTCGATGCGCCGGTCACGCAGGAAGGGCCAGATGCGCCGGACGTTTTCACTGCGACCGCCATCGATTTTCACCACCAGCACTTCTTCTTCGTCATTACTCCCCTGCGCCAGAAATTCCCCTTGGGGGCCGGCAACAAAGCTGTTGCCCCAGAATTGAATTCCGGCACCATCCCCCTGGGGTGGTGCTTCGAAACCGACCCGGTTGACGCTTATGACCGGAATGCCGTTGCCTACCCCATGGCTGCGCTGGATGGTAATCCAGGCGTCCAGCTGGCGCTTTTTTTCTGCATCTACATCGTTGGGGTCCCAGCCGATGGCGGTGGGGTAGATGAGCAACTCTGCCCCTGCCAGGGCCATGAGCCGCGCAGCTTCCGGGTACCACTGGTCCCAGCAGACCAGCACCCCCAGCTTGCCGATGGACGTGGCGATGGGTTCGAAACCCAGATCGCCGGGGGTAAAGTAGAACTTCTCGTAGAAGGCGGGATCGTCGGGAATGTGCATCTTTCGGTACTTTCCGGCGATGGAGCCATCCTTTTCCAGCACCACTGCGGTGTTGTGGTAGAGCCCCGGCGCGCGCCGCTCGAAGAGTGATGTGACGATAACCACCCCCAATTCCCGGGCCAAGGAGCCGAATTCATCGGTTGCGGGGCCGGGAATGGTCTCCGCCAGATCGAAACAGGCGGTATCCTCCGTTTGACAGAAATAGGGGCCGCAGTGCAGTTCCTGCAGGACCACGAGCTCCGCACCTTTGGCGGCAGCTTCCCTGATGCCGGCCATGGTTTTTTCGACCGTTTTTTTCCTGTCGGCGCTGCAGCTCTGCTGGACTAGACCGACGACGATATCTTTCATGGTTTCACCTCTATTCACCGCTACCGTACTGTTTCAGGGTTCCCTTGGGCAGCTGCATGGTCACGCAATGCAGTGAACCGTGCTGCAGGATCAGGGGCAGACAATCGATGCCGATGATCTCGTGGCGGGGAAATGCCGTGCTTATGGCTGTCAGGGCGGTGTTATCGCTCTTGTCACCGTAGGTGGGGACCAGCACCGCCTGGTTGATAACGAGAAAATTGGCATAGGTGGCTGGAAGACGCTCCCCTTCTTCGTCGAACTTCGACTCGGGCCAGGGGAGGGGAATCAGTCGGTAGGGCCGATCGTCCCTTGTCCTGAAGCGGGTAAGCTCTTCTTCCAGGGCTTGCAGCGCCGGATAATGCTCGTCAGTGGGATCATCGCACCTGACATAGGCGATGGTGTCGTCAGGGCAGATCCTGGCCAGGGTATCGACGTGGCTGTCGGTGTCGTCACCGGCAAGGTAGCCGTTTTCCAGCCAGAGAAAATGTTCGGCTCCCAGAAGGCCGCCAAGGGCAGCTTCCAGCTCCCACTTTGCCAGGTGAGGGTTGCGGTTGGCGTTCAGCAGGCATTCCGCAGTGGTGAGAATGGTGCCGTGGCCGTCGCTCTCGATGCTGCCTCCTTCCAGGACAAGGCCTTCAGTTTTCAACCTGTTCCTGCCGAAGATCCCCTTTCCATGGAGCCTGCGGCTCACCTGGTTATCCTTGTCAGCGGCAAACTTGAGTCCCCAGCCGTTGAAGCCGAAATCGAGCAGTAGCGGCTCTCCCCCATCCAGGACGGTGATGGGCCCGAAATCACGGGACCATGTGTCGTTGGTCTCCAGGGTGCAGAGCACGATCCGTTCCATTACCGCAGCGGCATCCCTGAGCTTTCGTGCTGCCGGTCCGGTCTCCGGGACAACGACTACCACCCGTTCCCGGCGGCTGATTTCTTTGATTATTTGGATAAATATCGGTTCTACGGCACTGAGATAGGGGTGCCAGTCGGTCTTTTCATGGGGCCATGCCACCAGCACCCCATCCTGTTCTTCCCATTCCGCAGGTAATCGTACCATCTGCAACCTTTCCCGAACGCTGCTTTGAAAGGGGAAGTATAGGGAAAAGGCGCATAAAATGCAATTGCCAAACCCTTTCCCATGTCGGCTGAGTCGGTATAATTGAATCATGATCATTATTGAGGCTTGCAAAGGCGAGCCGGTTGCCCAGCAGCGGGTGGAGATCGTCGAACGGAAAGGAACCGGGCATCCGGATCATATCTGCGATGCAGTCATGGACGCAGTGTCCGTTGCCCTATCCCAGGAGTACCTGCGCCGCTTCGGCACCATTCTCCATCACAACATCGACAAGAGTCTGCTCGCTGCCGGCAGGGTGGAACTGCACTTCGGCGGCGGCAGGGTTCTGCAGCCCATGGAACTGATCATCGGAGACCGCGCCACCTTTACGGCTTTCGGTGAAGTGGTGCCTGTCGGCGAGATAGCCATTGCTGCGGCAAAGAGCTGGTTCAGGGCCAATCTGCGCCATGTGGACCCTGACAGAGACCTGAATTGCCGGATCGTTCTTACCTCCGGGTCGGAAGAGCTCACCGGCATCTTTGCCCGGTCCGGTGGTACCCGGGTTTCCAACGATACTTCCGCGGCCGTCGGCTACTATCCCTTGAGTCCCACGGAACGCCTGGTTTTTGACCTGGAACGATACCTCAATTCACCCGGTTTCAAGGAAGACTACCCCGACACCGGCGAAGATGTGAAGATCATGGGGCAGAGAAAGGACGACTCCCTTGAATTGACCGTGGCCATGCCGCTTTTGGCACGATTCATCGAGTCGGAACATCATTATTTCCAACGGAAAGCCTCCATCCTCAAGGCAATAGAGTCATTTATCGCCCGGAGCGATTTTCCGCAGAAGACTGCAGTGTCATTGAACTGCCTGGATGTGGCCGGCATGGGGCTGGGGGGAATCTATCTGAGTCTGCTCGGAACCTCGGCAGAGCAGGCCGATTCGGGGCAGGTGGGGCGCGGCAACCGTGTCAACGGTCTGATCTCCATGAACAGGCCCCTGGGAACAGAGGCTGCAGCCGGCAAAAACCCGGTGAGCCATGTAGGCAAGATCTATAATTTTCTCGCCCATCGTCTTGCCCGGGATATCTATGAATCTTCCGAACAGGTGCGGGAGGTCCAGGTCCTGCTCCTGAACCGGATCGGCACCCCCATTGACCAGCCAAGGATGATTTCGGTCCGCTTGCATCTGCAGGGTGACCTGACCGAGACGCTTAAATTGAGCATCGAGCAGCTCATCTACCGCAGCCTGTCCCAGCTGGGTGATTTTTGCCTCGCCCTGGCCCGCGGCGAATTTCCAGTCTGTTGATCTTCTCCATATTTCTCTCCAAGAACCTGCCCATATTACTTCGCACTTTGCAGTACCAGCTCTGTCATTCTTTCCCGCAGCCGCGGCAGCCATGCCTGAATATGGACCGAAAAAACAATGCCAGTACAAAAATCAGTTGCAAAAAGAATTAATTCAGTATAATTATAAATCATTAAATATTAGCAGGGGCATGACAATGGGCATTCTCGTTCTTTTCAAGGACAATATTTACGACATCGTTGCCAATGAACATCTGGATGAACTGATAGCGGAGCACAAGATCATCGGTTTCCATCGCTCCATGGAATGGGTGCAGATCGGCCGCGATCCCCTGCGGAGCGGTACGCGCGAATACAAGGCCAGGGAAAGAAGAAACAGGTTGCAATCGGGGGAGACGACCTCTCGTTAATTCAGGCGACTATCCATTTGTAAAGGGGTAATGATGAAAACCTTCTCTACCGTGGTGATACTATTCTGTGCGGTCTTATGGAGTGGGGCGGCGCCGGCGGAAATAAACCGGGGCACGGCAGCGGTCTATGAGGGGGGGAATATTACCTCCATCAGGGGCGGTGCCGCAGAGGGAAACAGTACCGACTTTTTCGACAGAGGCCTTTCGCCTTCGGGAAGGCAAAATCATGTCGCTTTGATAAAGAAGGCTGCCAGGGCAGGCGATGCCCAGGCCCAGTACGAACTTGGGTGCATACTTTTTACCGGCTGGGGCATGGAAAAAGACAGGCCGGAAGCGATCCGCTGGTTTGTAAAGGCGGCCCGGCAGGGACATGCACAGGCGCAGAATGCGTTGGGATTGGCCTATTCCAGTGGCGAGGGGGTCGATCAGGATGACAGGGAAGCTGCCAGGTGGTTCCGCCTTGCCGCGGAACAGGGTGATGTGGACGCCCAGTTCAATCTGAGCTGCATGTATTACAACGGCTGGGGGGTGGAGCAGGATAAATACGAAGCGGCACGATGGTGCATGAAAGCGGCTGCCCAGGGAGACCCCCAGGCCCAGTGTGTCCTGGGTTCCATGTACATGAGAAGCGAAGGGGTAAAGCAGAATCTGAAGGAGGCAATGAAGTGGTTCCGCAAGGGAGCGGAGCAGGGAAACGCCGTCGCTCAACACAACCTGGCCGTTCTTTATGAGGATGGCAAAGGGGTGGAGAGGAATCTCCGCGAAGCGATCAGGTGGTATCGCCAGGCAGCCGAGCAGGGGTTGCCCCAATCCCGGGAAGCACTGGCGCTCCTGGGGGAAAATTAGTCGTTACAATCACCATCGATTATAAAGCCGCAACCGAACCGGATGCGGTTTTTTTATGCGTGCGGCCTCGCCGTTTTCAGCCGAAGGAGCCTTGCATGTACGTGTATGCCTGCCGGATTCAGCTGTTCCTGACGGCACAATCCCTTAAGGAGAAGCGGGGAGTCGTCAAGAGCGTTCTGGCACGGAGCCGAAACCGGTTCAATGTGGCTGCTGCCGAGGTGGAGCATCATGACCGGAAGGATACCGCAGTCCTGGCCTTCGTAACGGTTGCGGCCAGCGGCATCCAGGCGAGAAGTCTGCTCCAGCACCTGGAAACATGGCTGGTCGAGGAACGTCCCGACCTGGAAATTGCTGCGGTGGAGATCGAAGAACGATAATCCCCCCTCGATTGCATTTTCAATGGGCCATGATACCTTTAGGTGAAAAGGCCGGTGCATCGGGATCGATGCACGCTGCCAATCACTGCTGAAAACGGGAGATGACAATGGCATACACGGCAAAAGATTATTCGAAACTTGTGGGTATGGAAGGTTTTAGCGCTGCCCTTCTCAACAATCACTTTTCCCTCTACCAGGGCTATGTCACCAACACAAACAAACTACTGGAGCTCCAGGATCAGATGATCAAGGAGGATAAGGGGGCAACGCCGGTTTTTGGCGAGGTGAAGAGACGCCTGGGCTGGGAATTCAACGGCATGCGCCTGCATGAGTTTTATTTTGAGAACCTGGGCAGGTCCTCGGGGGAAATGGGCAGCAAACTCAGACAGAAGGTGACCGAGAGCTTCGGCAGCATCGAACTTTGGGAGAAGGACTTCCGGGCGACCGGCGCCATGCGCGGCGTTGGTTGGGCAGTGCTCTACCAGGACCCGGTAAGCGGCAAGCTCATCAACTTCTGGATCAACGAGCATGATACGGCCCACCCGGCTGGGGGCATTCCGATTCTTATCATGGACGTGTTCGAACATGCCTTCATGCTCGATTATGGGCTGAAGCGGGCGGATTATATCCAGGCATTTTTCAGGAACATCAATTGGCAGGCAGCGGAGGAGCGGATCAGATAAAGTTCTTCAGACATTTCCGGGGAAGGCTGTCGGGGCGCCGGGAGTAAGCGACGAGCCACAGCGGCGAGCGGACACTCGCCGCATGTAGAACGGAGGAGTATCTGCCTGTTTAAGCATCATGCGGCATTATTCGGGTGGCACCGCAAGGTCCGCAGCTGTGGCGACAGAGCGAACGGACGACGGCGCGACTGCTTTCTTTCCTGAAATTCCCGGTTGAACTTCAAATAAATCCGGATGGCCGGCAACAAAAGGAGGCACAATGAAGGCATTGTTCATCAGTGCAGACAATTTTGAAGACTCCGAGTTGTTGGTTCCCTACTATCGCCTCAAGGAGGCGGGGGTGGATGTGGTGCTCGCCTCCATGAAAACCGGTCTCATCAAAGGCAAGCATGGCTATGAAGTACCGGTGGATATGTCCCTGGGCGAGGTTAATCCCGCTGACTATTCGATCCTGGTTCTGCCTGGGGGTAAGGCTCCCCAGTCCGTACGAAAGGAAGCCAAGGCCCAGGAAATCGCGCGTCATTTTTTCGAGCAGAACAAGCCGGTGGCTGCCATCTGTCACGGCCCCCAAACCCTCATATCCGCGGGATTGCTTCGGGGGCGGAAGGCAACCTGCTACAATACTGTAGTTGACGAACTCAAGGAGTCCGGAGCTCGCTATGAGGACACGGAAGTGGTTGTTGACGGTAACCTGGTGACCTCCCGGGAACCGGGCGACCTTCCTGCATTCATGCGCGAGATGATGAAGAAACTGCAGTAACATCATGTAACAGAGGAGCCCCTCCATGGTAAAGAACGCATTCGTAAGCGTAGTCCTGCTCCTTCTTCTCAGTGCCGGCGGTGCCTATGGGGAAGAAAAGGTTTTCCGGGCGGTACCCGGCCAGGATGGAGTCCAGCGGGCGGAAGTGGTGGGAGGGAGCTACTTCTTTTCTCCAAACCACCTGGTGGTGAAAGTCGGGGTACCGGTGGAGCTCACGGTGAAAAAAGAACCTGGAGCGGTGCCACATTCCATCGTCCTCAGGGCACCGGATACCGGGATCGACTTTGCCGTGGCGTTGGCAACCGAGCCGAAAACAGTTCGGTTCACGCCGACCAAGGTGGGGAAGTACCAGTTCTTCTGTGACAAAAAACTCCCCTTTCTGGAAAGCCATCGTGACAAGGGCATGCGAGGTCTTCTGGAAGTGATCGAGTAGACTGATAATCAGAACAAAGCACGACTAGTACAGGCGAAGCAGCTGTTTTGCTCCGCCTGTTTTTGCATTTTCTGGCCGGATTTCAATAATCCCCTTTCCAAGGCTGCAGAACGATGATATTTAATTTTTTCATCTAGTTGCATTGTATGGAGATATCAATGGCCGATAGGGACCTGAACCGGTTGAAAATCGATAAAACGGCGGCCGCAGCGGGTAAACCGTGGCACAAACGGCAGCTGACCAGGATAGTGGCAGTCATAGCATTGGTTGTTGCCATTCTTGCGGCAACAGGGGTGCTGACGCCGCGGGTCGAGGTGGAGGTAGCCTCCGTTTCACGGATATACCCTTCCCAGGCCTTCACCCTGCTTAATGCCAGCGGTTATGTGGTCGCTCAGCGCAAGGCCGCCGTTGCATCCAAAACCACTGCCCAGTTGGTATGGCTTGGGGTTGAGGAGGGAAGCCGGGTACAACAGGGACAGGTGATTGCGCGGTTGGAGAACCGGGATGCCGCTGCCGTCCGTGGGCAAGCTGCGGCCAATCTAAACAACGCCAGGGCCGTGCTGGAGCAGGCAAAGGCGGAGCTGCGCGATGCCACTCTCAGCTTTGAACGGCAGAAGGAGCTTTTAGCTCAGGGGGTTGTGGCAAAAGCTGACTATGATGCCGCCGAGGCCCGCTACAAACGGGCAAAGGCCGGCGTTGCCGCTGCCGAAGCCAATATCGTCTCCTTAAGGTCGGCACTGCTCGGCGCAGAGGCACAGCTGGATTACACCCTTATCCGCGCTCCCTTCAACGCAGTGGTCTTGACCAAGGATGCTGATGTGGGGGATATCGTCACCCCCCTGGGGGCTGCGGCCAATGCCAAAGCGGCGGTGGTCACCATTGCCGACATGGATTCATTGCAGGTGGAGGCCGATGTCTCCGAATCGAACCTGGAGAAGATAAAGATGGGGCAGCCGTGTGAGATCACCCTGGATGCCCTGCCGGATCTTCGTTTTCGCGGCGTTACCCATACCATCGTTCCCACTGCGGACCGTTCCAAGGCGACGGTAATGGTCAAGGTTAGGTTTGTCGATCAGGACCGGCGCATACTGCCTGAGATGAGCGCCAAGGTGGCATTTTTGGAAAGGCCGGTCAAGCCCGGCGAGCAGCAGCCGGTGACGGCCGTCAATCCCCAGGCGGTGCTGGAGA
This sequence comes from Geotalea sp. SG265, assembly GCF_022808985.1. Classification (GTDB taxonomy): domain Bacteria; phylum Desulfobacterota; class Desulfuromonadia; order Geobacterales; family Geobacteraceae; genus Geotalea. The sequence goes on along the minus strand of NZ_JAKZFT010000008.1, from coordinate 17,730 downwards.
AGGAGGGAGCGAAATTCGTTTTTGTCGCCAGGGGAGAAAAGGCGGTGAAAACCCGTGTCACCACCGGGCCACGGATTGGCGACATGATACAGGTTACGAGCGGCGTTAAAGTCGGGGACAAGATTATTCTGAAACCTCTGGACAAGCTTCGGGACGGTGCGCGCATCAAGATTGCGGAAAAGCAATAGCGTGAGGAGTGAAGGGTGAGGAGTGAGGCGGCAGAAGGCAGGACGGTGATAGTATCCATCGAAGGCCTGTCAAAGTCCTACCGGCGGGGAAACCAGATTATTCCCGTGCTGCAGGATGTTTCCTTCACCATTGCCGAAGGTGAATTCCTGGCACTGATGGGCCCTTCCGGGTCCGGGAAGAGCACGCTGCTCAATCTCATTGCCGGTATCGACAAGGTGGACACGGGGAGTATCCTGGTGGGAGGTGCCGACATCACCAGTCTCTCGGAGGCCGAACTGGCTTCGTGGCGTGCCATCCATGTGGGCTTTATCTTCCAATTCTACAACCTGATGCCTGTACTTACCGCATTTGAAAATGTTGAGCTGCCGCTGCTCTTGACAGGTCTTGGCAGAAAAGAGCGCCGGGAGCATGTGGAGATGGTGCTCAACGTGGTCGGCCTGGCAGACCGCATGGATCATTACCCGTCGCAGCTTTCCGGCGGGCAGCAGCAGCGAGTCGCGATTGCTCGGGCCATTGTTACCGATCCGGAGATCCTCGTTGCCGACGAGCCCACGGGAGACTTGGATCGGGCTTCCGCTGAAGATGTCCTCACCCTTATGGACAACCTGGTGCACGAGTTCGGCAAAACGATCATCATGGTCACACATGACCCACGTGCTGCAGAAAAGGCCCATCTGATCCGGCATCTGGAGAAGGGATTCCTTTCTCAATAAGGGTGAGGAGTGAGGAGCATGAATCTGAACTTAGAACCTAGAACTTAGACATAGAACTGATGTTATTCAAGCTCATCATCCGCAATGCTTTCCGTCACAAGCTCCGCTCGCTACTGACCATTCTCGGGGTGGCCATCGCCATCCTCGCCTTCGGGCTTTTGCGCACCCTGGTGGGGCTCTGGTACCTGGGGGTGGAGCAGTCTTCGGCCACCAGGCTGGTGACGCGCAATGCTATCTCGCTGGTGTTTCCCCTTCCCATTTCCTACAAAGACCGGATCAGACAGATCGAGGGGGTCAAGCTGATCTCCTACGGCAACTGGTTCGGCGGCATTTACATCAACGAGAAGAACTTCTTCCCCAATTTTGCCGTTGAACCGCAAAGCTATCTGGAACTGTATCCCGAGTTCGTCCTCACACCCGAGCAGAAAAATGCCTTCATCCATGACCAGCGCGGAGCGGTGGCGGGGCGCAAATTGGCGGAAAAGTACGGCTGGAAGGTGGGAGACACCATCACCCTCAAAGGGACCATCTTTCCCGGCCAGTGGACCTTTGTCCTGAGGGGCATTTACCGGGGTGCACAAAAAAACACTGACGAGACCCAGTTCTTTTTCAACTGGAAATACCTGAACGAGACCATGAAACGGACTGTACCGCGCCGGGCAGACCAAGCCGGTTTCTATATGATCGGGGTGCAAAAACCGGAGCTGGCGGCGCAGGTTGCCCAAGCCGTTGACGCCACCTTCAAAAATTCTCTGGCGGAAACCCTGACCGAGACGGAGCGGGCTTTTCAGCTCGGTTTCGTTTCCATGACCGAGGCGATCTTGATCGCTATTGAAATCGTTTCCTATGTCGTCATTGTCATCATCATGGTGGTGGCGGCCAATACCATGGCCATGACCGCCAGGGAACGCATTGCCGAGTATGCCACCATGAAGACGCTCGGCTTCGGCGCCCGGCACATCGCCGGGGTGATCTTCGGCGAATCGGTCGTCATTGCTCTGATTGGCGGCGTTATCGGCATCATCCTCACCTTTCCCGCGGCCCATGGCATTCAAGAGCAACTCTCCCAGTTTTTTCCCGTCTTCCATGTCTCTTCCATGACCGTCTATCTGGATTTGGCGGCCTCATTGGGGGTCGGCATCACGGCATCGATCTTTCCCGCATGGCGTGGCGCCACTATCCCCATTGCCGATGGATTGCGGAGAATCGGCTAATGGGCATTCCATATTACTACAGTTTTCGCAATCTCTGGACCCGTCGGCTTACCACCATCCTTACCGCTTCCGGAATGGCGCTGGTGGTGTTCGTCTTTGCCGCCACCCTGATGCTGGCCGAGGGCCTCCGCCGGACCCTGGTGGAGACCGGCTCCTGGGACAACGTCGTCGTCATCCGCAAATCAGCTGTTTCCGAGGTGCAGAGCGGGGTGGAGCGGCTCCAGGCTGCTATCGTAGAAACCCAGCCCGAGGTGGCAATCGGTGCCGACGGTCGGCCGCTTCTGGCAAAGGAGATGATGGTGCTCATCAACCTCCCCAAGCGGGGGAGCGACAAACCTGCCAATGTCATCATCCGCGGCATCGGCCCGAGTTCCCTTGCACTCAGGCCCCAGGTGAGCCTGAAGGAGGGGCGGATGCCGCGCTCCGGTTCTGCGGAGGTCATTGCCGGCGCCAGTATTGCCAAGCGCTTTAAAGGGGGGGGGCTCGGCGAGACCTTGCACTTCGGCATGCGTAATTGGACGGTGGTTGGCGTCTTCGATGCCGGCAGCACCGGCTTTTCATCGGAAATATGGGGGGATGCGGATCAGCTAATGCAGGCGTTCCGCCGGCCCGTCTATTCATCGGTGCTTTTCAAGCTCCGGGACCCTGGGAGCTTCACCGTCGTGAAACAGCGCATCGAGAGCGATCCACGACTGACCCTTGAGGCCAAGCGTGAAACCAGATATTATCTGGACCAGTCGGAGGCCATGGCTAAATTCCTCAGCATTCTCGGGATTGCCCTGACAGTCACTTTTTCCCTGGGGGCCATCATCGGCGCAATGATCACCATGTATGCGGCGGTGGCCAATCGCATCGTGGAAATCGGCACCTTGCGCGCCTTGGGCTTCAACAAGCGTAGCATCCTGGGGGCCTTTATTCTCGAATCGCTCTTCCTTGGCCTTTTAGGTGGGGTGATCGGGCTGTTCCTTGCCTCCTTTATGCAACTGATCACCATCTCCACCATGAACTGGCAATCCTTCGCCGAGCTGGCCTTCTCCTTTTCCATGACCTTTGCCATTGCCTGGAAATCCCTGGTTTTTTCCCTGGTCATGGGCTTTGTCGGCGGCGTTCTTCCCGCTTTCCGCGCGGCAAGGATGAACATCGTCGATGCCTTGCGATCGAGCTAAACAAAGAGGTAGATCATGAAACTGTCCCAGATCCGTTCCCGCACCATTGCCCTTTTCATGCTGACGGCATCCATAGTCATCTATGGGGCCGACTATTTCATTGCCGGCAATCTCCGGGATGTCTATCTCGGCTTTCTTGGCAACTTCGCCTTTCTGCCCATTTACGTGCTGTTCGTCACTCTGATGATCGAACGGGTTCTCCGGGAGCGGGAACGGGAAGCGCTCAGGCAGAAGCTGAATATGGTCATCGGCGTCTTTTTCAGCGAGGTGGGCACCGCACTTATCAGCGACTGTTTTTCGTTTATCAGGGAACCGGATGAACTCTCCCGGAGAGTGCGTTTTACCACCAAGTGGACCAGGAAGGACTTTGCCCAGGTGCGGGATTTTCTACTTCGCCATGAAATCCAGCTGGATAGCTTCAAAGGCGATCTCATCTCCCTAAAGTCGTTTCTCCTGGAGAAAAAGGGCTTCATGCTCGGACTCCTGGAGAATCCCAACCTGCTGGAGCACGACGAGTTCACCGATCTGCTCTGGGCCGTCTTTCACCTCATTGAGGAGCTGGAGGCACGCAGCTCACTGACCGGTCTCCCCAAGACCGATTTGGAGCACCTCTCCGGCGATATCAAGCGGGCCTACAACCACCTCCTCAGGGAGTGGGTGGTCTATATGGAGCATCTGCAGCGGGACTATCCTTACCTGTTTTCCCTTGCCGTCAGGACCAATCCCCTGGACCCGGAGGCACGGGTGGAAATATTGTAACAGCTGTTTATTCCCCTCCTTAGACCAGAAATCATTTGCATTTTTAGAGGCTTTACTATACATTGGCCCCTCCAAAACGCCTTTATTCCCTCCCCCGGGTGACTCGCCTTGAAGAAAAAAACGCTGGCAGAACTGAGAAAAGAAATCGATGCCTTTGACGACCGGCTGCTTGAACTCCTCAACGAGCGCGCTTCCCGTGTCATCGAAGTGGGCCGACTCAAGGCCGGCACCAAGAGCGATTTTCACGTGCCGAGCCGCGAGCGGGAAATTTACGAGCGTCTTCAGGCCCAAAACAGTGGACCCTTCCCCAACGAAGCGATAAAAAGCGTTTTCCGGGAGATAATCTCCGCATCCCTTGCCCTGGAAGCCCCCATGAAGGTGGCGTTTTTCGGCCCCAAGGCCACCTTTACCCACATGGCCACTATGCAGCATTTTGGTCTTTCGGCGCAGCTTGTGCCCCAGAAATCCATACCTGCTGTCTTCGAGGAAGTGGAAAAGGGAAGGGCACTGTACGGTGTGGTACCCGTGGAGAATTCCACCGAGGGGATGGTTTCCCACACCCTGGACATGTTCATGGACAGTGATCTCAAAATAAATGCCGAGATCATGCTGGAAATAAACCATTACCTGCTGTCCCGCACCGGCCGCATTGAGGACATCAAGAAGGTCTGCTCCCACCAGCAGCCAATTGCCCAGTGCCGGAACTGGCTGGCGGAAAACCTGCCCAACGTGCCGGTGGTGGACGTGGCATCTACGGCCGTCGCCGCCCAGATCGTCAGCGAGGATTATACGGCCGCGGCCATCGCCAGCGAACTTGCCGCCTCTATGTACGATCTGAAGATCGTCCGGGAACGGATCGAGGACCAGGTCAACAACTACACCCGCTTTCTCGTCATCGGCAAAAAAATGGCCGAAAAAAGCGGCGACGACAAGACCTCCCTTATGTTTTCCGTCAAGGACGAGGTGGGCATCCTTTATCACATGCTGGAGCCCTTCGCCAAACGGGGGATCAACCTTTCCAAGATCGAATCCCGTCCGCTGAAAAAGAAGGCCTGGGAATACATCTTCTTCCTTGATCTCATGGGGCACATTTCCGATCCGGACATTGCCGATGCGGTACAGGAGCTCAAAGGCTGCTGCCAGTTCGTAAAAGTCCTCGGTTCATATCCAAAAGCAAAGTAACGGCGTTACCAATACCCTCTGCAACAGGAGCATCCATGCCGCTCATTCAGCGGTTAGCCATAATCGGTGTCGGTCTGATCGGCGGATCCCTGGCCCGCGTCCTTCGTGAAAAGGGGGAGGTGGGAGAGGTGATAGGCATCGGTCGGGGAGAGGCCAATCTCCGCAAAGGGGTGGAACTGGGAGTCCTGGATTCCTATTCCCTCGATCCCCTTGCCGGCGTTGCCGGCGCGGATATGGTCTTTCTCGCCACACCGGTCTGCTCCATCGCCCGGATAGCGGCCCTGATCGCACCTGCTCTTGCCCCCGGTGCCATCGTTACCGATGGCGGCAGCGTCAAAGGGGAGATCGTCGCTTCCTGCGAGGGGATCATGCCTGTCGGAACCCATTTCGTCGGTGGTCATCCCATTGCCGGCACGGAAAATTCAGGTGTCGAGGCATCCTTCTCCACCCTGTACCAGGGCAAGCGCTGCATTCTTACCCCTACATCCCGGACCGACAGTGAGGCCCTGGCCAAGGTGGCACGCATGTGGGAAATCGCCGGCAGCGAAGTGGTGGAAATGGATGTGGAGAAACACGACCACGTGGTTGCCGCCATTTCCCATCTGCCCCATATGGTGGCCTATTCCCTGGTCAATGCCGTGAGCAGCTACGACCGCTTTTCGGAGAGTATTCTCAAATATTCGGCGGGAGGATTCAGGGACTTCACCCGCATTGCTTCCTCCGATCCCGCTATGTGGCGCGATATAGCCTTGATGAATAGGGGAGCCGTTCTGGAGATGATGGATATCTTCCAGGAATACTTCGGCAGGCTTCGCGCATTGGTGGAGGCCGGTGATGGAGAGCGGCTCCATGATTTTTTTTACAATTCCAAACAGAACCGGGACGCTATCCTTTAGCGGTAAAAATGGTAGAATTTCATGGAGTGAAGGGGTGCTGTCGGCGATTCCCTTCACTTTTCAATTTCATGTCGATCATGCAACCGTGATTATTGACAGGAGTGCAGCTTGCAAACCCACATCAGCAAACCGGCAAAGGCGGTCAGGGGCGAAATTGTCGTCCCCGGCGACAAGTCCATTTCCCACCGCTCCATCATGTTCGGCTCCATCGCCCGGGGTGTTACCACAGTAAAGGGCTTTCTGCGGGGAGAAGACAATCTGGCGACCCTCAACGCTTTCCGTTCAATGGGCATCGTCGTTGAGGATGACGGCGAAATCCTGAAAATTCAGGGTAAAGGCCTCCGTGGCCTCACGGAGCCTTCCGACGTCATCGATTGCGGCAATTCTGGGACCTCCATGCGCCTCATGACCGGTCTCCTTGCGGGCCAGCAGTTTTTTTCCGTCTTGACCGGGGACCAGTACCTGCGCAAGCGGCCCATGAAGCGCGTTCTGGAGCCACTCAGCCGGATGGGGGCGGCCATCTACGGCCGTGCCGGCGGCGATAAGGCTCCCCTGGCCATTGTCGGGACAGGTCTCACGGGCATTGCCTACCAATCCCCCGTTTCCAGCGCACAAGTGAAGTCGGCCATACTGCTGGCCGGCCTCTATGCAAACGGCGAAACGGTAGTGACGGAGCCCCATCTTTCCAGGGACCATTCGGAACGGATTCTTCGCTACTTCGGCGCCGACATCGAAACCTTTTCCGGCGGCACGAAGATTCGCGGCGGGCGGGAATTGGATGGCCGGGAGATCATCGTTCCCGGCGATATTTCTTCCGCTGCATTTTTCATGGTTGCCGCCCTGATCGTCCCCGGTTCCGAACTGCTTATCAGGGGTGTGGGGGTGAACCCCACCAGAACCGGCATCATCGATATCCTCAAGGCCATGGGGGGGGACATCACCCTGCAGAACTGCCGTGAAAATTCCGGCGAGCCGGTGGCCGACATCCTGGTCAGATCTTCACGGCTGAAAGGGATAGAAATCGGTGGGGACCTGGTGCCGAGGGCCATCGATGAGTTTCCGGTCATCTGTGTTGCCGCTGCCGTCGCCGAAGGGAAGACAGTGGTCCGCGATGCGAAGGAACTGCGGGTAAAAGAGACGGACCGGATCAAGGCCATGGCGGTCAGCCTGCAGAAGGCCGGAGTCAATGTGGTGGAGACAGAGAACGGCATGGAGGTTACCGGCACTGAAAAGCTGCAGGGCTGTACGATTGACAGCTTCGGCGATCACCGCATAGCCATGTCCATGCTCATTGCCGGACTGGCCGCCACTGGAGAGATCTCCGTCAATGACACCGAATGCATCGCCACCTCCTTTCCCAACTTCACCACTCTTCTGCACGAGGTGGCGGTCCAATGAACAGCAGCAGTCCCGGTAACCGTGAAAACGGTCTGGTCATTGCCATAGACGGTCCGTCAGGTGCCGGCAAGAGCACTATTACCAAGCTTCTGGCCGAGCGGCTAGGCTATATTCATATCGATACCGGTGCCATGTTTCGCGCCATCGCCCTGAGTGCCAGCCGTTCGGGAGTCCGGCCCGATGATGATGCGGCGCTGACCGAGCTTTGCAGTCGTACGGACGTGGTGCTGCAGCGAAGTAATTGCTGTTGCACGGTACTGCTCAATGGTGAAGACGTCTCCCAGGCGATTCGCACGCCGGAAATCAGTGCCCTGACCTCGAAAATATCGGCTCGAAAGCCGGTGCGCGAGAACCTGCTCATACTCCAGCGACGCATGGGTGCCAGTGGAGGGGTGATCCTGGAAGGGCGCGATATCGGGACGGTGGTCTTTCCCGATGCCGAGGTCAAGTTTTTCCTCTCCGCTTCCGCCGAGGAGCGGGGACGGCGCCGGTACCTGGAGCTGGCGGCAAAAGGGGAGTCGATTACCCTTGAGGAAACCATTGCTGCAGTGGTCGCCCGGGACGAAAATGACGAAAAGCGGGAGCATGCACCGCTACGCTGTGCCGACGATGCCATCGTCATCGACTCCACCAGGCTCAGCATCGAAGAAGTGCTTGAAACCATGGAAAAAGTAGTACGGGAACGGGTTTTGGAGCGGAAGACCGCCTGACCCATGGAAGGAGATACGCAGCAGATGAGGATCATTCTGGCGAAGCAGGCAGGGTTCTGCTTCGGCGTAAAAAGGGCGACACAGATAGCGTTTGAAGCAGCCGGCAAGGCGGGAAAAACCTTTACCCTGGGGCCAATCATCCACTCTCCCCAGGTAGTCCAGAAATTGGAAGAGATGGGGGTAAAGGCGCTGGAGAACCTGGCGGGAATCGATGGAGGGACCATCATCATCCGCTCCCATGGTGCCGCCTCCGACGAACTGGAAGAAGCGGTCCGCAAGGAGCTGGATATTCTGGATGCAACCTGCCCGTTCGTGAAAAAGGCCCAGGAGCACGTGAAGAATCTTTCCAACTCGGGTTATGACGTGGTTGTGGTGGGGGATGCGGATCATCCGGAGGTGCAGGGAATCGTTTCCTATGCATCAGGCAAAGTCTATGTGGTCGCCTCCGGCGAGGAGGCCATGAGGCTGCCGAAGATGGGCAAGATCGGTGTCGTTGCCCAGACGACCCAATCCTTCGAGAACCTGCGGCACGTGGTGGATGCCTGCCTGGTCAAGGGGGGGGAGATCCGGGTCTTTCACACCATCTGCGACGCTACCGCCGTCAGGCAGGAGGAAGCGAAGAAGCTGGCCAGCCAGGTGGATTGCATGGTGGTCATCGGCGGCTACAACAGCGCCAATACCAAGCGCCTCGCCGAGGTGAGCGCCGAAATCCAGCCGCGGACCTATCATATCGAGATGGCCCAACAGCTGGATCCCGCTTGGTTTCAGGGGGTTGACAGCGTCGGTATCACCGCCGGGGCTTCCACACCCAAGTGGATTATCGACGAGGTGCTAGAGCAGATTGAGACCATCGCCAGGGATAAAAACCATTGAATTTTGTAGCGGATGTGATAAGTTAGCATGATTTTGACAAAGGAAGATCATTTCAGGGGGTAGTTCTTACATGGGAGACGAAAAGAAAACATTCAAGAAAAAAGACATGCCGATCAGGCGGTTGCATGATACGGATGAGGATGTGGAGCAGGGACACGAGGGACTTGACGAATTTGCCGAACTTTACCAGGACAGCCTCCGCCAGCCACAGGCCGGCGAGATCGTCAAAGGCGTAGTGGTCCGCATCGAGGCAGACTGCGTTCTGGTGGATGTGGGCTACAAGTCTGAAGGGTGCATCCGCATCAACGAGTTCATCGATGAAAACGGCGAGCTGACCGTTAAAATCGGTGATGAGGTAAATGTCTTCTTCGAGCGGGGCGAAAACATCCGCGGACATATGGTTCTTTCCAAGAAGAAAGCCGATTCCCAGGTTGCCTGGGAAGCCATCGCCGCCGCTGGCGGAGAAGGTGGCATCATCGAAGGAAAGATAACGGGCAAGGTCAAGGGGGGGCTGATCGTCGACGTTGGTGTCGAGGCATTTCTGCCCGCTTCCCAAGTGGATATCAGACCGGGTGGCAACCTTGACCGGTTTATCGGCGAGACCAGCAAGTTCAGGATTCTGAAGATGAACCGCAAACGGGGCAACATCGTTCTTTCCCGCAGGGCGCTCCTGGAAGAGGAGCGGGAAAAGGCCCGGGCAACCACCCTGGCTACCCTGGCCGAAGGGGATGTGCTGGAAGGAGTCGTCAAGAATCTGGCTGATTACGGTGCATTCGTGGACCTGGGAGGCGTTGACGGGCTGCTGCACGTGACCGACATGTCCTGGGGAAGGCTGAACCATCCTTCCGAAGCGGTAAAGGTCGGCGATACCGTCAAGGTGAAGGTCCTTAAATACGACAGGGAAAAGGGCAAAATATCCCTGGGACTTAAACAGACCATGCCCGATCCGTGGCTCAACGTGGAATCCAAATTCAACGTGGGGGACCGGGTGCAAGGCAAGGTTGTCAGCCTCACCGAATACGGTGCCTTCATTGCATTGGGTGAAGGGGTGGAAGGGCTGGTCCACATCTCCGAGATGTCCTGGACTAAAAGGGTCCGTCATCCTTCCGAAATTCTGACCGTAGGCCAGGACGTGGAGGCAGTCGTTCTCGGCGTGGACGTGACCAGCCGCCGTATTTCCCTCGGCCTGAAGCAGACCGAGGTCAATCCCTGGACCGTAATCGGCGACCGCTACCCGGTCGGGACCAAGATCGAAGGGCAGATCAAGAACATCACCGACTTTGGCGTCTTCATCGGCATCGAAGATGGTATCGATGGCCTCGTCCATGTTTCCGACATTTCCTGGACGAAACGGGTCAAGCACCCCGGTGAAATCTTCAGCAAGGGACAGACGGTTCAGGCTGTCGTGCTCAACATCGATGCCGAAAATGAAAGGCTTTCCCTGGGCATCAAGCAGCTGACCCCTGATCCCTGGAGCGAGATACCCAGCAAATATAAGGCCGGCACCCGCATCAAAGGCAAAGTGACCTCCATCACCGATTTCGGCATATTCCTGGAGATTGAGGAAGGGATCGAAGGCCTTGTTCACATCTCCGAGCTTTCCCAGGAAAAACTCGCCTCCACCAAAGACTTTGCCTCGGTGGGGGATGAGCTGGAAGCGGTCGTACTTGGTGTCGATGAAGTGGAAAAGAAAATCGCCCTTTCCATCAAGGCACTGCAGTCTGCAATCGACAAGGACGAAATGGCTTCCTACATGGGCTCACAGGGTGAGGCTACTTCCAATCTGGGCGAATTGCTCAAGGAAGGACTGAAGAAAAACGGTGATGAATAAACCGGCTTTACATTCAATGGTTAATTTAATTGCTGCAAGAGGTGTATAGATGACAAAGAGTGAATTGATCGATAAGCTGGTAGAAGCAAACGGATTACTGTCGCGCAAGGAGTCGGAGGCAATCATCTCGATCGTCTTCGATTCCATGAGTGACGCCCTGAAAAGCGGTGAAAAGGTCGAAATCAGAGGGTTCGGCAGCTTCACCATCCGGGCCCGCGACGCCCGTGAAGCACGGAATCCGAAAAGCGGCGAACTGGTCAAGATCCCTTCCAAGAAAACCCCCTTCTTCAAAACCGGTAAGGAGCTGCGGGAAAGGGTAAACTGCGCCTGACCTTCTGCCGGCACAGCCTGCCCGGATGGCGGAATTGGTAGACGCAAGGGACTTAAAATCCCTCGGTCGCAAGGCCGTGCCGGTTCGATTCCGGCTCCGGGCACCACTAACTAGTTGAAACTGTTATAGAATTGAGGAGCTATGTCAAATGATGTAGCTCCTCTTTCTATAGTAAACGTGAAAATTGACGGGACAACGTGAATATGACGGGAAGGTTAGGCATACGTCCCTTGTTCTAGCAAGACCTAAAGGCCTCGCAACCTAACCTGAAGGTTACGTTACCCAATTCCGCCATTAATGAAATGTGGGCATATACGGCACAGCTTCTGTCCATAAAATAAGGAAGTATTCTTCTCCTTTCTTATATACCACTGGTCAGCATCATTTCATCGTATGATGGTTTACCTGCACAGAAATGCAACTCGCTATCTTTGATGTTCAGACATACCGACCAGAGCCAGTACTGTTGATATCACAACTATTTACTACCCCTTTCCCATCTCATTATTCTCAACCTCCGTCACGTTTTCAATCAATGCCCTTATATCTTCCGCATGCCATACCGTAATGCGCTCACTTAGCTTATAGGCCTTTGGGAACTGTCCAGTTTTTACACCGGTCCACCATGTTGATTTTGATACTGGAATGATCTCCAGAATTGTTGATAAACGCATAAATCCTGTCTCTGGGATGTTTGCCATGTAATCTCCTCTCTCAGTTCAAAGTACAAAGGCTATTCGTGGCGCAACTATAATGGTTCGAGGGCCTGCTTTCAATACCCCGCTGCCCTTGATTTCACTTTCCTGTCGTTGTATTGTTCAGATTGTCTTTAGGTCCGGCATCGCAAAAGCTGTTGATGTGCATGATGGTCTTTGTCTTCAACAGAGTTAGTTGTTCCTCAAGGCTTCGCCTTGTCCGGCTTCTCATGATCATTTTGAAGAAGCCTAAAATGATCATTCAAAGTCCGGGTCAATTAGACCCTTAAACCGGAAGTAAAGTAGCCAATCTTGAGGCTGTTTCCCGTTTATATTCCCGTCAACGTGGTATAAGTTGTTGATTACACAACATAGTAAAAGGGATGCCTAATCCCTTGCCTAGTGCAAATGACATTGAAACCGCAGAATATCAGTATGTTGAGTATGTGATTAGTGTCATGTAGCGTGCCTGGTATATTAATGGTGCGCCCGGTTTAGCTGCCGGGTTGGGGTAAAACTTATTACATCAATAATAGGTGGGGTATGGATCTGAAACGTTTAATAGGTCTGAGTAGTATAAGTTATGGGACACGCTTTGACGAATTTGATTACCAAAAGATGGGATGGGAGGAATTCTGGTCACCTCGTAATGCTGTACTGTTGCTAACCAGCTTTGAAATGGAAAAGAGCGGCTATTTCAGTCGGGAAGATGCAGAAAAAGCCTATGATTTTATATATTCGAAATTTGAGGTTATTCTCCGTAATGCCTTGTTCAAAGGTAAGATCACGTACACACCGGGCCTATTGCCAGACGACAATGTTCCTGATGGATCAATAAATTGGGAAAGGGCTAAGTTCAAAAAAGATGATTTTTTTAGCCACCTTAGACAAGATTTACGTTCGAAAGTAGATGTTGAACGATTAGAACGATTGTTATCTGGAGAAGAAAAGCCTGATACTTTTTCTAAAACGATACCTGGAGAAAAACATGCTCCAAGTGAAGAAGGATGTTTAAAGAAACCGGGAACTGACATCGGAGCTACAGGTGAATCATGTACAACTAGCTTAAACGGCAAGACTTATTCCCAAGACTATTATTTCCAAAAGCAAGGCAAAGGCTGGTATGTCCAGTTTGAAAATGCTGCCATACCAGGAGTTAAGCACTCGGTAGGGATGACATACATAAAGATGCTGCTTCAGAATCCTGAAACGCTGATAAGCGTGATAGATTTGGAGAAGGCAGGAGCTGTAGCTGGCGATGAGACCAACCAAGAAGCAGAGCCTTATGATGAGCCTTTTGAAGATAATGAGGATATAAAACATGGGGAAGGTGGAAATGCATGGGAATTATTAGACCCAGAGGCCCGAAGACAATATCTGAACCGTCTGAAGAGGATTGAATCTGAAATAAAGGAGGCTCGTAGAAGAGGGGATCAACAGACTATAGACGCCTTGATGTACGAAGCCACCTGTATCAGCAAGGAGCTACAAAGCAGTAACTACGGACCCAAAGACCCCGAAACTGAAAAAAACAGAAAAAGGGTCCTAAATGCGGTAAAACGTACTATTGCCAGAATCCAGGAGTTGGAGGGCATCTATAATTATAATGACCATCCGATATCATCTCACCTTAGGCGTTTCCTAAGAACTGGTGTATCCTGCTCATACACCGTACCTAAAGAAAATTCGCCAGATTGGAAATTTTGAGTTCAATTGCTACAGTTCTTGGTAGCATAAAAAAGTAGCCTTAATTTAGTAGAGGCAGAGCGAAACAAAAGACAGCATCCTAGGCAGCTGTCGATGCGTAGCCACCTACTTAAATTAAGGAGACTGAGATGAAAGATTTACACGCTGTAGAAACACAATCCATCCAATCCCACGCCGACCAGATTACCCACCTTAGGCAGCAGCTTGCAGAGTTGGAGAACTCCCAACTAACAGCATCACCATTACCAGATATCGCCACACTGGATGATGGAGAGCTTATTTCATCTGGCAGTACAGCAGAAGTGCAAACCCCTGAACAACCCATTGCAGAAATACACCTACCTGCTAATTACGATCCGGCCAAAGCCCAAAAGATCACTGAGACGGTAAGTGCAATGCTCCTCAACCCACGGTTTTGGGCTAAACCGATGAGGCCTGATGATTTTCTTGGTGGCTGCTCAATACCTGTTTTCGACGACAGGTCGTTACAGAAGTTTTACGACCATGCATATGATTATCTTGTAAATGATGCTGCTAAAGAATCGCAGAGGACAAATCAACCGGTGGTTATGCCAACTGAAGATCAGATTAAAGACGAGGTATGGAGGCGATATACCAATAAGAAAGTGGCGGAGGTCAAGAAGGCGTTGGTCACTCAACGTAATACCGAAGCTGCTAAGACCGGCACTGACCCTGTAGCTGTTACAGAAGAAGAGATTAACCAACGTGTTGATGAAATAGTGGCGGCATTACGAAAAGCTGAAGGCTGCTAACCGCTTTGGAGTGGGTAGTGGCTTAAAACAAGCTTCTTAGCATGCTTTCCCTCAAAATTTACATTACATGAAAAAAGGAGTCTGAAAATGGAGATAAAAGGTCCATTTGCAATTATCACCGGGGTTGAAGATAAAACAGGTTTCAATACTATCGTTGCGGATTCCGTCAAAATAGTTGAACGGAATGGTAATTCCATAACCCTTATTGGGCAGAGTCCCATACTACTACACAATCTTAAGGCGGCGACTAATTGGGTAGGAGCGATTCAAAACGCCATTAGTAGTAAAAATTAGTTTAAGGACAAAGGGGGAGGAGCGATCCTCCTCTTTTTCATTGGAGCAGCATATGACGAGACGACCTTCCAGAAGAGAACTGATGAATTCAAGACTCCTCGATGTTCATCGGTGGAGTGACAACCAAAACGGCGAACGGGCAGTTACTGATTTACAGAAGGAGTTGGGCCTCAAAAATAAAAGATACAAAGCCTGTATTATGGTTTTACTTGCTGAACTTTACCTTGCCTGGAGAACTGATCCTGCAAGATATGTTTCCTACTCGCGGGATGAGGAGGAGTATGGAAAGGCTGGGCGGTTCCATATCAACAAATTTAGCTATGATGTGATGATAAACACGGTTGATGCGTTATGGCAGCGTGACTACATCGAAAATGTTATCGGCAGTGCCATCGCTATTGATACGGAAACAGATGAAGTCTATGGCTACAGGTCACGAATAAGGCTAACTAAGCGATTACTAAAGGTACTGGTTAGAAACCGTGTGAAGACAAGCATGTTTGGCAGATCCGTAGTCGATGATGTAATTGTCATGAGAGGCGAAGTTGAAAAAGTAAAAGTAGGTAAGAAAACTATAAAAATAAGGCACCCACCAAAGCCTAAAAAAGAGCCACAACGCATCGTGACGTCACGAAAAAGACTTGAAGAATACAACGATCTTTTAGGTCGCACCTACATTGATGTGGATAATGAGCACCTATTACCCATTGAAAGACGGAACATACGGCCTTATGATCTTGACCTAACCAGGAAAAGAGTTTACCGGATCTTTAATAATAACAAGTGGACTGAGGGTGGAAGGTTTTATCGGGCATGGTGGATGGAGTGTCCAAAGAGGCTTCGTAAATATATCGTTATCAATGGTGACCCCACAGCCGAGTTGGACTATTCTGGTATCCACATTCAGCTTTTGTATGCACTCATAGGTATCAATTATGCTGAAACCGGTGAAGACGCATACACGCTTGAGGGTTTTCCACATCGGAAGCTAAACAAGCTAGTGTTGCTTACTGCAATCAATGCGGAAGGTGCTTTAGATGCCGTTAAGGGTACTTGGCAGCAGTTACGGCGTAAACGTCTACTACGTACATATGGTTTGAGAAGTCATGAGCCTTTATATGAAATCCTTGAAGCCTTAAAGGCTAAACATCCCTTAATAGCGGATCGAATTGCGTCAGGTTACGGTGTTAATCTTCAATACATTGACTCCCAGATCGCAGAGCAGGTGGTTGATTATTTCACCCAGCGCAATATCCCGATATTAACTGTTCACGACAGCTTTATTTGCTCGTACATAGACCATGCTCCGCTACTAGATATTATGAAGAAGGCGTTTACCAGAGTAATCAAGCATTATGTTGAACTAAAGTATGTTTCAGAAGTACCAGAGTTCCTTTACACCGGATGTGACGTTAACAATAACGATACAGGTGATATTGTAATTCCGATTGATAAGAAGGGTATCGGTGCTTATCAATACAACATCATCAATAATATACCATACCACATGTATAAACAGGGCCGACGGTACCTCAAGTACAGGAGGACCGGTGATCCTACAACTTTAGCACGGGTAACTAACACGTAAAAAAAAACACAGGCCGGCAACTCCTACGATACAACCGGCCTATATTTTTCCCTTGTAGATGATACACCCACAGCATGTTCTACAGATCCTATATTTCCTTGTTACAATACGTACGGGATTTTGAGGGTAAGAATGCGAAATTATTGATATACGTATGAATTTTTTTATTTTTTGCAATGACCTGTTTTCCAGAACAAGAGGCTGTTTTATGTAATATTGCAGTAAAGTTAAAGAGATTTAGAAATTGACAACCTCAACTCGAATTGCTAAATACCTAATGATATTACAGACAAAATTAACCACTAAAGGGTTAACGCCTTTGAAGCCATTTCAGAAGAGAACAAGTTGGTAATTTTGTGGAAGGAACTGCGATGAGTAAATATTTAGATACTAAAGCTGTGATACTGAGCATTATTGCTTCGTTGGTCCTGATTTTATGCTCATATTTCTATAACAGATATTTCACTAGCGAATTCACCTCTTATTATATAATGCTTAAACCATATGCTGAAGAGTCAAAGTTTTCAGATGATATGTGGACTCCGGCTATCATAAAATTAAAAATAGAAAACACTTCAAATAACAATATCAGACCAGAAAGGATTGTTATAAACGGGGTTGATAAAAATAGCAAAATCTTTGCTAGATATTTAGAAAAAGATACGGATACTGTCTATAAGATACCAAACCTCAAATATGCGATCAATAACGATATATTGACAATAGATGAATTGCCTGTGTTAAAACAAAATAGCTATTTAAAAATTATTCTGAATGGAAATTTTTATTCAAACTTAGCTGCAAAGATAATATCAAGATCTGGTACAACAACAATAGAAGAAGCACAATACGTTATTGGCACTGAAAAGTTTGTTGCAACAACATGGAAAGAGTTATTGGTAGTATTCTCTTTGTTGTTAATATTAATAGTATACAGTTATGAAAGACAAAGATAGATATGTTTGTAGAAAAGCTACAACTGGTACTTAGGCGTTCTGCTGCATTTATATTAGATGGCTCCTTAATCCTCAGCATCGTTGTATTATTCGAACTGTTCTTGCTTACAACTTTGACGAAGGTTTTAGGGCATACGTTTACTTCGGACGCAGGATTCTTTGGCTACTTCTTACGGAATTTACACACATTTATGGTACCAGCCATATGGGGTATGTGGAATTCTAGATTGATAAAAGTAAGTTCGCCAGGATGTGCTATTGTTGATGTCAAAATCATTTCTGATCATAGACCAATAATTTCATTTTTGGGTTGTTTTTTGCGGTACTAGGTAGATTCTATTCGTAAGTGCACCACGTGATAAAAAAGCAGGACATGATGGTTTTCTGGTAGTGTGTGAAGCGCGACCAACACTCACTACGGAAAGGAACCCACCATGTCCTACAGCCATTTTACT
>NZ_JAKZFT010000007.1 GCF_022808985.1 Geotalea sp. SG265 | reverse complement strand
CAGTACTGTGTTACAATGGGCCACGGCTCGGATCTCCTTGTTAATATTGTTGTTTTGGCGAACTCAATATATCACAAGTAGCTCTCCGAGCCTTTCTTTATTGAATCAAATTATGGGACAGCAGTGAATCATAATATTATACTTTATACCAGCCAAATACCAATAATTAGTTAATTCGCCATGCTAATTTATAACATATAGTTAGTTGAATGTTTGCAGAAGATCCATAATTTGTTGCCTGCACATCTGCCTGGTTCTTATTCCATCTGCCACATCTAGATTTTTGGAATTTCTAGCCGCAAAGTTTAATCGATAGCCACTAATTATAGAAAATTTCTCAGCGGACGAGGGGAGAGCAACAAAATACTCGTGGTAAAATCGATAATCCTTCCTCCCAGGGATAAACCCATGATCATAGACAACGGATTTCAGCTGAGTGGACAAGGTGTGGCAGGAATGTTTTTCCTCATACTTATTGGTTTTGATATCAATTTCATAAAAACCACTTGGTTCTTTGCTAATTTCACCATCGAAGATGAAAATCATGACAACTTTTTTTAAGAGTTCCAGATTTTCCATTTCTTTCAGGAGTCCAGCAATTTGATTCTTAGCATACGGGACGTTACTTTGAGAGGTATCACTGTGCCAAAGCTTATTTATAATAAATTTATCAACTTGTATGTTACTACTCTCTTTAACAAAATAGAATAGAACATTATTCTTTGAAAACAATGGCTCAATGTGATACGGGTAATTCAATCGAACCGGATGAACAAGGTCATACCTGGCATCATAAAAAACATGAAGCAATAAGAGTAACCTAACAAGGATGTCATTATTATACCGTAACAGGTTTCGGAAAGTCGATTTACCGTAGCTATTATCAACAAAACCATTGGAGAAAGAAGCATCAACATCCATTCTAAGTTTAAAAGTATCCCACCTGGTCAGCTTACGCTTGAATTTAACCTGATCGTAGCTGATCGTGCTTACATGTTCTTCAAACTCACCATTGTCATTGTATATCCAGACACTTTTTTCTCGGGGCGGCAACGCATCGAAAATGAGAGGCTTATTTCCGTAATTCATTTGCTGTAATCGCTCGAGCAGGGAACGTGCGGTCTTTGTGCTCTTACCAAGAATGCGTCTGATGGCCGAATAGCTAGCAGAAGATTTTCCGTTAAAGCTATATCTTGAGAGGATTAAGAATGCTAATACTTCCGCAGAAGTAGCCTCGTTATGCAGAAGATTGAGCACTGCATGTAGGTTGACTTGGAAGTATCCGTAGCAGCTTTTATTGGTGCTGTTGTGACTGCTTTGTTTATTCATCTTGGTTGGCATTAGTCATAGTTATTCTATTTGTTGCTGTTTTTCTCTATTGATTCCCGTAAACAGCCTCATGCTCTTTTACGAGCCATTTGCAGGACTTTATTCTGGGTGCTAGCTTCCTCGGTAAGGGATAGCAGCTTCCTTTCCCAAGCTTCCAAAGCAAGTTGTTTTTCTCGGTCATATCTGTGGAGATTGTAGGTGCGGATTACCCCTTTTTTGACGTGATTAAGAACGGCATCAATTACTTCATCAGTGAAACCCATTGCAGCCATATGGGTTGCACATGTCCTCCTGAGGTCATGAGGGCGAAAGAAGGCGACTCCAAGCTTATTCTTTTCGCTGATTGGCACATTGTCCTTTCTACAATCTTCTTCTTTACACCTGCTGCAATCGTTGCAGCAGTTTGTAGGAATATTGTTTCGTACTGCCTTGGCCAATGCGTTTTCATCCATTGGCTTAGGTGTCGATTCACCATCTGGTTCAGCAGGCTTAATGGGACGTGGGGACTCAAAAATAAAGCCTTTTTTATTTCCTATGAGTTCAAGAGCCATGTTGCTTAGATAGATAGTGTGTGGTTTGCCATTTTTTGACCTTTCTGCTGGAATGGTCCACCATTTATCATTGATTTCATCGCTATGCAGCCCGATGACTTCACCTGGCCGCTGGCCGGTTACAAGGACTAACTTTAGACACCGCTTGATTTCTTCGGTCATGCCTGCAGGTTTCAATTGTTTCCAGAACGTTGCTATTTCATTCTCGTTAAGGTGTCGATCTCTAGGAATCTTAGGGCTCGGCATTTTCATTTTGAAACAAGGAGTGTGTTCGAGGGTTCCCCGCTCAACCGCAAAATTGAACAACTGTCGTACACGTTCAAAAGTATTGTTTGCAGCTACAGGTGCCCCACGATCTAAAATGCGGTCAATAAGGATTGTGACATCTCTTCGGGAAATAGAATCTGCTTTTCTATTTTCCCAGAATGGGAGAATATTTTTTTCGAAGGTGCGCTCGTCTTCTTTCCATGTCCGTTCTTTCTTGTTTGGCCTTGAATGCCGAGACATGTACTCGTTGTAAAGCTCCTTGATCGTGGGCATTTGCTGCCGTTGAGTTGCTTCTAGCTGCTTTGCTTCTATAGGGTCAACGCCTTTTTCAACCAGCTTCACGGCCTTTGCATGTTCATCCCGTGCTTCTTTAAGGGAGACATCATCATAACGGCCCAAATTCATGTATCGCTTTTTGCCCTCAAAATGAAACCGATAGAAGAAGGTCTTTTCCCCAGAAGGAAAAACCCTGATTCCAAACCCTCGTCCTTCTCGAATGTCTTGTGTTTTTGGTTGACCCTTTAAGCTTTTTAGGTATCTATCAGTGAAAGTCATTGCTTTCCCTCCAAGGGTAGCGTGTCCTCGCGTGTCCTTAGGCGTGTCCTTGTAACTCGTGCAATAGGGTAAAAATGGATAAAAGAAGATAATGTATAATATGGCTTAAATATTGAAATTGCAAGAGAATTTTAGCGTAGGTGTGGGGAAGGGTATGGCTGCGTCAAAGACCATAAAAAATCGATCTACCCGTTCGCAACGCATAGGTCGACGGTTCGATCCCGTTCATCTCCACCAATAAAAAGGGGTTAGGTTATGTCACCTAGCCCCTTTTCATTTTGAATATGTTGAATTAACTCTGCCGGAATCCCTGCCGATCTTTAAGCAACTTTCCGCTCGTAACCCTCTTTTGTGTGCTTGCTACAGAGCCAGCTTCACTAGAATTGCTCATTTCAATGGATGACCTGAAAGATGGGATTTCTTTCTGCTTCTTATGGATTTAACGATTGCATTGTCATGCTGGTGCTCAAGGCGATAGGCAAGCTGCGCCCGGGTCAGTCCTAGCATTCTCGCCGCGGCGGAAAGATTTCCTTTTGCCTTCTCCACGGCGGCATTTGCCAAGACATCGTTTGCCTGTTCCATGGTAATTTTGCCGCTCAGGATGGCATCGCAGAAGTTTTCACCGCTTGCCTCCTGGTGGGCGCTCAACCCTCCTTTTATATCAAGCGCAAACTCGCCATGGCCGTCGTTTCTATATGAAGGAAACATGTGGTTGATAGTTATATGGGTGCCATTCGGGGCAAGCATTACACCGCGTTCGACAACATTCTGCAGTTCACGGATGTTGCCGGGCCATTGGTAGGCGAGCAAAGCCAGCTTTGCCTTGTCTGAAAATCCACGCAGTTTTTTCCCGTTGATTGCGCTAAATTTCTTGAGAAAATTCTTAGCCAAGAGCAAGATGTCAAGCTTTCGTTCCCTGAGAGGAGGAATGTAGATCTGCAGAGCATTCAACCGATAGTACAGATCGGAGCGGAATTTGCCCTTCTCCACCAGCTGTCTCAGGTCGACATTGGTTGCCGCAACCAGCCGAACGTCGACCTTGTGGGTTTTTGTGCCACCAAGACGTTCCACCTCACCCTCCTGCAGCACGCGGAGCAGCTTCGCCTGGGCTGAAAGGGGCAGGTCCCCCACCTCATCCAGAAAGAGGGTGCCGCCATTGGCCCGCTCGAAGCGACCAGGCCTGGAAGCATGAGCACCGGTGAAAGCACCTTTCTCCACACCGAACAGTTCCGACTCCACCAGATCATGGGGTATGGCGGCACAGTTGATGGCGATGAACGACTCCTTGCAACGGGCCCCCTTCTCATGCAACGTGCGGGCGAAAACCTCCTTGCCCACCCCCGTCTCCCCCTGAAGAAGCACGTTGATCTGGCTGCCTGCTGCTTGGCTTAGCAGTTCGTAGGCGGCAAGAAAAGCTGGTGAGTTGCCGACAATATCTGAAGGCAGCTTTGTTTTCCCGCCCATGGCGGAACGCAGGTGCACAACCTGATTCTGAAGGCCGATGAGCTGGTCAGCGATGGATTCTTGATTAAGCATAAGTGAAAAATCACTGGAGTCATCCCATTCCTCGACTGGTTTACCAACAAGGTAACAGTGGTTCGCACCTGCGGCGAAACATTTTACTTCCTTGCATAGAATCGGTTTGCCCATAAAAGCTGAGCAGTAACCACTCGAATAGCCATGTAAATACCAACAGACCCCTTCGGTGGATTCACCATAGTGGCGCAGGTACGCCTGACTTTCCCAGGAATTTTCCAAGAGTGCTTCCACATAGAACTTACCCATCTTACGGTTAATCTCTAATTTAGGGATAGTGGTCTTGGCGTTTCCCTCCAATGTAAACAGTAGTGGCCCAGCCATGAAACTCTCGTGGTCGTTTGTCCTATCCCGATTGATTTGGGTAAGTTCACAATCGCTTATGCCGGTAGCATAGCCTATGCGCATGATAGTGCTTCGGGCACGGTCCATTCCCAAAGTTTCGATCAACTCGCGGCGCAATTTCGCATGAGAATCTGCATGGACGAGAAGCATGCGCTGCTCATGCAGCCATATCTCGCCTGTTTCGCTTGAAAAGCGCAATTGGGAACGAAGATTGGTACTGACTGCTTCATTTGCTGAGGTTTCCTTTGTGAGTTTAACTTTTTTCACAATATTTCCCTTTCTCGAGAATTATATCGCAAATGCACCCATATTGGAACAATGTTTTATATATTACATCAGCTAGAATTGCAATTTTTTAAACCTTGTACCCTGAACTGGCTCAGGGATGGGTGAAGAGGACAAAAACGCATTCAATATCGATGTGTTAACCATTCAACGCCCCTTTTCCCCCCCTGAAATTCAAAGTCCACAACCCCCTCTATCTGGACACACAGGTTTTCTGGATTCCCTAGTCAAAACGAAAAATTCTTCATCATTTTATGAAAAGTTGGGCTACGCAGAGAAATATTTAGAAAATAATCGAATTTTCCCCCATCAACTTTCCTCTCACTCGATGCAGACACCTCCAAACGCCAAAGACAAATAAGAAAACTGTGTCACCCCATCCCATCACGAGAAAGACAAACGGTATTATACCGGACTTTGTAT
This sequence comes from Geotalea sp. SG265, assembly GCF_022808985.1. Taxonomy (GTDB): domain Bacteria; phylum Desulfobacterota; class Desulfuromonadia; order Geobacterales; family Geobacteraceae; genus Geotalea. The sequence continues at coordinate 212,528 of NZ_JAKZFT010000007.1, read as the reverse complement.
GCGGCCATATATTGTTTTAATAGCAGTCGCATTCCCCAATACTAAAGGGCAAAGGCTAATATCTAATTTATGAAACATTGTTTTGGCATATCTTCTGCTAAGTAGCCTGTTAGATGCAATTGCTCACACTCGTTCTCGCCTTCACCAAAGGAGGTCCCATGATCACTCCATTCATCACGGAAATACAAAGATTCTGCCTGCAGGACGGTCCCGGCATCAGAACCACCATCTTCGTCAAGGGCTGTCCTCTCCATTGTCCCTGGTGTCATAATCCGGAGAATATTAACTTTAAACAGGAGTTTTATTTTCATGCAAACAAATGTAGCGGGTGCGGACAGTGCCTGAAGGTTTGTCCATCGGGCGCCAGCAATATGGACCGCGAAGACTGTACGGGGGAAAAAACAGATAGCTCTCTTTGCACATCCTGCTTGCAGTGTGTATCCGCCTGTCGCTCTGGCGCACGTGAAACAGTAGGCAAATCCATTTCAATGGAAAGCATTATCCAGGAGGCGGTGTCAGACCGGATCTTTTACCAGCATAGCGGGGGTGGAGTCACAATCAGCGGTGGCGAACCGTTGCTGTATCCTGAATTCACCCATGATCTGGCTCATCGACTGAAAGTAAACGAGAATGTTCATGTGGCAATGGAGACCTCTCTCTTTGCCGAATGGCACAGCATTGCACCCCTTCTGGAAAACGTTGATCTCTTTATTGTAGATATCAAATCCATGGACCCGGAAAAACATCAACAGGTTATCGGCGGTTCTCTGCCCAAAATCCTGTCAAACCTTGAACGGCTTCTGAAATCCAGGGCAACTGTACGTATTCATCTGCCGATCATTCCCGGGTTCAACGACACCAGCCGGGATTTCGAAACCTACGCAGAGTATCTGGGGCAGTTCGCCGACAGCCTGTCCGGTGTCGACATCCTTCCCTATCACTCCTATGCAACGGTGAAATATGCGCAACTGAGGCGCAAATATCAGTACCTGGGAGTTCCTGACCTTTCGCGACAGCAACTCACCCCTCTGGTCAATGCCCTCAGAGAGCACGGCGTTGGAGAGATTACCATCGGCGGTATGGTTGGGTCGTCACCGGCAGCAGGAGATCTCGCCGGTCAAAGGTCAATGGAGCCCAGGCGAGACCATTTGCCACGACCGACACATCTGCCAAAGGAAAAGGGGGTGGTTATTACTCAACGCTAAACCCGATGTATTCCTCCAATTCCGAAGAATGTCAACTATGCAAATAAAGGAGATTCACGATGACCACATGTAAGAATTGCTCATGCTTTTTCGCCGTTCCTGAAAATGCCGGGGACTTTGAAGCAGGCAAAGGAGACTGCGTCATAGAAAAGGAAGACGCAAAGGGGAAATATTGGCTTTCAAAGCCGACAAAGATCGATTCTCCGTCATGCAAAACATTCAAGAAATCCTAAACAATGCCCACATAGGAGGTAATTCATGTCAACGGTTGCTGCATCCATTAAGTACGATGGTAAGGTTGTCGATTTCCCATTAGCAAATCCAGCTGAAAATGAGATAGCGGACGAAGTACTGCATGAGAACCTTGCCCGCCCCACTACCGAGAGGACAAAAAGACTTAAGGCACGATGCCGCTGGAAGCATGCCGCGGCCGGAGAATTTGTCGATGCGGAGGTTCGGGCCGGCATCGAGAGAATGCGCTACATAACTGAAGCGCACAAGGCAAGCGCAGGGCAGCCGGAGGTAATCAGAAGGGCGCTGGGGCTTGCGAATATATTGAATAAAAGCACGCTGGTTCTGCAACAGGACGAATTCATCATCGGCTACCACGCCGAAGATCCGGAAATGTTCCCCCTCTATCCCGAACTCGCCTATATGGCGGTGCAGGACTACCTGATGAGCGACTACTCCCCACAGCCTAAAGAAGAGGCTGCGGAGATCAATGAATACTGGAAGAAGTACAGCATGCAGGCCAAGGGGGAGCGGTATTTCACCCAGGAAGAACTCCTGCAGATGTACCAGGTAAGCACAATGGAGGCTCCCGGTTTCGCCACCGGATACAACAGCATCAGCCCCCCTTACGAGACGGTGCTGCAAGACGGGTTGCTGAAACGCATCGAGTTGGCCAAAGAAAAGATCGAGCATGCCAAAAAGGAAATGCAGAAAATCCCCTGGAATGCCACAACCGGGCTTGATTGGATAGCCAAGATCGATGTCTGGAAGGCAATGATCATCGCCGATGAAGCCGTGATCAACTGGGCAAGGCGCCATGCCCGTCTCGCCAAGATTGTTGCCGAGAACTTCGAAACAAACCCTGCCAGAAAGGAAGAACTGCTGGAGATTGCAGAGATAAGCCAGCGCGTTCCGGCAGAGCCTTGCAAAGGGTTAAAAGATGCGTTCCAGTCCAAATGGTATACCTACCTGATTTGTCATGCCATAGACCGCTATGCCAGCGGGTATGCCCAAAAAGAAGACGAAATGCTGGAGCCCTATTACAACATTAGCGTCAAGGAAAAATCCTTTCAGCCCATGACCCACAGCGATGTGGTGGAGATGGTCGAGATGGAGCGGCTGAAAATTTCCGAACACGGTGCAGGAAAGTCTCGGGCATACCGGGAAATCTTCCCCGGTTCCAACGATCTTTTCATTCTGACCATTGGCGGCACCAAGCCCGGCTATGTGGATGCCTGCAGCGACATGACCGACGCCATTCTCGAAGGCGCTAGGAACATCAGAACTACGGAACCATCCATCGTCTTCAGGTGGCATCCGGTCGGCCGGGAAAAGACCAAGCGCCTTGTTTTCGAGTGCATCCGAGATGGTCTGGGATACCCATCCATCAAGCATGACGTAATCGGTACGGAACAGCTGAAGTATTACAGCAAATTCAGCAAAAACAACAATGGCGCAACCGATGAAGAGGCCCATTACTGGGGCCTGGTGTTGTGCATGTCCCCCGGTGTCTGCGGCAGACGCAAGACCCATAAGACCAGGTCCGAAGGGGGTGGCTCCATTTTCCCGGCGAAGATGATGGAAATCGTCCTGGCTGATGGGTTTGACTGGTCTTATTCGGGGATGCAGCTGGGGCCGCACACCGGCGATCCTACCACCTTCAAGACATTCGACCAGCTGTGGGAAGCGTTCAGGACCCAGTATGCCTATGCGACCAGCAAGGTAATCCGCGCCAAAGACATCATGCGTTATTACGAATCGAAATTCCTGCAGATGCCTTTCGTCTCCAGTATCGACGACGGCTGTATGGAGCTGGGCATTGATTCCATGGAGCTTTCCGAACAGCCGAACGGTTGGCATAACCCCATTACGACGGTCGTTGCCGCCAATTCCCTGGTTGCCATCAAGAAACTGATCTACGATGAGAAAAAGTACACCATGGCCCAGCTGGTCGCCGCGCTCCGGGCAAATTGGGATGGTCATGAAGAAATGCGCCAGGACTTCCTCAATGCGCCCAAATGGGGCAATGATGACGATTATGCCGACTCCATCATCAAGGATTTTTACGAGGACATCATTGGCGGCGAGATGTCAAAGATCACCAATTACTCTGGCGGTCCTGTCCTTCCCGTAGGTCAGGCGGTTGGACTGTATATGGAAATCGGGTCGCGGACCGGCCCCACACCGGATGGACGTTTCGGCGGCGACGCCGGTGACGACGGGGGCATTTCTCCGTACATGGGGACCGACAAGAAAGGCCCCACCGCGGTATTGAGATCTGTTTCGAAGGTGCAGAAAAACCAGAAAGCCAACTTGCTCAATCAGAGGCTGTCCGTGCCGATCATGCGCAGCGTGCATGGTTTTGACATCTGGAAATCCTATATGGACGCCTGGGAGCAACTCAACATCGACCATGTCCAGTTTAACTGCGTCAGCACGGCGGAGATGAAGGCCGCGCAAAAGGAACCGGAAAAGCATCAGGATCTCATCGTCAGGGTTTCAGGATTCAGTGCCCGCTTTGTCGATATCCCCACCTATGGCCAGAACACCATCATTGCCAGAAACGAACAGGCCTTCGGTGCCGATGACCTGCAATACCTGAATACGCAACTTTAACCAATTCATCGAAGCTGGAGACATCCGTAGCGGGATGTCTCCAGGTATCCCGAGACAGGAGGAACAATGAGCGCAACAAGCAATGAAAACATGATGCACGAAGAGGCAGGCACGAAGAAACCTTGTCAAACATGCAAATGGCAGATAGCGGATCCCACCAACCCGCTGCGAGGGCAGTGCACCGTCAACAGAAATACATTGGGTGGCGTCTGGAAACGATGGGTAACGGACGTACACGGGATGACCTGCGCCAAACATGAAGTCGGCAAGCTCAGCTTCAGAGAACATGTGTGACACGGGTCAGGCATTGTGACCTGCGCAATCGGGTCCGCGGGCTTTGATGACATCCCTTATCACACACCAGAAGAAGGCGGTACCGACGCCGGTACCGCCAATACCCATCACCCTTACCTGAAGATCACCGTGAGGACCCATCGTATGTCAGCCAGCAAAGAGAATAATTTATCGGTACCCCAGGAAGATCCCTATTTTTATGTAAGCAAGGACTTGGCGGATATCTTCGAAAAGATCCACCAGCTATCGCAAAAAAAACCGGTGAACGTGCTGATCTCCGGTAGGCAGGGATGTGGAAAATCTTCCCTGGTAAGGCAGTATGCCGCCATCTACCAGCGCCCTTTATCGACGTTTCAAGTCGGCATACTTTCCGAACCTGGCCAGCTGTTCGGTGAATACGCGCTGGAAGCCGGCGAGACGAAATACAAACAGTTTCTTTTCCCCGAGGCAATCCAGACCCCCAACTGTGTCATTCACCTGGAAGAGATCAATCGGCCGGAGCACCCGAAGGCCTTGAATATGCTTTTCTCCCTCTTGTCCGACAGCCGTGAGGTCTGGCTGGAAGAGTTGGGGCAGGTAAACGTGGCGGAAGGGGTGGTGTTCTTTGCCACCTTGAATGAAGGGGATGACTTTGTCGGGACCGAACTTCTCGATGCCGCCCTACGCGATCGTTTTTACTTTTTGCTGATGGATTATCTGCCAAACGAGGTGGAAAAAGAGGTGCTGGTGAAAAAAACCGGCATCACCGCTGAGCAGGCAGACGACATCATCTCCGCCCTTAACTTCCTGAGAGGCCACTCCGATCTCAGGATCGACGTATCGACCAGAACTGCCCTGATGATCGGCGATATGATGGCAGTCGGTGCAAGCTTGCGGCAGGCCTTGGCGGTCAGCCTTCAGACCAGCCAGGAGGCGCTGGAGTCGGTGTTGATCGGCCTGCATGTCAATAAGGGGTACACCGAGGGGGTCAGCAATGAATACGTCCTGTTCGACCATGCCTGGCAACAGCACACCCGAGAATAGCGATGATTCATTCCGAAAAAATCTCTCGGGACGGTAGAGCTCCGAAACGTTTCCTGATAGCCGGTGAAAACGGTTTTTCCGAATACTGGCGCAGGGACAAATCGCCTGTTGAGATGCTGGAACTGGCGAAATTGCTGCGCGGCATCAGAAAGATGGTTTCTCAAGTGGGCAGGAACAGCGGCAGCGTGGTCTGGGAAGGAATGCCCATTACCCAGCCCGACAGCATCGAACTTGATCCTTCACCGATCCTGGGACGCTATCCGATCCCCGCAGTTCAGGCCGACATTGCCATAGGGCTCGCCATCCGAGGAGCCTACCTGAAGACGGAATGGACCGACCATGTCGTGAAGCTGGCCGAGGCAAGACTCAACCTCCCCCCCCAGTATGCGTACAAATTTTACCTCTATCTGGATATTGCAGAAAAGGTTTATGCGGATCTCGTTGCCAACAAGAGCATTTTCGGCCTGTATGCGGAAAAAGCCCGGGAGTGGGAGATTGCAAAGGCAGCAAAACAGTTCATCAGCCCCCCCTCATTCGGCGAACTGCTGCACATCTGGTGGCGGATTGCCGCCGATGCGAAACAGGAAGCCTACAAAGTTCCTTACGAAGACCATTCCGTGGTGGAAATGGCTGGAAGAACCTCGGCAAACCAGCCCTATACCAAGCCCATGGCACTTCTTAACTCCATTGTGGAAGATCTGATCACAAGCTGCCCCGCTCTGCCGAGCGTGACCGAGCGCTGTGAATACCGATTGAACCGGTATACCTCCATATTCAAGGACCTGCTGGAAATGGTCAAATTCTGGCCGGCCGACAGGAAGGACCCCTTTCTGCTTTCTACGGACTTCACGGAAGAAATGGCACGGGAAGATCAGGAAACGGAAGCAGCCAAATCAACCCTCCTGAGTTATGCCGACGAGATAGAAAGCAATCTGGAGACGAAGCATGTGGATTTCACCGAGCAGGTACGATTGCTCGTGGCCAATTTTGACGATGTGGTTCGCGTTGAAGGCAATGATATCGTCATGCCGGCGAAGAGAAATATCGATAACGCCCTTCTCTACAAGCTGAAAACAGTGCTTCAACTGGCTGCCCAGCGAAACATCTCCTTCAGCAGAGGGCTGGATTCGGGCAGGATCGATCGCAGGCGCTTGTATCGGGCGCCCACATCCGGTTCTATTTTCAACTTGAAGAAAACGAAGTTCGAATTGCACAACGATATCGTTCTCCTTGTGGATTGTACCGGTTCAATGTCGGAGCCCACCAAATGGACCAAGGCAGAACTGATCTATCAGACCCTCTTCACCGCCATCCATGATTACAATGCCAATGCCAGAATCTTTGCTTACAACGAACGGAATGAGACCTGCCGCATCACCGAAATTTTCAAGCAGGGCCAATTCTTTTCCGTCACTCCACATGGCAGGACCGCTTCAGGCGAGGCCATCATCGCCACGGCAATAAGCCTTAAGCCCGGCGCCCGCAAACCATTTATCATCCATATCACCGATGGGGCATCCAACTGGGGGTGCGGGGTGCGTGACGCCATCGCTTACTGTAAGAAAAAGAAGATAAATCTGCTGACCCTGGGGCTTGAATGCGACCCCATGAACAAAACTGCCCTGTCGGAAGAATATGGTGACATGATCCAGTTTGTCAGCAATATGGAACAGCTTCCAAACCTGTTTAAAAAACTTCTTTTACCCAAGTGACCAGTTGGCAATTAACAGAGGCAAAAAACAACTCTCAGTAAAGGTGAAAAAATGAAATATAAATTTGTAACATTCCATACAGTGGCAATGGTCGCAATCGTATTGTCGGCTACATTGCAAGTGGCTTACGCAACCGATGTGTTCCGGTTGGAGGGGTTCGGTCCCATATCCCGCGGCATGGGGGGGGCAGCAACGGCGTTTGATGTGGGTGCTGCGGGGATGATGACTAATCCGACAACACTGTCGCTGATGAATGCCGGCTCTGAAATACACCTGGGCCTCGACGTTGTCATGACCGATATCTCAGCCGAAAACAAGGCAACAGGGGAAAAGGCCTCGTCTGACTCCCACGCCCATAACCGTGGCCCATATGTTGCGCCAGAAGCGGCATTTGTCTATCGTGCCGCCCCCCTGACGGTTGGATTTGGCGCTTTCGCCCAAGGTGGCCTGGGCACCGAGTATGGAAGGGACACCTTTCTCTCCCGTGCTTCCGGCAATCTGAACACGGGGCTGGAAAATTCCAGCCGTCTGCTGGTTTTGAACATCCCCTTCGCAATAAGCTACGATGTCAGCGAAAATTTGACCATAGGGGCCGCTCTCGATGCAATGTGGGAAGGTTTGAACCTGGGACTCCTGTTGCCGGCAGAAGAGGTGGGCGCCCTTATCCAGGGGGGGCGCGTCACTGGCAGCTTGCTCCCTGTCCTGGGAGGACTTCCAGACTTGCGCGGCGCTCATTTTAGCATGACGAAAGATCACCCCCTGGCTAGTGGCATAGATGCATGGGGTTTCGGCGCTCGGACCGGGATGATCTACAAGCTGTCCAAGGGCACTATCCTGGGCGCCGCGTACACCATGGAAAGCCAGATGGCCGACATGGAAGGCAATGCCACCATGACCGCAATCGATGGGAGTGCGGGACAGATCCCGCTCAAGGGTGAAATAAAGTTGCGCGGCTTGCAGATGCCAGCCCATCTGGATATTGGCGTTAGTCACCAAATCAACGAACATTGGTTGGTGGTTGCAGATATCTCTCGCGTTTTCTGGGAAAATGCGGTGAAAGACCTCAATGTCACCTTCGTGGCCGATGACGGTAAGAACATCGAAATCCGATTACCGCAGAACTACAAGGATCAGATGATATACTCCTTTGGTGTGGCATACCGAACGGGGCCATGGGCGTTACGTACCGGTGGGCGCATTGCCAGCCAGGCTATGCGCTCCGATACAGTGATTGCGGTCATTCCAGCCATTCCCACCAAGCATGCATCAGCAGGATTTTCGTATGATTTCTCGGCGGCAAGCACGGTAGATTTTGCCTATTCCCACGCCTTCGAGGAATCGTTCGACAGTCCGACTACACGGCTGGTGCATTCACAGGACAACTTCAGTATTGCCTATACCTACAGATTTTAAAAAGCCTGATGGTGCAGAAAAGCATCCTGGAATCGGTATGAATCCGTCAGCCAGTTGGGACAAAACCTTTGATGTGGTTGTCATCGGCTATGGCGGTGCCGGCGCAGCGGCTGCCATAGCCGCCCATGACGCGGGAGCCGAGGTACTGATTCTGGAGAGTACCTCCCGGGGTGGTGGCAATACCCTGGTCTCATTCGGGGGATTTGCCTCCCCCGGGGAGACCGACAAGGCGGTCAGCTACATTTCGGCTCTCTATGAGTATTCACATTCTGAGAAAGATGATGGGTTGATCCGGGCCTTTGTTGAAGAATCAAGCAAGACAATTGCGTGGCTGAAAAATTTGCAAGAGGGTGTTGAGGTGCTGACCTACGGCGGGGCCAGTTATCCGGACATCCCTGGCGCAGAGGCGATCAAGAGATATGTGATCAAAGGTCCGCACAAGGGTGCAACTGCCTTTGCGCAGAATCTGTGGCTGCTGCTCTCCGGGGCAGTAGAAGCCAGAGGCATCCCCGTTCTGACCCAGGCTCCTGCAGAAAGGTTGTTGACCGGCCCTGATGGCGCAGTTACCGGCATCATGGCCAGCATCCGGGATAAGAAGTTGCTGATCCGTGCCCGGGACGGGGTTGTTTTGACGACCGGCGGCTATGGTTCCGATGCCGAAATGCTGCGAAACCATGCAAAGGGCAGTCCGCTCTATACTCTGGGGCACCAGGGCAATCGGGGCGATGGCGTCCGGCTGGCCCAGAAGGTGGGAGCCGGGTTATGGCATATGAATGGCGTATCCTGCGCATTCGGCATCAAAGTGCCCCAGTTTGAATCTGCCCTGCTGATAGCTATCGGAGCAGCAGGACAGATCCTCGTCGACAGGTCCGGCAAGCGGTTTGTCAACGAAGGGGCGATCGAGCGGCATGCAGGCCTGCTGTCCGTCGACTTCTTCGACAGCCAATCCCTGACCTATCCACGCATCCCCTCTTATCTGCTCTTCGATGAAGCTACCCGCAAGCGTGGTCCGGTATCACGAACAGCGGGCCTGGGCTATGCAGGGGTACAACATACGTGGAGCAAGGACAACAGCGTGGAGATCATGAACGGCTGGATCATCAGGGATGAAACTTTGTCCGGACTGGCTGGAAAAATCGGAGTGGATGCAAAGACACTGCAGCATACCGTCGAGCTGTGGAATAGGAGTGTTCGCGCCGGACGCGATTCCCTTTACGACAGGGAACTGCCCCATGCCCCTCTCACCGCCTTGATCGAAACCGGACCGTTCCATGCCCTGGAAATCTATCCCTGCCTGCTCAACACGCAAGGAGGGCCAAAACGCAATGAAAAGGCGGAGGTAACCGATCCCTTTGGCGAACCCATTCCAGGGCTTTACAGCGCCGGCGAGCTTGGGTCCATGTGGGGCCTGATCTATCAGGGTGGGGGGAATATTGCTGAAGCCCTCGCCTTCGGCAGGATAGCCGGGGCCGGTGCGGCCCTGCGGCACGCTACCGGCGGGTTCAGGCGATCTTTCAGATGATCATTGCCACATTGTAGGTGAAGGCGAACCTCGGGATGCCGCATCCGGAAAGGGCCGCACCGATACCCTTCTTCACAAAGGGATCTCCTCCATCTTCTTGCACTGTTCTGTAACGGCCAGTGTGGCTGTACCCGCCAACACCCAGAGCGCTCCACAGCTGCCGCACTCGAACATGTATGGGGTATATCCATCTGACTTCAGGTTTATTTCCACACGCCTACTATCAGCGCATACCGGGCATTGCATCTTCGTCCCCTCTGGCACTACTCAATAACCAAGTTGAACAATCTCGCATGCCATGCAGCGCCATTTGTTGACGGCGGTGCTGAAATAAATGGACCCTGCGGTAAGACCTGAACCTTTCATGTCGAAGATTCCCAGATGCCCACAACAAGGACAGGCTCCCTCATTTCCGTGTGCTATACAATCACCGGCATTCGTTTGCAGTGACAAAGCTTTTTCCTTGACCAGTGCTTCATATTCAGCAGTTTTCGTTGTCATACCGAATCCTCTCAATATGCTTTTTTTCAGCATGGCGTCAATTTTCATCATCAGTGCAGGCGGGCGAGTACCGCTGCCGCGACGTTGTTCATCAGCACCTGCCCCAGGGCTTGGTTCTTTTCCGACATTTCACGCAGCCGCGCCCCATTGATATCCACTACCTTGACCGGTTTGGTTGCCCGAGCAGAGGCAGTGTATTGGTAAGGCTTTATCAGTGACGAAACACCGAAGATCGCCCCGGGAACGATGGAGCAAACCGGGGCATTAGCAGCACATCCTGCCCCTCCGCCGCTGTAGAACAGCTCCACGCCCCCTTCCAGCAGGAGCATCAGGTTGTCGGCATTGGTATTTTCCTTGAAAATAATGCTACCGGAGGGAAAGGTTTTTTCTTCGCCGATGGCGGCGATGTCCTTGACTTGTTCCTCCGTCAGCGAGGCGAAGAAGCGATAAGGCCGCAAGAGTTCTGGTGAAATCATGGCTGTTCCTCCTTTGATCTCAGGCAGGCTCTACCTTCAGGTAAGCCTGACCATCTTCCGAACATCCCAGGCGAATCTTCAAACCACCAGGAAAGGTGATTTCCGTAGGGTAAAGTTCATCATTGCTCGTGTATTTCAACTGGTCACTAGTTTCTTTCTTCATGTCCCAACCTTCCTTTCCCACCCCCGAGGTTACGGTGACTGGTGCTGCCGACTCCTTTTCCCCAAGGGTCTATGAGCCCCAATTTTGTATCCATGCAAAATACCGCAGTCGACAGCACCTGTTTCTTACCTACTACCCTGCGAACAGGCTTCTCCCGCCACAGACATAGAAGACCTGGCCGGTGATGAACGAGGCCTCGTCATCCAGGAAAAAAAGGACCGCATTGGCAATGTCTTCATCTTCGCCGATTTTGCCCATGGGCTGCTTGGCAAGAAAGCCGTTCCGGTTCTTTTCCGGCAGCTCGTCCCACATGGGGGTATGGATGAGGCCGGGGGCAATACAGTTGACGGTTACCCCCTTGCGCCCCAATTCCAGCGCAAGGGTCCTGGTAAGCCCCACCAGGCCGGCCTTGGCCGACGAGTAGGGTGCCTGTCCCGCACCTCCCAGCCATGCCCTGGAGGCGATATTGACGATCCGTCCCCCTCCTTTTTCGATCATGTGGCCATGCACCGCCTGGCTGCAGAGAAAGGCCCCCTTGAGGTTGACGTTTACCGTCAGATCCCAGTCCTGTTCGCTGAGGTTTCTCAGTGCGCCGGCCCTTTCCATCCCCGCATTGTTGACGAGTATATCCAGGGAGCCGAACCTCTCCACTGCGCTCTTCACCATCTCCTGAACGGCGGAGGTTTTGCAAATGTCGGCAACCACACCCATCACCTCAAACCCTTGCGCCGAAAATTCCTGAACCGTCTGATCGACTTTTTCTGAAACAATGTCGTTGATGACGATCTTTGCTCCCCTCTCGGCGAGTCGCTGGGCCGTCTTCTTCCCCATACCGCTTGCCGAGCCGGTTATCAATGCCACCTTGCCCTGTAAACCTGCCATAATATTCCTCCTCTATCTCTACCGCCTAGGCGGACATTGACGAATAGATGCTCTTGCCGCCGCAGACGATAAGGTTCTGTCCCGTGACATAGCCGCTCAGCCCCGAGGCAAGATACGCCGCCGCATAGGCAATGTCCTCCGGCTTGCCCAGGCGCTGCACCGGCAACTGGGCCGCACCCTTCTCCTCTTCTTCAGGGGAAAGAGGGCATTCTGCCGTCTTGACGTCCCCCTTCAGGATCTGGTTTACGGTAATACCGTCCTTGGCCAACTCAAGGGCAAAGGAGCGGGTCAACCCGAAGATGGCTGATTTGGCGGCGCTGTAGTTGGCCTGTTTCGGCGTCCCCAGATACTCCAAGCTGCCGATATTCACGATCCGGCCATACTTCTGGTTCCTCATCACCGGGATCACATTCAGGGAGAAGGAGACCAGCGGGGTGATGTTTTCTTTCAGAGAGCGCTCCCAGGTCTCGACGGTGCCTTCAGTGATCGGTACACCGTCCCTCTGGTCGATAGCGTTGACCAGGATGTCCAGTGCGCCGTATTTCTTGACAATGGTATCCACGGCAGAAGTGACCGCTGCGGAATTCGCCCAGTCTACCGCAATGCACTCAGCTTTGGCGCCTGCCGCTGCCACTTTGGCAAATACCTTCTCCAGTTTCTGCTGATCCGAATCGATCAGTACCAGCCGTGCGCCGCGCCCGGCGAATTTGACGCTGATCGCCCCGCCGATATCGTTTGCCGCTCCCACTATCAGTGCTGTTCTGTCTTTCATGACTGCATCTCCTTACCGTTGCTGAGATAAATGATCCGAACCTGCCCCTACCAACCCTTGACCAGCATGTGCATGGTGCAGGCCGCATGTTCGGTACCGGAAAGACCGCCGCCGGTGACGTGGGACATGGCGACCTTGGGGGTGGGGCCAACCTGATGGCCGCCGCACTCGCCGCGCAGCTGTTTCACGTTCTGGGCTATCTGGGCCGCCCCGGAGGCGCCGATGGGGTGGCCGTAGGAGAGCAACCCGCCCCGGGGGCTCACCACGCACTGACCGCCATAGGTGGACTGGCCGTCCCTCAGGAACTTGAGCCCATCCCCCTTTTTGCAGAGCCCCATGCACTCGTAATAGAGAAGCTCGGCAATGGTAAAGGCATCGTGCAACTCGAGAATATTGACCTCTTTCGGGCCTATCCCCGATTCCTCGTAAAGCTTTTCCGAGGTCGTCTCAGTGATATCGTCACCGGTAATATCCCGCGGCCGGTTATGGTACGGCCCAGATTCCACCACCACACCTGCCACCTTGACCGGCTTGGCAATCCCCAGCTTTTTCATCATCGCCTTGGAGCCGACCACCACCGCGGCTGCACCATCGGCAATACCGCAACATTGCTGCAGGGTCATGGGATAGGCGACCATGCGGGAATTGACGACTTCCTCCACCGTGATCGCCCCCTTGAACCAAGCATTGGGGTTGTGGGTGGCGTGCTTGCGGTTCTTCACCGTGATCATCGCCAGATCCTCGATGGTGGCGCCGGTCTCATGCATGTACCGGGTGGCCCTCATGGCATACTTGCCGGTCATCACCGCCCCGTGCATGGTTTCGATGTCCGACCTGGCCGCACTGAAGGCGGCTCCGCTCTGCCTATGCATGGTGTGGTTCTCGCAGCCGACACCAATGGAAAGATCGGTTAGCCCCGTGGCCACATCCTTGATGGCGCAGTACACCGCCATGGCCCCGGCTGAGCAGGCGCTCTGCACATTGATTATCGGCAGATTGGGCCCGCACATCCCCAGCCCCCTGAAAACAGCCTGGCCTGTCGTCATGTCATTCATGCCGTTTCCCACATAGGCGCTCTGGATCATGTCCGGCCTGTTGATATTCGACCCGTTCATCGCCTGCAGGGCAGCTTCCCTTCCCAGGACATCGAAATCGACGTTATGCTTCCCGAATTTCGTTTCTCCCACCCCTGCGATGTAAACTTCACGCTGTAATTTCATATGACAATCTCCTGTTTCTCTCCATATCTAGGCGATTTTTTTAAACTTGTAGCTGATGATCGGCAGGTTATCGTTGTTCATCCTGATCGGCCCCAGGGTCAGTTCCACCTCTTCGTCGCAGCGATAGGTGTTGACCTCCCCCTCCAGTTGGGCGAACACCCGCAGGTTTTCGGGGAGATCCACATAGGCGAAGATGTAGGGGGTTGCCAGCCCCTGTTGGCCGATATAGATGTCCGAAAAACTGTAGACCTTGCCCCTGCGGGAAAGGGGGACTATTTCGAAGTCCTGGCCCCAGCAGCTGGTGCACATCTCGGTTTTAAAATCCAGCTGGCCGCACTTCTTGCAACGATACCCTTTCAAATAGGGAAGGCCGCCGTTCTCTGGCACTTCCAGTATATCCGGATGGAAAAAGGTGATATCCGGTTCCTTTTCCTTGGTCTTCTTTTTCTGGGTTTCTTCCTGAGCCATGACGCTCCTCCTGTCGTTGTTTCAAGCACTCTTTTATGAAAAAAATGATCTTTGTCACGCTTCCATCTGACTGCACACCAACTCGGCGATATCCTTCACCAGCTGTTCCTCCGTGAACTTCTTCAGGCCGTCGGTCAACATCAGCATACAGAAGGGACAGGCGGTGGCGATGGTCTTGGCGCCGGTATCCAGCGCCTCCTTGGCCCGGGTCTGATTGATCCGGGTTCCCTCTTCCTCGGTCCAGTAATTGCCGCCACCGGCGCCGCAGCAGAAGCTTTCGCACCCGTTTCGCGGCATCTCAACGAGCTTACCGATGGATGAGACCACCTGGCGCGGTTCCGAGAACAGCCGGTTGTGTCTCCCCAGGTAGCAGGGGTCGTGGTAGCAGATAGCCAGTCCGCTGTTCTTAAGCCATATGGCCCCTGAGGCTATCAGGTTCCGTATGAGGACCGCGTGGGGAATGACCTCGAACTTGGCCCCCAGGAGCGGATAATGGCGGGTAAAGCTGTTGAAACAGTGGGGGCACATGGTGATGACCTTGGTCACCCCCAGCTCGTTGAACTCCTCGATATTCTGGCCGGCAATCTCGGTGAAAAGGAACTCGTTCCCCATCTGCTTGGCCGGATCGCCGGTGCAGCGGTTCTCCTCCAGGATGCCGAAGGAAACGCCGGCATTCTTGAGGATGGCGACCATGGCCCGGCCAACATGCTGGGCCCGCTCCTCGTAGGCAATCGAGCAGCCTATCCAGAGGAGATACTCCGTCTTTCCCTTTTCAAAGATCGGGACTTCCAGCCCCTTGCGCCAGTCGTTGGGGCCGAAGCCGGTGCCGATGAAGGGGTGATGGCGAGCTTCCAGGCTTCGGTTCGCCTGCCCCATGATCTCAGGCATCTCAGAGCGCTCCATGAGCAGGTGCTGCCGCATCCTGAGGATGGCATTTGGCTGGTTCACCGCCACCGGGCACGCCTCCATGCATGCCGCGCAGGTGGTGCAGCTGTAAATAGCATCGGTGGTTATGGTGTCAAGGAGCGACTCGTCGTCCATCTTTCCCTGCTGCAGGTATTCGGCAAGGGTGGTCATGACCCCCTTGGGAGAGAGCTTTTTGCCGGTCTGGGCCGCAGGGCAGACCTCGTGACAGCGGCCGCATTTCAGGCAGGTGGAGATGTCCAGCAGGTTCTTGCGGCTGAAATCGGCCAGTTTGCTCACCCCAAGGCTCGGTGTCTCCTCCTCCCCCTCCCCTTCGAAGGCCTCGAAATCCACGACCCCCATCTTGGGGCCGGGAACCGGGATGTCGAGCCCCGCATTGGCCGGGGCCAGTACCAGATGGACCAGGGGGGAGTACGGGATGTAGGCGATCAGGGCGAGGGCGATGAGACCGTGGCTCCACCAGAGGTACCGGTGGATTGTGGAGAGCCCTCCGCCGCCTGTCAGCTGCGCCGCCAGCCAGTTCCCCACGAACGAGCCGGGATCGGCGCCATTCTGGGCGATCCGCGCTCCTTCGATGAAGAAGCCGGTGACGATGATGGCGATGATCCCCACCTCCATGAGGATGAAGCCGGTATTGGCCTTGAAGCAGGTCAACCGCTCCGGCGGGAAGAGCCGCCGGATGAGCAGAAACAGCACCCCGGCCAGGGCAGCCAGCCCGGCGACGTCGAGGAAAGCGCCCATACAGAGACGATTGAACTCCCCCCTGAACACGGGGATGCCGAAGAGCACATTGGCAAATACCAGCACGGTCCCCACGGTCAACACGATCATCCCCCAGAACAGGAGGCCGTGGGCCACGCCGGTGAACAGCTTTTTATAGATGCGGGTCCCCACAATGCCCCGGGTGATGAAGGAGCGCAGATACAGCGGTCCCACCTTCAACGCCTCCAGGGTCAGCCCCAGCTTGATGTTGGCCTTGCCCTGCCGTATGCGCAGCCAGTGGCGGTAAATGCCATACCCGAAGATGGCCAGGGCCGGCAGGGAGAGGATGTCTATCAGAAGGCCGAAGCTGATATTCCAGTAGGGTACCCGTTCCATGTCAGGCACTCTCCTTGAGGGCGTTAATCAGGGCGGGCACGGCCTTTTTGTAGTCTCCGACGATGCCGAACCTGGCCCTTTTAAAGATATTTGCCTCATTGTCCTTGTTGATGGCGACAACGCATTTGGCATTGGGGATCCCTGCCAAGTGCTGGCTGGCGCCTGATACTCCGACGGCGAAATAGACGTTGGGCGCAACGATTTTACCGGTCTGGCCGATCTGGGCACCGGGGGGCATCCACCCCTCGTCCACGGCTCCCCGGGAGGCACCGACCGCCCCCTTCAAAAGTCCCGCCATGTCGCTCAGGATGACGAAGTTGTCGCCGCTGCCGATTCCCCTGCCGCCGGTGACGATCACCTCTGCGTCTTCTAGGGGAACCCCCTGGCGCTCCTCTTCGATCTCTTCCAGAAGGGCTACCCTCTGCGGCCCGGCAGGCAGATCGACGGTCGGTGTCGTGCCTTCCAGAACTGCCGCCTCGAAGTATTTGCGCTTGACGGTCAGGACCAGGGGCCCTGACTCCACCTTGTAGCGGGCAACCGCCTTGGACCCGTAGAGTGACCGCTCGATGGTGAGATCCGGCGTGATGGCGGTGACCTCGGAAAGGATCGGCGCCCCCAGGCTGACCGCCAGGGGACCGGCCAGGCCGCTGCCGATGGCCGTGGCGCTGAGGAGAATCAGTTCGTATCCCTCGTTTTTGATGAGGTCGGCAAGCCCCGTTCCCAGGTTCGCCCCCAGGGTGTCGGGCAGCCGATAGGCCTTGCCGTAGCTCCCCGGAAGCTCGCCTGCTCCCAGCACGACCACATCGGGGGTCGGGCCGAAGATCCTTGCTGCGCTTACCAGTTCCCCGAGAATCTTTGCATTGGCCGTTTCGATGATCAGCGTTTTCATAGGTACCGCTCCTCCTTGAGCCTTCTCAGAAGCTGGCGGACAGCATCGTCCATATCCTCGGCCGGTATCTGTTCGCAGTTGGATTCCACTTTGGGGATGCTCACCGACAGTTCGGAGATGCTCATCTTCCGAGCCCCGATCTCGGCCAGCTTTTCCACCGGCTTCTTCTTGGCCGCAAAAATCGCCTTTACCGCCGGAATTCGGGGAACATTCTCCGGGACGCTGGTGATGGAGAGCACCCCCTTGCCGGAGAGCTTCAAGAGCCGCTTGCCGATTTCGGTTATCTGGGCGATCTTCCACCCCCC
Organism: Geotalea sp. SG265; assembly: GCF_022808985.1. GTDB lineage: Bacteria > Desulfobacterota > Desulfuromonadia > Geobacterales > Geobacteraceae > Geotalea. Next base: position 194,814 of record NZ_JAKZFT010000007.1, on the reverse strand, counting down.
CTCCGCGCTTTCCACGCTGCAGGCCTGGGGGACAAAGGGGAGGTCGAGCATGCCTGCCAGCACCCCCGGCACAACCCCACGGTCCATATCCGAGGACTGGCGGCCCGCCAAGACCAGGTCCACGTTTCCCTGCCGGCCGATGGCATCCTTCAAGTTGGCGGCGATGACGTAGGGATCGTCCGAATTTCCCTCCACCAGGACCACCTTGTCCGCACCCATAGCCAGCGCTTTTCTGAGGAACTGCACGTCGTCGCTCAGGCCATAGGAGACGATGGTCAGGTCCGCCCCAAGCTTCTCCTTGAGCTGCACCCCAAGTTCGACGGCATTTTCATCGTATAAGCCGATCATGCGGGTATAACGGGGATGGGCCCTGTTCTCCACCAGCTCGAAGTCCGCCGACGGGACTTCGTAATCGGGGACAACTTTTGCCAAGACCACTATGTGCATAGGTTCCTCACTTTCAGTTGGGGATTATCTTCCCCGGTACTGGGGCGCTCTCTTTTCGGCAAAGGCGGTGAAGCCCTCCTTGCGGTCTTCCGTATCCCGGAGGATTCCCCACAACAGGTACGAGAAGTCGATGGCATGGGGGAGCGGCATGTCCAGCCCCATTACCGCCGCCTGCTTGGCGGCCATGACGCTCAAGGGGGCATTGCCGGCGATCTTTTCCGCATATTTCCTGGCCAGCGCCATCAACTGGTCCGGCTCGGCCACATCGCTGACCAGTCCCACCCGGTGCGCCTCGGCGGCATCGATCATTTCACCGGTCAGGAGCATTTTCATGGCAACCGCCTGGGGAACGGCTCTGGGCAGGCACTGGGTCCCGTTCAGACCGGCAAGGCTCGCCACCTTGGTCTCGGTCAGACCAAACTTGGCCGTGGTGCTGCAGATCCGGAGGTCACACGCCAGGGCCATCTCCAGCCCCCCACCAATGGCGTAGCCGTTGATGCAGGCGATGATCGGCTTCCACATCTTCATGTGGGGGATGATCGGCTGTCCCTCCCTGTAGTAGAGGGCAGCCATGCATTCGTCCGGCACCTTCGCCTTTTTCATGTCCGTGCCGGTGCAGAAAGCTTTCTCCCCTGCCCCGGTCAGCACCGCCACCCGGATGTCGGGGTTTGTCTTCACCTCCCCCCAGACCTCCGCCAGCCGCACCAGCCCTTCGGGATCCAGCGCATTCATGGCGTCCGGCCGATTTAAGGTGATATAGGCGACATTCCCCTCGGTTACGAAATCAACTCCCATTGCATCCTCCTGGTATGGCGTATAGTTTTATAACTGCTGAGCATCGGTTCGTAACTCCCCCTACCCCCTCTTATCTTAAGAGGGGGAAAATTGTGGCCACATCGGAGGAACCTCCAACGGTGGCACCATGGCGTCCCTCCCCTTAGATAAGGGGAGGACAGGAGAGGTTAAATTAAGCTTCATCGCTGGCAACGATGAACGGGTTGTACGGCTTCTTCTCCTTCAACAGCTGCCGGGCGATCAGCCACCGGTGGACCTCCGAAGGTCCTTCCACAATCCGCCACAGCCGCACATGCCTGGCCACGTATTCGATCCCCAGTTCATGGGAAACTCCAACACCGCCATGGATCTGAATCGCGCGGTCAGCCACCCTGGTCAGCATCTCGGTGGCCGCCACCTTGACACTCGCCCCCTCGATCCGCAGGTCCTTGTGCCCCTGGTCCGACTTCCAGGCCGCGTAGTAGAGCATCCAGCGCACCTGTTCCAGCTCCATGGTGGAGTCGGCGATCCAGTTCTGAATGGTTCCCCGGTCTGCCAGGGGCTGGCCGAAGGTGATGCGGGTGTTGGCCTGATCGATCATCATCTGAATGAGCCGCTCTGCCATTCCGGTGCAACTGGAGGCCAGCTCGATCCGTCGCACACCGAACCGGTTCTGCAGCGGAATGAACGCTTTGCCCACCTCGCCGAGAATGGCGTCGTCATCCACTTCCACATCCTCCAGAATCAGGTCCCAGGTGGGCATGGGGCCGATTACCGGGATCTCCTTACCGATCCGCACCCCAGGATGTCCCCGATCAATGAGAAACGCCGTGAACCTGTCCTTGGTTGCGGCTGTTGGGTCGGTGACCGCAATGACTATGAAGAAGACGTTGTCATAGTCGCACTTGCTGATGAAGGTCTTGGTGCCATTGATGACCCATTTGTCACCCTTTTTTACCGCTTTGGTCTTGAGACCGCTCACGTCCGAGCCGGCACCCGGCTCGGTACAAGCCATGGCGGAATCCACGTCGCCGTTGCAGTAGGGTACGAAGTACTTTTCCCGCTGCCGGGGGCCGCAGCACTCGTGCAGGTAGTACAGGTTGGGGGCGTCCGGAGGCAGCGTGAAGCCGTGGTTTGAGAAGCCAACTAGGCTCTTCGACAGCTCCTCCACCACCAGGGTCTTGGCCAGCATGCCCAGCCCCTGGCCGCCGAACTCCTCATCCACTTCAAGGCCCCAGAAGCCCAACTCCTTCGCTTTCTGCATGAGCCGCTTGTGATCCTCGTCTGGGATAAGGTGGCCGGACTGGGTCCAGAGGGACAGCTCCCGCTCCAGGAGCGTCTTTTCCAGCGGCATCAGTTCGCGCTTGACGAACTCCCGCATCGCTTCTTTAAGCATCATGTATTCTTCAGGTATGCTGAAATCCATTCATTCTTCTCCTGGTGTTAGTAGTACGAACCTCAATCCGTGACGGCTGCCGCGCCGACGAAGCGACTGTGCCCTAGCGCCAGCCGTCACCCATTCATTTCGCCGCTACACGAGCACCTTTTCCTCGGTGAGCGTCGCGATCTCTGCGTCCGTATAGTCGAGCATCCCTTTCAGCACATCCCTGGTATGCTGCCCCAGTAGCGGAGCCGCCGTTTCCAACCGGAGCGGCGTCTTGGAAAGGCGGATCGGAGCCCGGTTGTAGAGGGTGCGCCCCATAACCGGATGGTCAAGGTAAGACCAGAACTCCCGCTCCCGTAAGTGCCCGTCCTCGATGGCACCCCGCGCGTCGTTGACCACCCCGGTTTTGACGCCGTGCCGCAGCAGTTCGTTCATGAGCTGGTCGGCGTGCTGCCCTCTGGTCCATGCCTCCACATGGTCGTTCAGTTCCTGCTCGTGTGCCTTGCGCTCCTGCAATGAGCCGAACTTCCCGTCCTCGGCCCAGGCGGGGTTGCCCATCACTTTCTTGAGCGCCCGCCATTCGTCCTCACCGAAGACTGCAATGGCGATCCATTTCCGGTAACCGAGAGTTGTGTACAGTCCGTGGGGCGCCGCATTCTGATCGCCGAACCCCGCCGGCCCCAGCGTCTCCCCATTGGCCGCATAGGCCATGGCGCTCATGGGGGCCATGCTGATGGCGGATTTCAGCTGGGAGACAGCCACGGTCTGCCCCTTGCCGGTTTGTTCCCGTTCCAGCAGGGCGGCCATGATGCCGAAGAGGGTGTGGCTGGGAGCCATGACGTGGTCGGTGTAGTTGGTGCCGGTCCCGAAGGGGCGTTCGCCGGGGAAACAGGCTTGGGCGGTCAGGCCGCACAGGGCGTTCAGGTTGACCCCGAAGCCCATGTAGCTTTTTTGCGGCCCCGTCTCCCCCTGCAGGCTCATGGTGACGTAGATGATCCGCGGGTTGATCTTCTGCACATCCTCCCAGCCAAGCCCCCACTTCTCCATCTGCCCTACGCGAAAGTTGTTGATGACGATGTCGCTCTTTTTGATCAGGCGAACCGCCACCGCCCGCGCCTTGGGGTGGCTCATGTCCAGCGCGATCCCTTTTTTATTGGGATTGCGGTTGGCAAAGTAGCCGCTTCGCTCCAGCCCCTCGTTAATCCCGTCCTTGAACGGGCCGCCGGTCCGCAGCAGGTCCGGCCGGTTCCTGCTCTCGATTTTGATCACCTCGGCCCCGCACTGGCCGAGGACGTTGGTGGCGATGGGGCCCGCCCCCACCCAGGAAAAGTCACAGACCACGATCCCTTCAAGGGCTTTTCTAAGGTTCGGCAACATGGACCACCCCCTCCTTGTGGAGCGCTTCGATTTCAGTGCGGCTGTAGCCGCATTCGCCAAGCACCTGGGCGGTGTGCTGGCCAAAGGTGGGAGCAAAATCCCCCAGGTGCCACTCAAGATTCCCGAATTCGTAGGGAGCACCGGGACAGACCACCTCGCCGCCCACCGGTTCATGATTCAGCCGCTGCCAGAAATCGTGATAGTTCAGCTGGGGGTTTTCCAAAAGGTCCTTACCGCTACTGACCGGGCTGACGGCAACCCGGTGGGCCTGGCCGGCATCATAGAGGTACTGCTTGGTGTGCTTCATGGTGAACCGCTCGAAGATGCGGCAGAAGAGATCGTACCCTTCCCTGGACTCCCGGTACGACGCGTTGATCCAGCTATCGCTGTCAAAGGCTTCCCATCCGTCCACACCTTCATCCTTCATCCACTCGACGAACGGCTCCCACATCACCTTGTTCCTGCCCATGATGGCAACGAGGGCAATAAAGCCGTCCTTGCAGGGATGAATGGTGGCAGACCCCGCTTCCCGGCCGCGCCCCCGCCTCAGCACCCCTTCCAGGTCCCAGCATTGCGCCGCTGTCTCCAGCGCCATCCCCACCGCCTCCATGCAGGAGACATCGACGAACTGGCCAACCCCGGTCCGCTGGGCGAACAGCGCGGCAATGGAGCTGCCGACTGCCGCATAGACCTCGGCCATGCGATAGGATTGGTTGTCACAGGCCCGGACCGGTTTTTCGTTATCAATGCCGGCAAGGTACAGGAAACCGCCCAGGGCAGAACAGGTCAGGTCTGACCCGGGATAGGTGCTGTACGGGCCGAAGGCACCGAACGGGGTGATCGAAGTCTGTACCAACTTGGGATTGGCCGCACTCAGGACATCATAGGAAAGACCAAGACCATCCAGGTAACCAGGAGTAAAACTCTCAAACAGGAGATCTGCTCCCTTGCATAAATCAACAAAAACTTCTCTCCCTTTTTCCTTATTAAGATCGATAACCATTCCTCTTTTGCCGGCATTGTAGTAAATGAACTGCAAGCTTCTCTCTTTTCCAGGTCGGTTTTGATAGAAAGGCCCGATGAAACGCAAAGGATCTCCGGTAATAGGCTCAATATGGATTACATCTGCACCAAGACCTGCAAACAATTTCGTTGCATAAGGTCCAAGCTCTCCGGTGAAATCCAATATGTGCAAGCTAGATAATGAACCGGTTTTACTCACTTGTTTTCTCCATTCGCTTTGCAATCACAGCTTAATGTATGACAATGACATTATCGTGTTTTGTGGGTGAGGCTTTTGGTCATGCACAATCTTTTTTTTGATTGTGATACAGACCTCAACAACAGCATTTGTCTATCGTTTAACAAAATCAGGATATCATCTATTTAGCATGCACTATGCCAAACAATATTTTCAGATGGAGAGATTTATGGTTGATTGGGAGAAATTGTGGGGAGGTTAAAATAAAATTATCGTGGATATATAGGTGGTTAGGAAGTGCAGATTTATAAAATTATGTTTGTTTGCGTGTGTGGAGGCAGGGGCAAGACCATGGATGAATGAGTATGAGTCTATGCAGGAGCGACCGGTTATGTCCCGAGAATTTCAAATTTTTTGGATCAAAGAGATGGTCAGCAAAGGTTTATGGCCAGGAAACAAAATCAATCCGACGGAGACGAGGAAAATTTCATTATTTTCTAAATTTTGCTGCTGCGTTGCAAGTTTTACGAAAATAATAAATATTTGCGGTATGTCTTCGTACGCAATCCTTGCCGCAGCTTGCACCTCAGTGTCCCGGGCGGTTAGTTCTCAGCAGGAGGGTAGTGATGCATCGGGGAATGAGGGGCAGTCGATGATCATTACCTTCTTGCCCATGTGAATCAGCTCCTTGCATCTTTTGGCATGTTCGCTCAAACCCTGAAATGGCGGCGCCCTTGGGAGGCAAGCCAGTCAAAAAGCTGGCCGGCAAGCTCATGGAGCGGCGCCACCCGGTCCACTCCTCCCCTGGCGATCGCTTCTTTGGGCATGCCGAAGACGACGCAGCTCTCCTCATCCTGGGCGAGGGTGAAAGCGCCGTTGTCATGCATCTCCCGCATGCCGGCAGCGCCATCGTCCCCCATGCCGGTCATGATGATGCCGATGGCGTTGCTGCCGGCGCAGTTGGCCACAGACCGGAACAACACATCCACCGATGGGCGGTGGCGGCAGACGGGAGGTCCGTCGGACAGTTCGGTGACATAATTGGCGCCGCTCCTTTTGAGGAGCAGATGGCGGTTGCCAGGAGCGATGTAGGCATGTCCCGGCAGCACCCGCTCGCCCCCTTCCGCCTCTTTGACCGTGATCCGGCAAAGACTGTCAAGCCGCTTGGCAAAGGTTCTGGTGAAGGTTTCCGGCATGTGCTGAGTGATGAGCGTGCCGGGGCAATCGGCAGGCATGGCCGTGAGGAAGGTCTTGAGCGCCTCGGTCCCCCCGGTGGAGGAACCAATGGCAACGACCTTTTCCGTGGTGGCAAAGCGGCCATGCCCCACTGAAAGAACCACGTCGGCGGAGTTCTTCGGCTCAACGGTCCGGCAGACCGTCCCCCCCGCTGGCCGACGCAGTCGGCACCTGGCAGCGCCGCGGATCTTGCCGGCGAGTTCGTCGGCATACTCCTCAAGGCTGTTACAGATATCGAGCTTAGGCTTGGTGACAAAGTCGAAGGCCCCCAGCTCCAGCGCCTGAAGGGTCACTGACGAATGGCGCTCAGTCAGGGACGAGACCATAATCACCGGCATCGGTCGCAGGTGCATCAGTTTTTCCAGGAAAACCAGCCCGTCCATGCGCGGCATCTCCACATCCAGCGTCAACACGTCCGGGTTGAGCGCCTTGATCTTCTCCCGTGCCACGATCGGATCGGGAGCCGTCCCAACCGCCATCATGTCCGGCTGCCGGTTGACGATATCGGAAAGCAGGCTGCGCATCAGTGCCGAGTCGTCTATGACAAGAACCTTGATGGGCATGGCGGATTCAGCTCCTCAAGGCATAGACGGTTTTCCCGCAAAGGCGGAACAGTTCGCCGTCATGCTGCAGGCTTTCCGAGTGACCGACAAATAACAGCCCATCCGGTTTAAGGTAACGGGCCAGTTTTTTCAGGACCCGTTGCTGGGTTGCCTTGTCAAAATAGATCAAGACGTTGCGGCAAAAAATGGCATCGTATCGCTCGCGAATCCCCCAGTCATCATTCAAGAGATTGAGCTGCCGAAAGGAGATCATCTCCTGTAATTCCGGCTTCACCTTGGCAAAGCCCGCATTTTCCCCTCCACCACGCAGGAAGAAGCGTTTCAGTCGTTCCGGCGCCAGCATCTGCAGTTGTTCAAGGGAGTAGATTCCCCGCCGCGCCCTTTCCAGCACGCTGGTGTCTATATCCGTGGCAAAGATGCGCACCGGGGCGTTGAAACTGTTGAATTGTTCGACGGCGGTGATGGCCAGGGAATAGGGTTCTTCTCCCGTGGAAGAGGCACAGGTCCAAAAGGCGATTGCCCGTTTTTCCCTGACGCTTTCCAGGTGCCGGGCAAGGATGGGAAAGTGGTGGGCCTCGCGAAAAAACGAAGTCATGTTCGTCGTCAGGGCGTTGATAAAGGCTTCCCGTTCATTGCGGTCACCCCCCTCCAGAATGCCAATATAATCGGTAAATGAAACTAGCCGCCGGGCGCGCAGGCGGCGGGCCAGACGGCTGTAAACCAGGTCTTTCTTGTTGGGGGAAAGGGAAATGCCGGCGATGCGGTGGATGAGGCCGCGAATGCTCTCGAACTCCTCCTCCGTGAGGGGAGAGATCATCATTTCTCTGTCATCCCCCCAACTTTCTGCTGCCGGCGCCTTGCCGGACGCTGCAGCCGCCATCCCGGTCATTTCCATTGTTCCCATCCCGCGATTAAAATTCTTTCCAGTCGTCGGCCTCCGACGCTGGGCAGTCATGCCCTTCCGCCTTGGCCAGTCTTGCCGGAGCCGTGACCGGCTTCGCCTTTGCTGCCGCTGGTTTGCCCTGGAGGGCATCGATCCTGCGCACCTTTTTCTCCATGGCGATCTTTCGCGATTGCAGGGTTTCGTCCAGTTTGAAGCGGCTGACCATCTCCACCAACTGCCCTGCCTGCTCTTCCAGGGACTCTGCCGCAGCCGCGGCCTGCTCCACCAAGGCGGCGTTCTGCTGGGTCACATCATCCATCTGGGTAATGGCGGTATTGACCTGCTCGATTCCGCTCGACTGCTCCAGGGAAGCAGCGGATATTTCCGCCATAATATCGGTAACCCGCTTGATGCTGGTAACGATCTCCTGGGTTGTGTGCCCCGCCTCTTCCACCAGCCTGCTCCCGTCCTCCACCTTGCTCACCGAATCTTCGATGAGGGCCTTGATCTCCTTTGCAGCAGCGGCGCTGCGCTGGGCGAGGCTGCGCACCTCGGCGGCGACCACGGCGAAACCACGCCCCTGCTCACCGGCACGGGCCGCCTCTACGGCGGCGTTGAGGGCCAGAATGTTGGTCTGGAAGGCGATACCGTCGATGACGCCGATGATGTCGGAAATCTTACGGGAGCTGTCGGAGATGGAACCCATGGTGTCTACGACCCGGGTAATGACTTCGCCCCCCTTGACCGCCACCGAGGAAGCACTGATGGCCAACTGGTTCGCCTGCTGGGCATTATCCGCATTCTGCTTGACGGTTGAGGTCAGCTCCTCCATGCTCGATGCCGTCTCTTCCAGTGCCGACGCCTGTTCTTCTGTACGCTGGGAGAGGTCGGCATTGCCGGCGGAGATCTGCTCGGTTGCCGTGGCAATGGAATCGGCCCCGTTGCGCACGTCCCGGACAATATCCACCAGACTGCCGTTCATCTCCTTCAGGGCCGAAAGGAGTTGCCCGGTTTCATCGCTAAATTTCGGCTCCACCTTGCAGGTCAGGTCTCCCCCGGCCACCAGTTGCGCCGTGCGCACCGCCTCCTGCAGAGGTGCGGTGATGATGCGGGTAATGAACAGGCCGAAGCCGATAGCCAGAATAACGCCGACCACCGCCAGGACCAGGGTAAAGCTGATCGCGCCCTTGGCCATGGCAGAATTCTGCTGAGAGGTCGCCTTCGCTTCCTTGACCTTGAACTCCACCAGCTTGTTCATCGCGCTTTGCTCGGCCATTGCCGCCTGTGTCGCCTCGCCGTTATATAGGGCAAGCGCTTCTGCGTCCCTCCCCGCCATGGAAAGATCGGCTATCCTGCCGATGAGCGGCCGAAAGACGGTGCGGCTGTCGCTGAAATCTTTCAGCAACGTCTTCTCTTCCGTGCCGGTAAATGCCTTTTCTGCCAGTTCCACTTTCTTGGTGATCTCCTCGCTCAACTCCTTGATCTGCTCGCTGTATTTCTGCTTTTCGGCCCGGTCGTGCACCAGCAGGATCTTAGCCAGGTTGACCCGCACCCGCTGGAATCCGGTGGATATCTCCCCCAGGTGGGCGATGGGAACGGTAACATTTTCATAGAGCGTCTGGCCGTTGTCGTCCGCCTTATGGATATTGGCAATGCCGATCGCGCCGATGACACCAGCGATGGCTGCCAGGATGATGAAGCTTGACAGCAGTTTCGTGCCGATCTTCAGATTGTAGAACCATTGCATAGCTGTTCTCCTTGGGCAGATTTATTGTCCATCGGCAGTGCCGACGTGTGCGTATCTTCGGCGCAGTTATCCATCAACTGCATCTCCGAACTGGACATCAGGCGTTCGATGTCCACCAGGATCAGCATCTGGCCGTTGACCGTGCCGAGTCCGGTAATGTATCTGGTATCGAGCCCGGAACTGAATTCTGGTGCCGCCTTCACCTGTTCCGGGGTAAGACTGAGGACGTCGGATACCCCGTCCACGACCATGCCGACCACCCGTCCAGAGAGATTGATGATGATGACGACGGTAAAGTCGTTGTAAACGGCGCTTCCCAGGTTGAATTTGATGCGCATATCGACAATGGGAACTATGACGCCGCGCAGATTGATGACCCCCTTGAGGAATTCGGGAGAATTGGCGATATGCGTCACCGCATCGTAACCGCGAATCTCCTGAACCTTGAGGATATCCATGCCGTACTCTTCGCTGCCCAGGGTAAAGGTGAGGTATTCTTCGCCCTCCCCGCTCCGGGTTGCCCCTTTTTCATCCTGCATAAACCCTCGCCTCCTTTCGATCCGGGCCGACGCCGGTCGTCACCCGCCCCATCTTTGCCTGCTGCATCAGCGCTCCCACATCAAGGATCAGGGCCACTCGCCCGTCCCCAAGAATCGTCGCGCCGGAAGTTCCTTCCACCTTACGATAGTTGTCCTCCATGCTCTTGATGACTATCTGGAGCTCATCCTGCAGGCTGTCCACCAAAATTGCCCCCTTTTCCCCCTCCACCTCGATGACCATGAGGATGCCCTTCCGGGGGTCGGTTACTGCGCCGTTAAGGTTGAAGATGCGATGCAGGTGCAGAATCGGGATGTATTCTCCCCGCACATGGACCACCTCCCTGCTGTTGACCGTTCGTAGATTGTCGTCCGTGGGCTGAAACGATTCGATAATGGCATTGATCGGCACGATCAGCCGCTCTTCACCGACGCCGACGCTGAGCCCATCGAGAATGGCCAGGGTGAGAGGCAGGCTGATGGTGACGGTGGTCCCCCTGCCCCGCTCGGACTTGATGGCAACTCGCCCCCCCAAGCTCTGGACATTCTTCTGCACCACATCCATACCGACCCCCCGCCCGGAGATATCGGTCACCGCTTCAGCTGTGGAAAACCCGGGAGCAAAGATGAGCTGCCACACCTCGTCGTCGGTCATGGTATCGACAGCGGCTATGCCACGCTCCGCCGCTTTCAGCAGGATCTTCTCCCGGTTGAGGCCGGCGCCGTCATCGATGACGTCGATGACAACCCTCCCCCCCGCCTGGGAAGCCTGCAGCGTGACGGTGCCGGTGGGTGCTTTGCCGGCAGCAGTACGTATTTCCGGCACTTCCAGGGCGTGATCCAGGGCATTGCGCACCAGGTGAGTAAGTGGGTCGGCGATTTTTTCCACCAGCCCCTTATCCAGCTCCGTAGTCTCCCCCACCAGCTTTAGCTCGACCTGTTTGCCCAGCTTGGCCGCCAGTTCCCGCACCAGCCGTGGAAAACGGTTGAAGACGATGCTGATGGGGACCAGCCTGATGGACATGACGCTCTGCTGCAGGTCCCTGGTGTTTCGCTCCAGCTGCTGCAACCCCCGATGCAGGTTCTCGAAATGGACCGGATCGAGAGCATCCCCCATCTGGCGCAGCATGGCCTGGGTGATGACCAGCTCCCCCACCTGGTTGATCAGCTGGTCAACCTTGGCCACACCGACACGGATGGACGATTCCGTTTCACTTCCCCGGCGACCGAACGCCCCGGGAGCTGCCTCATTCCGGTCATAGGCTCTTCTGCCGAATGGCAGAGCCTCTCCTGCCGGCTGCAGGGGTGGTACCACAGGCAGCGCCGTAAATTTGCTGCCGTCGGTGCTGTCCAGCTTTCTCACCTGCAGCTGCCCCTCATCGGCAACAAATTCGAAGACATCACGGATCTCCCGCTCCATGCAGGAAGCCAATAACTGCAGCCGCCAACGGGTATGACACTCTTCGGGATCAAATTCCTCGATGGCAGGTAACTCTGCCACCTCTGCTTGCGCCGTGAACGTCCCCAGCTGGGCCAGCTCGTCGAAGAGATAATCCATGCGGGCTCCCCGCAAGAAGAGATCGAGGTCCGGCACAAAATCTATTTCATAGATCCCGGCCCGACCGGCAGCCGAGTTCTCCCCATCGGAAGAAGCCCCAAGCGCCGGGGAAGACGAAAGGTCCTGCTCTGCCAATTGTTGCAAGCTGCTGCAGACCTCTTCCACAGCCTGCTGGTTGACCGGTTTCCCGTCCCGGTGCCATCCCAGCTGCATGGCGATGGTATCCTTCGCCTGCAAAAAAAGGTCGATCATTGCCGGGGACAACAGCAGCTCTCCCCCCCGAATCCGATCGAGCAGCGATTCGAGCAGATGGGTTACCACCGTCATGTCGTCGAAGCCGAAGATTCCGGCACTTCCCTTAATGGTGTGTGCCGAACGGAAGAGGGCATTGAGCTCCTCCCCATCGGGCCGGTGTACATCCAGGCCGAGAAGGATACGCTCGATGTCCGCCAGGTGCTCACTGCATTCCTCGAAGAAGGTCTGACTGAAGCGGGCCAAATCCATGGAGCCTCCCCGGCTGCTCATCGGTCGCTCCCTCCCGAGCTGCCGCTCCGGAAATAATGACTGAACCCAAAGGTATCGATGATCTCCTGCAGGTTGGCCGGTACGGCGACAATGGACGGCTCCCACCCCATATTGAGCACCTGGCAGGCCAGGAGGGCCAGGAGCTGACAGCCGCAAGCATCCAGCGTCTCCACTCCTTCGAGGACGATGGCTAGTCTGCCGGCTGCAACACCGCCATCGCTTGAAAGCTCCGTTCTCAGCCCGGCCAGATAGGCCATGATCAGCGGCAGCTGGCGGGCTACGCCTGCCACCGACCAATCGCCATCCAGCACAAGTGACCGTGGTTTCTGTGGGGGTAGGGTCATGGAAACCTCCTGCTTGGTTGTGAGCCTGGTAGTGCAGGGGGGATGCCAAAAACGGATACTAATTTTTACTTGTTAAATTGGGTAGTTAGGCAAAGGAAGGGAGGAAGGGGGGTGCGACAATTATTGCAGTTATTAGGTGCAGAAGCCTCCCAGATGGCACCCGCTACGGGACTGGAAGAAAGGAGACAAAGGTTCACATTGCAACTTTTGTCGCAGGGTTTACCTGAAGCTTGCGGCGTATCTATGCTCTGTCCGGCGGATTTTCGCCCCGCCTGCTCAGACGCTTGTTCAGGGCCTGCCTGCTGATGCCCAGGTGTGAAGCGGCTATGCCCTGATTGCCGCCGGCGGCTTTCAAGGCATGGGCGATGAGCGCTTCTTCCGCCTCCCTGAGGGTCGGCATCTGCCCCCCGGCCATGCCGGTGCACTGCCTTAAGGAGGCGATGGGATCGGGACCGCGACGGCTACGGTCGGTGCCGATCGCTTCCTTGAAGCTTTTCAGGGAAAGCACCCCCTGCTGATGATTGGCAACCGCATCGAAAACGAGCGCTTTCAGCTCGCGGATGTTGCCCGGAAAATCGTAAGCTGACAGGTAGCCGGCCAGTTCGCCCGGGGGAGTCGGTCTTGCCTTGCCCATGGCCGCAGCAGCCTCATCGAGAAAGCGATTGACCAGCAGGGGAATGTCCTCCAGCCGCTCGCGCAGTGGCGGCAGCTGGATCTTATGGGTCTGCAGCCTATAATAGAGATCGCTGCGGAAAGCACTATCTTCCACCCTCTGTTTCAGGTCGCGGTTGGTGGCGACGACGATCCGGGCATCGCTCTTCTTGCAGGTGTCCGAACCGAGCGGGTAATACTCCCGTTCCTGTAAAAGGCGCAGCAGCTTGATCTGGGATGTGGGCTGCAGGTCACCGATCTCGTCGAGGAAGAGGGTCCCCCCAGCCGCCTTTGCAATGAGCCCTTCCCGGGGCTGGTCCGCCCCGGTAAATGCGCCCCTGGTGTGGCCGAAGAGGGTATCGGAAAAAGCATGGTCATCCAGACCAGCAATGTTGACCGCCATGAAGGGGCCACCCACTTTCCCCGATTCGTGGAGGGCACGAACAATCATCTCTTTGCCGACGCCGGTCTCCCCGGTGACAAGCACCGGCTGATCGCTCGCCGCCACTGCCTCTGTGTAACGAAAGATGCGTCTCATGGCAGGGTTGCGCGTGACGATGGGGGCAAAAACCTCTTCATTATCCAGGTGGTCTGAGAAGAAATGCCTGGTCAGCAGGGAAACCTCGTTCCGCAGGGAGTGGAGTTCTAGAGCCCGGCTGACACTCCCCAGAAGCCGGCTCTTCTCTGCCGGTTTAACGAAATAATCCAAGGCTCCCAACTTCATGCACTCCACCGCCAGCTCGATCTGGTTGGCCGCACTCATGATAATGACAGGGATCTGGGGAAAACGGTCCTTGATCTCTTTAAGGAGCTCGAATCCCCCGAGATGGGGCATATAAAGATCGAGCAGCATGAGAGCGACGCTCCTCTCCTGCAGCAGGGGAATGACCTTGCGGCTGTCGCTCAGGGTCGTGACTTCGCTGAAGCCGGCCCCCCTGAGCATGATACGGTAGATGAAGAGTATCTCCTCCTCGTCATCGATGAGGAGAATGGGAAATTTTCCGGGGCTGGTCATGGTATCCTCTCTGTCAAATCGGGTATTCCACCGTCGGCGCACGGTCTGCAGCCGCAGCCGATGCCGGTCCCGCACCCGGTGCGGTAGGCAGGTACAAGGTTGCAGTCGTTCCCTCGCCGGGAACGGACTTGAACAGCAGCGACCCTCCATGCTCCTTGATGATGGTGTCGGTAATGGAAAGACCGAGGCCGGTCCCCCCCTCGTCGAGCCTGGTGGAGAAGAAGGGTTCGGTAAGCCGCTCCAGTACCTCCGGCGACATCCCCCGCCCTTCGTCCTTCACCGTAATGCTCACGCACCCCGATTGCTCGACAAAGGCGGAGGCTACTGAAACGGCTCCGGATTTGTCGCGAAGAGCCTGCAGGGCGTTCATCACCAGATTGATCACCACCTGTTCTATCTGCTGGGACCTTCCCCGGGCGGGAGGGAGACACTGGCCGAGGGCGAGGGAAAAGTTGTTGGTGTGCCTGTGGATGTGGTGGCTGAGGATGGACACGCCATCGCTAATAGCCTTATTCAGGTCGAAGGCCGCAGCCTGCGCCCCTTTCTCATCCCGGTAGAACCCCTTCAGATTGTCGATGATGTCGGCGATGCGGCGTGAGCCTTCGGTGAGACCGGAACAGAGGCGCGGGATCACCTGCTCCATCTCGCTAAAAGGTAATCCACCCAGGCATATTTCCCCATGCTCCTCCACATGGCGGCGCAGGACCGGCATTGCGTCGCTCCAGGTCTCCGCCAGCAGAGCCGCATTGGCCGAAATGTAGCTGTTCGGATTGTTGATTTCGTGGGCGACCCCCGCCGTCAGAACCCCCAGAGCCGTCATTCTGTTGGCATGGATCAGCTTCGCCTGGGTCTCCTTCATCTCCTTTTGCAGCCGCATTCTTTCCCCGATGTCCCGAAAGGAGCAGTAGAGAATTTCGTTGCTGCCGATGGTTATCTTTTTACAGCGGACAGAAACGGTGAGGCTGATACCCTGTTTCCCCCTGACCGCAGCCTTGTCCAGCTGAACACTCTCCGCATCTGCAGATCCGGCAACGAGCGCAGCCAGCCTGGCCGTATCGGCTTCGTCCATAAGGGAAGACAGCTCTTGGAAGATCAAATCATTTCTGTCGCAGTCGAAAAGAACGCCTGCCGCCGGATTGGCATCGAGAATGCGGAACGACTCCGGCGACAAAAGGAGAATGGCATCCCAGTTCTGGGAAAAGAGCTGATGGAAGCGCTCCTCCATCTCTCGGACCTTTTCTTCCACGCACTTGCGGTCGGTAATATCGAGCATGACCCCCACCAGCCCCTCCGGCACCTCGTCAATGCTGGTGAATAACGCCTTGTAAAAAATGACGTGACGATACCCACCATCGGCACAGCGGACCTGGGACTCGTAGACCTGCACCCCCTGCCGTTCTGCCAGCTCCAGGTCGTGGGAGTCATAGATCTCCGCCAATGCTTTGGGCGCCAAATCATGGACCGTCTTACCTATCATCCGGTCGCGGGTCACCCCGATCAGTTCCATAAAAGCGGTGTTGCACCCCAGGTAGCGGCCGGCCATGTCCTTGTAAAAAACCGGCGCCGGAATGGTATCCATCAGGGTTTGCAGGAAGCGGAGTTGTTCCTGCACCGTTTTCCTCTTCTTGTTCAGTTCGACCACCAGCCGGTTGAAGGCCCCTGCCAGGGCACCTATCTCGTCACCGGTATCCAAGGCAATAGGTTTCTGTTCGTCAGCCGTTGCCATGGTTCTCACCTGGGCCGTGAGGTGACGCAAGGGAGCAGTGAGCATGCCCAGCATATACCAGACGGTGACAATGGAAAGTCCCGCCACGATCGGAACGGCAAGCAGCATGAAACGCTGTGTCTGGTCAATGGGTGCATATGCCTCAGACTGGGGGGAGTTGGCAGAAAGTACCCAGCCGGTGGTCTTCAGGTGTCTGAACGAGCTCACCATAGGCACGCCCAGGGAAGTTACCGTTTCCCCTGTCTCTTCGGAGCCGGCGAAGGCACGGTCCAGCAGGCGGTTGCTCCCCGCCGGCACGACATCCCTGAGGATTCTCTCCCGATAGGGATGGAGGATGAGCAGTCTTTGCCTGCTGACGATGCAGAAATAGCCGTTCTTACCGATCTTGGCACTGGCCACCTTACCAAGAAAGTTATCTTTCATCAGGTCGATACTTCCCCCGATGAATGCCAGCACCTTGCCGTGCCGGTCCAACACCGGCGCAGTGAACATGACTACCGGATGGTGGTGCTTCTTTGAGGTGAAATAGGGATCGGAAATATACGACTTGCCGGTCTGCATGGTTCTTTTGAAGTATTCGCGAAAGGAGTAATTCGCTACCTCCAGCCCCGGTTCCATGGGGGCGCCGGCGAGAATCTTGCCGTTGGCCAGGAAGAGGTAGAAGCCGTTGTCGAACATGAGCCGGGAATCGTTTTTTTCATCCAGGAACTGCTGGGCTTTCTCCCTGTCCCTCAGGAGCTCGGGCGTCACACGTTTCGCGACCGCCGTCACTTCTGCCTGGAAGGTTGCAATCTTGCCGTCAATCTCATCGGCCATTGACGAGGCAAGGGAAGCCTGCTGTCCGTAGATGAAGATCTTTTGGTGGCGGTCGAAGTAGAAGAGGCTGGAACAAGCACCGAAGGACATGAACAGCACGACGAAAGCCGAAGTTGTCAGTGCTATTTTCGTTCTAAGGCTGATTCTGATATGAGCTTTTCCCCGGTGCTTGGTGCTCGACAACGAGTTCTCCTCTCCTTCCATACTTAGGCAAACGGTCCGGCTAACTGTATAGGATTATTTTGCCGTGGACAAGACCTGTCCGGGTTTCTCCTGCAGCCACCTTTCCCCTTCGGAGAAGCCTATGGTGCTATTGAAAAAAAAAATTTAGACACAGTGGGAGCCGCTCGGAGCTCGACGGGTGCGCAAGGGCCCTGGAAGGCTCGCCCATATATGGAGAGAAGTGCTCTTCTCTCTTCACCAGGGTAGCCGCGACCGAACAAAAAAAGCCAGAACTCAATAGGTTCTGGCTCAAAGTTACATTATTAGAAAAATCCCATATCCTAGAACGGAATGTCATCATCGGGGTTGAAGACCGGTTCCTCGTATGCAGGTCCGCCGAAGTCCTCGGCCGGGGCCTGTCTGCCGCCCCCCTGGCGACCGCCACCCCCCTCGCCTTTGCCGGAGAGCATCTGCATCTTTTCACCAACGATCTCGGTGGTATAGCGATCCTTGCCGTCCCGGTCCTGCCATTTTCTCGTCTGCAGCCGCCCCTCGATGTAGACCGTCTTCCCCTTGGAGAGGTATTCTCCGGCGATCTCGGCCAACCGCCCCCACAGGGTGATGTTGTGCCACTCGGTCTTTTCTTCCCAGTCACCGCTCTTGCTCTTGAAGCGCTCGCTGGTGGCGAGTGAAAATCCCGCCACGGCGGTGCCGGCAGCGGTGTAGCGGACTTCCGGGTCCTTGCCCAGATTGCCGATGAGCATTACTTTGTTCAAACTGGCCATGTGCAGCTCCTTGGGATAAAATTGTCGTTATAGTGAGTTTACGTCGTCAAGCGTTTAACATATTGAAATCGTTGCAATAAGCTCAGGACGAATTGCCCATGAATGTTAACCGATAATGCCTGGCTAGGCAACGGATTTTTCCTGTCACGGCAGAAAACAGCACGTGGAGGTTGATGTGAACTATGGCAATTACCTGCTGGCAGGGTTTCTTACGCTTTCTATGGCCGCCTGTTCAGCAACGGGGGCAAGGACGCAGCAGCCTCTGGCAGGTTATCCGTATCGCCATCAGGCTTTCGACCTGAACGTGGCCTGGAAGACCGTTTCGTCCGGGCAAGGGACATCGGTCGAGGGTGTGGTGCAGAACGTACGCTATGTCCAGGTCCGGGATATGGAAGTGACCGTGCTGCTACTCGATGGAAAAAAGGTACTGGCAAGAGGAAGAAGCTTCACCAGCCCAAACAGGATCGACCGGGATGACATGGCCGGCTTCGACCTGTACCTGAATGCCTCACCCCGCCCGGGTGACCTGCTGCAGTTCATCATCCAGTATCAGGCCCTCGATGATGCTTCCAATTCCTTCCACTGGCTCGGCAGCTTTACCGTCGATGCCCTTAGCGGCAAAAGCAGGGAAAAACCCTGAAACCCATTTGGCTGCCGTAACGGTTTTCCATATCCTGTTGTTCGCTGTCTCCCACCGGATATTTGATTTGACTCTGTGAATAAAAAACAGTACCTTAGCGCGGATATTCATGGGGTCTTGGTTCTATGCTGCGTGCCTATCTCTATCTTTCGTTCTTTGTTCCGTTCACCCTGTTATGCAGCATTACCGCCATTGTAGGCACCTTCTTCGATGCCGGCGGCGCCTTTGCCCACAGGTGCAGCCGTTTCTGGAGCCGGTGGGGATTGCGCCTTGCCGGCATTCCCGTTGCGGTGGAAGGGCTTGAACACATTCCCGGCGACGGCCCGGTGATCTTCATGGGCAACCATCAGGGCAACTTCGACATCCTCGCCCTGTCGCTGGCCATCCCCCGGCGGTTCTCCTGGATCGCCAAGAAGGAGCTCTTTGCCGTACCCATGTTCGGCGAAGCCATGCGGCGGGCGGGATACATCCCCCTGGACAGGAGCGATGGGCGGCGGGCATTGAAAAGCATGAACGATGCAGCCGCGCGCATCAGAAACGGCAGCAGTGTCGTCATTTTCCCCGAAGGAACGCGCACCAAGGATGGCAGCCTGCTCCCCTTCAAGCGTGGGGGATTCCTCCTGGCAGCCAAGGCCGGAGTGCCCATCGTCCCGTTCACCATCAACGGCAGCATGAGGATCAATCCCCGCAACCGGATCGAGCTCTATCCCGGCACCCTGAGAATCGCTTTTGCCCCACCGGTGGCAACGGCCGCGGGGGGGGACAAGGACCAGCTTAAGTTGATGGAGCAGGTACGTTCCGCCATCGCCGCGGGACTGGAGTGATATGACACCGTTCGTTTACTGGCTCATGATTGCCGCAGGGCTGGCCGCCATAGTCTGGGGACTCCCTGCAGCCCATCGTCTTAAGGCTCCTTTCGACAGCGTTGCTGCGCTTGTCGCCCTGCTCGGCCTGATAGCGGCTCTCCTCGGAGCGCTGCTCGTCGCCGTGCCCGGCTTTTTCCAGGGGTAAGGTTCGTAATGGAACAGTTCAAGACAATTGCCGTCAACATCGCCGTCATCGCCATCATCGCCATCGTCCTCCTCTGGGGCAACACCCTCTATCGGCAGCATGCACAGTTCGGCAAGGGTGAAAGGGCACTGGCCGCCGGCGACACCATCGCCGCCATTGCCGGCTTCGAGTCGGCAATCCACATGTACACGCCGGCAAGCGGCTTGGTGGAAAAGGCCGCCGAGAAGCTCTGGGCCATCGGCGAGGAGGCGGAGCGCCGGGGGGATGTGCAAAGGGCTCTCGTCGCCTACCGTTCCCTGCGCAGTTCTTTTTATGCAGTCAGGGGCCTGACCGCCCCCGGGACGGGATGGATCGCCCGCTGCGACGCAAAGATCAGCCAGCTGCAACAAACTCCACAACCGTAAGGGGGCATGCCTACCGGGTATCTGCCGCCTCTGGTAGAAAGCCTGAAACCCATGGAAACACCCATCAACGACAGCATCGGCCTGAAAATCATCCCTCTTGGCGGCCTCGGCGAGATAGGCCTCAACATGGCCGTCTTCGAATACGGCGACGACATCGTCATCGTCGATTGCGGCCTGATGTTTCCAGAGCCGGATATGCTCGGCATCGACATCGTCATCCCCGACATCACCTATCTTACCGATCGCGTTGACAAGGTCAGGGCCATCCTCCTCACACACGGCCACGAAGACCATATCGGCGCATTGCCGTTCGTCCTGCGCAGCCTCAATCCCCCCATCTACGGCACTGCCCTGACCCTGGGCTTCGTCCGTGAAAAGCTCAAGGAATACGACCTGGACCACAAGGTCGACCTGCGCGTCGTCAGACCACGGGACGTGGTCGATCTCGGTGTCTTCAGCGTCGAATTCATCCGCGTCGCCCACTCCATCGTTGACGGCTGCGGCCTGGCCATCGCCACCCCCGAAGGTATCGTGATCCACACCGGCGACTTTAAGCTGGACCAGACCCCGGTGGATGGCGAGCTGACCGACCTGGCTACTTTTTCCCGCTATGGCGAGACAGGGGTTCTGGCCCTGATGGCCGATTCCACCAACGTGGAGCGGGAAGGGTACACCCTCTCGGAAAAGCTTGTCGGCGACGCCTTCGACGAGATCTTTCCCCGCTGCCCCCAGCGGATCATCGTCGCCGCCTTTTCCAGTAATATCCACCGGGTGCAGCAGGTGGTGGAAGCTGCCGCCAAATGCGGCAGGAAGATCCTCTTGAACGGCCGCTCCATGATCGCCAATGTGCAGATCGCCCGGGAACTGGGCTACCTGCGCATCCCCGACGATCTCCTCATCGACCTGAAGGAGATGAACCGCCTCCCCAAGGAAGAGATCTGCATGATCACCACCGGCAGCCAGGGAGAGCCCATGAGCGCCCTGACCAGGATCGCCATGGACGATCACAAGCAGATCAAGCTTGAGGAGGGGGACACGGTGATTCTCTCTTCCCGCTTCATTCCCGGCAACGAAAAGACCATCTCCGACCTGATCAACCACCTTTACCGCCGCGGCGCCGAGGTCTACCACGAAAAAGTCTCGGAGGTGCATGTCTCCGGCCATGCCAGCCAGGAAGAGCTGAAGCTCCTGCAGAACCTGGTCCGCCCCCGCTACTTCATCCCGGTCCACGGCGAATACCGCCACCTGGTCAAGCACGCCCAGCTGGCGCAAAAGCTCGGCCTGCCCAAGGACCGCTGCATCCTCGCCGTCAACGGCGACGTCATCGTCTTCAGCAACGGCGAGGGCTGCATCATTGATCAGGTGGAAATAGGACGTGTCTTCGTGGACGGCAAGGGGGTCGGCGACGTGGGAAACGTGGTGCTGAAAGACCGCAAGCATCTCTCCGAAGACGGCATGGTGGTGGTCATCATCGGCATCAGTCAGACTACCGGCGAAATAATTTATGGTCCTGACATTGTCTCCCGCGGCTTCGTTTTTGAGGACGAGAGCCAGGAATACCTGGATGAGGCAAAAAAGGTGGTCGTCGACACACTGGCGCTGGTCAGTACCGAGGTGCGTTCCGACTGGGGCGAGGTGAAACTGGAGGTGCGCCGGGTGCTGCGCCGGTTTTTCAACAAGACCATAGAGAGGCGGCCGGTGATCCTGCCCCTGGTTCTTGAGATGTAGACCTTTATTGTTCAACATGCAGTAGAGAAGGCAAAACAATGGAACAGACGCTCGATAAAAAGGAAAAACTGATCATTGAAATGAAGGGGATCTCCCTTGGTGCGGTGGGTCTTTTTCTCTTCATCGCCCTTGTCTCCTTCAACGGCAGCGACCTGTCCTTCAACAGCTATTCCGCCGTCGGCGAGACCAACAACCTCGGCGGTCGTTTCGGCGCGCAGCTTGCCGATGCATGTCTGCAGCTCTTTGGCCTTGCCGCCTACGGCATGCCCGCCGCCCTTTTCTACATCACCTACCGAATGCTGCGCTACAAGGAGATCCGTTGGCGCTCCTACAAGTTCGCCGCCTTCTTCATCCTCCTTATCGCCCTCAGTGCTCTCTTCGCTTTCAACCTGGAATTCACCGAATTCCTGGGCCAGCGGGTCCAGACCGGCGGCTGGATCGGCTTCAAGACCGCCGACCTCCTCAAGCGCGCCTTCGGCAAAGTGGGCGCACTACTGATCCTTCTGCCGATGCTGGCCGGCTCGATCATGGTGCTCTCCCGCTTCTCCTTCATGCTATTCGCCGACTGGTGGCTGAAGTCCCTGAAAAGCAAGTGGGCGCTCCATCGGCAGCGCACAGCACTGAACCGGGAGATTCTGGACAAGGAGAACAAGACAGCCCCGGCCGGCGCCCCCATCATCAAAACGGCCCCAGCCCCCATCCCGGCTCCGGTACCGGTCGCGAAGAAGGAAAAGAAGCAGGACGAGAAGAAGGCAGCCGCCGTTCAGGAGACCTTCGAGTTCGTCAAGAGCGACGGCAATTATCAGACCCCACCCCTTTCCCTGCTGGACGCACCTCAGGTCACGGAAAAGCGCCTGGACAAGGACGCCCTGGCCATGAATGCGCGTCTTCTTGAGAAGAAGCTCAAGGATTTCGGCGTCGAAGGGGAGGTGGTGGAAATCTGCCCTGGCCCGGTCATCACCATGTACGAATTCGCCCCCGGTCCCGGCATCAAGGTAAGCCGCATCGCCGGGCTGGCCGACGACCTCTCCATGGCCCTGCAAGCCCTCTCCATCCGCATCGTCGCCCCCATTCCCGGCAAAGGAGTGGTGGGCATCGAACTCCCCAACCGTGATCGGGAGATGGTATCACTCAGGGAAATCTTCAACAGCGAGGAGTTCCGCCAGCGCAAGATGAAACTGCCGCTGGCGCTGGGCAAGGACGTGGCCGGCGCGCCGCTGGTCACCGATCTGGCCAAGATGCCGCACCTGCTCGTTGCCGGCGCCACCGGTTCCGGCAAGTCCGTTGCCATCAACACCATGATCCTCTCCCTCCTCTACACCTCGACACCGAACGACGTGCGCATCATCATGGTCGATCCCAAGATGCTGGAGCTTTCCGTTTATGAGGGGATTCCCCACCTGCTACTGCCGGTGGTGACGAACCCGAAAAAGGCTTCCCTGGCCCTCAAATGGGCGGTGGAGGAAATGGGGCGTCGCTACCGGCTCATGTCGGATAAAGGGGTGCGCAATATCGACTCCTATAACAAGCAGCTGGAGCGTGAAGAAAAAGAGCTGGCCGATAATCTGGCCAAGGAAACGGTGGTGGTCGAGGAGGTGGAGGAACTGGCGTCCGACGATGAGGCTGCCATCCAGGCCTTCCTCAGCAAGGACGACGAACTGGATCACGGCCACCTCCCCTACATTGTCGTCATCGTTGACGAGCTGGCCGACCTGATGATGGTGGCCGGGCGTGAAATCGAGGAATCCATCGCCCGCCTGGCCCAAATGGCCCGCGCCGCCGGTATCCACCTGATTCTCGCCACCCAGCGCCCGTCAGTGGACGTCATTACCGGCCTGATCAAGGCCAACTTCCCTGCGCGCATCTCCTTCCAGGTCTCCTCGAAGATCGACTCCCGCACCATCCTCGATGGTAACGGCGCCGAGTCTCTGCTCGGTGCAGGCGACATGCTTTTCCTCCCGCCTGGCACCTCGAAAATGCTGCGCAGTCACGGCGCCTTCGTCTCCGACACCGAGGTGCAGCGGGTGGTGGAGTTCCTCAAAAAGCAGGGCAAGCCGGTTTACGAGAAATCGATTCTGGAGATGAAGTCTGGAGATGAGAAAAACGGCAGTGATGACGAAGAGGTTGATCCACAGTATGATGCAGCCGTAGCCCTGGTGGCAGAGGCCAAGCAGGCCTCCATCTCAATGGTCCAGCGGCGGCTCAGGATCGGCTACAACCGCGCCGCCCGCATCATCGAACGGATGGAGCAGGAAGGGATCATCGGCCCGTCCGACGGAACCAGCAAGCCGCGGGAAGTGTTTATCAATAAGTTGTAATATTCTGGGAGTAGAAATATGAATGACTGCCGCAAAGACAACCTGTCCCATTTCGCCGTTACGGTCATCAGCAAGGACCGCCCCGGCATCGTCGCCGACATTACCGAGGTCCTCTATCGCCTAGGCTGCAACCTGGAGGATTCCAGCTGCACCATGCTCGGGGGGGATTTCGCCATCATCCTCATCGTCTCCCACGAAAAACCCTTCACCAGGACGCGCCTGGCCGACGAATTCCGCGCCAATTTCGATCGCACCGGTCTGCACGTACATGTGCGGACCCTCCATGACAATGAGGTCTGCCCGGTCAAGGAGGAGGGAGAGCTCTGCCTGGTCTCGGTGTACGGGTCCGACCAGCCGGGGATCGTCTACCGGGTGACGAGGGAGCTGGCCGATCGCACCGTCAACATTACCGACTTGAACACCCGCCTCATCGGCACGAAAGAAACGCCAGCCTACGTGCTGATGCTGGAAGCTGTCCTGCCCCAGGGGATGACGGTGGAAGACGTGGAGCTTCTGCTGGAAAAACTGAAAAAGGAGCTGAACGTGGAAATCCAGGTGCGGGTCATTACCCCGGTTTCCCTCTAACTGCCATGCCGGTTCAGAACATACTCCTCTATCCCCATCCTGTGCTGAAGAAGCTCTGCCATCCTGTTGCCGCTATCGATGGTGAAGTTCGCGGTCTTTTGCAGGATCTGACTGACACCATGCATGCCGGCCCCTGCTCGGTGGGTGTTGCCGCGCCACAGATCGGCGTGACACTTCGGGTTTGCGTGGTGGACGTCTCCAAGAGCCGAAACGGCAAAGACAACAATCACGGCCTCTTGCAGATGGTCAATCCTGTGATAATCGCGCGTAGTGGCGCGGCCATCATGCGCGAAGGTTGTATGAGCGTCCCCGATTACACCGGTGATGTGGAGCGGTCAACAGCGATAACCGTCCGCTTCACCGATGGTGACGGCATTGAACGCGAGTTCGAAGCGAGCGGCTTTGAAGCGGTGGCCATCCAGCACGAGATGGACCACCTGGACGGCATGCTCTTCCTTGATCGGATCGCTTCACTGAAAACAGGGCTCTTTCGGCGTAAAAACTACAAATAGGAACCCCCACTCCCCGCTGTTTCTCAGAGAGAAGCGAGCTTTTGCCAGCAGGGGGTTCGGAGCACCACCATGAAATGGCTCCTCATCGCTGCCGCCGCACTATACCTCTTCGGCTCCTTCCGCAGGCCGGTATTTATTGCCGCACTTGTCCTGCAGCTCATTTATCTGGGCCTGCGAGGCGCAGCACTGGGAAGACTTCCCCTCATCGGTCCCCAGGATACCCTGGCTTTTTTTTCTGTTTCCATCGGCCTAATGGCCGTGCCCTTCCTCTATGCCCGCGGCCTGCGCGCCTCTTCTAGCTTTTCTTGGGGGACCGGCTGTCTGGCCGGTTTATTCGCCCTACTGGCCCTTCCCTTCCCCACCCTCAACATGCCGCTTCCTCCGGTGCTCAACACCTACTGGTTCGAACTGCATGTGGCGCTGGCCTTCTTTGCCTATGCCCTCTTCGGTGTCGGCGCGCTACTGGCTGGCATGTTTCTCTGCAACCGGCAGAAACCGCTCCAGGACCTGCAGTATAAGGCGGCGCTGGTGGGCTACAGCTTCTTCTCCGCCTCCATGGTCTCAGGGGGCATCTGGGGCTATTACGCCTGGGGAACCTACTGGCTCTGGACGCCAAAAGAGCTGTGGACATCGATCCTCTGGCTTTTCTACAGCCTCTACCTGCACCTGCGCCTGCAGGGTCCCCGGTGGGAAAAGGTGGTTGCCTGGGCTGCCATTGCCGGATTTGTCATTACCATCTTTACCTACCTGGGAGTCAGCATGCTGATGAAAAGCTCTCACAGTTTCTAGGCCCGCTCAAGGAGAATAGCCGTGCTTGTTCGTTTAAACTCTTTTCTTGCCTCTCTTGGGCTGGGCTTGTGGCTCATGGGGGGAATTGTCGTTCTGATGGCCATCGGCTCATTCGGTGGCGGCGGAGCTGAAAGCAGCTCCATAAACGATGTGGCGCTCCTTGTCTGGCTGCGGGAGGTACCAATTGCCTACTCCTGGTGGCTCTGGCTGACAATCGCCCTGCTCGCCGTGCTTGCCATCAATACCATCCTCTGCAGCATAGCATCCCTGCGCAGCAAATATCAGCGAGGCAACTTTCTGGCCCTCATTGCGCCCCAGGTCATGCATGCAGGCTTTCTTTTCATCGTTGCCGGCCATCTCTGCAGCGCCTGGGGCAGTGAAAAGGGTGTGATGACGGTGCGCGAGGGTCAAGCCATCGGCTTTCCCGACGGCAGCACCCTGACCGTGGACAATATCACCGGACAGTTGGGAGATATGGGCATGCTCACTGCCTACCAGGCTGAAGTGCGCGCCGGATCCGGTACAGGGGCGTCTCCCACATTTATCAGCCCCAACCATCCCTTTTTCCTTGGCGACTTCGGCATATATCTCAAGGATGTGCAGCTCTTTCCCGAGCGGCTGGCCCTGGTGGAAATCCACCGGGAGCCGGGGGCGGGCCTGGCGCTGGCCGGCGCACTACTCTTCACCATGGGCAATGTGGTCCTGATGGCCTTGAGACGCGGGCGTTAGGGCTAAACCGAAAAACAAAAAAGGGGTGGCCATGACCATGACCAACCCTTTTTCCCGTTGCTGCTGTGCTTGAGCCGCTATTTTACGACTTTGATGGATTTGATCACCACCGCTGTTTCCGGCACATCGGCGAAGCCTCTCTGCATGCCGGTCTTGACGGCAGCTATCTTGTCCACCACATCCATCCCCTCGATGACCTTGCCGAACACCGCGTAACCGAAGCCCCGTGGCGAGTTGTCCATGTGGTTGAGGAACTCGTTGTTGACCACGTTGATGAAAAACTGGGAGGTGGCCGAATCGACCATCATGGTCCGGGCCATGGCCACCGTGCCCCGGTCGTTCTTCAGGCCGTTGCCCGCTTCGTTCTTGATCGGCGCCTTGGTCGGCTTCATTTTCAGCCCTTCGCTGAAGCCTCCCCCTTGGATCATGAAACGGGGAATGACCCGGTGGAAGATGGTGCCGTTGTAAAACCCTTCGTTGGTATAATCCAGGAAATTCTTGACACTGATGGGCGCCTCTTTCTGGAAAAGCTCCATCTTCACCGTCCCCAGGCTGGTCTCCATCACCACCACCGGATTCTTCCCTTTGGCATCCCCCGCCCCTGCCGGTACCGCCAGGCAGAGCCCCAGGAGCAATGCGACTGCAACTTTTCTCAGCATGTTGATCTTACCTCCTTGGAATTTGGTCATGGATTTTATATAAGCGAAACCCGCCACCGGGTCAACAGTTGTTAATCGCTCGATAATGTTTTGCATTGACATCGGCAGCCCGGATGGTGAAAATGGGCAGCGGTTAAGCGCTTGTAATGATCACGACCATCAGGGAGGAAAAACTTGCAGATAAAATTCGGAACCGACGGCTGGCGCGGCGTCATCGCCAGAGATTTCACCTTCGACAATCTTTCACTGGTGGCCCAGGCGACCATGGATTACCTGCACCGGGAAGGACTTGCCGCCAAAGGTATCATCATAGGCTATGACCGGCGCTTCCTTTCCCGCGAGTTCGCCGAGCGCGTAGCAGAGATTGCCGCCGGCAACGACATCGCCACCTGGCTCACCGACGGCTACGCCCCCACCCCCGCAGTCTCCTGGGCGGTGCACGAGCGCCAGGCCGGCGCCGGCATCATGATTACCGCCAGTCACAACCCCCCCAAATATAATGGTTTCAAGGTCAAGGAATCCTTCGGCGGCTCGGCACGCCCCAGTACCACAAAGGTGCTGGAAGAGATCGTCGCCGCCAACCGGGCCGGCAACAGGAGCGTTGTCGCCCAGCCACTGGCCGAGGCGCTCGAATCGGGCAAGGTAAACCTCTTCGATGCCAAAGAGCCGTACTTCCGCCAGCTTGCCCGCTACGTGGATCTGGAGCTGATCCGCAAGGCCGGCATTAAGGCAGTGGTCGATCCCATGTATGGAGCAGGAACAGGTTTTATCCCGGAGCTTCTGCCTGGGACCGCCGAGATACACACCCTGGACAACCCATCCTTTGGCGGCCAGCCGCCGGAACCCATCGAGGAACACCTGCAGGAACTCTCACTCCTGGTCAAAAGCGGCCTCTATACAGTCGGGCTAGCCTTGGACGGTGATGCCGACCGCATCGGCGCCGTGGACGAAACGGGGGAATTCTTTTCATCGCACCGCATCTTTACCATCCTCCTGCGCCACCTCTATGAGCGGAAAGGGCTGCGCGGCGGCGTGGTCAAGACCGTATCCACTACCCGCATGATCGACCTCCTGGCGGAGAAGTATGGACTGTCTCTCAGGGAAACCCCCATCGGTTTCAAGCATATCTGTGAGCTCATGCTGGATAACGACATCCTCATGGGAGGCGAGGAGTCGGGAGGGCTGGGGGTCAAGGGGCATATTCCCGAGCGGGACGGCATCCTCATGGGGCTTTTGCTCCTGGAGGCCATGGCCATGAGCGGCAAGGGGCTGCGCCGGCTGCTGGAGGAAACCATGGATGAAATCGGCCGGTTCTACTACCGGCGCATCGACGCCCCCATCGACAATGCTGCAAAGGAGCGCCTCATCGAAAAGCTCAGGGCAGGTGGGCTGAAGACCATCGCCGCCCGGCCGGTTGCCGGCGAAAACTTCGCCGACGGCTTCAAGTATCTTTTTGCCGACGGATCTTGGCTTTTGATCAGGCCGTCGGGCACCGAGCCGGTCTTGCGGCTCTACAGCGAAGCTGGCGATCCCGGTATCGTCGCCGAGCTGTTGGCGGCAGGACGGGAAATTGCCGGAATCTGATTCGCAATAAAAAAAGCTTGACACCTTGTTGCGAAACCCGTAATGTCATTTGACGCTCAGGTAGATTATTCCTGGCAAAAAAATCAACACAGCAGTAGGAGAAAGTACGAATGGCAAATGGTACAGTAAAATGGTTCAACGACAGCAAGGGTTTTGGTTTTATCGAGCAGGAAAATGGTGAGGATGTCTTCGTACACTTCTCCGCGATCCAGGGCGATGGCTTCAAATCTCTGACAGAAGGCGAAGCAGTAACATTCGAAGTACAGAAAGGCCCGAAAGGTCTGCAGGCAGCAAACGTCGTCAGAGGTTAACAACACTTTCAAAACGACCAAAGGGCCCCGGAGCGATCCGGGGCTTTTTTTTTCACCATCGTCATGCCCGGCGAAGGGTGGTTAGTCCAAACCGGCGCGGTATGATTAAGAATAAACATAACAGCTGTGGAGCACACGCAAATGGCTACCGACAAGATCGTCATCAAAGGCGCTTGCGAACATAACCTTAAATGCATCGATGTTGAAATTCCCCGTGACCAGTTGGTGGTCATTACCGGCATCTCCGGTTCCGGCAAATCGACCCTTGCATTCGACACTATTTATGCGGAAGGACAACGCCGCTACGTGGAGTCCCTCTCTGCCTATGCCCGCCAGTTCCTTGAGCAGATGGAAAAACCGGACGTGGAATCCATCGAAGGCTTGAGCCCCGCCATTTCCATAGAGCAGAAGACCACCAGCAAGAATCCACGCTCCACCGTCGGCACGGTCACCGAAATCTATGATTATCTGCGCCTGCTTTTCGCGCGGGTCGGCAAACCCCACTGCTATAACTGCGGCAAGGAGATTACTGCTCAGACCGTAAGTCAAATGGTCGATCAGATCATGACCCTGCCCGCCGGCACGAAGATCAACCTGCTTTCCCCCATGATCCGGGGCCGCAAGGGGGAGTACCGCAAGGAACTGGCCCAGCTTAGCAAGGACGGCTTCGCCCGTGTGATCATCGATGACGCCCCCTACGACCTGGCCGACGAGATTACCCTGGACAAGAACAAGAAGCACGACATCGATATCGTCGTCGACCGGCTGGTGGTCAAGGACGGGATCCAGCGCCGGCTGGCCGATTCCCTTGCCACCGCCCTCAATCATGCGGAAGGGATCGTCAAGGTCGCCATCCAGGAATACCCGAAGGCTGAAGGGGAAGAGCCGCCCCGGACGAAGGCGAAGAAGGGCAAATCTCCCTGGCAGGAGGTGATGCTCTTTTCCGAAAGCTTCGCCTGCATCGACTGCGGCATCTCCTATCCGGAAATGACTCCGCGCATGTTTTCCTTCAACAACCCTTACGGCGCCTGTCCTGACTGCACCGGTCTCGGCACCCGCATGTATTTCGATGCCGATCTAGTCGTCCCCAATCCGGATCTTTCCATACGAGAGGGAGCCATCGCTCCTTGGGAAAAGCGGCTTTCCAGCTGGTATCACCTCACCCTGGAGGCCCTGGCCAAGGCCTACAAGTTCGACATCCGCACTCCTTTTAAAAAACTTTCCCCCAAGGCCCGGGACATCATCCTCAATGGTACGAAGGGGGAGAAGGTGGAATTCTGGTGGGAGGAGGACGGCGGCCGCAAGCACACCTACCATAAAGAATTCGAAGGGGTGCTGAACAACCTGGAGCGGCGCTACCGTGAAAGTGAATCGGACCTAGTGCGGGAAGAGCTGGAAAAATATATGAACGTCATGCCCTGCCCCACCTGCCAAGGTGCACGGCTGAAAAAAGAAGCGCTGTTCGTCAGGATTGACGGCCACAATATCTGCGACGTCACCGCCCTTTCCATCAAGGACGCCTTGGAATTTTTCGCCAACCTGCACCTGAGCCCCAAGGAAGAGGAGATTGCTCGCCGTATCTTCAAGGAGATCCGCGAGCGGCTCCATTTCCTGGTCAACGTCGGCCTCGATTACCTCTCCCTGGACCGCTCATCGGGCACCCTTTCAGGTGGCGAAGGACAGCGGATCAGGCTCGCCACCCAGATCGGCTCCAGCCTGGTCGGGGTCCTCTATATCCTGGACGAGCCCTCCATCGGTCTCCATCAGCGGGACAACGCCCGGCTGCTCCAGACCCTGAAGCACATGCGCGATCTGGGCAACACAGTGCTGGTGGTGGAGCATGACGAGGAGACTATCCTGGAGTCGGACCATGTCATCGACATGGGGCCGGGGGCAGGTATCCACGGCGGAAGGGTCGTCGCCCAGGGGACTCCCGCCGAAATCATGGAACATCCCGAATCCCTCACCGGCAAATACCTGTCGGGCAAGCTGGTCATCGAAGTGCCGAAAAAACGGCGCCAGGCAAGCAAGTCCCTCCGTGTCATCGGTGCCAGCGAGAACAACCTCAAGGATGTGGTGGTCGATATCCCGCTCGGGGTGCTGACCTGCGTAACCGGCGTTTCCGGCTCCGGCAAATCTACCCTGGTCATCGATACCCTTTACAAGGTCCTCTGTCAACGGCTCTACCGGAGCAGGGAAAAGGCCGGCGCCGTCAAGGAAATCAAAGGGCTCGACGCGCTGGACAAGGTCATCAATATCGACCAGTCCCCCATCGGCAGGACCCCCCGCTCCAATCCCGCCACCTATACGGGGGTCTTCGCGGATATACGCGACCTCTTTGCCCAGCTCCCCGAATCGAAGATCCGTGGCTACAAGCCGGGGCGTTACTCCTTCAACGTCAAGGGGGGGCGTTGCGAGGCCTGCTCCGGGGACGGCATCATCAAGATCGAGATGCACTTCCTCCCCGACGTCTACGTCCAGTGCGAGGTCTGCAAGGGGGCCCGCTACAATCGGGAGACCCTGGAGGTGCTCTACAAAGGCAAATCCATTGCCGATGTCCTGGACATGACCGTCTCCCAGGCGCTGCAGTTCATGGAACACATTCCCCGCATTAAGAACAAGCTCAAGACCCTCGAAGAGGTGGGGCTAGGTTATATCCGCCTCGGCCAGGCCGCCACTACCCTTTCCGGCGGTGAAGCTCAGCGTGTCAAGCTGGCCAAGGAGCTTTCCAAGCGGGCTACCGGCCGGACCATCTATATCCTTGACGAGCCCACCACCGGTCTCCACTTCGCCGACATCCACAAACTGCTGGAGGTGCTGCACAAGCTGGTGGAGGGGGGGAATACCATCGTCATCATCGAACACAACCTGGATGTGATCAAAACCGCCGACCACATCATCGACATCGGCCCGGAGGGAGGGGACCGGGGTGGCAGGATAGTCGCCACCGGCACCCCCGAAGAGGTGGCCAAGGTGACCGGTTCCTATACCGGAATGTTTTTAAGGAAATTGTTGTAGATGAACGAAGTGAGCACGAATCTTGATCTGGAAAGCCGTCGCGCCACCCCGTGGCTTATTCTCACCACCATCCTCTGGGGGGGGAGCTTCGTCTTCAACAAGATCGGTTTCAGGGAAATCCCTCCTGTTACCTTCCTTTTCCTCCGCTTTCTCCTGGCAGCCTGCATGATGGCCCTGGTCTGCCTGCCCAGGCTCAGGGGGCTCAACCGCATGATCCTCAAGAGGGGAGGCATGGTCGGCATTGCCCTGACCGCAGCCAACCTCTCCTTTGTCATCGGCGTCAGTGGCACCAGCGCCACCAGAGCCGGTTTTCTCAACAACCTCTTCGTTCTGGTGGTGCCGCTTTTCTGCTACCTCTTCTGGCGCGACAGGGTGGACCGGCTGACCTTTGCCGGTCTCTGTCTGGCAGTCTCAGGCATCATTGCCCTGGCCGCCGGCGGCGGCTTCAGCAGGGGAGACATCTTTTCCACCGTCTGCGCATTGTTCATCGCCCTGCACATCATTTCCGTCTCGAAGGTTTTAAGCAGCGGCGACGACGTCTACCTCATCACCCTCGTCCAGTTCACGACGGTAACCATCATCGGCGGACTGCTGGTGCTGATCCTGCCCCAGCCAGCATTTCACATGGGACCGGTCTCCGCCGGGGCGCTCTTCTATTGCGCCCTCTTTCCCACCGTCATCTGCTTTACCCTGCAGAATACCTTTCAGCGCTATACTACGCCGACCCGAGCCAGCCTCATCTATACGCTGGATCCGGTCTGGAGCATGCTGGGTGGATTTGCGCTGCTCGGGGAGCGATTGGGACTGTGGGAGGCATTCGGCTGCGCCCTCGTCTTCAGCTCAGTGGTGATTCCCCTGGCGGTCAAGCTGATGGCGGAACGGCGAGCGCTGCGACTCTATCTGGATCAGCAGCAATTTTAGAATGAGGAGAACTTATTGGCTAGAAGCGCCTGGTCAAAGCCAGATGCAGCGCCACATCGGGTGAGGTATAGACGGCCAGGTCTTCAGAAACGCCGATGTCGAGGGAGGTCTTGGCGGAAAAGGCGATGGTCCCCCCTATGATGAGCTGCACGGCCGCGTCCCCGATCTCAGGAAGGCTGCTGTCACCATAAAAAGGGGTATGGGCGGAGAGCTGGGTCTTGAAGGCGATGACCTGGGCGGGGCTCCAGCCGATACCGACTGTGCCGAAGCCGACCAGGTTGTTCTGCTGCTCCTTGAGCACCCTGCCGTCGGTCATGACCATCCCCCCTGCCGCTCCGAAGACGGTCCAGTGCCCCCATTTTTCCAGAAGATTATCCCTGCTGCCGGTTACCCAAAGGGCCAGGTCGGTGCTACCGCTGCCATGCAGCTTGGCACTGCTGCCGGTAGGGAATTTCAGGCAGGTGCGCAATGCCACCGCACCGGGGCCGTCCCCATAGAGCTGCAGTGCTCCCGAGAGCCGCACATCTCCGATACCGAAACTGGAATCGTCAAGCCTGAGCCGCTCCACCCCATCCTTCTCATAGCTGTAGAGAAGCCGGTTGCGCGGCGCCTCCTTCCGCCCCCCCTGTGGCAAGCCGAAGAAATCGTGCCAGCCCTCGATGAAGCCATCAAAAATGCCGCCGCCATGGCCGATCAGCTGCACATCCAGCCCCACCTCCACCCCCTGTGCCGCCCCATAACGAAGGGCAATGGTCGTCCGTTCGCTCTCACCATCGAGGAGGATCCGTTCCCTGGTCGGAACATCGATGGTTTTGGCGTAATTGGAGGCCATATCCTGGGCGAGGGTGGCATCCAGATGCCCGGCAGGGACGATTACCCCATTACCTGCGGCAGGAAGGCCGAAGATCTGCACCAGGGGACTCTGGTTTTGGGTGTAGAAGGGGGTAATTTCGGCGGCCCAGGCGCCCTGTGGCAGGAAGAGCAGACAGCCGAGGGCAAGCATCGTCATGAGGCGATTTT
This sequence comes from Geotalea sp. SG265, assembly GCF_022808985.1. Classification (GTDB taxonomy): domain Bacteria; phylum Desulfobacterota; class Desulfuromonadia; order Geobacterales; family Geobacteraceae; genus Geotalea. The sequence continues at coordinate 160,855 of NZ_JAKZFT010000007.1, read as the reverse complement.
TTTTCATTGGGTACCTTTCCAGCGACCGCAGCCCGGACGCGGGCATCAGGGCTGCGGTGAAGAAGGCTGCCGGATCAGAAGAGGAAATTTATCTGGGTCTGGACCCGTGCTTCCTGGGGATAGGACCTGTCCTTGTATTTGGCTGTTTCTAAACCGTAGGCACCGTCGATGTCAAGATTTATCCATTTCGTGCCGAAAGTAATGCCTGCCGTCGCGGTCGGTCCGATTCCCTTTTCGGCGATATTGCTGTACATGCCGCCGCGCACCTTGAACCAGGAAAAGTAGTGCCATTCGAATCCCCCCCCGATGTTGCGACTCCTGTAATTGTTGGATGTCAGCACCGTCTCATTGTTGGTCAGGTCCACATCGGCGGCCAAGGTGAGCCAGGATAAGGGATCAACTGCTACACCCATCCGCACTTGCGGCTTCAGTTTAACCTTGCCGCCGCTTCCCGGGAGGAAGCTGCCGTTCTTGTCCTTCAGGTCGGGAGCATCGAATTTCGGCGAATTGAGATGCTTGGCGACTATCCCGACATTAATCCACTCCTTCGGCCGCCAGAGTGCGCCCAGATCAAATCCCAAGGCGGTGGAATCCTTGAAGTTATCGGTCATGTCGCTGACGATGTCGCTCGATTCCACCTTGGTGCCGCTTTTCAACAGATAGGTCTGTGACTGGTAGACACGGCCGGTGAGGACCTTGGCTGTGGCGCCGATGCCGAGGGTACCGAAGGAGCCCAAGGGAATGGCATGCCCGTAGGAGAGGGGAAATTCGATATAGGCAAGGCTCTTGGTCAGAACTGACGAAGTATTGTTATCCAGCGTCCTGGTCCCAGGGTTTGCCAGGGTCTGTCCAAGGGTAACCAGACTGTTGGTTGCCGCCTGGGAAGAGATCCCCGAGCCGGCCAGCTGAGCATCGGCGGCATTGATGATATCCCGGGCCTGGGTCGCTGTCAGTTGATTATTGGTGGTCAGGGCCGCCTCGATATCCGTCCGCTGCTGTGAACTGAAAAAGACGTTGGAGGCAGCGCTCCCGGCGACCGGGGTCCAGAGCTGGACAGGGGTGACCGCCGTCGAGGTGCTGTCCTGATTCGGCAGGATGTTGGCCGTATCAGGGACCGGCTGGGCGAATCCCTCGAAGGTGCCGAAAGCACCAAAGGCGAAATGCTTGATCTGGAAGCCAAGGACTGCATTGCCGTTGACTGCCAGAGTGCCTTTCTTTTCCTTGATATCCCCAAGGATTGAAAGGGCCTTGACTGTGTCGGTTACAGCCTGGGCAGTGGTCGAGCCAGCGTTGTATTTGCTGAAGGTGTCGAAGTTAAGATTGCTCAAGCGATCCACGTTGTCGGCCAGACCTTCGTTGACCTTAAGGCCGACACTGGCGTCGATCCTGCTGGAAAAGGACTTGTCGTTGAAAGCAAGCCCGGCCGGGTTCCAGTAAGGTGCATGGGAATCGAAGGTGCGGGCAACCCCGGCACCACCGATCCCAAGAGTCCCCATGGGCTGGAACTCCGCCGCCAACGCCCCGCCTGCCATCAACAGGCCGAGCACACAGGTACTAACCAATGTTTTTTTCATAGTTCCCCCTTTTTTTCATCAGCGCTCATGCTAATCTATTCACCGGGCATTTTAACTAATGAGAGTGCAGCCACCTACCGAAAAATGTTTAGACCGGTCTCATGTTAGCTATTCATCGGCGCTCCGATAATAAACTTGAATTGGTTCTTTGATCTGCAGTATCCTGCAACGTGGGGTTTACCAACATAAGACAGTGGAGTCTCTTCGTATGGAGTTTTACAAGGGCCAAGCCAATACTGGCCGCAGAATTAAGAAATCCGGCAACCGTGATCTTTTCAAAATAGCCCTCGTTTCAGGAGGTATTATTGCCGTCCTCGCCAGCCTCGCCTTTCTCGGCTATTTTTTCTTTCTCCTCGGCACTCTGCCCAAGGTTGACCGCCTTGCCGATTATCGCCCCCCCATTGTCTCCCAGGTGTTCGGCGCCGACGGCAGCCTGGTCGGGGAATTCTACCTTGAACGCAGGACGGTGGTGCCGGTGGACAAGGTGCCGAAGAAACTCATCCAGGCCTTCGTCGCCGCGGAAGATGCGAATTTTTATCAGCACAAGGGAATCGATTACCTGGGCATCGTCCGCGCCGCCGTCAAGAATGTGCTCTCCATGCGCAAGAAAGAGGGCGCTTCCACCATCACCCAACAGGTTGCCAAGTCCATGCTGCTGACGCCGGAGAAGAAATTTTCCCGCAAGCTCAAGGAGGCGATCCTTGCCAAGCGCATGGAGGAGCGTCTCTCGAAGGACGAGATACTTTATATCTATCTTAACCAGATCTACCTGGGGGCTGGTTCCTATGGTGTCCAGCTGGCAGCGGAAACCTATTTCGCCAAGAGCGTGGAGAATCTCAATCTTGCCGAAATGGCCATGCTCGCCGGCTTGCCGAAGGCCCCCAATACCTATTCGCCCATCAAGCACCTGGACCGGGCTAAGGAGCGGCAGAGTTACGTCCTGGAACGGATGGTCAAGGAAGGTTATATCACCCAGGCGGAGGCCGACCATGCCAAGAACACCCCGATCGTCATTCGCTCGCTGAAAAAGGTCAATGGGGAGCAGTCCGCCTATTTTCTGGAGCAGGTGCGCATTCAGCTGGAAGAGAAATACGGAGAGGACCGGCTTTACAAGGAAGGTCTGAAGATCTATACGACCATGAATGCGGAGATGCAGAAAGCCGCCTATGAAGGGGTCGTTAACGGCCTTAAGGCTCTCGACAAGCGGCAGGGCTTCCGCGGCCCCATCAAATACCTTGCTGAAGCTGAGATCAATGACTTCTGCAAGAAAGTCGAAGAAGGTATCGACTCATCCGCTCTCAAGGAAGGCGCCACCTATCTGGGGGTCGTCACCGCCATCAATCAGGGAAAGGGTGAGGCAACCATCAGGGTCGGTGATCGAACCGGCATTCTCAACCGCAAGAACATGGCCTGGGCAGGCAAACTTGCCCTGGTGGAAACCTATGGCAAGCCCGAGCACAAGGCCAAGACCCTCAACCCGGGGAGTGTCATCGAGGTCTCGGTTGTCACCCCCGATGTCAACAAGAACGGCGCCCTTTTCGCCCTTGACCAGGAACCGGAAGCTCAGGCGGCGCTTTTTGCCATGGATCCGAAAACCGGCGGCGTCCGGGCCATGGTCGGCGGGTACGACTTCAAGAAAAGCCAGTTCAACCGGGCCATGCAGGCCCGGCGCAATCCCGGTTCATCCTTCAAGCCGATCATTTATGCGGCCGCCATCGACAAGGGCATGACACCGGCCACCATTATCGACGACTCACCCGCAGAATACGAAAGCGGCAAGGAGCAGGCGTGGAAGCCGAAGAACTACGACAATATCTACCGCGGACCGGTCACCATGCGCGAGGCGCTGACCGACTCCATCAATGTGGTTTCCGTCAAGATCCTTGAATCCATCGGTGTCGGCACCGCCATAGACTATGCAAAAAAGCTGGGGATTACGTCACCCCTCGCCGCCAACCTCACCCTTGCCCTTGGCTCGTCCAGCCTTACCCCCATGGAGCTCACCAGCGCCTATGCTGTATTCGCCTCAGGGGGCTTCAAGGTATCCCCCTATTTCGTGACAAAGGTCGTTGACCGGGAAGGAAACGTCCTGGAGGAGACCACTCCTCCCCAACTCCCCGTGTTTTCCTCCGCAACATCTGCTGTCAATCTGGCCCTGGATGATCCGGGTACATCGAAGCCCGCCAGCCGCAGTTCAACGGCGGTACCGGTTATTTCTCCGGAAACGGCCTATATCATGACCAACCTCATGCAGAGCGTCGTCTCCAGCGGTACCGGCCAGAGAGCCCGGGCACTGGGCAGGCCGGTAGCTGGCAAGACCGGGACCACCAATGACATGAAGGACGCCTGGTTCATCGGCTACGTGCCCCAGCTCGTGGCAGGCGTGTGGGTCGGCTACGACCAGGAACGTTCCTTGGGAGCCGGAGGCTCTGGGGGGCAGGCAGCAGCTCCCATCTGGACCGAGTTCATGCAGCGCGGCCTTGCGGGTGTGCCAGTTGCCAACTTTCAGGTGCCTGCAAACGTAACGTTCGCCCTTATTAATCCACGCACCGGAAAGCTTGCCAGAGAAGGAATCGAGGGGAGCGCAACCGAATGCTTCATCCCCGGCACGGAACCTACATCGTATGACGGGGACCCCGCCGCGACTGGCGATGAAACTAATTAACTTTTTTTATTTTAATGATCGTATCCACACATTCATTGCGTTGCAACTTATTGATTTAGTTACTTTTTTTGCAAATGCTCTTTTGGCGGGCATCCGCACAAATGGGTCTTTGTCATCCTTTGCTGGACCTTGATAGGGAGGAACCGGACCCCATAAACCTGCTACCCTCTTAAAAAAAAATGATTTTTTTTAAATAAACCCTTGCAAACTGCAAATATCTGACTATAGTATTTCCAATTATTACTCCAAAGGAGGGTTTATCATGACTAAAGCAGAACTCGTTGAGGCAGTAGCAAAATCCGCAAGCCTGACCAAGGGTGCAGCTGAAAAAGCAGTCGGTGCTTTCATCTCGACTGTAAGCGGCGCGCTGAAAAAAGGCGACAGGGTTACTCTGGTCGGCTTCGGCAGCTTCGAAGTTGCAAGCAGAAAAGCCCGCACCGGCAGAAATCCCCAGACAGGCAAAGAGATCAAGATCGCTGCTGCCAAGGTACCCAAGTTCCGTCCTGGCAAAGCTCTCAAGGATGCCGTTGCTTCCAAGAAGAAGTAATGACCTCCCCAATGTGATTCCTTTCACATTTTCATTCTACTTGTCTGGTACCCATATAAATAAACCAAACAAGAACCCCGCCTCCTGCGGGGTTTTTTTATACCCAAGCCCCATATCCCGTTGTCTCCGGCTGTTGTATAAACGGCCCGGTATGGTAATATGTCTGCAAAATATCCGCCCCCTCTATAGGCTCGCCGTTTAAGGAGCACCACATGCAGAGAATTTCTACTCGCCTCCTCCTGTTCTCCGTTTTTTTCAGTTGCGGCTGCACAATGTTCGGCGCCTGGCGTACCATTCCCCCACCGGGAGGGTGCGACCAGTGCCATACCGTTGCCATCTCCAGCGACTGGAAGGTGGCCTACCGTGCGCCTATCCTTACTGACGAGCGTGACAGGGATTACTTCCAGACCGAAGCCTACAACATGCCCAACACCTCCAAGCCCACATCGGTACTAGAATTGAACAAGGTGGAGGAACTGCGCTGTTTCGAATGCCACAAATCGCCGAATGCCGCCCACAAAGGGAGAAAGGGGCGTTTCCACCATTGAAAAGAACCTTTCGTAAAACAAAGATCATAGCCACTCTCGGACCAAGCAGCGCATCGGAAATAGCCATAGGGCGTCTCATGGAGGCCGGTGTCGATATTTTCCGCCTCAACTTCTCACATGGCTCTCAAGAGGAGAAAAAGAACCTCATCGCCATGATCCGCACTCTTTCCGAGAAAAAAAAGAGAGCGATCGGCATCCTGGCCGATCTCCAGGGTCCAAAGATCAGGACAGGCCGCATGGCTGACGGCGCCATTCGCCTGATAAAAGGAGAAATGCTCGACATTACCACCGATGAAGTGCTCGGCCGTCCCGGTTTGATTTCCACCATTTACAAGGCCCTGCCCCATGACGTGAAACCCGGTTCGAGGATCCTGCTGGACGACGGCATGATAGAACTGAAGGTTCTCTCCGTCACCGGCAATACCGTTCACTGCACCGTGGTGGAAGGTGGTACGCTCAAGGACCTCAAGGGCATCAACCTGCCCGGTGTCGCAGTCTCCGCTCCCTCCCTTTCCGACAAGGACCGGGCCGACCTTGAGTTCTGCCTCGACATGGGGGTGGATTTTGTCGCCCTCTCCTTTGTCCGCCAGGCCTCCGACGTGGAGGAGATCAAGAATATCATCCGCAGCAAGGGACTCAATATCCCAGTCGTCGCCAAAATAGAGAAGCCTGAAGCTCTGCGCAACTTCAACCATATCCTCACTGTGACCGATGCCGTCATGGTTGCACGGGGTGACCTGGGAGTAGAACTGAGCGCCGAGCGGGTGCCCCTGGTGCAGAAAAGCATCATCCGCGCCTGCAATGAAGCGGGAAAGCCGGTGATCACGGCAACTCAGATGCTGGAATCAATGATCCTCCATGCCCGCCCCACCCGCGCCGAAACCTCGGACGTGGCCAATGCCATTCTCGATGGAACCGACGCCGTCATGCTTTCCGGGGAGACAGCTTCCGGTGCATATCCCACTGAAGCAGTGAGGACCATGGCCAAGATAGCCCTGGATATCGAGCATTCCGAATTGTGGCGCATCCCAGCCATTAAGCCGGTCCATAGCGACAATATTCCCGAAGCGGTCGCCGAGGCTTCCTGCCACGCTGCATCGACTCTCAAGGCAAAGGCGCTGGTGGTTTTCACCCAATCGGGAAGCACCGCCGCCCGCATCTCAAAATTCCGCCCGCAACTGCCGATCATCGCCTTTACGCCGTTTCCCGAAATCCAACGCCGGCTTTCCCTCTACTGGGGTGTGAAGAGCTATCCGGTGGGCTCGGTGGGGGGCACCAGGCAGCAGATAAAGATCGGCGAGGAGACGCTACTTTCAACCGGTTTCAAGAAAGGGGATCTGGTAGTCGTCTCCATGGGAGTACCACTGGAAGCGAAGGGTTCCACAAACCTGATGAAGGTCCACCGGTTGGGCACGGAAAGCTATTATGAGGTTTTTTGAATGGAGGGTGTATGAGAAAGCTTTTTGACGAAACCAGAATCAACAGGCTGGTGTTGAACAACCGCTTTGTCCGCTCTGCTACTTGGGAAGGGATGTGCGAGGAGGATGGACGCCCCACGGAAAAGCTCGCCTCTTATTATGCCACCCTCGCCAGGGGCGGAGTAGCTCTGATCATCACCGGTTATGCCTTTATCCGTCCTGATGGCAAGCAACTCCCCGGCCAGATGGGAATCCACGACAGCTCCTTCGCCCCCCAGATGAAAGCCCTCACCGCTGCCGTTCATGATGCCGGCGGTAAAATCTGCCTGCAGATGGTTCACGCCGGGGGTCAGACATCTGCCAACACTATCGGCACCAGGCCTGTTGCTCCTTCGGCTCTTCGGACCCCCCAGTTTCCAGAAGATACGGCTGAGCTTTCCCTGCAGGAGATCGGGGAAATCGTCAGACTGTTCGGCGAGGGTGCAGCAAGAGCCAAGGAATACGGTTTCGATGCGGTACAGCTCCATGCTGCCCATGGTTACCTGATCAACCAGTTCCTTTCCCCCCTGACCAATCGCAGGGTCGATAACTATGGCGGCTCGATCGAAAATCGCTGCCGCCTCCTCCTTGAATGTTACGCCAGCGCCCGTAAAGCGGTCGGTACTGAGTTTCCGGTACTGGTCAAGCTCAACGGCGACGATAACATTCCCGGCGGGCTGGTGCTGGAAGACGCCCTTGCTGCTGCGCGGATGCTGGATCAGGAGGGAATTGATGCCATTGAGGTGAGCGGCGGCACCCCTGCCTCGGGAGATCTGGCCCCGGTTCGGCAAGGGATCGCCACTCGCGAGCAGGAAGCCTACAACCTGCCACTGGCATACCGCATCAAGGAAGCGGTCTCCTGCCCGGTCATGGTTGTCGGGGGGCTTCGTTCCTTTGAAATCGTCGAGGGCATCATCAGACGTGGCGAAGCCGACTATATCTCAATGTCGCGGCCATTCATCCGCGAGCCCGCCCTGGTACGGCGTTGGGAAAAAGGAGACGAAGCCCGTGCCACCTGCATCTCCTGCAACGGCTGCTTCAAGCCAGGACTGAAGGAAAAAGGTATTTACTGCGTTGTGAACAAGATCGAGCGGGAGAACAAGGGGGTATCCCTGTAGGCGATTTAAGAAAGGCTCTGGGATCGTGCTGCAGCAGAAATAAACCGATAGTAGCGCTGACAGAAAAGCCCTTTTGCGAGGGCTTTTCTGTCAGCTGTGTTCACGGGTGGCATGGAACTGGATATCTTTCCAGTTTTCCATGGTGTTGTCCAGCCGCCACTGGCTCCCCGCCAGGTAGGCAAGGTTACCCTCCCCGTCCCGATAGAGGTTCATGGCTTCCTTCTTTTCGAACTCGTCCATTTTCTTCTTTTCGCCGGTCACCCAGCGGGCGGTGACGTAGGAAACCGGCTCGTAGGTGGCCTTCACCTTGTACTCATGCTCAAGCCGGTGCATAACCACATCGAACTGGAGCAGGCCGACCGCGCCGACGATCCAGTCGCTCCCCATCAGCGGCCGAAACACCTGGGTCGTTCCCTCTTCCGCCAGCTGCACCAGCCCTTTTTCCAGTGCCTTTGACTTCATCGGATCCAGAAGGCGCACCTTGCGGAAATGCTCCGGCGCAAAGTTGGGGATGCCGGTGTATTTCAGCTCCTCCCCCTGGGTGAAGGTGTCGCCGATCTTGATGGTGCCGTGGTTGTGGATGCCGATGATGTCGCCGGGATAGGCCTCGTCCACATTGGTGCGGTCCTGGGCCATGAAGATGGTGGCGTTGGCAATCTGCACCTCGCGCCCCAGGCGGATATGCCTGACCTTCATCCCCCGGGTGAATTTGCCGGAACAGATGCGGAAAAAGGCAATGCGGTCCCGGTGGGCCGGGTCCATGTTTGCCTGGATCTTGAAGGTGAAGCCGGAAAAGGGTTCCTCATAGGGAGTAACTTCTCGAGTCTCCGTCTCCCGCGGCTGCGGCGGCGGGGCATGCTCGATAAAAGTGTCCAGGAGCTGCTGCACACCAAAGGTATTGATGGCACTGCCGAAGAAGACCGGGGTCTGCAACCCGGCCAGGTATGCCTCCTGCTCGAAGGGATGAGCCGCCCCCTCCAGGAGTTCCACGTCGTTGCGCAGCTCTTCCACCTGGGAACCGAGCAGCTCATCCAGCAGGGGATCGTTCAGTCCCTTGACAGTAATGGTTTGGCCGGTCCCGCGGTCGGCCTGGGGATCGAAGAAGGTCAGTTCCTTGCTGTAGAGGTGATAGGTGCCGCGGAAGCGTTTACCCATCCCCACAGGCCAGGTCATGGGAGCACACTGGATGTTGAGGGTACTCTCGATGTCGTCCAGCAGGTCAAGCGGTTCGCGCCCCTCCCGGTCCAGCTTGTTGATGAAGGTCATGATCGGCGTATGGCGCAGCCGGCATACTTCCAGAAGCTTCTTGGTCTGGCTCTCCACCCCCTTTACCGAGTCAATGACCATCAATACCGAATCGACGGCGGTCAGGGTGCGGTAGGTATCCTCGGAGAAATCGTTGTGGCCGGGGGTATCGAGGAGGTTTATCTCGTAATCCCGGTAGGTGAACTTCATCACCGACGAGGTTACCGAAATGCCGCGCTGCTTCTCCATCTCCATCCAGTCGGAGGTGGCATGGCGGGCAGCCTTGCGCGCCCGGACCTCACCCGCCTGCTGAATGGCGCCGCCGAAAAGCAGTAGCTTTTCGGTTATCGTCGTTTTTCCTGCGTCGGGATGACTGATGATGGCAAAGGTACGCCTGCTGTTGATTTCCTGTTCGTAATGCTTCTTCATAACCTGCTCCTGGTGCCGGCACGACAGTTTCGTGTTTTTCTGAGGACAAAAGAAAGGCGAAGAGGTTATCTTCGCCTTCGGAAGTACCGGTAAATAATGCCATGCCAGTCATAAAAGGGCAACAGAAAACTCGATTTTACACCGATAGACGGAGAAAAACCTCTTCCTTTTCCGGCAATACAGGTGTTAAATTTAAAATATGGAAGGTCCCCTGCTGATCGACAGCCACTGCCACCTGGCCGATTGTGTCTTTTCCGGCAGAGTCCCATCCGTCATAGAGGCCGCAAAGACGGCCGGGGTGGCACTATTTATTGTTCCGGCAACGGCACCCGCAGAATGGCACAGCCTTCAAGCGCTCAGAGGCCTGCACCCGGAAATTTTTCCTGCCTACGGCCTGCATCCCATGCACGCCCGACAGTTTTCAGAAAATACCATAGCCAAGCTCCGGGAGCTCGGCCACGCTGCTGTTGCCATTGGTGAAATCGGCCTGGACTATTCCCTAGCGGTCCCCCGAGCGCTGCAGATGAACGCCTTTCGCCGGCAGCTGATGCTGGCGCGGGAACTCGACCTGCCGGTCCTGATCCATTGCCGCAAGGCCTTCCAGGACCTGCTCACCATTCTTCGGGAGATTGGAGCAGAAAGGGTCCGCGGAGTCATGCATGCCTTCTCCGGCAGCACAGAGACTGCGGTAGACTGTATAAAGGCAGGTTTGCATATCTCTTTGGCCGGGACGGTTACCTTTCCCAATGCGGTGCGCCCGGTAAAAGCGGCGCGGGAGGTGCCGCTCGATCACCTGCTCTTGGAGAGCGATGCTCCAGACCTATCCCCGGAGCCGTACCGAGGAAGGCCGAATGAACCCGCTTTCCTTACGGCAACAGCTTGCAAGGTTGCGGAGATCAAGGGTGTGGCTGTGGAGGAAGTAGCCGCTCGCACATGGAAAAATGCCGTCGAACTGTTCCGGCTGCCGATTTCTTTTCAAGCAATATAAATATAAAGGATTTTTTTATGTCACATCTGCATCGTTTTTCCCGCACGGAGCTGCTCATCGGCCCGGAGGGGCTTTCCATCCTGAATAAAAGCACTGTCGCCGTTTTCGGACTCGGCGGGGTTGGCAGCTACGCCGCCGAAGCCCTGTGCCGCGCCGGTATTGGAAAGCTGGTGCTTGTGGATTTCGACGACATCTGCCTGACCAACGTCAACCGGCAGCTCCATGCCATGGACAGCACAGTGGGCAAGGCAAAGGTGGCCGTCATGGCCGAGCGATTGCGGCACATCAACCCCCAGGCGGATATTATTCCATTCAAGGATTTTTACAGCGCCGACAACAGTGAATTTCTCCTGGCCGGCAGTTTCGACTATGTGGTCGATGCCATCGATCATTTCACCAGTAAGCTGCATCTGATCGTTACCTGTCGGGAACGGCAAATACCCGTGATCTCCAGCATGGGAGCTGCCGCCAAGCTGGATCCGACACAGATCAAGGTAGGAGATATCTCCGAAACCCACAAATGCCGCATGGCCCGTTCTATGCGCAAGCTGCTGCGCAAGCAGGGAATTGTGAAAGGGGTGCAGGTTGTATACTCCACCGAGGAGTACCGTGAGCCGGCAATCAAGGATGGCGGCTGCAAAGGCAACTGCATCTGCCCCAACAAGGATAACCAGCAGTTCTCCTGTGAGCACCGGCGGGTGATCCTCGGCAGTATCTCCTACATTCCGTCCATCTTCGGCCTGACCATGGCGGGAGTCGTGGCCAATGCCCTGCTGGCTGCCGATAAATAATGACCGCCGGTTGACCGCCCTCTTTTTACCGCTATACTCTATTTTACCCGTACTTTCATTTGGTGCATGACAGGAGGATGCCATGGGAAAAGAGTACACGGTACAGGAAGCACTGAAGCTCGCCATTCAGGCGGAAAAGGACAGCATGGATTTCTATCGTCGTGCGGCTGCAGTTACAAAGAATGAGCGGGCCAGGAAGGTCCTGGAACTTCTGGCCAACGAAGAGGTCGGGCACCTGAAGGCATTTTTCGACCATTACAAGGGGGGGGAATTCGGCGATCTTCAATCCTATATGGCCTCACCGCCCAATAAGAAGAGTGCCGTCTTCCTCGCCCTGGAGAAAGCCATTGACGAGGAAACCCATGAACAGAAAGCGCTGGAAATAGCCCTCAAGGAAGAAAAGGCATGCATGGAGCAGTATACCCTGCTGGCCAAGGATATCGTCGATCCTCTGGTACGGAAGATTTTTGAGCAGGTGGTGAAGGAGACGCAGAATCACTATGAGATGATCGAGGACGAATACATGCATGTCATGACCATGGTCCACAGGTCGGACCAGGACATCTATGTGAGGGAATAATGCGCTACCTGAATTATTTCGTTTTCTTAATGACCGTTGCCGCCGCAGCCCCTGGTTCCGCCGCCCCGCCGGAAGATGTGCGGGCAATCAGCCTGCCCCCGGCGGAGAACAAGATCATCGATGAAAAGTGTTTAGGCTGTCACAACCGGCATAAGATCGATGCGGCATTAAAACAGCGGAAAAACATGGACAAGGTCATGCGCCAGATGGAAGAAAAAGGGGTTACCCTGACTGATGCGGATCGGGAGGTACTGGGCCATTTCTGGCAGCAGAACCCGTTGAAAAAGTAAACGGCCATAAAAAAAGCTCCCTCGAACACGGGGGAGCTTTTTACCCACATCTCAATTTATGACGAGCCGTCAGGCGCTGTAATCCCGGTAGTACCCTTTCACTTTCACCAAGTATTCCCGTGTTTCTCGCGGCAGCCCTTCCCCTCCATGCCGATCCACGTTGCCTGGTCCCCAGTTGTAAGCCGCCAAAGCCGAATCCACATCCCCGCCATACCGATTGAGCATATCCCTCAAAAACCTCGTGCCGGCCATGATATTCTGTTCCGCATCGAAGGAATCCTTCACCCCAAGTCCCCTGGCAGTCGCCGGCATGAGCTGCATGAGACCCTGGGCACCCGCAGGGGAAACGGCATGGGTGTTGAAATTGCTCTCCGCCTTAATAACTGCCTTGATGAGCCCGGCATTGACGCCATAACGCCGCGAGGCGCGATCAATGATCGCTTCCAGGGTCGGATCAGGACTCGCAGGCACAGCCGCGGCAGGCTTTTCAGCCATTGTTGCGCCCAAATCCAGGGGCTCCACCGGTACGCATGGGGACTGCTTTTCCTGCTCCACGAAGGCGGCTAAGGCTTGCTGTAAGATATTTGCCGCCGGCAGAGGGGCATAACCGGGGTCGGCATCTGACAAAGTCAGTGCTGAACGGAACATCTGCAGGCGAAGGATTTCCGCTGCAGTTCCGGCATCGGCGGGGGAACTATTCGTGAAAGAGGTAGGAAAGGCGGTTGCCGCGAGGGTTGCCTCGAAATCGTTTTCTGTGTGGCCGCCATCGGTGGTGAATCGCACCGGCAAATTGACTGATTCAATAGGCGAAGCAGACGCGATGCGATCTATGGCCATGGGCGGAATCTCCTAGGAGCTGGAAAGGGAAGCATCGTTGAACAATAGCTTCTTTTTCTTCAGCTTCTCGATGAGCGTGGTTCTTTTCAGATTGAGAAGGGTCGCAGCTTCCTTCTTGTTGCCCCCGGTCTTCTCCAGTGCCTGCAGAATGAGGCGGTTTTCGAAATCTTCCACGGCACTGTTCAGGCAGAAACCGCTGTCGGGTAGTGTCAGCTGCTCCGCTTTTCCTGCAGGTTTGATGCCACGGTATTTTTCCGGAAGATCGCTGAAGAGGATCGTTCCACTCCCTTTTATGATAACCATGCGTTCCACAAGGTTTTCCAGCTCCCGGACGTTCCCCGGCCAGTCATAGTTGCACAGGATGTCCATGGAACTTTTGTCAAAAGATTGAACCTTGCGCTGCTTGTTCTTGTTGAATTTTTCCAGGAAATTATTGATCAACAAGGGGATGTCGGATTTCCGTTCCCGGAGCGGCGGTAGCATGATCGGAATAACTGAGAGACGGTAATAGAGGTCTTCCCGGAATATTTTCGAGGCAACCAGGTGCTCAAGGTTCTGATTGGTGGCAGCAATGATCCGTACATCCACCTTCTTCGTCCTGGCAGCCCCCACCGGCTCAAGTTCCTTGTTCTGCAAGACCCGCAACAGCTTTACCTGGAGGTTCGGTTTCATGTCGCCAATTTCGTCGAGGAACAGGGTTCCCCGGTCAGCCATCTCGAATCTCCCGATGCGCGTTGCGACTGCTCCGGTAAAAGAGCCCTTCACATGGCCGAACAGCTCGCTCTCCAAAAGGTCGTCCGGGATTGCGGCACAGTTGACCGGGACAAAGTTCTTACTCGCTCTGGTGCTTAAATCGTGGATCGCCTTCGCCACCAGTTCCTTACCGGTGCCCGATTCTCCCTGAATGAGGACGGTGGAATCGGAACCGGCCACTTTCTCGATCATTTCGAAAAGGGAGAGCATCTTTTCGCTCTCGCCGATGATGTGATTCAGCAGCGAGCGATTCTTGATGCAGGGTCGTGCCTTGAAGCTCTGGCGCTGCAGCGTCTGATGCTCAAGCCCCCGTTTGACATGGGTTTCCAACTCTTCCAGATTGAACGGCTTCTCAAGAAAGAAGAAGGCCCCCGCCTTGAGAAGATTCGCCGTCATTTCGTAGTTGGCAAAGGCGCTGTAGGCGATGGTGACTATTTCCGGGCGCATGGCCTTCAGCTTCTTGATGAATTCCAGGCCGTTTATGCGCGGCATCATGATGTCGGTGATGACCATCTGGATATCGTTCAGCTCGATTTTCTCCAAGGCGTCCTGGCCATCGCCCGCCTGGGACACCTGGTACCCCTTATAGCTGAGGAATGCCGCGACAAAATCCCTGGTTTTCTTGTCATCATCCGCTATGAGTATTCTAGCACTTTCCATTTTTTCCCCATTTAAACAGGTAAGATGGCGATGAGCGTTCGCCCCTGTAGACAGGAGCAGCATTCATTATAGTCACAGAAGCGCCCAATGTCAATAAAATGACTTAGCTTATTTTTTCATTGCTGCGGCTCATTTCGTCCGGGGTCCGAAACAACCGCCAGCAACCCTGGCTACGGCCTTGCGAAAAAACCCTAAACCAACAGCAGTCTGCTACCGATTAGGGTAGAAAAGGAACGCCCCCGGTTTCTTTTCATTTTTGCTCTTTTGCCGGAGAAAACTATGGAAAATGCTCTGCAGATCGCCAGGGAGTCTGTCATTGACGAACTGATCCAGCTGGTCAGCTTTTGCCTAGACCATGAAGAATACGGCGTCGATGTCCTGAAAGTTCGCGAAATCATCCGGATGCTCAACATCACCCGGGTACCGAATGCCCCTGCCTACGTCGATGGTGTAATCAACCTGCGCGGCAAGGTTATCCCCATTGTCTCCCTGCGCAAGAAATTCAACCTTCCGGAAGCGGAAAACGACAAGAGGACGCGCATCATGGTCATTGAGTCGGGCAGTGAGATGATGGGCTTTATTGTCGACGAGGTATCGGAGGTAATCAGGATCTCGGCCGGCGATATTCAGCCCCCGCCTCCGGTGGCGAACGGTGCCATCGATGTCGAATCCATGGCCGGAGTCGTAAACCAGGCTGACCGGCTGCTGGTCCTGCTTGACCTGGAAAAGATGTGCAGCCTCGACAATAGCCTGCACTTCGACAATGCCGTAAACTGATTGGAGCGTGAAATGCCTATAGATTGTGAAGATCAGGAACTGCTCGAAGGTTTTCTGACCGAAAGCACCGAACTGCTTGAAAAGCTTGATGACGACCTCGTTACCCTGGAGAAATCTCCGGCCGATACGGATCTTCTGAACTGCATCTTTCGCTCCATCCACACCGTTAAGGGAGCTTCGAGTTTTCTCGGGTTCGACCTGTTGGTCAAGGTCACCCACAAAACTGAGGATGTCCTTAACCGGTTGCGGAAAGGAGAGCTATCTGTCAATCCGGAGATCATGGATGTGATCCTGGAGGCTGTCGATCTGGTAAAACTGTTGCTGAGCGACATCAAAGGAGGGGAAATCCAGGAGCGCGATATCGATACCGCCATCGGTAAGCTTCATCCATATCTCTCTGAAGCAGCTGTGCCCCCCCCTCCCCCGGAACCGGCATTTGAATCCTCCCCAAACACCCCTGTCGCTGCCGCGTCCGATGCTGCTGAGGCACCCGTTACAGAATCGCCTGTCGTTGAGCCGACGACAGGCACCCAGTCTAGCATTCCTGCGCCGGCCATCGCCCCATCCCCAGTGCAAAAGCCCGCCGTGGCCAAAGCCGAAGAACTGGCCGATAACTCGACCGTGCGTGTAGATGTCAAACGGCTGGACGACCTCATGAACCAAGTGGGCGAGCTGGTCCTGGAACGCAACCGCATGGTGCAACTTTATAGCGATTTTCAAAGGGGAATTGATCCCTCCGGGTTCAGCGACGAATTCGGCAAGCTGACCAAACGCCTCAATTTCGTCACCTCCGAGCTACAGATGCAGGTCCTGAAAATGCGCATGATCCCAGTGGAGAAGGTTTTCAAGAAGTTCCCGCGCATCGTCCGCAATCTGGCCCGTGAGCTGAACAAGGACGTGGAGCTTCTTATCTACGGGGAAGAGACCGAGTTGGACCGTTCCGTAGTAGATGAAATCGGCGACCCCTTAATTCATCTCATTAGAAACGCTTTGGACCATGGCCTGGAACCCCCCGAAGAACGAATCGCCGCCGGCAAACCACCTAAGGGAACCGTCGTTCTCTCCGCAAACCACGAGGGTAATCAGATCGTTATCAGCATCAAGGACAATGGCCGCGGCATAAATCCTGACAAGGTTGCCAGGAAGGCGATCGAAAAGGGACTTGTTACGGAAGAGCAGCTGTCGGCAATGAGCGCCCGTGAGATTCTCGACCTGATTTTTCTTCCCGGTTTTTCCACCAAGGATAAAACCACCGACCTCTCCGGCAGGGGGGTCGGCATGGACGTGGTCCGCACCAATATTCGCAAGTTGAACGGCATCATCGAAATCAAAAACGATGTTGGGCAGGGATCGGAATTCATACTCCGCCTTCCCCTGACCCTTGCCATCATTCAGTCCCTCCTCGTGGAAGTGGAAGGTGAAATCTATTCCATCCCCCTCTCGGCGGTCATTGAGACCATCAAGGTACAGCAGAGCGTTTTCCATCAGTTGGGGGGCCAGGAGGTGTTGAAACTGCGGGACGCGGTATTGCCGCTGGTTCGCCTGCATCGGCTCTTCGGCTGCCGGGGGGACTCCCTTGGCAGGGACACCTGTTATGTGGTGGTCGTGGGAGTTGCCGAAAAACGGGTCGGACTGGTAGTCAGCAGGTTGATGGGCCAGCAGGAAGTGGCCATCAAATCCCTGGGTAGTTTCCTGGCAAATCTTCCTGGGATCGCCGGCTCCACCATTCTCGGCGACGGCAGTGTGGCTCTGATCGTCGACCCTCTGACATTCGTTCACTGTAGCGACAATTAATATATTTAGGCCGACTGCACTTATGGAACAGACATTTTTCCCAGAGCTCAAAACCCCCACAGTGAAGATCTCCGACAAAGACTTCGAGACCCTCAGGGATTACATCTACAACCTGTGCGGCATTTACTTTCACGCCAGCAAGAAGTACTTCCTGGAAAGCCGCATCTGCCGCCGCATGGAGGCAACGAAAGTAAAAAGCCATGCCGAATACTACCAGTACATCAGAAACAGCATCACCGGCAGCGGCGAACTGCGCCACCTTCTTGACGAAATAACCACCAATGAGACCTGTTTTTTCCGCAATGGCCCGCAGCTTGCTGCCCTGGAAAACAAAATCCTCCCCGATATTGTCGAAACGAAGTCAAAAATGGGATTCCGCAAATTGCGCATCTGGAGTGCCGGCTCGTCCTCTGGAGAGGAAGCGTACACCCTTGCCATGATCCTACTTGAAAAACGTAATACCCTGCTCAAGGACTGGATCATCGAAATCGTCGGCACTGATATCAACGAGACCGTCATCGCCCAGGCAAAGGAAGGAATTTATGGCTCCTATTCCGTGCGGAATACACCTGACTACTACCGGCGCAAATATTTCAAGACTGAATCCTCGGAGCGTTTCATCCTCGCCCCGGAGGTGAAAAAATTGGTCAATTTCTCGCTACTTAACCTGTACGATGACAACAAGATGCTTTTCATGAAAAGTTTTGATCTGATTTTCTGTGCTAATGTACTGATTTATTTCGACGTAGCTTCTAAATCGAAGGTCGTGCAGCACTTTTACAATAACCTGCAGCCTTACGGCTACTTTTTTGTCGGCCAGTCGGAGTCGCTGCACGGGGTCAACGATAAATTCAAGACGATCCATTTTCCCGGTGGCTTCGCCTACCACAAATAAGGACTGTACCATGAGCGACAGCGTTTTGATGAATAACGCCCGGGCCATGGTGGATGCCATCTCCGAACTCCCCACCATCCCCCATGTGGCCACCAAAGTCATTGAACTCCTCGACAAACCCGATGTGGAATTGGACGAAGTTGCCGATATGATCCTGACCGATCAGGTTCTCGCCGCTCGGGTAATAAGGATGGTAAACTCGCCCTTCTATAAGCCGGCCCATGAGATCAAATCGGTGAAACGCGCCCTCATCTATCTGGGATTCCGCCATATCAGGGAGCTTGCCTTTACCTGCTCATTCATCGATGTCTTTCAGGGAAAGGATGGCGCATTCGACATCAGGACCTTCTGGGAACATTCCTTCGGGGTCGGCATTGTCGCCAAGATCATCGCCCAGCGGTTCCGCTACCCCGACACGGAAAAGGCCTACCTGGTCGGCATCGTCCATGATATCGGCGAGGTTCTCTTGAGCTATTATCGGCGCACCGAATTTGAACAACTGCTGGCCTCCATCAAAGGCAAAAGCTATCGCATGGTCGAAGCGGAAAGGGAATTCTTCGGCACCAGTCACAGCGAGATCGGCCATTGCATCGCCCAAAAATGGAATTTCCCCGCCGATTACTGCGAAGTCATCGCCCTGCATCACGCCCCTGAAGAGGCCATCATCGACCCCATCCTAGTCTCAATCGTCAACCTGGCTGATTTGTTCTGCTCGGTCCGGCAACTGGATTATGGCAGTCAGTCCTGGATTACCTTCAACCTTGCCGATGAAAGGTCTTGGTCCATACTTAAAAATTACGCCCCCCACCTTGCAGACTTTGACGTGGAGCGGTTCTGCTATGAGCTTGATGACCGTGTCCCTGAAATTCAGGATCTGGTCCAATCGATTTTTCAAGGGGTTATTGCGGAGTGACCATGAGTTCATTGCTACGTAACAGATTGAAAGTTCTGGTCGTTGACGATTCATGCTTCATGAGGATGGCCATTCGCGGCATCCTGGCCAAAGATCCCCAGATCGAAATTGTCGGCATCGCTGCCGATGGCGTCGAAGGGGTTGAAAAGGCCATCGAGTTGAAGCCCGACCTGATTACGATGGATGTGGAAATGCCACGGATGGACGGTATTGCCGCCCTTAAACAGATCATGGCCAAGGCACCCACAAGGGTCTTGATGGTATCGACGCTCACCTGCGAGGGAGCCAAGGCAACCTTTGAAGCGCTGGAAGCGGGCGCCATAGACTATATCCCCAAAAACATCAGCGACTCAGCGGAAGCGCAGAGCATATTCCGGGAAGAACTGCTGGTGAAAGTCAAACTGGCCGGCAGTTCTCTTATCCCCATGGGGACGGGGATCAGGCGCACTGCTCTCACCTCCCCTGCCGCCATCAAGAAATCCCTTTTTTCCCGGAAGGTGAACTGCGTCGGCATCGGCGCCTCCACAGGCGGCCCCGTCGCCCTTCAGGAAGTTCTTTCCCGGATACCGGCGAACTTCCCCTTCGGCATCATGGTTGCCATTCACATGCCCAAGGCTTTTACCGGCCCCTATGCGGAACGGTTGAATGCCCGGTGCTCATTGGAAATTCGCGAAGCCAAGGATGGAGACCTGCTCCGCCCGGGACAGGTGCTCGTCGCTCCCGGCGGTCGGCACACCACGCTCGTCCGGCAGGGTGCCGGCCTGATGGTGAAAACCGACCCGACCACTGCTTTTCCCCAATACCTCTATATCCCCTCCGTAGATCAGATGATGCACAGCCTTGCCGAGGCCAGCAACGGCTCTATGCTTGGCGTGGTGCTGACCGGCATGGGGAGCGACGGTTTCAAGGGAATGCAGTTTTTGAAAAACAAGGGGGGTATCACGCTCGTTCAAGATGAGACGACGTCTACCATCTATGGTATGCCGAAGGCCTGCATTGAGGGGGGAGTGGCAGACGAGGTGCTGCCTCTGGACCAGATAGGATTCGAAATAGCGAGGATTGCCAGCTGATTTCAGACCTCGGCACTGAGATAAATGCCTTCACGTGCTGCTTCTGCACGGCATCGGGAAAACCCCTGCCTTTTTAAGCGGAAGAGCAGAAACGGCGCCGCCGGTGCCAGACATTCTTTTATAAAGAGGCGCAGGTGCAACTTTCCATCTACCAGTGCCCTCAAGTCGCCGAGATGCACTAGCAAAGTCTCCGGCGCAGGCTGTAAATAGCCGCTCTCGCCCCAGGTCAACTGCGCTGCAGATTCTAACCCGTGCCGGCCGATCACCCTGCCTGGGACAAGCGCCGCGGCAATCACCTGTGCCGTGAAGAGCCATCGCCCAGGCTCACCATTTTTCCGCATGTTCACTTATTTTCTTTCTCGGGAAATGGCAAGACAACCGTCCTCTCCACTCCGCTTTCAGGCTGCCGCAAACGCAGCCGCAACTCTTTGGCCGTTTCTGCCTCGCCGGGGAAAAAAACGAAGCCGTTGGCCAGATGATCTGCAGGAATGACTTTCCCCTCCAAGCTCTTGGCCCGGATATCATCCATGATGCTTCGCCCACGCTCCGGGGAGCTCCCTTCACTTGCTCCGCCGATTACCGCTCCTCCTGCCGTTCCAAGGGCTCCCCCTCGCAGGGCACCCTCTCCTATGCTTCTGCCGCTGACAATGCCAAGAGCCGCTCCCAGGACTGTTCCAGCTGCCGCACCGAGTACCGCTCCTTTACCCGCCCCCTTGCCGAAATAGGCAGCAAGCTGGGTGGAGCTTTCCAGGCGCGCTATGGCCACATTGTTCGGGATGATCCTCCAGTAGCCATTTTTCCTGTCGATCAGGAATGTCTGATCGGAGACGATCTCCGCATTCTTGCCGCTCCTGTTATCCAGCACCAACTGCACTGGGAGGAGCCCCGCTCCCTTGATGTCGAATCCGAATGCATCCTCTGCGGCATCGCCATCGGCATAGGCTTCTCCCCCGATCCGCACACCGTTGGCCACCTGGAAGTTGCCGTAGGCCTCCGGTGGTCTGAATGCCGCATATTGGGTCTTGTACCTGGTACAGCCGCCGAGTGAAACGGCAAATAACATCAGGATGATCATGAGTCGCTTCACTGGTTGCCTCCATCGGATCGTGCATGTGGTCGTCTACCTATACTTATAACAGCGCTCGTGCGATGTGCAAACGGGTCTTTATTCCCATCTTGCGCCAACCATGCGATTTTCCGACAAAAACCATGTCCTTGCGAAATCCCTTTCCAGCAGCCGTTCTCGAAGTAATCCAGGGTAAACCCTGCCTGAAAAGGAAAATAGGGCTGGAGGGGCAATTTGGAGGGATTAGCTGCTTTTGGCCGTTTTTTCTCCGATGCGGCCGATAAAAACGAGGCTGCGGGTGTCGCTAGCGGCAGGCAGATTGAAAATTTCCACCGCCGTCACCGCCAGCCTCAGCTCTCTAAGAAATTTTTCCGCGGCGTCTGCCTCATTGCTCCCCTCTTTCCCTTTCATGGCAATGATGGCTCCATTTTTTTCCAAAAGTGGCAACGCCATCCGGGCAAAGGTCGGAATGTCGGAAAATGCACGTGAGACGACAACGTCAAACCTGTTTCCCTCTTCCGGCTGCAGCTGCTCGGCTCTGCCATGGAGAGCTCGAAAATCGGCCAAGCCCAGGAGCCGGGCAACGTTGCGCTGGAAAATGATTTTCTTCTCCACCGCATCGATGGAGGTCACCTTGAGACCCGGCATGACGATCTTCAGCGGCAGAGAGGGAAAACCAGCACCGGAACCGATATCAAGCAGCGCATCATCCGCTCGGAGATAGGGTGCCACCGCCAGGGAATCGACAAAATGCTTAAGGGCAATTTCTTCATCGGAGGTAATGGCGGTGAGGTTTATTTTCCGGTTCCATTTCTTCAGCTCTTCTCCGTAGCGGTCGAAGCTATCCAACTGCCCGACAGTCAGATTAAGAGCCAATGCCTGTCCCCCTGCCTGCAACAACTCTCGCGCCGCCGGTTTCACTGGCCGCTCCTGGACTTCAGGGCAATGGAAAGTATGGTGATGGCGGCAGGCGTCACCCCTGGTATGCGCGATGCCTGCCCAAGAGTATCGGGTCTGAAGGCCTGCAGCTTTTCCTGAACCTCGGTTGACAGTCCCGGCAGCCCTGCATACTGCATATCCCGGGGTATCCTGGCGTTCTCCAGCTTTTTCGACCGCTCCACCTGTTCCAGTTGCCTGTCGATATACCCCTGGTACTTGATCTGGATCTCCACCTGCTCCCGCACAGCGGCCGGGGTTTCCATGATTTTCCCGTCAATTCTCGATAAATCGGTGGCAGTTATATCCGGGCGCCTGAGGAGTTGCTCGTAGGTAAGGGCGTTCTGCACGCCATTCAGGTTAAACTCCTCAAGAAAAGCCGCATCCGCCTGGGATGGGAGTAGTTTTTCCCGACGCAACCGCTGCAACTCCTCCCCTATCATCTCCCGCTTTCTGACGAATTTCCCATACTCATTTTCCCTGACCAGTCCAACTGCGTGTCCCCGCTCGCGCAACCGCAAATCCGCATTATCCTCCCGCAGCAGCAGCCGGTATTCGGCCCGGGAAGTGAACATGCGGTAAGGTTCCTTACTGCCCAGGGTCACCAGATCGTCGATCATCACGCCGATGTAGGCATCGTTTCTGCCCAGGATGAGCGGTTCTTTTCCCTGAACCCGCAGCGCCGCATTGATCCCTGCCACGAGCCCTTGGGCTGCTGCCTCTTCATAGCCCGAGGTGCCGTTTATCTGTCCGGCGTGGTAAAGGTTCATCAACCGCTTTGTCTCAAGGGAGGCATGGAGCTGGATGGGATCCACGTAGTCGTACTCGATGGCGTAGGCGGGACGCATGATCTCAACCCGTTCAAGTCCGACAATGGAGCGATAAAACTGCCACTGGACGTCTATCGGCAGTGAGGTGGAGAGCCCGCTGGGGTATACCTCCACCGTATCCAGCCCCTCCGGCTCGATGAAGGTCTGATGGCGGTCCTTTTCAGGAAACCGTACCACCTTGTCCTCGATGGAGGGACAATAACGTGGGCCCACTCCTTCAATGATCCCTGAGTAAAGGGGTGATCGATCCAGGCCGGAGCGGATGATCTCATGACTGCGTTCGTTGGTATAGGCAATATGACAGGGAACCTGCCTGGTGACTATACGTTCCGTGGAGAAAGAAAAGGGAAGCGGCTCATCGTCACCGTACTGTGGTTCCAGCTTGTTGAAGTCGATGGTGCGGCTATCGAGCCGGGCGGGTGTTCCCGTCTTCAGCCTTCCCACGGCAAAGCCCAGCTCCCGGAGATTATCGGACAGCCCCACGGAGGGAAGATCACCCGCCCGGCCGCCGCTGTAATGAACGAGACCGATATGGATCAGGCCCCGCATGAAGGTGCCGGTGGTCAGGATGACCGTTTTTGCCATGTACCGGACCCCGGCCCGGGTATCGACACCGGTGACCGTATCGTCGTTCAATACCAGTGCCGTCACCTCCCCCTGTTTGAGATGGAGGTGCTCTTCCCCTTCCAGTACCCGCTTCATTCTCAGGCGGTATTGCTGCTTATCGGCCTGTGCCCGTGAGGCGCGAACAGCCGGCCCCTTCTTGGTATTGAGAATGCGGAACTGGATGCCGGTGGCATCGATATTCTTCGCCATCTCTCCGCCCAGCGCATCGATCTCCTTGACCAGGTGTCCCTTTGCCAACCCCCCTATGGCCGGATTGCATGACATCAGCGCGATGGCATCCAGGTTGATGGTCAGCAGCAGCGTCTCACGGCCCATCCTGGCAGCCGCCAGGGCCGCCTCGCAGCCGGCATGCCCACCCCCGACAACGAGCACATCATAATGCTTATCGTAAAAAATCACCGTCTCACTCCACGCCGTTGCCGGTGAAACAAGGGGCTGATCCAGTCGTCAGCCCTTGAATGGCAAGGCTTGATGGCAAATGTTTCACGTGAAACATTTGCCTATTTACCAATACAAAACTGCTGAAAAATTCGATCGAGTACATCATCCGCGGTGGTCTCACCGGTCACCTCACCCAATGCGGCAAGGGCATCCCGCAGGTCAATCGCCAAAAGGTCTGGATTAACTGCCCGCTCCAGGTTTGCCATAAAAGTACCCAGGGCTTGCCGGCAACCATCAAGGGCATCCCGGTGCCGAACTTGAGAGATGGCAACGAAGTCACGGCTGTCCCTGTCTCCATGATGGATAAAGAAATCGAAAATGACCTGCTGTAATTGCATCAGACCCTGGCCAGTACGGGTCGATACGGAGACAACCGGAACCTCTGCTCCAAAGGGAAGCACCGGTGTGGTGTCCATATCCACCTTGTTCTTAACGACCATAAAGCTGAAACCTGTAAGGCGTTCCAGAACGGCCCGATCTCCATCGTCGAAAGGGGATGAACCATCGACGACAAAGAGTATTAAATCTGCAGAAGCGAGTTTTTCCAGCGACAGCTTGACCCCTTCCCTTTCCACCTGGTCGTCAGATTCCCGGATGCCCGCCGTATCCAGAAGTTTGACCGGCAATCCTTTAATGGTCATCTGCTCCTCGATGAGGTCGCGGGTGGTACCGGGAACGGCAGTGACAATGGCCCGTTTTTCCCGCAAGAGGGCATTAAGAAGGCTGGACTTGCCCACATTCGGCTTTCCGGCAATAACAACTGAGACCCCTTCCCTGATGATTCTACCTTCGGAAAAACCGGAGAGCAGTTCGTCCAGCATAACCAGTGAGGCGACCGCATTCTCCTTGATGTGATCTTTGGCAGCATGGTCGATATCCTCTTCTGGAAAATCGATATAGGCTTCCAGCAGTGCGAGGGAGGAAAGCAGGGATTCCTTCACCTGGGCAAGGCGCAGGGAAAGCAGCCCTTCACGCTGATGCTGAGCGAGATTGAGAGACATCTCCGAACGGCTGCGAATGACATCCATGATGGCTTCGGCCTGCACCAGGTCGATTCGTCCATTGAGAAAGGCGCGTTTGGTAAATTCCCCCGGTTCGGCAAGGCGCGCCCCATGACGCAATGTCAGGGCCAGGACACGCTGCACGACCAAATAGCCGCCATGACAGTGCAGCTCCAGGACGTCCTCCCGGGTAAAAGAATTGGGACTCCCCATGAAAACCGCCATTGCCTCGTCAAGAAGGGAACCGGAGTCCGGATCGATAATGTGCCCATAATAGAAACGGTGGCTTTTCAGGCCACCGTCAAGACGCTTTCGGAAGATGGAGCGGGCTATGGGAAGAGAATCGGGACCGCTGATCCGGATAATACCGATGCCCCCCTCCCCGATGGGGGTGCTGATTGCTGCTATGGTGTCTTCAAGATACATCTTGTCATCCGATGTGCGGAACGTGCCTTAAGCAGGCAGTGATTTATTGATGTATGCCTGCTGGGCAATGGTCAGAATATTGTTGATGAGCCAATACAACACCAGACCGGAAGGGAAATTAAGGAACATGAAGGTAAAGACAATGGGCAGAGCCAGCATCATCTTTGCCTGCACGGGGTCCATGTTGGTTGGAGTCATTTTCTGCTGAATGAACATGGTCGCCCCCATGATGATGGGAGTTACATAGTAGGGGTCCTTGGCGGAAAGATCGGTGATCCAGAGCACAAAGGGTGCATGCCGCAACTCAATGGAAAACATCAGCGCCTTGTACAGGGCGAAGAATACTGGAATCTGCACGAGCATGGGCAGACAGCCACCCATGGGATTCACCTTGTGGGTTTTATAGAGATCCATGACCGCCCTGTTCATGGCATCCCGGTCGTTCTTGTATTTCTCCTTCAGCTCGGCCATCTTGGGTTGCAGCTTCTGCATCTCCTTCATGGATTTGTAACTCTTGTGGGTCAGCGGAAAGAAAAGCACCTTGAGGATAATGGTGATGATGATGATGGCCAAACCATAGTTGTGGGTAAAGGAATAAAAGAATTTGAGGGCGCGAAGAAGTGGCTTGGCCAACGCGGAAAACCAGCCGAAATCGATCGCCTCTTCCAGTCTGCTGCCTTGGGCCTTGAGGATATCCAGGTCCTTCGGGCCGTAGAAAAGGTGGTAATCTACAGTAGCGTGCTGCCCAGGATTGAGAGAGACGGCAGGTGCCGTGACGGTAGTCTGCACGAACTGATCGCTGATCTTGGCAATGCGGGCGGAAGCGATGCTGTTGTTACGGGACATGACGGCATCCATAAAATATTTATCGGCAAAGGCGGTCCAGGAAACATGGTCGGTGAATTGCCGGGGCTCCTTGGCCAGATCGGCGAGTTTTTCGGTTATCACCTTGTCGCCAGCCAGGGCCACAGGGCCATATACTTCATAGCGCCCATCACGCGTCTGGGTAGCGAGGCGATTATAATTCACCAGGGCAAGGGAACCATCGAGCCGCCCGGTGCCGGAATTGACCAACTCCTGATGAAGATCGATGCCGTAGTTGTTCCCGACAAATGTATAGATCTTTTTCAGTGTAGCCCCGGTCGGTGAGGTCACGGTGAGTTCAAGGGAGGCCCGATCAGGTCCGGTCAGTTTCAGATCCTTGGCTGAAGACTGAAAGACGAGAGCCGGCTCGATGCCTAAGGTTTTTCCCTCGGTCAACAGGGAAAGCTTGTCACCCTCCGTCTCACTCTTCAGAACGATATTCCGACCAGTTGCTCCTGCTTTATCCTTATAATGCTTCAGCTGCAGACTTTTGAGACCGGCTCCCCTGGTGGAGATGATGGCTGTATACAAGTCGGTGTCAACGACAATATCGCGAGCAGCAAGGCCAGCCTGGGGGGTCGCCGCGGCAGCAGCCGCCATGGGAGAAGGTTTGACAGACGATTGCTGGGACTGCAGGGCAGCGACCGGGCCGGCAGGCGCTTTGCGATTAGCGGCAGGAGGGGGAAACAGATATGAAAAAGCATACAACACCGCTATGGATAAGATAACGGCAATAAGGACTCTTTTTTCCATGGTAACTCCCGATAACCACTAAATTATTTGACAGGATCATAGCCACCCGGATGGAAGGGGTGGCACTTCAGGATACGCAACACGGAATACCACAGTGCAGTCAGTATCCCGTGCTTCTCGAAGGCTTGCAATGAATAATTGGAACAGGAAGGATAAAACCGGCAGGAAGCTCCCTTGTACGGGGAGATGTATTTCTGATAAAAACGAATGGTACCGATCGCTGCTTTTCTCAGCATAGTTTCACATGCAGGCGCTCCAGAGCATTTGCCAGTTCCCTGCAAACCTGCCGATAATCCAGCTGCCCTGCACCTCTTTTGGCGATTATGTTGTAATAGGCGGATGCAAATTGCTGCTTGTTGAGCCTGAAAAACTCACGAACCAGTCGCCTGATCCGGTTTCTGCAGACGGCATTCCCAACCTTACGGCTGACGGTTATTCCAATTTTGGTAAGGTCCGCCGGGACTGACCCCAGAATTATGAAATGGGCGGTATGAATCTTCAGTCCTGCATCGGATAACTGCAGGAATTGGGCTCGCTTCAAAAGCCGCTCGTCTTTTGTGAAACGGTGCGGGGCTTTATTTGGATGCAATAGATACCGCGAGGTTCTTCCGCCCTTTGGCACGACGGCGCTTGATAACGAGTCTGCCATTCTTGGTAGACATCCTGACGAGGAATCCGTGGGTCCTTTTCCGGGAAACATTGCTGGGCTGATATGTTCTTTTCATCGCTATAAAACTCCTTACATTCCATGTAGTGATTTATAAAATAACCAAAAATAAGCTGGTAAATTAAACATATTGTGTACGATTTGTCAATGGATTATTTATTCTTTGCGGAAAATTTACCTTGCAAAATGGGGGTGGCTTTGTTACATTTCAACAACTATCGATCAAACCCCAATATCTCGCCTTATAGATACGCAACAACCCGTAATAAAAGGTTTATTTTTTTTCAACATCTGTTGATAAATCTGTTCAAAAGTCATTTGTCCGATAAGGTCGCCCCCCATGGAAAAGATTTGGCTCGAAGCCCAATCGAACATAAAGAAGGTCCTCACCCCGCAAACCTACAATACCTGGATCAAGCCGATTCATTTCCACTCCGTTAACGATGCCAATCTTGTCCTGGAAGTTCCCAGCAAATTCATCAAGGAATGGGTCACCGAAAAGTACCTCTCGATAATTATAGAGGCAATATCCTCGCTTACCAATGTAAAATATCAGGTTGACTTCAAGATCACCGAAAAACCCCATGGGGAGAAAAAACCGGTCGAACAGCGTAATACGGACAAAAGCGATCACGACGTCACCAGGAATGTGGACTTCAACACCAATCTCAATCCCAAATATACCTTCGATTCCTTCGTCTGCGGTGCCAGCAACCAGTTTGCCTACGCCGCCTCTCAGGCAGTGGCCAATAATCCGGCCTGCAATTACAATCCTCTCTTCATCTATGGCGGCGTCGGCCTGGGAAAAACCCATCTCCTCATAGCGATCGGCAACCAGATCAAGGAAAACGACAAGAAAGCCAAGGTCTGCTATTATTCCTCCGAAAAATTCATGAACGAAATGATCAATTCCCTCCGTTACAAGAAAATGGAGGAATTCCGCAACAAGTTCAGGAAAATGGACATCCTCCTGATCGATGACATTCAGTTTATGGCGGGAAAAGAAGCGACCCAGGAGGAATTTTTCCATACCTTCAATGCGCTCTATGAATCCCACAAGCAGATCGTCGTCACCTCGGACAAATTTCCAAAGGATATCCCCGGCCTGGAGGAGCGGCTCCGCTCGCGCTTTGAGTGGGGGTTGATCGCCGATATCCAACCGCCGGATATAGAGACCAAGATCGCCATCCTTAAAAAGAAAGCGGATGTGAACGCCATTACCTTGCCAAACGACGTGGCCCTTTTTCTCGCTTCCAGTGCCACGAGCAACGTCCGTGAGCTGGAAGGGATGCTGATCAGGCTCGGGGCCTATGCCAGCCTTACCGGCAGCGAGATCAGTCTCAACATGGCCCGGGAAATTCTCAAAGACATTATCGTCGAGAAAACCAAGGACATTACCGTGGAAATGATCCAGAAGCACGTTGCCGATCATTTCAAGATCAAGATCTCCGAACTGAAGTCGGATAAACGCTTGAAGGCCTTCGTCATACCGCGGCAGATTGCCATTTACATCAGCCGGGAACTCACCAAGGCCTCCTACCCTGAAATAGGTGAAAAATTCGGCGGCAAAGATCACTCGACGATCATTCACTCCGTAAAAAAGATCGAGAAACAGATGGAAAGCGACCTGGAGATAAAAAACACAGTGGATAAGATGAAAAAGGAGTTGATGAGCTGACGGAAAAACTGTTGATATTTGCCGACGGCTGTTGATAATTGCAGCGCGATGTGCATAACATCGTCCGCCGCTTTCACTGCTAACAGTATTGTCCAACGGGAAAAAGCCGCAAAACCGGCACGTTAACCATTCAATCAACATATCCACAGCCGCTATCTACTACTACTTAAAGAATTTAAAAACATATTATTCGTATGCGAATGGAGGAATGGATGGAATTCAGCATCAGCAAAGAGACCTTCACCAAAGCTTTACAGAAAATACAAGGGATCGTAGAAAAGCGGAACACGATGCCGATCCTCTCAAACGCCCTGCTCGAGGCAAGCAACGGCATGCTGCACGTAACTGCCACCGACCTGGAAGTAGGGATGAAAAGCTCCTACCCGGTAACCGTCAGCAAAGAAGGAAAGATAACCGTCTCTGCAAAAAAGATATACGAGATCATCAAGGAACTCTCCGACGAGGAAATAACCTTTTCCACCAAGGAAAACGACTGGATAGAGATCCATTGCGGCAAAGCCCATTTCAACATCGTCGGGCTGTCTCCGGAGGAATTCCCCTATTTCCCAAAGGTGAACGACAGTATCTTCGTCAGTATCAGCAACAACTTCCTCAGCGAAATGATCGAAAAGACGGCCTATGCCATCTGTAATGATGAAACCAAGTTCAACCTCAACGGCATTTTCATAAAAGCTTCCAGCGAAGGGGATAAAAACGTCATCCGCATGGTGGCAACCGATGGACACCGGCTCTCCGTTGCCGAGAAGGACTTCGAGGGAACCATCAGCAGCGAACTAAGTAAAGGGGTGATCTTTCCCAAAAAAGGGATCTACGAGCTGAAAAAGATTGCCGAAGAGGAAAACGGCGACATCATGCTGGGATTCATGGATAACAGTGCTGTGATCAAGAAAGACAATACCGTTATTGTCATGCGCCTTATTGATGGGGAATTTCCCGATTACACGAAGGTGATACCGGCCAACAACGACAAAAAGATCACCATCTCCCGAGAGGCACTCCTCCATTCCCTGAGAAGGATGGCCATTCTCTCCAGTGAAAAATTCAAGGGGATAAAGCTCGATGTGCAGAGCGGCAACATAGAGATATCCTCCAGTAATCCGGAACTTGGGGACGCCAGGGAAGAGCAGGAGGTGGTCTACGACGGCACCCCCATTTCGGTGCGATTCAACGCCCGCTATCTTATTGACGTCCTGACCGTCCTCCGGGACGATCAGGTCGAACTGGACCTGCGGGATGAGCTTTCCCCCATTGTCATGAAACCGACGGCAAAGGAAGATTTCATGTCAGTCATCATGCCCATGCGCCTCTAGCAATTGTTTAAAAATTGCGGACCCGCAAACGCGCTCTCTGCAAAGGCCCCTCTCAAATGGAGTGGCCTTTTTAATGAAATAATAGTTGAGATGAAGTTAAATAAATTATATCTTCAGTCGTTTCGAAATCTTGAAGAGACGGTGCTCACACCTGCCCGGCACTTCAACATTTTTTTCGGCAACAACGGCCAGGGTAAGACCAACCTCCTGGAATCGATCTTTATCCTGGCAACGATGAAATCGTTCAAAACGATGAAGAATAGCGAGCTGGTGCAGTGGGGTAATCCCCGCAGCCTCCTGAAAGGCTGGGTGGAGCGGGATGGGCTAACGAGGGAGATAGCCATTCTCCTGGACATGCAGGGGAAAAAAATAAGGGTTGACCGGAAGACGGTTTCACGGATCGACGACTTTTTCGGCCAGCTGAACGTGGTGCTTTTCACTCCTGAAGAGGTGAACATGGTCAAGGGGCTGCCGGAGCAGAGAAGAAGGTACCTGGATCGGGCCGTCTTCAGCAGCGACGTTACCTACCTGTCAGCCTACCAGGCCTACGGCAAGGTCCTGAAAAACAGAAATGCCCTGCTGAAAAAAGGGGAAAGCTGCGGCTTGGACATCTGGACGGAACAGCTCGTCGAGCAGGGAAAACGGCTTATTATGGCGAGAGTAGCCTACATACATGGGTTGCGAGACCTGCTCGGCCAATTTTACCGGGAGATATCCGGTAATGAAGAGATTGCCGACATTCGTTACAAGCCGCACCGGTTTGACATGGCCGACGGTGGAGGGAACCTGCAGGCAGCCTTTACCGAGGCGCTGGCCAAGACGGCACGTGAAGAGGAGCGCCGGGGAACGACACTGACCGGTCCACACCGGGACGACGTGGAATTCACCCTCAACGGCAAATCTTTGAAACAATTCGGCTCCCAGGGACAGCAGAAGACCTATGTGCTGGCCCTGAAAATGGCGGAGACGGAATATATGAGCAGTAAATTCCATAGCCAGCCGGTCTTTCTCCTGGACGATATCAGCTCCGAGCTGGACCAGGACAGGAAGAGAAACCTGATGGATTTCCTGAAGAAGCGGGAAATGCAGGTTTTTATCACGACGACCTCCCTGCAGAATATCGTCGTCGATCGGATGGAAAACTACAGGACCTACCGCATTGAGGCGGGCAGGGTTCTCCATTGAGGGAAAGACATGAGTGATAATACAACTTCCAATGATTACGGAGCGGACAAGATCAAGGTACTGGAGGGGCTTTCTGCGGTACGAAAGCGGCCGGCCATGTATATCGGATCCACATCGAGCCAGGGGCTGCACCACCTGGTTTATGAGATCGTCGACAACTCCATAGACGAGGCACTGGCAGGCTATTGTGACGACATTACCGTCACCATCAACGTTGATGGTTCGGTGACGGTCATCGACAACGGTCGCGGTATTCCAACGGACATGCATCCGACCGAAGGAAAATCTGCTGCCGAGGTCGTTCTGACCGTGCTTCATGCAGGCGGCAAGTTCGATAACACCTCCTATAAGGTTTCCGGTGGCCTCCATGGCGTCGGCGTCTCCGTTGTCAACGCCCTGTCGAAAAAGCTCGAACTGGAAATACGCCGGGAAGGAAAGATATTCAAACAGTCCTATCGCTGCGGTGATCCACAGGGTCCCCTGGAGGTGGTGGGAGAAACGAAAAAGCGCGGCACCAAGATCATCTTTTTTCCCGACGAGGAAATATTCGAGACGACCGAGTTCTCCTTCGAAATTCTTTCCCAGCGCCTGCGGGAACTGGCATTCCTTAACGCCGGGGTCAAGATAAAGATTGCCGACGAGCGGACGGAGAAGGCCCACGAATTTATCTACGAGGGGGGGATTCGCTCCTTCGTGGAATATCTGAACAAGAACAAGACCCCGATCCATCCCCAGCCGATCTACATCAACGGTGAAAAAGGGGGGGTCGAGATGGAAATCGCCATGCAGTACAACGATTCCTACGACGAGAAGGTCTTTTCCTTTGCCAACAACATCAATACCCATGAAGGGGGAACCCACCTGGTCGGCTTCAAGGCGGCCCTCACCCGCACCATGAATACCTACGCCAACACCAATAACCTGCTGAAAAATGTTAAGGAAAACATCTCCGGCGAGGACCTGCGGGAAGGGTTGACGGCGGTCATTTCGGTGAAGATATCCCAGCCCCAGTTTGAGGGGCAGACCAAAACCAAGCTGGGCAATTCGGAAGTGAAGGGGTATGTGGAAACCCTGATGAACGAAAAGCTGGCCACCTACCTGGAAGAAAACCCAGCCGTGGCAAAACGCATCCTGGAAAAATCAATCGATGCGGCGCGGGCCAGGGAGGCGGCACGCCGGGCGCGGGATCTGACCCGCCGCAAGGGAGCGCTGGAGGTGGGAACGTTGCCGGGCAAACTGGCCGACTGCCAGGAGAAGGATCCGGCCCTCTGCGAACTCTTCCTCGTCGAGGGTGACTCCGCAGGGGGATCTGCCAAGCAGGGGCGTGACCGGAAGTACCAGGCCATCCTTCCCCTCAAGGGCAAGATCCTCAACGTGGAAAAGGCCCGCTTCGACAAAATGCTCTCTTCCCAGGAGATCCGTACCCTCATCGCCGCCCTGGGCACCAGTGTCGGCAAGGGGGATTTCGACATCGCCAAGCTCCGCTACCACCGCATCATCATCATGACCGATGCCGACGTGGACGGATCCCATATCCTCACTCTGCTCCTCACCTTCTTCTTCCGCCAGATGCATGAGCTGATAGAGCGGGGCTACCTCTACATCGCCCAGCCCCCCCTCTACAAGATCAAAAGGGGTAAGAAGGAGCAGTACCTGAAAAACGAGGCGGCGCTGCAGAACTACCTGCTGGAAGAGGGGACGGAAGACCTTATCCTCCGCCTGGGGAGCGATGACCGCACCTACCGGGGCAAGCAGATCATTCCCCTGCTCAGGCAGATCATCGAGCACCAGTCCCTCTTCGGCAAGGTGGTAAAGAAAGGGGTCAACGAGGAACTGCTGAAAATGCTGCTCGAAAGCGGCGTCAAGAGCGGCCTTGAGGAGATCCATGAGCTTGAGCCATACCTGGCGAAGATGAAGGAGAGCTCTGCCAATGCCGATTACCTGGCGGCGGAACAGAAGATCATCTTCATGCTGGGCAATCTGCGGATCAACATCGATCAGCATATCTTCGACGCCATCAACTCCTACGAATACGAGCTCCTGACTGAAAGCCAGCGGAAGGTGGAGTCGATCATGGGCAATGCCACGGCGACTATCTCCACGGAAGAAAAGGAGCTGTTGGAAACGGCAAGCCACGAAGAGCTCCTGGCCTTCTTTCTGGAGACGGCTAAGAAAGGGCTCTACATCCAGCGCTACAAAGGGCTGGGAGAGATGAATCCGGAACAGCTCTGGGAAACCACCATGCATCCGGAAAACCGGGTGTTGCTCCAGGTGAAGATCGAGGACACGGTGGAAGCGGAAGAGATGTTTACGGTCCTCATGGGGGACCAGGTGGAGCCACGGCGCGAATTCATCGAGCTGAACGCACTGAACGTGTCCAACCTGGACATCTGACGACAAGGGAACCGTTCATCCCGCACATGCCAACTGCAAAGAGGTCGTAATGCTTACTCAAACGAACAAGGTAGCGGTCAACATAGAAGACGAAATGAAGCGGTCGTACATGGATTACGCCATGTCGGTCATTATCGGCCGGGCACTTCCCGATGTACGCGATGGCCTGAAGCCGGTCCATCGGCGGTGCCTGTACGCAATGTACGACATGGGCAACGACTACAACAAGCCCTACAAGAAATCGGCCCGTGTCGTCGGTGATGTCATCGGTAAATACCATCCCCACGGCGACACCGCTGTCTACGATACCCTGGTCCGCATGGCCCAGGACTTCTCCCTCCGCTATCCCCTGGTTGACGGCCAGGGGAATTTCGGTTCCATCGACGGCGACTCTCCGGCAGCCATGCGCTATACCGAGATCCGCATGTGCCAGTTGGCCCACGAGCTCCTCGCCGACATCGACAAGGAAACGGTGGAGATGGGACCGAACTACGACGACTCCTTAAAGGAGCCGTTGGTGCTGCCGGCCAAGTTCCCCAACCTGCTGGTCAACGGCTCTTCGGGCATCGCCGTCGGCATGGCGACGAATATCCCTCCCCACAACCTGGCAGATGTCATCGACGGCATTGTTGCCGTCATTCATAACCCGGAGCTGACCTTCGAGGAGTTGCTCCGCCTTGTCCCAGGACCAGATTTCCCCACCGGAGGCTTCATCTACGGGCGGGAGGGAATCGTTTCCGCCTACTCCACCGGTCGGGGCATCATTCAGATGCGGGCCCGGGCAATGATTGAGACCCACAAGAAGACCGAGCGCCAGTCCATCGTCGTCACAGAAATTCCATACCAGGTGAACAAGGCGCGGCTGGTGGAAAAGATCGCCGAGTTGGTCCGGGAAAAGAAGATCGAAGGCATCTCTGACCTCAGGGATGAGTCGGACCGGGAAGGGATGCGCATCGTCATAGAGCTGAAAAAGGACGAGAATCCGCAGATCGTCCTCAACCACCTCTATAAGCAGACCCAGATGCAGTCTTCCTTCGGCATCATCATGCTGGCTATCGTCAACAACCGGCCAAGGATCCTGACCCTGCGCGAGACCATCAACCACTTCATCGATCACCGCCGGGAGATCGTCACCCGCCGCACCATCTTCGATCTGAAAAAGGCCGAGGCGAGGGCCCATATCCTGGAAGGCCTGAAGATTGCCCTCGATTGGCTAGATGCGGTCATCGAGTTGATCCGCGGCTCTAAGACCCCGGCCGAGGCCAAGGAAGGGCTCATGTCGGGGATCTTCTCAGACGAGGAGTGGCTGAAAAAGCTCGGCCTCGCCCTGCCGGCCAACCACGGCGAATACGCCAAGCCGGTCAGGCTTTCCGAGCTGCAGGCCCAGGCGATCCTGGAGATGCGCCTCCACCGCCTCACCGGCATGGAGCGTGACAAGATCATCGAGGAATACCACGAGATCCTCCGTTACATTGCCCGTCTCAAGGAGATCCTCGCTTCAGAAACGGAGATTCTCAAGATCATCGTTTCAGAACTCCTGGAGCTGAAAGAGAAGTTCGGTGACAAGCGGCGCACCGAGATCATCGACCAGACGGCGGAGATTTCCCTGGAAGACACCATCGTCGAAGAGGACATGGTGGTGACCATTTCCCATTCCGGTTACATCAAGCGCAATGCGGTAACCATGTACCGTGCCCAGCGCCGCGGTGGCAAGGGCAAAACCGGGATGAAGACCAAGGAAGAGGATTTCGTCGAACAGCTGTTCATTGCCTCTTCCAAGGATTACCTGATGTTCTTTACCGATGCGGGCAAGGTCTACTGGTTGAAGGTCTATGAAATCCCCGAAGCAGGGCGCGCCACCAGGGGTAAGGCAATCGTCAACCTCCTCAACCTCTCGGCTAACGAGAAGATCACCGCCATCCTCCCGGTCAAGGAGTTTGCCGAGGACAAGTTCATCATGATGGCGACCCGCAACGGCGTCGCCAAAAAGACACCGCTCATGGAATATTCCCATCCGCGGCTTGGTGGCATCATCGCCGTCAATCTGGACGAGGGTGACAAGCTTATCTCCGTGGCAGTGACCGACGGGCGCCAGGATGTGTTGCTGGCATCGAAAAACGGCAAGTCGATCCGTTTCAAGGAGTCGGAGGTGCGGACCGTCGGCCGGGTGTCGCGCGGGGTGCGGGGCATGACCCTGGAGGATGACGACCTGGTGATAGGCATGGAGATCATCAACGAGGAATTCACCGATTCCACGCTCTTCACTGTCACGGAAAACGGCTTTGGCAAACGGACCGAGCTGAGCGAGTACCGCTGCCAGTCACGGGGGGGCAAAGGAATCATCACCATCAAGACCACCGAGCGCAATGGCTGCGTAGTCGACATCAAGCAGGTGGTGGACGAAAACGACCTGATGCTGATCACCGACCAGGGAAAAATATTGCGGGTGCCGGTGGAAGGCTTCTCCATCATTGGCCGCAATACCCAGGGGGTGCGCCTGATGGTGACCGAAGAAAACGAGCGGGTGGTGGCAGTGGCACGCCTGGCCGAGAAAGAGGAAGAGGACGGCGACGAACCCGGTGACGCCCCCCTCGATGTCGAGGGGGAAGAACTGGAGTAAAAACGTTCGTGCGGCGGAAGGACCTCATGCACCTGCGAAAACCAGACACAAGCCTCGACGAACGCCGCGGAATCGTACGCCTGCTGGATAGGGTAAAAGAGGATGATATCAGCCTTGGTGAGCTGGAAGAGATCGGCCGGGCCCTGAAAAAATCAGACTCTGTTGCCCTCCGTCAGCTGGTGCGCCGTCTCTGGCTGGAGCAATGCGGCGATCATATTTCCCGCTACGTTTATCTTCTGGATTTTTTCGACCCGGAAGAGTGGCTGGACCAGCTGATCGGGATGGCACTGAAGCGCAGGGACCTGGACGATGTTGCCAGAGCGGCAATACGATCCACACTGGAAGGTCAAGGTGTCGATGTGACCCACCCTCCCCTTTCCTCCCGCCTGTCAGGCAGTGGTAACGGTGGCTCCCTTTCCCTTCCCCAGATTTTGGGCGGGGGCGAAGAAGGACTCGTCGCTTTCATGGAGGAGTTCCTGCTCTACCCGCGGGAGATGCGTTTGACGACGGTCGGGCAGCTGGCGCGGATGGACGACCCGCGAGTAGTCAGCCTGCTGGAAATTATGCTCAGGACCGGCGACGACGACATTACGGCCGCAGCGCTGTCTGCCCTGGGATACATAAGGCACCAGGAGTCTGCAGTACTGCTGCGGGATCACTTGTCCCGGACGCCGGAGCTCGCTGGCGGGCCGGCAACCCGGAGCCTGCGCCGCCTCTCGTTTCTGGGGATCGTGCCTGAAAGCGCAGGTGAAAGGGAAGCTCCCCTTCCCTTTCACCGCTGCTGTACCGGCCCTCCCGATGGTGATGGGTACCGCACACTTGTATTTGCGCGCAGCACGGGGAGAGACACCCTGACATATCTGTCCCTGCAGCTCCATGAGGTCGTCGGCATCGTTGGCGCCCGGGGAAGCTCCTCTGCCCCGCCAGCGAAGCTTGAGGATGAATTGATCGAGTTGCAGGGTGAGGAAGAGGTTGTTGCCGTCGAACCTGAATATGCCCTGTGCCTGCTCCGGGATGCCTTGTACCGGAACCGTGAAACGGCAACGGAACTGCCGGCCGAATTCCTGGTGCGAAGCGGTATGTTCAACGGCGAAGAGCTGGTGCCGGCCCCCTATGATCCTCCACTGCAGCCGGCGACAACTTTCCCATCCCTTGCTGCCGGCTGTCTGGACGAAGTAGCCGATGACGATTTTTTTTCCTGCTGGTTCATGACCGACAGCAGGGTCTATGGCTATGCCGCCCAATGGCGCGAACTGGAGCTGAAGTCAGGGGGCAGCGAGCGGAGCCGCGGTTTAGAAATGATCCTGAAACGATTCTGCGAGGAGCTTTTTTCGCCGCAGATCGAGCGCATCCACCGGCGGTTGCTGCTGGTTGCGGATCTCATGGGCCGGGCGGGGCGCAACCCTCGGCTGGCGGAAAACACGGCGGTGCTGGCGGGCAGTATTGCCAACTTCAGGCTGCCGTACCATTTTCACCCTTTTTTGCGCCGCTTCGCCCTGGAGAGCATGGATATGGCTCGCGAGGCTCTGGAAGAGGGGTTTGAAGTGGACGGTATAGACACCGGCGAAGAATGGGATGACTGAGGCAGAGCAGCCGTCGAGGCACTGCCGCTGAAGAACGGAGAGCAGATGTTCATACCGGAAAAGATAGGGGTAATAGGGGCGGGAAGCTGGGGGACAACCTTGGCGGACCTGCTGGCCAAAAAAGGACACGAGGTTACCCTCTGGGCCTACGAGCCCGAACTGGTTGAGGAAATGGGCAGGACGCGGTGC
Source organism: Geotalea sp. SG265 (assembly GCF_022808985.1). Lineage (GTDB taxonomy): Bacteria > Desulfobacterota > Desulfuromonadia > Geobacterales > Geobacteraceae > Geotalea. The sequence continues at coordinate 122,333 of NZ_JAKZFT010000007.1, read as the reverse complement.
AATAGCCTTTTCCTGCCGGGAATAACCCTTTCCCCAACCCTCAGGTATACCCATGTCCTTAAGGAGGCGGTGGCGGACAAGGCGCTGCTCCTGTTTGTCGTGCCGTCCCAGGTGACGCGCAGCGTGGTGCAGAATGCCCTTCCCTTTCTTTCCCCCTCGGCAATCATCGTCAGTGCCTCCAAAGGGATAGAGGTAGAGACGCTGATGACCGTCTCCCAGGTTTATGGAGAATTGCTCCCCGCGGGGCTTTACAGCCGATTTTCCGCACTCTCCGGCCCGAGTTTTGCACGGGAAGTGGCCCAGGAGATGCCTACAGCCGTTGCCGTCGCTGCCGAAAAGGGTGAAATCGCCAAAAAGGTCCAGCAGGTATTCAACACCGACAAGTTCCGCGTTTACACCAACAATGATGTGACGGGGGTAGAGCTGGGGGGGGCGATCAAAAACGTCATCGCCATCGCCGCTGGCATCTCCGACGGCCTTGGCTTCGGCCATAATACCAGGGCCGCTCTCATTACCCGTGGGCTGGCGGAAATGACGCGTCTTGGCAGGGCATTGGGCGCCCGGGAAGCCACATTTGCCGGTCTGGCAGGCATGGGAGATCTTGTTCTCACCTGTACGGGGGACCTTTCCCGCAATCGCACCGTCGGTATGGAATTGGGGCGCGGGAGACGCCTGACCGAGATTCTCGGTGAAATGCGCATGGTCGCTGAAGGGGTGAAGACAACGGAGTCGGCCTATAACCTGGCGGCTCGCCTCAAGGTCGAGATGCCGATTACCGAAAAGGTCTACGAAGTGCTGTACCGGGACAAATCAGCTCGCGAAGCAGTGTTGGAGCTGATGTCGAGAGATCTGAAAGCGGAAGAGTACTAACAGGCTTTATTTCCCATAGTTCACGTCCCTCCTTTTCGTCACTCTTGCCGTGCAAAGGCACCCTTATGCAATTAAGGCTCAGCATAAGAAGCAAGCTGTTCTTATCCATACTACTTATTCTGGTAGTCTCCTATACAACCCTCCTCTTTACCACCTTCGAAGGTCTGGAAAAGCACGTCGAATACGACATTGCCCACGGACTGGAAGAGCACCTCAATTATGCCCGCAGCCAATTCCATGTCAGGGCGGACCAGATAAAAATTTCCCTGATGCAACCCATTATGGCGCCTCCCGTTCAGGAGCACCTGGCCCGGCGGGATTCCGTCTGGCTCAGGGACGCGCTGCACCGCTGGAAAAAGGTCCTCCCCTTCGTGGATACCCTGACCATCATCGACCCGCTAGGCAGGGTGATTGCCCGGTATAACAGTGATCGCGCCGGAGAATTGTTCAGTCTTCCGGAAATCGTCAGGCAGATGTACCGGGAAAAGAAGGTGGTGTTTTCCACTGAACTGGTGGATGCCAAATTCCTGCGGCAGGAAGAAGAGCCTGCCGGCATCGACAATGAGGCGATGGTGGTCGTGGTTGCCATGCCCATCTTCAAGCCGGACGGGACACTGCTGGGAGGAGTCGTCGCAGCAGACAAACTAAACAACGACCCTTATCTGCCGTTCAAGGTTCAGGACATTTTTGGCGAAGATGCCGAGGTAGCCGTGAGCATGCGCGGCATGCGCATTGCCAGCAACCGTTCCGAAGATAATCAGCAGAATGCGGTGATGGAGCCCCATATTCTGGAAAGACTGCAAAAGGGTTATTCCTACCGGGGGCGGGCGGAGATCGGCGACCAGGAGTACGAAACCGTTTTCGAACCCCTGACCAACAGTCGTGGCGATTTCGTCGGTTCCCTGTCGGTTGCCCTTTCCAAGGAAAATCTGCAAAAGATACGGGTCGACAGCCTGAAAAACATCCTCTTCTCTGCGGTTATCGGCATCCTCCTCTCTTTTGCCATCGCCTTTATTGCGGCGCGGCGTTTTTCCGGACCCATTCAGGAGCTGGCAAACGGGGCCAGGCTGATCGAGATGGGGGACCTGAGCCAGCGTGTCGTCGTCAGGAGTCACGATGAGGTGGGGGAGCTGGCCGGGTCGTTCAACAGGATGGTCAACGCCCTTGCCGAAAGGGACAGCATCATTTCCAGAAAGAACCGGGATCTGCAGGAACTCAATGAGCTTCTGGAAAAAAAGGTAACCATGCGGACTGCGGAGCTCTCCATGGAAATGGGGCGGCTCGAAACCATCCTGACCAGCATGGTGGAAGGGGTGCTCGTTACCGACAGCGAGGGCAGGATCATCCTCTTCAATCCGGCGGCACAGGCGATCCTGAATCTGGTTCCCTACAAGGTGGTCGGCCAACCGGTCGAGCAGCTGGGGACATCGGGGGACTTTGCCAATCTGGTGCAATGCATCCGGGAGATCAAGGAGACTTGGGGACCTGTCGCCAGCCGCCAGGAGGACCTGACCCTGAAAGGAAAAAGACTGAAGGTAAACCTGGCCCCCATGGCACGGGAAGGGAATCAGTTTGCCGGCATCGTCATGTCGCTCAGGGATATCACTACGGAAGAAGAGATCGACCGGATGAAGACCGAATTCATCTCCACCGTTTCCCATGAACTGAAGACACCCCTGACTTCCATGAAAGGGTCGCTGCAGCTCTTGCTCAACCGGGGAAAATGGTTCACCAATACGGAGCGGCAGCTTCTCTCCGTATGTCTGCGCAACACCCAGCGCCTCATTCGGATGATCAGTGAAATACTCGATATTTCCCGCATGGAATCGGGGGGGATGGAGTTTACCTTCAAGTCCCTTTCCATGGGGGAGCTGGTGGTATACGCCGTGGAGGAGATTAAGACCTTTGCCCAGAGCCGCAATATATCCATCATCAACAGCCTCGGCGATCATCTGCCGCTTGTTTACGGAGATTACGATCGATTGATTCAGGTCTTGACCAATCTCCTTTCCAATGCCGTCAAATTTTCCCCGGAGGGTAAAATAGTTATGGTACTGGCAGAACAGGAAGGAAATTTTCTGACCGTTTCGGTGGCAGACCGGGCCAAGGCGATCCAATGGGCGGACCGGGATAAGCTGTTCAAGAAGTTCCAGCAGCTTGAAACGGACCAGCCAATGCAGGGGGGAACGGGCCTGGGGCTTGCCATCTGCAAGGAAATCATCGAAAAGCACCACGGCAAAATCTTTTACAATGCCGGCAAAGAGGGGGGTAATGTCTTCTCTTTTACAGTCCCCATATTCGAGGAAAATAATGGCAAATAAAAAGATCCTTATTGTTGACGACGAGCCGGACATAGCGCTCATTCTCAAACTGCAGCTGGAGGATGCCGGCTACAGGACAGTTATTGCCAGGGACGGTGTTGAAGGGCTCGCTGCTATTGCCCGTGAAAAGTTCTCCCTGGTGCTGCTTGACATCAAGATGCCGCGCATCGACGGACTGCAGATGCTGGAGCGGGTTCAGCACCTCCACCCGGAGGTGGCGGTGGTGATGATGACGGCACACGGCAGCGAGGACATTGCCGTGGAAGCCATGAAGAACGGGGCGCTGGATTATATCGCCAAGCCCTTCTCCACCGAAGACGTGCTGCAGAAGGTGGAGCGGGCTATTCAGCTGAACAAGGCGAAGACCGACAACATCAGGCTGCAGCAACAGCTCGATGAAGAACGGCAGAAAATGGAAGCTGTATTGCAGGGGATGGCAGACCTGCTGCTGGCGGTCGATCCAGAGGGGCGGATCAGTACGGTCAATCTCAAGGCTGAGCAGGTGCTGGGCCTGAGCCGGAACCAGCTGCTGGGGATGCCGGTCGAGAAAGCGCTGCGTGCCGATATCGATGTCGATGCCATTCCCAGCCGCATGGTGCTGAAGACCGGCCGACCATGTCTTGACGTGTACTACACCATTCTCGCCGATACCGCCCGGATTCCCGTTTCTTCCAGTGCTTCGCCGCTGCTCAATGCCTCCGGCCAGCTGACCGGCAGCGTCGAGATCATCCGGGATATTTCAGCCCTGAAGGCGCTGGAACAGGAAAAAGAAGACTTCGTCAGCATGCTATCCCACGATCTCAAGGCTCCAATCACTGCCGTTGTCGGCTCTGTCGATCTGGTGCGGGAGGGGCGACTGGGGCCGGTAAACGAGGAACAGCGGGAATACCTGGAATCATCCATGGAAAGCTGCGCCGAGATGGTCGAAATGATCGACACCCTGCTGGGGGTGCACAAATTCGAAGCGGGAAAGATGCTCATGCATTTCAACGAGGAGATGCCGGCCCAGCTCATCAGACGGACCATGACCCGGTTTCTCACCGTTGCCAGAAGGGCGCAGCTTAAACTCTTCGCCACCATCCCTGAACAGCTGCCGCTCATTTCCGCCGATCGGGCCACCTTTTCCCGTCTTCTGGGAAACCTCATCTCGAACGCCCTCAAGTTCACGCCGGAAGGGGGAGAGATCGAGATATCCATCGCGGCAGTCAACGATCCGGAAACATTGAGGGAGAGGATACCCGCGCGATACGGGGGTGAAAAGACCTCCCTGGACAAGCCGATGGTGCAGATCACCGTCAGGGATACGGGGGAAGGGATAGCAGCAGATTCCCTGGAGGATATCTTCGACCGGTTCGTTCAGGCGAGGAACCGCCGTCAGGGAAAAAGCAGCGGCACCGGCCTTGGCCTCACCTTTTGCAGAAAGGTAATGGACGTCCACCATGGTTATATCTGGGCAGAGAGCGAGGTCGGCAAGGGAAGCAGGTTTATCATGCTCTTTCCGGCTATTATGGAATCAGATGGGGCAGAGAATGCATAATTAACCGAAAAGCGAGAGGCATATGGAACGTGCTTTCGTCATGTCGTTGAAGATCACGGTTATCTACATCCTGGTGGGGGCTACCTGGATTTTTTTCTCCGATGAACTTCTCGCCTACCTGGTAGATGATGTCGGCACCGTAAAAGTTGTTTCCATTTACAAGGGATGGCTCTTTGTGGCGGCCACCGGCTTGATGCTCTATCTGCTCGTCAAGCGCAATATGCTTCTGCTCATTCACTCCGAAACTGCCGTTAAGCAGCGTAACCGGGAATTGGCAGCGACAGAGGAAGAACTCCGCCGGCAGATACGCGAACAACAAAAGACCGAAGCGGAGCTGCGGGCTTCAAGACAGCTCTATGTGGAGCTGGTGGATTCCATTGATGGAATCGTCTGGGAGATCGATTTCAGCTCTTTCTATTTCACCTTCGTCAGCAAGAGGTCGGAAACGCTGCTCGGTTACCCGGTGGGGGATTGGTTGAAAACCAATACCTTCTGGGAAAAGCATATTCACCCCGAAGACCGTAATCTGGCGCGCTCCGCCTGCCTCTCGGCAACGGAAAGGGGGGAGAATCACGAGCTTGTTTATCGGTTCCGGGGCGCTGACGGCAGATATCTCTGGTTGCGTGACGTTGTTACCGTGATTACCGAGAATGGCCGGCCTGTGAAACTGCGGGGCGTCATGTTCGACATAACGAGGGGGAAGGAAGCGGAACAAGCGCTCGTTGACTCTGAAGAACGGTACCGCATGCTAAATGCGGAGCTGGAGCAGCGGGTCCTGGAACGGACCGCCCAACTGGAGGAGGCCAACAAGGAACTGGAGTCCTTCAGTTACTCCGTCTCCCACGACCTCAGGGCACCTCTCCGCCACATCGAGGGTTTCAGCCAGGTGCTTTTGGAGGACTACCAGGACCGGCTCGATGAAGAGGGGCGAGGCCACCTGCTGCGTCTGAAAAAGGCCAGTCAGCGCATGTCCCAGCTCATCGACGACCTGCTGGAGTTGTCCCGGGTCAATCGGTCGGAACTGAACCGGCAGACGACCGATCTGAGCAGGATCGCGACCCTCATTCTGCTCGACCTGGAGCAGAGCCAGCCGGACCGCACTGTGACGTGGCAGGTGGCGGACAATGTCACCGCCACTTGTGACCCCCGGCTACTTCGGGTTGCTCTGGAAAATCTCCTGGACAATGCCTGGAAGTACACGGCCAGGAAGGATGACGCTGCCATAGAATTCGGCAGCTACCGGGATAAGGGGGAAGAGGTCTACTATGTGCGGGATAACGGCGCCGGCTTCAATATGCAGTATGCCGACAAGCTCTTTGTTCCCTTTCAGCGGTTGCACCGGGCTGAAGAGTTCGAGGGCACCGGGGTCGGTCTGGCCACGGTAAAGAGAATCGTTGCCAGGCATGGGGGCAGAATCTGGGCCGAAAGCGCTCCCGAGGCGGGCGCAACTTTTTATTTTACACTGTCCGGGGTGGGCAAATGACACGACCTGTGAGAATCCTCATGGTGGAGGATTCGGAAGAAGATGTGCTGCTGTTGCTCAGGGTATTGAAGGCCGGGGGGTTCCAACCGGCGTGGCAAAGGGTGGAGACGGCAGCGGACATGGGTCGCGCCCTTGCTGAACAACAGTGGGATCTGGTCATTTCCGACTACAACATGCCCCAGTTTGACGCCCTTGCCGCTCTCGAAATCCTCCATGAGAGCGGACACGATCTTCCCTTCATCATCGTCTCCGGAAAAATCGGCGAGGATCTGGCCATTGCCGCCATGAAATCTGGCGCCCACGACTATCTGATGAAGGACAACCTTTCCCGGCTCGTCCCTGCTGTGGACCGGGAGCTGCGGGAGGCGGCCGAACGGCGGAAGCACCGTACCGCCCAGGAAGATATCCGCAGGGGCAAGATGCAGTGGGAGGCAGTCTTTGATGCTGTTTCGGACCTGATCCTCATCACCGATACGGAGGGTAAGATCATCCGCTGCAACAGGCGGGTCATTTCCTATTTCAGCTGCACCTATACTGCGATTCTCGGCCGTAATATCGGCAAATTGTTTTACGGCGACGAGTCCATAACCTCACGGGCCTTTCTCTTTCCCCATAAGTTTCATGCCGCTGCCGAAGAGGATGTCGTTTTCCCCCTGCTGACCGGCTGGTACAGCGTTGCCAGTTATCCCATGAACATGGTGGAAAACGGACCGGTCGGTATTGTCTTCATCATCAGGGACATTACCAAACGCAAACGGATGGAGGAGGAAAAAAGGGTCATCGACCGGGAGCTTTTGACCCTCTATGCCATTGCCTTCAGGTTGAACACCAAGCAAAGCCTGGAAAAAATAATGGAAGAGCTTCTTTTTCAGCTGCACAACATGCTGCGCATTGAGTTCTCCTCCATTCATACCTTGCGCAATAAAGAACTGCGGCTGACCGCCTCTCTCGGACTGGACCAGGAGCTGGAAAAGGGACTGAAGAGCCTCCCTGTTGACCTTCCCTGGGTAAAAAGCATGCTCAAAGGCCGGATTGCCAAGGCCAGGACGCCGGCACGGCTCCTACCGCCGGATATGGCTGGAGCCGTCACCAATGCGGGCATTTCCGCCTGGTGCACCATCCCGCTCAAAATAGGCAACGACGTAATCGGGGTGATGATGGTCGCCTCCAGCGCCAGGAAATCCTATTCGGACCGGGAGGTATTCCTGCTCACCCTGATAGCGAATCAGCTGGCAGTCCTTATTGAGAACTATACCCTCTATGATCAGATGCGGGAAAAGGCTGCGGAGCTGCAAAGGAGCCGCAAGGCCCTTAAGGAGAACCTGCTCGAAGTGAAACGAGCCAATATTGAGCTGGACCGGCTCAACGTGGCCAAGAACAACTTCATCGGCATGGCCTCCCACGAGCTGAAGACTCCCATTACTTCCATAATGGGGGGGGTTCAATTCCTGCTCAAATACAGCGGACTGCAGATGACTCCGGAACAGGAAAACATCCTGGTTTCGGTCTACGAGGGAATCAGCCAGCTGCGGTGCCTGGTGGAGAATCTCCTCTCCATCTCCCGCATCGAGGCGAAGGAGATCATACCCCACAAAAAGCCCCTCCGCCTGCTGGTGCTCTGCAAGGAGGTCTACGGGAATCTCAGCCTCTCCCTGACCGGACGCGAGATCGCCGTCAATTTCGAAGGGGGCGAGGACGAAGTTCCTGTCGATGAAAGCCTTGTCAGCCTGGCCGTTAGAAACCTCCTGGAAAATGCGATAAAATTTACTCCGGACGGCGGCCAGGTTCAGATCCGGGGTGAAGTCGTGGAAAAAAAGGAAATCATCTCCCAATCCAGGACCATTGCCCCCTTCTACCGCAAGTTCCCGAAAAACCTAAACGGGAGCCATTTTTACCGTCTCAACGTGATTGACAACGGCATTGGTATTCCGGCCGAGGAGCAGGTGAGAATCTTCGAAAAATTTTACGGCGTGGGGGATATCGCCTATCATTCTTCCGGCACCTCCGATTTCATGTCGAAGGGGACCGGACTCGGCCTTTCCATCGTGCGCGGCGTCATGGACAGCCACGGCGGGCTCGTCTGGGTCAGCCAGAGGCAGGACATGAGCGGCAGCACCTTCACCCTGCTCTTTCCCATGGACAACGAATGATAGAACCGGCAGTTTCCCTACAATCCGTGACCAAAACCTACGGTTCGTTCACTGCCGTGGACGATTTTTCACTGCAGGTGGAGCGGGGGATCATCTTTGCCCTGCTGGGTCCCAACGGCGCCGGTAAAACGACCCTGATCAAGATCCTCACCACCCTCATGCGTCCCAGCAGCGGTGACGCCTTCATCGAAGGGCACAGCGTCCTCACTCACGGAAAACAGGTCCGCCGTCTGATCGGCGTCGTCCCCCAGGAGAACAACCTGGACCGCTACCTGACCGCCCGGGAAAACCTGGTGTTTCATGCCCGGATGCACGGGTTGTCTCCCCAGCACTACAACCCGCGCATCGACCGCCTGCTGGACCTGATCGGGCTGGCAAACCGGCAGAGCGACTTTCCCGACACCTTTTCCGGAGGCATGCAACGGCGCCTGGTGGTGGCCAGGGCACTGGTCCACGACCCCCAGGTGCTCTTCCTGGACGAGCCGACCACCGGGCTCGATCCCCAGTCGCGGCGTGTGCTCTGGGACCATATCCAGACCCTGCGCAGCCGCATGACCATCTTCCTTACCACCCATTACATGGACGAGGCGGATACTTTCTGCGACCGCATCATGATCATGGACCACGGCAAGGCACTGGTGGATGGAACTGCTTCCGCACTTAAGGACGCCCTTTCCCAGGCACATATCTACGAGGTGGAATTCCGCAACCACAGCGACCGTTACGAGGAGATCCTTCGCAGCCTCCCCTTTGTCGAGTCCCTGGAGCGGAGCGGCAACGCCTTTCGCCTGGTGCTGACCGGCGAGGAGAGCTTGAAGCCACTGATGGACAGCCTGGGGAGCAGCGACGTGCGCAAGATTTGCCTGCAGGAGCCGACCCTGGAGGATGTCTTTCTGGAGCTGACGGGGCGCACCATACGGGAATAAGGGGGGGCGATGTTCAGAGGAGGATTGTCAATCTGGAGACGGGACATGCTGGTCATGCGCCGGAGTATTTTTTCCGAGCTCGTTGCCGTGACCGCCTACCCCCTCACCCTCTACCTGGCCTTCGGCTTCGGCCTCAAGGGTTATATTGCCGATGTGGAAGGAATCCCCTACCCGCTCTTCATCGCTCCGGGGCTCATCTCCATGACCGCCGTCAATGCAGCTTTCACCGAAAGTGCCTGGAGCATGTGGTTCCACCGCCGGGTGCAGCACACCATCGAGGAATACCGGGTCACCCCCATAACCGTCTACGACATCGTCGTCGGCAAGATCTTTTCCGGCTTCTGCCAAGGGGCGATCAAAGGCATGGCGGTGGCGGTGGTCATCTTCATCCTCACCCCCTTTCGCATGGACTACGCCAATCTGACCGCCTACCTCATCTATATTGCCCTGGGCTCCATGATCTTCTCCTGTCTCGGCACCATCTGCGGCACCACCATCGACAAACCGGAGAATATCGGCCGGGTCGAGTCGGTAATCATCGTGCCGCTCATTTTCATGGCCGGCATTTTTTTTCCCCTCTCTTCCTATCCCGCAGCCATCCAACCACTGATCGGCATGCTTCCCACCACCGCCATCTTCGAGGGGGCGCGGCAGGCCCTGCTGCACGGCACCCTTAACTGGCGTTTCCTCGTCGTTCTGCTGGCAAGCGCCGCCGTTACCTTCGCCGTGGCCGCCGTTACCTTTACCCGCAAGATGTCCGAATAAGGCGAATCTTCTTGAGTTTTAACCATCGTTCATAGTAAATTCACACGGTGTGCTTATAAGCAGAGGGCTCGACGATCTTGACCCTCTTCAGGAGAATGTATGGCCGAAGAATTTATCCCCAAATGGATTGCCTGGGAAACCACCCAGAAATGCAACCTGAAATGTGTCCACTGCCGCTGCTCGTCGGACCTGACCTCGTCCGAGGGGGACTTTACCACCGAGGAAGGAAAGACGCTGTTAAAGGAAATCGCCGACTTTTCCAAGCCGGTTGTGGTCCTTTCCGGCGGCGAGCCCCTCATGCGCAAGGATATCTTTGAGTTGGCCGGCTACGGCACGTCGCTCGGTCTGCGCATGTGCATGGCGACTAACGGCGCCCTGGTGACCGACGAAATCTGCGAAAAGATGAAAGAGGCGGAGATCAAGATGGTCTCCCTCTCCCTGGACGGTTCAACCGCGGCCGTCCATGATAATTTCCGCCAGTGCCCCGGCGCCTTCGACGGTGTCGTCAGGGCAGCGGAACTGTTCCGCAAGCATGGCCAGAAGTTCCTCATCAATTCATCCTTTACCAAGCGCAACCAGCATGATATCGCCAATACCTTCAAGGTGGCCAAATCCCTCGGCGCCACTGCCTGGTATATGTTCATGATCGTCCCCACCGGCCGCGGCGAGGAGATCATGAACGAGCTCATCTCCAAGGAGGACTACGAGGAAATCCTGGACTGGCATTACCGGCAGGAGAAGATGGAAGACGACATCCTCATGCGGCCCACCTGTGCTCCCCACTACTATCGCATTGTCCCCCAGAAGGCCAAGGCGGAGGGGGCGAAGTTCGAGCGCCGCAGCCTGACCTTTTCCACCGGCGGCGGCAAGGGGTGCATCGCCGCCCAGACCATCTGCCTCATCGACTGCTTCGGCAACGTCAAGCCCTGCTCCTATTTCCACCGCACTGCCGGCAACGTCAAGGAGACACCTTTCCGGGAGATATGGGAAAACTCCCCGATCTTCAAGGACCTGCGCAATTTCAAGGAGTACAAGGGGAAGTGCGGCCAGTGCGAGTATCTCAACGTCTGCGGGGGGTGCCGGGCGAGGGCGGATGCGGTGCATGGGGATTACATGGAAGAGGAACCGTTCTGCAACTACGTGCCCATACGCCTTCAGCAGAAGTAACGGCTGCGGCTTTTGGGCAATCTCGGCGTTGCCTGCGTCATCGCTTGTGCGACGTGGCGCTGCCACGCCTCCGCGCTCTTCCTTGGCGCCACCGAGCTTGCCGCAAAATCCACTGCCGGTAAGTTTAAAGACTAAATTCAATACCCATTCCTGAGGAGGGACTTACATGAATACACGTTTTCTCGATGCCTGCTGGGGCAAGCCCGTTGATCGGACACCGGTGTGGCTCATGCGTCAGGCCGGGCGTTACCTGCCCGATTACATGAGGGTGCGCAGCAAGTGCACTTTCCTGGAATTGTGCAAGACTCCGGAGCTGGCCGCCGAAGTGAGTATTCAACCGGTGGATGTTCTCGGGGTCGATGCCGCCATTCTCTTTTCCGATATCCTCACCCCGGTGGAGCCCATGGGCATGGCCCTGGACTTTGTTCCCGGCCCGGTATTCGAACATCCGATCCGCACCATGGCCGACGTGGAGAAACTGCGTATTCCCCAAATGGAGCAGGACGTACCATATGTCCTGGAGACCATCAAGATTCTCCGGCGGGAACTGGCCAACAAGGTGCCACTGATAGGTTTCGGCGGCGCTCCATTCACCCTCGCCTGCTACATGGTGGAAGGGAAGGGCTCCAAGGATTGGGCAATGATGAAGCGGATGATGTATGCCGCCCCCGAGGTCTATGCCGCCCTCATGGAAAAGGTGACCATGATGGACATGGAGTACCTCAACGCCCAGATCAAGGCGGGCGCCCAGGCGATCCAGATCTTCGACACCTGGGGGGGCGTTCTTTCCCCCGCAGACTACGAAAAATTCGTCCTCCCCTATACAACAAAGCTGATCAACGGCCTGAATCGTCAGAATGTGCCGGTCATTCATTTCGTCAAGGGGGCCGGTACCATGCTCGATATCGTCAAGCAGGCGGGTGGCGATGTCATGGGGCTCGACTGGCACATAAACCTGGGCAAGGCCCGCGATATCCTCGGGACCATGGCCGTCCAGGGCAACCTTGATCCCACCGTCCTCTTTGCACCGAAGGAGGTCATAGAAAAAGAGGTAAAGCGGGTGCTGGATGAGAATGCTGATCGCCCCGGCCACATCTTCAACCTGGGACATGGCATTCTGCCGACAGTGCCGCCGGAAAACGCCATCCACATGGTTGAGTGCGTGCACCGGCTCTCGCAAAAATAGGACGCAAGGGTCCTGCCTGCTGCAGGGCATAGACAAACAAAAGGAGAAAGCTATGCTGAAAAGAACAGGTATGGTTGCTGCCGGGATTTTACTGGTGACCGGAATTGCATTTGCCGGAAATGTTGATGTCAGCGTTAACGTGGGAGTGCCCGCTCCCCGCATTCCGGCGCCCCATGTGCGGGTGGTTGAGAAGGAAACGGTCATCATCAAGGATAAGAAGGACCATGGCAAGCATAAGGGGCACTTCAAGGATAACGACCACAAGAGGAAACACAAAGGCAAGGATTAACTCGTTTCTTGCTTTAGAGGTCATGCTTCAGGAAAGGCGGGGTTACATCCCGCCTTTTCCTTTCTACACAAGGGTCAGGCGGTGCGCGGTTGAGCGAAAGAAAGCATGAAAAAACAGGAGGCCGCATTCACGGCGGCAGGGCTGGTGCCAGGGCCGTGGCCGTCCTTGAGGCAGCCAAGGGGCTTCTGGTCATTCTTGCCGGTTTCGGCCTGCTCGCCCTGATCCATCGCGACGTGCAGGCGGTTGCCGAAGAGATGGTCCGCGCCGTGCACCTGAATCCCGCCAGCCATCTCCCCCGAGTATTCCTAGATGCAGTGGCGTCGGTCAACGATACCAAGCTGTGGTTGTTGGCTGCTTCGGCCATGGCCTATGCCGTCATCAGATTCATCGAAGCCTACGGCCTGTGGCACCAGCAGCTGTGGGCCGTGTGGTTCGGTATCCTTACCGGCTGTATTTATCTGCCGATAGAAATCTATGAACTCACCCTCTCTCGATCTCTCCTGAAATTTCTCATGTTAGCCCTGAACATCTTTATCGTCCTCTGGCTGGTGGTGGTGCGCCGGCAAGGGATGCAGAGCGGCGAGCGTTGACAACCCCAGCTACTTGATTAGTATTGATTCATGTATTGCTATCCGACGGGGGTGCCATGGAAACGTCAGGCAAGAAGATGCTCCTTTCTCCCCTATGGCTGCAGGTTGCCATCGTTACTTTTCTTCTCGGGTTCGCCGTCCTTGGGTACCTGGCCTTGCGCATCAGTACCGATCACCCTCCCCTCCCCCACCAGGTGGTGGCTGCCGACGGCAGCATCCTCTTTACCGGTGACGACATCATCGGCGGTCAACAGGTATTCCAGAAATACGGGCTCATGCAGTACGGGACCATCTATGGCCATGGCGCCTATCTGGGGCCGGATTTCACCGCCCAATACCTGCACCGGGAAGGGACGGAGATGGCGGCCTTCTACCAGGGGCAAGGGCTTACCCAGGCCGAAGCTACCGAGCGGGTGCGCCGGGAACTGAAGTCCAACCTCTACGATGCCGGTTCGGGAACCTTGAAGTATACCCCGGGGCAGGAGCATGCCTTCAGGATCATGGCGGATCATTACCGCCAATGGTTCGGTACGGCGGGGAGCGGCAACGGTCTGCGCCGGCCGGCCATAACCAATGAGGGCGAAATCAGGAGGCTGGTTGCCTTCTTTTCCTGGGCGACGTGGACCAGTGCTGCTTTGCGCCCCGATGCCCCCTATTCCTATACCAACAACTGGCCGGCCGAGCCGCTGGCCGGCAACGAGCCGACCGCCCAGGCCCTGCTCTGGAGCGTTCTCAGCCTGGCGGCGCTTTTGGGGGGAACAGGGGTCGTTCTCTTTCTCTTTGGCCGCTACAAGTGGCTCGGCTGGCATGGTGAAGAGCAATTGCCCAAGCGCCGGTTCATTCTGCCGGAGGAGGTCAGGCTGACACCGGCCCAGCGGGCAACGGCCTGGTATTTCCTGGTGGTGGCGGGCCTGTTCTTATGCCAGGGACTGCTCGGCGGGGTCAATGCCCATTACCACGTGGAGCCGGAGGGATTTTTCGGCCTTAAACTCGACCAGTGGCTTCCCTACAACCTGTCGCGCATGTGGCACGTGCAACTTGCCCTCTTTTTCGTCGCCTCCAGTTTTCTCGCCATGGGAATTTTTCTCGCACCGATGATCGTCCGCCGCGAGCCGAGGCATCAGGAGAAGCTGGCCCTACTCCTCTTCGGGGCGCTGGTGCTGGTGGTGATAGGCAGCCTGGTGGGCGAGGCGGCCAGCATCAAGAATTACATCGGCCTTAGCGGGCCCTGGTTCTGGATCGGCTCGCAAGGGTGGGAATACCTAGATCTGGGGCGGTTGTGGCAGCTGCTCCTGACGGTGGGAATGGTCCTCTGGCTGGTAATCCTGGTGCGGGGACTCAAGGAGAGATTGCCCGAGGAGCATCCCGGCAACATGCCCTGGCTCTTTCTCTACAGCGCCCTCTCCATTCCGCTTTTCTATGCCGTTGGCATGGCCTTCGGCAAGAATGCCAATTTTGCGGTCATCGATTTCTGGCGCTTTTGGGTGGTGCATCTGTGGGTGGAGGATTTTCTAGAACTCTTCACCACCATCATGGTTGCCTATATCTTCGTCCTTTTGGGAGTGGTGCGGGCCAGAACGGCCAATATCATCATCTATGTGGACATCATCCTCTATTCCATCGGCGGCGTCATCGGCACCATGCATCACCTCTATTTCAGCGGCGCTCCCGCTGTGCACATGGCGTTGGGGGCTTTTTTCTCGGCCATGGAGGTCATTCCCCTGGTCCTTCTTACCTACGAGGCGTGGCGCTTCATGCAGCTCGGGTCCGCAGGGGGTGGGGCTTCCATGTTCGCCACTCCCAGCAGCCGCTTCCCCCACAAATGGGCGGTCATGTTCCTCATTGCCGTCGGCTTCTGGAACTTCCTAGGCGCCGGGGTCTTCGGCTTCCTCATCAACCTGCCCATTGTCAGCTACTATGAAATCGGCACCCAATGGACGGCCAATCATGGCCATGGTGCGCTCATGGGGGTATACGGCATGTTGGCCATGGGTTTTTTCATGTTCGTCGCCCGCTACTTCATTCCCCGGGACCGGGCCAGCGAACTGGCCATGGCATCGGCTTTCTGGAGCATGAACATAGGCCTGGCCTGGATGCTCTTCATCAACCTCTTTCCCGTCGGGGTCCTCCAGCTCAATGATGCCCTCACCTACTCCTACTGGCATGCCAGGGACCCGGAATTTTTCCGGCAGCCGCTGGTCCGGGTCTTCGAGTGGCTCCGTTTTCCCGGCGATGCCCTCTTCATAGTCGGTGGCATCCTGCCGGTCGTCTATCTGGCGGTGCGGATGTTTGGCAATCGGAAAAGACCGGGAGTGCGCGAATGGCTGGAAGAGGAGGAGTTTACCAGGCTGGCGGAAAAGCAGGTTGAAAACTTAAAATTAAAGGAATAAAATGCCCCCTTGTCATGTAACAATGCTCCAATAACTGCAGTAAAAAAGTCACGGAGAAAGAGGGGATATTCCATGAAAGACTGTGAACTGCTGGAAAAATGTGTCTTCTTCAACGACAAGATGGGCAGCATGCCATCGACCGCCGGTGTCATCAAGCTCAGGTATTGCAAGGAAGACAGCAGCGGCTGCGCGCGATACTTGGTATGCAAGGCATTGGGCCGGGAAAACGTTCCTCCCGACCTGTTCCCCAATCAGGGTGACCGGGCACGACAGCTGATCGCTGCAGCGAAGTAGTAACCGGACACGGACTGGTCAAGGCCTGTCGAGCAATCGGCAGGCCTTTGCTGTCATGGGAGTTCCTGCAGCAGCGCCTCCAGTGCCTGGCGGTCGAAGAGGTAGTGCTCGCGGCAGAATTCGCAGTTGACCGTCACCTGCTCTTGCTGCTCCATCAGAGCTGAGAGTTCCTGTCGCCCCAGAGAGAGAAGCACCCGCTCGATCTTTTCCCGGTTGCAGGAGCAGGCGAAGGCAAGGGGGCGCCTTTCCAGAACGTCATGGGGAATATCCTTGAAGAGCAGGGCCAGCAGGTCTTCCGGGGAGCTGCCGTTCCGCAGCAACTGGCTGATGGGGGGCATTGCGGCGATAGTCTCCATAAGGGAGTCAATCGCGGCATCATCTGCCGGTGGGAGGGCCTGGATAAGAAACCCTCCGGCAGCAGCGACCGTGTTATCCGTTTCCACATAGACGCCGAGGCCTACGGCGGAGGGTATTTGTTCCGATTCGGTCAGGTAGAGGGCGATATCCTCGGCAATCTCGCTGGACAAAAGCTGGACGGTTCCCCGATAGGGTTCCTTGAGCCCCAGGTCCTTAGTGACGGTGAGAAACCCCGCACGACCCAGGGCGCCGGCCACATCGAGCTTGCCGTTTTTTTCCGGCAGATGCACGTGGGGATTGCCGACACAGCCGCGCACCGTACCGTTGCTGTCCCCCTCCACGAGGATCTTCTGCAGCGATCCGTTGCCCTCAAATTTCAATGCCACCCGTTGCCCCGTTTTCAGGAGGGCGCCGAGCAGCGCTCCCCCGGTCAGGGCACGTCCCAGCGCTGCCGAGGCTGTCGGCCAGGTATCGTGGCGCCGGCAAAGTTCGTTGACCAGGCCGGTGGTGACGCAGGCAAGGCCACGAATCTTGCCGTTCTTGCTGATGATTCGTATCAGATAATCGTTCACAGGCACAACCCCAGGCGGCCGATCAGCTCCCCTTCCCTGAAGAGCAGCTCCTTAACGGTGAGAAAATCACAGACCTTGATGCCGTTGATGTTATAGGCAAAGAACTTCTGCAGCTCGGGAACCTGGGTCAGGTCGCAGGCGATGATGCCGTCACTGTAGGAGAGGAAGGGTATCTTTTCAACCACCCTACGGGTGACGAAATCCATATCCACCGGCTTGACCTCCTCGACCTTAAGAAAAATCATCTTTTCCTGCGGCGTGAAATGGACTCGCTCGATGGCAAACCGGGCAGAAAAAGGGATGCTGAAGGGAATGAGCTTTTTCTTCACCTTGCCGCTGATCTCGCCGTAGCCGTCGCCGAACTTCATGGACAGCTCGTGAATCTCCTCGTCAATGGCCCGGGCGATCAGTTCCCGGTGAAAGTAGTCCTGGCTGACCCGCACTTCCCGGCGGGTGACGACTTCCTTGAGATGCTGATCCTTGATCAGTTCCAGCAATACCGGATTTTTCAACAGGTCCAAGATGCTCATGTTCACCTCTAGATAAGATGCCGTACTGGAAGATCATACCAGTCCACGGCTGAAGTTGAAATCGGAGGTCCCCTCCAAAGTCCCTCCCCTGCCGAAAGCAGTGATGATCGTCCCGAATTCTGCAGGGGCCGTCTGGGAAAGATCGAGAATGAACGAGCTGCAGCCAATTTCTTTCAGTTTACCCTTATATGGGGTCAGGGAAAACATCACGGTGGGTGTGACGACGGTCAGCCCGTCCCGGGCCGTCACCCGGTAGCCGTCGTGGCGGTCGGAAAGAACCGGAACGTCGTTGCGCACATCCTTGATGCGGATTTTCGAGGTAATGACCGGAACGCTGCCATAGGCGATGATGCGCCGCTTGATCGGGAGGTCTGCAGCCAGGAGCGCCGCCATGTTCTCGGCGTCGTCCTCGATATAGAGGGTGGCGGCGGTGGCACCCAGTTCCTGCCACGCCAGGAGCGCCTGGCTGTTGAGGGAGAACAGCCGGTAATCGGTAGACAGCTCCACGTCGAGCCCAGCTAGCAGCTCGAAATGGGAGAGATTGGTCGCCTCAAACCGGCGGAACCCCAGGCTGGTCAGGGTGCCGATCGCTTCCCGGAAAAAGGGGATCTCTCCTTCGAAGATGATAAAGGGAAGCTGCCAGATGACCTGCTCTTCCCGGCCCCTTAACTTGCGGATGAAAAGGGGGGCCTGATGCAGGTTTACCCGGGATATGGGGAGGATGATGCCGTCGATGCCACTCTGGTGAAGTAGGTGGTAGTCGCGGATGTGGTCAAGGTGGAGGGAAAGCTCCTCCCGGCCGGCAGCTTTTATCGGTTTTTTTCCCACAAGGGTCTGCAGTGCCGCCTGTCGATGGCTGCGCACCTTCTCCTTCAGGTCGCCGGCAATCTTTTCTTCCAGCCGCCGGTAGAATTCTCGCCGGATCTCTTTCAGTCTGGCCGGGGGGATGAGTACGGCGGGGAACCCGGGCGCGGCGAGCGAAGTGAGGGTGAAAGGGGTATCGCCGGTTCTGCCGAACTGGGCTGCCAGCACCCCTTCCATGTCGGTGGTCCGTCCCGATTCCAGCGTGCCCAGGATAAACTCAAAACGTTCCGTTCTCCCGCCGACCGCCGCTTCGATCCGCAGGGTGTCCGCCACCAGTTCAAGGTGCAGCCGGCACGGCAGCTTGTCCCCCCTGGCAGTGTCGAGCTTCTTCAGACAGGCGCTTTCGCTCATGGTAAAGGCGGTTTCCGAGGAGACCTTGAAGACCGAATCCCCCATCTTGAAGGGAAAGGGGGATGGCGTTGCCACAACGGTTTTCTCCCGGGCCTGCTTCACCTGTTGCTTTCCCAGGTACAGTTCCTTGATGGTGAAGGCGCGACCGGCCATGTCGCTTTTTGGCTGGACGCGAATCCGGTCCCCAACGTGCAGCCGGTCCCTGGTGTCAAAGACGATGCGGTTGCCCTGGATGGCCTTGATGGCGCCAAGGAAGCGTCCGGTCGCCCCCTTCAGAGAAGGGGTGGCAATATCGGTCGGCTGATGGGAGGCGAGGAAGCCCTTGGTGGGGACCCGGCCAAAGGAGAGTTTCAGCAGCTCCTTGGCCGCCGCCACCGCCTCGGACCGCTTCCGTTCCGGTGCGTCGAGCACTTGACGGTAAGCGCCGACGACACTGGCCACATATTCGGCCGACTTCATCCTCCCCTCGATCTTCAGGGACGATACCCCTGCCTCGATCAGTTGCGGCAAAAGGTCGATGCTGGAGAAATCATTGGTGGAGAAGTAGTAGCCCTCTTTGCCGCGGTAGGTGTACTGGCGCCGGCAAGGCTGGGCGCAACGGCCGCGGTTGCCGCTGTGGCCGCCGAGGAAGGAGGAAAAATAGCATTGGCCGGAAAAGGAAAAACAGAGGGCTCCATGGATGAAGCATTCGATTTCGGCGGTAGTGGCAGCGGCAATGGCCTTAATCTCGTCCAGGTGCAGCTCCCGGGCCAGCACCACTCGCTGAAACCCGAGCTTTTCCAGCTGTTTCACTCCCAACGAGTTGTGAATGGTCATCTGCGTCGAGGCGTGGAGCGGGATGCCGGGGAAAAAGTTCCGGATCAGCCGGGCCGTGGCCATGTCCTGGAGGATGACCCCGTCGACCCGCATTGCCTCCAGGGCGGCAAGCACTTCGATTAACCGGGGCAGTTCCTCTTCCTTGATCAAAGTGTTGATGGTGACGTAAATCCTGCGCCCCATGCCGTGGGCATAGGCGAGCATACGTTCCATCTGGGAAAGGGAGAAGTTCTTCGCCTTGGCCCGGGCGGAAAAATCCTGCAGGCCTGCATAGACGGCATCGGCTCCCCGTTCCATGGCGGCGAAAAAGGCCTCCAGGGAACCGGCGGGAGAAAGCAGCTCCGGTGTTTTCCTTGTCTTGTATCCGTAAGGCATCGGGTTAGACTACCCGAAGGGGGAACATGCGTCAAGTTCAATGAACCGTGGCCGGGATTGTAATGAAGGGGAAATTTGATACCCTGTAAAGGGCCCTGATGGTTATCTTTTCGTTGGAATGTGGAGGAGGGAGAGGTATGTCGGAGCAGCTCCGCATGCTGATACTGGAGGATTCGGAAGACGATGCCGCACTGCTGCTCCATGAGCTGAAACGAAACGGCTTGGTTGCCTATCATGAACGGGTCGATACGGCGGAGGCCTTCCGTAAGGCTTTGGCGCAGGGGGAGTGGCATTTCATCCTGTCCGATTACCGCATGCCGGGATTCAACGCCCTTGAAGCCCTGGCAATACTGAAGGAGAGCGGCGCGGACCTCCCCTTTATCATCGTCTCAGGCAAGATCGGCGAGGACTTGGCCGTTGCCGCCATGAAGGCGGGGGCCGGGGATTACGTCATGAAAGGCAATCTGTCACGGCTGGTGCCTGCTATCCAGCGGGAATTACGTGAAGCGGACGAAAGGAGACGGCGACGGGAGGCGGAAGAAGCCTTGAACAACCAGTTCCGGCAGATCACCACCATTTTCGATTCCATGAACGCCGTCGTTTCCGTGGCCGATATGGTTAGTCACGAGCTTCTGTTCATGAACCGCTTCGGAGCGCTGCTGGTGGGGGAAGAGTGGCAGGGGAAAAAAAGCTATGAGGTATTGAACTACAACCAGTCCCAGTGCAGCAGTGAGACCCTGGTCCGGAACGGCGAGCCACGGTCCCCGCACGTCTGGGAGTATCAGAACCCGGTTTCCGGCAGGTGGTATCAATGTATCGACAAGGCTGTTTACTGGCCCGACGGCAAACTGGTGAGGCTGCAGATAGGGGTGGATATCAGCGAGCGCAAAGAGATCGAGCAGATGAAGGATGAGATGATCTCTGCTGTGAGCCACGAGATGCGCACCCCCCTGACCGCCATGCTCGGTTTCACCGAATACCTGCTGGAAAACGAGGTGGATCCGCTCCAGTTGAGGAATTACCTGAATACCATCCACAAGGAAACGGAACGCCTCAAGGACCTGATCGGCAACTTTCTCGACCTGCAGCAGATCAATGCCCGCATGACCACCTATCGCATGCGGCCGGTGGATGTCTGCATGCTCATCAGGGATGCGGCCGGACTCTTTGCCCTGGATGCCGGCGGCAGTCGGCTGGTCATGGAGTGCCCTCCGGATCTGCCGCCGGTCCAGGGGGATGAGGCGCGCCTTCATCAAGCCCTGACCAATGTCATCTCCAACGGGCTCAAGTATTCTCCGGTAGAGACACGGGTAACGGTCGGCGCTGAAACGGCGGGTGACCAGGTGGTCATGCGGGTGAAGGACGAGGGCTGCGGCATTCCCGTCGAACTGCAGGAGAAGATCTTCGAGAAGTTTTACCGCATCGACAACTCGGACCGGCGCCACCTGGGTGGCACCGGCCTCGGCCTGGCGCTGGTGCGGGAGATCGTTACCGCCCATGGGGGGCGGGTCTGGGTGAAGAGCGAAATGGGAAAGGGGAGCACCTTCTATATCAGCTTACCGAAGGCAGGCTGATCACACTTATTGGTCAGTACGTTTTTTGCTCTTGCTGTGTTTTTTCTTCCGTTCACCCGCCAGGGAGAAGATGTCGGACTGGGATATGCACCAGACGCCATCCTCCTTTTGCAGCCGAAACGACCGGGTCACATAATCGGTACCGGCCCCCTCCCCTTCCATGCCCACCTTTGCCTTAAGCGTCACGGTGTAGTCGTTCTTTACCGAAACCTTCACTTCCTGCATCTTTTCCCAGCAGCAGGCCGGTTTTTTCCCTGCTGCGGCAAGCTTTCGGGCGAACTGTTCCTTACTCCCCTTGCCGCCGGCGATGGTCCTGTCGTAAAGGAGGTCATAGCGACCATCGCGCCAGAGATCGAGAATCTCTCCGAATCCCCGTTGCGCCTCCCCCTGCAGTTCATCGGCAGAGAGATAAGGGGTCTTTGCCGGAGCGGGAGTGAGGCTGATAAGGACAAACAGCACTGCAGACAGAAGGACCAATGGACGCATGGGCACCCTCCTCGGTGAAGTTTTGCCAATAATAGAAGAATGGGGAGCTCAGGGCAAGGAGAAAAAGGTCGGCGGACGGAAGACGGCGGTCAGGCGAGAAATAGCTCCGCCGCCTGCCGACTACCGACATTTTTTAAAGCAGCCGGTCTGAGGCTTCAGCGAACCGCTTCAGCCGGGTCATCATGCCGGCGAACTTCTTCGGCTTGAGCGACTGTGGTCCGTCGGAGGAGGCATGCTCCGGGTCGGGATGCACCTCGACGATCAGACCATCTGCACCGGCGGCAACGGCGGCGAAGGCCATGGGGGCCACATACTGGTAGTGTCCAGTGCCGTGGGATGGATCGGCAATGACCGGCAGATGGGTCTTCTCCTTAAGGACCGGAATGGCCGAGAGGTCGAGGGTGTTGCGGGTTGCCGTTTCGAAGGTGCGGATGCCCCGCTCGCAGAGGATGACCTTCTGATTTCCCTCGCTGAGGATGTACTCGGCGCTCATGAGGAATTCCTGGATGGTCATGGACATGCCTCGTTTGAGGAGCACCGGCTTGGTGAGCTGCCCGACCTTTTTAAGCAGGGCAAAATTCTGAGCGTTGCGGGCGCCGATCTGCAGGATGTCGGCATATTCCGCGACCAGGTCGGCGGTTTCCGGGTTCACCACCTCGGTGACCACCGGCAGGCCGGTCAGTTCCCTGGCCTTTGCCAGCAGTTTCAGCCCTTCCTCTTCCAGCCCTTGGAAAGAGTAAGGCGAGGTGCGGGGCTTGAAGGCGCCGCCGCGCAGCACCTGGGCTCCCGCTTCCTTGACTGCCATGGCTGAGGCGATGATCTGCTCCTCGGTTTCCACCGAACATGGTCCGGCCATGACCACCATTTCCTTGCCGCCGATGCTGAGGGTGTCGGTGATGGGAATGATGCTGGTCTCTCTCTTTACCTCCTTCGAAGCAAGTTTGTACGGCTGCAGGATGGGGACGACGCTCTCCACCCCATGCATGGATTCGATTGACTGAAGCACTGCTTTCCCCCTTTCGTCACCGACCGCCCCGATCACATCGCGGGTCGATCCGTGGATGACATGGGGCTGATAACCCAACTCCCTGACCCGCTGCAATACTTCCTCCTTGTCCTTTTTTACGGCTCCCGATTTCATGACGATAATCATTTTCCCTCTCCTTTTCCCCGAAAACAAAAAGGCCGGAGGATCACCCCGGCCTTTGACAATTGGTACTGCAACGAAAAAAGCCGGGGGTGGTCTCCTGTCCACCCTCGGCTTTCGGTTTTTATTAGCAGCGTTTACAGCTCTCGCCTAATTCGAACCTCTACCCCGGGCAGACGGCCTAAAGAAAAAGCCGCACCAAAAATAAAAGTTGAAGAAGGTAAAGTAGCTGGTTTTGAACATGCTGCTATAATTGCTAAACCTTTCGGTCCTGTCAACCATTTTTATTTGCAAATGGGAAAAAGAGCTGATGACCGAGCCGCTCCGGTAAAATCGCTTCTTTTTCCTGCGTCTTTCCATGACGATCATGGTATAGTGACGCATCCGCGAGGATATCCCACCACCAAGGAGAATTCCATGAAACAGCAGTTGATCGTTGCCGCTGCAGTCCTCATTTCGCTCATGCCGGCTTTCGGGCAGGCAGAAGAGGGGCAGAAGCCGGTGCATCCGGCCATGTCATCGGCCCGTACCTCGGCTGAAAAGCCCAAGGATGCCGCGAAGCCGAAGGAAGTTCCCCTGTCGGGCAAGGTAATGCAGACCATGAACGGGGGGGGGTACACCTATGTGCTGTTGAAGCAGGCTGACGGCAAGAAGGTCTGGCTGGCAATCCCCCAGACCGAAATCGAGCTGGGAGCGCACCTGACCTTCCAACCGGGCATGGAGATGACGAACCTGTCTAGCAAGGCACTGAACCGGACCTTCGACAAGATCATTTTCTCCCAAGGGCTAGTAGCTGAAGGGAAAGGGGGGAAAAAGGGAGCGAAGAAATCCCCCGGCAGCAAGGGGGCGGTAGCTGCTGCCGAAGGGAAGATCAAAGTGAAAAAGGCGACGGGGGCCAATGCCTATACGGTAGCTGACCTCTACAGGCTGAAGGACAAGCTGGACAAGAAAAACGTCGTCGTCAGAGGCAAGGTGGTACGGGTTTCCGCCAACATCATGGGCAAGAACTGGATTCATCTCCAGGACGGCAGCGGCGAACAGAAGAAGGGAACCCACAACCTGGTGGTCACCTCCAAGGCGCTGCCGGTCATCGGCGAGGTGGTCACTGCCAAAGGGGTCCTCTACAAGAACAAGGACTTCGGTGGCGGCTACCGATACGATGTGATCATGGAGAAAGCGGAGCTGGAAATCCAGTAACTGTGCCTATTCAAGACGAAAAGCCCCCTCACTGCAGGGGGCTTTTTTCGTCCCGATGGGGAAGGAGCGGTATATTTATAGGGACGGCCGGTGACACTGGTGCTGCGCCTGGAGAAAACCGTCCAAACCCTTTGACAATCGGCCCCCTTTCCGCTACCTTTCCCGGGTGCACGAGATGCTCCTAAGCCATGGTTATCCGGCCCTTTTCCTGCTCAGTTTCCTCGCTTCGACCCTTATCCCGCTGGGCTCCGAATGGCTATTGGCGCTTATGCTCATCAGTCATCGGGATCCGGTTGCCACGGTGGCAGTCGCTACCATCGGCAATCTGCTGGGTGCCTGCACCACCTATTGGCTGGGCATCTACGGAGGTCCATGGCTGATCCGCCGGGTGTTGCGGATTGATGATTCCGCCGAGGAGCGGGCAAAGGAATTGTACCGGCGCTACGGATCCTGGTCGCTGCTTTTTTCCTGGCTGCCGGTCGTCGGCGATCCCCTCTGTCTGGCAGGGGGCCTGTTGCGGGTCGGTTTTGCCAGATTTTCCCTTCTGGTCCTCTTCGGCAAGCTGTGTCGTTATGCAGCAGTAGCATGGCTGACGCTGGGGAGCACCCACCTGTTGACATAAACGGGTTAAAGGCCTGAATTCACCGGAGGTTACATGATAACCCGTCATAAAAAGGTTCTGGCCAACGGCTTGCGGGTGGTGGCTGTGGAGATGTCGCACCTGCACAGCGTTGAAATAGCCGTTTATGTGCGTGTCGGTGGTCGCAACGATCCCCCCCGGCAGGCGGGGCTAGCCCACTTTGTCGAACACATGCTCTTTCGTGGCAACGCGGATTACCCTGCGGGCATAGACCTGGAGGTGGCCTTCGATGCCATAGGCGGTTCCGTCAATGCGGCCACGGACGAGGAGAGCACCTGCTATTTCTCCCGTGTCCATCCCCGCCACGTGGAACAGGGGCTCGGCCTGTTTGCTTCCATGCTGCTCCGTCCCACCTTGCCGGGAATCGAGGTGGAGAAACGGATCATTACCGAGGAGGCGTTGGAGGATATCAACGACCGGGGGGAAGAGACCAATCCCAGCAACCTGTCGAGCAAGATGATGTGGCCGGGGCACCCTCTGGGGATGCCGACCATCGGTTATCTGGAGACAATTGCGGCCATCACCGAAGAGGACCTGCACCGCCATCTGGCTGCTTTTTACGTGCCGGCCAACAGCGTCGTCGTCATTGCCGGGGATATCGAGGCAGCCCGTGTCTTTGCGGCCTGCGAACGTGCCTTTGCCGGCTGGTCCGGCCCGTGCCCCCCTCCACCTGTGCCGGTGACAGCGGAACAACAATGCCCGCAGTCTCTCTTCGTCAAGGATGCGGACAGTCAGGTCAACCTGCAGATCGCCTTCCGCGGCTTTGCCCGCCCCGATGGGCGAATCATGGCCACCAGGCTCATCCGCCGGATCCTCTGCGGGGGGGGGAGTTCACGGCTGCACCTCCTTTTGCGGGAGAAACTGGGGATCGTCTACTCGGTGGATGCATCCATTTCCGCCTACGACGAAACTGGCTTCTTCGGCATCGAGCTTGCCACAGCTCCGGAAAATCTGCCGCTGGCGGTGCGGGAAATCCTCGGCCAGGTGAAAAGGCTTGCAGTTGAGGCCATTAGGGAGGACGAGCTCAAGCGGGTCAAGGAGGGTTATTTCTTCGACCTGGAGTACAGCCGTGACTCCACCTATGAGATGCAGGTCCGCTATGGCTGGGGTGAATTGATGGATATCGTCCGGGAGCTGGAAGAGGATCGAGCCGAGGCCGCGGCAATCGATGCGAACCAGCTGAAGGAAACCGCTGCGGCCCTTTTTGCGCCGTATAATCTCAACCTGGTGGTCGTTGGCCCGTGGAAAGCGACGCTCAAGCGCCAGGTGGAAGGCATGCTGACCGATTACGAACGGGAGTGGCTGAAATAATCTGGGTCGGCAGGCTGCCGCGACGTCGTTAGCTTCTGTGGCGCTGTCACCCTCTTCCGCAGCCGCGGCAGCGCATAAAAAAAGAAAACTCGCAGGAAGCACAGGAGTAACATATGGAAACAGCGATTCTGATCATGGCCCATGGAAGCCGCATTCCCGAAGCAAACCGGGCGGTTCATGAGATTGCGGCGATGGTGAAAAAAATGACCGGCTACGACATTGTCGAGGTCTCGTTCCGTGAGCAGCATGTCCCCAACATCCAGAAAGGGATCGACGCCTGCGTCTCCAGGGGCGCCGAACGGATTCTGCTCCTTCCCTATTTCCTCTACATGGGCGCCCATGTTCTGGAGGATTTGCCGGCGGAGCTGGAGGAGGCGCGGCAGCGCCATCCCCAGGTGGAGATGGCCATGGGCAGGCATTTGGGGGTGCACCACAAGCTGGCCGAGATTGTCGTCGAGCGCATTGCCGAATCCCTTACCGAGCAGAGGTGGTACTGATGTCCGTTCATCTGCGTCCGGAGGAGATCGAAGCCGAGTCCTTCCGCCTTATCGAGGCCGAAGTCGGTCCCCACTCCTGGTCCCCCGAAGAGTGGCAGGTGGTGCGTCGAGCCATCCATACCAGCGCCGACTTCGAGTATTCACGGAACATGTTTTTTTCGGCAGCAGCAGTCGCGCGTGGCATTGAGGCTCTGCGTCGCGGGCTCGGCATCGTCACCGACACCAATATGGCCTTGGCCGGCATCAACCGGGGCAAGCGGGAGCGATTCGGCAACAGCATCTCCTGTTTTGTCGCCGAACCCCAGGTAGCGCGGAAGGCCCAGGCGGAAGGGGTGACCCGCTCCATTCTCGCCATGCGCAGGGGCGCAGCAGATTCTGCCAACGGTATTTTCGTCATCGGCAATGCCCCCACCTCCCTTTTCGAGCTGCTGCGCCTGGTGCGCGAGGAAGGGGTAAAACCGGCGCTGATCGTCGGGCTGCCGGTAGGTTTTGTCGGTGCCGCTGAAAGCAAGGAGAGCCTCCTTACATTGGAGGACGACCATCCGGAGATACCGTTCATTACCAATCGTGGGCGCAAGGGGGGGTCCAATGTGGCCGCTGCGGTCATTAACGCCTTGCTGATCATGGCCGGGGAGGGCTGAACCTCTGAACATCGTGCGCGCCTCCCTGAGATCCGGCTATACGACCGGCGCTTGTGCGACCGCAGCTGCTAAGGGTGCGGCAGAAATGCTTCGCGACGGACAGGTCATCGACCGGGTGGAGATCATACTGCCCGGCGGGGAGCTGGTGCCGTTCACCCTGCGGAACCAGCGGCTTGGGGACAAATTCGCCTCCTGCTCGGTGATCAAGGACGCCGGTGACGATCCGGACATCACCAACGGTGCCGAAATCAACGTCTCCATCGCCATGGAGCCGGCACCGGCGGGAAGCAAGGGGGAGGTCGTCATCTGCGGGGGTGCCGGCGTCGGCAAGGTGACCAAGCCCGGGCTGGCGGTGCCGGTCGGGGAATGGGCGATCAACCCGGTGCCGCGCCGGATGATCCGCCTCGTCATCAACGAGATCTTCGCCATCCGCTGCGTTCCTTCCCTATTGCGAGTGACGGTGAGCATACCCAACGGCGAAGAGCTGGCGAAAAAAACCCTCAACGCCCGCCTGGGCATTGTCGGCGGCCTCTCCATCCTGGGTACCACCGGCATTGTCAAGCCCATATCGGCCAAGGCCTGGACAGATACCATCGATGCCGCTATCGGCGTGGCCTTGGCCTGCGGCAGCGAAACCGTGGTCCTTTCCACCGGGCGCACCAGCGAGCTGGTGGCGGAACAGCACCTGCAGCTGGGGAAACGGCTGCAGGAGGAAGCTTTTGTCATGATGGGGGACCATGCCGGCTATGCCCTCAAGAGCTGCGCCGCAAAGGAGATCAGGGAGATCGTCATTGCCGGGCAATTCGCCAAGCTCCTCAAACTGGCCTGCGGTCACGAACAGACCCATGTCTCTTCATCCGAACTGGACCTGCAGCAGCTTGCGTCCTGGCTGGAGGGGAACCAAAGGACCGCGTTCCTTGCCCAACCCGCCAGGCGGGCCAATACAGCACGGCAGGTACTGGAAGAATCTGGAAACGATGCCGCGCTCATTGCAGCCGTCTGTGAGCGGGTTGGCGCATTTGCCGCACGGCTGGCGCCCGGCTCGACCATAAAGGTTTTACTGGCAGGGTATGGCCAGGAAGTGCTATATTTCAGCTGATTTTATCATTGCAACAGCCTGACAAAGGGGGGCACATGCCTCAAAGGGAGAAAATCTACCTGATCGGTGCCGGCATCGAGGGCTGGGAAGGTTTCGGCGCCACAGCGCTGGAAACGATCAACAAGGCGGAGGTTCTCATCGGCCACCAGCGGCTGCTGGACATCTTCCCCGATTTCGAGGGGGAAAAGCGGGCCCTGGACGATCTCTCCATCATGCTCGAATACCTGAAGACCACCGAAAAGCGGACGGTGGTACTCGGTTCCGGCGATCCCAACTTCTTCGGCGTGGCCCGTTTTATCCTGCGAAACTTGCCCAAGGAGCGGATCGAGATATTCCCCAATGTGACCAGCGTCCAGTATGCCTTTGCCCGCATCAAGGAGCCTTGGGACGATGCGGTGTTCGTCTCCGTCCACGGCAGGGGTCTGAAGAGCGCCATCGACCGCATCATTGCGGCGGAAAAGGTAGCGGTCCTCACCGATGCCGTCAACTCCCCGGCGGCCATTGCCCGGGAGCTGATCGCCCGCGGGGCCGAGGGGTACGAGGCGTGGCTCTGCGAGGAGATGGGGCTGCCGGGAGAAAAATTCACCAGGACCGACGTGCGGAACCTGGCGACCATCAGCTGCTCTCCCCTTAACATCCTCATCCTAATCAAGGCTTGGGAACCGACCCTGGAGCACTATCCCCTGATTGGCATCAGGGATGAGGAATTCGCCACCGCAAAAAAACTGATCACCAAAGAAGAGGTGCGGGCAGTGACCCTGGCCAAGCTGCGCCTGCAGGATGATCTGGTCATGTGGGATATCGGCGCCGGCAGCGGCTCCGTCTCCATCGAGGCCTCTAACCTCATGCCCAACGGCAAGATCTTCGCCCTGGAGAAGAACGCGCAGTATCTCTCCTTCATCCGCGACAACCTGAAGAAATTCGTTGCCCGCAACGTGACGCTCATCGAAGCCTATGCTCCGGAAGGGCTGGAGGAACTGCCGGACCCGGACAGGGTCTTCATCGGCGGCTCCGGCGGCATGCTGGAGGACATCATCGAGGCGGTGGACCGGCGGCTCAAGCCCGAGGGACAGATCGTTCTCAACGCCGTCACCCTCGACACCCTGACAAAAGCGGTGGAATTCCTCGAAGACCACGGCTACGGCGTGGAGATCACCTGCGTCAACATTTCCAGGACTAAGGGGCTGACGGAGTACAAGATGTTCGAGGCGCATAATCCGGTATACATAATCGCAGCCGCCAAAGAAGACTGAATACGGCTTCGCCAAAAGTCCATCTCCGTTGTTGCTCGCACCCTTCGTCATTGCAGCGTACCTTCCGGTACGCCTCATTCCTCAGGGAGCTCGCGCCTAGGAGCTGGAGCTTTTTGCTGTGCCGTAGAGGAGGCGATTAGCTACCAAGGACCTGCGTCGGTTCTCATTGCTGCCTTGCTCTCCATTCCTGAAATCGAATTCGCGAAGCGGAAAAATATATAAATGCAAAAGCTGAAGCCAGGAAAAATCTATGCCGTCGGGGTGGGGCCCGGTGATCCGGAGCTCCTGACCCGCAAGGCGGAGCGCATTCTCCGCTCCGTGCCGGTCATCTGTACGCCGACGGGGACTGCCGATGCATCCAGCTACGCCCTGTCCATCGTCGAGGAGTTCATCGACCGCTCCCGCCAGGAGGTGCTGGTCCAGGTCTTTCCCATGAAGAAGGACCAGCAGGGGCTGAATGGTTTCTGGGAAAAGGCGGCCGCCGAGGTCGCCGAACGTGTTGCCGACGGCAGGGATGTGGCCTTCATCACCATCGGCGATCCCTTTCTCTATTCCACCTTTCTCTACCTCTACCGTATCTTCCGGGAGCGCTACCCGGCCATCGCCATTGAAGTGATACCGGGCATCTCCAGCATCAACGCTGCTTCCATTGCTGCAGGTCTGCCGTTGGGCATGAGTGCCGACCGCATCGCTATCCTCCCCACCACCTATGAGGACGAGGAATTGCGCCGCACCTTCGAAAATTTCGACACCATCGTCCTCATGAAGGTGAGCCGGGTTTTCGACCGCATCTATGGGGTGCTGCAGGAGCTGGGGCTTGAGAAAAAAGCGGTCTTCATCCGCCGCGTCGGCTCGGCCGAGGAAGAGGTCGTCACCGGCATTGCTAGCCTGCTGGGACAGAAGCTCGACTACCTGTCGCTGCTCATCGTCAGGAAAAACGGCTGGTAATGGGGGGGGCATGGTAACGGCTGTAACGGAAAACAAGGTCTTTTTTGTCGGTGCCGGTCCCGGTGATGCGGAGCTGATTACTGTCAAAGGGGCGCGGCTTTTGCGCGAGGCAGAGGTGGTCGTTTTCGCGGGAAGCCTCGTTGACCGGGAACTGGTGCGGACCTACGCGCCCAATGCCGCTGTCTACGACTCGGCGGGGATGACCCTTGAGGAGACGACCCAGGTGCTGGCCGAGGCGGTTATTGCCGGAAAAAAGACGGTGCGGCTTCATACCGGCGATCCATCCATCTTTGGCGCAATTCAGGAGCAGATGGCTGAGCTGGACCAGCTCGGCATCGGCTATCAGGTGGTGCCGGGGGTGACGAGCGCCTTTGCCGCGGCGGCGACCCTGAAACAGGAGCTGACCCTGCCGGAAGTGACCCAGACGGTGGTCATTACCCGGCTGGCGGGAAAAACGCCGGTGCCGGAGCGGGAGGCACTGGTGCGGACGGCGGCTATCGGCGCTACAATGGTCATCTACCTCTCCGTGGCCATGATCGAACAGGTGGTACGGGAACTGCTACAGGGTGGCGCCTATAGGGAGCAGACCCCCGTTGCGGTGGTGGCCAAGGCGACCTGGCCCGACGAGCAGGTAGTGGAGGGAACTCTTGCCGATATTGCCGCCAGGGTCAAGGACGCGGGCATTGGCAAACAGGCGCTGATTGTTGTCGGCGACGTCCTCGGTGCCCGCCGAAACGGGCTGAAGGCAAAATCCCTCCTTTACGACAAGGGTTTCAGCCACGAATTCCGGGAAGGAATTGTGGGATAACCTGTAGGCAGCTTTTTTCCATGGTGAACCTATGCGCATCGCCATTATCGCCATAACCCGCAACGGTGCCAGGCTGGGGGCGCAGATCAGCGAGGGGTTCTCCAAAGCGGACTTCTATGTCCTGCAGAAATTTGCCGGTGCGGCGGGGAAAAAGACCCTTCCCTTCATCGGCGAGTTGAAGGAACTGGTGCGCCGGCTCTGGCCCGAGACCGAAGGCTTCGTTTTCATTATGGCCACCGGCATCGTCGTACGCATGATTGCTCCGCTTCTGGAGGCGAAGGACAAGGACCCGGCGGTGGTGGTCATGGACGATGGGGGAAGATTCGCCATCTCCCTTCTGTCAGGTCATCTGGGCGGGGCCAACGAACTTGCAGGGCGCTGCGCCTTTCTCACCGGGGCCCGGGAGGTCATCACCACCGCCACCGATGCCAACAACCTCCCCTCTTTCGATATGCTCGCCAAGGAGGAGGGCTGGGTGATAGACGAGCTGTCCCGGGTCAAGGTGCTGAACAGCCTCCTTTTGGAGGGTGCCGAAATAGCCGTCGTCGATGGAACGGGACGGGTGCGCAGCAGGTTCCACGGCCGCTGCCCCCTTTCCTTTTTCGATACGTACATAGAGGCGCTGCAGAGTCGGGCAAGGGGCTACCTCTTCGTTACCAATCGCCAGCTGCCGCTGCAGGTGCAGTCGGAAAAACTGCTCATTCTTCGTCCCCAGAATCTGGTGCTGGGAATCGGCTGCAACAGCGGGACCCCGGCAAGTGAGATCGAGGCTTTGGTTGTGGCCAACATGAAGCGGCTCTTCCTCTCCATGAAAAGCCTGAAATGCGTTGCATCCGCTGCTGCCAAGGCAACCGAACCGGGCTTGTTGGAGTTTGCCGAGCGTTATGGGCTCCCGCTCGTCTGTTACGAAAGCGAAGAGCTGAACCGGATCACTTCCCCCTCTCCCCCCTCCACCCATGCCCTGGCGGCCATCGGCGCCGTTGGCGTGGCGGAGCCAGCCGCCCTGCTAGCTTCGGTAGGAGGTACCCTCTTGCTGAAAAAGGTAAAGAGCGGCAATGTGACCATGGCTATAGCGGAATGTCCTGATGCTTAAGCAAAGGAGAGTACCATGCGTTTATCGGTCAAGATGATCGTCCTGTTGGGACTGCTTTTGGCTTGTGCTGCCGGCGCTGCGGCAGCCGGCAATCTCCCTTTTGAAGAGCAGGAACCGGAAGGCTTCAGGGATATTACTTGGGGGACCCCGGTTTCCCAGGTGGAGGGTTTGAAATTCAGTGCGGATGGGACCGCCGCCCTGCGGGAGCTTTACAAGCGGACCAGGAAGCAGGCGGCTGCACAGGTCAGCGTTTATTCCCGTCCGGGAGACCGTCTAAAGATCGGCGAAGGGACCCTGACCCGGATCTACTACTATTTTTACGACGACCTCTTTTACGGGGCGACCGCCTACTTCACCGGCAGGGACAACTATGAAAAGCTTCTTTCCGCCTGCTACAAGAAGTTCGGCGAGCCGACCCTGACCGAGGCGGACCGGGTCGAATGGCAGGGGAAGAGTACCAGCATCGTACTTTCCCAGAAGGGGGTCTTTTCCATGGATTCGGAGAAGATCAAGGACCAGATGGAAGAGCCGGAGGGATTTTAACGAGCAATGGCGCAATCTGCACTGTACATAGTAGGCATCGGCCCCGGCGGCCTGAACCACATGACTTTCGAGGCAAGGGAGGCATTGGCGACGGCCGATGTCATCGTCGGCTACAAAACCTATCTGGAATTGATTGAACCCCTCCTCGAAGGGAAGGAAGTGGTTTCCTCGGGCATGCTCAAGGAGGTGGAGCGGTGCAACGAGGCCCTTGCCATCGCCTGTTCGGGTAAAGGGGTGGCGCTCGTTTCCAGCGGTGACGCCGGCGTTTACGGCATGGCGGGCCTTGCCCTGGAACTGGCGGAAAATCTGCCGGTCCCTCCTGAAATCATCATTATCCCCGGTGTTTCGGCGGTTCAGGCGGCAGCGGCGGTGCTCGGTGCTCCATTGATGCATGATTTCGCCGTCATTTCCCTCTCCGATCTACTCACCCCCTGGCCGGTCATCCAGGAGCGGTTGGCTGCGGCAGCTGCGGCAGACTTCGTCATTGCCCTCTACAACCCGAAAAGCAAGGGGCGCACCATGCAGATCGAAGCGGCACGGGCTATTGTCGCCGGAGTGCGTGCTGCCGCTACCCCGGTGGGGATTGTACGTAACGCCTGCCGCGAAGGTGAGCAGATGGTCGTCACTACCCTGGGGGAGATGCTCGACCACGACATCGATATGTTTTCCATCGTTATCGTCGGCAATTCCGCCACCTTCGTCGATCAGAAAGGGCGGATGGTGACGCCGCGCGGTTACAAAACCGGTTCGAGGTGCGAGGTGCGAGGTTCGAGGTTAACGGCAGGGAATTTGGAACTTCGAACTTCGAACGTCGAACCTCGAACTTCGGCGCCGGCCGCAGGCCGTGCTTTGATGGTATGCGGCACCGGGTCCGACGTGGGAAAATCGGTTCTTACCGCCGGGCTCTGCCGGATCCTGAAGAAAAAGGGGCTGTCGGTCGCCCCCTTCAAGTCCCAGAACATGGCCCTAAATTCGGCGGTCACCCCCGAGGGGGGGGAGATCGGCAGGGCGCAGGCGGTGCAGGCGGAGGCCTGCGGGATTCCTCCCCATGTGGATATGAATCCGGTACTGCTCAAGCCCAACTCCGACGTGGGGAGCCAGGTCATCGTCCAGGGGAAGGTGGTCGGCAACATGAAGGTGGCCGAGTACAACGCCTACAAACCGGAGGCGTTCCTTAAGGTGCGGGAGAGTTTCAACCGCCTGAGAGCGGGACACGACTTCATCGTTATCGAAGGGGCCGGGAGCATAGCCGAGATCAACCTCAAACAGCACGACATTGCCAACCTGAAGGTGGCCGAGATGGCGGGGTGCCCGGTGCTCCTGGTGGCGGATATCGACCGGGGTGGTGTCTTCGCCCAGATCGTCGGCACCGTGGAATTGCTGGAGCCGGCCGAGCGGGCGATGCTCAAAGGGATCATCATCAACAAGTTCAGGGGGGATTCTTCGCTCCTTGCGCCGGGGATCGATTTCGTCGAGGCCCGGACCGGCCTGCCGGTACTGGGGGTTATCCCTTATTTCGAGGGTTTTCGCATTGCCGACGAGGACAGCGTGCCACTTTCCAGGCGCGTGGCCGGCCCTTCTCCGGCAGAGGGAAGTGCGGATAAACTGCAAATCGGCGTGATCAGGATGTCGCGCATGTCCAATTACACCGATTTCGACGTGCTGGAGCGCGAGCCGGACGTGGTGCTCCGCTATATCGACAGTCCCAGGCAAATGGCGGGGCTGGATCTGCTCATTCTTCCCGGCAGCAAATCGACCCTCACCGATCTTTATTTCCTCATGGAACGGGGGTTGTACAAGGCGACCCGCGAGTTCGAGGGGACGATTTTCGGCATTTGCGGCGGTTTTCAGATGCTGGGACGGCGGGTCCTCGACCCCTTCAACATCGAATCGGATATCAAAGAGGCGGATGGGCTGGACCTGCTGGATGTGGAGACGGTGATGCTCGCCCGGAAGGAGACCCATCAGGTGGCTGCCGAACTGCTGGCGCAGATGGATTCTGGTGATGGGGGAGGTGCGCTGACCGGTTATGAGATCCATATGGGAGAGACGGCCCGTGGCAGCAATGCCCTTCCCTTTGCCAGGATAACGCTCCGCTCGGGCGAGCAAGTGGCAGTGGAGGATGGTGCCGTCTCCAAGAACGGGCGGATCTATGGCACCTATCTCCACGGTATCTTCGATAATGCCGGGTTCAGAACCGCCTTCCTCAACGGCATCAGGCGCGGCAAAGGGTTGCGTGAGCGGCACAAGCTCGTTCCTCTCAGGGACCCTTATGAGCTTTTGGCCGATCATCTGGAGCGCCATCTGGACATGGACCGGCTGCTCGCCATCTGCGGGTTACCGGGGCCAAGGCCGGACGATAATTAATCACCATGCCCGATCTGGTGACCGATCATGTTTTTGTCGTTGTCGTTGCCATCCTCCTGGATCTGCTGCTGGGGGACCCCCGCGGCCTGCCCCATCCGGTGGTTGGCATCGGCAGGCTGATTGCCTTTCTTGAGACGCCCCTGCGGCGGCTCTTCAGCGACGAGCGGCAGGGGGGCATCGCCCTGCTGTGTCTTACCGTCGGTATTACCTGCCTGTCGGGCGCATTGCTCCTGAAAGGAGCGGCGCTGATTCACCCCGGCCTTGCCGCAGCAACGGCGATCTACCTCTCCTGGGGCTGCCTGGCGGCCCGCTCACTACATCGGGAATCGGCAACCGTTGTGGATGCCCTGCAGCAGGGGGATCTGCCGGGGGCGCGGCACTGGCTGTCACGCATTGTCGGTCGCGATACCCGGGAACTGGACGAGGGGGACATCATCCGCGGCGTGGTGGAAACGGTTGCGGAGAATACCTCCGACGGCGTCATCGCACCGCTCCTCTGCCTGATGCTCGGCGGCCCCGTGCTGGGGCTGGCCTACAAGGCGATCAATACCCTTGATTCCATGGTCGGCTATAAAAATGACCGCTATCTACAGTTCGGCTGGGCCTCGGCCCGGTGTGACGATCTGGCCAACTACCTGCCGGCCAGGCTGACCGGCCTGCTCATGATCGTTGCCGCCCCCTTTGTCGGGCTTTCGGCAGGAAATTCCTGGCGCATTATGCGCCGCGACGGGCACAACCACTCCTCCCCCAACAGTGGCATTCCCGAAGCGGCAGCGGCCGGTGCCCTCGGTGTGCGACTGGGAGGGCTGAATTACTACTTCGGCATGCCGGTAGCCAAACCGACCATTGGCGATCCCGATCGTCCCCTGGCGCCGGTGGCATACCGGGGGGCCGTGCGCCTCATGTACGGCTCAGAGGCCTTGCTCATGGCCGGCTTCATCCTTTTTTCAGCAATCAGTCACCGATAGGAACCTGTGATGACAAACAATTTCGATCATGGCGGTAATGTCTTCAGCGTGGCCCGCAGTCTTGGGCTGAAGCCGGAAGCGGTCGCCGATTTTTCCGCCAGCATCAATCCCCTCGGCATAGCGCCGTCGGTAAAGGAGGCACTCTGTTCCTCCTTCGACCGCTGCACCCACTATCCCGATACGGATGCCGTCGAGCTTGCCGCTGCGCTGGCCGCCTTCCACGGCCTTGGCCCGGGTTCGGTCTGTGCCGCCAACGGTTCGACCGAACTGATCTACCTGCTGCCCCGTGTTCTCAAGGGGAAAAAGGCGCTAGTCATTGCCCCGACATTTTCCGAATATGCCAAGGCACTTGACCGGGAGGGGTGGGAGATCGGCTGGCTGGAGCTGGATCACCGGAACGGCTTTTCCCTGTCGGTCCCGCTGCTGGAAGAGCGCTTGTCCGAGGGCTACGACGCCCTCTTCCTCTGCAATCCCGGCAATCCCACGGGAAAGCTGCTGCCACTGGGGACGATTACCGTTGTCCATCAGCTCTGCCGTGCTGCGGGGACTTTTTTCGTGCTGGACGAGGCCTTCATGGACTTTTGTCAAGGTGAATCGGCCAAGGAGCTCCTGGTGGAGGGGGGAGGGGTAATCCTCAGATCCATGACCAAATTTTTCGCCATTCCCGGGCTGCGCCTGGGCTACGCGCTGGGTTCGCCGGAGGTTATTGCCGGGCTGGCAGCCGAGCGACAGCCATGGAGCGTCAACACGCCTGCCCAGGTTGCCGGCCTGGCCGCCGTTGCCGACAGGGAATACCAGGCGCGGACCCTGCAGGCCATCACTGCGGAACGGGCGCTGCTTGCCGCGCAGCTGGCCGCGCTGCGAGGGCTGACCGTCTATCCATCGGCAGCCAATTATCTGCTGATCAGGGTGAATGAAGGCCCTACAGCGACGGAATTGCGGGAAAGGCTTCTGGCCCGCGCCGTTCTCATCAGGGATTGCGCGAACTTCCGTGGGCTCGATAACCGCTTTTTCAGGGTTGCGGTGCGTGGCGGGAAAGAGAATCGCCTGCTTGTGGCAGAGCTGGAGACGGCGCTTAAGGCGGGGAGGTAGGAGGATCAGCCGGAGGTCAGGGAATGGAACCGCTTGTTGCAGCTCCTGATTTTCTTGATCTCTTCGCTGCAGACGAATTGGATGATACTGTCCCGGCTGCGCTCGTTGATCTTCAGGTATTTCATGCCGGTGGTGAAGCAGGTGCCGGTGCGCCAGATGGAGGGGAGCGGCTGGCTGTAGACCACCTCTGCCAGGAGCTGAACTGGCTGGGGCAGGGGATGGGGCAGGTTAAATGCCAGACTGAGAATCGATCCTGCCGGAATCTCTTCCGGCGTTTGTGCCCGCAAGCCACCGCCGCTGATGTTGACGATGACCGGCTGGACACCGTTAAATTCCATCTTCGGCAGCTCCTGGGGGGCTCCCTGCACTGATGACGAATTGCCCCCAATTCCCGTGCCGACGATGCCGCGGTTGCCGGTGAATTCCCAGGTCTCTTCCCTCCCCGCGGCGGCATAGTCAAATGCCAGGGGGGACATGTCCAGACGGAAATAGGAGCGCAGTTCGTCGGGGATGATGGCGCCGCTCAGGCGCAAGGCGAGGTCTTCCCGTTCAATGGCTTCAATGATTCCGTGGCACCGGTAACCTTGGCCGCCGCTCCCCGCCCTGATCGAGACCGGTTCACCCTTTTCCAGGAGAAGATTGTGCGGCAATACGTCACGGGACAGCCGCAGGGTGATGAGGTTTTCCAGAGCCGTATCGATTACCGCCCATTCATGAAAGAAACGGCTGTTGCTCAGGGGCAGATCGACCCGCGCCCGCTGGTTGACGTAGAAATAATCCCGGTAGGAAACTTTTTGCTCGATCATCGGTTAAAAATCCGCTGTGGCATGAAGTAATACCTGTACTAAGCAAAAAATCTGCCAGATGCGCCGACAAGATGGGATGAAACTCTTTGGGGGAGGGTCCCACTGCTGGAGGGAAATTTTTCCGCCCTTCGGCGGCAGGTACTGCAACCATTCCGATTGCCGCCAAACCCCCGACAGCAGATGGTCAAATGCCCGCAAAAATAACCAGTTACCATATTTACTTTCCCTCCACATGGGCTTCCAGACCGATAAGATCCTTGACAGCAGCAAAAATACGGGTATTCTAAAAAGAAATCATTTCTATTTACAATGAGCCGGTGCGAGACATGCCCGAGAATTTTGCCCACAACCTTAAAGATCTCAAACTGAAGGCAACGCCGAAACGGCTCGCCATCCTTTCCCTGCTGGCGGAGGAACTTTCCTATGCCAGCCCGGAAGAGGTCTGGCGCAAGCTGCGCAGAAATTTCGCCAGCATCGGCCTGCCCACCGTCTACCGCAACCTGGAAGATCTGGCCAACGGCGGGCTCATCACCAAGGTTATTCATCCCAACCGGCAGCTCTACTATTATTTCTGCCCCAACAGTCACCACCATCATCACTTCATCTGCCTTTCCTGCCGCAAGGTGGAGGACATCAATTTCTGCGGCATGGAAGAGATCGAGAAGAAGGTCGACGGGACCGTGCTCTCCCATATCGTTCAGGTAAACGGCCTTTGCCGCGACTGCGCGGAAAGCCACGGAGGAACTCCATGAGAACGGCGCTTGTCCTGTGCATGCTTTTGCTGATATCGGTTCTGCTTGCTTCCTGTGCAGAGAGAGAGCAGCACCATCCTGGCAAGCTGCAGGTGGTGACGACCCTTTTTCCCCTCTATGACTTTGCCAGGCAGATCGGCGGCGACAAGGCGGAGGTGCGCCTGCTGCTCCCTCCGGGGGTGGAGCCCCATAGCTTCGAACCGAGGCCCGATGACATTATCCGGGTCAGCCGGGCCGACGTCTTCGTCTTTACCAATCGCTACATGGAGCCGTGGGCGGCGAAGATAATGGATGCAGCGGGCAAAAAGGCCCTGACGGTGGATGCCAGCCGCGGCGTGACGCTATACCGGGCAGGGGCGGAGCATGCTGATAGTGGGGATGGCCACGATCACCGTGCCGGTGGTTTCGATCCACATATCTGGCTCGATTTCGACAATGACCGGATCATCGTCGATAATATCCTCGCTGCCTTCGTGGCGAAGGACCCCTCCCACCGCGATTACTACACCGCTAATGCCGCGGCCTACAAGGCGAAGCTTGCCGAACTGGACCAGCGCTTCAAAGAGGGGCTGGCCAGGTGCGCTACCCGCGATTTCCTCCATGGTGGCCATTACGCCTTCGGCTATCTGGCCAGACGCTATAATCTCCATTATCAGTCGGCATATGCCCTCAATGCTGATGCGGAGCCGACCGCCGGCCAGCTTACCGGGCTGATCAGGCAGATGCGGCAGACCGGCCTTAAGTATATCTACACGGAAGAGCTACTCAATCCCCGCGTCGCCGAGATGATTGCCCGAGAGACAGGCGCCGGGCTTCTCAGACTCCACGGCGCCCATAACGTCAGCAAAGCCGATTTCGACCGGGGAGTGACCTTCATTTCCCTCATGGAAGAGAACCTCAGGAACCTGAGAACGGGGCTGCAATGTCAGTAGACGCTCTCTCGGTGATGGGGCTTTGTGCGGGTTATCAGGGGGCCGATGTCCTGCAGGATGTGTCGTTCGCCGTCCAGGCGGGTGATTACGTCGGAGTCGTGGGCCCGAACGGCTCGGGGAAAAGTACCCTCGTCAAGTCCCTTCTCGGCCTGGTCAAAGCCGAGAAGGGAGTCGTCTCCCTCTTCGGTACCCCCTTTCCGCGGTTTCGTGACTGGCGGCGTATCGGCTATCTTCCCCAGGGGCTGCAGTTCTTCAATCCCAATTTCCCCGCCAGCGTCTTCGAAGTGGTCCGTCTTGGCCGTCTTGCCGGCAAGGGCTTTCCCCGGCGCTTCGATAAGGAAGACGCAGCTGCAGTGGAAAAGACACTGCAGTGGATGGACATTGCCCACATCAGCGGCAAAATGATCGGTGAACTGTCGGGTGGGCTCCGGCAACGGGTTCTCCTGGCCCGGGCGCTGGTCAGCGAGCCCGACCTGCTCGTCCTGGACGAACCGACCACTGCACTGGATCCGGAAACGCGGGAGCATTTTTACGAGCTGCTCCGCGACATGAACCGTGAGCACAAGACCACCGTCATTCTCGTCACCCACGATACCGGTACCATCGGCCGCTATGCAACAAAACTGCTCTACCTGGACAAGCGGGTCGTCTTCTACGGCGATTTCGACCAGTTCTGCAAATCCACGGAGATGACGGGGTTTTTCGGGGAGAAGGCCCAGCACGTGGTCTGTCACCGACACTGATTCTATCGATAGGTTAATTATGGATCTGGCGGAAATACTCAGTTACGGCTTTCTCCAACGCGCCCTCGTCGGCGGCTCGCTTATTGCCGTGCTTTGCTCGATTTTAGGGGTTTTCCTTGTCCTGCGCCGCTTTTCACTTATCGGTGACGGCCTGGCCCATGTCACCTTCGGCAGCGTTGCCTTTGCCCTCTTCCTCGGCTTCCAGTCGGTACTCATGACCATGGTTGCCATTCCGGTGGTGCTCCTTGCCTCAGTGGGCATCCTCAAGCTGACCGACAAGGCGAAGATCTATGGCGATACCGCCATCGGCATCGTCAGCTCTTTAGGCATCGCCGTCGGGGTGATGCTTGCCAGCAAGGCCGGTGGCTTCAACGTGGATCTCTTCAGCTATCTCTTCGGCAATATCCTTTCCATCAGCATGACCGAACTGCTGTTGGCGGCAGTGCTGTTTCTGCTGGTGGTCATCTCCATTTTCCTCTTTTACAACGAGCTCTTCGCCACTACCTTCGACGAGGACCTGGCCCGCAGTGCCGGCCTCCGCACCAGCCGCGTCAATACTATTCTCGTGCTGCTCACGGCGCTTACCGTGGTCCTGGCCATGAAGGTGGTGGGTATCATGCTCATTTCCGCGCTCCTCATCCTTCCCGCCGTCTCCGCACTGCAGCTGGCACGGAGCTTCCGTGGGGCCATTTTCTTTTCGGCCCTGATCGGCATGGGAACGGTCATGGTCAGTATCTGCCTCTCCCTGGTCCTGAACCTCCCTGCCGGTGCCACCATTGTCCTTTTCAACTTCGCCGTTTTTGCCGTCTCCTTCTGTTTCCGCCTCATTTGCCGCCGTTGATGCCACCTCCGTCTGTCGGAGTTCCTCTCATTAATATTCCCGATCCCACTTTAGCTTCGACACGAACCGCCGATAAGTAGCACGTAGGCTGCTTTTTCCTCGCAACCATAGGGGAAAAGTGCGCCGACTATAAGGAAAATTGCCAATGGAGACGATAATGTCAATGCATCAAGCGGTCACTATTCTACTGGTTGAAGACGATCCGGGTCACGCCCGGCTGATTGAGAAGAACCTGCGCCGGGCTGGTCTCTCCAACGAGATTTTGCACCTGGACAATGGCCAGAAGGCGATCGACTTTCTTTTCAACGAAGGAGAGTATGCCGGCAATGGGACCAGGGTGCCGCTGCTTATCCTCCTCGACCTGAACATGCCTGTGCTGGATGGGTACCAGGTGCTGGCGAGAATCAGGGGGGACGAGCGCACGAAGCGGATTCCGGTAGTGATGCTGACCACCACCGAGAATCCCCAGGAGATCAGCCGGTGCTACAGCCTTGGGTGCAATATTTACGTCACAAAGCCGGTGGAATACGAGAGCTTCTCCAGGGCGATACTCAACCTGGGGCTGTTTCTTTCCATCGTCAAGGTACCCGAGGAGGTGTGACCGCATAAGCGGCACCCGGTTCCGAAAGGGATAGTTTAGGTGACGACAGAAA
Source organism: Geotalea sp. SG265 (assembly GCF_022808985.1). Lineage (GTDB taxonomy): Bacteria > Desulfobacterota > Desulfuromonadia > Geobacterales > Geobacteraceae > Geotalea. Next base: position 80,109 of record NZ_JAKZFT010000007.1, on the reverse strand, counting down.
AGATGGCGCATATTCTCTACGTGGAAGATGATGCAGGGCTCGCTCGGTTGCTCCAGCGAAAACTGCAACGGTGTAACTATGTTGTGGATATTGCCGACAATGGCGAAGCGGGCCTGTCCATGCTCGACGCCGGAGGCTACAACCTGATTCTCCTCGATTACAACATGCCGGTCTTCGGCGGTATGGACTTTCTCAGGATAATGAAACTCAGGAAGGACGCACCTCCGGCGATTATGGTGACCGGCAACGGCAGCGAGAAGGTGGCTGTGGAGGCGCTCAAACTGGGAGCGGCCGACTACGTGGTGAAAGATGCCGAGACGAACTACATGGAGTTGCTGCCCATGGTCATTGAGCAGGTGTTGGAGAAGGAGCATCTGCTCAGGGAGCGGGAACGGATGTTCCTGGCCGTGAAAGAGCGCGAGGAGAGATACCGGAAACTGATCGAGCTTTCTCCGGATGGAATCGCCATACATCAGCAGGGAAAGCTGGTGTTCATCAATCAGAGCGGCCTTGGTATCCTGGGGGCGAGGGAGGAAAAGGAGATTTTAGGCAGGGATCTGGCTGCCATAATCCATTCATCCTGCATGGAGCGGCACCTGGAGCGGTTGGGAATGCTGGCTGGTCACGAATTCGTGCCCCTGTCGGAAGAGAAATTTATCCGCACTGATGGCACCGAGGTGGACGTGGAAGTGGTGACGCTTCCCTTCTCCTACAACGATGTACCTGCCTTTCAGCTCATTTTCCGCGACATCACCGAGCGGAAGGAGGCAAGGGAGCGGCTGGAATTTCTGGCGACCTGTGATCCACTTACCGCTCTTCCCAACCGGGTCCTCTTTTTCGACCGGCTCATGGGGGCCGTTTCAAATGCCAAGCGCTACCAACAGGCGTTTGCCCTGCTCTTCCTGGATCTGGACGGTTTTAAGCTCATGAACGACCAGTATGGCCATGATGTGGGAGATATGCTGCTTAAGGAGGTTGCCCGCAGACTGAGCCGTTGCGTGGCAGATGCCGACACGGTGGCACGCATGGGAGGAGACGAATTTTGCATTCTCTTGAATACGATTAGGAGGCGGGATGCGGAAAACGCTGCCGCAAAGATCATAGCCGCCCTTGCTGAGCCGATCGAGCTCCGCGGGTATTTATGCAGGGTCGGGGCAAGTATCGGCATCAGTATTTTTCCCGAAGATGGCGCCGATCCGGAAAATCTGCTGAAACAGGCGGATACTGCTATGTACCGTGCCAAGGAAAAGGGGCGCAATACCTATCAATTTTTCCATGAACAAGGGGGTCAGGAATGAAGAGGATCGGAATAGTGAAGGGATCGGTGGTGGTACTGCTGTTGGCCGGAATGGTCACGGCGCAGAACGCAGCGGCGGAAACAGTATTGAAGGTGGGTGGCTCGGGGGGACCTTTGGGAGCGGCCCGGCATCTGGCCAAGGCGTACATGAAGACCCACAAGGGGGTTACCATTAAAGTGCTTCCGAGCCTGGGAAGTTCGGGGGGGATAAAAGCGGTCCTCGGCGGAGATCTTGATGTGGCCGTGACCGGACGACCGTTGAAGTCGGAGGAGAAGGCAAAAGGCGCGGTGGAAAAATCCTATGCCAGATCCCCCTATGTCTTCGTCACCAACAAGAAGGTGGCGAAAAAAGCGGTGACCATGCGGGAGGTGGAGGCCTATTACAGCGGCAAGGTACGGAAATGGCCGGACGGCAGCCTGGTCCGGTTGGTGGTTCGACCTGAGAGTGAGAGCGATACCAAGCTCTTGCGCAGCCTCTCTCCAGCCATGGATCAGGCGGTCAAGGCGGCAATCGCCAGAGCGGGCTCAAATTTCGCCGTTACCGACCAGGACAGCATCGACATGGTGATCAAGATTCCGGGAAGCTTCGGTGGCGCGACCCTGACCCAGGTGCTGGCGGAAAAGCTGCCGGTGAATGTCCTGGCGCTGGACGGGGTGAAGCCATCGGCCAATGGAGGAGTCAGGAAAAGGTACCCTATCTGGAAGGAATTCTTCGTTGTTAACTCCCAGACCGCTTCGGCGGCGGCAAAGGATTTCGCCGCGTTCTTTTCCTCTCCCCAGGCGAAGAAGATTCTTGCCACTTACGGCAACACTCCCCTTTAACGGAGGCTCCCTTGAAGGGTGACCCGGCCATGAGCCCAGAACAGAAGAGGTTGATCAAGATAACCACCAGCATTGCCGCAACGGTTGCCCTTGCCATTGTGGTGGCGCTGCCCGTGGTCTACTACATGACTTCCTACCGCTATATGCAGGGAGCTCTGGAAACGGAAGCGGAAATAAACGCCCGCAATGTGGCGGCCATTATCCGCAGCAATCCAGATTTGTGGCGTCATGAAACGCTGCGGCTCGAAGAGCTCCTGAAAAGGCGCCCCCGGGGGGGGAATGCCGAGATCAGGCGGATTTATGACAAAAATGGTGAACTGTTGGTGGAAAGCGCGGACCAGCTCCATCGACCCATCATCTCAAAAAGCTATCCATTGAAGGATACCGATGTGGCGGTGGGCAAAATAGAGATCAGCCGCTCCCTGGCACCCCTTTTACGGCGCGTTGTCCTGGTGACATCGGTAGGGATGGTCCTGGGAGCCGCGGTCTTTATTTCCCTGATCATGCTTCCTAGAAGGGCGCTCTACGAGCTAAAAGAGGCGGACGAGCGACTGCAGCGCTTTGCCCAGAATCTGCAGGAAACCAACGAGGAACTGAAAAGCTTTGCCTATATCATTTCCCACGATCTGAAAGCCCCCCTGGTCAACATCAAGGGGTTCGCCGGCGAGCTGCAGATGTGCCTGCAGGAGTTGGAAACCATTCTGGAAAAGGAGCCGGAACGGTCCCGGGGGGATGACGGCAAACGGATAGATGAGATACTTGAAGCCGATGTGCCGGAAGCCATTGGGTTTATCAATTCATCGGTCAGCCGTATGGACAACCTGATCGGATTGATCCTGAAGCTGTCCCGCCTGGGCCATCGTGAGCTGAAGCCGGAGCCGGTGGATCTGAACGACCTGGTAGAGGGCATCCTGAAATCGATGGCCCATCAGCTGGAGCAAAAATGCGCCCAGGTATCGGTGGCGAAACTGCCGCAACTGGTTCAGGACCGGGCTGCTCTGGAGCAGATCTTCGGTAATCTGCTGGACAATGCGGTAAAGTATCTTGATTCCGAACGACCGGGCAGGCTCGAAATCTGGTTTGAAGAACGACATGAGGAACATATATTTAATATCCGTGACAACGGCAGAGGTATATCCCCTGACGATCAAGTCAAGGTGTTTGAAATTTTCCGCCGGGCGGGAAAAGAGGATGTTCCGGGAGAAGGGATGGGACTTGCCTACGTAAAAGCCCTGATACGCAGGCTTGGCGGGCAGATATGGTGCGTCTCCGAATGCGGAGTCGGCAGCACCTTCAGCTTCAGCCTGCCATCTACGGAAGATGGGTGGTAACGGGCAAAAACGCAGGAGAGGACATGGTGGACGATAAAGGAACAGTGGCGGGCGAAGACAGGCGAGCGCGCATTCTGTACATGGAAGATGATGCCGGCCTGGCCAGGATTCTCCAAAAGACATTGCAACGGCTGGGCCACTCGGTCGACTTGGCGGGAGACGGCGAGCAGGGGCTGGCCATCGTGGCCACCGGCAACTATGATGTGGTGCTGGTGGACTATAACATGCCCGTGTGCAGCGGTATGGAAGTGTTAAAGCTCCTCAACGACCGTGAGAAACATCCGGCGGTCATCATGGTAACAGGCAATGGCAACGAAAAGATCGCCGTGGAGGCGCTCAAGCTCGGAGCCAGCGACTATATCGTCAAAGATGTGGAAATGGGCTATCTGGAGCTGCTTCCCCTGGTCATCGACCAGGTCATGCAGAAACAGCAACTTGTAGCCGAACGACAGCAGATGATAGCCGCCATGCACGAGAGTGAATGGCGCTACAGGAAGCTGGTCGAGCTCTCTCCCGACGGGATCGTCGTCTGCAGCAAGGGAAAATTCTCCTTCATAAATCCGGCCGGAATCGCACTTTTGGGTGCGCCTGGGGAGGAGCACCTGCTCGGCATGCCGATGATCGATTTCGTCCATCCCGACTTCAAGCAGATCTTCATTGCCCAGCTGCGGAACATGGAAGAGTCCGGCTACAACGTTCCCTGGATCGAGGAGCGGTTCGTCAGGTTCGACATGGCCGATATCGACGTGGAGGTATCTGGCGTCCCCTTCACGTTCAACGGCGAACCGGCCGTGCAGATCATCTTTCGCGACATCACCGAACGAACCCTGGCCAAGCGTCGGCTGGAACAGCTGGCCCATTACGATGTCCTGACCTCCTTGCCGAACCGGGCCTTGTTTTTCGACCGGTTCAGCACCGTGCTGGAGCAGGGCAGCCGTTACGGGCTGAGCTTCGCGCTCCTGTACATGGATCTGGATCGTTTCAAGGAGATAAACGACAGGCAGGGGCATGACGTGGGAGATCTGCTGCTGCAGAAGGTGGCGCAGCGGTTGAACGACTGCGTGCGCAAGGCCGATACCGTGGCACGTCTGGGAGGGGATGAATTTGCCGTTATTCTCTCCCGCATCAAGGTCCCGGGCGATGCCTCAGTAGTGGCGGAACGAATCATCAATGAACTGACAAAACCTTTCGATCTCAGGAGATGCCAGGGGTCTATAGGCGTCAGTATCGGTATCAGCATTTTCCCCGAAGATGGTGCCGACATGGAGATCCTGCTCAAAAAGGCCGATACGGCCATGTACCAGGCCAAGCAAAGCGGCGGCGGATTCAGATTTTACCAGTCTGGAGAGGGTAATTTAACTTGACTTTTATTTTTCAGGCATGGTAGCTTTCTGACGTTTTTCGCCAAATCCTTCCCATGCCCGCCCGGGCCGGTCAATCAGAAAGAGCGATAAAAATGGCCCAAGAAAGGGATGACGCCTTCTGGATGGGCAAAGCGATTGCCCAAGCCGAAAAAGCCGCCGCCCGGGGTGAAGTTCCCATCGGTGCCGTTATCGTCAGGGATGGTAAAATAATTGCCAGGGGGCACAATCTGCGGGAAGGAAAGCAGGACCCCGCAGCCCATGCCGAATTGATTGCCATCCGTCGGGCGGCGAAAAAAACGACCAACTGGCGGCTGCTCGGCGCGACCCTTTATGTAACGCTGGAACCGTGCCTGATGTGCATGGGGGCCATTTTGCTGGCGCGGGTGGAAAAGGTGGTCTTCGGCTGTTACGACCCGAAAGGTGGAGCGGCCGGATCGTTGTACGACCTGTCCGATGACAGGCGGCTCAACCACCGGGTGACGCTGGTGCCGCGGGTCAGGGAAGGTGAATGCGCCGCCCTGCTCAGTAACTTTTTCGCTGACCTGCGCAGGAAAAAAAAGCAGTAAAAACAACAGAATAGCAATACACGGAGAGGTGTCCGAGTGGTCGATGGTGCCTGACTCGAAATCAGGTGTACGGCAACGTACCTAGGGTTCGAATCCCTACCTCTCCGCCATTTAAAACAATGGGTTACAGCATAAACGCTGTAACCCATTTGTTCGTTTGAAGCCTTGATGTGGTCTCTGGTGTGGTCTCTTTTGCCTGTGCTGGGATGAAACAGATTGAACTTTTGTCGTTAATATTTCGATCCCCACTGCTGCGTCTTCCCCCTCCTTTCCCTCTTCCGCCTGCAGTGTTCCATCTTGCATCCCACACATTCCTCTACCCCTCCCCCCTCCCCCCCCCTCTACCGGGAGAGAGGGCATACCCTACCCCCATACCCCATTTATCATGTGTATATATTAAAAAAAATTGAAAAGGAGTCACATACAACATCTCCAATTTTTTTTGCTGTGATATTGACAAAACATTAACAAAAATTAAAATTATCTAACCCAAAACACGGCCTCTCGTTCACCAAGCATCCATCAAAAAAAGGAACCAAAATGGGATTTCTTCGGTCATTACTTGGGACAAAAACTGCTGGAATGATGGCTTGCTTTGACATCGCAAAGCCATTAACAAAGGAGGCGGTAATCTCTGCAGGGATGCTTCTACGACATAGTGAGTATTTCCCGGAGGAACAACGGGTCGTTAAGCTTAAAGCATCTGCTATGCTATTCACCCTGTACTTCATGCATTATTTCAACCGCGAGTTCTTTTCGAGATATGGCAGTCAGAAACTTTCCACTGCTCAACGTGCTCTTTTTCCGACAGTACTGTTAGAGTTTAACAAGCTGACCGAAGATAATATCAGTACCAAGTTTTTTTATGATTCATTTTATACTATTGAAAATTCGTTTGTTCACTGCAATAATCACGGTTCAGCTAAAGATTATGATAATACAAGTACTGTTATAGGTGTATTTGCACGGTCATTAAGTTCTGCGATATGTAATGACAATCATTTGCATTGTGATTTAATGGTTGACATTGCTTTTACCACAGAAGAGGCTATAGAAAGAATATACTTTGAACCAAAAATTACAGAGTTATCACGTTGGTATTAATGGCAACAGTCTGTCCTGAGTACATAATCAACTGTTAGGTCAAAGACCAAGGCAATTAATCCAGATAATGTTTTACAAAAATAAAATCCTATCGAATGTTTGGCATGCACTTGAGTAGTTATGCTAATTTATGTTAATCCTTAATTGATGGGGTGAGTGAATTGTCCACTTCAAGACAGGTCAAAGACCTTAGCGTAAGGCAGAAGAGATTTGTATCAGGTATCGCTGATGGATTTGACCAAAAGACAGCAGCAGAGAACGCTGGGTATCATCACCCTGCCATCGCGGGGTGTCGATTGATGAAGTCTTCGGCTGTTAAAAGGGCAATGACTGAGGTACTGGAAGAACAGGGGCTTGATGATGCCTATATTGCGGGGAAGGTTCGGCAGTTCTGTGAAGCGGTAAAGGCCGACGAGCCGGGTACTCCCCCTGACTACGGAGTTCAATTGCGTGGGGTGGAGATGCTGTGCCGCCTAAAGAACCTGTTTAAGCCAGAAATGCAGGTAGAAAAGGTAACAGTGACGTATGAAGAGAAAATAGAGCTCCTTGAAGAGATCAGGAAAAACCCAGAAGAGATGATGGCCAAGCTGCAAAGGCGGCTTATACAACTGAGACAGGAATAATACCGCCTTCTTAGCTCTAGGCAGAAATACCTTTTAGGCTTATTCTATGTCATATTCAGTATGTTAACAAAAGACGATCAGCTACGACTTCTCCTTCAAGAGATTGGCCTTCCATCTGAAATCGCTTAAGCATGGATCGTCCACAGTTAACATAGACTTCCCTCTCAAAGAGACGCTCTGGGATCGGCAGAGAACACTGATGCTTTCCTGATTTTTTGTGCCCATCGATGCTCAATGCAACATAGACACCACGTTTTTTACATCTATCTATAGCTGAAAACAAATCAGATAGAGTAAAAGACTGCGCACCATAAAGGATTGTCTGACTGTGGCTGTAGGGCGGGTCACAGTATATAAGGTCACCCGGTTTTGCCATCTCCATCGCATCAGAAAAATCAATGCATTTAAAGCTTGTCCCTTGCGTTCGCTTATGCCAGTCATACACTCTTTTGGAAAAGTTGTCGGGTGGCATGGGGCTATGAACCCCACAAGGTGTAGACATGTACCCATCAGTCTTTCTGAACCTCATGACTCCACCATAACAGGATCGGCTGAGGAAAAGAAGGTCTGCCGCATTTGGAGCAGCGTTATAGCGTGCTTTAACGGCTTCGTACCCCTCCTTTTTCCCACAAGTCATCATGTAATCCCATCTTTCTGAATACCACCGTATAAGCTTTTCTGGGTCTTCCTTCAAGACATGCCATATTTCCATGAGCGGCGAGAAACAGTCAGACCCTACTCCATCCAGAGGGGCAAGAGTGCCCAAGACAGCACCACTTCCGAGAAAAGGCTCGAAGTACCTGCCAAATTTTGATGGAAAGCAGGAAATGATCTCATGGGCGAAACGTTGCTTGTTCCCAATCCACTTAAGTAGCTGGCCTTTCATTGGCTCAACATTGAACAGTGGGTCTGGAGCAACATCAACTACAGGTAACTGCATTAAAACCTCATTTATTAAAAAAATGATTGGGGTTGGGGCTTTATATGTGATATAGACCAGACATGAAAATAGCTGAAAACCTCATAAACCACAACTTCATTCTTTTTTTGGGACAGAATTAGGACACCGCAATATTGCCGCATCGGTAACAACATTTATTGTATGCATTTTTGCTATGACTTCAGGAGGTTACAGTGCAAGCTGACAAAAGGTTCAGGCAGCAGGACCCGTCTTTCTGGGCATATGTAAGGTCAATAAGCGAATTCCATGGCTATAGCAGCAAGAAAAGAGGAAAAGAAAAAGAAAATAATCGAGTATTGGAACCCACTATTGAGCAAATCGCCACTGCTCTTAAAAAGTTAAATTTGAAATCGGACCATGTTTTAGCCGATGGAAAGCCTACCGATCTTGGAAGAAAGCTTGTCGAGTATTTCTCCTATAGAGCACAGGTTCTGAACAATTTTGTGGAGCCACGGCTCATGAAGGTAGAAAGGGCAAAGGCTGTTTATGAGCAGTTAAAAACTACTTTCAAACCTACCTGCCCCTTGCCTATGAATAAACAGAAAGGCGAAAAGAGAACGGTCGCTTATTTTACAGCTATTATCAACATGCTTATAGAAAAGCATGGAGCTGGCTGCGCATGTGATTTTAATCCTACCCGACTGACAACCGTTACCAAGGATGGAAGACCACTAAGGACATTATCAAGAAGGCTTGATGGCGCGTTTCCGTGTACCGAAAATCCTTTGGCTGTCTGGGAAGTGAAGGAATATTACCACACGACAACGTTTGGTAGTCGAGTTGCAGATGGTGTGTATGAAACTCTTCTAGATGGGATGGAACTTGAACAGCTTACGAAAGACGAAAACATTGAAGTTCTGCATTATCTGATGATCGATGCCCATTACACATGGTGGGTAAAAGGCAAATCATACTTGTGTAGGTTGTTTGACATGCTCCATATGGGCTACATTGATGAGCTTTTAGTTGGATATGAAGTAGTAGAAAAACTTCCCGGGATTGTCGCGGGGTGGGTAAAGGCTAGTTCCATACCCAAGACTGTAAAGCCCGTAGCTGCTACTGAAGTTCCTGCCGCAGTTATAGTCTCTTTAAAAGATGAAGAGGCTATTAAAGGTGTAACAGCCAAGTGATTCTTGGAGAACACGCAATGGAGCGTATGTTAATGTCCTCGGAGGGGCCGCACAGGCTATTACAGCAACTTACTGCATGGCCCCCATACCTTCCTATTCCTCCTCTGTATCTTGCTGCTCTGATAGGTTCCACTGGCAATATTGGGTTAAACTGCACCCAGAAACAAGACAGGGGCGGATATCCTCCCCTTCAATACACTCATAACACTTAGCCTTAATTGCTTCAGCGCGCGTTAGACGTTCCCCTCGCAGATGGCGTAAGAGATCAGCCTTACCGGGTTTCCTTGCCCACCTTTTTACATTCCGTAGAATTTCTTCTCTTTTAGTCAATGCTTGCCTCCCTTTATTTTTCTTTAATTTCATCCAGCACCCATAGAGGAATGGTCCGGGGTGCCCCCGGTTTCCGACATCACCTCGTAAGACTCGATTGCAATTGCGCCCTGCAATTGCGCCCTGCAATGTTAGGTCTAAGTCTAGGTCTATCTTTGACGATAGGTATTGCCTTTAGAAGGGGGGTGAGTTTCTCTGTTCCTGTTTCCTATTCATATTTTGGTTTGAACGGAGTGTTTCCAGAAACTGTCTTCTAAGCTCGGGTTGCACAAACCGCCCTTCACATTCCACTAAAAGCTCTGCTTGACAGAGTCTGCGGAGAAAAACCCGCATTTCGATGCTGCTCAGTCCCATTCTTTCAGCCACAATGCCACAATCGCTCTCCCGGAGACCGCAGGAGAATATCCACAGCCAGTCAACCAATTGGAGGAAGTCACCCTTGTCCTGTCGTGAGAGAGCCTGAAAACGCGCGTCCCGCAACCGATTTTCCGGGATGGTGCTATAGTACGGTAGCCGACGTTCATCAAGGGGGTCGAAGGTGTAGATGTCGATGACGGCATCCTCCATTTTCCGCCTGCCCTGCTTTTTCTTCACAGATTTCAGGTCAAACATGTACGCCTCCAGTAATGACTGATACCTCAGTATTTTGGAGAGATGTCATCGGTTTTCTCCTTTGACAACAGTTCAGGCCGGACATCTGCTGCTCATCCATGCCCGAACTTCCGACAATAGATAGCCAACAGCACCCTCCGAAAGCTGTCGTCGCTGTGGAAATTCCCCCTTTTTTTCCAGTCGCCAAACAGTGGTGCGTGAAAGGCCCGTTAACGCTTTCAGGTCTTTGGGACGAACAAAGGATTCTACAGTCATATTCCCTCCTTTTCTGGGTTGAAAAAATGGCAAAGTTGCCGTAAGATCAGTTTCGGTATCAATCATTCTTTTTCAAATATATAAATTCTGTTTCAGAGTTTTATTATCTGTTACAGAATTTGTCAAGGGTTTTTTTATGGCCAAAAAATTTGAGATTTTTCCGGGGACAATAGCTGAGTCATTACAGGCTAATATGCCAGATGATCCTATGCCGCACCCTGAAGATGAAGCTGCTTGGCATGCTTGGCATGATCGCCATGACAAGATAGTGGAGTCATTTTTTCAGGCGCGGAAGCTTGCCCGCCTTCATGATGCCCTTGAGCAGTTAGACGTTAAAAAAAGGGGCAGGGTTAAGGATGTTGCCGAGAAGACAGGCTATTCGGCAAGTAGGGTAAGTGATTTATTGGCTGGAAAGGTGCCTCTGAATGATCGGTTTATCATGGCAGTATGCAGCGCCTATAGCATTAACGAAGGATGGATGCGTGGGGATGATGATGCGTCTTTACAGGTAGCCAGCCCTTTACCAGCTAATGCAATTGAAGGTGCCGGATTGGAAAAACTTGATGTGGCTATCATAGAGGCAATAAAAGAGCTAAAAAAGTTGCCCGAATCTGAAAGGTGGGCCTTTGTCGCCGAACTCAAGAGGAGAAACGCCCAGAACTAGGGACTTCAATTGTCATTTGCTCTTTTGCTTATTTGAGGGGCGAAGCCTGCCATCAAAATCACTTGTGGCGAGGGAGGAAGGTTCAAAAATCATCTGTGACAAGAGGAAACCCACATTTATTATAAAAAAAGGCCCTGCACTGAACTGTAGGGCCTTTTTTTCTCTACGGGGAGTGAATCATGCATTAATCAGCTATTTTTTCCTTGTATGCAGGGAAATCACCTTTGCTTCTTTGCCAGATATAACGCTGGTAAGCTTGTGCGCCAAAGCCTCAAGTGCTGACTGTTTCTCCTTGGCATAATCATAGCGGTTGTATATATGCCCCATCCCCTGCTTTTGCTTAGTGGTATGGTTCTGAACCCGATCGATGATGTCACCCGTAACCCCTATCTCTGCCATAAAAGTTGACGCTGTCCGCCGAAGATCGTGCGGAGTGAAGTAGGCGATCTGTAGCCGGTCCACAACCTTGCTTTCAGGCTTATGTGGCAGATTGTCTTTTATGGCCTTATTCATGGTGCGGGTTTTATAGGGGCTAGGCTCTGTATTCCGCGTCTTTCCCTTCCGAGGGGTGGCAGGTGATTCGAAGATGTAACCAGTTTTACAGCCAATAACGTCCAGTGCCATGTCAGTCAGATATACCCGGTGTGCCTGTCCATTTTTAGATACATCAGGAGGAATTGTCCACCACCGGCCATTGATCTGAGAAGAATGCATACTGATGACTTCACCGGGCCGTTGTCCTGTGATAAGAAGCAGCTTCAGGGCGCGGCGGACGCTGTCACTCATCTTCGCCTTATCGAGATTTGGCCAAAGGGTTTTGATTTCGTCGGCTGTTAAGGCACGTTCGCGGGGTTTTTCCTTTGAAGGGCGGTCCATTCCCATGAAAGGGTTCGCCTCGAAGATGGCGCGATCAACAGCATAGGAAAAAAGTTTGCGGGTATAAGCCAAGACGCGGTTGGCCATGACTGGTGCCCGCCGTTTGATCTCGTCCAATACGAGCACTAAATCACGGCGACGTATGTCGGTGATCTTTCGCTTTCCCCACCTAGGAGCGATCTCTGCCTTTAGGGCTCGCTCGATTTCCTTCCACCCGCGGTTATGTTCCTTGGCGTGCTGGTTGATATATTCATCGATAAAATCAGCAACAAAAGGGGTATGCCTCCGTTCAGTAACGGCGCGTTCTCTTTCTCCCAATGGGTCCTTCCCTTCGCCGTACTGTTTTTTAGCAATCGTGTACCGCCTTCTTGCTTCGGCAAGGGAAATGCCGCCATTAGTCCCCGTGTCATAATGGCCAAGGTTAAGAAACCGACGCTTGCCGTCGAAGGTATAGAGGTAGAAAAAGGTCTTGATGCCTGATGGAAGAACACGGACACCAAAACCATCTCCTTCTCGGATATCCTGTATTTTGCCAGTAGGCTTGAGATTCATGATGTATTTATTGGTGAACTTGTCCTTGCCCATGGATAACCCCTATTATGTGGTTTATGGTGTGGTTTCCGTGTGGTCTGCAAGAGGTGAAAAAACATGAACCACATGAAACAATAATAGGATCGAAAACAAGGTCAGTCAAGGCTTTTAAGGATTGCTAAGATCATGTATGAAACAAACAGAAACATAAGAATAAATGACTCGAAATCAGGTGTACGGCAACGTACCTAGGGTTCGAATCCCTACCTCTCCGCCATTAAAACCCAGTGTAATCAGGCGGTTACACTTTTTGCCCCCCTGGCTTTCACAAGACTTTCACAATGAAGGTTTTTGTAGGAGGACAGGGGGGTTCTCTTTACCTCGACAAAATCCCTTCCAAAATACTCCAGAATGTCCAGATAGTCCTCTTCGATCCCTTCAAGGTAATTCCCGTATACCTCGAAAACCATTTGTTTGCTGCCGTGCCCCATTAATCTAACGAGCTAGCGCGGCTCGACCCCAATCAAGGGGCTGTAGGCCTGTAGGCCCGAATAAAGATACTAATGACGATGAAGCTTTTCATAGGATGCCTCCGCCTCTTTCTGGGCTTGTAACTGGCGCTGGATCAGCTTTTCCAGTTTGGGCACCTGGATGCTGCCGAGGATCTTCTCCCGAATGATCCCGTTCCGATCCAGGATGAAGATGGTGGGGAACCCCAAGCCGTGATACCGCTTGAAGATGGCAGAATTATCATCGGACAGCATCGTAAAGGTCACTCCATTGTTTTTTGCGTAGGACTCGACCTCCTTTCCTGAGTCTCTTTCGTTGATGGCCAGAATCGCGAGCCCTTTGTCTCTGTTGTTGTCATAAAAGGGTTCTAGGTGTTTCAGATTGTTGCCGCAGCATGTGTTTGCCCAAAAATAGATGACGACAATCTTCCCCTTTAAGTCGCCAAGGCTGATGGCCTTGCCGTAGATGTCTTTTCCTGAAAATTGCGGCGCGACTTCACCAATTTTCACCCCTTGATGCTGCTGTTCACAGCCGGAGGAAAAGAGAAGGCTGCCCCAAGCCCAGATCAATATCAGGAGCTTCAAGCGAGGAATACTCGAAAATTTTTTCACTACAATCTCCTTCCGCAACGAAAATTTCCAGTGTCTACCCAGTGCCCCGTCGATAATGGCCGTGGCTTCAAGGAATGCAATATTCAATAAATTTAATATATATTTCCGTTGCAGGTGTCAACCCTGTAGCCTTTGACCTCACCGACTGTTGCAATGTGTCCCTCCTGTAAGTGGTGTTACAATTATGGGAAAAGAAACTAATCCAACGCCATTTTAAGGGAGGTGTGCCCATGGCTACGAAAGCACCAACACATCAGTACGGTGGAAAGGATTTTGTGGCGGCAGTCGCTGCCGGCCTTGCCGGCATGGCCGTCACGGGAGTTGCGGACAGGCTGCTTGAGAAGCTGGTAAGCGACGAACAGAAAAAGCGCGACAAAATGGTGCGGAAAGGGACTGCCCATGAAGTGGCGGGTCCGTACTTCGCCGAGAAGATACTTAAGAAAGAGTTGGGCGAGAAGGGTAAGAAGAGGGCAAGGAGGGCTTTCGGTCTCACCTACTCGCTGGTTTGGGGAACCATCTATGCCGCGTTGAGGAGGAAATATCCGGGACTTTCCCGTGCGGCCGGGCTCCCCTTTGCCATTCCGTTCTTCTTTGCCTGTGATGGACTGATGGCGCCCCTTCTCGGCGTTTCGCCAAAATTGAACAAGGTGCCGTGGCAGCCAAATGCAAAAGAGATGGCGAATCACATTGCATGGACGGCCGGAGCCGAGATGGTCCACCGGGCTGTGGGCAGGTAAGGGCCGGAAAGGAGCAACAGCATGGCACGGTCAAGAGAGTTCCTGTACCGGGAATTACCACCCTGGCTCAATACTGTCCTCGTTTTCGGCACATTGGCCACGGTCGTCTATTTCGAGATCAAGCGTCCGCTGCGCAAGATGCGCCAGGACAAGTTAATCCGCAATGGGCGCAATGTCTTCATGTCCCTGACGACAGCCGCAACCATTTCCCTGACGGAAAAGCCGGTTACCGCACCCCTCTCCCGGGCGGTGGAAAAGTACGGTTTCGGGCTCCTCAAGCACCGTCGCCTGCCGGTCTGGGCCGACGTGCTGCTGTCGGTGGTGCTCCTGGACTACACTCTCTACATATGGCACTACCTCACCCACAAGGTGCCGTTCCTCTGGCGGTTCCACCTGGCCCACCACGTGGACCTGGATCTGGATGCCTCAACCGCCCTGCGGTTCCATGCCGGCGAAATGCTGCTGTCGGTGCCGTGGCGGGCGACGCAGGTGGTTGTCTTGGGCATTTCCCCATTTTCCCTGGCGCTCTGGCAGACCCTGACCCTGATGGAGATCATGTTCCATCACTCCAACGTTCGTCTTCCATTCGACCTGGAAAAGCGGCTCTGTCGCCTGATCGTCACGCCGCGCATGCACGGCATCCACCACTCCATAGTTCGGGCGGAAACCGATTCCAATTGGTCGACGATCTTCAGCTGGCCCGATTACGTTCACGGCACAATCCTGCTGAACGTGCCCCAGGACAAGATAACCATCGGGGTCACCAGTTATCAGAATCCCAAAGAGTTGACGGTCGGCAAGATACTGAAGCTGCCATTCAAGGTTGACCGGCCAAGCTGGCGCACGCCCCAGGGGGAAGAATTGCAGCGGCAGGATGTTCCTGCCCCGGCAACGTCACTGGCCCCCGATGGGGTGCAGGCGGAAATGATGCCGTCCACCAAGCGGGGCCAATGACGGCCAACGATAGCCAGAGCGTGAATTAGCCTGGTCGCGCATTATCCCTGACCTGGGAGCGGGTGAGAGCCCGACTCTTCCGACTTTCCCAATTCGTACCCTCCATTAACCAAGGACCTACGGCTTGCAAGCTGCAGGTCCGTTTCTTTTTCCGGCGCAAATGCTCGGCTGATGACAGAGGCAATGCCAATGTAAATTTTTTGTTGACATAAGTTACCAAATGCAATAATGTACCAAGCATGCGCGACGCCAATGAATTCAAAAAAACCAAACTAGACCAGTTGCACGCCCTTTGCCGGGCCAAGGGGCTTCCCTTGACGGTGCAGCGCACGGTCATCATGGACGCTCTGGCTGCCAGAACCGATCATCCCACTGCCGATGAGATCTATGAGGAAGTAAAACCGCTGTTGACCGGGGTTTCCAGGACGACGGTGTACCGGGTGCTGGAAGCCTTCGTCGCCCACGGCCTGGTACAGAAGATTGGCAGCAGCGCAGCCAAGGCCCACTTCGACGCCGATGTCGCCAGGCATCACCACCTGGAGTGCATCCGTTGCGGGGCGATCAGCGACATCCCCCATTGCGAGGCTTATGACATACCCTTACCCTCATCTGAGGGGAACCGGCACCAGGTATTGGACTACGCCATTCATTTCAGGGGGGTCTGTGCCCGGTGCCGATTCGCTGGGCAGGACCCCCCGGAAGAATCCGCTTAATCTCTTTTGTTGCAGCAATAGCCACAGATCCGTTTGCGAAAACGGCAAACTGAACCAGGAGGAGGTACCCATGGAATTCGTATCGCTGGAGGACATAGTCAAATTCGCCGTGCAGCGTGAAGAGGAGGCGGTGCAGCTTTATTCGGAAGCGGCAAGGCTCTCCACGGACATCGCCTCGCGGAAGATGTTTGAGTCATTCGTTGCCGAGGAGAAGGGGCACAAAACGGTATTCAGCAACATCGATTTTGCCCAGGCGGAACAGTTGCGCGCCCAGAAAATGCCGGACATGGGGATCAGCAAATATCTTGTGTCGATCCCCCTGCGCCCGAACATGACCTATACGGAAATTTTGCAATATGCTGTCAAGACGGAAGAAAATGCCTATCACCTGTACAAGATCGCTGCCGATGCAACTGATGACCCCCAGCTGAAGAAGACGCTGCTGGTCTTTGCCGACGTAGAACTGGGGCACAAAAAGAGAATCGAGGATATTTACGAAGCCCATGTCTTGACCGAGAACTAAAAGTCAGACCACCAAAGGCCTTGCTAAAAGCGGCCTGTAAACTTAAGAGGGAGGAAAACATGAAGAAATATGTCTGCAGTGTTTGTGGTTATATCCATGAGGGGGATGCACCGCCCGCCGAATGCCCGGTCTGCAAGGCACCGGCGGAGAAGTTCGTCGTCAAGGAGGAAGGGGTCCTGACCTGGGCCGATGAGCATAAAATCGGCGTTGCCCAGGGCATCGATGCAGAGATCGTGGAAGGGCTCAAAAGAAACTTCGTCGGGGAATGCACCGAGGTCGGCATGTATCTCGCCATGAGCCGCCAGGCAGACCGGGAAGGCTATCCCGAAGTGGCTGAGGCCTACAAGCGGATTGCCTTCGAGGAGGCGGAACATGCCGCAAAATTCGCCGAACTATTGGGCGAAGTGGTCAAGTCCGATACGAAAACCAACCTGACCATGCGGGTCGATGCGGAGCACGGCGCCTGCCAAGGTAAGAAAGATCTGGCGACCAAGGCGAAGCAGCTGAACTACGATGCCGTCCATGACACGGTCCACGAGATGTGCAAGGATGAAGCCCGCCATGGGCAGGTCTTTGCCGGGCTGTTGAAGCGGTACTTCTAGGCGGGACCGGTATACTGCAAATAGAATTTAGGTACGGCCTGCAGCATTGCGTTTCCGTATCCAATCCAGCACAAAATTAAAGGCCCTCGGCAACCCCGAGGGCTTTTTGTTTTCTCAGAAGAGCACCTTCTCCTGGCGTTCTCCGGCAGGATCAGCAAGCGCTCGAAGAACTGCGGCACCTTTGCAATTTAGCGTTACTCCTCGACTGAGGTCAAGGGCTAGGTGTTGTAAAACACTTTTATAAAAAACAGAAAATTAGCTTGACGATATTATGGTAATATAGTACTACTTTACCAAATGCGGCAGAAGCATGTACCGAAGCTGCATGAAAATTTAAAACAGTCTCCGAGCCGCGGCGCCTAAAGGGAAATTCCCCACGGCGGTCCGGCCTACGGGTATCGCGGGAAACGGCGGTGCCTTCCTTATGCAAAGGGGACCTGAGCGGCGTGGAGCTATGTCCACGTCGTCAAGGGGCCTTTCTATCCAGAGATGCCCCTTTTGTTTTGCCGCTACGCTCTCAAGCCGAGAACGTGGGAAGTGCAGCATGAAAATTTGAAACAGTCTCCGAGCCGCGGCGCCTAAAGGGAAATCCCCATGGCGGTCCGGCCTATGGGTATCGCTGGAAACGGCCTTGCCTTCCTTATGCAAAGGGGACCCAACGGCGCGGAGGTGTATCCGCTACGTCAAGGGGCCTTTCTATCCAGAGAGCCCCTTTTTTCGTCAAGGCTGAAAAGTGCGCCGGATGGCTCAAAACAAAAAGCTGAAGAATGACGCTGAGCAACTCATGTAACAGAAAGGGGGCAGGAATGAAATACGAAGAGGTCGGCTGTTATCTGGAAATCAATGTGGCGACGGGGAATATCGAGCGCGTGGCCCTGGATCCTGAGGTAATGAGGGAGCATCTCGGACGTTCCGATATCGGCATCAGGGAAGCATGCGGCGGGTTCTGTCAGCATTCGATGCAGACGTGTCTCCGCATAGAAAAATAGGAATCAACCGTAATCTTTAAAGAGGGGGAAACATGAGATACGCAGAAGCAGGATATTATCTGGAAGTGGATCTGGCCACCGGCAATGTCGAGCGGGTGGCCACCGATCCCAAACTGATGGAGCTCCATCTTGGGGGGTTGGGTACCAGTGTCAAGCTGCACTGGGACCGGGTGCCGCCGGAAACGAAGGCCTTCGACCGGGAGAATCTGCTCGTCTTCAGTACAGGCCTGTTAAACGGCACGCCGGTCTTCAGCGCCAACCGCACCGTCGTTTCGTTCATCTCGCCCCAGTCGGACACCCTGGCCTATCCCATGATGGGTGGATTTTTCGCCGCCGAGATGAAGTATGCGGGCTACGACAAGATCGTTTTCAAGAACAAGTCGCCCGACTGGGTCTACCTCTACGTGAACAACGACAAGGTGGAGCTCCGCGACGCCTCCCACCTGAAAGGCAAAGGGGCGGTGGAGACCCAGGAACTGATCCGCAAGGAGCTGCGCCAGCCCAAGGCACAGGTGGCGGCCATCGGCCCGGCGGGGGAAAATCGCGTTTTCACCGCTTCCATCGAGCAGGCCCGTTCCAGCGCAAGCCGGCTCGGGGGGGGCGCGGTCATGGGGGATAAGAAGATCAAGGCAGTCGCCATCCGCGGCACCAAGGATGTCTTCCTCGCCCGCCCCGAGGAGTTTATGAAAGAACTGCAGGGGGTTACCGATTACATCAAGTACCGCTGGGATAACCCGATCAAGGATGTCATGACAATACTTTCCGGCATCGGATCACCCCAGGAGATGCTCCATACGGACGAAAAATGGCATACGGAAAACTTTGCCTGGGGCAACGCCCGCACCCGACGCCGGGATTTCTGGACGGAAGAGATCGATGCCTCCTGGTCCAAGTCCCAAAATGCGGCTGTGAAACGGCTCATCAGTTGCTACAACTGCCCGACCCATTGCGGCGCCCTGATCTCCCACAAGGACACCCCTCGCTACATGGCCAAATGCTTCGGCAAGCTCACCTATGCCATGGCGGCCTACGTGGACGACCTGGATTTTTCCTGGAAGATCCTCCAGCGCGCCACCGAGTACGGGGTCGATTCCTTCTCGACGCCGCAGATCCTGGCCTTTGCCGTGGAACTCTACGATGCGGGCATTCTCACCGACAAGGATTTCGAGGGGTGTCCCAAGGACAAGGAGGGGCGGTTCTTCTGGCTCCTCGACCGGGTGGCGCACCGGGAGGGGATCGGCGACATCCTCGCCGACGGGGTCTACTTCGCCGCCCGCAAGATCGGCAACGGTGCCGAGGAATTCGACCACAACACCATCAAGAAGCACGAGCAGCTCCCCGTCAAGCTGGGGACCCTGGATCCGCTCTACTTCCTCATGTATGCCACCAACGAGAAGATCAGCATCACCCAGATGGAGGGACAGTGGCCCCAGTCGGCCTTCCCCACCATGGAGCAGCGGGAGGAATTCGTCCGCGACTGGCCCCAGATCCCCGATGAAAAGTTCAAGCAGTACGTGCTGGACTGGGAGCTGCGGGGAGAAAAGGCGATCCCCTACTATCCGACCCCACCCATGTGCTGCGAGATCGTCGACTGGATGGAGATGATGCACAACATCGACGATGCCGTCGGCATGTGCTGCGGGATGTCCTCCTTCTGCCTCAAGCCCCCCTATCACATCCATAACTACCCGAGGCTCATCTCGGCGGCAACGGGCATGGATCTGGACGAGACGGGGCTGAAGCAGATCGCCAACCGGAGCCGAAACCTGCACCGGGCCTACAACAACCGCAAGGGAATCACCAGGAAGGACGAAAAAACCCCCGCCGACCACTGGAAGCGGCGCTTTCCCGAACTGGAGGATGAACTCCTCTCCACCTATTACACCTATAAAGGGTGGAACCAGGATGGCATTCCGACGCGGGAGAGGCTGGAAGAACTGGATCTGGGCTACGTGGCAGACGACTTGGAAAAGAGGGGGATATTGAACGATGGCAAAAATTAAAAAGAAAGTCAGGACCATTACCGTCAATGCGGACAAGTGCAATGGTTGCCGGACCTGCGAGATCATGTGCTCCGCCTTCCATGCCGTGCCGCCGTACAGCAGCAACAACCCGGCCCGCTCCCGCATCCAGATCATCACCAACCGCCTCGAAGACATCTGGATGCCGGTTTTCGCCGGGGAGTACACCGAGTCGGAATGCATGGGAAGGAACAAGTACATCATCGACGGCAAGGAGTACAGCGAGTGCGATTCCTGCCGTGCCTCCTGCCCGGCAAGGGACCTGTTCAAGGAGCCCGACTCCGGCCTGCCGCTCAAGTGCGACATGTGCGACGGAGAAGACGTGCCGGTCTGCGTCAAATGGTGCCTGGTGGATGCATTGGTCTACGAAGAGCGGGAGGAGGAAGTGGAAGAAAACGAGGTCAAGCAGAACACGAGCGAAATGGAAATCGGTCTTGAATCGCTGGTGAAGAAACATGGTTTCGACAAGGTGATGGACACGGTGGCGCGCCTTTCGCTGAAGGGATGACATGGACGAAGCGGAACAGCTGCAGCTGGAGATGGCCGATGATGTCCGGCGACGCTTGCAGGAGCGGATGATCCTTCCGGAAGATGTGGAGAGGGTCATCCGCCAGGCGGAGATGAGCGGTCGAAAGCTGATCGGCCAGGTTACCGGCAGGTATCTGGCAAGCCTGCGGCCGAAGGCGGTCACCTTTTGGGTGGAATACAGCCAGGAGAGGGAAGGGTATCGGGTGCATAGCGCCTATTCCCACCGCATGGTCATGAAGTCCAGCGGCAGCACCGCCGAATGGGAGAAGACCGGCAAAGTCGCCGGCAACTGGCTCTGCAACCAGTGCCGGATTCCTGTGGAAGAGCAGACGGTGCGGCTGCAGTACATGCAGTCGATCTTTCCCATCAAGCTCCCCGCCTGTTCCGGATGTGGTTTCATCCTTATCGACGAGGAACTGGCGATCACCAAGGTGGCAGAAGCGGAACAGGCGCTGGAAGATAAGTAGTCACGGAGATATCGTGAACGGAGTGACATACAACTGGCTGGAGATGTGCCACCAGGTGGGGCCGTGCCTGCGGCCGGGTGGGATCGAGCTGATCGACAGGGCGCTGCAGCTCTGCACCCTCCCTGTCGGCGCCCGTATCGTCGATATCGGCTGCGGTGCCGGGGGAACTTTGCACCACCTGGAACAGAGCGGCCGGTACCGCCTCGTTGGAGTGGACCGGTCCGATGCGCTCCTCGCCGAAGCGGCGAAACACCTGCACACGGCTCGGCTCATGCCGGGGGATGCGGAAAAAATCCCGCTCTCCACTGAATCCGCCGATCTCCTCCTCTGCGAATGCGTCCTCTCCATCGTCGAAAACAAGGGAGCGTCGCTCGCCGAATTTGCCCGGGTGGTAAAGGAAGGGGGATACCTTGTTATCAGCGACCTGTTCAGGAAATCGAGCCTGGAAATGGCCGCAAGCCCAAGCACCGTGCCCGGCCGGGAGGACCTCCTGCAGCTATTGGCAACCCATGGGTTTTCCCTGCTTTTGTGGGAAAACCATGATCGACTCCTCAAAGAATTCGTCGTACGGATGATCTTCTCCGGCCGGTGCCTGCCCGCGCCATGGGGATATGGCTGCAGCAAGGGGGACCTTCCGGCCATGGGTTATTTTCTGTTGGTTGCTCGCAAGGAGAGGGAAAGGGGGGGACGGCATGAACGAAATTTTTCTTGATCTGTTGCGCCTCAAGACAAGGGGATACTGCTGCTCCCAGATCATGGTGGTGCTGGCCTTGGAGGCACAGGGGAAAAGCAATCCCGATCTGGTGCGATCAATGGGGGGGCTCTGTTTTGGCATCAATTGGAGTGGTGAGACGTGCGGCGCTCTCTTGGGGGGTGCGGCCATTCTGGGCCTTTACGGGGGAAAGGGGCGGGACGAAGAGGTCCCTGATTCCGATTACCCGCTGATGATGACGGAGCTCGTTGACTGGTTCGGGGAAACAGCCGATATGGCATACGGCGGCAGGCGCTGCAGCGAAATACTCGAAAAAAGCCCCGACCACAGCATGTGCGCCAGGATTGTTGTCGACATCTACGGAAAATGCCGGGAAATCCTCATGCGCAGCGGCTTCGATCCTGCCCTCGGCAGGAAAGGGTGAGCAGCATGGAAATAGGTGATGGCATGAAAACGGAAAGCGTCTGTCCCGTCTGTTTGAAAAGAATCTCGGCGACGCGGCAAAGAGAGGGGGACGAGGTCTACCTCATCAAGGAATGCCCGGAACACGGTTGCTTTAGGACAGTGATCTGGCGGGGGGCTCCTGCAATGTCCCAGTGGCGACGGCCCAAGGAACCGGTTCATCCGGAACTCTGCTACGGCTCCGTCGAAAAGGGCTGTCCCTTTGATTGCGGCCTCTGCGCCGACCACCGGCAGATGCCCTGCTCGGTGCTGATGGAGGTTACCCAGCGCTGCAATCTTTCCTGCGCCGTCTGTTTCGCCGATGCCGGCCACTGCGGCAGCGAGGATCCATCGCTGGATCACATCGGCTGGCTGCTCAACCGCGCCATGGCGGCGGCCGGTCCCTGTAACCTGCAGCTGTCGGGGGGGGAGCCGACCCTTCGGGATGACCTGCCGCAGATTGTCGCGACGGCACGCCGGACCGGCTATACCTTTATCCAGCTCAATTCCAACGGCATCCGCCTCGCTGCCGATCCGGCCTATGTGCGGCAACTGGCCGACGCCGGGCTTTCGGCGGTTTTTCTCCAGTTCGACGGGGTTGATGACCGGATTTACCGCTCATTGCGAGGAGCAGACCTGCTGGAACAGAAGCTCCAGGCGATCAGGAATGCCGGCGAAGCGGGGATTGGCGTGGTCCTGGTGCCGACGATCGTCAAAGGGGTCAACACCGATGCCACCGGCGCCATCGTGCGCCAGGCCCTGAAGCTGGCCCCGGTGGTACGAGGTATCCATTTTCAGCCGGTCAGCTATTTCGGCCGGTTCCCGGGCAAAGGTGGCGACGACGGACGTTTTACTCTCCCCGAACTGATGCGCTCCCTGGAGGAACAGACCGACGGC
Source organism: Geotalea sp. SG265 (assembly GCF_022808985.1). GTDB lineage: Bacteria > Desulfobacterota > Desulfuromonadia > Geobacterales > Geobacteraceae > Geotalea. Next base: position 56,938 of record NZ_JAKZFT010000007.1, on the reverse strand, counting down.
CTGTTAAAGGTAGCCGACTTCTCCCCCCCTGGCGGCGAGCATGCCCACTGTTCCTTCCACGGCACTTACCTCTATGCCGGCGACGGCTCTCTGCGCCCGCTGGGGTCGACGTCCGCGGAGAGCTGCTGCACCCCCGATTGCGGCAGTGGCGGCATACGCAAGACCGTGGATACCGTCTCCCGCCGCTGGCGATTGCCGAAGGGATCACCCGCTGCTTCGGGCCAATCCGCTTCCTGCTGTTGCGGGAATGGTGTCGAGGCGACCCGGGCCGAAGGCTCTCTCGATCTGGATGCCTTTCTCAGTGCGGTCAAGAGCGGGACCTTCACCATTTCGGCCATGGCCTTTCAGGATGGGGAGAACCTGGACCTGGAGCGGCTCCGGGGATGCTGTATCTCCGTGATATCCACAGATGGGAAACTGGTGCCATTTTGCGCCTACAACCTCACCAGCAGGGAAGGAAAAAGCTTGTACCGTCCCCGCGAATAAGCTCCACCCCGTCACTCTGCGTCTGAACCCCCCTTCCTCTCTCACAAAACAGAGTCCCAAAAAATATCTCTAACAACGTTTGATTTTTTGCTTGCACAATAAAAGGTATTATGGTACCAATATACATAATTAGCGAATTTTCTCTGATATGGCGCAAAAAATAGTGAAGCAAGATTCTAGAAAAGGGTACCAACGGGGAGGAGAACATGAAAATTCTGGTGTGTATCAAACAGGTTCCGGACATGGAATCACGGTTCAAGGTCAACAGCAGCGGTGACTGGTATTCCGATGCGGACCTTGCCTTCCGCATCAACGAGTATGACGAATACGCCGTTGAACAGGCCGTGCAGTTGCGGGAGCAGCAGGGAGACAGCTGCGAGCTGACCGTCCTTTCCATCGGTCCGGATCGGGTCCAGGAGGCAATCAAGAAGGCGCTGGCCATGGGGTGCGATCGGGGGGTCCATATTCAGGACAACGATGTGCACAAGAAGGATCCCTGGCAGATCGCTTCGATCATCGCCGCCTACGCCAAAGGCAAGGGTTACGACCTCATCTTCACCGGCATGCAGTCCCAGGACCGGGGCTCGGCCCAGGTCGGCGTCACTGTAGCCGAACTCCTCGGCCATGCCTGCGCCACCACTCTGGTCGGCTTCGAGTATGCGGATGGAGCGGTCAAGGCGAAGCGTGAACTGGAAGGAGGGGTCAAAGGGGTAGTCCGCCTGAAGATTCCCGCCCTGGTCACCTGCCAGTTGGGACTCAACATTCCCCGCTACCCGACCCTGCCCAACATCATGAAGGCGAAGAAGAAGGAAATAGAAGCTGTCCCCGTAGCCAGCCTGCTCGGCGAGCAGCCGTTGTCGGTCACGGCCAGTTTCTATCCCCCGGCCAAAAAGGGGGGCGGCATTGTCCTGGAAGGGGATGTGGCGGACCTGAGCGATAAACTGATCAGCATACTCAAAGAAAAAACCGCAGTGTTGCGATAGGAGACCATCATGAAAGCATTGCTCATTGGCGAATACAGGGAAGGAAAACTTCTCGACAATATTTATGAACTCGTTGCCTTTGCAGGCAAGCTGGGGGCCGACGTATCCATGGTCCTGGTCGGCGATGCCGCCAACGTACCCAAGGTGAACGGCAACCTGCATTTGGCAGATGTGGGCAAGTATGGCGAATATAACCCCAGCGCCCATCGGGACCTGGTGGTGGAAGCGGTGCAGAAGGAAAATCCCGATTACATCGTTTTCCCCCATTCATCCTACGGCTGGGACCTGGCTCCCCGAGTGGCGGCAAAACTGAAGGTTGCCCAGGTTTCCGAGGTGGTGGGCTTGAACGACGGCAACCTGGAAGTCGGTTCCTGCAATGCCAAGATGCGGCGGACGGTCAAGCCTGCAGCCGGTAAGGTTGTCGTAACCCTTCAGGCGGGTGCCTTTTCCTATCAAGGGGAGCAGCAGGGAACGCCGACGATTTCCCCTTTGGAGGTGACCGGGTCAGCCGATGTGGAGTTTATCGGTTATGAACCTGCCGAAGCAAAGGACGTGGACCTGACAAAGGCGGAGATTATCGTCAGTGCAGGGCGCGGTATCGGCAAGAAAGACAATATCCCCGTTATTGCTGCGCTGGCCAAAGCCTTCGGCGGCGAGCTCGGCGCCAGCCGTCCGGTTGTCGATGCCGGGTGGGTCGAGCACAGTCACCAGGTCGGCACCACCGGCCAGACGGTCAGCCCAAAGCTCTACGTGGCCTGCGGCATCAGCGGCGCTATTCAGCACCTGGCCGGCATGAAGAAGTCCGATTTCATCGTCGCCATCAACAAGGACAAGGATGCGCCCATCGGTGAAGTGGCGGACGTACTGATCGTGGCCGACGTGCTGCAGTTTGCCCCTGCTCTGACGGCAAAGCTTCAGGGTTAGCAGGATTGGGCAAACGGCGTCACAGCTGTTTGCCTTTTTCCGAAATACAAATAGGTATTAAAGTACTCGTTTACTCACATAAAAAGAGGATGATAAAGGAGGGCACAATGTCCGAAGCAGGTTTTCGCTGGTCAATGACCGCCGTGGGGGAACCCCTGGTGAGGTCCGAATTTACCATAGCAGCCCCGGCTGCCGGGGAAGTCGTCGTTGAGGTGGCAGGCTGCGGTGTCTGTCACACAGATCTCGGCTACTATTACGATGGGGTCCGCTTCAATCACCCCGCACCCTTGACCCTGGGGCATGAGATCAGCGGCCGGGTGGTTGCCGTCGGTGCCGGTGCGGAAAAGTGGCAGGGGAAGGCGGTCCTCATTCCTGCCGTCATTCCATGCGGAACCTGCGATCTCTGTCTTTCCGGCCATGGAACGATCTGCCGGCAGCAGCTCATGCCGGGTAATGATATCCAGGGGGGCTTTGCATCCCATATCACGGTGCCGGCCCGGGGCCTCTGTCCGGTGGATGAGAAAAAGCTGGCAGCGGCAGGCTTTGAGCTGGCGGATATCTCTGTCGTCGCCGATGCCGTCACCACCCCCTATCAAGCGGTGGTACAGGCGGAGGTGACCAAGGGTGACCTGGCGATCGTTGTCGGTATCGGCGGCGTCGGCAGCTATGCGGTGCAGGTGGCCAATGCCTTCGGCGCCACGGTCATCGCCATCGATGTCGACCAGGCAAAACTGGACAACATGGCCAAGTATGGTGCTGCCTTGACCATCAATTCCAGAGAAGTGCAGGGCAAGGACCTGAAAAAGGCAATCCAGAACTTCGTCAAGGAAAAGGGGTTGCCCCAGACCTGCTGGAAGATTTTCGAGTGCTCCGGTTCTGTTCCCGGTCAGGACACCGCCTTCGGCTTGTTGACCTACGGCGCTACCCTCTCCGTAGTCGGTTTCACCATGAACAAGATCGAGCTGCGCCTCTCCAATCTCATGGCCTTCCATGCCCGGGCTCTGGGCAACTGGGGCTGCCTCACCGAACTCTATCCGGCAGCATTGGACCTGGTTCTGGAGAAAAAGATCGCCCTTCTTCCATTTATTGAAAAGCATCCTCTGGATCAGATCAACGAGGTCTTTGCCGAGGCCCACGCCCATAAGTTGACCAGGCGTGCGATCCTTATGCCCAAAAAATAAAGACCCAGTCTGAACCATAACGATAAAGGAGAAGAAGATGAGCGAAAGTCCACTGAAAGTATCCCTGGAGCGGGATGGCATGCTGCTCCGGTTGACCCTGGCAAGACCCAAGGCGAACATTGTTGATGCCGCCATGATCGCGGCGCTGCGCTCGGCTCTCAGCGAACATCTGCCCAAGCCGAAGCTTCGGGCGGTGCTGCTGTCGGCGGAAGGTCCCCATTTCAGCTTCGGCGCCAGCGTCGAAGAGCACATGCCCGATTGTTGCGCCGATATGCTGAAGGGACTCCATGCCCTGGTGCTGCAGCTGGTTGAGAGCCCGGTGCCGGTACTGGTTGCCATAAAAGGTCAGTGTCTGGGAGGGGGATTGGAAGTTGCTGCAGCCGGGCATCTGCTCTTTGCCGCTCCCGGCGCCATGATGGGGCAGCCGGAAATAAAGCTGGCGGTCTTTGCCCCGGCCGCTTCCTGCCTCTTGCCGGAGCGGATCGGCCAGGCCCAGGCCGAAGATCTGCTCTTCTCCGGCAGAAGCATTACCGCCGAAGAGGCGCTACGCATCGGACTCGTTACCGCTGTGGCTGAGGACCCGGACCAGGCGGCACTTGATTACTTCGACAAGCACCTGGCGACTGTCAGCGCCAGTACCCTGCGCTTTGCGGTAAAAGCTGCCCGGGGAGACGCCATGCAGCGGATCAGGGCAAAGATCACCGCCGTGGAAAAGATGTATCTGGAAGAACTGATGGCAACCCATGATGCGGTGGAAGGATTGAAGGCTTTCGTGGAAAAACGCCAGGCTGTCTGGCAGGACCGGTAAGGGACAACACCAACAATAAGATAAAACGGAGGAAGACATGGATCTGAAGGGGAAAAATGCAATAGTTACCGGTGCCAGCCTGGGAATCGGCAGCGCTATCGCGCTGGACCTGGCGAAAAACGGCGCCAATGTGGCCATCAACTACCGCAAGCACAGTGAGGAGGCCAATGCCATCTGTGCAGAAATTCAGAAGATGGGGCAGAAAGCCATCGCCGTTCAGGCGGACGTGGCCAGCTTCAAGGATGCCCAGGCCATGGTGGACAAGGTCGCTGCCGAACTGGGCAGTGTCGATATCCTGGTCAACAACGCCGGGGTCAATCGCGACGCCGTTATCTGGAAAATGACCGAAGAGCAGTGGGACGAGTGCCTCGCCATCAACCTGAAAGGCTACTTCAACTACTGCCGCGCCGTCGCTCCACTGATGAAGGAGCAGGGGAGCGGCAAGATAGTCAACGTCACCTCCATCAACGGCATGCGCGGCAAGTTCGGCCAGACCAACTATTCCGCCGCCAAAGCCGGTATTATCGGCCTGACCAAGGCCCTGGCCCGGGAATTGGCAAAATCCAACGTCAACTGCAATGCCATCGCTCCCGGCCTTATCGAGACGGAGATGATGAAAGCCCTGCCGGAAGATGTGAAGCAGAAGTCCCTGGCCGACATCGTTCTTGGTCGCATGGGGCAGCCGGAAGAAGTGGCCTGGCTGGTCACCTTCCTCTGTTCCGAAAAATCCCGGCACATCACCGGCGAGTGCATCAAGGTGGACGGCGGACAGTATATCTGACCTTAGCGTCGGTCGGGTCATAACTCCCCCCTGGATATTCTCCTCCCCTTAAGTTAAGGGGAGGTCGGGAGGGGTTAAGCAAGGGTACATCCCAATCAACATTCGCAGTTTTATGGAGGTTCCAATGCGTGAAGCAGTAATTGTAGATGCCGTACGAACACCGGTAGGCAAATTTGGTGGCGCTTTGAAAAATGTACGTTCCGATGACCTGGCTGCACATTGTATCAGTGAGCTGGTCAAACGGACCAAGATCGACCCCAACCTCATCGAGGACGTGGTCCTCGGCTGCACCAACCAGGCCGGTGAGGACAACCGCAATGTGGGTCGCATGGCGGCACTTCTGGCCGGGCTTCCCTATTCGGTTGCCGGTCAGACCATCAATCGCCTCTGCGCTTCCGGCCTTAACGCCATCAACAGCGCCGCCCATGCCATCAAGGTGGGGGAGGGTGATGTCTTCATCGCCGGCGGTACCGAGTCCATGACCCGCGCCCCCTTTGTCATGGCAAAAGCCGAATCGCCATTCTCCCGCGATGTCAAGGTCTTCGACTCCGTCATCGGCTGGCGCTTCACTAACCCGAAGATGACCGAGCCCTATGCCAAGGAAGGCATGGGCGACACCGCAGAGAACGTGGCGGTGCGCTACGGCCTGACCCGCGAAGAGCAGGACCAGTTTGCCTACGATACCCAGAAAAAATGGGCAGCCGCCGATGCAGCCGGCAAATTCAAGGATGAGATCGTCCCTGTCGCCATTCCACAGAAAAAGGGCGATCCGATCATGGTCTCCAAGGATGAGTTTCCCCGTGGTGATGTGACCATGGAGGAACTGGCCAAGCTACGTCCTGCCTTCAAGAAGGACGGCACCGTGACCGCCGGTAACTCCAGCGGCATCAACGACGGCGCTGCAGCAGTCCTCCTCATGGAGGCCGAGACAGCCAAAAAGCTGGGCTACAAGCCGCTGGCCAGGGTGGTTGCCAGTGCCGTTGTCGGCTGCGACCCTTCCTACATGGGTCTCGGCCCCATTCCGGCCATCCAGAAGGTACTGCAAAGGTCGGGACTGAAGATCGAGGATATTGACCTTTTCGAGCTGAACGAGGCCTTTGCCGCCCAGTCCATCCCCTGCATCAAGGAGTTGGGGATCGATCCTGCGAAGGTCAACGTCAATGGCGGCTCCATCGCCATCGGCCACCCTCTGGGTTCCACCGGCGCCCGCATTACCGCAACCCTGGTGCACGAGATGAAGCGTCGCAACGCCCGCTACGGCATCGTTTCCCTCTGCATCGGCGTCGGTCAGGGGATTGCAACGCTCTTCGAGCGGGTGTAACGGCCTAAGTATCCAAGTGTTGGATGAATTTTGAACCATAGGGGCGTGGGAAATCACGCCCTGTTTTTTTTGAGGTTCATCAGGGTAATGGTAATAAAATACAGTCGTGGCATCGTCCGTTCGTTCTGTCGCCACAGCTGCGGACCTTGCGGTGCCGCCCGAGTAATGGTGCACTTTGCTTGAAGTGGCAGATCGACTTCGTTCCACATGCGGCGGGTGTCCGCTTGCCGCTGTAGCTCGTCGCTCTCTCCCGATGCCACGACTGTCTTACCCCGAAAATGTAGGAAGATTTTTTATTGGGGGTGGTTATGTCTGAAAAAATACAAAAACCGCGCATCGATTTCCATGCCCATCTTTCGCTGTACACCTACCATAAACCATGGGTAACGGAGTGGATGAGCCGCCAGCATCCGGAAGGGTATGAGGCATTCATCCGCCGGTTCAGCGACCCGGGCGCGTTTGAGGAACTGCTCTCGATGGAAGGAGTGGATTACGCCTGCATCCTTGCCGAACTAAGCTACGTCACCACCGGCGTCTGCACTAACAAGCAGGTGCGGGAGTTCTGTGCCGGGAGAAAGCGGCTCATTCCCTTCTGCGATCTCAATCCCCACCTCTATACCGATCTGGGAGCGGAACTACACCGCAAGGTGGAAAGCGAAGGCTTTCGGGGAATCAAGCTCTACCCCACCTACCAGCATTACTACCTCAATGATCCGAGGATGTATCCCCTCTACCGGGCCGCCGAGGACCTGGGTATCCCGGTGCTTATTCATACCGGTTCATCGGTCTTCACCGGGTCTCGCATGAAGTACGGCGATCCTCTCCACCTGGACGATGTGGCCGGGGATTTCCCCTCGCTGAACCTGGTCATGGCCCATGCCGGGCGCGGCTTCTGGTATGACCGGGCCTTTTTCCTCTCCAAGCTACACGCCAACCTCTACATGGAAATCTCGGGTCTCCCCCCGGCGAAACTGACCACCTACTTTCCCGAATTTGCCCGCAATACCGGCAAGATCATCTTCGGCAGCGATTGGCCGGCGGTCCCCTCTCTGAGTGGCAATATGAAGGCTGTCGGTGAACTGGTCCCCGGTGAAGGGGCGGATAATGTCCTCGGGGGCAATGCAGCGAGAATTTTGGGATTATAGAGGATTAGAGCCTTGCCAGAAGACGCCGGTAGTCCTCTTCCGTATCCAGATCCATGAGAATGGCGGGGGTGTGTACCTCCACGCTCTTGATTTGAGATGCATATTCCTGGAAGAGCCCCCTGGCGCCGCAGTCGCCGCGCAGGGTTTTCATGCGGGGGAAGGTCTCCCGGCTGAAGAGAACAGGGTTGCCCCGCCGGCCGTCGAAGGAGGGGATGACGATGGGGGGGCGTGTTTCGGCAAAGGCTTCGATGATGGTGTCGATGGTAGTGGCGGTAACGAGGGGTTGGTCACCAAGGAGAAAGAGGGCACCATCGGCATTTCCGGGAAGTGCTTTCAATCCCGCCTGCAATGAGGTGCTCTGGCCAGCCCGGTAAGCATCGTTGACGACGATCGTCACTTCCCGCCGCTCCAGCAAAGGCTTGATCCTGTCCGCTTCATGGCCGAGCACCACGGTCACCACCTGCAGGGCGGACTCCAGGGCATTGTCCACCACCCGTTCGATGACGGTCCTGCCGCGGAAGGGAAGGAGCTGTTTCGGCTGTCCAATGCGGGTACTGCTGCCGGCGGCGAGGACGATGCCGGCAACCTTCGGTTGCGGGTTCATGGTTTTTCCACCGCGTAGACCCGGTGAACGCTGATTCCTTGCAACAGCTGTCCGACCATGACCGCTTCGACAACAGGGGGGGATGCACCGCTGAGCTGGAGTGCGACGGCGGCACCCTCTTCCTGCATTTGCGGAGAGTCCGCCTTGTTGAGGAAGACGAAGCGCCGCGCTTGGGCTGGCGCCCCCTTGAAGGCACCGGAAGGGTGGGCCAGGAGTCGGGCCAGGGCAGGCACGGTAATTGTTTCCCCGGGGGAGAGTTGCATCAACTCCCCTGCCAGTTCCGAGCGGAAGACCATCTCCTCCCCCAGGGGCCTGCCGAGCACCTCCAGCCCGGCCAGGGCGACGACAATGGAGGTGTTTTCGGGAATGACCGGCTCATGGGCTGCCGGAGCTTTAAGGGGCTTTCTGGCTGCACCGTCGGCCTCCACGACCACCCAGTCGAACAGCCCGGAGTCTTCGAAGGTCCGGATCGCTTCGGGGGGAAAGCCTTGCAGTTTGTCTGTGTGGGGAAGGTAGGACGATACGGCGGAAACATGGACTCCGGCGCACCCGTGGGCTCTGGCTTGGCGGAGGATAACCTGCGGATCCTGTGAGACGAGGAGCGTCTCGGACTGCTCAGCGGAAGGGATGAGGATCTTGGTGGTGGTCGTTGTCAAGACCCTCTTGCCTGCATAGGCCAGTTGCCGGGCCAGGTGAAACATGAGGCTCGTTTTGCCACCGCCACCGACGATGCTGATAACGCCGCCCGGCCCGATTCCCACTATTTCAGCGAAAGATTCCATGATTCACCGGTTGTAGGCCGCGAGGATCGCCTCCAGCACCGAGCCCCCAAGGGCCCGGGCCTTCTCTGAAACGGAATGACAATAGGCAGCTTCCCCGCGCGGGTCGATATCTCCGATTTTGAGGCCGGTGGTAACTTGGGAGCCGGGGCGGATCAGTCCGCGCAGGATGCCGTCGATGGCTGCGACTACCGCTTCCGTGCCAACTTGGCCAATACACTCGCCTTTGACGATCGGGTCGCCTATAGTTTTCCCGGTGGTGAACAAGCCGCTGGCGGGAGCGCGCAAAACCCGCTCGCTGGTAAAGCCGCCGATATTGCCGGGAATGCCGGTATTGGGCTCGGCCTGCCCTGCGGTAATCAATCGCCCAAGGTTATGTCCCCGATTGGTTTCAACTACCACATGGCAGTCGGTGCCGGCGGTAAAGCCTGGACCGAGGGCGATGACCAGCGGCGCATCGGCAATGGCTGTGCCCAGATTGCGTTTGGCAATGGTGGCGTCGATGAGGATATCGGGTTGCATGCGACGCACCGTGTCCCCTTTCGGATCGACCATGAGGGCGATCCTTCCCGTTTCCCAGGTTTGAGAGAGGCCCGCGCCGTCATCGATCCGCACCGCTTCGATCCCTTCCACCGCCTTCTGTCCGTCGTGGACAGCCTCGCAGAAGGAGACCTCCCGGCGTACCGCCAGGGGAAAGGATGTTTCCAGCATGAGCAGGTGGTAAAAACCGGAGCGGTGGAGTCGGCAGGCAATGCCGCTCGCCATTTCCCCGGCCCCTTTCATGATGATCGTCCGTTCCTTAAGCGGCTTCATTGTCATCACTCGCGGCCATAATAGGTGGCAAGCAGCTGGCTGGCGATGCTGATGGCAATCTCCCGCGGGGAATTGCCGCCGTTGTCGTGGCCAATGGGGCAGCGGACTGCCGAGAGATCGAGCCCTTTTTCCTCCAAGTTCTTCCTGATGCCGGCCCATTTGGATTTGCTCCCTACCATCCCCACGTAACGGGTTGCCTTGGGAAGCACCTCCTCGAGCACCTGCTGGTCCATGGTGCCGCTATAGGTCATGATGGTCACAAAGGAGCGTTTGTCGCACCAGTTCATCTTCTGAATAAAATCACTGTAGTGGCACTGGTGGCGGATGACACTGCCGGGGAGGGCGGGGGAATTGATCCACTCGTCCCGTTCATCGATGAGGTGGACCCGGAAGGGGGTGCCGTCAAGGACATGGGAGAGGGACTGGCCGATATGGCCGGCGCCGAAGACATAGAGGACCGGATTGTCGTTGATCAGTTCCATATGGTACTCCATGGTGCCGCCGCAGGCGGGAAATTCGCCCCTCGGTTTCAGGGGGACGCTGCCGGTGCCCCCCTGCATGCTTTCGAAGCACTTGCGGGCGTCTTCAAGGGCATAGTACTCAGGAGTGCCGCCACCGACGGTGCCGTAGAAGGTTCCGTCGGGGAGGACGATCATCTTCGCCCCTCCCTTGCGTGGTGTCGAGCCGCTGCTCTTGGTTACCGTCACCAGCACCGCCAGCTGATTGCTGCGCCGCAGTTCATCCAGTTTGCCGATCCAGTCCCACATGACAGACTCCGTTTGTCGTTAAAACCTTTAGCCACGAATTTGACGAATAAGTCGAATATAACAAAAAACCCGCTTTTGCTTTTAAAATCATTCGTGCCCATTCGTGTTATTCGTGGTTAATTGGGTTTTTATGCCTTTGCTGCCTCTTCCTGCTCCCGCTTCTCCTTCAACGCCCGCCAGACCTTTTCGTAGGTAAGCGGCAGGCTGTTGACCCGCACCCCCATGGCGTCGAAAATGGCGTTGGAGAACATTCCCAGGGTTGGATTGGTGGAGCCTTCGCCGATCTCCTTCACTCCCCACGGTCCGGTCGGTTCGATGCTATCCACCACCTCCGACTGGATGGGGGGCATGTCCATGGCGGTCAGGAGCCGGTAGTTAGCCAGCTCGGCGTTCTTGATCCGCCCCTTGTCGTCGAAGAGGACCTCTTCCCAGACCGATTCCCCCATCCCCATGTAGAGGGCGCCGTGGACCTGGCCGTGCAGGAGGCGCGGATTGATGACCTTGCCGCAGTCGTGAACGTCCCAGATGCCGACCACGGTGATTTCTCCCGTTTCCTTGTCGATTGATACCTCACCCACCTGGGCGCCGAAGCTGTAGGCGGGGGAGGTGCCGACTGCCGCTCCCTTGAAGGTTCCTCCAAGGCGGGGCGGGGTGTAGGCGCCACGGCCCAAAAGCGGTCCCTTGAGGACGAAGTGCTTGCGGGCTACTTCCTCGAAGGTGACGGTCTTGCCCGGACGGGATTTGGAGAAAATTAACCCCTCGGCGCAGTCCAGGTCATCGGCGGGAAGCGAAAGCATGGTGGCTGCCATTTCCAGGAGCTGCTTCTTGACTTCTTCCCCGGCCTGTTTGACGGCGGCGCCGGACATGTAGGTCTGGCGACTGGCATAGGCGCCGAAGTCCAGGGGGGTGATCTCGGTGTCGGCGGCGACGATCTTCATCTGCTCATAGCGGTAGCCCATGGCCTCGGCGGCCATCTGGCAGAGTATGGTATCGGAACCCTGGCCGATGTCAACCGATCCTGTGTAGAGGGTTGCCGCAGTACCATCCTCGTGGACCTTGATGAAAGCGGCGGCGTGGGGGAGGTCGGTGCGGTAGATGGGATAGCCGGCGCCGGTAACGAAGCTGCCGGTGGCGACGCCGATGCCGCGCCCGTGGGGGAGATTCTTCTTTTTCTCGTCCCAGCCGGAGATTTCCCTGGCCCGCTCCAGACACTCCTTCATTTTGCAGGAGTTGACCTGGAAATCGTTGGGGGTGACCGTGTCGGGGCGGCGGGCGTTCTTGAGGCGAATATCCATGGGATCGATCCCCAGGTCGGCAGCCACGTTGTCCAGGTGGCTTTCGAAGGCGTACTTGGGCTGGGGAGCGCCGTGGCCACGCTGGGCGCCGCAGGCGGGGAGGTTGGTGTAGACCCGGAACATGTCGAACTTGTAGTTGTCGAACTCGTAGGTCATGGGGAGGAGGGCGCCGGCATAGTAGGCGCTGGCGATCCCCAGGCTGGTGTAGGCGCCGCCGTCCATGATGAAATTGGCCTTGGCGGCGAGGATCTTCCCTTCCTTGTCGACGCCGGTGGTGATTTCCATATACTGGGCGTGGCGTCCCCGGTTGTGGGCGAACATCTCGGCCCGGTCGTAGAAGGTGCGCACCGGCCTGCCGGTCCGCTTTGCCAGCACCGCCCCGGCGAACTCCAGGCCGGTCGGCTCCAATTTGCCGCCGAAGCCTCCCCCCAGGTAAGGCTTGATAATGCGCACATCACCCATGGGCATGCCGAATTCCCTGGCGATGTAGTACTGGAAATAGTGGGGGGACTGGGTGCTGGCATAGATGGTCAGCTTGTCCCCTTCCCACATGGAGATGGAGGAGTGGGGTTCGATGGGGGTCTGGTAGGTGCGCTGACCGACGAAGACGTCGGTGCGCACGTGGTGCGCCTTTGCCAGGGCCTTTTCCACATCGCCGAATTCCTGGTGAATCTCCGTATTGATGTTGCGGGCATACTCCTCGTGGACCAGGGGCTGTCCTTCATCCATGGCGTGACGAAAATCGAGCACCGCCGGCAGTTCCTCATACTCCACCTTTATCAACTTCATGGCCTTATAGCAGGTCTCTTCGTCAACACAGGCAACCGCCGCCACCTTGTCGCCGACGAAACGGACCTTGTCGATGCAGAAGATGTTCTCGTCCCAGCGGGCCGGGCTCAGGCCGTATTTCAGCTCCGGCACATCCTTGTGGGTGATGACCGCCTTCACCCCCGGCAGCGCCTCGGCCGCCGACGTGTCGATGGAGACGATGCGGGCATGTGCGTAGGGGCTGGTGAGGATTTTGCCGTAGAGCATGTTGGGGAACTTAAGGTCGCCGGTATATTTGGCCGCCCCGGTGACCTTGTCCGGGCCGTCGATGCGGGGAACGCTGCGGCCGATGACTTTATGGTTGTCGCTCATCTTTATTCTCCCTAATGGCTGTCTTCAGGCGCCGTTTGCCCCTGGGAGGCGGCCAGCACCGCCTCGACGATATGGACGTAGCCGGTGCAGCGGCAGAGATTGCCGGCGATTGCCTCCCGCACCTCCGGCTCGGTCGGGTGGGGATTGCGGGTCAGAAGCGCCTTGGCCGACAGCACCATGCCGGGGGTGCAGTAACCGCACTGGACAGCGGCATGGTTGATCATGGATTCCTGGATGGCGTCCAGCCTGCCGTTGGCGGCGACCCCTTCGATGGTGGTTATTTCCCGGCCGTCAGCTTCAATGGCCAGCATCAGGCAGGAATCCACAGGCTTTCCGTCCAGGAGCACAGTGCAGGAACCGCAGTCCCCCAACTCGCAACCCTTCTTGGTGCCGGTCAGGTCAAGCTGGTCGCGCAGCACGTTGGTGAGGATGGCATTCCCTTTCACCAGCAGCGTTTTTTCGTCCCCATTAATCTTGAGGGTGATCAGGTAACGCTTCACCCCATCTTTATCGGTTATTGCTTGCGGCATTTTCTTCCTCCTTAGACGTGGCCTTCGTCGATGGCCTTGCGCAGTGCCCGTTTGGTCAATACCCCTACCAGATTCCGCCGGTACTCGGCAGAACCGCGGATACTGTCGCGGGGTCGGCTTTCTCCGGCTGCTTTCTCACCCGCTTCGGCCAACAACTCATCGCTGATCTTCTTCCCGCGCAGGAAATCTTCCGCTCCCTTGGCCCGCATTACCGTCGGGGCTGCGGAAGCTAGGACGATACGTGCGTCCTCCAGGACACCTCCGGCGACCCTGACCGACACGGCAACACCCACGACCGCCAGTGCACCGGAGCGGCGCAGGCCGAACTTCATATATGTGCTGCCGGTGGTAGCCTGGTCGGGGATGGTGATGTCGGCGAGGAGTTCACCGGGTGCAATGACCGTTTCCGCGGCGCCATGGAAGAAATCTTCCAGGGGCATGGTCCGTTCACCCTTGGTGGAGACCAGGCGGATGGAGGCGCCGAGGGCGATCAAGATGGGGGGGAGGTCTGCGGAGGGGACGCCGTTGACGATGTTGCCGCCGACGGTTCCCATATTGCAGATCTGGTTGGAGGCCATGGTGTGGGCTGCCATGGGAAGCGACAGGTAGCGTTCCTGGAGGAGCTTGGAAGTATAGATGGTGTTGTGGCTGGTCAGTGCCCCCATGACGATGCCGCGCCCGGCTTCATGGCGGATCTGCCGCAGCTCATCCAGGTTTTTCAGGGAAACCAGGTGTTCCGGGGCAAGTTTTCCCACCTTCATCTTGTGCAGGACGTCGGTTCCGCCCGCCAGCACCGTGGCTTTGTTCCCCAGCTCTGCCAACAGCCCGCAGGCCTCGGCCAGGCTCTGGGGGGCATGGTAATCGAAATCGGGCATGTACATGGTTCGTCTCCTCAGGCTGTCGGGTCGTTTACAGGTGCAACCCGCGTATTATCTTGCATACAAGCTATTTCGAGAAAAATTTTTTCGTACCCTAATCCCTGAAATCCTTGAGTAATCGCTTTAGGAGGAGCCGCTCCTCCTGGGAAAACCCCTTCAGCAGATCGTCATTGGTCTGTTCCATTGTTTCCGCCAGCGTGCCGATAGCTCCTGTCCCTTTTTCAGTCAGGTAAACCCGTGCCACCCGGCCGTCCTGGGAATCTACCTCCCGCCGGACCCATCCTGCCGTCACCAGGCGGTCAAGTATGCCTGCAAGAGTGGCTGTATCCAAGGCGATGCGCCGACCGATTTCCCCGACCGAAAGCCCGTCCTCTTCCCAGAGTGCCTCCATGAACAGGCACTGCATGGGGGTGAGAGAGAAGGGCTGTAGCCGTGCCTTGAGGGAGGCTTGGGCACGTTGATGGGCTTTTGCCAGGATAAAGACTATGTTGTCCCGATAGGAAATCATCGTATAAACCTCTTGTATACAAGATAACCTACCGGGGAAAAGTTGTCAATAAAAATAAAACATCGTTCTTGCAACATCAGGGGGCGGGAGAGCCGCCGTCATCCTTTGCTTTGCCCCCCTCGGCAATGACCATCGGATCCTCTGCCCCCTTCTTGAAATTCTTGATAGCTCCTCCAAGGGCCGAGCCCAGCTGGGGGAGTTTGGCCGGTCCGAAGACGACCAGCAGAATAACCATAACGATCATGAGTTCCGGAAGACCGAATCCAAACATAGCTGCTCCTTTGCTGTTACTGCCCGACGGCGGCGTCCTGCCGGTCGAGCACGATTTCTTCGAATTCCATATCCAAAAGGTTGATGCTCAGTTTCCGGTGGCGCAGGACCTTTCCGGTGCCCAGGAGAATCTTGCACACTTCGGCAACCTGGATGCTGGCCACCAGGGCCGGGGTGAAGGATGGATTCCCCAGCCTCTGTTCCAGACCCTTGCCCGCCACCCAGCGGCCATAGAGCTGGCGGATGGTGCCGTCGCCGGGAAACTGGGTGACGATCTGGCCGAACCACCCGCCGATGGCGCCATGCACCAGCGGGATGCCGAGATTTTCACAACTATCGGCCAGGGCAAGCCTGGTCGCCACCGAATCCAGAGCATCAACGACTACGTTTACATTGCGGAAAAAAAGTTCTGCTCGTTCCGGTGCATAGGCTGCATCAACAGGAACAAGGGCGACCGCCGGGTTGATCTCGGCAACCCGGGCAGCCGCAGCATCCACCTTGGCCTGCCCGAGCCTGTATGGACTGGAGAGCAGCTGACGGTTGAGGTTGTGCTCTTCGAACACATCCGGGTCGATGGCGACGATGGTTCCAACTCCCAGTCTCGCCAGCTCCTCGATGGCATAGCCGCCGAGCCCGCCGCAGCCCACTACTGCGACCCGTCCTTTAAAAAGAGCAAGCTGCTGGGCAGAACTGATTGCCTGACGGTTGCGCTGGTAACGGGCAGGAAGAATCCCCTGCACCAGCGCTGCCTCCTCCACTTCTGCAAGGGTGCAGTCAAAGCGTTCTGCCGCAGCAAGCTGCTCGGTCCAAGTGATAAGCCCATCCTGTGCCAACTCCACAAGGTACTGGCCAAGCTCTGCCATGGCTATCCTCCTGCCACAACTGGAAAGAGGGCGATACTGTCACCTTCACACAAGCATTGCTCGGGATCGGCATGTCTGCCGTTAAGCATGATCATGCTGATTTCCGTGTCAGGTATCTGCAGTTCCCGGATGATCTCGCTGATCCGGGTTTGGGGCGGATACTGCCGTGTCGCCGAGGCAAAACGACCGAAGCGGAAGGTGGCGAACAATCTGACGGTGATGTTCATGGCGCAGTCCCTTCCCTTAAAAATTCCAGAACTCATCGATTTCTTCATCAGTAAAGTCCCAGACCGCGTTGTGTGGGGGAAGCGGCTCCCTGAAGAACTCGGGCAGGCGGTCATCCTTGTTGGTGAAACCGGCCGCCAGGTTGAATGCCCTCTCGGTCTTCAAGGTATTGACACCGAGCCCGCCGATCCATTCGGGGGTGAGTTCGAAGCCGAAGCAGGCATTGAGCATGTCCACCAGGGCCGGAACGCAGGTGGGGATGTCGGCAGCCGGGAAACCGATGAAGAGGCAGAGGCCGATGGAATCGAGCATGACGGTGACGATCTGCAGGTGTCGGGACAGTTCGACCTGACCGTCCTTCTTCAGCGGATCGACGATGCCGCCACCGACTCCCATGAGATTGGTGGCGACCGCATAGCCCATTGTATGGTCGGCACCCATGGTGCTGGTGGCGTAGGTGATGCCGATCCCCTTGATGGCGCGGGGATCGTAGGCGGGAATTGCCTGGTTTTTTACCACCGGTACGCGGGTGACGCCGAAAACCTTGCCCACATGACCAGCACCGCTGCCGATGATTCTCCCCAATGGTGTTCCCTTGCCGATATCTTCCCTGAGAAGGCGCAGCACCCCTTCGCCGTCATCGAAGGGAAGCACACCCGCCTCCATGGCGACTCCGATGGCGATGGATGTCTCGATGGAATCGACGCCGATGTCGTCCATGATGGAGTCGGCGACGGCAATCTGGTCCAGGTTGCCCAGCCCGGCGTTGGCGCCGAGGATTTCGATGGTCTCGTATTCGAAGCCGGAGGTGATGTACTTGCCCTTTTTATCCACATAGACCTGGGAGCACTTGATGATGCAGCCGGGCTGGCAGCCGTGGCTGGGATTACCGCCACGCTCGATCATCGTCTCGCGCAGGGTTTCGCCGGAGATCTTTTCATGGCCTTCATAGCGGCCAAGGGAGAAGTTGCGGGTCGGAAGCCCCCCCGCCTCGTTGACGAGATTGACCATCTCCGCCGTGCCGAAGGTGGGGAGCCCCTGGCCGGTGCCGGGATGCTCCATGATCGCCTTGGCGAAAATCCGGGCCGACGCGGTGAATTTTTCCGGATCGACAGGCTTGATGCCGGGGGCACCGCTGTCATCGATGGAGATGAACTTGATCCTTTTCGAGCCCATAACTGCGCCGAGGCCGCCCCGGCCGTGGCTGCGCAGTTTGCTGTCCACGTCCTTGACTGAGATGTTGGCTGAGAGCATCTTCATCTCTCCGGCCGGGCCGATGGTGATGACGCCGACTTTCTTGCCGATCCTGTTTTCGAGAGCTTCGACAACGGCGAAATTTCCCTTGCCGATGAGCTCCTTTTCCTCGGCGATAGTCACTCCATTATTGGAGACGTGCAGGCTGTACCAGGCGTTTCCCTTGGGGAGCCCCTCGATGATCAGTGCCTTGATGCGGAGCCGGCCGAACATCTGTGCTGCCAGACCGCCGGCGTTGCTTTCCTTGATGGTGCCGGTGAGGGGGCTTTTGGCGCCGGCGGAAAGGCGGCCGCTGTTGACGGCCGTGGTGCCGCTCAAAAGCCCGGGAGCGAAGATCAGCTTGTTGTTTTCGCCGAGCGGGTGGCAGGTGGGGATGACCTCCTTGGCCACAATAGTTGAAGTCAGGGCGCGCCCGCCGAGAGCGGCCCACTCCTTTGGTACGGCTTCGGTGCCGGTGGTGAGAGTGGTCATGTTGACGCGAAGTATCTTGTTCATGGTGGTTCTCCCTTTCAGTGATATTTTCAGTCTCCTTTCCGAAAGGGAGGTCCAGCCGTTTCCGGACCGGCCTGCAGGCCTCCATGCCGTGGGGCTTTCGGCCCTTTAGGCAATGGAGGCTCGGAGACTTTATTGCGCGTCCGCTGGACGCTTAGAAGGTAAACGACTTTTGCGGGTCACCGCTCATGCTGTCGATGGATGCCGCGCCGTGTTCCAGGTAAAACACCTTCAAGACCGGGTTGTCCGGCGCCTGGTAGATATCCTTCAGCATGGGATAGTTGGCAAAACACTTCTCTTTGCATTGTACATCGTCATCGAAGGCGATTCTGCCGCTGATCCTCACCCAGCGCATGTCATCGGTCAGCTTCGTGAACTCGATGAAGGGGGTGGCGGTTAATTGCCGGTAGACCTTTTTGTCACTGGCGGTGAGGAAATAGAACCTACCTTTTTCCTCGTACATGAAGGCGAAGGGCCTTACCCGCGGCTTGCCGTCCTCCACCGTGGCCAGATTGCCGAAGCAGGGGATGGTCAGCATCTCAAGAACCTCTTGCATGGACTCCTCCTTAGTGGAATGAAAGCCCGCCGTCGTGGACGATCATTTGACCGGTGATGAAGGCGCTGTCGTCGCTGGCGAGGAAAAGGGCCAGCCCCACCAGGTCTTCCGGCACCGCTTCCCGCTTCAAGCAGCGGGCATTGAGCTGCAGCTCTTCCAGGGGGGGCAGGTCCAGCTTCTTGTTCTTGTCGAAGTTGTTCCCTCCGTCGGAGTGGGTGAAGCCGGGGGCGATGGTGTTGACGTTGATCTTGTAATCCCCCAGTTCGCGGGCCATGGAGCGGGTCAGGGCCATGATCGCACCCTTGGATGCAACGTAGTGGGGCATGCCTGGCACCCCTTCGTTGATGGAGGAGGAGCCGATGTTGATGATCTTGCCCCCCTTGGCCTTCATGTGGGGGAAAACCGCCTTCATGCAGTTGAACTGGCCGAGGACGTTGATTTCCAGCACCTTCATGAATTCCTGGGGAGTGCACTCGGTGAAGGGCTTGAGGACGATGCTGCCGAAGATGGCGGCATTGTTGAGGAGGATATCAACCGAGCCGAACTTTTCCTGTGCAGCCTTGGCCATGGCGTCGCACTGCTCCTGGTTGCTGACGTCGGTCTTGACGTAGATGGCGTCGCTTCCTGCCTTTTTCACCGCTTCCACCGCCTTTGTTCCGTCAAGTACATCGGCGATGACGATCTTTGCCCCTTCCTTGGCCAGCCCCACGGCATATGCTGCGCCGATTCCCTGTGCCCCGCCGGTGATGATTGCTACTTTGCCTGATAATTTTCCCATGATGCATCTCCTTTATTTTGTTGAATTCTTGCCAGTAATTCGGTTTATGCCGCCTGCTCCTGGCTATAGATGGACAGTGCCTCTTCATTGTTGAGATAGCGCATGGCCGCATCGGCAAGGGCTTCCATCTCGTTTTCACCAGGATTGAGCATGACCGGAGCGATGAAGGCGATCTTCTTCTGCAGGCTGTTCAGGAGCACCTTTGAGTAGACCAGGCTGCCGGTGAGAGCAATAACATCCACTTCCCCCTCCAGCACTGCAGCGCAGGCGCCGATCTCCTTAGCCACCTGATAAATCATGGCTTCATAGACCGCCGCCGCCTTCTGATCTCCGGCGGCAATACGCCGCTCGATCTCCTGGGCATCGGTTGTCCCCAGGTAGGCATAGAGACCACCACCTCCGGTGAGCATTTTCAGAATCTCCGTCTTGCTGTACTCGCCGCTGAAGCAAAGCTTGACCAGGTCACCTGCGGGAAGCGACCCGGCCCGTTCCGGGGAAAATGGCCCGTCCCCGTCCAGAGCGTTGTTCACATCGATGATCTTTCCCCGTCGATGGGCACCCACGGATATGCCGCCACCCAGATGGGTGACGATCAGGTTGATTTCCTCGTACTTTTTACCCAGCTCGGCGGCGATCTTCCTGGCGGTCGCCTTCTGGTTGAGGGCATGGAAGCTGCTTTGCCTGCTGATCTGGGGAATGCCGCTGTACCGGGCCGAGATGCAGAGTTCATCGGTCATGGGGGGATCGGCAGTGAGCACCGGTATATTGAACTGATTGCCCAGGTCGAAAGCGACAAGCCCCCCCACGTTGATGGGGTGACCGCCGTAGATGCCGCTCTTCATATCCTCGATCATCTTCGGGCAGATGCGGTAGATGCCACCGGGCAGCGGCCTGACGTTGCCTCCCCGGCAGGCGATGGCGTCCATCTCGCCCATGGAGAGGTCATTGTCCTGCAGGACCTTGAAAATGGCGTCCCGGCGGAAGTCGTACTGGTCCCAGATGGTGGGAAACTTGCGCAGCTCGGCATCGTCATGCTTGACCGACTGATTGACGATCATCTTTCCCTGGGTAAAAACGCCGATCTTGGTTGAGGTCGAGCCCGGGTTGACGATCAGTATTTTCTTATCCCATGTCATGTCTTTCCCCCCTGTGGTGCCTGTTGAAATAAGGGCCGAGTTGTCTTGTTAGAAGGAATAAACCAGGTCGACCCAGAGCTGGTTTGCCTCGATACGGTTTTCGGCGGCTAAAGGCACCACATATTTGCCCACCAGTCCAAACTTGCCGTTCTGGTAGCGCATTGCAGGACCCATGGAGAATTCGAAGTCCTTCGTGTCGTGGCGTCTCACCCCGCCGATCTCGTCGCTTTGCAGCCCCTGCCAGAGCCAGCCGGTGACCCCCAGCTTAAGATCTTTGGTCAGGGCGTAGTTGACGTTGTAGTCCATATGGAATGACTGGCCGGTCTTGTAGCCCTTGAGGCCGGTTCCCGCTTCCACGTAGTCGCCGTTCTTAGTGGGAATGGAGTACATGAACTTGGCGCTGGTCTCGAAGCCGTTGGGGAAGAGCCCGGTCACGGCCACCACCGGCTCGATGATGAAGGCATTGTTGCCGGCATTGATCGGTTTGTTAGGGTCGAAACGACCGGTGGGGGTGATGACGTCCAGGACCGTCAGCCAATGCCAGACGGGCGTATGCCAGGCGTTGCCGATGCCGAAGTAGACATCGCCGAGGCCGCCGTCATGCCCATCTACGGTGATCGGCCCACCCGGCGTATTGGCTGTTACCTTGGCTTCCACGCTCAACAGGGGGATGATGGAGTGAAAGAGGAGATTGCCGCCCAGAAGCCCCTTTTCGGAAACATAGATGGGACGGAAGGCGAGAGCGGTGAGGGTGCCGCTGCCATCGACCAGTCCCTGGCCCTTGTTTTCAACCTTACGAATGTCCATGTAGACGTTGTAGTCGATCAGGTGTATCCCCGGCGGCGGCGCGGCCCCCGCATAAAAATCGGCGGTGCCGTTGAAGGAGCTGGAGTTGAACGCCCAGGCGCCGGCGGAGAGGGAGAGGGTCAGGCAGATGCTCAGTATCAAACGAGTAATCAGCTTCATTGTTGCCTCCTGTAGGTAAGTCCCTGAATAATTACACCAAGTTAATGCCCGATTTGCCGGGGGCCAGGATGTTTTTCGGGTCGAGCGCCTGTTTGATGGTCCGGTTAAGTCTTCCCATGGTCGGACCGTACGATTTGGCAACCTTGGCCATGAAGGCAGGGTTGGTGCGGTTGATCGCCCAGCCGTTCTTGATGAAAGCGCTCACCAGTTCGTCGTAGCACTTCATGGCGCGCTTCCGTTCCGCCGCATCGCCGTTGTTGAAACGCAGGTCGATGACATGGCGGGCGTCGCGCCAGAAGAAGCTGAACTCGCTGAGATAGTCGAAGCCGTTGCGGTTGACGATCTCGGTCGCCACCTTGACCTGTTTGGCGCATTCGGCAGGCCGTGCCGCCGCTGTAGGGCAGAACTTCATGGAGCCGCCGCCGGCGCGCCACCTGTCCAGGGGGTGCTGTCGCGTGACCCCCCCCATCATCAGCTGCTTGCGGTATTCGAAAGCAGGATCTCCCTTGGCCTCTTTCTCGGTGATGATCTGGATCTTGTTGCCGAAGGCCTGCTTGAAGGTGCCGGAGACATACATCCAGTTGAGGGCCACCTGCTCAGGTGAACCGTAGACGGCGCCGTAAAGGTTCCAGGCCCCGACCCGGTAGCTGTCCATGAGCTTCTTTACGGGCAGGGGACTGCCGCCGTTCCGTAAAAAGCTGCCGTTGCCGTTTTTGGCGCTGAAAATCGTGGCCGCTTCCCAGCCGGCATTGACCAGCGCCGCGGCATTGGGGACGATCTGTGTTTCCCTGAGGAACATGAGCGGCTTGATGATCTCGCCGACCATCTCCACTTTCGGAAATTTAATGCAGAAAGGCATGTAGCCGCCCGGAGGGGGTGCTCCCATCAGCCAGGTCCCGAGCTTGGTGACGATGCCGTTGTTCCCCTGGGAAAAGAGCCCGTCCACATAGGGGCCGAAGCCCCATTTGAAGACCTGCCAACTGGTGGACTTGGGAATCCCCCCCATGCCGGTGCGCAGGAGACTGCCGTCGGCAAGGACCACCTCCATGCCGCAGGAGAAGAGGAAATCCTCGCTGTAGGGGGTATAGCCGGCCCCCCGTTCGAGGATGTTGCCGACCACGCTCATCCCTGCCGAAGCGGCAGGTGCATCGAGCCAGAGGTTGATGTTGTTTTTCTTCAGGTAGTCCTGCAGCTCGCCGTAGGTGACCCCCGGTTCCACCAGGCAGTAGCCCAATTCCTTGTCCACCTCGATGACCTTCTTCATGTTCTTCATGTCGAGGACGATCTGACCGTTGGTTGCGGGAGTGGCGGAGCCGTAGCCTTCGTTCTCCCCGCCGTAGTAGGTCCAGAGCGGTGTCCGGTACTTGACGGCGATCTTGGCAATCTTCTGGACATCGGCGGGTGTCGAAGGATAGACGACCGCCGAGGGCTTGCGGGAACCGCTATCGGCAATGCTGCTTCGCATATACGGTTGCAGGGAGGCCTGATCGGTCCGGACCCTGTCCCCCAGCAGAGCACGGTATTCCTTGATGGCTCTGGTGAAGGTGTTTTCATTCATTCCCTGGGGAAGTGCAATAAAGCTGCTCATATCAATGCCTCCTCGACTGGTTGCGTCTCTTTTCCGGCCTCAATGCCGGTTCGGCTTTGCCGACCGGGAACGCTCCGGTTTTCATCACCTGTTCCGGTACCGTCAGGGGATATCCAGGGGTCTGCCCCGGTTCAGCCCCTCGTTGAAGGCATACCCCGGATTGCGTGGATTGAGGTCGATTCCCGATTTGCCTGGGGCCAGGATGTTGTTGGGGTCCAAGGCCCGCTTCAGGCGGTAGTGGATATCGCGCATGCCGGGGCCGTAGGAATGGGAGACCTTATCCATAAAGGCGGTGTTGGTCCGGTAGGTGCCCCAGCCGTTGTTGGTGAAGACGGTCAAAAGTTCATCGAAGCACCGGTAGGCTTTCTTCATCTCTTCCATGTCGGTGCGGTCATAGAGAAGGTCGATGATGTGGTGCATGTCCCGCCAGCCGACGATGAATTCCGAGACGTAGTCGAAGCCATACTTGTTGAGCACGTCGGTCGCCAGCCGCATCTGCCGGTCGCATTCCGACGGCCGGGCTGCCGCCACCGGGGCGAACCACATGGAACCGCCACCACCGCGCCAGTTGTAGAGGCCGAATTCCTGCAGGGTACTGCCCCCCATCATCAGCTGACGCCGGTATTCGAAGATCGGATCGTCCCCGGCCTCCTTCTGGGTGATGATCTTCACCTGGTCGCCGAACTTTTGTTTAAACGAGCCGGAGACGTATTTCCAGTTGAGGGCTACCTGTTCAGGCGAGCCGTAGACGGCGGCATAGAAGTTCCAGGCCCCGACGCCGTACTTGTCCATGATCTGCTGGAAGACCTTGGGGGGGAGGCTGTCTTTCCCCTTGTAGAAAGTTTCCCGGTTGGTCCCCTTGCCGTTCTTGTCGTAGGTGAAGTAACCGGCTGCCTCCCAGCCGGCATTGACGACGATGCAGGCGTTGGGGATGATCTGGGCAAGGCGGAGCGGCATAAGGGTCTTGATGATGTCGGCGAGCATCTCCACCTTGGGGAATTTCATCAGGAAGGGGAAATAGCCCCCCGGGGGAGGTCCCTTCATCAGCCAGACCCCGAGCTTGGTCAGGATGCCGTAGTTGGACTGGGTGAAGATGCCGTCCACATAGGGGCCGTAGCCCCACTTGTTGGCCTGCCAGCTGGTGGTATTGGGCACCCCGCCGGTGCCGGTTCGGACCACGTCGCCGCTGGCCAGCACCACCTCCATGCCGCAGGAGAAGAGGAAATGTTCGCCGTAGGGGGTATAGCCGACGCCGCGGTCGGCGGTGTTCCCCATGGGGCTGGCCATGGCCGAGGGAGCCGGCACATCGACCCAGAGGTTCATCTTGTGCTTTTTGAAGTACTGCTGCAGGTCGTAGTAGGTCACCCCGGGTTCCACCAGGCAATAGCCCAGCTCCTCATCCACATGGAGGATCTTTTTCATGGTCTTCAGATCGAGGACGATCTGACCGCGCGTCGCCGGTGCGGCTGAACCGTAGCCCATGTTCTTGCCGGTGCTGACGGTCCAGAGCGGCGTCTTGTACTTGTTGGCGATGGTGACGATCGCCTGGATCTCCTTGACCGTTTTCGGATAAATGACCGCCGAAGGCTTGTGCAGTTCCTCGGTTTCCGGGATCATGATCTTCATATAGGACTGCAGGGAAGCGGGGTCGGTGCGGACCCTCCCCTCGCCCAGGAGGGCGCGATACTCCTGGATCGCCTTGGCGAAGGTTGCTTCCGACACTCCCTGGGGAAGGGCAACGAAACGACTCATTTTCTACCTCCTCGGAATTCGGATTACAGCTGTGCGGAAAAGGTCACCCTGTTCCGTTCTTCGTATTTGATATAATGGAAGCTGCCGCCGTTGTTGGTTATGGCCTCGTGGACTACGCCGAAGGTGGCAGGATCGACGACCCCGACAAAGGTATTGGCAGTCCCCTTCGCCTCTTCGTACAGGCGACCGGCTTCCAGATAGCAGTCCATCATCTCTCCCTTGAGGGGATGGGCCGTCCATTCCCCCGGTGCCCTGCTGTTCATTTCGGCGACGAATTCATTTGCCTTGCCCAGAGAAGGGACGAACAGACAGACCCCCTTGATCCGGCAGGGATTGACCGCCTCGGCCGTACCGGTCTGAGTGGCGATCCCGGAGGCTGCAATGGCCGCCCCCGCCGTGAAGACGGTTTTGAAAAACGCTCTTCTGCTCTGGTTAATCATCATTTTGCCCCTCCTTCCTGGGCCGGTGCGGGCTTGTAATTGGGATGCGTCTTGCGGTATGCGGCCAAATCCTTCAGGTACCTGACGATGCCGTCCAACTCCTTCGGGCTCACCTCGGAGAGGCGGAAGGCGGGCATGGCCTTGATGCCGAAGCGGACGTTGTTGCGGATAAACTGCTCGTGCAGGGGGTTGCCCGACTTGGAGAGCATGTCGAACATGCCCATGGGGCCGATCTGCACCCCTTCCTTGTGACACATGAAGCAGTACATGCCGAAGACGTAGGGCATTTTCGGCGGCTCCTGGGCCCGGACGATTGTCCCCGATAAGATTCCCAGGGCCAGCGCTGCCGTGACTATCGATTTTTTTCCGTTCATTGCTCACTCCTCACTGTAAGGTCGTTTCCCACATGGGCAGGTCGAGGGGGAAAACTACTCCTCTTCCCCACCATCCTCCAGGGACAGGTCGGCTTCGGGGACGGTAACGTCCACCTTGGGTGCCACGAAGCCCGCCTTCACCGCCGGAGTATACTGCCGCTGCAGATTCCGCTGGCTCAGGCTCAGGACATAGCTGCTCAGGCATTCGATCTGCTCGTTGTTCAAGGCGTAGGTGCGCATGGGTGTGCCGGGGCTGACCTTCTGCGGGCTTTTGAAGTGCTCCATGACCCAGACCTGTTTGGAATGATTGCCGTCGAGCTTGTCATAGGAAAAGTTGCTCGGGTCCTTGTCGGCGAAGTTGCTCAGATCCGGGCCGACGGCGCCCCCCTGGTTGTCGATCTGGTGGCAGCCTGAGCAGTGCATTTCCTGGTAGAGCTGCCGTCCTTTGACCAGCTTGTCGGCGCCGATGGCTTCGAAATCCTTGTGGCAGTAGCCGCAACGGGACTGCATCAATCCCTTGGGCACCATGGGAAAGGGCCAGTTGGCGATGGTCTTGTGAGAGGCGCCGTGGTAGGTGGTTGCCAGCCCCTGGCCGCCATGACAGATGGTGCAGCCGTATTTTTCCACTGGATGCTTCTTGAGGAGCTCCGGATAGGGGTGTGTCTTCAAGGGGGACGCCGCATCGGCAAAGAGGGGGTCTTCCGTCCCCATGTGACAGCTCATGCAGCGGTCGACTGTCTTCCATTCGTCCACGGTCACCTGTTTGATTTCCGGCTGCATCCCCGCAATCCGATCGTAATAAGCGGGGTTACGCTCCCGGGTCATCTTTTTCAGGAGCTCGTCCTTGTACTGGAGCTGATAATCCTTCCATTCCCGCTTCCCGTCGCTGAAAGCCGTTACCCCAAGCAGGGCGACCACGGCAAATGCGCAGATAAGGCAGAGCACGGTAAGTTTTTGCAAAGCTGCTTTTTCCATTCGATCCTCCGTTTCTCCGCAAACTAAACGACGAGTTTGGTCCGTTTCTGATTCACCTTGGATGTATCCACCACGAGGGTTCCGGAATTGTCCACATAGACTTCATACCAGGGGAGGTCTTTCGGCGCTGGGCCGCCCAGGACCTCTCCCTTGAGGGCAAAGGTGGAGCCGTGACAGGGGCACGCATAGCCGATCTCCGAATCGTTATCCACCGGCTTCACCAAACAGCCCAGGTGGGTGCAGACCAGTGACACCGCATGGATGCCGTCCTTTTCCCTGACGATTTCGATGCCCCGTCCCTCGATGACCGTGCGGCTGCCGTAGGGGAACTTGCTCAATTCGCCGACCTTGAAGGTCTGGGACGGTTCATAGAGCACGTTGGGCTTCAGGAAGCGGCCGAACTGGAGGACCGAACCGCCGATCCCCAGCAGAAGTGCCGAGAGGGTGAATTTTTTGACGAAACCGCGGCGATTCTCATCTGCCGCCTCGCCTGCGGCTTTAAGAGGCAATGCCGTTACGTTGGAGCTTCCCGATTCCATATCATTTTCTCCTTTTTCAAAGGTTTTGGAGTTACCAGGGCCAGCGGATGATCCAGTTCGGCCCCCTGAGGAACTGGCCGATGAAGATCAGCACCACCATGGCAACGACAAAAACGGTAAAGAGCGTATTGGCGAGCTTGCGGTCCGCCGAGAACCAGACGCCGATCCCTTTGGGGCTCCGGTCCAGGTAGGGGAGAAGCAGGAGCCCGACGACGATGGCAGCAGGAACGAGGATTCCCCCGAGGAAGGCCGAGTAGCTCACCAGTTCCTGGATGCCGACGAAATACCAGGGGGCCTTGGCCGGATTGGTGGAGTGGAGCGGGTTGGCGGCCTCCTCCAGTGGGGCATTGAAGAGGAGCGACACGCCGAGAATGGCCAGCAGCACCACCAGGAAGAGCAGCAGTTCCCGCACCATCAGGTGCGGCCAGGTCTGCACGGTATTTTCAGGTCCTCGCTCCACATGGAGGGATTCCCCCTCGACAATGGCCATCAGGGAATAGGTCTTGTTGCCGTCCTTGGCAAATATTTCTTCTTTTCTCGCTAATTGCATGGCTGATCCTCCTCCGTTGTTTCTCTATTCTTCAGTTGGCCGGGACAACCCGCCATCCTTGCGAATCCTCCAGAAATGCACCCCCACCAGGACCACGGCAACCAGGGGGAGCAGCGCCACATGCATGACGTAGAAACGCAGGAGCGCCATCTGCCCCACCTCGTTGCCGCCGAGCATGAGGAAGCGGATCTTGTCGCCGATCCACGGCATGTAGGAGGCGATGTTGGAGCCGACGGTAACGGCCCAGAAGGCCAGCTGGTCCCAGGGCAGCAGATAGCCGGTAAAGCTGAGGAAGAGCGTCACGAGCAAGAGACAGACGCCGATCACCCAGTTGAATTCCCGCGGAGCCTTGTAGGCACCGGTGTAGAAGACCCGGCACATGTGCAGGAAGACCATGGCCACCATGGCGTGGGCCGACCAGCGGTGGATGTTGCGCAGGACGATGCCGAAGGAGACGGCGAATTCCAGGTCCTTCATATTCCGGTAGGCCAGTTCCGTGGACGGGGTGTAGTAGAACATCACCAGGATTCCCGAGACGACCAGAATGAGGAACAGGAAGAAGGAGATCAGTCCCAGTCCCATGGTGTAGGAGGGGCGCAGGGCGTTGGCGTGGACCCGTACCGGATGCAGGTGGAGGAAGAGGTTGCCGAAGACCGTGGCTGCCTGTTCCTGTTCCGCGGTTCCCGCTTCACGCCGGGTGAAGGATTGCTTGATGTTTGTCGGCAGTTGCTTGATGGCGTCTTTGACGCTGTAGGTTGCATCGTTCATAGTTTTTCTCCATGTCGTGCACAGCACGTGACTGGTTGGCTATTCCCATTCCTCTTGGCAGTAAAACTCGGCCATGACGATTGCCCCGCCAGGGCACCGCCGGGCGCACATGCCACAACTGGCGCAGCGGCTGTCATCCTTGATGATGGCGGTCATACCCTTGCCGGCAGCTGATTTGGCGACGCTGCCGGCCACTTTGGCCACCTTGTCGTCTCCCTGGATGTCCGCCAGTCGGACCAGCCTAAGTGCGCCGTTGGCACAGGTGTCGACGCAGGTGCCGCAGCGCAGGCAACGGGATGGGTCGAAGACCGTCTGGATGTTGCACTGGCGGCAGCGTGCCGCCTGGTGCCGAGCCTCTTCCTCGGCAAAGCCCAGGGTGATTTCCTCCTTGCTTCTGATCCGCTCCCCCGGTTCACGCTTGGGAATCCTGGCCGCAGGGATTGTTTCGCAGCGGGTGTTGACGAAATCCGACGATACCGGCCGCAAAAAGCCCTTCTTGCTGACCTGGACCTTGTTTCCGCTCAAATAGCCATGGATGGCCCGGGCTGCCTTCTGCCCGTCGGCGATGGCGTCGGTGGCGTTCCTGCCGAAGCGCCAGCGGTCATCCCCGCCGGCAAAGACCCCGGGCAGATTGGTGGAGAGATCGTCGTGGGCGCGGATCAGCCCGTTGGGGGTCAGTTCCAGCCCTGACATCCCCTTGAGGGAGGGAATGGTGGAAGCCTGCCCCACTGCCAGGATCACCGTATCGGCCAGGAGGATGGTCTTGCTGTCAGGGATGAAGGTGGGGTTGAATTTGCCGTCGGCATCGAAGACGGAGCTGACCCGGAGAAACTCCACCCCGGTCACCGAGCCGTCCTGGCCGATGACTCGCTGGGGCCCCAGGGAAGGGAAAAAGGCGATGCCCTCTTCCTGGGCGTCTTCCTTGTCGGCGAGGCTGGCGGGCATGGTGTCCCAGGATTCCAGGCAGGCGAGGGAAACCTGAGCCGCTCCCTGGCGGATGGCATGCTGGGCGCAGTCGATGGCGACGCCGCCGCCGCCGATGACCAGGCAGCGTTTGCCGACGATCATGTGGTCATGCTCCCGCACGTACTCGATGCCTGTGTAGACACCCTTCAGGTCCGACCCTTCCAGGGCCAGCTTCAACGGGTCCTGCAGGCCGACGGTGATGAAGATCGATTCGTAGCCCTGGCTGCGCAGGTCCTCTAGGGAGACATTCCCGCCGATGGGGCTGTTCAGCTTCAGTTCTACGCCCAGCTTGAGAATCGCATCGATTTCCTGCATGACGATCTCCTTCGGCAGACGGAAACCGGGGATGCCGGTCATCAGCTGGCCGCCGGGCTGTGGTGCCGCCTCGAAAATGGTCACCCGGTAACCGAGCAGGGCCAGGTCGTGGGCAGCAGCCAAACCGGCGGGACCCGAACCGACGACCGCCACCCGTGGCGACGGTTTATCCGCTACCATTTTTTCCCTGGCTTTCTGCACCCATTTGGAGATGGTCAGGATATGGTTGCCGGTTCGGTCGCTGAGCAATTCATCGTTGCGGGTGTACTCGTCGAGCCTTTGGGCCACGTCCCGGGGGGAGGCCACACCATGCTGGTCGCAGGCAAAGCGCTTCAGGGCGCGGATATCCACCGGGCTTCCTTCCGCACCCTTGCGGCAGTTTTTCTCACAGGGGGCGGTGCAGACCCTGCTGCAAACCGAGACGAGGGGATTGGTCTGCCGGGCGATGAGGAAGGCCTTCTCGTAGTCCCCTTCGGTGATGGCTTTTAAATAGCGCTTGGTGTCGGTGCCCAGGGGGCAGGCGTTCTGGCAGGCGGTCAGGGCCTGGTAGTCCTCGAGTCCCAGAACGCGTACCTGATATTTGCCGTTGAGGTTTGCCATCGTTTCCTCCTCTTGGTGGCTTGGGTTACTGTGCGGCAGCCGGTTGCAACTTGCTCTTCAGGAATATGGAGAGCAGCACGCCGATGATGGAGGCGATGGAAATCATGCCGATTGCCAGGTAGAAATTGCCCGATTTGCTGATGCTCATCCCTCCCAGATAGAGGCCGGCCGCGCCACCGAAGGTGCCGAAGCCGAACCACCAGCCGATCATCCGGCCGACGATCTGCGGCGGGTAGTTCATGGCGATGAAGGCGCTCAGGGACGGACCCATGAAGGGAATGCCCCAGCCGACCACCAGCAGGCTGAGCGCCAGGACGACGATACTTTTGGAGACCGCCGGCAAGAGAATGACGATGACGCAGGCGGAGATGAGAAAACCGATGATAGCCGCTATGCGGGAGTTCCCCTTGGCGATCTTGTCGAAAAAGAGGCCGCCGAAGATGGTGGCGAAGAGCCCGATGATGGTGACGGCGATGGAGAGCTTGCCGGACATGGCAGGTCCCAGGCCGAGCCCCATGGGCGCCTCGGCAGCCAGATAGGGTGGAACCAGGTTATAGAGGCCGTACATGGCCCAGGCATTGCAAAAGACGATCAGGGAGCCGAGCCAGGTGATGGGGGAAGCAACGGCGCTGGCAAAGCTGCCGGTTGCTGCCGGAATTTCGGCGGGTGCACCCGCATTTGTCGCGGCCAAAGCCGGTGGATTTTTCCTCGTGGCGATGGCGGCGAGGAGAATGGCCACCCAGCCGGGGATGCCGAGGGTGAAGATCGTTTTCTGCCAGCTGCCGGTCATGCCCAGAATTGCCGGGGAGACGAAGACGCCGATGGCGCAGCCGAGGGAAATGGAGCCGATCAGGAGCCCACTGGCCATGCCATGCTCCCGGGGATGGAACCAGAGGGCGAGAATGGGACCGATGGTGGCGAAAACGAAGCCTACCGATGCCCCCTGTACCAGGCGGGCAACCATTACTGCCCCGAAATTGTTGCCGATCAGGGGAATCAGCGCTGTTGGCACCGTCGAGCACAAAAGGCCCAAGACCAGGGCGGTGGTGATGCCGAACTTGTCACAGACGACTCCGCCCCAGATGAGCACGCAGGCCACTGAGAGGACGAAGCCCATCATCAGGTTGGTGGCCGCACCCATCTCGATGCGGAGATCCTTGGCAATGTCCCCGAGAATGGGGGCGTAAGCGATCATGTCCATATAGATGGAGCAGATCGCCATGCAGCCTGCCAGCAGAACAAGCCATCGGTAACTTGAATTTCCTTCAACTGTTGCCATTCAATTCACCTCCGAAAGGGGTAGGTATCTGTCATTCTGAACCGATAAAACAATGTTCTCTTGTTTTTGTCGAAATGATCAACTCCCTGTCTTCTTGTCTTGTAAAAAGCACGGCATATGCCAAAACACTGTTGTATTATTGTGAAAAAAATTACAACTTCTTGGATTGACTGGGTAAATTTATCAAGATTCCGGAAAAGCGTCCGAGGTGGGTCGTGATTCCAAGGTGTCAGTGTCGGGCCCATTTTTGACGAATTGGTTAAATTGGCCCGGGAGGGGGGAGGTTTTTTTGATCATTTGGTGAAATTGGGCAATCTTACGGCTGATCCGGGAGAGGGAGGTCGAAGAAATATTTCTTCCTTGCATGGGGCGGTTAGGCGATGTAATATAACAATGTTAGTTATATTTTAAAACAATCTTGACAATTTGCTTATCTGTGTAACGGTCCCCGATTTCAGGTCGGACATCTGCTTTTATGCATTAAACATGGGGAAAGTGAGCCTATGTACAAATACAGTGGCAAGATCAGGCCGATCAGCGAAACGAATACGGAGGATTTGCGGGCGCGTTTGCGCTTCTGCAGCGAAACCGGACAGATCTGGCTCCATGAGCATCGCATGCTGCTCGTTCACGCCGAGGCCCAGGGTTCACTGCGCCGGGAGTTGATCGACACGCTGGGCATGGACCGGGCGCGGGGACTTTTGACCCGGATGGGATATGCGGCAGGCCTGCGCGACTTCGAACTTGCCCGTACCCGGGCCGGCAGCGATGGGGATGTGGGGGCATTCATGGCGGGTCCCGAACTGCACATGCTGGAGGGAATTGCCCGCTCCTCCATCATCGCCCTGGAATATGACCGCAGCGCAGGGACCTTTTACGCCGATATTATCTGGGATTATTCCTGGGAGAGCGAGTGGCACAAGCACTACCACGGCACCTACACAGAGCCGGTCTGCTGGAGCCAGGTGGGTTATGCCTGCGCCTATGCCTCGGCCTTCATGGGCAAGCCGATTCTCTACAAAGAGGTGGAATGCGCCGGCACGGGGGGAAGCCAGTGCCGCATCATCGGCAAACCTTTGGAGGAGTGGGAGGATGCTGCCGAATACAGCCGCTTTTTCAACAAGGAATCCATCGCCGAGCAGTTGATCGACCTGCAGACCCAGGTGGTGCAGCTCCGCTCGGCAATTGGGGAAAAAGAGAAAATCCCTTCCGATATCATCGGCAACTCCCCTGCCTTCCGGGCTGCCTATGACTTGTGTCAGCAGGCCGCCGCCACGCAGATCACCGTGTTGCTCCTGGGGGAGACCGGGTCAGGCAAGGAGGTTTTCGCCCGTGCCCTGCACAACCGGGGAGTCCGCCGCAACGAGTCGTTCATCGCCATCAACTGTGCCGCCATTCCCCACGACCTGGTGGAGTCGGAACTGTTCGGCGTGGAGAAGGGGGCTTTTACAGGCGCCCTGAACTCCAGGCCGGGACGGTTCGAGCGTGCCCATGGCGGTACCCTTTTCCTCGACGAAATAGGTGATCTGCCTCTTTCGGCCCAGGCGAAGCTGCTGCGCGTCCTCCAGGAGGGGGAAATCGAACGGCTTGGAGACGACAAGGTGAGGAAGATCGATGTGCGGCTGGTGGCGGCAACCAACGTGGACCTGAAGCAGCTGGTCAAGGAGGGGAAATTTCGCTCTGATCTGTTCTACCGGCTCAATGCCTTCCAGATCGACATCCCTCCCCTGCGCAAGCGCAAGGAGGACATTCCCCTCATTGCCAACCGCTACGTGGAGAAATATTCGGCGGTGCATGGGAAGAAGATCAACGGCTTCACCGACAAGGCGATGCGCGGACTCCTGGCATACCAGTG
Organism: Geotalea sp. SG265; assembly: GCF_022808985.1. GTDB lineage: Bacteria > Desulfobacterota > Desulfuromonadia > Geobacterales > Geobacteraceae > Geotalea. The sequence continues at coordinate 23,454 of NZ_JAKZFT010000007.1, read as the reverse complement.
GCCGGGCAATATCAGGGAACTGATGAACATGGTGGAGCGGGGGGTGATCCTCACTCCCAATGGGGGCAGGATTGAGCTGGAGCAGATGTTTTCCGCCAGCGAAAATGCACATGCCATGGAGTTCGGGCTGCAGAGCAACGGCAGTCTGGGTATGGATCAGGCGGAGGGGGGGATGAACCTTCAGGACGAGGTCCTGAACGGCACCGTGAGCCTGGATCAGGCGGAAGCAAGGCTTATCGAGGCAGCGGTACAGAAGGCAAAGGGGAATCTTTCGGCGGCGGCCCGCATTCTCGGCGTGACCCGGCCGCAACTGGCCTACCGGCTGAAGCGCCTGCAGGGGGAAGAGCCCCGGCGGGAGGATGGAGCGGCGCCGCTCATGGAAGCGGCGGCAGGTGCCGCGCAGTGATGGACGCCTTGGGCATGAAGGTGGCGCGCTACCTGGAGGACCACCATGTTGCCACACTGGCCACATTCGGCAGCGAAGGGCCGTTGGGAGCGGCGGTATTCTATGCCAGTGACGGCTACACCCTCTATTTTCTCTCCTCCCCCACAAGCCGGCATGCGCTCGAACTGGCCGTCGATCCTCGCGTGGCGGTGACGATCCAGGAGAACCAGACCGATTGGCTGAAGATCAAGGGGGTGCAGATGGAAGGGGAGGCCCGGGAGCTGGCCGGAGCCGAAGAGGAACACGCCCGCCGCCTCTACGGCAATAAATTTCCCCTGGTTGGCATGCTCGATCACGCTCCCGCGGCAATTGTCAAGGCTCTGGCCAAAGTACGCTGGTACAGGATCACCCCCCGCCGCCTCTACTTCATCGATAATTCCCTCGGTCTAGGCCATCGGGAGGAGGTGGATGTAACTTCGGCCGGAAAGGATACGAACCGCCATGGTGCTTGAAGGTCGCCTGGCTGACGGGCTGGGGCGGGGTGCGGCATTTACCGGGCTCGACTGGGTGCGTTGCCGGCTCATGGATACTGTCGGCATCGATCCCTTTCCCGGCACTCTCAATCTGACCCTGGATGATGAGATCAATCTGGCGCGATGGCGAAAGTGGCAGGATATGCCGGGTTACCCCCTTGAGCCAGTGACTGCGGCCTTCTGCCGGGCGCACTGCTACCCAGTACAGGTGATGGGGCGTATTCCGGCCGCAGTGCTGTTACCGGAAGTTGCAAACTATCCACACAACAAGGTCGAGCTGGTTGCCGCGCTGCCGATCCGCAGGCATCTCACCCTTGCTCCGGCAGCGCATCTCAGCGTGGAATTGTGCCGCCCCATTTCCGTAAAGGCGGTGCTTTTCGATCTTGACGGCACCCTCGTCGATTCCGTCGAGGCGTACATCAAGTTGGCGCAGGTCGCAGCCGCACCCTTCGGTATCCAAGTGACGGAGGAGCAGGTGCGTGCGGCGCTGGCCGCCGGTACCAGCTTCTGGCGCGGAGCCGTATCCAAGGAGCGGAGTGATGTGGATGCCGTCGTCAAAGCCATAGGTGCCCAGGCCGCCAGAGAGTGGCCGCAAATCCTTCGGGAGCAGGGCAGGCTCTTTGACGGGGTCCTGCAGACCCTCGATGTCCTCAAGGGGCTAGGGATCAAACTCGGCATCGTCAGCGGAGCCCGGCAGGAAGTGCTGGAACTGCTGCGCCCTAATGGCATCCTGGACCGGTTCGACGCGGTCGTGCTCGGCCCGGATGTCTCCACGAGAAAGCCCGATCCGGCGGGCATCCTGAAATGCCTGAGCCAACTCGACGTCCCACCGACCGCCTCCCTGTACGTGGGTGATGCGCCCATCGATATCATGGCAAGCCGCGCCGCCGGCGTCTATGCTGTGGGTGTGCTTACCGGGGCCGGCGATAGCGCTTCCCTGTCGTCCCATTATCCCGACCGCCTGATTTCCTCCCACCAGAGTCTTCCTGCCATCGTACAGGCCGGCTGAATTTCCAGAGCCTGAAAAGAGGCCCTCTATGGCCGTATTTCCACAATCGTACCGTTCGGCACTGCCTTGGCAATTTCCGCAATTTCCTCGTCGGTTACGGCAATACAGCCTTTGGTCCAGTCGGCCTTGGTATGCAGGTCGCCAACATAGGAGAAACCATTTTTGAGGCCGTGGATCATGATGTTTCCTCCCGGATCCACCCCCAGCTCCTTTGCCCGCCTTTTGTCCCGCTCGTTTGGATAGGAAAGATGCAGAGCCAGGTGATAGCGGCTGTCCCTGTTCCTTGAATCGATGGCGTAGACACCTTCCGGGGTCTTGTTATCCCCCAGCCGTTCTTTTGGGCCGTCCGGGTTCCCACCCAGGGCGATCCGGTACGTTTTCAGCACTTCCCCCTTGGAGAACAAGGTCAAACGTCGCTGTTTCTTTTCTATGAGAATCCTGTCTGCCGTCGCTTTCTGCATGGCCAGGTTGGAGATCTTCTGTTCCAGCCCTTCGATCTTTTTCTGCAGCAGGGCAATCTCGTTTTCCTTGTCCTTCACCTGGCGCTGGAGCGTTGCAGTCTCCTGCCGGAGGGACTCGTTTTGTTGCTGCTGTGTGGCAATGGTCCGGTCCTTGAGGGTGACATTGTTGATGTAAAAGATCATCATCTCGCTGTTTTGCCGGTAGCCACTGCCAGGGTAATCCCTGACCAGTTGCTGAAAGCATTCCAGGGCTTTAGCATAATCTTTCTGCGCATTCTGCGGATGCCCATGGATGATGCCCATCTCGAACAGCGCCCTGTCCCCCATGGCGGGATACTGTTCCTTGATCTGCTTGTACTTGCCGAGGGCGGTGGGGTAACTCCCCTGGCTGAACAGCTTGTTCGCTTCTGCGAAGGTGGGCCTGGCCTTGTATTCTTCGCTGAAATGACTGCAGCCGCAGATCAGCATCATAATAATGCAGATGCAGAGATAACACATCCTGCCCGGCCTTGGTTTTACACTTGAATTGCAGGGTTCCACTATCCAGACCTCTAAACCAACATGATAGATAAAGAACTGGCAGGGCTTTGCGACCCTGCCAATTCTTTATCCGTAGACTTACTTCCTCATGGATCTCTGGAAAATGGCTTCAGCTTTTGCCGCTTTTTCATCTGCGGCCTTTTCCCTTTCCGCAGCAGCCTTTTCCCTTTCCTCCGCCAGTTTAATGGCATTTTCGACACGGGCTGCGGCAGCATCGGCCTGCAGCTTGGCAGCATCGGCTGCCGCCTTGGCGGCTTGTGCATCGCGAACTGCCTGATCAGCTTTGGCACTGTCAAGCTGTTGCTGGGACTGCACCTTCTCCAGCTCGCCGGTTGTTGCACATCCCGTCAATGCGGCAAAAGCGAGCCCTATTGCGATAATCGAAAGACGTTTTCCCATTGCCAACTCCTCCTTTTTTGTTGAAATTTCCCTCTGCAAGAAGAGGGAATACTCACAAATGCACAACTCCCACCCGGGGGATGGGATCGCTATATCTTCTTGTCTGGTTCTATCACTATGCCGTCGATCTCCAGATCGATTTTCAGCCTTCTGGCAGCTTCTTTGGCAGCAATGCTGCTGTCAAAGGGGCCGACGAGGACCCGGTGGCCTTCGCTCTTCGACAACACCAGTGCCGGAATCGGCGGCCCCTGGTGATTTATGATGGCGGCAAGGCGCAGCGCTTCGGTTTCATCCTTCGTCTTGGCAGCCAGGACATACCAGGCGTCAGGTCTCAGTTCGGGAACTTCCGGCTTGCCGTACAACTTGGCCGGATGTTCGACAGCTACCGGCTTCTCAGCCTCTTTTCCATCTCCTTGACCCATCTCGATGGGGACAGGAATGCCCCGGGCCTCTGCCTGAACTTCACTGATTTTTTTCCAGTCCAGGCTGCGTACCCCTTTCTTTTCCATGGCTTTTAGTTTTGCATAGATCTTTTCCAGTTCAAGGGCGCCCGTCCCTTCCTGGGGCTTATGGGCCTCCAGGTAAAGGACCCCATTATCCTGACCGACGAGATAGGGCTGGTTGACAATGACAACCGGCGTCTTGAGCGGAGTGTCGTCGTAGAGCATCTTGACGTTTTCCGGATAGAGTCTCAGGCAGCCATTGGAGGCATTAAGGCCGATGCTGGCCGGTTTATTGGTGCCGTGAATCAGATAACTGGGTTTGTTCAAATAGAGCGCGCATTCCCCCAGGGGGTTGAGCGGTCCTGGCGGAACTTTGGCGGGCAGAGGATCCCCTTTTTTCCGATGATCCTCTGCTATCGATGCCGGCACATACCAGGTCGGCCGGCTTACCTTGCGCTGCACGAACATCTGGCCCATGGGGGTGGGACGCTCTTTGGTGCCGATCCCGACCGGATAGGTGGTGACCACCAGTGCGTTTTTATCCTCCTTGTAGTGGAAGAGCCGCATGGTGGCCAGGTTGACGACGATGCCTTTGCGGGGGGCGTCGGGCAGGAGGAAGCGCAGCGGCAGAACCACCTGCTCCCCTGCCTTGGGCACCCAGATGTCCACCCCCGGATTGGCGGCACTGATTGCCGTGACACCCAGACTGAAGTGCCGTGCCACATCCGGCAGGGTATCCCCCTTTTCAAGCTTGATGACGCCCAACCGGCCGATGACTTCGTCGCCCCGGGCAACGCGAAACCTGTTCTTTTCAATCTCCCTTGCCGGGACGGAAGATTGTTCCAGGTTGTAAGGAAGTGGCGCGTCCGGGGCCCTTTGCATGGCAACGCATCCGGTGAGCGATCCGATGACCATGCATAGTGCCATGAGGCGGAGCGGGAAACTGGCTGAGAATGACAGGTCAACTGTTCGGCACATGTGGTTAAATGCGACACCTTTCGACAGTGTTTGAACTACAAAAAAAGCCGGGACCGAATATCCTGTGATATTTCGGCAACCCGGCTGTCTCGGTGAGACCCTATAGGCTTTCCGCCCCATTCTTGCAAATGGTTAAGTATTATCGTCTATCGTCGAATAATTTCCGGCATTGCTACCATTTCTGTGAGCCGGTGTCAATGTTTTTTAATATCTTGTGTGAATGCTCCTCCGGCTGATGACAGCCTTCTATGCTTCAGATATTTTGGCATTGAGAGACGATGTTATTCGCGTACCTTGTAGTATTGAAGTACCATTTTGCCGCTTGCAAGTGGCGCCTTGTGATGATAGTATAACCTTGTTTTATAAGCCTTGGAAAAGGTTCCATCGCCAGGCAGGCGGCAGCCAAGGCGATAAAGGTACCATGAAACTTGCCATGTGATTAAGATGATCTTTATTTTACGCAGACATAAATTGCCGCTCGCCCTGGTGGCGGTCCTGATCGGTGCCGTTGCCGCCCTGCTGCTCATCCAGCGGGCGAGCAGGGATGTGCGGGCCGAGGCGCGCGCCCGCTTCATCGAGCAATACAACCGTCAGCAATCGCTGATGGCCGAACTCGCTTCCCATACCCTGGAGGAGCTCTTCGCCACCTATCACCGTAACCTGGACCTGGTGGTCAACCTCTTCGAGGGGAAAGCGGTGACGAGGGAGCGGGCCCGGGAGGTGAAGGGGAGTCTGGAGAAGATCTACGGCTCCCTGGCCAATACCCCGGTTATCGACATGGTGATCTTCGACAACAGGGGAATCGCCATCGGCGTCGAACCCTACGATGCCTACACCTTGGGGCGCAGCTACGCCTGGCGGGATTACTATCACTGGGCCAGGGAGATGGGGCGCCCCGGGCAGATGTACCTCTCCCCCTATGCCCGGCTCCAGGGGGGGGTGCAGCGCGGCAACAAGGCGGTCATCGTTGCCGAGGGGATTTACGGACCCGGCGAGACCTTTCTCGGTGTCGTCATCTGCGCCATCGATTTCGATGTCCTGGCGAAGAAGCACATCCTCCCCATTCATATCGGCAAGGAGGGGCATGCCTGGCTGGCCGACATCAGCAACCGGACCATGCTCGTCGGTCCCAGCGGCCGCCTGGTGGGACTCACCTTCGAGGAGGCGTTTCTCCCCCGCTGGCCGCGCCTCTACCGGCTGCTCCTTTCCATGGAAAACGGCCAACCGGGAAGCGACTGGTACGATTACCTGGATCCGGGCTCCTTTCAGCACCAGGTGCGCAAGATCGGCAGCTACCATCCGATCCGCATCGAAAACCGCCTCTGGGCATTGGGCATTTCCACTCCCGAACATGAGGTGGATGAAATGCTCTCCACCTTTCTGCACCGACAGGAGACATTTGCCAATACGCTGCTGGTGACCGTTATCGGCGTAGCAACACTGCTCTTGGGGCTGCTCCTCAACTGGAACCGGGTCCTTTCGGCTCAGGTCAAACACCACACCGGTGCCTTGAGTGAGGCCCATTCCCGGTTGGAATCGACCTTCCATGAGCTTTTGGTGGCGAAAAAGGTGGCGGCGGTGGGGCATCTGGCCCTGGGGCTGGCCCACGAGATCCGTAATCCCCTCTCGGCGATTCAGATGAACATGCAGATGATCCGCAAAAAGATCGATCTGGCGGGGACCCTGCGGGAAAATTTCGCCATTGTCGATGGGGAGATCCAGCGGCTCAACCGGCTGCTCAAGAATGTCATGGATTTCGCCCGCCCCCGCTCTCTGCATCTGCAGCAGGCGGAACTGAAAGAACTCATCGGCCGTCTGATGCAACTCTTGTCCCAGCGGCTGGAAGAGCAGCTGATCAGGACCACCGTCCGCATGGAGTCGCCCATTCAGCTGATCTGCGACCCGGAGCAGATCCATCAGGTGTTCCTGAACCTGATCCTCAACGCCATGGAGGCCATGGGGGATACAGCAGGAGAGCGGCATCTGACCATCCATGCCCGCAGTGCCGATGGCATGGCCCAGATCACGGTCAGCGACACCGGTGCGGGAATCCCGCAGAACAAGCTGGAGCAGCTCTTCGATCCCTTCTTTACCACCAGGGCATCCGGCGGCGGGCTCGGCCTTTCCATCGTTCAGACCATCGTTCTGCGCCATGGGGGGACGGTGGCCGTGGAGAGCGAACCGGGGCAGGGGGCGTCCTTTACGGTGACCCTGCCCTTGCAGGGACCTTCCGAAACAGGAGATACAGCACCATGAAGACGATCCTCATTGCCGACGACGACAAGGCGATCCGCCGTACCCTGGAACTGCACCTCACGGAGGTGGGCTACCGGGTGGTCACCGCCGCCAACGGCCCAGATGCGGTCAATCTGGCCCTCGGCGACAATGCCATCGGTCACAACATCGACCTGGTCCTGTTGGACCTGCGCCTGACAGGTATGGACGGCTTCGAGGTGCTGACACGCATCAAGGAGGAAAAAGCCTCTCTGCCGGTCATCATGATCACAGCCTACGATGAGATGCAGACCGCCATCAAGGCCATTCGCCTGGGGGCAATCGACCACCTGGGCAAGCCGGTGGATCTGGATCACCTGGACGAGGTCATTGACAAAATCTTCGAAATGAGTGCCCTTTCCCGCACCGGCGTTGCTTTCAGCGATTCATTCGATCCCCATTTCGAGCAGAACATCATGGTCGGCCGGACCCGTGCCATGAAGGAGGTTTACAAGACTATCGGCGCCGTAGCCGACTCACGGGCGACGGTGCTTATCCAGGGGGAAAGCGGTACCGGCAAGGAGATGGTCGCCCGTGCCATCCACTTCAATAGCCAATTCCGCAACCGGCCGTTCATTGCCGTGGCCTGTTCGGCCCTTTCCCCGACCCTTCTGGAAAGCGAATTGTTCGGTCACGAGAAGGGGGCCTTCACCGGCGCCATTCGTACCAAGCCGGGCAAATTCGAGCTGGCCCAGGGGGGGACCCTGTTTCTGGACGAGATTTCCGAGATCAGCCCGGAGATCCAGGTGAAGCTGCTCCGCTTCATCCAGGAGCGGGAGTTCGAACGGGTTGGGGGGCTCGAAACCATCAAGGCTGATGTGCGCATCGTCGCCGCCACCAACAAGAACCTCTCCACCCTGGTGGCAAACGGCATCTTCCGCAACGACCTCTATTACCGCCTCAAGGTGGTCTCCATAGAGCTGCCTCCCCTGCGGGAGCGGAAGGAGGATATTCCCATCCTGGTCAAATTCCTCCTGGAAAAGCTGCACCATGAGACCGGTAAAGCTGTGGAGATCATTCCCCAGGAAACCATGAACAAGATCCTCGGCCACTCCTGGCCGGGCAATGTGCGGGAACTGGAAAACACCCTGCGCCGGGCCGTGATCCTCTCGCCGGGCAACATGCTCTTGCCCGAATCGCTGCACCTGGAGGCGGAGAACGACTCAGCAACTCGCTTCCCGCTTCTGTTGAAGCCGCTCCACGAGGTGGAGCGGGAACACATTCAGAACGTGCTGCTCTACGTCCGCAACGAAAAGAAAAGGGCTGCCGAGATCCTCGGCATCTCCAGGCCGACTCTCGACCGGCGCATTAAGGAATACGGCCTGGAGGACGACGAAAAGAGCTAAAAACAAATCAATTTCTGCCTGCCGGCTCCCGGCCGCCGCCCATCCTGCCCCCTGTTCCCCTTAGGCTCATCCCCATTGCCCCATTCCCGGCGGCACCTTCCCCCTCAATTTTTTACATCTGCACTTCACAATTTTACATGGGCTCGGGAAAATTTGATCATTTGGTAAAACAGTGCTCGGCAGAGATGCTCTGCGCTGCACAGGTAAAACAACGTAATTGCCTGCAACTAAAGCCTTGATGAGGTTATCGAAAGAAGTGGATCGCATTTTGCAAAACATAATTTTATAGAATGACCGGTGCACCATTTCCTGATGCTGCCGGTCTACCAACCGGCAGGAGGAGGAAGCGGCAATGGAGAAAACGGTACTGGTCATCAACCTGGGTTCCACCTCGACCAAGGTGGCAGTGAGTAAATCTGCAGAGATCCTCTTCACCGAGTCGGTGCCCCATCCGGCAGAAGAGCTGAAAAAATATAAGACCATCATCGACCAGTACGATTTGCGGGAAAAAACAGTCCTCGGAGTGTTGGCGGAAAAAAATGTCCCCCTGGAGCAACTGGACGGCATTGCGAGCCGGGGGGGGAACATGAAGCCAATCCCAGGTGGCATCTATGCAATCTGCCCGGCCATGATCGACGACATGAAGAGCGGCAAATACGGCCAGCATCCCAACATGTGCGGCGGCATCGTCGCCTATCAGCTGGGGCAGAGGCTGAAGATTCCGGCGCTGACCGTCGATCCACCCACCGTGGACGAGCTCTGTGTCTCCGCCAGCTACTCGGGTATCCCCTTGATCAGGCGCCAGAGCAGCTTCCACGCCCTGAACCAGAAGGCGACGGCACGAAAGATCGCAGCGAAGCTGGGCAAGGCGTATGAAGAGGTCAACCTGATCGTCGCCCATCTGGGAGGGGGGATCTCCGTGGGCGCCCATCGCAAGGGGAGGGTGGAGGATGTGAACAACGCCCTGGATGGAGATGGCCCGTTTTCTCCCGAGCGGGCGGGGACGCTGCCGGCGGGGGACCTGGTCAAGCTCTGCTACAGCGGACAGTATTCACTGGGGGAGGTGCTCAGGCTGATCCAGGGGGGTGGCGGGCTGAATGCCTATCTGGGCACCACCAGCGGTTTGGAGATAGAAAAGCGGATAGTCGAGGGGGATACCGTTGCCGCAGAGGTCTACGAGGCCATGGCCTACCAGGTGGCCAAAGAGATCGGGGCGTGTGCGGCAGTGCTGGAGGGAAAGGTGGATGCCATTGCCCTCACCGGCAGCCTCGCCTACTCGGCGCGTCTCACCGAAAGCCTCAGGCAGAAGGTCTCCTTCATTGCCGATGTCCACCTGGATCCGGGAGAAAACGAAATGGCTGCCCTGGCGGCCGGCGCCATGCGCTACTTTACGGGTGCGGAAGCACTCTCACAATACTGAAAGGAGAGGAGAAATGCTCAAATCATTCAATGAACTGATTGCCGCAGTGCAGGAAAAACCGAAGAAGAAGATTGCCATCGTCAGCCCGGAAGGATCGACGGTGATGAAGCTGGTCAAGCAGGCACTGGAGATGAAACTGGCGGAATTCGTCCTGGTCGGTAACGAAGAGGTCATCAAGACCATGTCGGCAGAGGTGGGTTTCGACTCGAATCTGATCAACATCATCAACATCCCCGACCAGAAGGAAGCAGCCGAGGAGGCGGTGCGGCTGGTGGTGGTGGGAAGCGCCAACGCCATCATGAAGGGGAATCTTCCCACCGCCGTCTTCATGCGGGCCATCCTCGACAAACAGAAGGGGCTGAACGACAACAAGGTCATCAGCGAGATCACCATCTACGAAAAGATCGTTGACGCGCAGGAAGGGGGGTTCCGCTTCATTACCGACTGTGCCATCAACGTCTCGCCGACCCTGGACGAGAAGAAGCAGATCATCGAAAACGTCGTCGGCCTGGCCCACAAGCTGGGGAACGAATTGCCTAAGGTGGCGGTCATCTCGGCGGTGGAGGTGGTCAACCCGGCCATGCCCGACACCATCGAGGCGGCGGCCCTGAGCAAGATGGCCGAGCGCGGTCAGATCGAAGGGTGCCTCATCGAAGGACCTCTGGCCTTCGACAACGCCATCTCCCTCGAGTCTGCCAAATACAAGAAGATCAAGGGGGAGGTGGCCGGCCAGGCGGATGTCATCATGATGCCTAACCTGCTCTCGGCCAACCCCCTGCGCAAGTGCCTGGTCTACTACACCCAGCAGCGCATCGCCACGGCGGTCATGGGGGCAAAGGCGCCCATCGTCCTCACCTCCCGGTCCGATTCGGCGGATACCATGCTGCTGACCATCGCTTTGGCGGCCTATATATCTTAAGTAACTTGATCATTGTTGTGATGTGGTCAGGCGGGACATGGCAGTGTTCCGCCTTTTTTACGTTCAGTAGGCATTTCTGGGAAGGCAGTCGTGGCATCGGGAGAGAGCGACGAGCCACAGCGGCGAGCGGACACCCGCCGCATGTGGAACGGTGAGAAGCCGCCGATTGCAGCGTCGTCGATGATTACGCGGGCGGCACCGCAAGGTCCGCAGCTGTGGCGACAGAGCGAACGGACGATGTCGCGACTGTCTGGAGCTGCCAGGCAGGTAACTCTTATCTTATTCATAGATACATGGTATAACTATGTTCTGCGAACAAATCGACGCGATACAAAGAGGGAGAAAAGATCCATGCGGGTTAGCGAAATCATGCTGGCAACCAGGGTGCAGATCCGGCCCGGCGACACCATCCGCAGGGCTGTGGAGCTGCTCCAGGCGTCCCGGCTGAATGGGGTGCCGGTGGTCGATGACCAGGGTAAGCTGATCGGCTATTTCTCCAAGTCCCATCTCTACGAATGCCTCCTCAAGGGGATCGACATCAATGCCCCCATCGAACCGTACTACATCCGGGAGGTGGTGAGCGCCTGCGAGGATACCTCCTACGACAGCCTTGAAGCTCTCTCCAAGTGGCTGCAGTCCTGCCGGGTGGGACAGACCATCGTCGTCAACCGGGACAACGAGCCGATCGGTGTCGCCACCCAGGCGGGAACGGTGCTGGAGCTCCTGGACCGGACCGATTATCTCTTCCGCGAGCTCTCCGGAGTCGTGGAGAACGTGCCGGCCGGCATCCTCACCACCAGCAACACGGGTCTGGTCACCATGGCCAACCACTACGCCCAGGATATCCTCGGCGGAATCGAAACAGGGCGCTACATCGGCGACTATCTCCGCGAACTGGAAAGGGATTTTTCCCCCGTCAGCAGCGGCGATTGGATGCTGCCCCGCAAGATCGAGCACAACGCCCTGAAACTGATCGCCACCGCCGTTCCCATTTACCAGCACACCAGGAATAAGGGAGCCATCTTCGTCATCCAGGACATGACCGCTGTGGAGGGGGTTGCCCACGAGCTTGAAACGGTCAAGGAGCTGAAGATGACCCTGGAGACGGTACTGGAGGTGGCCTACGAGGGGGTGGCGGTTGTGGACGAGGGAGGCATAATTACCCTGGCCAACGGCCGCTTCTGCAACAAGGTGGGGGAGGGGAAAGAACGGGTCATTGGCACGAAAATCGACCGTTTCATCCCTGTGGCCCCTGACCGGCCCCCCATCGGTGTTCTGGAGGTAAATGGCACGCCGTGCGTCGTCTCGACCCTCCCCATCACCCAGGGGGGAAACGTCAAGGGCTCGGTGGTCAAGATCTACGAAGACCTGGACCAGTTGACCGATCTCGTCCAGCAGATCAACCGCATCAATATCCAGTTGAACTACTACAAGGACGAGCTCTACAAGGTCAATGGCACCAGCTACACCGTGGGGAGCATCGTCTGCCGGGACGAGCGTCTTGCCACTCTTAAATCCCAGGTCCTGCAAGTGGGGCGGAGCAACTCCACTGTGCTCATCACCGGCGAAAGCGGCACCGGCAAGGAGCTCTTCGCCCACTCCATCCACAATGCCTCCAATCGGCGCAAGGAACCATTCGTCAAGGTCAACTGTTCCGCAATTCCCGCCGAGCTGGCCGAGGCGGAACTGTTTGGCTACGAGGACGGTGCCTTCACCGGCGCGCGACGGCAGGGGAAACCTGGGAAATTCGAACTGGCCGACGGGGGTACGATCTTTCTCGACGAAATCGGCGACATGCCCCTGGTCCTGCAGAGCAAGCTCTTGCGGGTGATTCAGGACAAGGAGATCGAGCGGGTCGGCGGCGTCAAATCCCGAAAGGTGGACGTGCGGATTATCGCCGCCACCAACCGGGACCTGAAACGGATGGTGGCGGAAGGGACGTTCAGGGAGGACCTCTATTTCCGCATCAACGTGGTCGAGCTGAAGATCCCCCCTCTACGTGACAGGCGCAAGGATATCCCGCTCCTTGCCGACACCTTCATCAAAAAATACAACAATCTCCTTACCCGGCGGGTGGAGGGGCTCTCCGACCAGGCACTGGAGGCCTTAACCCGGTACTACTGGCCCGGCAATATCAGGGAGCTGGAAAATGTCGTCGAGCGGATGCTGAATTACCGGGAAAGCGGCCTTATAGAACTGCAGGACCTTCCCGAAGAGATTGTCGGCCGCCCCGGCAAAGCGGCGGCAAAGAATACCCAGACCCTGGCGGCTATGGAAATGGAGACGATCCAGGCGGCCCTGGCCGAGGCGGGGGGGAACAAGTCCAAGGCGGCACGGCTTCTGGGGATCAGCCGCTCCAAGCTCTACGAAAAGCTGGGTGCCGACCGCTAGTTATCCGGTTGTTTGTCCGGAAAACAGACACTTGTCCTAATTTCGGACAACTCGTCCACCACAGAAACACACCATCGTTTTATCCTGCCCCTATGTTTTTCCCGAAAAGCGCTGCAAATTCCACTAACTCCGCCTTGCCTTTATGTGTTCAATAGCTAAAACATTATTTGGCACAACCGTTGCTCTTCCTTTGGTACGCATCGCTTCTTGCTGGACATGCCGATGCCGATACTACCGGAGAAGGAGCACCTATGACTTCATCAATGCAGGTATTCACCGACTGTACCCTCTGTTATCACAGCTGCGGCACCACTGTTACCATCGAGGACGGCGAGGCGGTCAAGGTGGCGGGGCTGCCGGGGCACCCGATCAACTCCGACCAGCTCTGCCCCAAGGGTGAAGCGGCGTTGACCCATGTCTATTCCCCCCACCGCATCAAGACGCCGCTGAAAAAGGTGGACGGGCAATTCGTCCCCATCTCCTGGGACCAGGCCCTGGACGAGATCGCCGCCAAGCTCCTCAAGCTCAAGGAACAGTTCGGCCCCAGCGTACTCGGGGTCTTCAGCGGTTCCATCGGCGTGGAAAATCTGGAGATGGCCCAGCTCACTCAGCGATTCAAGGCGGCCTTCGGTTCCCCCAACTTTTTCTCAGTGGAGAGCATCTGCTACCGCATGCGCATCCGCACCCGGCAGATCACCTTCGGCAAGTATCCAACCGAGGAGCTGGATTCCAAGCTCTATATCCTCTGGGGGCACAACCCCGACGCCAGCGATTTTCCCCTGAAGCTGGCCCTGGAGCGCAACCTGCCCAAGGGGGCCAAGCTGGTGGTCATCGACCCCCGGCGCATCCCCCTGGCCGACCAGGCGGACATGTACCTGAAGATCCGCCCCGGTACCGATGGCGCCATGGCCATGGCCATGCTCCATGTGATCGTCAAGGAAGACCTGGTGGATCATGACTTCATCGACAAGTTCACAATGGGCTATGAGAAGTTGATTCCCCACGTGGAGCAGTTCACCCCCGAGTGGGCCGAGGCGATCACCTGGGTGCCTGCAGACAAGATCCGGGAACTGGCGCGGCTCTTCGCCACCACCAAGGGTGCCTCCATCTTCCAGGGTACCTGCACCCAGGACCAGACCGCCGGCGGCACCCAGAACAGCCGCGCCTTTGCCGTTCTACAGATCATCACCGGCAACATCAACGTCCCGGGCGGCTGGGTGATCAGTCCGCGCCCCAATTTCGGCAATGTGGGGCTCAATGTGGAGGGGGACCCCCTCGGCATGGACGAGTATCCGCTCTTCATCGAGGTCTGGGGAAGAAAGAGCCCCTACGGCGTCATCACCATGGTGCCGGAGGCGATCCCCGACAAGCTGAAGGCCTTCTACGTGGTGGGGGGCAATCCACTCGTCTCCATGGCTGATTCCAACGCCTTCCGCGAGGCCTTCCGCCGCCTGGATCTCCTGGTGGTCCACGACATGTTCATGACCCAGACCGCTCAAGAGGCCCATTACGTGCTTCCTGCCTGCTCCCACCTGGAAAAATGGGGGCTCGCCTATACCTATAACGTCTGTCATTGTCTGCCATACCTGATGCTGCGCAAGAAGTGTATCGAGCCCATCGGCGAAAGCTGGTCGGAGTGGAAGGTCTTCACCGAGTTGGCGAAGCGTCTCGGCATCGGCGATAAGTTTCCCTGGCAGAGCGAAGAGGAGTTGATCCAGTTCGAACTGGGGCCGACCGGCATCACCTTTGAAGAAATGCTCCACGGCCACCCGGAAGGGCTCTATTACGGAGAAAAGAAATACGTGGTCAAGGATGGCATGTTCGCCACCCCGACCGGCAAGATCGAGATCTACAGCGACGCCCTGGCCAAGGTGGGTGCCAATCCCCTGCCGGAATACATCGAGCCGGAGCGCAGCCCCAGGAACAGCAACGACAAGTTCCTGAAAAAATACCCGCTGATCCTTTCCACCGGCCATCGCAACTACTACTACGTGCACAGCCAGTTCCGCAGCATCGACCAGCTCAAGGCCGAGGCTCCCGGCCCGGTTGCCGAGATGGGGGTCACCACTGGTACGAAATTTGGCCTTACCAGTGGCGACGACATCCTCATCGAAACCAACCGGGGTAGCATCCAGATGAAGGTCAACCTGGACGAGCGGGTGGCGGAGGGATGCATCTTCGTTCCCCACGGCTGGTCGGGAGAGGCCAATGCCAACCTGCTTACCGATACCGACTGCCGGGAAAAGATCCTCGGCTATCCGGACGTGAAATCACTCATGTGCTCGGTGCGCAAGATTTCTGCCGCTGCATGATAACAACCTGCAACGGAAGGAGGTCGTCGTGAACGTCGCCTTAAGGGAAGATAAGGTAATGTATGCCGCCGGTCAATGTTCCAAAAAGAGCGGGAAAATAAAGGGAATTACCGGGGTGATCCTGGCAGGTGGGGCATCGAGCCGGATGGGGAACAACAACAAGGCGCTCCTCATGCACCGGGGGGGGCGGATGATCGAAGGGATTTACCACACCCTCGCCGCACTCTTCGACGAGGTGATCATCGTCACCAACACGCCGCAGGTCTACCAGTTCCTCCCCTGCCGGAAAGTGCCCGACCTCTACCCGGGAAAAGGGGTGCCCGCCGGCATCCACGGGGCGCTCAGCCAGTGTCGCGAGCCGGCCATCTTCACCGTTGCCTGTGACATGCCACATTTGAACCCGAGACTGATCAGGCATCTGGCCGAACGGTACCAGGGGGAGGATGTGGTCATCCCCAGAAGCGCCGGAGGGTTTGAACCGATCCACGCCATCTACGGCAAGGGGTGTTTGCCCGCTTTGGAAGAGCTGCTGCAAAGGGATGAGAAACGAATGTTGGCACTCCTCCCCCAGGTCAGGGTAGTGGAGGTGGAGGCGGAAGAATTGGCGGCCTTCGATCCGGGGTTCGACTCGTTCGTCAACATCAATACCCCTGAGGACTATTATCGGCTGAGGTACAGCGACCCGAACGGGGAATAACAGGTTGTTGAAAAACTATTGCGGGGTCGCTCTGCTGCGTTGCCGCTCGCTCGGAAACTCAACGTACAGTGGGTACGCCTCGTTCCCTCGCTCGCTTGAGCCTTGCATAGCAACCTCCTCATGACGTTTTTCAACAACCTGATAGGGCTAACTGAAGCCCGTTGTGAAACACCGGAGGTTTTCCTCCGCAAAACCGAATAAAACGATCTCCGAGCCGCGGCGCCTAAAAGGATAACTCCTCACGGCGGTCCGGCCTATGGGTAGCGCGGGAAACGGCGCTGCCTTCCATTATGCAAAGGAGACCCAACGGCTCGGTAGTATCCGGGACCGTCGCGGGGCCTTTCCATGTGAAAGGCCTTTTTGGGTTTTTAGGGGAAAGGATGGAAAGCATGAACAACGATGACAACAGGAAACTGTATATGGAACCGGCGGTGCGCAAGCTGCTGGAGGATCGGGGGATCCGGGAAGAGGATCTGCGCCAGGTGCTGGCGGTTGCCGAAGGGGAGGGGCGCTTCCACAGCCATCGGACAACGGGGCATCGTTTGGCCCATGCCACTCCGGGCAAGGTTACCTACTGGGTGGAGTATGTTCAGGAAGATGGTGGTTACCGGATTTTTACCGCCTATTCACATCGGATGAAGATCCTGGAAGGCTTCAACATGCCCCCCCGCAAAGAAGGGGAAAAGGTGGACTGGATCTGTGCAGCCTGCGACCTGCCCCTGGAGTGGGCAGCGGTGAAACTGGCCTACCTGGACGAGACCTTCGTTGCCGATTTGCCTGCCTGCCCGGCCTGCCAGCGGGTGCTGGTGAGCGAGGAAAACGCCGTGGTGAAAATGGCCATGGCGGAGCGGATGCTGGAAGACAAATAGCGAGGGGTGAAATTTTTTATGCAGGAGAGCTGCCATGAATGACAAACCGACGAATCCGATTCAACTGGACGGCCCCTACCTGGAGATGCTGTCCCTGCGTCATCAGGGGTATTGCTGCAGCCAGATACTGGTGAAACTGCTCCTGCAGGAACAGGGGCAGGACAACCCGGGACTGGTGCGGTCCATGGCCGCCCTCTGCTTTGGCGGCGGCCAATCGGCCGGGATCTGCGGCATCCTCACCGCTGCCGCCTGCGCATTATCCCACGGTCTGGTAGAGGGGAGGGAGCAAGACCTGTCGGACAGCCAGCTTCCCCTGCTGTTGGATGAGCTTAACGGCTGGTTCGCCTTGGAGGCGGAGCGCTCCTACGGTGGCATCACCTGTGGGGAGATCCTCACGGCCAGCCCAGACAAGCGGGCCTGTGCCCTGCTCCTCATCGCGACGCTGGCAAAGGTCCGGGAGATTTTGGCATCCACAGCCGGCGTGGCCAAAGGAGGTGGGCCATGGTAATCCTTGAACAGGCCCGAAAACAGGAGCAAATCTTCCGTGGTATCCGGCCGGAGCCGGCAGGGAACCAGGTCATAACAAAGACCCCCCTGGAAAACTGGATCAGGCAACGGCTGGCGGTGCATGCGCCGCTTACCTCTTCGGCCATCGCCGCATACCAGCTGGAGAAGCTCAAAGAGGTGGTGGCCTATGCGCGGGAGCGGAGCCCCTTCTATCGCGAGCTTTTTGCCCACATCGGCCCCATGAATAGTCTCGCGGACTTTGAGCGGATCCCCTTCACGACCCCTGCCCATGTCCGGGAACAGGGGATGCGCATGGTCTGCACCTCCCTGGGGGAGATCAAGCGGATCGTCACCCTGCAGACCTCGGGGACGACCGGCGCCTCGAAACGGCTCTTTTTCACCGGCGGGGACCTGGAATCGACCATCGATTTCTTCAGCAACGGCATGTCCACCATGGTGGAGGCGGGGGAGACGGTCATCATTTTCCTGCCGGGGGAGCAACCGGACAGCGTCGGGGATCTGCTGTCGCGGGGTCTTGACCGTACCGGCATGAAAGTGGTCATCCACGGGCCGGTGCGGGACGACGCAGCTGCCCGTGCTGAAATTATGCGCCATCGGGGGGCATGCCTGGTGGGCATACCCACCCAGATCCTTTCCCTGGCCTGCGGCGCTGGGAGCGACGTAATCCCGGCCGGCTGGGTGAAAAGCGTGCTCCTGTCCACCGATTATGTACCGGCGGCCATTGGGGAACGGCTGGAAAAACGCTGGGGCTGCCGGGTATTCACCCATTACGGTATGACCGAAACCGGCCTTGGTGGCGGGGTCGAGTGCGAGGCGCGGGGAGGGTATCACCTGCGGGAGGCGGATCTTTACACGGAGATTGTCGATCCCCTCACCGGCCAGCCGGTCGCTGATGGCGTCGAAGGGGAAGTGGTCTTCACCACCCTGACCCGGACCGGCATGCCCCTTATTCGCTACCGTACCGGGGACCGGGCGCGCATGCTTACCGAGCCCTGCCCGTGCGGTTCGGTGTTGCGACGACTGGGACCGGTCCGGGGGCGCTTCG
The DNA here is from genome assembly GCF_022808985.1 of Geotalea sp. SG265. Classification (GTDB taxonomy): domain Bacteria; phylum Desulfobacterota; class Desulfuromonadia; order Geobacterales; family Geobacteraceae; genus Geotalea. The sequence continues at coordinate 4,905 of NZ_JAKZFT010000007.1, read as the reverse complement.
AGGCGGCCGTGCCCCTTGCCCAAGGGCTGAGCCTGAACATGCCCATCCTGGATGAGGCCCTCTTCGCCATCGACGGTGTGCTCAACTTTGCTGCCGAGGTGCGCAGGTTTGCCGACCAGGATCAGCTCCACCTCTGCCTGCAGGTTAGTGGCGGTGAGGAAGAGCGCATCGCCAGGGAGGCGGTTGCCATGCTTTTGCGCAAGGAGCCGGTGGCTCCCCTCTTCCGGCAGAAGGCCCTGGTCCTGCGGAGCATTACCTTCGACACCGCCGGCTGGTTCACCACCGGCACCGGCAAGAGGCAGATCAAGGATTGCCGGGAATGAACAGGGAGGGACATTGAAAACAATCCACGGAAACGGAGGTCGGATACAAGGAGCAGATCAGGCATTGATGATGTTATGAAAGGCATGCACACCACAAAACTGGAGGGAAAAGATGGCTGAGAAAGAAAGGAAAACGTTTTATACCGCCTGTTGTCTTTGTTACCAGAGCTGCGGTGTGGAGGTAACAGTTGAAGACGGCAAGGTGGTCGGGGTGAAGGGGCAGGATTCCCACCCCATGAACAAGGGAAAGATCTGCGCCAAGGGGCAGGCCATGATCGAGCATCTCTATCATAAAGACCGGATCAAGCGCCCGTTGAAAAAGGTGGACTGGGGATGGCAGGAGATTTCCTGGGAGCAGGCCTACAGCGAGATCGGCGCCAAGCTAAATGGTCTTAAGGAGGAGTTCGGCCCGTCATCCCTCGGTTTCTTCTGCGGCTCTATCGGCGTGGAGAACCTGGAGATGGGCTCGCTCACCCATCGCTTCAAGGCCGCCTTCGGTTCCCCAAATTTCTTTTCCGTGGAGAGCATCTGCTTCCGCATGAGGATCCGGGCCAGGCAGATCACCTTCGGCAAGTATCCGGTGGAGGAAATGGACTCCAACCTCTACGTGCTCTGGGGCCACAACCCGGCCGCATCGGACTTCGCCCTCGCCCTGGCCATCCAGGAAAACCTAAAGAAGGGTGCAAAGGTCGTGGTCATCGACCCGCGCAAAATCGCCATTGCCGACCAGGCGGAGATGTATTTGCCCATCAGGCCCGGCACCGACGGCGCCCTGGCCCTCATCCATGTGATCGTCAACGAGGACCTCTACGATCACGAGTTCGTGGAGAAGTGGACCTACGGCTTCGATAAGCTTGTGCCCCATATCCAGCAGTACACACCTGAATGGGCCGAGGCGATCACCGAGGTCAAGGCCGACGACATCCGCAAGCTGGCGCGGCTTTTCGCGAGCACCAAGGGAGCGAGCATCTGCCACGGCACCTGCACCCAGGACCAGCAGGCCAACGGCAGCCAGACCGACCGCGCCATGGCGATCCTCCAGTCCATCACCGGCAACATCAACGTCCCCGGCGGCTGGGTGATCAGCCCCCGGCTAAGCCTGGCCGACGTGAGCCTCCCCTTCCCGGGCAAGCCCCTCGGGGCCGATGAATATCCGCTCTTCTACGAGCTTTGGGACCGGACCAGCCCCTACGCGGTCATGAACCTGGTGCCGGAGAGCATCCCCAGCAAGATCAAGGCCTTTATCGTCGCCGGAGGCAACCCGCTGGTCACCATGCCCGACTCCAACGCCCTCACCGATGCCTTCAAAAAGTTGGACCTGCTGGTGGTCTACGATCTCTTCATGACCGAGACGGCAGAGCATGCCCACTATGTGCTTCCGGCTGCAAACCAGCTGGAATTCTGGGGGCTCGGCTACAACTACAACGTCTGCCATTGTCTGCCGTACCTGATGCTGCGGCCGCCGGCAGCCGACCGTTTCCACGAGACCAAGACGGTCCTGGAATTCTACAAGGGGCTGGCCGAGGCGTGCGGGTTCGGCGAGCAGTTTCCCTGGCAGACCGATGAAGAGCTGGTCGCCCATGAGCTGGGGCCCTGCAGCCTCTCCTTCGATTACCTGCGGGACAATCCGGAGGGGGGGGTCTATCAGGAGAAGAACTACACGTTGAATGACCGTTCCTTTGCCACGCCGACGCGCAAGATCGAGATCTACAGCGAGGCCTTCGCCAAGGTCGGCGCCAGTCCGCTCCCCACCTACCAGGAGCCGGAAAAGAGCCCCCAGGGGTCACGCTGGGCGGAACTGGGAGAAAAATACCCCCTGGTGCTTTCCACCGGTACCCGCTACCTCCACTACAACGGCTCTCAGATGCACAACGTGGAGTCCATGCGCAAGTTCGACCCCTATCCCCGCGCCGAAATGGGTCCAGAGACGGCGGCCAAATATGGCCTTGCCCATCAGGATGACGTGATCATCGAGACCGACCGGGGGTGGGTGAAGATGAAGGCGGAGGTGAGCGACCGGACCATGGAAGGGGTGGTGCTGGTGCCCCACGGCTGGCCCAGGGAGGCCAACTGCAACCGCCTGACCGATTGCAACTGTCGGGAGCCGATCATGGGCTACCCCCAGTGGAAGGGGCTGTTGTGCAGCATCAGGAAGGCGGATTGACCTTATGAACTGATCTTGTGCGCTCTGCCGGTGCTAGAAGATCTCATGCAGAAGGGGGAGCAACGGGTGATCTCGCTGCTCCCCAAGGTCAGGGTTCGGGAGGTGACGGCCACCGAAGCGGCGCGGTTTGATCCTGAGTTCTGTTCCTCGCCAATATCAATACTCTGGAGGATTATTACCGGTTGCGCAACGAGGCTGTGCAGGATGGAGAGGTGCAGCTTTGCAGCTGCTGCCGGTGATGGGTTGACGCTGAGGGATTTTTTTGATGCAAAAAAAGCATCTTCCGTTCGGAGGGTGCTTTTTTGTCGTTAGAAGGCCCAGTGATGCTTTGCCGATGGTTGGGGCTGCACTTTCAAAGTTCTTTACATTTATAACATGTGTGGTATATTGATGCCATGACTTTCCGTCTTTTGTTTTACAACGAAGCTGTTGAGGATGAGCTTGATGCTTGGCCTGTTGGCTTGCGTGCTCGATTTCGAGCATTGACCTTACGCATGGAAGAATACGGTCCCAACTTGGGAATGCCGCATACACGTGCGCTTGGTAATGGCCTTTTTGAGATCCGTGCCAAGGCAGAAGAAGGAATCGGTAGAGCGTTTTTCTGCACTATGGTCGGAAGAAAGATCGTTATTCTTCACAGTTTCATTAAAAAGACGGACAAGACACCAAAATGGGAACTCGATATAGCGCTCACCCGGCAAAAGGAGGTAATGAATCATGAGCTATAAACCGGTTTCGTATCACCCCAAGAAAAAATTGGAGAAAGACCTTCAAGACCCCGATTTCAAGAAAGCATGGGAAGCCTTGGATGATGAATTTGCTGCTCTGGATGCTCTTCTTGCGGCCCGCAAGCAAGCGGGGCTTACTCAAGAACAGGTGGCGGCAAAAATGGGTGTTTCTCAACCATCATTGGCGAGGGTAGAAGCTTCACTTGGCTCTCACCGTCATTCCCCGTCTCTTGAGATGCTTCGCAAGTACGCTGCCGCTGTCAACTGCAAACTGGAGATAAAGCTGGTGCCGCAGCACTCGTAATCCTTGTCTTTGTGAAGCCGCCTTTTCGGGCGGCTTCTTGATTTTGGACTTTCATTTGGGAAAAAGGGGAAAGATTTATTTTATAATCTTCCTCGGGCGCCCCTGTCCCCGAGACTCCACCCGCTTTTCGATCTTCTGCTCAATCTCATCCACAAATCTAATGCTGCCGGTTAGCTGTCCTCGCTGAAGGGATTGCCGGATTAGCTCCCATTCGCCTTCCGGAATCGATCCTTCCACCCATTCCTGATATGTATCTGCCCGCTTCTTTGCCGAGCGCAAGTTCCAAGATCGAAGAGAAAGGGGCAGGAACCCACGGGAATTCCTGCCCCTGCATCACATTCCATGACAATGCAATAGTGGCGAATCAATGCCTCGCTGCTTTGGCTACCCCATAACCGGTGGTCTGGCGGACAAAGAGCTCTTCGAACATCTCCTCCTCACGCTTGTTGCGGAAGAGCAGGGTGGCAACAATCGTGACCAGGAAGCCGATCGGCACCGAGACGATGCCCGGATTCTTGAGCGGGAAGAGCGGCGCATCGGAATGAAAAATTAGGGACACTCCCCGGTTTTCTTTCTAGGTCGTCCTGGTTTCTTTGGTTTGAGTACCTGATTCAACCTATATTCCAGCATATCAACGAAAGACTCCGATCCAAAAGGCCGGCCGGAGTTAGTGGCCTTGCGGATGGCGTTATCCATTTCTTCATCTTCAAAGGCCACAAATTCCCGATACGCATTCTGTTCCTGCGGTGAAAGCCAAAATTCTGCCGCAAGCAATGGGTCATGTGTGCCTGACACATGGGCCTTGGCGCTGGACCACCGATACCCCTCAACTTTTGCAGCGAGTCCTGCTTTAATCGGGTTGCGCTCAATGTAGCGTGCAACGGCCCAAAGATAGCGCTCGTTTTCGACGACACAAGAAAAAAAACGATTTTGCCAGATGCGGCCTGACTGGTTGAGCTTTCGATTGAGATACTGGGTATACATCTGGTTAGCAAGGCCGATACCACGCGACAGAGAGGTTTCCGTTTCGGGAACGGTGAGCAGATGAATATGGTTGCTCATCAGGCAATAAGCCCAGATCTGCACATGATGCTTCTGAGTGTAATCTGCCAGCAACTTTAAATATGTCAGCCGGTCCTCATCATCGAAAAATACTGTAGCGCGATTATTGCCGCGTTGCGTTATGTGATGTGGGTAGCCGGGTGCTATGATGCGGGCTATTCTTGGCATGGGTGAAATAGTACCGTCCGATTTTCACAGGTAGATTCTATTCGTAAGTGCACCACGTGATAAAAAAGCAGGACATGATGGTTTTCTGGTAGTGTGTGAAGCGCGACCAACACTCACTACGGAAAGGAACCCACCATGTCCTACAGCCATTTTACT
>NZ_JAKZFT010000006.1 GCF_022808985.1 Geotalea sp. SG265 | reverse complement strand
CAGTACTGTGTTACAATGGGCCACGGCTCGGATCTCCTTGTTAATATTGTTGTTTTGGCGAACTCAATATATCACAAGTAGCTCTCCGAGCCTTTCTTTATTGAATCAAATTATGGGACAGCAGTGAATACTTATGTGATTAAATGCAATAGGCTTTACGCAATTTGAAAATGTCAGGCAGAAAGGTAGGTTATGGGCAAAAAAGCACGCATCAAACATCGCAGCGTTACTAAAGCCAAAAATAAAGGTGTAAAACCGGATGAGGTTTTTCAATATGGCCCACTTGAGATGGTTCGTTTTGGAGAATTAATTGTTGGACGAAGCAGTTTAAATGAGAAACAGTTTGAGGCGATGCAGGACAAGTTTGCGGCGAAATTCCCAGAGGTCTGCTTAGAGATAGATAAAAAGATCGACGAAATTACGGCTATTGTTAAGACCATACCTCTTCCTGAATACTTTCACCGCGCATGTTGGGAAAAAGCTGGGAGCCATCTTAATAAAAAAGCTGAAGTTGATATAGACCATGATGCAGTCGTTTCCCAAAGGATGATTGATTACATCCAGAGTGTTGCTGTATCAACTTTACCAGCAGTCGAGAAAGATAAAGAACTGGACGAAGGAAAATGGAACACTCTTAAAAGTCTAGTGCATGACTTATTCATGCAGCTGAACACTGAGTTCATGCTCTGCCAGACTGCTGTAAATCGAAAGACTGTGGATTTCGATGAAAATATCGATGAGTTCTATGCAAAAGCGCAAATGATGTGGTGTAATGTGCGTGGCAAAAGATACCTTTACCACGATATACCCTTCTATAGAGATGTTCTCTCACCGCATGAAGATATATTGCGTGCGTCATATGGAATAGTGGTCGAGGGAGTTCTTGAAGCGCTCAAGGCAATACAGACTTCTCTGACTTTTGGCATTCCTGATGTTACAGAAGAGCTATTTGATTTTCAGCAACAGACCTATGTAAAACTGCAGGAAAGATTAAATGGTAAGCTGCCGCCTAAAGATGAGATGGCAGAGCTTATGCTGGAGGTCATTAAAGAAAATGGCTGGGAACAATGGCGGGATGACATATTTGGCAGGTTTTCTCGTCTAGACCTTTTCGACCTGGGAAAGATAACGACGCTGCCTCAGCCTCTTTTAGAAGATCTTTCGTATGAGCCTGGACAGGAAACCAGTTTTTTTGCTGACGGTCAATACAAAGGATGGCCGTTGCGCATATGGCCAGTGTTCAAGCGTCCGTTTATAAAACTAGACGGTCATTATTACTGTTTTGATATTTATAGCCTGTTCGACAACCTCTATCGAATAGTTCAACGTGCTGTTATTGCCAGGTATCCCGATTATAGCCCGATGTGGAATCAGAAACAGCAGATGCTTTCAGAGTCAATCCCTCTTCAACTGTTTGCTAAATTGTTGCCAGGGGCTCAGTTCCATCATCCCGTTTATTACCGTTGGGAGACTGCACCAGGTGGGAAAAAGCAATGGTGTGAGGCTGATGCCTTGATAATCTTCGAAGGACATCTATTTGTTATTGAAGTAAAGGCTGGTGCTTTCACATACACACCACCAACTACCGATTTCCCTGCTTACCTAGAATCAATAAAGAACCTTGTTTACAAACCTGCAGAGCAAGGAAAGCGCTTCTTGGAATATTTTAGAAGTGCAGATGAAGTATCCCTTTTCGATTGCGATCATAAAGAGATTGGTAGGCTCTCCCATAACGACTTCGAAAACGTTACCGTTTGTGCCATTACACTCGACCCTTTTACCGAAATTGCCGGGCAGATACAGCATCTCAAAAAAATAGGAATCGATGTTGGTACTCATCCAGTGTGGTCGGTCTCTATTGACGATCTGCGAGTGTATTCCGAAATTTTCGACAATCCTCTGGTTTTTCTTCATTTCGTAGAGCAAAGAATGCGGGCATTTGCTTCAGCTCTTATAGAAACAGACGATGAATTGGATCACCTTGGGTTATACATCAAGCACAACGTATATTCCCAATACGTAGAAGATTTCAAATCGATGGACAAAATCACCTGGTATGGCTATCGGTCAAAAATAGACGGGTATTTTGCAAATAAATTATTAGATTCGGATACCAAGTGCTTGATAAGGCAAGAACTGCCTCCCCGCCTAGAGGAACTGGTTTATTATCTTGCTAAGCAATATGTTCCTGGCTGCCAAAAAGTTGCTAGCATGATTCTCAATTCCGGCCAGGATCTACGCGATTCAATAGCGCTAAACATAGATGAGACTTTAGCGCTACAATCCAAGTCTAAAAAGGCCAAGGCCCTTTCCTCCTATGGGAGTGCTAACATTACGATGTTTTGCTGGCAACAGGGGGTCATTGAAAGAAATCAGACATCTGCACGAGAGCATACGATGGCAACTATGCTAGTGACAAATGATCCTGAGAGGTTATTGCTGGAACTATCTTTTGACACAGCGGGAAACCTTTCTGGTGTAGATTTTGAGGTTTTTAAACTGCAAGATATCTCTTTAAAAGATCAAGAACGGCTGAAGGCTGATGCTGAGAAGTTAAAGGTCAAGAGGATTGAAAACTTCAAGAAAATAAGTGGGAAAATTGGTCGGAACCAGCCTTGTCCATGTGGGAGCGGGTTAAAATACAAAAAGTGCTGCCTTAGCCCGTAAAAGTTTGATGATGATGCTGATGAGAAGCCAGGAGCATTTGCAATCCATGGGCTATAGCGCAGGCCATGGCTTTAGGGAACACACATATGATCCATTCTGACACAGAATGCCTTGTATATCTTGACCATAATATACTGGACTCGGTGATAAAAGGTGATCCTCACAATATCCAGGGGCTCCTTGATCACCCATCATTTGTCCCCGTCTTTTCAAACGAAAATTTGCAAGAAATCAACAAGTCCAAAGGGTATGAAGACAAATTCCTTGATGTATTGCGAGCGATTAATGCCAAGCACATCAAGGCGGTACTGGACGAGAAATTTGCGCCAACCGGCAGATTCGAGACATTAGAAGTTGATCCTGGACGTGCACTGAATTCATATAATGAAACTGTGGCTCCATTTGCTGGAGCGGATTATGGCCTGATCGGAATGCTGCAAAAATTTTATGGTGGTCTACCCGACAGTTCCTTCGACGAAATATTTGCACAAGGAACTAGCAATCTGATGGAAATCCTGACTTCATCAATAGCAGGTCTTAAAGACGATGAAGGAGTAGACCCAAATCTACTTAAGCAGTTTGATCGAGTCGTAAACGAACTCCCAGAATTACTAGCAGTGCTGAACCAACAGCTTTCGGGCTCATTTTCTGGTTTCCCAGGATCAGAACCACAAGTTCGTCAATTTGAAGAAGTTATAGGCATTGCTCCAAAAATCCTCAATAACGTTAAAGGCCCAGACGTGCTATTGCAGATTTGGGGTTTGGTGAAAGAGAAATTACCTGGGGCAGACATCGATATGGAAAGTTTCTTTGGCATCAAAAGTACGCCATGGAGTTGCAACCCGGAGAGAGAACCCACCGTCGCAGAAAAAGTAAACGCTATATATCACCAGCTAAATTTCGTTGGATACCATCGGGACTCGAAAATGAAAATCGAGAGGCGGTTTAATGCATCTTTTAGCGATATGACACATGCTGGAATGGCATCTTTCTGCCATATCTTCCTGTGCCGTGACGAGGGGCTTGTTATGAAGGCAGCTGCAGCTTACGAATATTTGAATGTTGGGACAAAAATTTATCATCTGAAGTAAAGAGTAACTGCAACCAGCGCTAAAAATAACCCTTAAACTACTTAGGAAGCTACAAACTACGATAGAACATTATGAAAAGTCATTGGATCAGATATAGAGCTGCCGGAACTCGGGAAATTGTTCATGCTCATGCTGAATTCACTGAACCAGAGATTAGAACTCTTCACCTCTTTACCGATTATGCTGATGTTCTAGGGAAATCCCGGTTTTTTAAGGGCGAACAAGCCCTTAAATTCCAGATCAGATGGAGTCAATCTGAAGGATTCTCATCGGAAAATGAGATGCCGGATGATGACTACATCTCCGCCTTTCTTCATCGAATGAGGCCTTTTATATTACAGGATGAGAAAACCCAATTTTACAACATCTGCAAGATTCTTTCTCATAGGCTAGACCATAAGGCGATTAGAGCAAAACTCAAAGAACATAGGAAGATGTTCAATGGTGAGCGGGTACGTAATTATATCCAGATTTCATCAAGTGGTACGGTAGTCAATTCCGAAGAAACTCTTAATTATGGTTGAATGCATTCGAATACCACAGAGATATTCCTAAGCAAGACGAGTTGGAACGTTTGAAGTGGCCAATTCCAGGTGATCCCTATCGTGGGCTTTTCCTGCTTATGTTATGTGAAAAATCTGATGCTATCTTCTATATTCATTGGCTGGTAAAGATGTTGAACGAGGGAAGTAATTGTGGGGATGAGCAATGCCCTGGTTGCTGTATACAAAAAATGTGACTTGGACTCGCGGCGTGGTATGGAGGATAATGGGCAGGCCACTCCTAACTTCGAGTGCCGTTCGCCTCAAAAACAAAAAGCTGCCCCCTTGTGAGGGGCAGCTTTTCTAGAGAGTACTCCGTGGGTCAGAACTTTCGAAGCCGTGAGGCCACGCTTAAGTCTTCCAACCGCGTTCAAGTTAAGTATAGTTAGGCACCCTTTCGTTGTCAACAGAAATAACACATGCCGATTATCGTCCGCGATGTTTCCCAGGCCACTCGATGCTTTCGCGTTGTTTGAAACTTGTTGATTATCATAATGTGGTTGATGTAGGGTTGCAAGTCAAAATCTTCGGACAAAACAGAAGGATCCATATCTCATGAACTTCAGCGACCTTGAGAAATACATATCAGCAGAAAGGCTTTCAACGTACTCGACGCTGGTAGGATGCACTGATTTGGATAAGACCATAGGAGCATATTACTGGAACAAGGCGCTTGGGGGAACTGTCTACACATTTCTGCAATGCTTGGAAGTAACATTAAGAAACTCGCTGCACGTCGAGAGTTGGGCAAAGATCGGCAAAGAAACATGGTATGAGACTGTCTGTAAAGTGGTAGGTAACCGTGCCAGGGCAAAACAAACTAAAGCTGGGAAAAAAAGGAAGTATACTGTCAATGAGACGAAAATTTATAATACAATTGAAAAACTAAAAAGAGAAGGCAAAGTAGTTTCTTCCGCTAATGTTATTTCGTCTCTTACGCTTGGTTTTTGGGTGAACTTGTTTCAAGGTGATTACGCGTCGTCTACGCAAACGTTGCTATGGCCGGAATTGCTTCCAAAGGTATTTCCTAATGCTCCGAAAGGAATTTCTCTGGCCACCTGCTTTAGCGAGCTGAAGGACATAAACCTGCTGAGAAACCGTTTTTCGCATCATGAACCATTATGGAAATCGGGTTCGGTGTTAACTATTGACGATGCCATCGCCTTTCTGGATAGTGAAGTGGAGAAGATTTTTAGGTACGTGGGCCACATAAATAGCGACCGAGAGAAGATGCTGAGACAATCTGCGGCCTTCAAAGAGTTCAAGATACTGAATACACGCCAAACATTCGATCTTTTTATAGGTAATGGAAATAAGAGCCTTACCGCGCAGCAGTTTAAGGCCGATCTCAATTTATATCTGAAGCAGGTCTGCGTTGAACAACAGGTAATATACGTTAAGCGCAACAACGCTCTTGCGAGAATTTCCTGCTACTGATGTTAGTAAGTGTCAGTTTGCACAGAAATGGGGATTTTTGAGCACCAAAGTTTTCCCTCCCCGACGCCCACGGATTGTATATGGGGTGCTGGCACCGAAATCAATAGATGCTGTATTTATTTCATGTGTAACCGGGAGACCAAGTTCAGTAGCGACGGATATAAAAAGGCGCTTAACTTTTATTTTGAGGCAAGCTTGAAGAAGCAGTAGCATTTTCTCGGAGTCCAGCAAAAACATACTTTCCATTATCAGCTTTGCTCCTTCTAGAGTTTGTTTTAAGGGCACATTGTCGAGCATTTCCAATATGGCCCTTTCTGGATCTGAAGCATAAGGTGAATTTGAATCGTTGGGATCCATTCTCCTCACAAACATCCTCTGTTCAACCCGATCATCCTCGTTAAAAAGCTTCCCGGAAGAAATTTCAACGGCAAAATGATCAGTAAGCCATTTGGGGACTTTTCTGACATGTCTGCCATACAGGTAGATTGTCCCGCATCCTAACGGCAGATAATGCGAAAACCCTCTCAGATCCAGGGCGCTTTTCCCTGCCAGGTGAACCATGACACCATTAGCTTCAAGGGCAGCGATAGCACCTGTTTCAGTCAGCTTGTCCCCAACCCGGAGATAGTATCCTTGCCCTAGCGGCTCAAACCATCCATTTAACTTGTACCAATGTGCGAGTTGTCGTGAAACTCCCCACTGAGCAAGGTGTGTACTCGTTATTGGCATGCCGGTCGGAAAAATGTGCAGCGATTTTCTTAAATTTTTGCCGTTTCGTTCTGCGAGATTAGGCATTCTCAATTCCAGTTGAGTTGCATGGCACCATTTTAGATTATTGTTGATATGCAAAAAGGTCAAGTTTGTTTTTACAATTTTACATTTTTTTAAGTCATGGTTAGGGCTGGTTGAAGCAAAATCTAAAAGCGTAATGTGTTATATAATTGACAAAAATCAAATATTTGTTTATTATATGACACGTTATGACTAAGAAATCAGTTGCGATATATCCGTTGTCGGCAAAGGAAATGATGGCGCTGGGGGGGCGACTTAAACTCGCAAGACTGCGTCGTCGTTTTTCTATGGAGACTGTTTGCGCAAGGGCTGATATTTCGCGATCTACTCTATACAAAGTTGAAAATGGTGACCCGACTGTGGCTATTGGAGCGTATATCCAGGTGTTGCGTGTCCTTGGCTTACTCGGCGATTTGTCTCGTGTTGCCCAGGAAGATGCCGTGGGTCATCGACTACAAGATGAATCGCTCCCACAGCGGAAAAGAGCGCCTCGTAAAAAGGTGCTAACCGGAGATAATCATGGCTAAGGCAAGTGGTGAACATATATGGGTCTGGCTTGATGATCCTGTCTTTGGCTCTTTGCAACACATAGGCACACTGTCGAAAGGTGAAAAAGGAAGCATTCGTTTTGCTTACGAAGATGGTTGGCTTCAACACGCTCACGCCTTTCCTTTGGATCCTGTGCTGGATTTGAGCCCTGGAGAATTTTTTCCCAAGGAATCAAATTTCGGGGTGTTCATGGATTCATGTCCTGACCGATGGGGGCAAATCCTGATGAGACGCAGGGAGGCAGTTGAGGCCAAAGAAGCAGGCCGCACACCAAGAACATTAGGCCCATGGGAATTCTTGCTTGGTGTCCAGGATTGTACGCGCATGGGAGCACTACGCTTCAGTCGGCCAAATGACGATAGTTTTTTAGCAAATGAAGCTTTGTCTGCGCCTCCTGTGACAAGAATTGCTGAGTTACAAGCTGTGGCTTATGAATTAAGCAAACCGAAGCAGGAGGATCTCGGGCAGATTAAGGAATGGTTGAAGGTTCTTGTTGCTCCCGGATCTTCACTGGGGGGAGCTCGTCCTAAGGCTAATTTAGTTGATGAAAATGGCAACCTTTGGATTGCGAAATTTCCTTCTGCTGATGATGATTACGATGTCGCACTTTGGGAAAAACTTCTTCATGACTTGGCACGGGAATGCGGTATTACTGTCCCTGAATCCAAAGTTATGTTGATAGGAAAACGTTATCACACATTTTTAGTTAAGAGGTTTGATAGGAGCGGTAACAATCGTCATTTCTTCGCCTCTGCCATGACGATGCTTGATCGTGTTGATAGTGAAGATGCCAGTTATATCGAGATTGCTGATTTCATTGCGACCTTCGGAGAATCAGAGCGTATCACTAAAGACCTTGAAGAGCTTTTCACGAGGGTAGCATTCAATGTCGCTACCGCTAATCGCGATGACCATTTGCGCAACCACGGCTTTGTACGAACTCCTGCTGGATGGCGGATGGCACCTGCATACGACATGAATCCGTCTTTCAAGAAGCAAGAGCACGTACTTTCTTTTGATATGTACAACCGACATCCCGATATGGAGGCCGTGCTTGCAACTGCTCCTTATTACCGTTTAAAAAAAGATCGAGCCGAAGAGATTACTAACCATATATGCGGGGTACTTGGGTCGTGGGAGAAGCGTGCCCAAAAACTTGGCTTAACGGCGCAAGAGCGTTTGGATGCAGAACATCTGTTTTTAACTCATTGAAGATCTTATGGGAGAAGCACATGGCTACGTAGCGTCTAGCCTTATGCTAGTGCTTTGTTGCCGTTAGAACATGTTCTATTTTTTTGATGGCGGTCGTGCTAAAGTGCGCAAGCCATGCCAGATTCGCTTTCACATGCAAACGAAGCTCCTGTGTCGCACAAAAAGCGATTGCGGAGGAAGAAGCTGATTTGCCCTGAAAGTGATTGCAGATCTCCTGATTTCTACATGTTGGCGGATGGCCGCCGTGCCTGCAAAGTTTGTCACAAAAAATACACTCCTTGCCCAAAGAAGTTCCGAATCTCAAACAAGCACCTTTCAAACATAGTCGAAGAATTCTATCGGATGACCTCGCCTTCATCTGCGGCAACAGCTTTAGGCCTTCATCCAAATACGGCCAAAGGTTACTATTGTCTCTTTAGGCACCTGATTTTCTCCAGGGCTGAAGAGCAGCTAGGTGGTCTTCGCAAGGGTGTTGAGGCGATTGAAAAGAGCCAGCAATTGATCCTAAAAGATAAATCCCTCAAAATCCCCATCTTCTGCCTGATGATTATTGAGGAACAAGTGCGAGTAGTTTTTTTCAAGCAGGATCAGAAACCAATTAGAGGAAACCCCCATATCACGAACCAGCCAATCGCATGGGTTTATGCATCGTCATCTGGGAAAGCCCTCAATATTCGATCTTATCAACAAGACATGTTGATACCACTGGAACATGACTCCCATTGTGCTCTAAACTTTTGGGATTGCTCGAAAAGCTGGCTAATGAAATATCGAGGCCAATACATGAGAAATTTCCCCTTGTTTATGAGGGAGATGGAATTCCGTTTTAACTACCAAGAAAAAAGCGACTTCATGCGCCAATTGCTCAGGATAATGAGAAAGCTTCCTTGTCCGGTTTGATGTACTAGTCAAAACCAGCATAATTTCTCCTACCATTAAAATCATTCGTAATTCCTGTATAAAAATTCTACTGTTAATTAAGATAGTTGGACAATTTTAGGCGTTATTGTGGTTCCTCATTATATTTATCCCATAAATGGGATAACATCCTGTTTTTGCGCTGTTCTTGAAATTTACCGATTGATTTAAACGACCACGTGAATATTCTAACATCGGCTAACCAAAACGGGTAAAGGCGCAAAATTAAACGGGGGGGAGGACTTGGAGGAGGATGCTCACTGATGATGAATTTTTTGCATGGTGTCTTCAGAATAACATCTCTGAGGAAGCTAAGAGGCAAATACAGCGGGTACGAAAATCAGAGCCTTCTCGGCGTGTAAGTGGAAAGGTCGGAAACGTTACTGGTAAGTTCCCTAGCAGGAAAATGGGCAAGACTATCCAGTTTGAGTCTCACACTGTTGAGTTACCATTCATTGCGACATATGAAAATGATGACGATGTCCTGGAATATTATGATCAGCCAAATCCCATAAAGTTGATTTACGAGAACAAAAAAGGACGCAAACTCGGCGTCATCCACACATGTGATTTTTTTGTTATCCGTAGACACAGTGCAGGATGGGAGGAATGTAAGAACGCAAAGAAACTTCTTGAGCTACAAAAAAAAGAACCAAACAGGTATTTCCAAGATGACGATGGAATCTGGCGGTGCCCTCCTGGTGAAAGGTCTGCAGAAACCTATGGTCTCTATTACAGGTTGCGGTCTACTGCAGAGATAAACCAAGTCCATTACAGGAACATGGTGTTCCTTAGCGATTATCTAAACTGTGAGTCACTATGGGAAATTGATGAAAAAGTAAAGACTGCGATTACGGCAATGTTAAGTATCTACCCAGGGATACTCCTTCGTGACTTGATCTTCAAAATTGAAGAGCAAGGAGGAACAGCGGATGATATTTACTGGATGCTTCTATACAACCAACTATACATTGATATTTACACGTTTGTGCTTGCAGAACCTCATCGCACAAAGGTTTACATAAATGAGGCCACCTCGACTGCTTACAGCATGTTTTCAGAGGCTACAGGGGTACAAAGGGATTGTTTGGCTGTTAACGTGGAACCAGGGACGCGTTGCCTTTGGGACGGCAGAGTTTTCGAAGTTATTCTTGCAGGCAATACGGAGGTAATGTTTCGTGACGAAGAGTCGAAAATAGCTAAGCTGCCTTTTACCGTTTTCGAGCAGATGGTTATGCAGGGGTCGATTATACAGGTCAAGAAAGACGACCAGTTGCTTGAAGAAGGCTTCAAAATCCTGAATAAAGCTACTGAAGACTGTTTGAAGATTGCAAATAGTCGCATGGACTGCATTCGGCCCTATCTGAATGGAGAAGTAATTGTAGTTGGAACTAGTACGATTTACCGTTGGCTGAGACAGTACAGAAAGGCAGAAGCCAAATACGGGATTGGGTACCTAGGGCTTTTGCCGAGGCATAAGGATAAGGGTAACGAAAAGCCTAAACTGGAACAGGAAACCCTTGACCTGATAATCAAGTTTATTGAAGAAGAGCTCCTGAACAAAGTCAGTCCAAACGTAAAAGTTGTTCATGCACGATATCAACTGGCATGTGAGGAACAGGGTTGTATAGCTGCTAGTGATAAGACTTTTAGAAAAGTTCTGAACACGAAGTATAGGAAAGTTGACCAAGTCTATAGGAGGAAAGGGAAGAAGGCTGGTTATCAGTTCAAGGAAACCTACCTCTGCTTGGAGTATCACAGCCCACGTCATGGGGACTGGCCCTTCCACATAGCCCACATAGATCATACTGAACTGGATTTATTCTTTGTCGATTCTAAAACATTGAGGGTCGTGCTTGGAAAGGCTTGGCTGACATTGATGATCGACGCTAATACCCGGATGATCATCGGCTGGTACCTTAGCTTCGAGCCGCCATCCTATAGGTCTTGTATGATGGTAGTGATGGACTGCGTCAAGCGACACAAGCGCATTCCGCACACTATAGTACTAGATGGCGGTAAGGAATTCGGCAGTGTCTATTTCGAAACACTTTTAGCGATGTCTGGCGCAGTCAAGAAATCACGCCCTCCCGCTGAAGGCCGGTTTGGCTCCGTGCTGGAAAGGTTGTTCGGAACGATTAACACTCAATACATCTATAACCTTGAGGGAAACAATCAAATACTTAAGGTGCCACGGCAGGCAACAAAGAAGGATCTCCCAGACCAACATGCTATATGGCCGCTCCCCGAGTTTGCAAAGCATTTCGAGCGCTGGATAAATGAGTACTACCACATGGCACCGCATCCTGCACTTGCTATGTCACCATTAGAGGCTTATGCCGCTGGTTTACAGCTAACAGGAAATCGGACTCAAAACATTCTGGCTTTTGATCAAAGGTTCCTTTTTAGGGTCTTGCCAACGACCACTAAAAAGACGGCGAAGGTATGTTTCGGTAAAGGGGTGAAGATCAATAACATTTATTACAAATGCGCTGAGTTCAGCCGCGCGGATATCGAGGGAACTTCGGTAGAAGTACGTTACAACCCATTTAACATAGGAATCGCCTATGCTTACATCAAGAAACGCGGCTGGGTGACATGTTATTCGGAACACTATGCAGAGCTAAAAGGCTACACCGAACGAGAATTGCAATATGCCTCTGCTGAAATCAGGAAAAAGAAGAATCTTCCCGCTAACAAGCAGATCTCGGCAAAGCTGCTGGCTGAATTTCTACGAAGCGCCAAAGAGCACGAGAACGTTCTGAAGGAAATGAGGCAAAAGGCACAGGAGAGTATGTTCGTGAACAAAAACCTTCTTGATTCTCTCATTATCGAGCCAGACCAGGAATTGGCGGTATCCGCAAATAGGCAAACTACTCCTCAAGTAGATGGTTCAAAAGTTGATTCCAACAAACAAAATCCGACCAAAAACTTTTACGTGGCAGAATACACTGACGACGATCTATACGAGGAGCTAGCATGATTAAGAAATTTCCCGCCGAGTTACTGGATAAATCTGCACATGAGAAACTTGCTTATTTTTATAATTACAGAGGCAGGCATCCTGTTTTGGATGAAGTTGAAAAGCAACTGACGCGTTGCATATACCACCCTTACCCTGAAGAAATTCCCCTTTTGGTAGGGCCAACTGGTGTCGGCAAATCAACAGTTTTGGACTTTAAAGCGAAGGAGATAATCCGAGATGATTTGCAAAACCTGATTGATAACCCAGGGAGGTTATCTGTTTTAATGGTAAAAGCGCCGGCTCCAGAAAATGGCGGTTTCGTATTCAAGGATTTTAACTGCCGATTGTTGAATGCTGCCAATGAACCTATGGTAAACAAAAAATTGCGTGATGATTTTGTCGTAGACGAAAGAGTAACAAGTCATGAACTTCGAAGGGCAGTCGAGGCGATGGTCAGGAATCGCCAGCCAAGGGTTGTTATGATTGACGAAGCTGATCGAATCTTGGCTCCAGGCACTGGGCGCACGCTAGTGAATCAAATTGAGTGCATTAAGCATGACAGGCAAGAATTCAAAACTTCTCTTTTGCTTTCTGGCACTTACGCATTGCTTGCTCTGATGGGATTGAACACACAATTTTCGAGGCGCATCACCCCAATTCATTTTCGGCGCTACGACGGGCGTGTTCCGAAAGACCGAGAAGCATTTTTAAACCTACTAATGACTCTTGTTCATCGGATGCCGCTTAAAAAAATGCCAGATCTGATAAATAATGAAGCCTATATCTTTAGTAGATCTATTGGATGTGCTGGGCTGTTGAAAGATTGGCTGTTTAGGGCACTACGAACTGCGGTAGAACAAAATGCCGAAACAATTACCATTGAAGATCTCGAACGAGAACAGCTGCCGGAGAAAGAGCTCCAGGTTCTTGCAGAGCATGCACTTAACGGGGAGACGGAGATGAAGAAACAGTCGGAAGCTAGTGTGCTATTGGATAGCTTAGTTTCCTATGAAGAACCCTCGACAAAACCCCTTACGTCATCCTTTAGTCAGAACGCACCTTCCAAAAAAGGAAACAGGAAGCCAGGGGTGAGAAACCCTAAACGTGATGATGTGGGGTACTCTGATGTAGGAGAGGCTTATGTGTGATCTCTATGACGAGCTTGATATGTCACTTCCATTCATTCCTCCAAGAAGCAGGCTAGATCATCTTCAGCCTGTCGGAGTCGGTACGCCGTATGTTGAGAGCCAAACCAGCTATGTGACAAGGCTAGCTGCTGCCCATCATAATAAGGTGTCAACCCTTATTAAGAGTGAAATTGGCCCGCTACTGAAAAACAAGTCTTTTGCTCCTGAAAAAATCGACGGCAAGTCATACACTTTTTCGAAAGTGGTTAACGGCATCGACAGTACAGCCAGCGATTGGGTTGACGTATTGAAAAGGTTAACCCTGCGGACTGACCTGTTGTTTACGACCTTGTTGCCATACCAGAATATTTTAACCAACAACTATCTGCTGCATAAATCTAGCGCCTGGTGCCCAGCTTGTTATCAAGAATGGAGAGATAGCGATCTCCCAATCTATGAGCCGTTACTGTGGAAAATACAGGCCGTTCTGGTCTGTCCAGTGCATCGCTATGAATTACAGGACACATGTCCTCACTGCTGGAAGAAGCAAAGTCACCTGTCGCCATTATGTAGGCCCGGTTTGTGTAGCCATTGTAAAGGGTGGTTAGGTGGCAGACATGAATATCCTATTCGGCAAAACGCTCGCCAGAGCCTCTGGTATGCGGAGACGGTTGCAGACCTACTGGAGATGGCTCCAAGCCTGTCTAACTTTCCGGGTCAGGATGCAGTGGCAGATTTCATTGAGCATTTGATCAACACATGTACGAAGGGCAGTCAAGGAGCCTTTTGTAAAGTGGTAAAGATTAGTAGGGAGGCGATTTCAGCATGGAAGAGAGGGGATTATGTGCCGCAGCTGCCAGCTATTCTGTGGATAACATTCGTCATGCAGGTACCAATAAAAGTCATGTTGGAAAACTGGAATTTGAAGCAGAACGAGCGCTGCCAATAAGGAAGAAAAAACAATCGATTCCTGACTGGCAGGAGATTTCACAAAAAATGCAGGCCATCATTGATGGTGAATCTCCAGCCAAGCCAGTTAATTTGATTGCTGCTGAATTCGGTGTACATATTTCTTCTCTTTACAATAATGTTCCAGATATATGTAAGGCGGTTGCTAAGATAAACGCGGAGAGCCGCGTTAAGGAAGCTAGGAGAAGGTATGTTGGCCTTAAAGAGAGGATTCACGTCCTAGTACATCAGTATCAGTGTAAAGGAGAGTACCCTTCTCAGGATAAGATTATAGGCGAGATAAAGATTAATACGAAAATGGTCAGGGAAGTAATGAATGAAGTTTTTTGGGAACTGGGCGTTCAGAAAAAGACATTTTGAAAAATTAAAGATTGGCAATTTAAGGGGGCGGTACATGAGGAGGCATTCTTAGGCTTAAAATGGTAGGAGATATGGCAGGACTGGGATGTTAGAAACCTGAACAAACACGAAACCTAAACAAAAAGGCCGCATTCTGTCGAATGTGGCCTTTTGTTTGGATGCACCCCAAGCGTCCTAATCAACTTTTAGCTGCTGTTGGAACCATAAGTTGAAATATGGGCGTTGGAACCATAAGTTGAAAAAAACGTTACTACTTATGGTTATAGTTACAAACTATGCTATTTCCTTGTAATTGGCGGGCGGCATGGGATTCGAACCCACGACCCCAGGCTTCGGAGGCCTGTACTCTATCCAACTGAGCTAACCGCCCGTGAATTTTTATCTTTACACTATTTCAGCTTATAACTCAAGGTTTATTATCTCGTCCCCCCGGCCTCAAGCCTGTCTTTTTTAATAGGAATTTGTTACCATCAAGGGGCTTCAAAAGGAGGTTCCCTTGATCGGCAAAGTCATCATCTTACTTCTGCTCGCCGTCGGCATCAGCTTCAGCACCGTACCATCATACGCCACCATTGGCGGCAGCAACGCCGGCTATTCCAGAAGTTATGCGATCGAAAAGGTAACGGATAACGTTTTTGCCGCCATCGCCCAGCCAAGGGGAAAGGCTGCGAGCAATGCCGTTATCGTTGTCACTGGCACGCAGGTTGTCATCATGGGTGCACACTTCGTTCCCGACAGCATCAGCGAACTCATGGAAGAGGTCGGCAAAATCACGACAGCACCCGTGGCTACCGTTATTTTGACCCACCACCATCGCGGCTACAATTATGTGGACTACGATTTTCCCCTCGGCATCCAGATTGTCACTTCCTGGCAGACCTGGCAGACTCTGAAGGAGAGCTACCGCGAATTGAAAAACCCGGTGATCTTTTTCGACAAGAGCCTGACCCTGCGGCTGGGTAAAACCACCATCGTCGCCAGCAATCTGGGGCGGGGCCATGGGGATGGCGATGTGGTTGTCTATCTGCCGGAGGAAAAGGTACTGTTTACCTCAGACCTCTTTTTTAACAATGTCATAGGTTACATGGGGGATGGTTACCTGCGGGAATGGGTGCTGAACCTGGAAATGCTGGAAGGGCTGGATACCAGATTCGTCGTTCCCGGACTGGGGAAAGTGACGGACAGTGAAGCAATCGGCAGGTTTCGCGTCTTCTTTACGGACTTCACTACGGAAATGCTGCACTATCTGGAAAAGAAGAAAACCCTTGAGCAGACGAAAAAGAATTTCCGCCTGCCCAAGTATGAGTCATTACCCGGCTACAGGGAATTTTTCAACCAGAACATCGAGCGTGCATACCGGCAATTGAAGGATCAGTAGCTTATCTGATCGGCGATCCGTAAACGGGTATGATGATTTCGCTCTTTCTGGGACTGTCGGTGGTAATGGTAAGGTATCCGCTGAGGATCCTGTCGGTGGCTCTGGGGGTGGCGGTAATCTCGATGGTTGCGGCTTCCCCGGTTCTGAGCTGTTTTTTGCTAACCTCGGCTGTTATTTGAGGTATCTGGGCTTTTGCCGATAATATGCTTAAGGGTCTGTTTCCTCTGTTGATCAGTGTTACCATCGATCTGGCGGAACTTCCCACTTTTATCTGTCCCAGGCTTACCTGACGGGGGGTGATCTGAATTTCCTCGATGATGTTTCCGTTGAGGGTCAGGGTATAGGAAGGGGTCTTCGGGTCGTTCGTTTCGAGAGCGATGCTTTTGGTCACCTTGCCCGAGAAGTTGGTCGAGTCGAAGACGATCTTGATTTCGCCGCTTCTCCCCGGCTGGATAACTGGTGATGAGGCATTTGCTGCCGTGCAGCCGCAGGAGGGAACCACCCGCAGAATCGACAGTGGCGAGTCGCCAGTGTTCTTTATGGAAAAAGTGTGGTGCAGTTTTTCACCCTGGACGATGGTGCCGAAATTGAAGTTTCCTTCCGGAACGGTCACCTGTGATGCAGCATGGGCTGCCGTTATGGTCGACAGCGCGAAGACGACTGCAAGAAGAGAAGACCTTTTTTTCATATCTTTCCCCGTTTTTTGTGTTTTCTCCAACAGTTGTCTTATAACACAAAAAAAGGAGCCGGGCCATATTGATTTGACCTGCCGCCTCTATTCTGCTATAGAGGAGCGTGAAAAAATGTAAAGGTGAAGCGGGGTTATATGAATGTAGGTCCCAGGCGAACCTTGCTGTACTCGGAAGAGCAGATAACAGCAGAAGTCCGCAGACTGGCATGGGAAATTACCTTGGCGTATAGAGGGGAAGAACTGGTCCTGGTGGTGGTGCTCAAGGGTGCTTTTTTCTTTGCGGCGGACCTTGCCCGTCGGATACAATTGCCGCTCGTCCTTGAGTTCGTCAAACTTTCGAGCTACAGCGGAACATCCTCCACTGGTGCAGTGGCCATGATCAAGGATGTGGAGATGCCGCTGCACGATCGCCATGTGCTGATTGTGGAGGATATCGTCGATACGGGGCTTTCCCTGGCGTTTCTCCGCGAGAAGCTGTCGGCACACAAGCCGAAAAGCCTCAAGATCTGTACCCTGATCAATAAGCGGGAACGCCGGCAGGTCGAGGTAACGGCCGATTTCACGGGTTTTGAATCCCCTGGAGGGTTCCTCGTTGGGTACGGATTGGATCTGGACGAAAAATTGAGAGAGTTACCGGCTATTTACGAGCTGCATGAATAGGATGTACCGGTGGAGGCATAATGATACTACAGTGCGATCAATGTAACACCAAGTTCAAGTTGGATGATGCAAAAATAAAGGAAGGCGGTGTCAAGGTCCGTTGTTCCAAATGTAAGCACGTTTTTCTAGTCACCAAGGAGCCGCAGGAAGAGACCGATTTCGATGCCATTCTGGGAGGACTGGGTTTGGACGCGCCTGCTCCTTCTGCATCCGCTCCTGCAAGCGGCAGTCCGGCGACGGATATTGCTGCTTCCCCCAGTCAGGAAAATGGTTTCTCGCAGCTGAAACAGGCTTTGGCAGGTGCCGGCAAGGAGGAACCTACCGGGGACGATGCTGTAGACGAAAAAAGCTTCGATTTCAGCGATTTCAGCTTCAATGAGGAGCAGCAGCCTTCACCGGAGGAAGAAGGGGAAAAACCGGTAAAAAGTTATGATTTGAGCGACTTCAATCCTGATGATGCTGAGACTGACGATACGGGCGTTGGGGGCGACACCGGTGCCGCTCTCGTAGCAGGCAGTGAGGCGCAGCCTCCTGTGCAGGACGCCAATCCCTTTGAGTTCGACTTCGATGGTGGTGGACAACCAGAATCTCCCGATGCCGCCGGTGAACGTCCGGCTGGGGAATCGGCATTCAACGAGTTTACCTTCGATGAGCAACCGGCGCCGCCCCAGCCTTCGGCGGGGGCCGATTCGGCAGCAAGCGGCGAATTTGACTTCAACGAGTTTTCCTTCGATGGGGAAGAGAAAGAGGAACATACGGCTGCCGATGACGCCGGGAACCTGCCTGCGCCTGGAGAGGAGCTCGATTTCGATACCTTTGCGCTAGAGCCAAGCGGCGCCTCCTCCGAGGAGCCAGTTTTTGCTCCGCCAGCCGCTGCCCTTCCTCCCGAGGAGTCGCCAGCATTCGCCACGCCTGCCGCTGCCGTATCTACTGCCACTGAGTCATTTCCGGGCATGGAATTAGATTTTGCCGAAAATGGCCCGGCCGACCAGCTGCAACAGTCGCCCGTTTCTGAAGGTGGGGAAGGTGATGTCCCGGGAGAGTTTTCATTCGATTTCGGTGAGGCGACGAGTGACGCCGGTGATGCGTCCCTTACAGCAGACCCTGCCGCAGGCACCGCGAAAGCGGATATCCCCAGTCTGGACTTTGCCGATTTCACTGAGCCGCCACCATTCCCACCCGCTGCGGAAGGTGTTGCCGGTAGTCCATCGGCAGTGGAACCGTTTGAGAAAGAAAACGCTGCTGACCTTGGTGCCATAGACTTCGGCGAGGTAGTATCTCCGGGCCCTGCCCCTGAGGAGCGCCGTCATTCCTCGTTGCAAGATCTTTCAGTGGTCGGGGCGAAGAAAGAAGCGCCGCTTCAGGCAGTCCCTCAACCTGAGTTTGAGGACGAATACCCGCCATTGTCCATCTCATCCCGTCGGAAAACCAGCTCATTCTTTACCTTTGCAGGATTGGGTATCTTCTTGCTGCTCCTGCTGCTGGTGGCCGGGGCCGGCACCTTCATCCTCAAAACGAAGCCTGAACTGCTCAGCAAAGTGGGCTTGGGGGTACTTCCGCCGTGGCTTGGCATTAAAGCTGTCGATGACGGCCACATCAGCGTGAAAAACCCGGTTGGCATTTTTGTGACCAATAGGTCGGCCGGGGAGCTTTTCGTCGTCACCGGCGTTGCGATGAATGAATACCGGAAGCCGCGAGCATCGATCCAGGTGAGGGCCGTTCTTTACGGAAAAAACGGTGCGCCGGCAAAGCAGAAAGTGGCTTACTGCGGCAATCACCTATCGAAAGAACAGCTGGAGTCACTGCCCCTCGAAAAGCTGGAGGCCGCCATGAACAACCAGTTTGGCGATTCCCTTTCCAATCTCGGGGTTCAGCCCGGCAAGGAGATACCCTTTGTTGTCATTTTCAGCCAGGTGCCACAGGATATATCTGAATTCGGGGTCGAGGCGGCCGGCTCGACTGTTGCCGGTCAATAGTTCTGATTCTGTATTGGATGGGGAAGGCCGGGTTACACACCGGCCTTTTTTTATGAGGACCGATCTACTTTGCGGGCCAGAAAAAGGAAACGGCCGATGCTCCAGGAGCATCGGCCGCATCAATCCCTCTTGTAGGAAAGGATTAGGCGCTGATAGCGCTTACCGGGCAGGTATCAACGCAGGCACCGCAATCAATGCAGGTATCGGCAGAAATGTTTCTTTTACCGCCGTCCTCGCTGATGGCGTTTACAGGACAGGATTCGTCACAGGCACCGCAGTTGATGCATTCGTCGGAAATTTTGTGAGCCAAGGTATTCACCTCCTTCGTCGTAATTTTGGATTAGACGTTTGATTTTCTGGAAAATAACATACACGGTAAAAAAAGTCCACCACAAAGGTCAGTCTCTTAAATAGTGGTCATAGCAGAAAAAACCTTGAACAGATGACGAGTCTGCGGTATTATAAAAAACGGTTTTATTTACATTAAACTTTTTCCCGCCTTTTTTACCACCACCGAAATAATCGGTTGCTTTCATTATATTTTCTGTGTCCAGGGGGATATGAAAAACATGGATATACTCGCCCTTAACTGTGGTAGCTCGTCGGTAAAATACCAACTCTTTGACTGGGCAAAAAAGGAAGTAATCGCCAAGGGGATGGTCGAACGGGTTATCATAGGTGATTCTTTCATTATGCATGAAGTGCCGGGGAGGGAAACTTACCGGGAGGAATCCGAGTGTCCCGATCATCAGGTGGCCATCGATCTGATCATCAGAACCCTGACTGATCCGGTCCATGGCGTGCTGAAAGACATCAACAGCATTTCCGCCATTGGACACCGGGTGGTTCATGGGGGAGAGAAATTCACCTGTTCGGTACTGATTGACGACAAGGTGCTGGAGGCGGTCAAGGAGGTGCAGCATTTGGCGCCGCTGCACAATCCGCCGAATATTGCCGGCATCGAAGCTGCTCAGGCCATCCTGCCGAACGTTCCCCAGGTAGCCATTTTCGACACTGCGTTCCATCAGACAATGCCGGAACATTCCTATCTTTACCCACTCCCCTACGAGTGGTACGAGAAATACGGCGTCCGCCGCTACGGCTTCCATGGCACCTCCCATCTATATGTTTCCAAGCGCGCCGCGGTCCTTCTGGGCAAGGCACCGAAGGATACCAACATCATCACCATGCACATCGGTAACGGTGTTTCCCATTGTGCCATAGCCAACGGCATTTCCGTCGATACCAGCATGGGGCTCACCCCCTTGGAAGGTGCGGTCATGGGAACCCGCTGCGGCGACATCGATCCGGCCATTCCCGCTTTCATGATGCAGAAGGAGAACCTTTCGGCCAAGGAAATCGACAGCATCCTCAATAAAAAGAGCGGTGTCCTTGGCATTACCGGTCGCTTTACCGACCGCCGCGAGGTCATCGAGCATGCGGGCAACGGCGATCGGCTCTGCAAGCTGGCGCTGGAGATCGAGGCCTACCGCTTGAGAAAATATATCGGATCATATATGGCGGCCATCGGTAAGCTCGATGCAGTCGTTTTCACTGCCGGTGTTGGGGAGATGGGCTGGCCGATCCGGGAAAGAACCATCGATGGACTGGAGCACCTGGGGATCAAGCTGGACAAGGAACGGAACAAATCAGCCATGACCAGGAAGCGGGAAACGCTCATCACCACCGATGACTCGCCGGTCAAGGTCTTCGTCATTCCAACCGACGAGGAACTGGTCTTTACCGAGGATGTGGCAGCTATCCTGGAAGGAACCTACACCGATCACATGCATTTCGAATATTCCTTTTCGAAGCACGATTTCGTCAGAAAATAACAATAGGCGCCAAGCGCTCTGCAATAGGCAGTTCAGAAAACTAAAAAGTCCGGCGGAAGCTTCCGTCGGACTTTTTTTGCTTTAAATGTTTCAGCAACGGCGTAAGCCGTTTATCCTTGTGCCTGCACTGCGGTAATCGCCGCGACGTTAACGATATCATCCACCGAACAGCCGCGGGAGAGATCGTTGACCGGCTTGGCCAGCCCCTGTATGACCGGTCCGATGGCTTCGGCACCGGCAACACGCTCGACCAGCTTGTAGGCGATATTGCCTGCATCCAGATCCGGGAAAACCAGGACATTGGCCTTGCCGGCAACGGGGCTGCCAGGGGCTTTCTTTTCGCCGACCTTGGGCAACAGGGCAGCATCGGCCTGCAGCTCGCCATCGATCTGCAGTGAGGGATCTATGCCCTTGGCAATTTCCAGAGCCTTGAGGACTTTGTCAACATCGCCGTGGGAAGCGCTACCTTTGGTGGAGAAAGAGAGCATGGCGACCCGGGCGGGAACATCGAGGAAGGACTTGCAGTTGCAAGCAGTGGCGACGGCAATTTCCGCCAGGGCCTGTGCATCCGGGTTGGGATTGACGGCGCAGTCGGCAAAGAGGATGATGCCGTTCTCGCCGTAATCGGCGTTCTTCGTCACCATGAGGAAAAAGGAGGAAACGGTCTTGATGCCGGGGGCCGTGCCGACGGTTTGAAAGGCGGCCTTGAGGACGTTGCCGGTGGTGCCGGTGGCGCCGGCAACTTCGCCTCCGGCGTCTCCCAGTCTGACCATCATGCCGGCATAATAGAGATAATCCTTGGCGGTGAGGAGGTTGCGCGCCTCTTCCCTGGTCAGACCCTTGCTTTTCCGCAACTCCACCAGGGCGTCCACATAGGTATCCAGTTTCGGCGAGGTGGCGGGATCAAGGATTTCGACCCCCGCCAGGCTTACTCCCTTGGCCTGTGCAGCGGCAGTAACTTCCACCGGATTGCCGAGAATGATGATTTTGGCCAAACCTTGTTCCACTATCTTCTGGGCGGCAAAGAGCATCCGCTCATCATAACTTTCAGGTAATACGACAGTTTGCAGCTTTCGTTTCGCTTTTTCCTTGATCTGCTCCATTAAGTGCATAACGTCCTCCTATTTATAAATGTAAAACAAGATTTGATTTTATACCGCAACCTTTTGGAGGGGTCAATAGAAAAAGCCTGCCTGAAAAATTAAAAACCCTCGGCAACCTATTGATGGCAGAGGGTTTTTATCTGAAGCAAGGGTAACAGGTTTCAGCAGATTTGCATTATCTATTTTGCTGTTTACGGTAGGTTCCGCTCTTGCCCCCTTCCTTGTACAGGAGGCTGATCTCGCCGATGGTGATCCCCTTGTCCGCACCCTTGCACATGTCGTAGATGGCAAGCGCGGCCACAGAAGCTGAGACCATGGCTTCCATCTCCACCCCGGTACGCTCGAAGGCCCGAACTGTGGCCTCTACGGTTATGATCCCCTGTTCCTCGTCAGTGCCAAACTCGATGGCCGCATGGTGGATGGCAAGGGGATGGGAGAGGGGGATGAGCTCGGGGGTTCTCTTTGCGGCACTGATCCCTGCCAGCCGGGCGACGGCGAAAACGTCCCCCTTGGTGATCCTGCCCTGGATGATCGCTTCAAGTGTCTCTTTCTTTAGAAAGACCTTGGCTGCAGCGACGGCGGTGCGCATGGTTGGTTGTTTGCCGCTCACATCGACCATGATGGCCTGACCCTTGTCGTCAAAATGGTTGAACATTCATCACCTCACCGTTATTTATGCTTCTTCCAGCAGAAAATCCTGGTTGAGAATATGCACGTCCACCTGTTCGCCGGCAGCGAAGAGCGCTTTGTCGGGAGGGAGCATGGCCAGACCGTCCGCCTGGATCATGGTTTTGACGATGCCCGTTTCCTGATTGCCGCTGCTGCTTGCCAGGTAGCCGTCCTTTCCTCTCTCAAGGGCTACACGCAGAAAGTGCAGGCGCCCTGGCTTCTTGCGGATTTCTTCGGTGAGAGTTGCCTTGAAGAGGGGGGCGATGACCTGCTTTCTCCCCATCATCTTTAAGAGGGCCGGTTTCACCAGTTCTTCGAAGGTGATCATGCTGGAAACGGGGTTGCCTGGCAGGGAGAAGATGGGAGTATTTGCTTTCATGGCGAAGGCGGTCGGTCGTCCCGGCTTGATGTCAACTTTCCAGAAAAGCTGCTCTGCTCCAAGCTCAGTGAGAATCTCGCGAACCAGATCCCGATCTCCGGCGGACACCCCTGCAGAGGTGATCAGCACATCCGCCTGCAGCCCCTGTTGGAGGATGTGCAGGTGGCTTTCCCGGTTGTCCCTGGCGATGCCGACGATGACCGGTTCGCCACCGATTTCCTTCACCGCAGCAGCCAGGGATAAGGCATTACTGTTGATGATCTGCCCTTTCCCTATCTGTCCTCCCAATTCGACCAGCTCGTCCCCCGTAGAGACTATCGCCACCCGGACGCGGCGGAAAACTGGCAGCAGGGCGGTACCCAGGGAGGCGAGCATGTTGATGGCCGATGGAGTAATTGCCGTGCCTGCAGCCAGCACCCTGTCGCCGGTCTTGATGTCTTCGCCGGCAAAGCGTATGTGCTGTCGTGCTTTTACTGGCTCCAGGATCTTGACCGAATCAGCGTCTTCTTCCGTTTCCTCCACCGGGACCACCGCATCTGCCCCTGGCGGGATGGGCGCGCCGGTCATGATCCTGATGGCGCAGCCGGCTTCCACGGCAGATGTGGCGATGGCACCTGCAGGAATATAGCCGGTGACTTTCAGTAGTGTCTGGGGAGCCTGGCAGTCCCCGGCACGTACGGCAAAACCGTCCATGGCGGAGTTGTCCCAAGGGGGCATGTTCCACGGCGCGGTCATATCTTCGGCAAGGGTGCGGCCGATGGCGTCAATAAGGCTGACCCGTTCGATACCTGTGGTGGAAACATGGTCGAGAATGGTTCTCCTGGCTTCACTGAAGGTAGGCATAAATGGACCTCGTTTTTAGATTCATTATTACAAGATATTACAAGAAAAAGCGTTTCATGCAGGAAAGGAACTATTTTTGCCGGTTCACCGCCGTTGTTGCAGGATGTTCAAAGCCATGTTGACGAAAAAGGCAACGGCCATGAGGATCGTGCCCAGAGCCAAACCGAAGGCGAATTCACCCTTGCTCGTTTCCATGGCAATGGCGGTTGTCATGGTGCGGGTGTAGCCACGGATATTGCCCCCCAGCATCATGGCAACGCCAACCTCGGCAATGACCCGGCCGAATCCGGCGATGACGGCGGCCATGACTCCGAATCGCTCTTCACGCACCAGTTGCAGCACCCCTTGCAGAGGGCCGGCTCCAAGGGTGAGTGCCGTGGGAAGAATCCTCTTGTCCGCACCTTCGACGGTGCTTAAGGTATAATTGGCAATGATGGGAATAGCCAGAATGGTCTGGCCGATCACCATTGCCTTCGGCGTGAAAAGAAGCCCGTATTGCCCCAGCGGTCCCTGCCGGCTGATGATCGCATAGACAATCAGGCCGACAACCACCGTCGGCAAGGCCATCAGGGTGTTGAGAAAGGTCGTCAGTGCCCCCTTCAGCGGAAACGTGCCGGTTCCGATGATGATGCCTGCGGGAATGCCGAGTAACGAGGCAAGAAGCGTCGACCAGACTGCAATATAGAGGGAAGTCCAGACAGTGGTATAGACTTCCTGGTCCATGGTGAGTATGAGGCCCAGGGCTGTATGTAGCGATTCGGAAAAGAATCCCACGTATTGTGTTCCCTTCTGTCGATCTGCTGAAGCTATCCCTGGGGTGCCGGTAGCTTTCGCAGAGAGAAAGTGCTGTTCAGAAAATAAAAAGGTCTCCTTCCATGGAAAGAGACCTCGGCGTGGCCTTTAGGCCGCCTGTTGACTCTCCTTTCCAAAAGGGAGGCGCTGCCGTTTCCAGCAATGCCCAGTGGTCGCTCGCCATTGGCATGACCAGATGGTCTGCCCGGCAGGCGTCAGCGACTCGGAGATTAGTTTGTAAAACATTGTTATGTAAAAAAGCTTGCAAGTGTATCTGTAAAATGCTTAGATTGTATACATCTGCTGCTCATTAAATAATGCACTTGTAAAATAACACAAATAATTTCAGAATTGTGATATTTTTTTATCACGGCATTTTGCTGATTAAAATGGTGGAGTAGTAATATGAAGCTGCTGGACACCCATGGCCGACATATCAATTATCTTCGCCTCTCGGTAACCGACCGCTGTAACCTGCGCTGCAGCTACTGCATGCCTGAGCAAGGGGTGGAAAAGCTCTGCCACGAAGATATTCTCACCTATGAGGACCTGATCTGTGTGGCTGAGGAAGCGGTTGCCATCGGCATCGAAAAAATTCGCATCACCGGTGGAGAGCCGCTGGTGCGAAGGGATATCATTCCTTTTCTCAGGGCTATTTCCGCCGTTCCGGGGCTGAAACAGCTGGTGCTTACCACCAACGGGCTGTTGCTGGAAGAACTGGCCGAAGATCTGCACCGGGCCGGGGTTCAGCGGCTCAACATCAGCCTGGACTCCCTGAAACAGGAGACCTTTGCCCATATCACCCGCGGCGGTGATTTGCAGAGAGTCTTGCGTGGACTGCAAGCGGCTGAAAGGGCCGGCTTTCCGCCCCATAAGATCAACATGGTGGTAATGCGCGGCATAAACGACGACGAGGTGCTCGATTTTGCCACCATGACCATGGATCGCCCCTTTGCGGTCCGTTTCATCGAGTACATGCCGACCTTGCAGGCAGAAAACTGGCGTACCCTCTCCGTGTCGGGCCATGAAATCCTGGAGCGGATCGGCAAGCGGTACGAGTTGATACCCTACGGCAGTCAGGATTTGGCGGGACCGTCGCGCAACTTCAAGATCAAGGGCTCGGCCGGTTCCATTGGCATCATCACCCCCATTTCAGGCCACTTCTGCCGGGACTGCAACCGCATCAGGGTCACTTCTGCAGGCTTGGCCAAGGGCTGTCTGCTCTCCGGCGAAGGTCTCGATCTGAAGCCTCTTTTGAGATCCGGTGACAGGACGAGGCTGGGCGAAGCCTTGCGGCTGATCGTCGCCGGCAAGCCGGACGGACACGGTCTGGATAACGACAACAATGATCTACAACCCTTTGCCATGTCACGGGTAGGGGGATAGGAAAGGATAAGGAAGGTATGTCGGCAAAGGTTCTGGCAGTATGCATCAGTGAAAAGAAGGGGGAACGGAAGACGCCCGTGGCCTCTGTGGAATTCAGGGAAAATCACGGCATCGTCGGCGATGCCCATGCCGGTGACTGGCATCGCCAGGTGAGCCTTTTGGCCATGGAGAGCATCCGCAAGATGCAGACACTCGGCCTTTCCGTCGATACGGGCGATTTTGCCGAGAACATTACCACTGAAGGGATTGAATTGGTCTCCCTCCCCATTGGCACCAGGCTCATCATTGGGCCGACCGAGTTGGAGGTGACCCAGATCGGCAAGGAATGCCATACCCGCTGTGCCATTTATTACCAGGCCGGTGATTGCGTCATGCCCAAGGAAGGGATTTTTGCCAAGGTCCTCAAAGGGGGAACGGTCAAACCGGGAGACGCGGTTGCGGTGAAGAGTAAAGAGTAAAGAGTAAAGAGTAAAGAGTAAAGAGTAAAGAGTTTTGCTTCGGGCTCGAACTTAGAACTTGCAACTTATTTTTAACGGTAGCGAAACTTTAAAACTGCTCCCTTTTCCCGCTTCGCTTTCCACTTCGATTGTTCCGCCGTGGTCATGGACGATGCCGTATGATACGGAGAGCCCCAGGCCGGTACCGTTGGCCTTGGTGGTGAAGAAAGGGTTGAAGATCTGCGGTAGATCTTCCGCCTTAATACCGGCGCCGGTGTCGGCGATGATAATCGCCACTCGATCCTCTGCCCCGTCCATTCGGGTCTTTATAGTCAACATCCCCTCTTGGCCCATGGCCTGAATGGCATTGAGCACCAGATTGGTCAACACCTGCCTGATCTGGTCGCTGTCGCCTTCCACGACCGGCAGCCCCGCCTCATACTCCTTCATGATACGGATGCCCGAGAGCGGCACCTGGTGGACGATCTGGGCGAGAATTTCTTCCAACAGCCTGTTGCTGTCCACCTGTCCCAGCTGTTTCTTTTCCCGGCGGGCAAAGCGGAGCAGGTTGCCGATGATCCGCTCTATCCGTCCCACCTGCTGATAAATGGTATCCACCTCGTCCCGGTTGTCTGCCCCTTTCGGCACCGACATCTGCAAGAGTTCCGCATTGCCGCGGATGATGGCCAGGGGGTTGTTGATCTCATGGGCAACGCCGGCGGCCAACTCGCCAATGGCGGCAAGTTTTTCTTTCCGCAGCAGCTCTTCCCTGGTCTTCACCAGCAGCCGGTTCTTGTCCTCCAGTTCCGCCGTCCTTTCCCGGACCTTGTCCTCCAGTCCCCGGTTCAATTCGGTTATGTGGCTTTCCCGCTGCATCAGCGCCCGGTTCATCTGGTTGAATTCCTCCGCCAGGTCTGCCAACTCGTCCCGGCTCGACACCCGGCACTGTACATCCCGCTCCCCGGCGGCAACCCGCCGCGCCGCGTTTTCCAGCTCCCTCACCGGCCGTGCCAGGCGCGTTGCCAAAAACCCTGCCACGGCAATGCCGATTATTGCACCCACCAGCAGAATGCCGCTGAAGAGGAGTCCCAGCCGGAACTTGATGGCGGTGAATGGTTTCTCCAGCATTCCCACGTAGAGGGCGCCTACGGGCACGCCATCCACTGACAGGATCGGTTCGTAGGCGGTAACGTACCAGTCATTGACGACAAAGGCGCGGTCGAGCCACTTCTCCTTATGGATGATGACCCGGTTGTAGACTTCCTCGGAGAGGCGTGTACCGATGGCCCGCGATCCCGTTGAGGTGAGAACGTTGGTGGCGATGCGCAGGTCGCCCAGGAAGATGGTGGCACTTCCCACGTCCTTGCCGTCCGCTTTTACCCCTTCGTAGACGATGCTCTTGATCTTGTCCACCAGGCTGTTGTTGTTGTTGAGGAGGATGCCGCCGCAGAGGGCACCGATAATTCTACCGGCGCCGTCCCTTACCGGGGCGGCGGCAATGAGCATCATTCCGGCGCGTTCCATGGTTTCGGTGGTGGGCCGGGCATGGGGGGTGGGGAGGATGGGGATGGCAGCCTGCCCGACCAGCTGTTTGCCTTCCGTGGCCATGGCCTCGGCCGGCACGACCCAGGTGCCGGCAGCGATCTCTCCCTTCAGGGCACGGGCGATGGCTGGGTTCCGAGAGGTGTCGTCACCGGCGGCGCCGGGGTTGTTGACGCGATAGAGGACGTTTCCCTGGGCATCCAACGCCATGAAGAGGTCCAGCTGCTCCGTCTGCCTCAGCGGGACGAGCATGCCGGCCAGGGCCTTCCTGTCGCCGTGTAGAACCGCGGCGGTGTAGGGGGCGGAAGCGGTGAACCTGACCACATCCCGGACGTGGCCTACTTCGTGGAGATAGACCTCCCGGGCGGCATTGAGGTCATTGCGCACCTTTTCCTGGGCCTGCCTGACGATCTTGGTGTTGAGGATGAACACCCCGGCCAGCCAGCAAATAAGGATAGCTATGGCGATGGGAATGACGATGGCGATGGTCAGCTTTCTTTTGATGGGGAAGCGCTTTTGCGGCAAGTTACTCTCCTGCGGGTTTCAGTCCGAATTCAGCGATCTTGCGATCGAGGGTCTTGCGGGAGATACCGAGGATCTCCGCGGTCCTGCTCTTGTGAAAGCCGGTCCTGTCCAGGGTCTGGCGAATATGCTCCCGTTCCACATGCTCCAGGGAGTCCAGTTGCTGCTGGTTTGACGGGCTGGATGGGTAAGCAGCCGCAGGTGCAACACTGTTGCGCCACAGGGGAAGGTTGTCGGCGGTAACGATGCCGCTGCGAGACAATATCACTGCCCGCTCGACGACATTTTCCAGCTCCCGGATATTGCCCGGCCAGCTGTATCCACGCATCAACTCCAGCGCTTCTCTGGTGAAACGGTCAACTCCCTTGTTCATACGCTGGTTGTACTTTTTCAGGAAATGCCGGGCCAGGGGCTCGATGTCCTCTCTCCGCTCCCGAAGGGGCGGCAGAGGAATGGAGATGACATTCAGCCGGTAGAAGAGGTCTTCCCGGAACCTCCCTTCGGCCACCTCCTTTTCCAGGTTCTTGTTGGTGGCAGCGACAAAACGGATGTCAACCTTCTTCGCCCTGGTCGATCCCACAGGGATGAAATCCCCCTCCTGGATGACCCGGAGCAGCTTGGCCTGCAACACGAGGCTCATGTCACCGATTTCGTCCATGAAGAGCGTGCCGTTGTCCGCTTCTTCCAGAAGCCCCTTCTGGTTTGTGGTGGCGCCGGTGAAGGCGCCGCGCACATGGCCGAAGAGTTGCGACTCCAGAAGAGTGTTGGAAAGGGCGGCGCAGTTGATGGACAGGAAACTGCGTCCCTTGCGCCTGCTGTACCGGTGAATAGCGCCGGCAATGAGTTCTTTTCCCGTCCCCGATTCGCCGAGGATAAGAATGTTTGCCTCGCTGGCCGCCACCTCCAGGGTGAGCTCGTAGACCTCGCGGAAACGGTCACTGGCAAAGACGATGGCATCCGTTAGGGGCGTCTTCCCCAGTTCCTCCTTGAGCTGCAGGTTTTCCTTACGCAAAAGCTCCCGCTCCAGGACGTTTTCCAGAACGCCAAGGATCTTTTCCTTGGGGAATGGCTTGGTCACGTAATCGTATGCTCCCAGTTTCATGGCCTCCACCGCGGCATCGATGGTTCCGAAGGCGGTCATGATTACCACCGGCAGCCCTGGGTGGATATCTTTCACGTTCTTCAGGATCTGAAGCCCATCCATGTCGGGCATCCGCACGTCCTGCAGCAGCAGATCAGCATCCACACCATGCTGCAGCCGAGCCAGCAGCGCCTGTCCGGAGGTAAAGGTCTCGACCGCCAGCCCTTGAGACTCCAGCAGCTTCTTCATGTATTTGAGTATCCCCTCTTCGTCATCGCAGATGAAGATTCGTGTCTGTGCCATTTTGTCCTACTCCGTTCAAGGGCCTTGTGTGTCAAAATGATACATGAATTGGACAGAAGTTCGCAAGACAACTTTTCCCCTACCATGGGCTAACCCCGTCGTCCAAGGTATCAAGGCTCGTCCTTTCAGAGGTTGTGGGTTGTGTAGACATGTAAACACTATTGGCACGGCTGTTGCCGTATAGGGCTTCGGTTTGTAGCGATTTTGTTTACAGAACGTCGTGCACGTTTATTTTCATGGAAGGGAGTACACATGGCAGTTTCACGCAGACAATTCCTGCAGGGGGGCGCTTTGGCAGCGGCAGGGCTGGCCCTTAACGGCAAACCGGGGGAGGCGAGTGTCGATGCACCCCAGATGCGGACCAAGGGACTGAAGGTATCCACCACCATTTGCCCGTTCTGCGCCGTGGGCTGCGGCCTGATCGTCCACACCAAGAACGGCAAGATCGTCAATATCGAGGGCGATCCCGATCATCCCATCAACCAGGGATCGCTCTGCCCGAAGGGGGGCGCGCTGTTTCAGGTGGCCAATAACGAACGCCGCCTGCAGAAGGTCATGTACCGGGCACCCCGCTCTGACAAGTGGGAAGAAAAGTCCTGGGACTGGGCCTTGGAGCGGATCGCCAAACGGATGAAGGAGACCCGGGACAAGACCTTCAAGGCCACCGAGGTCAACAAGAAAGACAAAAAGGAGTACGTGGTGAACCGGACCGAGGGGCTTGCTTTCCTCGGCGGCGCAGGACTGGACAACGAGGAGTGCTACCTCTGGTCCAAGTTCGGCCGGGCCATGGGTGTGGCCAACCTGGAACACCAGGCCCGACTTTGACACAGTGCGACAGTCGCCGGTCTGGCGGCTTCATTCGGTCGTGGTGCCATGACCAATCACTGGATTGACCTGAAGAACGCCGATGCCATTTTGGCCATCGGTTGCAACCCTGCCGAGAACCACCCCATTTCCTTCAAATGGATCGAGGCGGCCCTGGATAACGGTGGCAAGCTGATTGCCGTCGATCCCCGCTTTACCCGTACCGCCTCCAAGGCGGATATCTATGCCCAGATCCGTCCCGGTACCGACATCGCCTTCCTGGGGGGCCTGATCAACTACGCCCTGGCCCACAACCTGATCCACCAGGAATACGTGCGGGAGTACACCAACGCCACCTTCATCGTCAACGACAAGTTCGACTTCGAACAGGGGATGTTCTGCGGCTTCGACGATACGGAAAAGAGCTATGACCTGAAGATGCTGGCCTACGAGCTGGACGGGGCCGGCAATCCGAAGCAGGACCGCTCCATGCAGCATCCCCGCTCCGTCTTCCAGCTGCTGAAGAAGCATTTTTCCCGCTACGACGTGGACACCGTCTGCTCCATCACCGGGACGAAAAAAGAAGACTACACCAACGTAGCTAAGACCTTCTGCGGCACCGGCCGCCCCGACAAGGCCGGCACCATCCTCTACGCCATGGGCATCACCCAGTCCACCCACGGCACCCAAAACGTCCGGGCTATTTCGCTCCTGCAGATGCTCCTGGGCAATATCGGCATCGCCGGCGGCGGCATCAACGCCCTGCGCGGCGAAAGCAACGTCCAGGGTTCCACCGACTACGGGCTCCTGTTCCACATCCTGCCCGGCTATCTCAAGTCTCCCGAGTTCGACAACGTGGACTTGAAGGGCTACCTGGAGAAATGGACCCCCAAGACCCAGGACAAGAAGAGCGCCAACTGGTGGGGCAACACGCCGAAATATACCGTCAGCCTGCTGAAGGCCTGGTACGGCGACAACGCCACCAAGGACAACGACTTCTGCTACAGCTACCTGCCCAAGCGGAGCGGCAACTACTCCTACATGAAGCTGATTGAGAAGATGGGCAAGGGGGAAGTTGAAGGCTTGGTCTGCATGGGCATGAACCCGGCCATGGGGGGACCCGACTCCACGAGCGCCAGGGATGCCCTGGGGAAACTCAAGTGGCTGGTGACCGTCGATCTGTGGGAGACGGAAACCTCCATCTTCTGGAAGCGCCCCGGCGTCGATCCGAAAAAGATCGATACCGAGGTCTTCATGCTACCCGCCGCCTCCAGCGTCGAGAAGGAAGGCTCCATCGCCAACTCGGGGCGCTGGACCCAGTGGCGCTACAAGGCCGCTGAGCCGGTGGGCGAGTCCCGCAGCGACATGCACATCATCCACGAGTTCTTCACCCGGGTGAAAGACCTGTACAAAAAGGAAGGGGGCACATTCCCCGAGCCGCTCACCAAGCTTGCCTGGAACTACGGCACCGGCCATGAGCCCGATGTGCATCAGGTGGCCAAGGAGATCAACGGCTACTTCACGAAAGACATGACCATCAAGGACAAGGACAAGACCCTGGAATTCAAGGCCGGCGACCAAGTGCCCATGTTCAAATACCTGCAGGACGATGGGTCCACCGTCTCCGGCTGCTGGATCTACTGCGGCTCCTACACCAAAGAGGGGAACCAGATGGCCCGCCGCGACGCCAGTGACCCCACCGGTCTTGGCCTGTTCCCCAAGTGGTCCTGGTGCTGGCCGGTCAACCGCCGCATCATCTACAACCGGGCCTCAGTCAATCCCGACGGCGTGCCCTTCAATCCGAAACGGGCGCTTATCGCCTGGGATGGGCTGGAGAAGAAGTGGAAAGGGGACGTGCCCGACGGGCCGTGGCCTCCCATGAAGGACGACAAGGAAGGCAAATATCCCTTCATCATGCTGGCCGAGGGGCATGCCCGCCTTTACGGCCTGGATTTGAAAGACGGCCCGTTCCCCGAGCACTACGAACCGGTGGAGAGCCCGGCTAAGAACCTCCTGTCTCCGGTGCAGAACAACCCGGTGGTCAAGCTGCCGAAGAACGTCTCCTCGGATCTGGGCAAATTTCCTTACATCGGCACCACCTACCGGGTCACCGAACACTGGCAGGCGGGGGCCATGACCCGCAACCTCCCCTGGCTGGTGGAACTGGTGCCTGACATGTTCGTTGAGCTTTCCGAAACCCTGGCCAAGGAGAAAGGCATCGTCAAAGGAGACAAGGTCCGCATTACCACGGTGCGCGGCACCATTGAGGCAACAGCGCTGGTGACGGCGCGGTTGAAGCCGTTCATCGTGGGGGGCAAGCAGATCGAGCAGGTGGGGATGCCGTGGCATTTCGGCTATGCCGGTCTGGCCAAGGGGGATAGCGGCAACGTCCTGACGCCATCCGTTGGTTGCGCCAATACCAGCATCCCCGAGTTCAAGGCCTTCCTTTGCAACATCGAAAAAGGGGGTAAGCGCTCATGAGCGGCGATATCAAGGATTTCAACAAAACTGGAGCGTTCCTCATCGACATGACCAAGTGCACCGGCTGCCGTGGCTGCCAGGTGGCCTGCAAACAGTGGAACCAGCTCAAGGCGGAAAACACCACATTCTTCAACGGCGAGGGATACCAGAATCCCCCCGCCATGTCCGAATACACCTTCACCCGGATCAAGTTCCGGGACTACCAGAAAAACGGCCAGAACGAGTTCGCCTTCTACAAGGAAATGTGCATGCACTGCAACGACCCAGCCTGCGCCTCGGTCTGCCCGGTGGGTGCCTTCAAGAAGACGGCGGAAGGGCCGGTCATCTACGACACCAAGCGCTGCATCGGTTGCCGTTTCTGCATGGTCGCCTGCCCCTTCGGCGTCCCCAAGTACGAGTGGAGCAAGGCCTTTCCTCTGGTGAAGAAATGCACCGGCTGCTACAGCAGGATCAAAAACGGCCACAAGCCTGCCTGCGCCACCGCCTGTCCGTCCGCCATCACCTATGGTCCCCGAGCGGAGATGCTGAAGGAAGCGGAACGGCGCATCGCCGCCCGCCCCGATCGCTACCTGAAGAAGATCTATGGAAAGGAGGAAGCGGGTGGCACCAGCGTCATCTACCTGACCGCGCTCCCCTTCGACGAGTTGGGCTTCAAACCGGTGACCAAGCGGCCGCTTCCCTCCTATACCTGGCAGGCGCTGCGCCTGGTACCGGGGATCTTCCTCACCGTCGGCGGGTCCCTGTCGCTCCTTTCCTGGTTCACCCACAGGAAGGACCGGTTGAAGAAGGAAGAGGAACAGAGAACTCAAAGCAGGAAACATTCGGACCAGAATCAAGAAAAAACAGAATAGCCGACATCTTAAGTTCCCTCCCCCCTCCGTGGGGGAGGGTTAGGGAGAGGGGGGAAACTGAAGACCTCACCCTCCCCCTAACCCCCTCCCATCAAGGGAGGGGGAATCCTTATATGGCTATTGGAGGCAATAAATGACTGCTGCTAGATTGATCATCAACGAAATAAAGGGCTACCACCGCTTCCTCAAATTCCTCATGGTGCTGGTGGGGCTCGGCGCCCTGGCATCCCTGGTCCGCTTCATCTTCGGCCTCGGGGTCACCACCAACCTCAACGATACCTACCCCTGGGGGCTGTGGGTCTCCTTCGACGTGGTCACTGCCGTGCCGCTGGCCGCCGGCGCCTTCACCCTGGGGGCCATCACCCACTGCTTCCATATCAAGAAGCTGGAGCCTTTGGTGCGGCCGGCAATCGTCACCGGCTTCCTGGGTTATTCCCTGGTCAGCGTCGGGCTTTTGCTCGATCTGGGGCAGCCCCAGCGCTGCTGGCACACCATGGTCTTCTGGAACCCCCATTCACCCATGTTCGAGGTTTCCATGTGCATCATGGCCTATACAACAGTGCTGTTCCTGGAGTTCCTGTCGCCGGTCTGCGAGAAATTAGGTTACTACCTGCCGCTGCGGGTGCTGCGGACCCTGGAGATGCCCCTGGTCGTGGCTGCTGCCGCCATCTCCACCCTGCACCAGTCATCTTTGGGTACCTTCTTCCTCATCGCCGTCGATAAGCTGCACAGCCTCTGGTATAATCCGCTGCTGCCGCTTCTGTTCTGGATTTCCGCTATTTTCAGCGGCCTCTCCATCATCATCCTCGAAGCAACCATGACCCATAAGTGGCTGGGGCAGGAGGACGAGTCGGAACTTCTGGAAACACTGGCCAGGATCATCCCCTGGGTAATCGGCGTCTATATCCTAGTCAAGGCCTACGCCCTGTTTTTCCTCAGTGAAGGTCCATTCTTCGACCGGCCAAGAATGCTAGTTCTCTTTGGCATCGAGGTCCTTGCCGGTGTCTTCGTACCGTTCTTCATGTTTATGCAGAAAAAGGTGCGTAACAATAACCGCCTTCGCGCCATTGCCGCCGGGCTGGTCATCTTCGGCCTGGTGGTCAACCGCTTCAACGTCTCCATGTACGGCATGATCCACGAGGGGGCTCCCTACGTGCCGTCGCTCCTGGAAACCCTGGTCACCATCGGCATCATTGCGGCGGAGATACTCTTCTTTGTCCTCATCGCCAAGTACTTCCCCATCTTCGAACACCACCCGGAGACGGTGGATTACTCCCTGCCGGACAAGTTCCGTAAGGTGGAGAAGCATGGTTCAGTGGCGGCAGGGGCGTGAAAGGCAATGGAGCGCGGATGAGACTGATGCAGCGGATCAGCACGTGTACCAATGTAACCGGCGTCATCCTGGCCGGTGGCGCATCGAGCCGCATGGGGAGCAACAAGGCGCTCCTTCCCTACCGTGGCGGGCGCTTCATCGAGGCGATCCATCGCCAGCTCGCCCGGCACTTCGGCGAGGTGATCGTCGTCACCAACACGCCGGAGCAGTACCGGTTTCTCCCCTGCCGCACGGTAGGGGATATCTTCCCCGGTATGGGAGCGCTGGCGGGCATCCATGCCGGGCTCTTCCACAGCACCAACCCGGCCATCTTCGCCGTCGCCTGTGACATGCCCTACCTGAGTGACGAACTGATCGGCTACCTCGCCGGCCGCTGCAATCCGGCCGGGGTGGTCATTCCCGAAAGCGACGGTGGCCTCGAACCGCTCCATGCCGTCTATGGGCGCGGTTGCCTGGATGCCATGGAGAGGAGCCTGGCGGCGGGGAAGAAGCGGGTGGTCTCTTTTTTCGATGCGGTTCCCGTGGAGGTCGTGCCGGCTGGTCTGGTGGCCTGCTTCGACGGAGGGTTCAACTCGTTTCGCAACATCAACACCCCCACCGAGTACTTCAGTCTGCGTGGGGAGCCTTCAGTCGTTCACAGCAGTAACAACAGCACCGCTTTAAGCAAAAGGAGTCAGTAATGTTTGGATTTGGCATGCCGGAAGCAATCATAATCGCAATCATCGCCTTGGTGGTGGCGGGGCCGTCGAAACTGCCCCAGCTGGGCCAGGCCCTGGGGAGCAGCATCAGGAACTTCAAGAAAGCCAGTCAGGGCGAGGATATGGTGAAGATCGAGAAAGAGTAGGAGATTTTTCCTGAACGAAGAGAGGCAGACCAGGCTGATTGTGGGCCGTTCTGCCTTTTTATTTGGATATGCACAGGCCTATCTTGCCAGCCAGATACCGGCAGCGGTCAGCAGGGTTTCGATGCCGGTTTGTATGGTGGGATGCAGGGCGGGGGCCCAAAATGGGGAATGGGGGCCGGGAAGGTGTGCCACCGTCCCTTCTTGCACCGCTTTATCGTAAGTTTCAGGTGCGCAGCCGCCGACGAACCAGTATGCATAGGGGGATTTCCAGGCTTTCCCGAAGCGGCCGAAGTCCTCGCTGGCTCCTTGGGGCGGCATGTCCACAAACCGCTCGCCGAACTGGCCGTGAAAGGCGTCGATAACCTTTTGGGCAACCTCGGCATCATTGACGGTCAGTGGGTAGTTGTTGATTTCCTCGAACTCCGGGTCTTTCGGCGCGTTGGAGGCACGGGACTCGGCGATGCAGATCCTTTTAATGGCAGCCAGCACGTGGTCGCGCACCCCTTCGTCCGTGGTCCGCACATTCAGCTTGATATGGGCTTCGGCAGGAATGATGTTTTCCGCCGTGCCGGCATGAAATTCCCCCACCGTCACCACCACCTGCGCCTGGGGAGGAATTTCGCGGCTGACGATGGTTTGCAGACGCAGGACTGCTGCTGCGGCCATTACGATGGGATCGATGCTGTTTTGGGGCATGCCCCCGTGGGCACCTTTGCCGAAAAAGCGCACCAACAGACTATCGCCCGATGTCAGGACCTGTCCGGGGCGGCAGCACACCGTGCCGGCGCGATGCTGCAGCAGATGTTGCCCCATGATGACGTCTGGGCGGGGAAAAAGGTCGGTCATACCGTCATCGAGCATGGCCTGGGAACCCTGGGCGGTTTCTTCCGCCGGTTGGAAAACCGCCATCAGCGTGCCGTGCCAGGCATCCCGTGCCTGGGACAATGCCATGCCGGCGCCGAGCAGCCAGGAGGTGTGCATGTCGTGCCCGCAGGAATGGGCCACCGGCACGGTCTCCCCTTTGGCGTTGACCCCTTCCTTGCGGCTGGCGTACGGCACACCGGTCTCTTCCTTCATGGGCAAAGCGTCCATATCGGCCCGCATCATGACGGTAGGGCCGTCGCCGTTTTTCAAAATCCCGACCACCCCGGTCCGGCCCACCTTCTCCGTCACCTCGAAACCTGCTTCACGCAACTGCCGGGCGATGATACCGGCGGTACGGGTCTCTTGCAGGGCCAGTTCCGGATTCTGGTGGATATCTTTATAGAGTGCCTCGATCAGCGGCACCACCTGTTTGATCGTGTCGGAGAGCCGGCTGACGAATTGTGACATGATTTCCCCCGTAATATATGCGGATGGTGCTATTTGTGCTTGATGAAGGTCCCTTGCTGGTATTCCTCAAAAGCGACCCGCAGCTCTTCCTGGGTGTTCATGACAATGGGGCCATACCAGGCAACCGGCTCCCCAATGGGCTTTCCTGAAACGAGAAGAAAGCGAACCGGTTTTTCTGTCGTCGTGGCCTGCACGGCATCCCCTTCATGCTCGAACAGCACCACCGTTTCCGGCTGGCAGACGCAGCGGCGTTCCGTATCGGACCAACCTGCGCCGGCGGTGTCGTGGGCATAGGGATCGCGGCATTCGTCGAGATATCCCTCGCCTGATAAAACATAGGCAAAGGCAGTATGCCTTGCCGGTACGGGGTGCCGGAAAACGGTCCCGGGTGGGATGCTGATGTCGAGCATTTCAGGTTCGATGACGATGCCCTGCACCGGGCCTTGCACGTTGCCGATCTTCCCGGCAATAATCTTGATGGTTATGCCACCCTCAATGGTCACTTCCGGTATATCCGCAGCCTTCACGCCACGGTAGCGAGGTGGCATCATCTTCTGGCTGGCGGGCAAGTTAGCCCAGAACTGAAACCCCCACATGGTGCCGGTCGGGCTCTCCTTGGGCATCTCCTGGTGAATGATGCCGCTGCCTGCGGTCATCCACTGCACGTCGCCGGCGCCGATCACCCCCTTGTGCCCCATGCTGTCACCATGCTCCACCAGTCCCTCCTGCACATAGGTGATGGTCTCGATCCCCCGGTGGGGGTGCCAGGGGAAACCGGGCAGGTAATGGGCGGGGTTGTCGGAATGGAAATCATCGAGCATCAGAAACGGGTCGAACTGGGGCACCTGTGCATTGCCGAAGGCCCGTTTGAGGTGGACACCCGCCCCCTCGATGGTCGGCTGGCCTTTCCTTATGAGCTTGATTCTGCGGATAGCAGCCATAAGTACTCCCCTTCGAGGCCGTGACAGACTGAACCACGGCTTCGTCCACATTCACCTGATAGTATTCG
Source organism: Geotalea sp. SG265 (assembly GCF_022808985.1). Lineage (GTDB taxonomy): Bacteria > Desulfobacterota > Desulfuromonadia > Geobacterales > Geobacteraceae > Geotalea. The sequence goes on along the minus strand of NZ_JAKZFT010000006.1, from coordinate 250,568 downwards.
GTGGAGGTTAGACACCAAGAAAAGTGTACTTGAGTAATGCACAAATTCAATTCACCCGTTCCGGGCAACCGGTCAAACGCCATCCAGACTAGGTTCATCACGCCAAAACCTAAGCAGATCAGCATCAACAGCCAGCAGCACCCCCACACGAACGCGCCGTTGTCTCCATTCTGCCAGTTCACCGTTGCAAAAAGCCAGCACCATGGGAATGACGGCCAGCAGCATCATTGCTGCCATCGTTCCTGAAAAATGGCCATGGAAAATTTACGAGCGTACAAATGCCAGCAGCTGGCTGTAATTGTGCCTGTCTGCGGCACGGAGGGCATTGATATACTGTTGCCGACAGTCACCCGCATTAACCAGATTACCGCTACCCCAGGTAAAGTGCGGTTGTCCCAACAGATGTACCAGAAGAATATCGGTCATGAGCCGGGCGTGGCGTCCGTTGCCGTTGGGGAAGGGATGAATTGCCGTAAGGCGGTGATGAAAGCGAGCTGCTATCTCATCCGGTGGGTAGGTGCCGTATTCAATCCAGGTGGCGCAGTCGGCACAGAGATTTTGCAAGTCGGTATCTATCTGCCATGCCGCCACACCAATATTCTTACCGCTGTTGCGCCTTTCTCCTGCCCAGCGCCAGACATTGCCGAACATCCTTTTGTGCATCCGCTTGATGAAGCCAATGGTAAGAATATCTTTCGGCTTACGGCGAAATGCCCATGCTTCCGCTTCGCTGATATTTTCCTGTTCCCAGCGGTCAAGCTCAACCCGGCTGGTGATATGAGAAAGCAGCAGACCTTGCGCTTCATCCGCGTCAAGCGGCGTTGCCCCCTCTGCATAATCAAACTTCATGGCGCAGTTTCCCAAAGTTCTTTCGGCATTTCCCGCACGAGTTCATCAACGGCGGCGTCAATCGATGCCTGTTGCTCCTGGTCAGACAGGTTCTGCGCTTCGAGCAGCATGGTGTGCGCCACCCTCTGAGTTCTGGATTCGGCAACCTTGCGAGCCTGCGCCCGAACGATTTCCTCCAGAGTGGTACGGGGAACAATGGCGTAGACAAACACGCAATCCAGAGCTTCAGCAGCTTGCCGCATGGTATTCAGAGAGACGACGCCCGACAGCTCATCCCGTTCCAGTTTGGGAATGCGAGGCTGGCTGACATTCAGTCGGTTTGCCAGTTGTTTACCCGACATACCGAGTGCTTCACGGATTGCTCGTATCCAGCCCTTAACCGGCGGTGAGTTCAGTTTGAAGGCGGCATAGTCGGACAGCGCATTATCGAGCTGTTGGCGTGCTATGAGCTTGTATTTCGGTAGCATATAAATAACCTCTGTATTATTCTGCCGCCATAAAATAATAACATATAGATTATTTTAAGCAATATAAATAATAATCTTTGGGTTATTCATGGTTGCCCAGCGGACAGTGAGTTGAATGAATTTCAGGCGGGTATGATCGAATGTGCTGAGATTACCAGGCAGGCTGAATTGAGCGGGAAGTGGCGTCGCTTAAGGATGCGGCTTGATTTTAGGTGGCGCTCGTAGAACTATCCCTTGCAGGCTACACCTTTATGGTGTATAAAATCCTCATGACCGAGAAGCGGAAACCTACATACGATCTTGACGCGTTTAAGGCCACTTTCGCGACCGTAGAAAAGCTTGCCGTTACAGGGTCAGCGCTTCGAAGCGCTGCTTTGCTTGGGTGTGGGCGGGCCGAGATTGTAAGCACAATTCAAACAATGCAACGGGGCCATTTCTATAAATCTATGACGGCTTATGCAGATTCCCGACTTTGGCAGGACGTGTACCATGTCCCGTCACCAGTGGGGCTGCTGTATTTGAAATTCACAGCCGATACCATAACCGAGTTCCTGCTGCTGTCGTTCAAGGAGAAAAACCATGAATAATCCTGTCTGCCCGGAAACGGGTGCGGCAATGTATCGCGGTGTACGTCCAATTACTCTTACCTACAAAGGCGAGAGCCTCACTTTCGATATGCCTGGCTGGTATTGCGACCAATCCGAGGAGAGTATTCATACTGGCGAGGATATGAAAATTTCCGATCGAAAGTTGAATCTCCTTAAAGCCAGAAGTGAAAAATTGCTGGAGCCGGATGAAATCCGGCGTGTCCGCAAGAAGCTTCACCTTTCCCAGGAAGAGGCCGGCCTTCTAATAGGCGGCGGCCCAAGGGCTTTCCAGAAATACGAAAGCGGTGATTTACTGCCCAGTCGGGCGATAAGCAGTGCCCTGGTATTGCTGGATCATGACCCGGCAGCATTGTCGGTGCTTAAGGCACACCGAAAAGCTGCTTAATAATGACTTTCGGGGGAAACCAGGCAGTTCTCTATTCTCTCCGATTTGCTTGGGGCAAAGGCGTGGGCATTTCTCGCCGCCCCTAGTCTTTTTTTCTCGCTTTCTCAATGGTTTGCCATTCCCGGCCATCACGGCGCAAAGTGGTATCTTTAAGTTTGTCTTCCAATACCCTGTAGACAATTTTTTCATTGCTTAATTCAAGAACTTCAATTTTAAAATCTTTGAATCTAATCTCTTTCGCGCCTGTTTCGTATACAAGGTTTTGGAAGAAGGATGGTCTTGCTAGATCGTTCCAGGTATATTCCCTGTACATGAGTGAGATGGTAACGTTGTTAATTCCGCCATAAACAAGCTCAAGATTATTGTCACCAATAGTTATGTCATCAGAGTCGTAGTTATTAAACCCGCTACAGGGGGTGGAATTTTTGGTTATTTTCATGGTGATGTTTGCTGGGTCTAAAACCACATCTTTCAATAGGTACATGCTGCTACTATCATGATTATCAACGAAAGCATATCCAGTAAAAATTTTGCCACTGTCATCGAACAATAAGCCATAATCCTTGCCATTTTCACCACCAATCCAAAACACAGAATATTCGGCGTTGTTGATTTTAGTGACATAATTAAATGGATATTGCTTTTGACTTGAACCCGATACTTTCAGACTTCTGTCAATGAATCGTTCCGTATATTTAGCGGATACGGAAAAGTCACTAGACGGCTCAAGACACACTCCTTTGACACTAGGGTGATTTTCATCAAATTCTCGATAGATATCCCTGATTTTAATTATAGGCTCGCCAATATGAACGGATTGCGGTTCGCCCAAGGTGTAGTTTTTCAGGTAGGCATGCTGCACCAGATCTTTTGAACAGCCAGTTAGGGCCAGCAATAATAGAAAACAGACTAATTGTCGCACGATAATTCCTCCATATCTCTTCTTAAGGAAATTAGGGATACTTCCCTATATTTCTCTGTTGCAACCGTAAACCTACCAATTATTCCAACCTTTCCATCGTCTCACGAATGAAAACCCGTCGATTAACGCGCACTATAAACCTGATTCTAACGATTGTCAAAGGGCGATAAACCCCATTTATCAGGCAGATCCTGTCTCCATGGGACAACCTTCTTTCAAGTCCACGAAAGGAAAAGCAGAAATATCTAAAGCTTCGGCATTGAGGTGACGATATTTTAATATGCAGCGCCATATATTGTTCGCTGGTCCAATAAAACAATGTCATATTTGGTTGCTGGCTAAAATTAACCACTGTAAAGGTGGTAATGATTGCTGACTTGAAAATATAAAACATAGTATTATAGTGACGTAAACCAAGTGCCATGTGATTGCAGACTTTTTTCACAGAAGGAGGTTGTGCTATGGCAGTTTCGCGAAGGAACTTTCTCAAACTCTCCGGCGCAGGCCTTGCGGCGTCGGCGCTGGGGTTGGATCTGGCCCCGCTGGAGGCGAAGGCGGAAGACCTTCCGATCCGCTTCGCCAAGGAGACCACTTCCATCTGCCCTTACTGCTCGGTGGGGTGCGGCATGATCATGCATACCCTGGGTGGGAACCTGATCAATGTGGAGGGGGACCCGGACCATCCCATCAACGAGGGGGCTCTCTGTCCCAAGGGCTCGGCGGTGTTCCAGCTGCGGGATAATCCCGCCCGGGTGACAAAGCCCATGTACCGTGCGGCGGGTTCAAAGGAATGGCAGACGGTCTCCTGGGACTGGGCCCTGGACGAGATCGCCAAGCGGGTGAAGAAAAGCCGCGATGCCAGTTTTGTCCCCACCAGCAAGATCAAGGTGAAGGAGAAGGTGGGTGACGCCGAAGTTGAAAAAGAGGTGACCGCCACCGTCAACCGCACAATGGGCATCGCCTCGGTGGGGAGCGCCGCCCTGGACAACGAAGAATGCTACCTGTACCAAAAATTATTAAGGGGGTTGGGCCTGGTGTACATCGAACATCAGGCGCGCATTTGACACAGTGCAACTGTAGCGGCTCTGGCAGAGTCGTTCGGACGCGGTGCAATGACCAACCACTGGATCGATCTGAAGAATGCCGATGTGATTCTCATCATGGGGGCCAATCCGGCAGAAAATCACCCGGTTTCCTTCCGCTGGATATTGAAGGCCAAGGACGCAGGGGCCAAAGTGATCTGCGTCGATCCCCGCTTTACCCGCAGTGCGGCCAAGGCGGACATTTATGCGCCGCTCCGCTCGGGCACCGACATTGCCTTCCTGGGCGGCATGATCAATTACATCCTGCAGAACAAGCTTTACTTCACCGATTACGTCAAACAGTACACCAATGCCGCCATGCTGGTATCCGCCGATTTCAGGATGCCCCATGAGCTTGACGGCCTCTTCTCCGGTTATGACCCGAAAAAGCGCAGCTACGATGCTAAATCCTGGGGATTCCAGAAGGATGGAACCGGTAATCCCCTGACCGACCCGACTCTCAGCGATCCCAGCTGCGTTTTTCAGCTGCTGAAAAAACATTACGCCCGCTACACGCCGGAGATGGTCTCCAGCATTACCGGCACCCCCAATGAGACTCTGGTCGAGGTGTACAAGGCCTATGCCTCCACCGGCGCCCCCGACAAGGCGGGGACCTCCCTCTATGCCATGGGCTGGACCCAGCACACCGTGGGAACCCAGAATATCCGGGCCATGTCCATCATCCAGCTCCTTTTGGGCAATATCGGTGTCGCCGGAGGCGGGGTCAACGCCCTGCGCGGCGAGTCCAATGTCCAGGGCTCCACCGATCACGGACTCCTCTTCCATATCCTTCCCGGCTACCTGCCCATGCCAACTGCGGATCTGAAGGATCTCGCCGCCTACAACGCCAAGTACACCCCCAAGAGCAGCGATCCTCAGAGTGCCAACTGGTGGCAGAATCGCCCCAAATATATCGCCAGCTACCTGAAGGCCATCTATGGCGCGAAGGCGACCAAAGAAAATGATTTTCGCTACGAGTTGCTCCCCAAGATGGACCCGGGGATGAACGGCTCTTGGCTGGTGATCTTCGACCAGATGATCAAGGGAAAATTTAGCGGCTTCTTTGCCTGGGGGCAGAATCCCGCCTGCTCGGGGGCCAACTCCAACAAGGTGCGCAAGGCCCTGGCCAAGCTGGACTGGATGGTGGCGGTCAATCTCTTCGACAACGAGACCGCTTCCTTCTGGCGGGGACCGGGAATGGATCCGGCCAAGGTGAATACGGAGGTCTTCCTCCTGCCTGCCGCCGCTTCCTTCGAAAAGGAGGGCTCCATCACCAACTCGGGGCGCTGGGCCCAGTGGCGCTATATGGCAGTGAAGCCCCTCGGCCAGTCGAAACCGGACTCGGAGATCATGAACGACCTCTTTTTCCGCATCAAGGGGCTCTACCAGAAGGAAGGGGGGGCGCTCCCCGAGCAACTCACGAACCTCACCTGGAACTACGGCTTCAAGAGGGCGGACGGCATCATCCGCGGTGTGGATATTCACGCGGTGGCCAAGGAGATCAACGGCAGCTTTATTGTGGAAGTGGAGGACAAGCCCAAGGCCAAGCCGGGGGAACCGCCGCCGGCACCGAAACCGTGGGAGAAGAAACTGCTGGGCAAGAAGGGTGAGCTGATCGACGGCTTTGCCAAGCTCCAGGCCGACGGCAGCACCGCCTGCGGCAACTGGATCTACTGCCAGAGCTACAACGAGAAGGGGAACATGATGGCCCGACGGGTGAAAAAGGACCCGACCGGCTTGGGGATGTTCCCCGAGTGGTCCTGGTGCTGGCCGGTCAACCGGCGCATCATCTACAACCGGGCCTCGGTGAACCTGGAGGGTAAACCCTTCAATGTGAAGAAGGCGGTCATCTATTGGAATTCCACTGCGGTCCTGCCGGATGGCAAGGTGGGCAAGTGGGAAGGGGATGTGCCCGACGGCCCTTGGCCACCCATGGCCGATACCAAGGAGGGGCGCAAGCCTTTCATCATGCGCACTGATGGCCTGGGTGCCTTGTTCGGCCCCGGTCTAAAGGACGGACCGTTTCCCGAGCACTACGAGCCCATGGAGTCGCCGGTGGCGAAGAACCTGCTTTCCAGGCAGCAGATCAATCCGGCGGTGAAAATCTTTGCCGATCCGGCGGTGGAGGATGTGCTGGCATCGGCCGACAGCCGCTTCCCCATCGTCGCCACGACCTACCGGGTGACCGAGCACTGGCAGACCGGCGTTCTGACCCGCAACACCCCCTGGCTCCTTGAATTGCAGCCACGGCAGTTCGTGGAGATGAGCGTTGAACTGGCCAGGGAAAAGGGAGTGAAGAATGGCGACAAGGTGACGGTGGCTTCGGCCCGCGGTAGCGTCGAAGCTGTCGCTCTGGTGACGCCGCGCTTGAAGCCCATGAAGATCGGCGATCGTCTCGTTCACCAGGTGGGGCTTCCCTGGTGCTTTGGCTGGTGTACGCCGGGGGTGGGTGATGCGGCCAACCTGCTGACCCCCACGGCCGGGGATGCCAATACCATGATCCCGGAAACCAAGGCCTTCATGGTCACGCTGAAGAGGAGGGGGTGAGCGCCATGAACGATACCAGGAAAGGATTTCTCATCGATACCTCCCGCTGCATCGGTTGCCGTTCCTGTCAGGTGGCCTGCAAGCAGTGGAATAAGCTGGAGGCCGATAAACCGGGCAAGGAGCGGGTGGGGGGAGATGCCCAGTTGACTGCCAACCTCTATAACCGCATCCATTTCATGGAGAGGACAATTGGCGCCGGGGTGACCTGGGCCTTTTTCAGCGAACGCTGCATGCATTGCGGCGATGCCGGCTGCATCAAGGTCTGCCCCTCGCCCGGGGCGCTCTATCGCACCAGGGAAGGCATTATCGCCTACAACAAGGAGAAGTGCATTTCCTGCAAGTACTGCGTCTCTGCCTGTCCCTTCAACATTCCCCGCTATGGCGAAGATGACAAGGTCGCCAAGTGCAACCTTTGCCAGGACCGGGTTGCCGGGGGGCTGCAGCCGGCATGTGCCAAGGCATGTCCAACGGGAGCCATCAGTTTCGGCAACCGCAGCGAGCTGATCGCCAAGGCGAAAGCGGCGAAAAAGACCCTTTATGGGGAGAAGGACTTGGACGGGCTGGGGGTGGTCTATGCTCTTGAAGGGCCGCCGTCCGTTTACGGCCTGCCGGCCAGCCCCTCCATTCCTCTCTCCATCTTCCTTTGGAAGGATGTGGTCAAGCCCCTGGGGATTCTCGGTTTCTGGGGAAGCATCGGTGCCATGCTGCTCCATTACGTGACGGTGGGACCGAAGCGGCCGGAACATGAAAACGGGCATGGGGAGGAGCACCATGAATGACTATATCGATCGTTTCAACACCAGGGAGCGGGTGCTGCACTGGTTCGTCACCATCACCTTTTTCACTCTGCTCCTTTCAGCCCTCGGGCTCTATTCCCGGCTCTTTACCGGCTATTTCAATCTGTTCGGCGGCGGGCAGAAGGCCATCATCATTCACAAGGTGGCTGGCGTCCTGTTCTTCATCAGTTCGCTGGTACTGTTCATCCACAACCGGCGCCGAACCACCGACTTCAACAAGGACGACATGGAATGGTTCCGCTACCTTGGGGGATATCTGAGCCGGAAGGAAATTCATCTGAAAGTGGGCAAATTCAATGCCGGCCAGAAGCTGTTCGGTGTCTTCATCGGCGTTGCCACGATCCTTCTGGGCATTACCGGCATCTTCATCTGGTGGCCGCTGGCGTTTCCCCGCTGGATCGTCCAGCTGTCCCTGCTGGTCCACGGACTGCTCTTCGTCTCATCCATCATGTTCGTGGTGGTCCATGTCTACCTGGGGACTATCGGCAATCCGGGTACACTGGAGGCGATGCTTTGGGGTAAGGTATCGCGGGCCTGGGCGAAAAAACATCATCCCAAGTGGTACAAGGAAGTGACGGGGGAATAAATAATGCCTACTACTGCTGTCAAACTTGAGTTTCTGCGCAGGACCGCCGGCCTGCAACCTGAATATGGCGAGATCCTGCCGTTGTTTCAGGCCCTTTACAACCTGATCGACGGCCAGGAGGGGCGGACTGGCATCCGTTTCAATCAGCCGGTGGATCATGTGCAGGAAAAAATCAGGAACGGTTTTCCCCTCCTTGCGCCGGAGCACTTGGAAATCGATGCTCCCCAGACAATTGCCTTTCTTGCCGCGGTGATCGACACCATGCTGCAGCTGAGCAGGGAGGGGCTTGAGGAGCTGCAACGCCTGCGCCAGGCAATCGTATCGGGGGAACTGGACCTGCAAGCTCTCTTTGTAAGATGTCTGTTCCGGGAAAGAGCCGTTGTCGAGGAAGTTGCTGCGCGGTTGGCGATCCCTTCGCCCCTCATGGAGTTCGTCCTGGAGATTCCCCTGAAGACTGCCCTGGAACTCTATGCCGAGGCCGTTCTTCCCGAGCAGGTAGAAGGCTGGTCGGAAGGGTATTGCCCCATCTGCGGCTCACGGGCCGGCATGGGTGAAATCTGCGGCGAAGACGGCAGGCGTTTTCTCTCCTGTTCCAGCTGCTTCTTCAAATGGCCCTACAAGCGGTTGAAGTGCCCCTATTGCGGGAATGACGATCCGGAAACCCTCTCCTATTTCATGGCCGGGGAAGGTCCGACGAGGGTGGATATCTGCCGGGCATGCAGCCGCTATCTGAAGACCAGGGATACGCGCCTGGGGCATGCGGATGTGCCCCTGGAGGCGGAAGATCTGGCGACGATCCACCTGGATCTCGTGGCGGGCAAAGAAGGATTCGAGCGTGGCAAATAACCCTCTGAAGACGGTAACCGGGGTCATCCTGGCCGGCGGCACGTCCAGCAGGATGGGGAGCAACAAGGCGCTCCTTCCCTATCGGGGGCGTCGGCTGATCGAAACGGTCTACGGCCGCTTGACTGCCGTTTTCAGCGAAGTTCTCGTCGTCACCAATGTACCGCAGCAGTACCGCTTTCTTCCCTGCATGAAAGTAAGGGATGTTTTTGCCGGCGGGGGGGCCTTGGCCGGCATCCACGCCGGGCTCTGCCACAGTGGGAGCCCGGTTGCCTTTGTCGTTGCCTGCGACATGCCCTACCTCGACAGTGATTTCATCCGTCATATGGCCTTACGTGCCGCCGATGCCGATGTGGTAATCCCCAAAGGATCCGCTGGTCTTGAGCCGCTCCATGCCATCTATGGCCGCGCCTGTCTGCCGGCCATGGAAGCGAGCCTTGCCCGGGGAGAAAAGAAGATTTCCTCCTTTTTTGCCGAAGTGGACATTGAGATCGTTCCCGAGGAGGAAATCGCCTCCTTCGATCCTGCCTTTAAATACTTCCGCAACATAAATACCCCCATGGATTACTACCGGTTGCGCGCCGAGCGGCACAGCGAAAGCCCCTTTTTCCGTCATTTTCGCTCCGATGCCGATTCCCGTTCTCTTTCCCTGAACCTGTCTTGATCCCCCTGCCGTCTCGAATGTCTTTGCCATACACGTTTGAGTTACCTTTGTAAAACTGTAGATTCGCAAGCTATTCAGTCTTTTTACTAGATTTATGGTTGTCATTGGTTACTTAAACTGGTATTCTGGTACCGGAATATAATCATGTTTTGTTTGGCGGCTTCTCCTGGTAGTGCTTGTTTTTGTGCCGTGACTTCCGGTAAAATTCACCAATCGACTCTGCAGCGAGGTTTGTTGTGAACAAAGATATCCCTGTCTATCACTATGACGGAAGCACTCTTACTCCGGTCCAGGTCCATCCGGTAAAGGAATTTCCCCTCAAGCTGCTGGTAAATGAACGTGAACTGGCGACTCTCGTTGCCTCTCCCCATGATCTGCGCTTTCTGGTGGCCGGATTTCTTCGGCTGCAGGGGTTTGTCACGAGCCTTGATGACTTTGTCATGTTCAGTGTCTGCAACGATTTCGGCATTGCCAACATCCGCATCAAGGGAGAACTGCCGGACAAGCTGCGGCCTATACTTACCTCCGGTTGCGGCACCGGTGTTACCTTCACCTTGCCCGGCGCAGATGCGCAAAGTCCGGTTTCACGCTTCGATGGTTTGCGGATTACCCCCGAGACAGTGTTTGCGCTGATGGACGACCTGGCCCGCAGGGCCGAGCAGTACCGCAGCCATGGCGGCATCCATTCTGCAGCGGTCGGCGATGGCGAAGATCTGCTTCTCTATGCCGAAGACCTGGGCCGCCACAATACCCTGGATCGTATTGCCGGTGAGGCGCTCTTCAAGGGGATTGATCTGTCCGGGAAGGTGCTGGTCACCTCCGGTCGCATCTCCAGCGAAATGGTGGCAAAGGCATCCATCCTGGGCATCGGCCTCATGGCTTCGCGGACCTCTCCCACCGATATGGCGGTACAACTCAGCGAGCAGTTGGGCATAACCCTCATCGGCTATGTGCGCGGCAGAAAATTCAATGTATACACCCAGCCCCAGCGAATAATCCTGCAGTGAATTTTTTCAGGAAAAATTTCTTTACAATATCAGGTAAGAATGTTATCCTTTAGCCTATAAAGTTGATAGGGTATTAATTTGATTTCAAAGAAAACAAAATACGGCTTGAAGGCAATGATCTATCTGGCAAAGGTCTACGACCACGGGCCGGTACTGATAGCCGATCTGGCAAAAGAAGAGAAGATCCCGAAAAAGTTTCTCGAACTGATCCTGCTTACCCTGAAAAACCATGGCATCCTCCAGAGTCGAAAAGGAAAAGGTGGGGGATATTACCTGGGGAAGCCACCCAAAGAGATCAGTCTCGGTCGGCTCGTTAGAATACTGGACGGCCCCCTCGCGCCGGTTCCCTGTGTGAGTGAGACCGCCTACGCCAAGTGCACCGAGTGTCTGGACGAGCGCACATGTGGCATACGCCTGGTGATGAAGGATGTGCGAGATGCCATTGCGGATATCCTCGATGGAACTTCACTGGCGGATGTTCTGGAGCGAAGCGAGAAGGCGGAGCAGTTGGAGACGGGTGCGCTTCACTACTACATATAAAAATTTTTTTAGCTTTTTAGACGACTAAATTGATAGATATGTAATATTATGAGCAGCAAATAAAAGGAGGTATTACAATGAAGACATTGATCGGTAAGGCTCTTCTCGTCGCAGCCCTGGCAACAAGCATACCTTTGACCGCTTTTGCCCAGGTCAATCTGCTGAATGTTTCCTATGACCCGACCCGCGAATTGTATCAGGATTTCAACAGCGCCTTTGCCAAGCAGTGGAAAAAACAGGCCCGGGAGGACGTCACCATCAAACAGTCCCACGGTGGTTCCGGCAAGCAGGCTCGGGCCGTTATCGACGGTCTCGACGCCGATGTGGTGACGCTGGCCCTGGCCTACGACATCGACGAAATCCACGATCGGGCGAAACTCATACCGCAGGCATGGCAGAAGCGCTTGCCCCACAACAGTTCTCCCTACACATCCACCATCGTCTTCCTGGTCCGTAAGGGTAACCCAAAGAAAATCAAGGATTGGAGCGACCTGGTCAAGCCCGGGGTGTCCGTCATCACTCCTAATCCCAAAACCTCGGGGGGGGCCCGCTGGAATTATCTGGCAGCATGGGGGTATGCCCTGAAACAGAAGGGTGGTAACGAAGCCCAGGCGAAGGAGTTCGTCCGCAAGCTCTTCAAAAATGTACCGGTATTGGACTCGGGAGCACGGGGTTCCACCACCACCTTCGTCCAGCGCGGTCTGGGAGATGTGCTTCTCGCTTGGGAAAACGAGGCCTTCCTGGCGGTGAACGAACTGGGGAAAGACAAGTTCGAGATCGTCGTGCCCTCGGTGAGTATCCTGGCCGAGCCCCCGGTGACGGTGATAGACAAGGTGGTTGATCGCAAGGGGACGCGCAAGGTGGCCGAGGCCTATCTGAAGTATCTCTATACGCCGGAGGGACAGGAAATCGCGGCACGGCATTACTACCGCCCCCGGGACAAAAAGGTTGCGGCAAAATACGGCAAAATCTTTCCCAAGGTAAAGCTCCTTACCATCGATCAGCAGTTCGGCGGCTGGCGCAAGGCGCAGAAGGTCCACTTCGCCGATGGCGGCATCTTTGACCAGATTTATGCCAAGTAAGAAGAGAGACAAGGGTGAAGAGTGAAGGGGTGAAGAGTGAAGAAGAGCCAACGACATAACGTGCTGCCGGGTTTCGGCCTGACTTTGGGGTACACGATCTTTTACCTATGCCTGATCGTCTTGATCCCTCTTTCGGCCCTGGTCTTCAAGACGGCGACCATGTCCTGGGGAGATTTCGTTGCCGCCGTAACTGCGCCGCGGGTGATGGCTTCCTACCGGGTCACATTCGGTGCGGCACTGCTGGCCGCAGCCATCAATGCGGTCTTCGGCGTGCTGGTAGCCTGGGTGCTGGTGCGTTACCGCTTTCCGGGCAAAAGGCTCGTGGATGCCCTGGTGGATCTTCCCTTTGCTTTGCCCACTGCCGTGGCCGGTATTACCCTGGCGTCGGTCTATGCGCCCAACGGCTGGATCGGCAAGTTGCTTGAGCCCCACGGCATCAAGGTAGCCTACACCCCCCTCGGCATTCTCGTGGCCATGGTTTTTATCGGACTCCCTTTTGTGGTGCGGACGGTGCAGCCGGTCCTGGAAGAAATGGAGGCGGAACTGGAGGAAGCTGCCGCCTGCCTGGGGGCCAACCGCCTGCAGACCTTCGTCAGGGTGCTGTTTCCGGTGATGCTTCCTTCCATACTTACCGGCTTCGCCCTTTCCTTTGCACGGGCGGTGGGTGAATACGGCTCGATCATCTTCATCGCCGGCAATATGCCGATGGTTTCGGAGATCACGCCGCTTCTGATCATCACCAAGCTGGAGCAGTACGATTATGCCGGAGCTACGGCCATTGCTTCAGTGATGTTGCTGGCCTCGTTCATCATGCTCTTTGCGGTGAACCTGTTGCAGAAGTGGAGCAGGCGGTTCGCTGGGTAATAAAAAGAACCTTTAACCACGAATTGCACCGATTGGCACGAATAGAGGCTGATGGTTTGGACCTTGATTTTTTATGTGAGGAATCAATGAATGTTGCTGGAGTGCTGACAACTAAAAAGGAGCTAAGTAGCAGAAATGAGCTGACGGAGCCGTTGCTGGTGCGCTGGCTGCTGATCGCCGCGGCGCTGGTATTTCTAGGCCTGTTCCTGCTGGTGCCGCTGGCTGCGGTTTTCAGCCAGGCATTGGAAAAGGGTTTCGAGGCCTACCTTGCCGCCCTCAAGGAGCCGGATGCCCTGGCTGCCATCAGGCTGACGCTGATTACCGCAGCTATCAGCGTGCCATTGAACCTGATCTTTGGCGTGGTGTCCGCCTGGTCCATCGCCAAGTTCGATTTCCCAGGCAGGAGCTTCCTCATTACGCTCATCGATCTTCCCTTCTCGGTGTCTCCGGTTATCTCCGGTCTCATCTACGTGCTCCTCTTCGGCCTGCAGGGGTGGCTGGGGCCGTGGCTTCAGGCGCACGACATCAAGATAATTTTTGCAGTGCCGGGGATCATCCTGGCAACGATCTTCGTCACTTTTCCATTTGTCGCTCGCGAGCTGATTCCCCTCATGGAATCCCAAGGGAAAGATGAGGAGGAGGCTGCGCGGGTGCTGGGAGCGAGCGGCTTGCAGACATTCTGGCGGGTGACCCTGCCTAATATCCGCTGGGGCATCCTCTATGGGGTCATCCTCTGTAACGCCCGGGCCATGGGCGAATTCGGCGCTGTTTCCGTCGTTTCCGGCCATGTGCGCGGCTCTACGAATACCATCCCGCTGCATGTGGAGATCCTTTACAACGAATACAATTATGTGGCCGCCTTTGCCGTGGCGTCCCTTCTGGGGATGCTGGCCATTGTCACCCTGGTGGCCAAGAGTTTCGTCGAGTGGCGGATCAGGACCGTGAAGGGTGAAGAGTGAAGGCGCATCAAAGGAATGGGGAAGAACAGATGAGCATTGAAGTCAGGAACATAACGAAAAGCTTCGGGGGGTTCACCGCCCTGAAAGATGTCAGCGTCAACATTCCCACCGGTGAACTGATCGCCCTTCTGGGGCCCTCCGGTTGCGGCAAGACCAGCCTTTTGCGGATCATTGCCGGGCTGGAAACCCCCGATCAGGGAAGCATCCACTTCCATGGTGCCGACACCACCGGGAGGGACGTGCGGGAGCGGAAGGTGGGATTCGTTTTCCAGCATTACGCCCTGTTCAAGCATATGACGGTATTTGATAATATTGCCTTCGGACTGCAGGTGCGGCCGCGTAAAACCCGCCCTTCGAAGAATATTATCGCTGACAAGGTGCACGAACTCATCCGGCTGGTGCAGCTGGAGGGCATGGCCGACCGCTATCCTTCGCAACTCTCCGGTGGCCAGCGGCAGCGGGTGGCGCTGGCCAGGGCGCTGGCCGTAGAGCCCCAGGTGCTGCTCCTGGACGAGCCCTTTGGCGCCCTCGATGCCCGGGTGCGGCAGGAACTCCGTCGCTGGCTGCGGCGCCTTCATGACGAGCTGCATATCACCAGCGTCTTTGTCACCCATGATCAGGAGGAGGCGCTGGAGGTGGCCGACCGGGTGGTGATCATGAATGCCGGGCAGGTGGAGCAGGCCGGAACGCCGGAAGATGTCTATGACCATCCGGCCACCCCCTTTGTCTACAACTTCCTCGGCAACGTCAATCTCTTCCATGGCCGGGTCGACCAGGGACAGGCAAAAATGGGGGCGATGGAGCTTTCCACCCCGGAACTGGCGGCGGTGCCGGACCGGCCGGCGGTAGGCTATGTGCGCCCCCACGACTTGGAGCTTGAGCGTACTTACTCGGACAGCTCGTCGGTGGAGGCGGCCGTTCGTCACATCCACGCTGTCGGTCCCATCGTGCGTATTGAGCTGGAGCGCGGGGATACCTTTGAGACCATGGAAGCCGAGTTGACCAAGGATGCCTACCAGAAACTGGCGCTTTTGGTTGGGGAGAGAATCTTTGTCAGGCCGAGGAAATACCGCGTATTCGTCGATGACTATCAGATCTGAGATGGCAACACTGGGGGAACTATGGTGAACAATGCTGAAATTGTGGGGAGACAGCCATGGAGCACGGAATTGCAAGAGAAGATACGTGATTCCCTTGCCGCCATCCGTTTCGGGACCTTGACGCTGGTCATTCAGGACGGAAGGGTTATCCAGATCGACCGCAACGAAAAGATCAGGCTGACATAATAGAAGCGTCGGCGAAAAGCGCCGCTTGCAAGCACATACCATTAGTTTACCGGACAAACTGGAGGCTAAGTCATATCCCGCGGGATAGCTTAGCCTTTTTTTTATCCTCACCAAGGGGCACCGGCTTTACGAACAAAGGAGGTCATGGTTCAGGAGAGGTCGCCGGGACGGCGTACCGGGCAGACCGAGATTTGCTGGCAACTTGCAGCTATTATTTTCAGGAGGAAGAAGGACAATGGGAAAAGTGAGAACATTGATCGGCACTACGTTGACATTGGTCATCATGGGGACAGCAGGGGCTGTATTGGCGGAGGAAACACCGGCAAGACAGGCAGTAACGGTCGAAGAGCGGATCCAGGAACTGGACCGCAAGCTGCAACTGCTGGAGGAACGGCGGGGGGCAGAACAGGCCCAGAAAAATTCCGCTGGAGAGGCTATCGTCGGGGCGGGGAAGGATGGCTTTTACCTTAAATCATCCAACGGGAACTATCAGTTGAAGCTGAGGGGTTATGTCCAGGCTGATGGGCGCTTCTTTGCCAATAGCAAAGATGCGGGGACCGACCAGTTCCTGGTGCGCCGGGTGCGTCCCATCATTGAAGGGACCATTGCCGGCAACTTTGACTTCAGGATCATGCCCGATTTCGGCAACGGTAAGACAGAACTGCAGGATGCCTACCTGGACATCCGTTTTCTTCCTGAGCTGAAACTGCGGGGAGGGAAATTCAAAGCGCCGGTGGGGCTAGAACGGCTCCAGTCAGGCACCGACATCCTTTTTGTGGAGCGAGGCCTGCCTACAAACCTGGTACCAAACCGGGATGTGGGGTTCCAACTGCACGGTGAGGCATTCCAGGGCGGCTTGAGCTATGCTTTCGGCGTTTTTAACGGCGTTGCCGACGGTGCAAGTGCAGACGGCGATGGAGGGAACGACAAGGAATTTGCCGGCCGGATCTTCTTCAGGCCCTTCAAAACAGCGGCTGTGCCCGCCTTGTCCGGGCTCGGCTTGGGGATTGGCGGCTCCTATGGTGATACCTCCGGCACCCTGCCGTCCTTCAAGACACCGGCCCAGGAGAAATTCTTCTCTTACAGAAGTACTACCTCGGCTGGCGGAAACCACTACCGCGTTGCTCCCCAAGGCTATTACTATTGGAATGCACTGGGGATCCTGGGAGAATACGTGCTTTCTTCACAGGATGCGGCAAACGGCTCGCGGGTGACGACTTTGAAAAACGATGCCTGGCAAGGGGTCTTGTCCTATGTCCTGACGGGGGAGAAGGCTTCTTACAAGGGGGTCGTTCCCAGGAATGCCTTCGATTTGCAGAAGGGTACCTTCGGCGCCTTCCAGGTGGCGGTTCGTTACGGCAGGCTCAACATCGACCGTGACGCGTTTCCGGTTTTTGCCGATCCGGCAAAATCGGCACGGTCGGCCTCATCAGCAGGAGGTGGGGTTAACTGGTACCTGAACAACAACGTCAAGGTAGCGTTCGATTATGAACAGACGGATTTCCACGGAGGTGCGGCCACGGGGAAAGATCGGGAAGACGAGAAGATATTTTTGAGCCGATTCCAGATAGCCTTTTGAAACAATGGCTTCTGAACCTCTCCGGGCTGCGGATTTGGAACCGCAGCCCGGCGTTTTACCGTAAGGATTTGTCGGCGTGAAAAAGTCAGGTATGCTTTAGATGACGCTGGTGAAACTGCTGATTGGTGGGGGATTTCATGAAGCTCTTACTGCTCATTGCCGTATGCAGCGCCATGGCTGCAGGTACCTGTCTCGCCGCCGATTCTTCGATCTGCAACCCGGGAACGGATGTCAGCTACTTCCCTGACGGCTCCGTCATGTCCTGCAGGCTCAAGGACTTCTACCGAATCGATGGCATTACCTGCAATCAACTGGAAACCATCACCTTTCATGGCAACGGCAGGCTGCAGAGCTGTGTAACCAGTGAAGAGACGACTGTCGGCAGCATCCCCTGCGCACGTTACGGCTGGATCAGCTTTTACCCCTCCGGAAAGCTGGAGCGCTGCACTTTGCGGGCGATTACCGAGATCGAGGGAAAACGCTGCAATCAGCAGACACCCGTGACTTTTCTGGAGAGCGGCAAGCTCCTCTCCTGTTCGATTCCGCCGGAATAGCCACTGTTTTTTCCCTTCTCGCTAAATCTCCCTGGTCGGCTCATCCTCGTAGAGCAGATAGTTCTTCCGTAGTTTCAGGAAATCGGCAATTTCCTCCGCCCAGAGGCGGCCGATCTCTTCGGGAGATTTGCCCTACTCGATTGCCTGTCGCGCCAGGTCCGAACCTGCCATATCCTTGAAGCCCTTGCGAAAGAAGCTCTTCCTGGCGGACGGGGGAAGCCCTTCATATAACGCTGAGAGCACCGCCATTCCCACCTCTACAGGCTGCACTGCCAGGTAATCGTCCACCACCAGCTCGATACCGTCCACATGCCGGTTCATCTGCTTCGGCTGAGATGCCTTCCCCGGCATGGAGACGGGAATAAACTGTACCGGATCGAAGCGCACGCCGGCCAGTTGTTCCCCATTGAGCCGTCTGGCCAGCGCCTCCCGGTCGATGCCCGGTATGCCTGCCAGGCGGAATGGCTTTTCGGTCCCCCGACCTTCGCTGGCCCCGGTTGCTTCCAGAAGGCCGATGCCAGGATATAGGAGGGCGCTGGCAAAGTCGGGAATATTTGGACTGGTAGCCAGCCAGGGGAGGCCCGTGTCGGGCCAGCGCATCCAGCGTTGCCAGCCCTCCATCCTGACGACGATTATTTCCAACTGGGCGAGCCCTGGCAGCATCGCCGCACCCTTGATCATCATCGCCAGTTCGCCTACAGTCATGCCGTGGGCAATGGGAATGGGGTAAAAGGAGGTGAAGGTTGCTGGCTGGTCTTTCCTGACAAACCCGGAGACATAGTCGCCCCCCAGTGGATTCGGCCGGTCCAGGACCATGAAGGGGATCCCCTTTTCCGCCGCGGCTTCCATGACCAGCCCCATGGTGGAAATGTAGGTATAAAACCTTACCCCCACGTCCTGGATATCGAAAACTACCAGGTCAACGCCCTGAAGATCTTCCTGTTGCGGCTTCCTGGCTGCTCCGTAAAGACTCTTCACCGGAATACCGCCGTAGGAACTGTTGCCGATGTGGATGCCGTCTTCTGACGCACCCTTCAAGCCATGCTCGGGGGTGAAGATGATCGCGGGGGGGATATGCTCCTTGAGCATCAGGTCGATGAGGTGGATGCCTCCCACCACTGCGGTATGGTTTGTCACCAGGGCGAATTTTCTGCCGCGCAGCAGGGCAAAATCGTTGCCGGCCAAAAGCTCGGCGCCGGTTTTGACCGGTGCTGCAATGGTGGGGGAGGGTATACCGAGGAAGGTAAGGAATATGACGGCAATGATGCAGCGAAGCACAGTTAGTCACCTTTGATACAGTGTAAGCCGGCACAGCTTAGCCGAAACCGTATGCCGCGACAATAGTTTTTGCGTTTGTATTTTCTTATCGGCCCGGGGGCGTGATGCCTTGAATGCTGCCGAAGAGAGCCAGCCACCATGCGCCGAGGACGATGGTGGCAGCGGCGAGGGCAAGAAGGGCGTTGGCAAGCGCTTTCGGTTGTCCGAATCGCATCGTTGCCGGTTCGGCGAGAAAGCCTATGACCGTACCGGAAATAAAGCCGAAAAGATGGGCCCCCAGGTCGGTGTGTTTTCCTTCAGTGCCGAGCATGGCCAGAAGTGAGAGGGCGGCGGCGATGGGAAGGATGCGGCGCTTCTGCAGGGGATGGGGATGGCGGAGCATATTGACGGCCGCCAGGATGCCGACGGCGCCGAAAACGGCGGTGGATGCGCCGATGGAGGTATGTTGCGGCCTGTTCAGCCATGCGTTGATCAGGTTTCCCAGCATGCCGGAGAGGAGGATCAGGCTCCAGGCCAGGCCCGAGCCCAGCTGCCGGCAAAGCCAGAAGGCAAAGATGCCGCCGATGGCCAGGTTGCTCAGGAGATGCCCGGCATCGGCGTGCAGGGTCAGCGCCGTTGCCAGCCGCCACCATTCTCCGGCGAGTATCCTGGAAGCATCGGCATTGCCCAATGCCTGCCACTGGATGTTTGCATGGTTGCCGATGTCTATGTCCAGGCGGGTGATGTTGTGAAAGGTCGCCAGGAGCAGCAGCACCGACAGGGTGCTCAGGGTGTTTTCCCGCAGGGGGGTGAGCTGGTGCATGGGAGGAGGCCAAGCACGATTCTCCCCCTCGAAGAGGCGCAGCTCTTCTCTGGCGGTAATGAGGTAACGGTCGGGGACGAGGATCAGCCAATCACTGCCGCTCTTTTCCGTGCGGCAGGGGATGCCCCGGGCTTCAAGCACCAGTGTCCAGAGGCGTGCCCGCCGCTCCGGCACATGCCCGTTCTCCTTCCACACCCCCAGATCCGCCGGGATGCACAACCAGTCCGTTTCTTCAGCCTCCCATTCCATGCCTGCCAGTATGGCAGATCGGCTCTGTCTCGTCCATCAGGAAACGCACATCTTCTCATTCGTGCCGGAAAGGCTGCGGTAGTGCCTGATAAGGCAACTGGTGGAGCTGTCGTGGCCGGAGGCAGCCGACCCCAGTTCCAGTTCTCTGGCGATATCCACGGCCTCCAGCTTTCCCGCCTCCATCCGTTGTCGGTCCGTTACCCCCCATCGGCCGACGACCTGCTGGGTAAACGCGGCATGCTCATAGAGGGTCAGGAGTTCGCCGAATACTTCGGGGGTCAGGCTTTCCGCAAGGATGGTGTTGCTGGGGTGGTTCCCCTCCATGGGGAGGTAGTGCCGTAATGCCTCGGGACATTCTCCGTCCCGGAAATCGGTTGCATGCCTGCCGAAGGCAAGGGATCTGGTCAGGGCGAACATCTCCGCCATGCGCAGGCTGGTGCTTCCCCCGTCCTCCTCATCCCGGCAAAAGCCGATAAAGTCGCACGGGTACAGGGTGTTGCCGTCGATGATCTGCTGGCAGACGGCATCGGGGGCATGGAACGTTGCCTCATCGTTTTTTGAGGATGGTTCTCCGATCCCCGGGTTGCGGCTGTTGCCGGCCAACAGTCGATCCACATGGGCGGGAAGGCTGCAGAGCTGCCGGTGGTAGGGGAGAATGGCCAGCTGACTGCTGCCGTAGAAGTTGCCGTACCAGATGCGAAGCAGCCCCATGATCACCGGCAGATTGCGATTTAATGGTGCGGTGCCGAAATGCCGGTCCATGGAACGGATGCCGGCGAGCATCCGCGTGAAAATGGAATTCCCGAGGGCGATGATGGTTGGAAAATCCATCAGTCTCCCCCTTGCCCTGTTGTGGTGAGCGGCGTTCCGGTTGTCGAAGATATTGCCCGGATCGATGCCGAATTTCCTTGCCTCGCTCCCATTGCCGGTGGAGGCGATGAAGTGCCGGGCCACGGCGCTCTCATCCCGCATGGCTTTGAGAATCCAGCGGCGGGCGGTGTGGGCACAGGCCATGGTCTCGCGGCAGGCGAAGGTATCGGAGACCACGGTGAAAAGGGTTTCAGCCGGATTCAGTTCGCCGAGCATGGAGCCGAATTCCGTGGAGTTGGTTCTGGTGACGAAAAGAGTGGCCGATTCGCCGCCGGTGAACTGCTTCAGTGCCCCGTGCGCCATGGGGGGGGCGGGGTCGCTTTCATCCACGTTGATGATGATCACCGTTTTGATGCGCATGCCGCTATAACCGGTCCAGGCGCCGTTCCATATCCTGTCGGCAAGAGCAGTCATTCTTGAGAGTTCTCCATCCCTTTCCAGTGCCTGCTGAAAGGCCGTCAGACCTCCTATTTCATCGTAGGCCGAGAACCTCTCGTCTATTTCCCCCGGCAATCCCCTCGCCCGGGCCAGGTCAATGAGAAGCTCCATGGTTTTTCCGGTGATGAGGTTTTTGGAGTAGTCGAGATAGATACTTTTTTCTTCGATGCTGAAACGCTCGCCGCGATGACGGTCTTGGGCAAAGAGCTGAAGCAGATGGGAGTTTTTCATCAACTGGTGGTGGACCTTAAGTGCCTGCCATTGAATGTGCGTGGTTGAGGTATGTTCTGCCGATGCCATTTGTTCTCCTCGGGTGCCGCGGTTCAGAGAGCCTGCGGGTTGTGATGGTATTAGGTTATTTTAATTGAAAATTCAGGGATGGCAAATGGAGGCGGTGGAGATTCTTCTGCTCCTGCCGGAAACAGTTGAATCCTGTTGAAAGATGCGCGGGCAGGCGGTATTATGTGGCGAAATTAAAAAACAGGGTTTTATTTGGAGGGAGTGTTGCATACCTTTCTTACCCGGGACATACCAGGCATCGGCGGCATCTTCAAGGAGACGGCGGAAGACTTCCGTGTGACAGAAATCCCATTGTACGAGCCTTGCGGGGATGGAGAGCATACCTATGCCGTGATTGAAAAGAGTGGCATCACCACCCTTGAGGCCGTCCGCCGCATAGCCAGGACAGTGGGGGTAGGGGAACGCGATGTGGGCTACGCCGGCATGAAGGATGCCCGGGGTATCACCCGCCAGACCATCTCCTTGCCCCGGGTGGCACCCGAGCAGCTGCTGAGGTCGGAGCTGCCGGGTATCAAGATCGTGTCGGCGGTGCGCCACAAAAACAAACTGAAGCTGGGCCATCTGCGGGGCAACCGTTTCCGCATCCGCATCGGCGGTGTCGATGGCGATGCCGGCACACGCGCCGCTGCAGTACTTGCCGTCCTGGAGAAAAGGGGGGTGCCGAATTTCTTCGGCGAACAGCGTTACGGCGCCCAGGGCAATTCCCATCTGATCGGCGGCGCCATGCTGAGGGGAGACTATGGAGGCGCCATAAATGCGCTGATCGGGGAGCCGGACAGGGTGACCGACGAACGCTGGCGGCTGGCCATCGAGGCATTCAAGGCGGGGGATCTGGAAAAAAGCCTCGGCGTCTTTCCGCCCCATTGCCGAACTGCGCGGGAGCTGCTGCAGAAACTGGTCAGGCTGCCCGATGCACCGGAAAAGGCCTTTCGTGCCGTTCATCCGCGGCTGCGCAAGCTATACCTGTCCGCCTTCCAGTCAGAGCTGTTCGACCGGGTGCTTGCTGAGCGTTTGGACAGCCTGGACCGGGTTTTTGATGGGGACGTGGCCTATAAGCACGATAACGGCGCCTGCTTTCTCGTCACCGATGCCGCTGCCGAGGCGCCGCGGGCGTCCCTCTTCGAGATTTCGGCCACCGGCCCCATGTTCGGCTGCCGTATGAAGGAGCCGGAAGGTGAGCCCCTGGTCCGGGAGCGGCGGCTCTTGGAGGCTGAAGGCCTGACCCTGCAGAGCTTTGCCCTGGACGGAGGGCTGCGCATGGAGGGAGAACGCCGCCCCCTGCGGGTGCCGGTCAAGGAAATCGGGATAGAGACTGACGGATCGGGGCTCGTGCTGGAGTTCTCCCTGCCGAAGGGCTCCTACGCCACGACGGTCCTGCGGGAAGTGATGAAACCATCATAGCGACAAGCACCGGGGAGGTGTGACGATGAACGCTGGCAAAGAACCATACCGCGTCAATTTTTTCAGGCCCAAGCGCGGTTATATGCGCGATGAGGTTCGCATTACCATCCTGATCCTGCTGGGCTGGCTGATCCTGACCTTCGGCTTCCAGCTGCTGCTGGTTCTGCTCGGGGACCGAAGCGGGCAGAGTGCCTTGACTCTCCGCACCTTTTTCACCTTGCCCTTCCATTTCTGGTTTACCGGCCAATTCCTGCCACTTTGGTTCATCATCCTCTGCATCGCTTTCAATCTTTGTATTGACCGCCTCAGCGAAAGTCACAGCCGCAGGAGAGACAGATCCTATGACTAGCCCAAACCTATCCATCTGGCCGCTGATTTTTGTTGTTGCCGTTCTCATCGCCTTCGTTCTGGCCGGTTTGAGCGCCAAGACGCGGGAGAGTTCCAGCTACGGTTTCGGCGGACGCTATATCGGCCGTGTCGGGGGAGGAGCCGCAATCGCCAGCAACTGGATGAGCGCGGCCAGCTTTCTCGGGCTCGCCGGCATCATCTATCTGGAAGGCTACCTTGGCTTTGCCTACGTCATCGGCTGGACCGGCGGCTACGTGCTGCTCCTGGTGCTGATGTCGGGGCAGATCCGGCGCTTCGGCAAATTCACCACCCCCGATTTCGTCGGCGACCGCTACGATTCCGATGCCGCCCGTTTCATCGCCGCCCTTGTTTCCATCGTTATTTCCATAATTTACAGCGTGGCCCAGTTCAAGGGGCTCGGCATGGTCTTCGCCTGGCTGCTGGGGACCGACTATACCACCGGGCTCATGGTGGGGGCGGCGGCGGTGGTTTCCTACGTAGTCATCTGCGGCATGCTGGGGGTGGCGAGGAACCAGCAGATGCAGTACTTCGTCCTGATCGTCTCCTTCATCGTCCCTCTCATGTTCCTGGCCTGGAAGCTGGGATACTTCTGGATACTGCCCCAGTTCGGTTATGGGCAGGGAATCCAGGACCTGGCACGGGAATTCCGGGTCGATTTTGCCACCCCCTTTGTTGCCGGGTCCTTTTTCCAGTGGAGTGCCCTCTGCTTTACCCTGATGGTGGGGACTGCCGGGCTTCCCCACGTGCTTTCCCGCTTCTACGTGGTTCCCAACATCCGGGACGCGCGCTGGAGCCTGGTCTGGGGGCTCTTCTTCATTGCTCTCATCTACTGGTCGGCCCCTGCCTATGCCGTCTTTGCCAAACTGCTGGAGGCGCGAAACGGCATCATGCTGGACTTGGCAACAGCCCGGCAGGTTGCGGATCTTACCGTTCTGAAGGCGGCACAGGGAGCACCCGTCTGGCTGACCGGCATCCTTGCCGCCGGCGCCGTCAGCGCCACCTTCTTCAACGTGGCGGGGCTGCTCATGAACGGCGCCGCCTCCTTTTCCCACGATATCTATTACCGGCTGATCAATCCCCTGGCTTCGGAAGCCCGAAAAATGGCCATGGCCAAAGGAGCTATCCTGGCACTCGCCGGCATCGTCTTTCTCCTGGCGCTGCGACCCTGGGCCATGATCGCCGAAATCACCGCCGTTGCCTTTGCCCTGGCGGGAAACACCTTTTTTCCTGTCTTCCTCATGGGCATCTGGTGGGGGAGGGCGAACCGCCAGGGAGCCATTGCCGGCATGATCACCGGCATCGTCGTTACCTTTTCGTCGCCGCTTCTGGCCGGTGCATTGCCAGTTGTGGGCAAGCTTTTTCCTTTGACCGCCTCTGCCCTGTGCGGGGCGCCGCTAGTTATCGCCGTGATAATAGCCGTTTCGCTGTTGACCCCACCCCCCGATGAAGAGATGCAGCGCTTTCTTGCCGAACAGGTGCATGGACACCTTGATTGAAGAGTGAAGAGTGAAGAGTGAGGGCGTGGATCCTGCTTTACTGCAGAGTCATGTTACAGGAGTGACTTGAATGGCGATTTTTCTTGGTGCCAAGGGGGGTGATATCGTTGCCACCCAGAGCGCTACCCATCTGCTGGCTGCCGTGCGGGAAAAACTGGCGGCGAAGATGGCCTATCTCCTCGTGGGGGAAGACGAGGCGCTGCTCTGCGGGTTGCGTGATCGTATAGGGGCGGAGCTGGACTTCGAGGAAGAATGCTCGCGCCTTTTCCGCCTGCAGATGGAGGAATTGTCGCGGCTTGAATTTGCCGACCAGCTCCCTGATGCCTGCAGCCGCTTCACAGCCCTGGCCCGGGACCATTTCAACAGAAGGGGCTCGGTCATTGCTTTTCATGGCCTGTATGCCGCTTTTCTCGAACTTCTGCTTCGCAGGGCTCTTGCTTTGGCCGAAGCTTGCACCGAGACGGCACCGTCAGAACCCAATTCCTGCTGCCTTATGGCAACTGGCGATGCCGGGCGTGGCGAGTCGCTGCCGGGTACAGTTTCCCGGTACTTCCTCATTTATCCCGACTTAAAGACAGAGCTTGCGGGCTGTTTCGAGGAGATGGGCTACCGCCTGATCGCCCTCCTGGAATCGTGTGGCATCTTTGCCATGGGCCACCGCTTTTCCGATGATAGTGGATTGTGGCAAGGCTCTGAGAGCCAGTGGCGAAGCTGGTGCTCCAGCAGGATTCAGCGGGGAGAAAAAGTCGGAGAGACCTTGGCTCTCCTTGGTGATTTAAGAGGCGTTGCCGGAGACAAAACTCTCATGGCAGGCATGAAAAGCGTTGCTGCAGAGGCGCTGTCACAAACGCAGGAAAAGGATATCTTTGCCCAGGCGGTGCGAAAACTCTCTTCCCTGCCGGTGGCACTGGGGATGTTCGGCACCTTGAAAACCCTTCGCAGCGGTGAGCACCGTGGCCGGTTCAAGCTGCACGAAGCCGCTCTGCATCCGCTCATGATCAACGTGCGCATTCTGGCGGTGCATCATGGTCTGCAGGAAACGGGGACCATCGGGCGGATCAAGGGACTGGTCGATGGCGGTCATCTGGCGGTGGACCTGGCAGACCGACTGCTCAGAGCCTACCACCTCCTTGCCGGCTGCCGGATCAGGCACGCCATCGTAATGGATGATTGGGCCGCGCAGGAGTTTTACCTGAATCCCGATGAACTGGGAGAAGAGGATGCCTATCAGTTCAAGGGTGCCCTTGAGGCTGTTGTCAACCTGCAGAAGCTTGTCTACCAGCTATTTTCGGAGCAAGGGTAGGGGGCCATGAAACTTTCCATATCCACAGGCACCCTCTTCACCTTTCCCCTGGACAGGGTCTTCGCCATCGCCGGAGAAACCGGCTTCGACGGCGTCGAACTGATCATCAACCACGAATTTCAGAAGGTGAACAGCCGCCGCCTGATCAAGGCCCTCTCGGAGATCCTGCCGATCCTTTCCCTGCACGCCCCGTTCATGCTCCTGGACGGATGGGGCACCCCCATGGATTCCTTGAAGCGGTCGGTGGAAATAGCCGCGGACTGCGGCGTGCCGCTGGTCAACTTTCATCCCCCTTCATGGCTGGGGGGGGAATTCCGTTTCTGGCGCTGGCTCTACCGGATCATGGATTTTCAGGAGGAGGTGGGGCGGGCCGGGGTGATGGTGACCCTGGAGAACATGCCCTGGGTGGGAAGATACAAGATCAACCCCCACATCCTTGCCAATACGGAAAAAATGATCGACTTTCTCCACGAAAGAAACCTCTTCCTTACCTTTGACTGCACGCACATGGGTTCGGGGAAAGCCAACTTTATCAATGACTTCTACCTCTTCTATAACTCGGGGCGCATCCGCAATATCCACTTTTCCGATTACGGTCACGGCCGGGAACACCTGCTGCCGGGACGCGGCATCCTCCCCCTGACCCGATTCCTCAACCACCTGCGCAATACGGACTACAGCGAAACCTTGACCCTGGAGCTGTCTCCCCACGAATTTCCCCGGGACGAACGGATCATCGTCGAAAGCCTCAAGGAGATCAGGAGTTATCTTGAGCGGGAGACGAGGCAGCCAGGCCCCGACGAGGTAAAACTGTAAGTGGATGTCGGAAGGCTGTTGTGGCTTCGGGAGTGAGCGACTGAGCCACAGCGGCGAGCGGACACCCGCCGCTGGTTCAACGGAGCGCGAGAAGTTTCATCCACTGTGATAGGCTGCTTAGGGAGTCGGCACTGCTAGGTCCGCAGCTGTGGCGACCGAGCGAACGGACGAGGCCGCGACAGCCGGAATCTCTGGGATAATCACGAAGCACCTCTAATCTTCCCAATGATTTTTCCATCAATTTAGTTTCCGTCCCTTGCAATTTCCGTTACACTGACCGGAGTCAATAATCTCCGGAGGTATGAAAGTCCCATGAAGTCCCGACTGCTGCTGTTCGTCCTGTTGTTCTCTCTTTTCACCATCCTTCCCGTTCATGCCGCACCACCTGTAGCAAAGAATGGAACCCCTGCCGCAACCCAGTCACCCAATGTGCCGATCCTGCTCTACCATCGCTTTGGTCCCACCGTAGCCGACGGCATGACCATCAAGACATCCGTCTTCGAGGAACATCTCAAGTTCCTGCGCGACAACGGCTACAAGGTCATTCCCCTACGCAAGCTGATAGATTACTATCAGAAGAAGGGTCCGGCCCCCGCGCCCAAATCGGTGGTGATCGTCGAGGATGACGCCCATAAGAGTGTCTATAGCGATATGCTTCCACTGGCAAAGAAATACAATGTGCCGGTCACCGTCTTCGTCTATCCGTCCGCCATCTCCAACGCCAAGTACGCCATGACCTGGGATCAGCTGCGGGAGTTGAAAAAGACCGGACTCTTCGACATCCAGTCCCACACCTTCTGGCATCCAAACTTCAAACGGGACAAGAAAAAGATGACCCCGGTGGAGTTCGAGAAGTCCGTGAACACCCAGCTGAAGAAGTCCAAGGAGCGGCTGGACAAGCAATTGGGTATCTCTGTGGATATGCTTGCCTGGCCTTTCGGCATCTACGATGACTACCTCTTGAAAAAAGCCGCTGAAGCAGGCTACAAGGCGACTTTCACCATCGAGGCCCATCATGCCGGCCCCAATGATAACATCATGAAGCTTCCGCGCTACCTGCTCATCAACGCCGACCAGGGCAAGGCCTTTGCCCAGATCGTTGCCGGCGCGGCACCGAAGCGGAATATTGCCTTTTAGTGGCAGATCAGGGCTCTCCCAAAAAGCATCCCTGCCCCGACTGCCGCTTCTGCCAGTGGTGCTCCGATGACCGCTGTCGCATGTGCCTGGGTAAAGGGTGCCAAGGGAAAAGAAAGCTCTCCATCGCAGAGCAGATCGCCCTCTATGAGTTCCTGAACCGGAAATCCGCAGACAAAAAAAGCGGTTGAGTCATCCGACTCAACCGCTTTTCTTTTCGAAGAATTTCAATTCGTTACTTTTTTCCCAGTTCCGCCGATCGCGCAGTTGCCGCATCCACTGCAGCCATGACCGCATTGCGGATTCCTGCCTTTTCCATGGCGGCCACGCCGGCAATAGTGGTGCCACCAGGCGAGGTGACCTTGTCCCTGAGGACGGCCGGGTGCTCGTGGGTCTCAAGGAGCAGCTTCGCCGTGCCCAGTACGGTCTGTGCCGCCAGGCCTGTGGCCGCTTCGCGAGTTAGGCCGTTCTTTACGCCGGCGTCTGAAAGTGCCTCGATGAAGGTGAGCACGTAGGCGGGGCCGCTGCCCGAGAGCCCCGTGACCGCGTCCAGCAGCTTTTCTTCCACCACCCAGCTTTTCCCCACCATATTGAAGATATTGCAGGCCAGGGAAAGGTCTTCACCGGTGGCGTGGCTGCCGGCAGAGAGTGCTGCCGCACCCTTCATCACCAGGGCCGGCGTATTGGGCATCACCCGTACCACTCGCGGTGTCCCTCCGAGCAGTTCCTCGACGGCGGCGGTCTTTACCCCCGCCATGATGGAGATGAACAGTTGGTCGGGACGGACGGTACCCTGTAACGCCTGCAAGGCCTGGGCATGAATCTGCGGTTTGATGCAGAGCAGGATGACCGTGCAGGCGCCCATGACGGCGCTGTTTTCCCCGGTGACGCTGACTTCGTATCGCTCTTGCAGGAAATCCCGGCGTGCTGCTAGCGGCTCAGCCACCAGGAGCTCTTTCGCCGGAACTCCGCCGCTGATCAGCCCTTTGATCAATGCTTCCGCCATATTGCCACCGCCGATGAAGCCGATTTTGTTCTCTTTTATCATCAGGTCCTCCAACTGTATCTCAAGTTTTTCGCTCCCTGATAGGTAATCAATCCATATATAAAAGTCAATAAAAAGAAGCCTATTCTCTTGGACTTCCCCCCGCAAAAAACATTTGACATGGGGAACTACTTATATTATAAACCTTAGCCGTTTGTGCTGAGATTAAACATAAAGTTTAGAAATGCTAAACTCGGCATCCGACAAAAAGTTTACCATTACTAAACCTGAAGTCGAATGGCAAACTGTGGAGGCATGTTTGAAGATCGGTGAGCGATTGAAACGGCTGAGAATGGTCAATTCTCTGACCCAGGAAGAACTGGCCAGCCGTGCCGACCTGACCAAGGGGTACATCTCGCAGCTGGAAAACGATGCCACATCTCCATCCATTGCCACGCTCAAGGACATTATCGATGTCTTTGGCGTGAGTATGCAGGAGTTTTTCAGTGACGTTGCCGATGACGAAAACGTCGCTTTCGGCAAGGATGCCCGGGTGCAGGCCACCCATGACGACGAAGGGATAAAGGTGGAACTACTGGTGCCTGGCGCCCAGAACCGGGAGATGGATCCGGTGCTGGTGACCCTGGAGCCGGGTGAGGAGATGGATGAGCAGCCGGTCCACGAGGGTGAGGAATTCGGCTATGTGCTGAGCGGCAGGATTCAACTGAAACTGGACGAGAAGACCCACACCATCAAAAAAGAGGAATGTTTTTATTTCACTTCCGATAAGAAGCATACGGTCAAGAACATCGGTAAGACGGCAGCAAAGATACTGTGGGTAGTGACACCCCCCACCTTCTATTATTAGGGGGATGTGATCTTCACGTCATCTCGACGCGTCCTCGGAAATCCCTTTGTGCGGCGTAGCGCTGCTACGCCTCCGCTTGGATTTCCTGCGGGTGCGCCGACCTGACGCAAATCTCGCATCCTTGGCAGTCTCGGTTTTTAAACCTACGGGGCGTCAGATTTGCGATGATAACGGCGGAAGCGAGGAGGGACGGCCGCAGGCGTAGCAGCGCTACGCCGAGGACCGGACCGACGAGCACACGTCGTTAGCGCGCAAATATGGCGGCCCTTCTCAGGAGGCGTTCCATGAGCAAAGTACTGATAATTGGTGCCGGCGGTGTTGGCCAGGTCGTGACCCACAAATGCGCCCAGCGGCGGGACATCTTCAGCGAGATCACTCTGGCATCCAGGACCAAAGCCAAATGCGATGCCATCGCCGCCCAGATTTCCTCCCCCATCAACACCGCCCAGGTCGATGCGGACAACGTGCCCGAACTGGTCGCCCTGATAAAAAAGGTGCAGCCGAAGCTGGTGATCAACGTGGCGCTCCCCTACCAGGACCTGCACATCATGGATGCCTGCCTTGAGACCGGCGTCGATTACCTGGATACCGCCAATTATGAGCCGCTGGACACGGCCAAATTCGAGTATTCCTGGCAGTGGGCCTATCAGGACCGGTTCAAACAGGCGGGCATCATGGCCCTGCTCGGCTCCGGCTTCGATCCCGGTGTCACCAACGTCTATACTGCTCTGGCCGCCAAAAAGTACCTGGATGTGATCGAGGAGTTGGACATCATCGATGCCAATGCCGGCTCCCATGGCCAACCCTTTGCGACCAACTTCAACCCGGAGATCAATATCCGCGAGGTAACCGCCACCTGCCGCCATTGGGAAAACGGCGCATTCCAGGAGTCTCCGCCGCTGTCCACGAAGCGCGTCTTCGACTTCCCGGAGGGTATCGGTCCCATGAACATCTACCGCCTTTACCATGAGGAGATGGAGTCCATCGTCAAGCATATCCCCACCATCAAGAAGGCCCAGTTCTGGATGACCTTCTCCGACAATTACCTGAAGCACTTGGAGGTGCTGCAGAACGTGGGGATGACCCGCATCGACGAGGTGGAATTCCAGGGGCAGAAGATCGTCCCCATCCAGTTCCTGAAGGCGCTGCTCCCCGATCCGGGCTCACTTGGGCCGCTGACCAAGGGGAAGACCTGCATCGGCGTCATTGCCCGTGGGCTCAAGGATGGCAAACGCAAGCAGGTCTATATCTACAACATCTGCGACCACGAGGCCTGCTATAAAGAGGTGAAATCCCAGGCCATTAGCTACACTACGGGGGTTCCGGCAGTGGTCGGCGCCATTATGATGATGACCGGCAAGTGGCACGGGCCGGGGGTGTGGAACATGGAGCAGTTCGATCCGGAGGTGTTTTTGGCGGAGCTGGGGCCGATGGGGCTGCCGGAGGTGGTGGTAGAAGGGGCGTGGCCGGAACTGTAAAGTAAAGGGGCGATACCTTCCCCCCATCTCGACGCCGTCCTCGGCGGCCTCCTTGTGCGGCGTAGCGCGGCTACGCCTCCGCGGGACTTCCTGCGGGTGCGCCGACCTGGCGGAAACCTCTCGCCCCAGATGTTCTTTTTAAAAAGGCATAGGCCATGACTGGTATCGACATCGACAAAATCCTTAAGCTGGCTCCTTCCCCCGCATATGTGGTGGACCTGGGGCGGTTGCGCCATAACCTGGCCATCCTCGATGACGTCCAGCGCCGGAGCGGCGCGAAGATTCTTCTGGCGCTGAAGGCTTTCTCCATGTGGTCGGTCTTCCCCATCATCCGGGAGACGCTCCACGGAGTTTGCGCCAGCAGCCGGTGGGAGGCGCGCCTGGGACGCGAGGAGTTCGGGCGCGAGGTGCATTCCTTCGCCGCAGCGTTCAAGGAGAGCGATGTCAGGGAACTGCTGCAGCTCTCCAATCACCTGGTATTCAATTCATTCAACCAGCTGGAGCGCTTCCGGCCCCTATGGGAAAAGGAACAGGGAAGGGTGTCGGTGGGGCTCAGGGTCAATCCGGAACATTCCGAGGGGCATACCGCCATTTATGATCCCTGTGCACCCAATTCCAGGCTCGGTATACCGCGACGTGAGTTCGAGGGACGTTCCCTGGAGGGGGTGGAGGGGCTCCATTTCCATACCCTGTGTGAGCAGCTTTTCGAGCCTCTGGAGCGGACGGTACAGGTCTTCGACGAGAAATTCGGCCGTTTCATGGCCGGCATGAAATGGCTCAACCTGGGGGGAGGGCACCATATCACCCGTGAGGGTTATGATATCGACGCACTGGTGGAACTGGTGAAGTGCCTGAAGGGGAAGTACGGCGTGGAGGTCTACCTGGAACCTGGCGAGGCCATAGCCATCGGCACCGGAATCCTGGTCGGCGAAGTGATGGATGTGGTGAAGAACGGTATGGACATCGCCATCCTCGACGTTTCCGCCACCTGTCATATGCCTGACGTGCTGGAGATGCCCTACCGTCCAGGAATCACCGGCGGCTTCGACCCCGGTGAGAAGCGCTACACTTATCGCCTGGGTGGGCCATCATGCCTGGCTGGGGACGTCATCGGCGACTGGTCGTTCGATGAGCCGCTCAAGCCGGGAGACCGGCTCGCCTTCGAGGACATGTCCCACTACACCATGGTCAAGACCACCACCTTCAACGGTATCCAGCATCCGGCCATCTGCACCTGGGAGCCGGAGACGGAGCAGTTGAAGGTGGTGCGGCAGTTTGGTTATCCTGATTTCAAGAGCAGGTTGTCGTAGGGGGGGCGATACCTTCCGACCATCTCGACGCGTCCTCGGAAGCTCTCGTTGTGCGGCGTAGCGCTGCTACGCCTCCGCCGGAGCTTCCTGCGGGTGCGCCGACCTGGCCGAAATCTCTCGCCCCGGTTGTTGTAAAATGCTTTTTTCACTAGCAAGAAGTTGCAGCGGTGACAGATTTGCGATGATTCCGTTGGCTGTGACGAGGAAGGCCCGCAGGCGTAGCAGCGCTACGTCGAGGAGCCTGACGAGGAGCAGACGGCGGAAGGGCGCAAATATGGCGCCGCCCTGGAGGTAAGATGTCGGAGCGTTGGTCTATTAATGATAGTTCCAAAATCTACAACCTGGACAACTGGGGCGCGGATCTTTTTTCAATCAACAAGAAGGGGAACATCTGCGTTCACCCGTCGTCCAGCTCCAAGAGCTCGATCGATCTGCGGGTGCTGGTGGATGACCTGATCAAGCGAAAGATCAAGCCTCCCATCCTGCTCCGCTTCATGGATGTTCTCCAGGGGCGCATTGCCAGTATCAACCGCGCATTCAGAGGCGCCATCTCGGAAAACGACTATCCTGCAAAGTACCAAACGTTCTTTCCCATTAAGGTGAACCAGCAGCGCCAGGTGGTGGAGGCGATCGCCGGTTACGGCAAGCGATACAACATCGGCCTCGAAGTGGGTTCCAAGCCGGAGCTTGTGGCTGGCATCGGTATTTCCAGTGGCAACAACCTGCCCATCATCTGCAATGGCTACAAGGACAGCGAATATATCGAGACAGTGCTCTATGCCACCGCCATCGGCTACGACATCACCCTGGTTATCGAAAAGCTCTTTGAACTGGAGAAGGTTATCGAGCTGGTGAAGAAGACTGGCATTCAGCCCAGGCTGGGCATCCGCGTCAAACTCTCCTCCAAGGGAACCGGCAAATGGGCCACTTCAGGTGGAGAAGACGCCAAATTCGGCCTGCGCATGTCGGAAATCATTGCCGCCATCGACCTTCTGGAAGAGAACGGTCTCATCGGCCAGGTCAAGCTGATCCATTTCCATATCGGTTCCCAGATCACCAAGATCGACAAGATAAAGACGGCCCTTATCGAAGGGGCGCGGGTCTATACGGAACTGCGCAAGATGGGGGTTGGAGTCGAGTACGTGGATATCGGCGGCGGTCTCGGGGTGGATTACGACGGCTCCAAGTCCAGCTACTTTTCCAGCGTCAACTATTCGGTGGAGGAATATGCCAACGACGTCATCTACCAGATCAAGAACATCTGCGATGACGCCGGGGTAGAGTGCCCCAACATCATTTCCGAGTCGGGACGGGCGACCGTCGCCCATTACTCGGTGCTGGTGACCAACGTCCTCAATACCAACACCCAGCAACTGACCCCCGATTTCGAAGAGGAACTGGCGGCTGCGGAAAAGCTGGCGCCGACGGTCAAGAAGCTGGTGGACATCCACAAGAGCATCGACCGCTACAGCCTGCGGGAAGACTACCACGACACCCTGCAGCTGATCCAGGAGGCGGTGAGCCTCTTCAACCTGGGCTACCTGACCCTCAACGAGCGGGCCATGGCCGAATGGCTCTACGGCAAGATCATCCGCAAAATCAACAGTATCGTCGAGAAGATCAAGCCGATCCCCGAGGAACTGCAGAATTTCCAGCTGGCTCTGCGCCAGACCTATTTTGCCAACTTTTCCCTCTTCCAGTCCATTCCCGACTCCTGGGCCATCGACCAGCTCTTTCCCATTGTGCCGATCCAGCGCCTGAACCAGAAGCCGGACGTTATTGCCTCCATCGCCGACATCACCTGCGATTCCGATGGGGAAATCACCAGCTTCGTCGGTGAGAACGGCCGGACGAAATTCCTCCCCCTGCACAAGATCCGCAAGGACGAGGATTACTACATCGGCTTCTTCCTCATCGGCGCCTACCAGGAGATCCTGGGGGACATGCATAACCTCTTCGGCGACACCAACGCCGTGCACATCACCTTCAACAAGAAGACCGGCTACATGATCGACACGGTCATCAACGGCGACGTCTGCTGGGAGAGCCTCAAATACGTGCAGTACAAGGGGCCGGAGATCCTCAAGTGCGTCAGGGAACACCTGGAGAAGGGGGTCGCCCAGCGCAAGGTCTCCATCGAGGAGAGCAGCCATTTCATCGAGCTGTTGGACAAAACACTGTTGGGCTATACTTATCTGGGAGAATAGCCACACCCGCAAAGGCCTTAGTCAAGCAGCCACCAATGGCACGAATGGACACGAATAAAAATCAATAGATCGGTTTTGAATTTTAATTCGTGAAAATTCGTGACATTCGTGGTTAAAGGGTTCTTGGAGGTTCCGTGTTCCGCGGCATTACCGGCAACGTCCTCATCCTCGGCGTCGTCAGTTTTCTGACTGACGTCTCCAGTGAAATGATATATCCGCTGCTGCCGCTGTTTCTCACCACCGTTCTCGGTGGCGGCCCCGCCTTCCTCGGCGTCATCGAAGGGGTGGCGGAGTCTACAGCCTCTTTTCTCAAGCTTTTCTCCGGCATTGTCTCCGACCGGACAAAAAACCGGCAGCGGCTCGTCTTCTGGGGCTATACCATGTCCTCCCTGGCCCGTCCGCTTATGGCCGCCGCTGCATCTCCTGCGGCAGTTCTCTTCATCCGCTTTGCCGACCGCATCGGAAAAGGGATTAGGACCTCACCCCGGGACGCCCTCATCGGCGATTCGGTCGATCCCTCCCTGCGCGGCAAGGCCTTTGGCTTTCACCGCTCCATGGACCATGCCGGTGCCGTCATCGGCCCGCTGGTTGCGACTTTTCTCCTGGCTTACCTGACGAAAGATCTGCGGACGGTTTTCTGGCTTGCGGCCGTGCCGGGGCTGCTGGCGGTGCTTTTGATCCTGATGCGGGTCAGGGAAGTGCCCCGTACCAGAAAAGAAAGCGCCGGCGATTTCCTCAGGGCTGCTCCCAAGGGAACGCTTCGCACCTACCTTCTCATCCTCTTCCTTTTTACTCTGGGCAACTCTTCCGATGCGTTTCTCCTGCTCAAGGCCGGCCAGCTAGGTGTCACTCCGGCGCGTATACCCCTGCTCTGGACCTTTTTCCATGTCATAAAAATGGCCTCTTCCATGCCCTTCGGTGCCCTTTCTGACCGGGTTGGCCGCCGCGGCATAATTCTATGTGGCTGGTGCATCTATGCTCTGACCTATTTGGGCTTTGCCCTGGCAGCGAACGAACTGCAGGTGTGGCTCCTCTTCGCCTTCTACGGGCTTTTCTACGGGCTAACGGAAGGGGTCGAAAAAGCCCTCCTGATGGACATCGCCCCGGTGAGCGAACGTGGTACGGCCTTTGGCTGGTACAATTTTGCAGTCGGCGCCGGCGCGCTCCCAGCAAGTCTCCTCTTCGGTTTTGTCTGGCAGTCGGCCGGGGCAGGGGCGGCGTTTGCCTTCGGTGCCGGACTTGCCGCCGTTGCCGCTCTGCTCATGTTTTTTCTCATAACTGCCGGAAGCAGCCGGCCAGGTGACACCTGCTGATGCTGCTATTCCGGTTTCCCCCTGTTCTGTTCTCATTCCTGCCTTTGAAATAAATCCATCGCAGGGCAAAAATGCCCTCCTCGAAAAAAAGCCTCAAGTTTTATACCCTACCTGTCGAGTAGGTAACGGTGTATCCAATCGGCCTGATTCCGTTAAAACCCCGTGTCTGTCCGGCCATCTCTGTCAACTTCATGACGTCAGTATGTTGACTAGCGACAAGGTCAGGAAAGCCGATTTGTTCTTTAGTGAGCTGCTTTTATTAATTATTCGGAAAATCGCCAGCCTAACTGTGCAGTACATCTGCGGGATCAAATACGAGTTAAAAAATGAGTAGTTATATTCTGTTAATGCAAAATGGCAAGGTTTATGCTGTTATACCCCTAATTAAAAAGCCATTTTACATTACAGGCAATATATAGAACCATGGGGAGGTGATCCTTAGCCGAAAGCAGCTTGTTATGTTTCAGATGTATTAACGTAAGGAAAGGAGGTTCAATTAATGGGGATTAAAGGGTTACTACGAATGCTTCTGTTCGGTTCCCTGCTGTGTGCTTCAACAGGTATGGCGGCAGAGATTCACGGCAGAAGTTCCACCCAGTTTCTCTCGTACAACAATGAGTTGCTGGATGACCATCGTCAGATCGAGTTGAACGAGTATCTGCGATTTTCCATTACCAACATCGACAAGGCCGGCAAGTTCTCCATCACCGGCTACGGCAGGGCCTCGCAGGACTTCACCAATGGAGAAGGCCTGAATGGCCGTCTTTACTACCTGTATGGCGAATACCGCGACCTCTTCGACAAGGCGGACATCAGGATCGGCCGTCAGTTCGTCAATCTTGCCGCAGGAAGCGCCATTATCGACGGTGGTCAGGTGGACATCAAAAACATCGGCCCTGTAGGTTTCACCATCCTGGGAGGCCGTGATGTCCAATTCGGTCTCAACGGTGAAATCGGCGATGCCTCCAACACCGTCCTCGGTATGGGAGCTTATCTGGCCGGCTTCAAGAACACCGATGCCGAAGTGAGCTGGTTTCGCAAATTTGATCAGGGGGACATCGCCAGAGACATCCTGGGCCTGTCCGGCAAGCAGTACCTGTTCAACAATGTCAAGGTTTACGGTAATGCCCGGTACGACCTCACCGCCGAAACCTTCAACGAGGTGCAGGGCGGCTTGAAGTATTTCCCGCTCTCAAACCTGATCTTCACCGGCGAATACTACCAGAGCTATGCCACCTTCGACACCACCTCTTTCTACTCCGTCTTTGCCGTGGATAAATATCGTGAAGGTCTCTTTCGCGTTGACTACACCTTCAACGATATGGTTTCGGTCAATGGCGGCTACAACCGTCAGTTCTACGGCGAAGGCGCACATGCCAACGTCTACCACGTGGGTCTTTCCCTGCGCCCCATCGAACCGCTCCGGTTCAATGTGGAATACGACAACCGCAACGGCTACTACGGCAGCACCAACGGTGCTATCATCGATGCTGCTTACGACGTCAACAAGGTTGCCCAGGTTGCCGGTGGTATCACCTACGACGTCTACCAGAGAGATTCCTTGACCGGAGATGAAATTGCCCGTCGTTACTGGTTGGGCGGGAAATACAAAATTGCCAAAAATATGGCGGTCTCCGGCCGTATTCAAGATGATGTCAATGCCCGTTTCAGCACAAACGTTTCCGGGCGCGTGACGTTCGATTACGATTTCTAGAAAGGAGGTGCCACTGTGAAAAAAGTGTTGTTTATCTGCATTCTTCTGCTGATGTCTGCCCTCTATGTACAGCAGGCGACGGCCCAGAAGCAGCCGCACAAGGAATATGCCGGTTCCAAGCTTTCCGAGTGTGCCGATTGCCACAAGGCTGAAGGCATAGCCCCCAATCACGATGGTGACTGGGTACGCAGCCACCGCACGTTGGCAAGCAAGGCCGGCAACAATTGCGCCCAATGCCACGATCAGTCTTACTGTCTTGATTGCCACCAGGGGGGCGGCATAAATGCCGACCTGACTGTGGACACCTTCGGGCGGGATTACGTTCCCAAAAGCCATCGCAGCGACTTCGTCAACATCCATCCCATCAAGGCACTGGATAACCCCCAGACCTGCTACCGCTGCCATGACCAGAAATACTGCACCGCCTGTCATGACCGCTTCCCCAAGGGCAAGATGCGCATCAAATCGCACCTGATGTCTGGCGACACCCAGAAAATCAACAGTGTGGCCTTCGGTGAGCATCCTGCCGAAGCACGTCGCAACCTGCAGGCCTGCCAGTCCTGCCATCCCGATGGGGATGTCTGCATTCAGTGCCACAGCGCCAAACCTGGTGGAGCCAATCCGCACCCGAGGAACTGGGGCAGCATCAAAAACAACTACAAGGACAAAGCAGGTAACAAGGTCTGTACGAAGTGCCACTTGCCCGGGACCTATTGATAGTTAAATAAACCAAGGAGGAAACAGCATGAGTAGAAACATCTTTCGTTATTCAACCGTAATTGCTTCACTCCTCGCGACCGCGCTTTTTGCAGGCTGCGGATCAAGCAACAAGGAAGGTTCGGCATCCAGCTTGGCCAACGTGGCAAAAGTGGATGAAGCTTCCTGCAGGGTTTGCCACTCAACCTCAGTTGAGCCTGTTACCGGCGACAACATTCTTCAAGACTACTTGGGTTCTATCCACAACTTGAACACTTTCCACAAGGTAGGTTGCCAGGATTGCCACGGTGGTGGCGCACAGCATAACGGCGTCGGACCGATCCCCTATACCAATCCCGATGCTTCAGGCAAGTGCTTCGAGTGCCACCAAAAATATCTGCCTAAAGCACATTTTGCCGTTTATACAGCGGCTACCCATCCAGCTCAATACGTAAGCAGCCTTTACCAGAATTCTTGCACCAGCTGCCATGATCCCCATAAAGCTGATAAAGGCATTACACCGCAGCACGGTGAATGGGCTGAGTCGGCCCATGGTGATGTTAACGGCGCAGCCTGGATGGACGAGGATTTCAAAGAAAATACAGGCTGCATCCGTTGTCACACCGCAACCGGCTACAAGAACTACATCACCTCCGGCTGGAAGCTGGCGACAACGACCTTTGCCACTGCAGGTGACAAGACCTATCAGGTCCTGACCTGCGATGCTTGCCACAGCAACTACAACTTCAAGAACAGCGTCCGCGCTGCCAAGCAGTACGTTGCTCCTTACAACAGCGGCAAAAGCCCGGCTACATTCCCAGATGTTGGGAACTCAAATATCTGTATCTCCTGCCACAGTGGCCGCGAAAGTGGGGCAACAGTCCTTGCAGTCACCGATACTGCTATTAGCAATACCAGCTTCAAAAACCCTCACTACCTTGCAGCCGCTGCTACCATGTATGCAAAAGGTGGTTTCACTGCCTTTGTAGATGATCCGGCTAACACCCTCAGCGGCACTGTGGGTAAGGACACCAGTGGCGTTACCAGGGAATTCAAGTATACTGAATCACTGACCACTACCGAAGATGGCGGCCAGCTTGGCAGCACCCACCGCAAATTCGGCACCTCAGCCATTATCGGCGATCACGGTATTACTTCTGGCGACACCAACATGACCACCAGCGGACCATGCATCGTATGCCACCTGAACAAAGGTGGGGCAAATGGAGCAGCCCACACTCTCAAGATCGACATCTATGCCGGTGACCAGGTCTGTAAAAAATGCCATGCTGCTGAAATCACCACAGATGGTACTACTGCAACCAATACCGATGCCACCAAGCTGGCCACTTTCCTTGAAGAGCAGCATGCAATCCTTGGTGAGGCTATCGGACTTGCCAGCAAAATACTTAAGGACACCTACAAGATCACCTTTAATCCTGACGCCTACCCATACTTCTATGATGACCAGCTTGGGTTGGATGCCAGTGGCAAGCCCCAGGCAGTCAAAGATTGGACACGGAGCAAAGTACTCTCCACTGCGTTGTCTGCCAAAGATGCAAAGCGGCTGATGGGTGCTTGCTTCAACATTCAACTGCTGACCAAGGACGAGGCATCCTACGCCCACGCACGTACTTATAGCCGCCGGCTGGCCTATGATACCATCGATTTCCTGGATAACAACGCGATGGACCGCTCGGTTAGCGTGACTGCAACCACGCTTCAGCCGACAATTTTCGTTAAAGGAACGTCTGCAGACACAGCAACTGGTACTACCGACGCGATGCTCTTTTTGTTAGGCTACGACAGAAAGGCCAAGACCTGGAACAGTCCAGAGCGTCCATAAATCTGTCTGTATTTAAGGCTCTACCTGCCCCGCCTCGAAAGAGGCGGGGCTTTTTTTACACGAGCGTACTAAGCACAAAAAGATTGAGATTTCACTTGCAAGCCTGTCTTTCATCTGTAACAACAATAGTAGCCATGTTCAGCCAATCTTACCCTCATAGCGGGTTTCGCCTTGCTTTAGCCCTGTCGACTGTAATTCACATCTTGCTGCTCTTTCCCCTGGCAAAGTATGGCAGCTATCATTTTGCGAGCCCGGTTAGCCTGCTGCAGGCGGTGATGGTGGATCTTTCTGTCACGGAAGTTAGAACTCTGCCCGTTCCGCTAACGGCGCAGAAACCGCTCTCAAAGCCCGTGCAAAAAACAGCTTTCAAAAGGCGACCTGTTGCACCTTCACCCGCCGTTTCTACTGGCACAGCTCATGATCCCGGCCCTCAAGAGCCTGCGCCCCTTCCAACTGCGAAAGCTGCCGGCGCCCCTTCAGTGCCTGCCGAAGTAAAGGCTCAGGTTTCATCGCCATTGCCGGACGTTCCTCCCCCCCTGCGGACTGCCGTCGAATTTACCTCTACCAAACGTGAACAGCTGAACTACCGGATCAGCCTCCTGGGCATGCCCATCGGCACTGCCGAACTGCAGGCGAAGAACGACAAAGGTGAGATCAACATCTCCCTCAAGGTCAAATCGACACCCGCCATATCTGCGATTTACCCGGTGGATGACCTGATTGAGACCCGCCACATTGCCGGCAACTTCATCATCACCAAGATCAGGCAGCAGGAAGGGAGCTTCAGGAGCCACCGGGGCTTCACCATCTTTCTCCGCGACCGGAGCGTCTTCTGGATGGATCTCCTGCGCAACCGCAGCAGCAGGGAGGCCATCCCCAATTCCCAAGTGCTCGACCTCATGTCGGCGTTTTACTATCTGCGAAACCGGCCGCTCCAGGTCGGCACCACGGAAGCGCTTCATGTCTATGACAGCGACACCTACACACAGGTTCCGGTGGAGATCCTCCGCCGCGAGCCGATATCCCTCCCAGCGTTCAGACAGGCCGACACCATAGTGTTGAAGCCCAACCTGAAGACAGACGGCATCTTCAAGAGAACCGGCGACGTGACCATTTGGCTCACCGACGACGCATATCACGTGCCGGTCCGTCTCGAAACGAGCATCCCCCTGGGCAAGATCACTGCCGAGCTGGTTTCGTCCCAGGTGGACAAGCTGGAACCTGCCACACCCGCACCTCCCGCCACACCCCAAAAACAATAACCCCCTGAGCACGCAAGGTCTTTTCCACGCCTTAATTCACCGTCTTATTCGTGTCCATTCGTGGCTACAGCTTGACTTGAAGCTTTATTAGCCACGAATTTTCACGAATCTGCACGAATGTTAACAGGAAAACCAAAAACTGATTAATACGCTTAACAGCAGATTGCCCTGCTCGAAAAATAATTTTCCGCGAGCAGTGGCATAAAGGCCAAAGGATGGTAAATTTGTACAAGTAAATTAATTATAACTAATTAAATATCGGCGTTTACATATACTGGAAAGGAGGGTTCACTGAATGGGCTACAAAAGGGTCTGGTATTGGTTGTTGCTGGTCTTTCTGTTGAGCGGGACAAGCAGCTGGGCAGCGGATATACATGGCCGCAGTTCTACTCAGGTGCTCTGGTTCAATGACTTCTACAATGGTCGCCAGATAGAAGCAGCCGAGTATCTTCGACTTGCAGCAGCAAAGCTGACCAGTGACGGCAAATTCTCCATTTACGGCTATGGGCGCGGGACCCAGGACTTTACCAATGGTGAGGGGCTGAACGGCCGCCTCTACTTCCTCTATGGCGATTACCGGGATCTGCTCAACACCTTCGACATAAAGGTCGGCCGTCAGTTCGTCAATCTTTCGGCAGGAACCACCATTATCGACGGTGGCGAACTGATCGTGAAAAACATCGGACCCATAGGCCTGACGGCCCTGGGTGGGCGCGATGTGATCTTCGGTATCGACGGCGAGTTGGGGCATGCGGGCAATTATGCCTTCGGTGCTGCGGCTTACCTGAACGGCCTGAGAAAGACGGATCTGGACGTAAGCTGGCTTCGCAAATGGGACTCGGGAGATGTTTCCCGGGACATCATGGGAGCCTCCTTCAAACAGTACCTGCTGGACCGGGTAAAGCTCTACGGCAATGCCCGCTATGACATTACTGCCGAGGTCTTCAACGAAGCCCTCGCCGGCGTCAAATATTTTCCCACCGCCAACCTGGTCTTCACCGGCGAATGGTTCCAGAGTTATCCTACCTTCGATACAACCGATATTTTCTCCGTCTTTGCCGCCGATCGTTACCAGGAAGGGGTACTGCGGGCCGATTACACGGTCAACCGTTTCCTGTCGGTCTATGGAGGCTATACCCGTGAAGAATTCGGCGACGGCGCCAGTGCCAACGTTATTGAAGCGGGGGTCAACCTGCGGCCGCTCACCGATCTGCAGCTGACCTTCGAGTATGACCGCCGGGTCGGCATCGGCAGCGATGACAGCAGCCTGGATGGGGGCCTTTTCGAAGCTGCCTGGGACATGACCAAGGTCTTTCAGCTATCGGGCGGCCTGACTGTGGATGCCTATGACCGGGAGATATTCATGAGCTCCACGGGCAAGCAGGTCGCGCAGAAATACTGGCTCGGCAGCAGGCTGAAGGTGGCCAACAACCTGTCTGCCTCGCTGCGCATCGAAGACGACATCAATGTGACCTACAACAACAACGTCCAGGGACGTTTCATCTTTAATTACGATTTCTAGAAAGGGGGGTACGGCGGTGAAAAACTGGCTTTTCGTTTTTCTGTTCATTTCCCTGCCAGTTGTCTATGTGCAGCAGGCAGTGGCCCAGAAGCAGACG
Source organism: Geotalea sp. SG265 (assembly GCF_022808985.1). Lineage (GTDB taxonomy): Bacteria > Desulfobacterota > Desulfuromonadia > Geobacterales > Geobacteraceae > Geotalea. Next base: position 207,193 of record NZ_JAKZFT010000006.1, on the reverse strand, counting down.
CACCGGGATTATGCCTCCATGAAAATCGCCGAGTGCAACGACTGTCATAAGAACGAGGGAATCGCCCTCAACCATGATGCCGATTGGTTGCGGGGGCACCGGCTATTGGCCCAGCGGGGCAGCTCCAATTGCGGCCAGTGCCATGATCAGTCCTATTGTCTCGATTGCCATACGGGTGGAGGCATCAATGCCGATCTGTCCACCCAGAACTACCGGCGCGACTATATCCCCAAAAGCCACAAAAGCGACTGGATAGAGATCCACCCCATCAAGGCCCAGGACAATCCCCAGTCCTGCACCCGTTGCCACGACCAAAAGAACTGCCAGCAGTGCCACGACCGGTTCAGGCCGACCGACCTGCAGTTCCAGTCACACCGGCGACAGTTTCGGGACATCAAGCTGAGCGACATCGGCCCCAATCATTCCATCTTCACTGCCGCCCAATGCCCCACCTGTCACAGTGGCGGAATTCTGCCTAGCCATCAATGGTCATCCGATCACGCATCGGAGGCGCGGCGCAACCTGCAGTCCTGCGGCACCTGCCACAGTGACGGCGACGTCTGCATGACCTGCCACAGTGCACGGACCGGCCTCAGGGTTAATCCCCATCCCCGCAACTGGAACGATGTAAAGGGCAACTACAGGGATAAGAGCAGCGGCAGGACCTGTATCCGCTGCCATGACAGATTTTAGGTTTCACCATAACTGAAAAAGCAAACACTTCGGAAAGGAGGAAACATCAATGGGCAGAAGCAACGGTTTACGCTTCATGATTGCGGCTTTCCTGGTGTCCGGCCTCGTTACGGGCTGCGGCTCGTCGAAAAAGGAAGGCGCCGGGCAGGGCCAGCCTGCAACTGCAACCAAGGTCGGTTCTGAAAGCTGCACCAATACTTGTCACAGTACCACGAAGGATATTACCGGCAATGTCATCGCCCAGACCTGGGCGAACACCACCCACACCACCGTCCAGGGTGTGCAGTGCGAGGATTGTCACGGCGGTGGCAGCCTCCATTGGGGTGTGGGGCCCATGCCCTTCCCCATTCCACAGGCCGAGCAGTGCAGTCAGGCCAAATGCCATGCTTCTTTCCTCTCCGGCTTCAACCAGACCGCCCATGCCAACACCCATGCCCAAGGGACACCTTTCGGGCCGGACAAGTTTTTCTTCCAGGGGGATCCCGGCAGCGGCCAGGCAGACCTGAGACTGCGAAACGGAAAGGACGTCCAGGAGGTGACCCCGGATGGGAAGCCGGTGAACAAGTCCCAGCACATCGTCGAGTGCTCGGTCTGCCATAATCCGAATCAGCGCTTCGTCGCCTACAGCACCAATCTTTTCAGGCCCTCCCAAAGGGTATTCCCCAGCGATACCGGAAACAACCAGAGCGAAGAAAGCACCAACTTCCGAGACCGCTATATCAATCCGGCCGTCTCCTGTGCCGGCTGTCACGATGCCCACCAGCCCCAGCAGATGGTGAAGATCCCCCAGCGCAGCACTCCGGTCGGCTATCCGATCTATCGCCGCTACAGCACCCATGAGCTGGGGGCTTTCCGGGGGGCCGTCGTACCGGAAGGAACGGCACCGAACAGCACACTTACTCCTACTGTTTCGGCAACAAAGAAAGAGATAAACCCGGAGCTTATCTGCGCGGCTTGCCACACCGTGAGTAAGTATAAATTCTCCAACCTCTCCACCCATCAGAATAATGTTTATCCTCAGTGGAGCAATTCCGCCCATGCGGAGCACAACGATCCTGCCTGGGCAGAATTTTCGGCAAGTCCGACCTCTTATATCAACCCAAACACAGGCCTCAATTATACCCCTGCGGATACAGGACATCAGACCATCTATCCCTTTGACATGGCATTGAAGGCATCAGGGGCCACTGCGACGGCAACGCAGAATGCAGCCGTGCCCAGTGGGACAAGATTTAATGACAACTTCCCATGCTTCAAGTGCCACAACGGTATCGGCTCCACCGCCTGGCAGCAGAATATCCAGGGAACGCCGGCGGCACCGGTGATCTTCGGCGATGTGACCGCCACCTGCATTACTTGTCATGATCCGCACCAGAATGGAACCTTTGCCAACGGTGCCCAAACCACGAATAATGTCAATGTGCCGGTGGCCATGACCAATTATTCCACCGCGGCCGTTAAGATCTTCGGCAACGTCTTTCTGGACAACCAGCCGGTGCCCCAGAACAACGCCAACGCGACCATCTGCATTTTCTGCCACCAGGGCCGGGAGAGCGGTTTCACCCTCTATCGTACGAAGCTGGCACCGGGTAAACCGGTCGCAGGTCTTCCTTTCTTAAATCCGCACTACCTGGGAACGGCTGCAATGCTTTGGGGCGCAAACGGCTATGAATATGCTGGCAAATCCTACAGCTTTAATACAGCTCACCAGGCGGCCAATTGCACAACCTGCCACATGGCCAATCCCACTCCCGACAACCTTGCCGGGGGGCATACCTGGGAACGAAACGTGGCAACCTGCAATGTCGCATCCTGTCATGGCGGGTTCGGCCCAATTCCCGCAGTTGCCGGTACGGTGACTCCTGATTTAAGTACATACCGTGCGACCTTCGACACAAACAATTACTCCGGTGATGCTAACGGCGCCACCCAAGGTATTGCCGATGCAATTCGGTCGTTGCAGCAGCGGCTGATAGGCTTACTGGCGGCCCAGGCGACACCTATTTTCTACAATGACCTGAAATATCCATATTTCTTTGCCGATTCGGCCTCAACCAACAGCTTTACCGCGTGGACCCCGGCAACCTACAAAGCAGCATTCAATCTTTCCTTTGTGGTCAAGGGACTTCCCTCGGGGGCAACCTCACAGGCCAATGTGCCAAACGGTTCTGCTGCTGCACATGACTACAAATACTGCATACAGCTGCTGCAAGATTCAATCACAGATTTGAGTGGCGCCCCGATTCCCGGCGCATTCAGGCCGGCAGACGTGCGACCGGCAACGGTCTACGGCCCCGGCCAGTAGCTTTTTCCAGACGAAGCAAAGCAAAAAGCCTCGAAGTTTCTTCGGGGCTTTTTGTTTTGCCGGGACACAAAGCCAGCAGGTTTTGCTATAGTGGAATCATGTTCGGTATCATTGCCTTCATAGCCGCGATGTTGGCGACATCGCCCGCCGCCGCCTTGGACCTGGGCGCCTCGAAACTTTCGGAAAGCCTGGTGGTGCGTAAATTCTTCGATCTGGACCGCTATCTCTTGGCGGTGACGGAGAAATACCGGGTCCAGCAAGACTACAGTCTGCAACCACAGGTGGGGCTCGGGTATGTGGCCAGGGAGCGGGAATCGGGGGTCGGGTTTGATCAATCGCTTCACAAGATACAGGCCCATGCGGGTGGAAGGCTCGATCTGGACCGCCGCTTCTATTTTTCAGCTGCCGCCAAGCTCCCCATCTATACCTATGGGCTGACCGACACCCGGCTCGGTCTCTTTTCCTCGCAGATGCCGACTGCCGTACATCGTTACGATTTCACCCATCTTTCTTCATCCAACCTGCTCTGGACCGGCGAAGTGGGCGTTCGCCTAGGTCTCGGCGCAGAGATGACCATCTATTACGACCAAAATGCCTTCGATTTCTACCAATCGGGGCGGTCCCTCTCCGAGGAACGCTTCGGAACGCGCATCATCTTCAGATTCAAATAGACCTGCACTCTTCCCGCGGCTTGTAGAGCGCGCCTTCCCTGTTATAATTCAGTGAATAACACTAATGCCGAGGTCATGTCATGATTGAGATCACCGATCCCCGTATCGACGCATACCTCATGAATCTCACCCAACAGGACGATTCCCTGCTGCTGGAAATGGAAAAGAAGGCAAAGGCAGCGGACTTTCCCATCGTCGAGCGTCTGGTGGGAAGGCTTCTCTACCTTCTCACCCGCCTGAAGCAGCCGCAGCTTGTCGTCGAGATGGGCTCTGGTTTTGGATATTCCTCATACTGGTTTGCCAGAGCGTTGAGCCTCCGCGGCAAGATCGTGCTAATCGACCGGGAGGCGCAGCATATCGCCCACGCCCGCAAGGTGTTCAGCGATGCCGACCTCTTCGACCGGGCCGAATTCCGGGTGGGGGACGCCCTGCAGATCGCCCGGGAATACCAGGGAATAGACCTGCTCTTCATGGATCTGGACAAGCATCAGTATCTGGACGCCATCACTGCCGTCACTCCCCTGCTGGCCAAAAATGCCCTGGTTATTGCCGATAACACCCTCTGGCACGGCAACGTTGCCGAAGTGGTGCAGGACCGGGACACCGAAGCTATTGATAGATTCAACCGCCATATGTTCACTAGCAAGGACTTCTTTACTTCTATAGTGCCCCTGCGGGATGGGGTCCTCCTTGCCTACAAACTGACGGAAACCTGATCCGTCACGTCATGGGCCTCCATATCCGTCCGTTGAAGCGTGAGGAGCTGCCTTCCGAGACCCAGGCCATGGCCCGGTTTCTCATCGGCCGGACGCTGGTGGTGGAGCAGGGGGGCGTGCGGCTCAGTGGTCGGATTGTGGAAACGGAAGCCTATCCACCCGGAGATGCTGCGGGGAGGGCCTTCAGCGGAAAGAGCGCGGCAAACGAATCCCTTTACCTGGATTACGGCCATGCCTTTGTCTACCTCATTTACGGTCTTTATCATATGCTGAATGTGGTCAGCGAGCCGGCTGGTATCGGGGCAGCCGTACTCCTGCGCTCGCTGGAACCGCTGGAGGGCATCCGGCTCATGGAAGAGCGCAGGGGCACCGATCGCCTTCGCGATCTGGCGCGGGGACCGGGCAGACTGGCGGCAGCTCTGGGCATCGACCGACGTTACGACGGCATCGATCTCTTCAGTGATAAGAGCCTGTGGCTCGGGAGGGAAACTGGGCCAGTGGGTGAGATCACCGTCAGCACCCGTATCGGCATCACCCGGGAGGCCTACCGGCTGTGGCGGTACTATGAGGCGGGGAATCCTTTCGTCAGCGGGCCTCGCAGCAGTGGACTCCATCCCCGATACCGAGAGTAGAACCATGAAGAGGCGAAAACGGAACGATGGGGATGATCGCTACCCTCCCATAGCAGACTACGGTTTTCTTTCCGACTGCCATTCATCCGCCCTGGTTTCCAGGGATGGCTCCATCGACTGGTGTTGCATGCCGCGCCTGGACTCCGGGAGCATCTTCGGCCGTATCCTAGACTGGGAAAACGGGGGCTATTGCAGGATAGCCCCGGCTGCCTACCGGGTTGAACGGCGCTATCTTCCCGGAACCCTGGTGCTGGAAACCCGCTTCCTGACAGAAGGAGGAGAAGCGACAGTCACGGATTGCTTCCCCATGTGCCGCGGCGGGCGTTCAAAGCCATATCAGCAAATCCTGCGCCTGATTGAAGGGTGCAGCGGCGAAGTTACGTTTGCCATCGAGGTTCTCCCCCGTTTCCATCTGGGCAGCATCCTGCCGTGGATAGTCGAGAAAGACGGCTACTTTGCTGCCTTCGGCGGCAGCAACGGTCTGCACATCTCCGGTGATATCTCCCTGAAAATACGAAACCGGCACGACCTGGTCGGCAGCATCACTGTAGGGGCTGGTCAGCGCTATCACCTGTCCATTATGTTCAGACGCCCCGAAGTCTTGGACGGTGAGCGGATAGCCCCCCCGACGGTGGGGGAGCTGGACCGTCGCCTGGTGGAGACCATTACCTGGTGGCGCGACTGGAGTGCCCGGGGGAGAACGGTGTCCAGCGGCGGCGAACTGGTGCAGCGTTCGGCCATTGTCCTCAAGGGACTGTCAAATGCCCCCACTGGAGCCATTGCCGCTGCGGCAACCACCTCCCTGCCCGAATCCATCGGCGGCATCCGCAACTGGGATTATCGCTGCACCTGGGTGCGGGACTCGGTCTTTTCAATCCGTTCTCTCGCCGAACTGGGGCACCTGAAGGAGGCGGACGGCTTTCGACGCTTCGTGGAACGGAGCGCAGCCGGCAGCGCCGACGAACTCCAGGTTCTATTCGGCGTTGGTGGCGAGCGACTTCTCCATGAACGGGATCTTCACGGTGTCGCCGGCTATCGTGCCTCGCGGCCCGTTCGCATAGGCAATGCCGCCGCGTATCAAAAGCAGCATGATATGTATGGCGAGCTTTTGGACAGCGCCTGGCGGTGGCACCTGAGTGGCCAGTCACCCGATGACGATTACTGGCAATTCCTGTTGCAGATAGCCGACCGAGCCGTTCGCAACTGGCATAAGCCGGACCGGGGCATCTGGGAGGTGCGGGGGGAGTCGCAGCATTTTGTTCACTCCAAGGTCATGTGCTGGCTTGCCGTCGATCGTGCCATCTCGCTAGCCCGCGACTTAGAGCGCCCGGCGCCGGTGCCGGCCTGGGAGAAAGCCCGCGATCGGATCAGGAACGATGTCATGACCCATGGCTACGACCGCAGGAGAGGTGTTTTCATCCGTGCCTATGGGAGCCATGCCATGGATGCGGCGTTGCTTCTTCTCCCCATGGCCGGTTTTGTTGCCTACGATGATCCGATCATGGTCAGGACGGTGGATGCCGTGTGCGCCGAATTAGGGGAGGATGGCCTGCTGCTGCGGTATCCGCGGGGGATAGACCGGCTGCCGGGACTGGAGGGGATCTTTATGCCCTGCTCTTTCTGGTTGGCGGAATGCCTGGCGCGGCAAGGGCGACTTGACGAAGCCAGACTGGCATTTGCCCGGGCGGCAGCCGCCGGCAACGACCTGGGGCTTTTCTCCGAAGAGTATGACGTTGCGGCAGGAGAGATGCTCGGCAACTTTCCCCAGGGACTCACCCACCTTTCTCTGATCATGGCGGCGGTGGCACTGGAGGATATGGAGGGAAAAGAGGGATGATGGAAGCCTCATGATAGGAACGGGAAAAGCCGCGGATCGGAGGGTTGTGATCCGCGGCTTTTTTTGATTTTTCACCTGTTTCTTCGGCAGCCCGGCTATCTGTTATTGAATAACAGATCCGTATGCTTTGTGTCACTGGAATTTCTTCCAGATTACCCTTTCGGAAACAGGCTGATATAACTATATCGAACAGTAGTGATATGTAAAGGGTTTATTATGAAATTAATTTTATAATTCTTTCGGGTGATATGGCTCACGCAAAAATCGAAAACCATCGGGTAGGGTGAAGAGATCACATTGGAAAACGAAAGGAGTATCGCCATTGATACGATCTCTTTATGCCTTGAACGGCATCGTAGCCGTACTGCTTTACCTGCCGCAGATCAGGAGCATCCTCAAAAACCGGGCAAACGTCGGCTCCTTCTCTCTCGTCACTTTCGGCGGCTGGTCGGTGGGCTCGGTCATCACCACCCTCTATGCCTGGACCTTCGTCCGAGATCCCCTTTTCGGGACCGTGAGCCTGGCCAACATGCTCGGGTCCGGGACGGTCTTCAGCCTGGTTGCCGCAAGCCGCCTGAAAAAATGCAGTGCCGCACGGGACAGATCAGCGGCACGGAACAAAGCGGACGGCGCTGAACGTCTCGCCGAGAATTTCGGCTAGGCAACGGAGGAGGTAATCGATTTCCTCTTCGGTGTTGTCGCTTCCCAGGGAAAAGCGGACCGAGCAATGGGCCTCGTGGGGGGAGAGCCCCATGGCAGTAAGGACGTGGGATGGTTCGGGATTGCCGGACTTGCAGGCGGAACCGGAGGAGAAGGCGATGCCTCGCCGATCCATGATGAGTACTAGCGATTCCCCCCGGATCTCCGGCAGGGTCATGCTGACCGTGTTGGGAAGCCTGGCTTCCTTTGGCCCGTTTCTCTTCGCTTCGGGCAAGATGGTCGTGATTCCTTTTGCCAGCCTCTCGCAGAGGGCTGCCAGCCGGGCCGGTTCATCGCCGTTCAACCGGATGAGCGCCAGCTCCACCGCCTTGCCGAAGCCGACAATGCCCGGCACGTTCTCCGTGCCGGCACGAAGTCCCCATTCCTGTCCTCCCCCCCTGATAAGTGGATCCAGAACCAGATCCTTCCGCACATACAGCGCACCTACCCCCTTCGGCCCATGAAGCTTGTGGGCCGACACCGAGAGCAGATCCACCCCCAGCTCAGCCACATCCAGCGGAATTTTGCCGAAGGCCTGTACCCCGTCGGTGTGAAAGACGGCCCCCGAGCGGTGGGCGATTTCCGCCAGCTCCCGCACCGGTTGGATGGCACCCGTTTCGTTGTTGGCGAGCATGATGGAAACCAGCAGGGTATCGGGACGGATGGCGGTAGCAAGGGTTGCCGACTCGACCACCCCCGATGTGTTCACCGGCAGGATAGTCAGCTCATAGCCCTGTGCTGCCAGGGCCCGGCAGGGGGCGAGCACGGCGGGATGCTCGATGCTGCTGGTGATGACATGCCGCCGGGTGCCGCCACTGGCCGCTGCCAGACCGCAAATGGCAAGGTTGTCCGCCTCGGAACCACCACCGGTGAAGACGATGCGCCGGGCTGTGCAGTTGAGCCCCTGGGCAATGGCCCTGCGGGCGGCCTCCACGGCGGTCCGGGCCGCCGTGCCGCAGCGGTGAATGCTTGACGGATTGCCGCACCGTTCCCCCAGGAAGGGTAGCATTGCCTCGCGCACCTCGGGCGCCACGGCGGTGGTGGCGTTGTGGTCCAGGTAGACTGTCTGCTTGGGCATCATTACAGTGGCTGGACCGGCACCGGCTGCTGCCTGTTCTCCCGTTGCCGTGTCCGTATCTGTTGCCCTCCTGCGGCCGTCGGCCTTGACAACCCTGCAGAGAAGGGTTTTATAGATGGGAAAGCCTGAAATGGGGTCGTAGCGCTCCATATCCGTAAGATCGTTGACGTTGCACTGCTGCCATTCCACCGGCCCCAGCGGTCCCCCACCCCCCATAGCGGCGTCGATGGTGCCACGCATCATGTGATCGGAAAGCCTGGCGGTTAACAGGGTGCGGCCACGGGGAGTTTCCACCCAGACCTGCTCCCCTTCGGCGATGCCCGCTTCAAGTGCCTCCCCCCTGTTCATCACCACCGGCGGGGAAGCGTGGTGCTCTGCCAGTGATGCCACCCCGTGATGCTGGCTGCGGAAATCGAACCTGGTCCTGCCACCGGAGTTGAATACCAGGGGAAAGTCCCGGGCCAGTTCCGCTGCAGCCAGCGGCCCTTCTGCCGGTTCCGTATAGACCGGCAGGGGATCGTAGCCATGCTCGGCCAGGATGGAGGAGGCGATCTCGAACTTGCCGCTGGGGGTGTTGAACCCCTGTTGCCCATCGGGCCGCAGGAGTCCCTTTTCCCATTTGCGGTACTGCATCATGGTTCCCTTGATGCGGACCTCCCCCCCGGCAGCCCGCACTTCTTCCAGAGAGAAGCCGCTCCCCTCCAGGGCGTGACGGAGCAGATCCTCTTCCGATTGTGGATAGAGCTGCCCGTAGCCTAGGCGCTCCGCCAGCTCCGCCAGGATGAGGAAATCGCTGCGAGCCTCCCCCTGTGGCTCCACCATGCGCTCACGGATTTTGAAGAGAGGGCCGAAGCGCATGTAGGAGGTAATCTCGTAATAGGTGGCGGCGGGGAGAACGATATCGGCATAGGCGGAGTCGGCGGTGTGGTAGCGGTTGATGCTCACCAGGAAATCCAGGGCGGCGAGGGTTCGGCGCCACAGCTCCGGCCTGGGCCAGGCAGTGATGATCGAGCCTCCGAGCACGGTCAGGGCGCGAACCGGATAGGGCCTGCCGTACAGTACTGCATCTGGGAGGGCGGAGGCATGGGATTCGCCCCGGTAGGCGCTGTAGACCGGAAAACGGTCCCGTCCCAGCGCCTTTTTCATGTCTGGATTGGGGATGAGCCTGGAGCGGTTCTGGGGAAAGAGGTTTTCCTTCATGCGGAAGACCAGCCCCCCGGGCACGTCCAGCTGTCCTGCCAGTGCAAAAAGGGTGAAAACGGCGCGAATGGCCTGGACGCCGCTGTCGGAGTATTCCAGTCCCGTGTACATGACCGGCACCGCCCCCCGCGCTGCGGCGATTTCCCGCGCCAGCTCCCGGACCGTCCCGGCTGGGACCCCCGTTATCCCCTCCACAACCTCCGGCCGGTAGTGCTGGACCAGCTGCTGCAGCTCTTCGAAGCCGACCGTCCAGTTAGAAGCGAATTTCTCGTCATGGAGTTCTTCCTCAAGCAGGACGGCTATCATTCCCAGAGCCAGTGCCCCATCGGTCCCTGAACGGATCGGCACCCAGCGTGCCTGGGTTTCCAAGGCGGTCTCCCCAAGGCGCGGGTCGATGGTGATAACCCGGGCGCCCCGTCGGCGCGCCTTCAGTATCTGCTGGTGATTGAGGGGAGGAGAGTCGGTGGCGGGGTTGGCCCCCCAGATGACGATCAGCTCCGCCTGCTCAATATCCGCCTCCATGGTTACGAGCATTTCACCCATGGTCACATGGGGGGCGATCATGGCGAAGGAGACGTAGCAGAGGGCGCCCACCCCCAGGGTGTTGGGAGAGCCGAAGGGAAAAAGGACGCTGGAGGCGGAGGAAACAGCCACATCCGCCGGCTGGAAAATATCGCAGAGGGCCATGTCGAAGCTGCCCCGGCCGGTATAGATGGCTACCGCTTCGGGACCGGAGGTCTCTTTTATTTCCTGGAAACGGCTGACGATGGCAGCGAAGGCTTCATCCCAGGAAATGCGTTCGAACTCGTAGGTTCCCTTGGGCCCGGTGCGGCGCAGGGGGTGGAGGAGCCGGTCCGGATCGTGGACGATCTGGGGAGAATGACGGCCGATGTGGCAGATCATCCCCAGGGTATGATCTGCCTGGGGCTCGACCTGTATCAGGCGTCCCTTTTTGAGTTTTGCCGTGACGAAACATCCGGCAGGGCAGATGCCGCACAGGCCATGGCGAATTTCGAGCTCTTCATTGGCCATCTATGATCGCCCTCCCTGTCCCGCAGGGGAATTGCCGTTGCGGCGCAGGAGGAGAAGGGCGAACCAGCTCCGAGCATCGGTAAAGACCTCTTCGGTCGTGAAACCGAAGCCCTCCAAAAAGGGGATAAACTGCTCAATCCTGAATTTGCGGCTGATTTCGGTATGTATCTCTTCCCCGTCATCGATAACAAAGTCCTGCCCGAGGGGGGCAATGCGGATTACCTGCCGGCGGCAAAACCGGGCGCAGATCTCCATCCGTTCCCTTGCCTCGTTGTACACCGCCACATGCTCGATGGCGGCAGGGTCGGCGGAACTGCCCAGCTCCCGGTTCATGCGAACGAAAACATTGCGGGTGAATGCCTCGGTCACCCCGGCCTCATCGTTGTATGCGGCCTCGATAATCTTTCGGTCCTTGACCAAGTCAATACCCAGCAGGAAAAAGTCGCCCCGGCACAGGGACTGGGAAAGCTCATGGAGAAACAGGGTCATCTCTTCCGGGGCGAAATTGCCGATGCTGCTGCCGAGGAAGACCAGTGTCACCGGTGAGGTGTCGCGGAAGAGAGGGAACGCTCCACGGTAATCGCTGCTGATGCCGAGGACCTGCGCTGCCGGGTACTTGGCGACAATGGTGCGTGAGGCTTCCCTCAGTGCCGACTCGCTCACATCCACCGGAATGTATCTGACCGAAGAACCGCGGGCAAGCCATGCATCCAGCAGATGATCGGTTTTTTCGGAACTGCCGGAACCGAGCTCGATCAGGGTGGTGGGGCCGCAGATTTTCCTGATGAGAGGCGCCTTCTCTGCAAGGATGCCCGCTTCGGTGCGGGTCAGGTAATACTCGGGTTGACGGGTAATGAGGTCGAACAGCCTACTGCCGCGGGCGTCATAGAGAAACCGGCATTGGATACTGCGCGGCCTGGAGCCGAGCCCGGCTGCGGTGGAGGCGGCAAAATCCATCAACTGCTCAGCCTCGCTCGTATATTGCCTGACTATCATGCCGGAACGGTTCAGGGCCTGGCGGAAGGACTTGCGGACCGGCCCGCCGGTCGACAGAAGAGTTGTCTGCATCGTAGCTCCCTTTTGGACAGCAGGGGGGAAATGGGCAATAATATTAAAAAGTATAAATAAAGACAGGGGGGAGTCAATCTCCGGGAGGCACTATGAAGGGTAACGACCTGCTGCGAAAGGAACTACTGGCCCTGTTGTCGGGAGGGGAGGCGCACATGGACTTTGCCGATGTGGTTGCCCGGTTTCCCATGGTCCACATCAACAGCAAGGCGCCCCATACGCCCTATTCCTGCTGGCATTTCGTGGAGCACCTGCGCATCGCCCAGTGGGATATCTTGCAGTTCATCATAAATCCGGACCATGTGTCCCCTGAGTACCCGGAGGGGTACCGGCCGCAACCCGATGAAAAAACTGACGAAGCAGGGTGGGAGCGGAGCGTGGCGGGGGTCCTTGAGGACCTGGAACAGTTGCGGGAAATCGTCACCGACCGGGCGACGGATTTTTTTGCCCCGCTTCCCCATGCGCCCAATTACACCATCTTTCGGGAGATACTGCTGGCGGCAGATCACAATGCCTACCACATTGGCGAGCTGGCGCTGCTGCGCCAGGTGCTGGGGATCTGGCCAAAGGGGTTCGAGTATCTGGCCGGCAGGGCCTGAGGCAGATAAAAAATACTTCATCCGGGAATTCTGTGAAATAAAAAGCAGTCGCGACATCGTCCGCTCGCTCTTTCGCCACAGCTGCGGACCTTGCGGTGTCGTCCTCGTAATTAATGCACGATGCTTGAACCGGCAGGTTGCCTCCGTTCGACATGCGGCGGGTGTCCGCTCGCCGCTGTGGCTCGTCGCTCACTCCCGATGCCGCGACTGCCTTTCCCGGAAGTAAGTTGCCGAATGGTTGAGGGCAACGCCGCAGATTGGCCCCGCAACAGTTTTTCGACAACCTGTTTAGGGCGAAATGGTGAATGGTGCCGACAGCGCCCATACATCGCCGGAGGTGGAGACTACCATGATCCGGCAGCCGCTGCCGACGATGCCCAGGGCTTCCACAGGTGCCGAAAGAGTGAGGGCGCCGGTGGAAGCAGGAACTACCGTCGGCGTCAGCTTGACCCACATGCTGCCTGGGAAAGGATCGCCGAAGCCCGCGGGTATAGCCAGTTTGCCCGGGTCGTCGGCCAGCAGAAAGATCTCGACCCCCGAAGTGGTAAGGAGCGATCCGCCCCAGGTAATGGTGGGGGGCGCTGTGCCGAATTTCCAGACGGTGCCTCCTGCGGGGGCGGTTACCCCGGTGGGATCCTGGAAGTTGGAGGTCATGAACGGTATGACCGAGGAAATCTGCATGGGAGATGGGGGACCGTAAAAGAGCCAGGTGGTCTCGATCTCTCGCCGGTTGTCGAAATCCTCTGCGGTGACGGTGAGATTGCCGCCGATGGCCAGGACCGGCAGTGCGCTGCTGAAGGATGCGCTGGTATCGTTCAATAGCAGGTCCCTCTGGAAATAATACCCAGCTTTGCCGAGGGAGTCCCAACCGTAATAGTCGAGGGAGGTCTCGAACCAGCTCGCCTTGAAGGCGGTGGGCACGGCAACGCCGTAGGCCAGGGTGCTGCCGAGCCGGGCGTCGGCGAGATAATGACCGTTAGTTGCTGCTGATACAGGGGACAGCCCTGAGAGTGCCGGGAAATAGGCGGCTGTGACCTCGGAGCGCAGCCACGGCCGTGTCGGCATGGTTATAGTCCTCGTTTCCACTACCACATTGCTACTGTCGTAAATGCTGAAGGTATAGACGGAGTTGGAGGCTATGGAGCCGAGGGTGGCATCATCGATGACGTACATCTCCCACTGCTTCGTCGGCAGTTGGGGTATAGCCCAGTAGGCATTGCCGAGCCGCATCTGCTGCGGGAACATGGTGTCCTGGGCGAGGACAATGCCGCTGGTGGGCAGCCCCGGTCCTTTAACCACCGCTGAGACAAGACCGGTGTTGCCACGGTCTTCCACTCGGACCATGAACCCGGATTCTACCCGGACTCCGGTGGGCAGACCCAGCCATTGGGTGGTAATGCCCCTCATCTCAACTGCAGAGCGGTAGTTATTGCCAGTGATCTTCCATTCACCGTTTTCCTTGATCATGAGAAAGCCGCCATCGGGAAAACCGTAGGACCCATCCTTGAAGTATCCCTTGCCGGTCACTTTGACCGGGCTTCCCAGGGTGGCAGAGAGGGGGGTGGAGGTCACGGTAAGGCTGACCATTCCCTTGGTGAGCACACCTCCGTAGGCGTAATCCTTGACATCATAATCGATGGTGGCTTTCCGGGACATGCCGTTGTGGATGCCGAAGCTCTGGGCATAGAATGGATCCATGTCTGCGGGTGTCAATGCCGTTCCCTTGGCTTCGATGGTGTCCTTAAAGTACTGGTACAATTTGGCGGTTATGGCCTGATTGACATCTTCGACCATGCCGATGGTGAGGGAGACATTGGTACCGTTCAGGTCGGAAACGGTGCTGCCGGCATAGGGCTTGTTGCCGTAATTGTCGAATGCCTCGACCGTAAAGGTGCGGCCGGTGCCGTTCGCCACGGTAAATGAGTCGGTGACGGCAGTTTGCCCTGTGGCAATGGCGATAGTCCTAGTGATCGTCGACATATCCGCCGCCGTGACGGTGATGACCACCTTTTTGACGATGGAAGGTATGCCACCGGCGGCGGTTGCCGTTGTGGAACCGGCAAAGACCGTTTTTGCGGCAGTTGCGCTACCATTGGTGCCGAACTTGAGTGTCACTGTGCTGGTGCTTTTACTGCCGCCTCCGGAGCAGGCTGCAGCGGTAAACAATATCAATGTGAGCAAGGCGCCGTATAAGTATCTTTTTCCCATATTCCCGTCCCCCTGTCAGAAGTTGACATTCACATTGACATTGGTGGCTGTCGGAACCACCGGCGGTGGAGCGGTAACCACCGGCGGTGGTGGCGGTGGTGGTTGGGTCGCGGTTGTGACGGTGGATGTGGGCGTGGCTGTGACTGTACTCGCGGTCAGGCTGGCGCCGGAAAGAAGCGGTGTCCCCGCTGTGGGTGCAAGAGTGGTCGAAAGAGGTGCCGACTGGCTGAGCAGATCGCCACTGCTCGTCCGGGTTTCGGAGGTGGTTCCCTGTGCAGCCTGGGTTGCCTGGGTTGCCTGGGTGGCAGCAGGCTGACTGCTTCCTTGGGTGGCGGATTGACTGCCGTTCTCTGTTTTTGCCGCCGTTACACCTCTTTCCATGTGCTGCATCTCGGACGGCAGGGCCTGGCGTGGTGGCTGCGGCGGAGCGGCGGAAGAGATGGTGGTGATATTGCCAGCCGTAACTGTGACCATGCGGTCGGGCATGTGGCGATTATAGGTGTAGACGCTTCCCTGGCGAACCAGGACGCCGGTCAGGTTGCGGTCGTGGCTGACGATGAAATCGGTTCCCCTGACACCGGCCACGGCATTGGGGGTATGGACTTCGAAGCGACGCCCTTCCCCCGCTTGTTTGACCCTGGCCGGATCGACGATGGCTTCCACCTTGCCCCGAGGGAGTCGGACGTTTGCACCGTTTTTCTTCTGGGCGGGAAAGTAGGAACCGATATCGATGCGGCTCCGCTGTGCCACCTTAAGGATGGTACCGTCCTTGAAGCGAATCTCGGCAAAGCTGCCGCTTCGGGTGCGGACGAAATCGCCTTCACCGAGGCTGTCCCCGATTTTGACCGACACTGCCGGCAGCTTGCCGTTACGCAGCACCTCGACGGTGCCGCTGACCACCTTGAAGGAAGCAATTTCTTCGGCTGCCATTGCCGGTGTTGTCCCGACGCAGAAGAGAGCCAGAAGCAGAATCGCCTGCAGGAGCAGGGCTTTTCCCGGTCTGTGGAACATGGTTCACCTCAGAAGCGCACCTCGACCCCGGCCGAATAGACATTGCGGTCATATTCATAGAGGGGGATATTTGAAAAATCCGATGCGTGGAAATACTGGAGATTGGCGAAAAGCCCCTCCACGACCTGGCGACTGAGGGTGATGGTGGCCGTAAGGGTGGTATCGTTCCGTTTCAGGCCGTAGACGGAATGGGCATTGGAGTAATTCTGCCAGAATCCTTCCAGGGCTACGATAGCGTTGGTTTTCACGGTGATGGGGAGAAGGATGTCTGCGTTAAGCCTGTTTCCAAGGTAGGACCAGTTGTTTCCCTTGGCGTCTTCAAGGGAAAGCTCGTAACGGAGGTTAAAAAAGCCCTTTTCCCCGGCAAAGATGTAAATATAGCCCAGCTGTCCCGCATAGCCGTTTGCATCGCGATTTTCCACTGCTGCGGTATTCTGCAGATAGTTGCGCCTGGTGTAACCGAACGATGCCTGTCCCAGGTGATCTTCAGCGAAAAAGAAGGTGGCGGTTGGCTTTACGGCTACCTGGTTGGCATACGCTTCATACCTGAGAAGGGTGTAATTGAAGGAGACGGGCAGGGAGAGCATTGTCCCGGAAGTCAGGCGATAGGCGGGGGATAGGGTGATGCCCTGGGAAAGTTGGCTGTACTCGTCACGCTTGAAATAGGAATTGTTGTAGAGGGAGTATTGGGTGGTGAAAAGCCACGGCCCTTTGGCAGGCATGTCGTAGAGGAGGCGCAGATTCTGGCTGCTGCTCCAGTCACGTGCACCGGGCAGAACCAGGCCAGGTATGTCCTGTGAGGGCTTCACCACCACGTTGTCGTCGTACTGCAGGTTTACTCCGGCAAACAGATGCCAGTTGCGAGGCGCGGCCGCAGTGAGTCTCCTCTGGTATTCCCGTGCGAAACCGGCAAGGTCCGACGACGGGTCGCCGGAAATGACTGATTCCAGGCTTTCCTGGGCCTTTTCCCGGTTTCCCTGTTTCAGATAGATCTGGGCCAGCTGGAAGTCCACCTGCTGCGTCAGTGCCGGATCAAGTTCCCTGGCCTTGACGAAGGCGTCCGTTGCTCCTTGATTGTCACCGGTTCCGGCAAGTACCTGTCCCCTGAGGAAGGACACCCTGGCCGGCCTGACTCCGGCTTTTTCGGCTCCGGCGATGAATTTTTCGGCCTCGGCGAGATTGTTCTGCTGATAAAGAAGCTCGATGAGCTCAGGGTACGCATCGGTGACCGGTGGATCGAGTTTCAGGCTCTGTTTCAGGTTGGCGACGGCTCTCTCTGGGTTGCCGGTCTCTTTCAGGGCAAGCCCCAGGTAATAGGCTGCAGTCGAGGACAGGGGCTGCTCCTGTTGCGCTGCCGCCAGGCTTTCCTGCGCTTCCTCGAAGCGCTCCTCCCGGTATTCGGCTATGCCCCGTTCAAGCAGTTCCTGACTTGCCAGTGATATAGACGGCAGCAGAGTTACCACCAGCAGTAACAATAGGCGTAGCATGGCAGCTCCTGAAACAGCGTTATATTGTGTGAGATTTTCTCTAATTTTTCGCCAATGTCAAATTTCTTTACACTTCCTGACGATTTAATGGATCTAATGAGGTTAGTAATCGTTGTTTTTGCCCCAGCGCTCGTTCATCTTCTTGTGGTGGATGGCATTTTCCGAACTGACCTCGTCCAGTATCCGCTCTGCTTCTTCTGCCGTAAGCCCGACGCTCGGCCTGACCCCCATCCAGTGGGTGAGGTCGCCGCTGGGATTGTCCAGCGGTTGGGGAATCGGCGGACCCGGCTTGAATCGGTCGTTGAGAAACAGGGCGGCCTCATACTGACCGTTTCTCATTACCAGTCGCACTTCCGCGAAATAGTCGTTCTGGAGGCGCTTCATGATGATGATGTCTTTGACGGTCATGTCGGGTGGCACGTCTATCAGATCAGCCATGGTTTTTCTCCGATACTTTTATAGAGTTGCGATAATGGTATATATCGGCAGGTGAGGCAGCGGCTTTAGCAGGTTGTTGAAAAACTATGCGGGCCCGCGCTGCTGTGTTGCCGCTCACTGGGAAACTCAACGTACAGAGGGTACCTCGTCTCCTCGCTCGCTTAAGCCTTGCATAGCGATCTCCTTATGACATTTTTCAGCAAGCTGTTAGGAGTTTTGTCGGTCATGGCGGCGCCGGATTCGGATTCAGGTTTTTCTTGAAAAGGGGTGGTGAGTATCCTATTATGGCGGATCATGCTCGTGGGGTCCGATGACCCAGGTAGGTAGGTTCTATGGCTTTTAAGATAGAAAAGGTACGGAGAAAGCTGTTCATTCCCCTCGTAATGTCGATGCTCCTGTTCCTCTGCGGCCTCATCTACACGGTCTACCGGTTGCAGTGGGACCATATCCAGGCCGACACGGAAAGCCGGCTGGATGCTTTCCACAAGAACTATCAGTATCAGATCCAAAACGAAACCGACCTTCTCAACGGCTTTCTCGTGCTGCTCAAAGAGAATGAAAGTCTGCAGAGAGCCTGGCTCTCCGGGGACCGACAGGCTGTGCTGCATGCTGCTCAACCCATTTTCGACGAGATACGCAAGCGGAGTCTGATTACCCACTTTTACTTCATCACCTCCGATAAGAAATGTTTCCTCCGGGTACACAAGCCTGACGCCTTCGGCGACATGATTGATCGCACCACTCTGGACATTGCTGCCCATCTGGGTAAACCTGCAAACGGGATCGAAATGGGTCCGTATGGGACAGTGGCATTGCGTTCGGTCCATCCTTGGTTCATAAAGGGCAGGCTGGCCGGCTATCTCGAGCTTGGTGAAGACGTGGAGCAGCTGACTGCACGGATCTCAAAACTGATGAACATGGAATTGATCTCAGTTGTGGACAAAAAATTTCTCGACAAGGGGAAATGGGAGCAGGGATTGAAAATGTCCGGTCGCTACGGCGACTGGGACCAGTACAAGCACTACGTTGTCGTTTCCACAAATAATGACCGTAAATACCCCGGATTAGACCGGGTTCTGGATGTGACAGAAACGCGGACGTTCATGATGAATTCAGGTGGGCGGAGGCTGAATGGCGGGTTTGACGCATCCATCGATGCAGCGGGAAACATTGTCGGCAAATTCGTGCTATTTTCGGATGTGTCCAGGGAAGAAAGAAGCATCTATAATCTGCTGCTTAGGCTCGGGTTGCTGACGCTGGCAATCTCCGGGCTGGCGCTGGCTTTCTTCGACTGGTATATCAAATATCTCCATCACAAGGAGAATACTCCACCGAAGGAGACGGCCTCAGCGGTCAAGGAGCCCTGAAACCGGTTCCATAGGTAACGGCAGAGCGAACTTCATCCCCGCTGCTCGATCCGGCCCAGCAGCCTGAGCAGCCCGTCCAGGATAGTGAAGGGGTGGGGAGGACACCCAGGGATATATAGATCGACGGGGAGAAGCCCGTCCACGCCGTCATGCACCTCCGGCGAACCGATGAACGGTCCCCCATTGATGGCGCAGGCGCCGCTGGCAATGACGATTTTCGGCGCCGGCACCGCCTTATAGGTCTTCAGCAGCGCCTCCCTCATATTTTCAGTCACCGGCCCCGTCACCAGTATCCCATCCGCATGGCGCGGCGATGCCACGAACTGGACGCCGAACCGCCCCAAGTCCCAGGCCACCGTAGACAGGACATTGACATCCGCCTCGCAGGCGTTGCATCCCCCCGCACTTACTTCACGCAGTTTCAGCGACCGACCGAAGAGTGAGCGCATCTTGGCTTCCAGCGCTTCGGTCAGCTTCCGTTCCCCATCCGACCGCACAATCAGATCACCGCGATTTCTCGCTGCCAGTTTCTCGTCACGGCTGAAACTGATGGCCCCATGTGGACACGCCAGTTCGCATTCCCGGCAGAAGAGACACTTGCCCATGTCCAGGGAGAGAGTCTTTGTCTCATGGCTCAAGGCGCCGAAGGGGCAGGCATCGGCACAGAGCCGGCATCCGGCCGGGCAGGCTTCGGCATTGAGGACGGGGTAACCTCGGAAGAGCTCGGGCAGCTGCGCCGGTTCGTCGGGATACTTCATGGTGCGGTGTTTCTGGTGGATGCGGGCGAGTATGGTTTTGAGCATGATATCCTCTAAGAACTATTGCGGCGATTACTGGTCGAAACCGCAATAGGACAGGTTGAAGCTCTTATTGCACAGGGGGAAGTCCGATATCTGCTGACCGCGCAGGGCCATAGCCAGGCCCGGCCAGTTGTGAAACGACGGATCGACAATCTTGTAACGGCTGAATCTGCCCGCTTTGTCGGTCAGGGCCACATGGCAGACCTCGCCGCGCCATCCCTCGGTTAGTGCCACGGCGATTTTTTCGCCGGCAGGTTGTTTCATGTGGGTGGCGTAACGGCCGCTGGGAAGCTGGCTCAGCTGCTCTTCCAGGAACTCCAGCGACTTTTCCGCTTCCAGCCACCGGACCAAGGTGCGGCCGTAGACGTCGCCGCTTCTGGCGGTGACCACCGGAATCTGGCTCATCTGATAGATGCCGTAAGGGAAGTTCTGCCGCACATCCATGGCAATGCCGCATGCACGGGCTGCGGGGCCGGTCAGGGCCAGCTCTTTGGCCGTTTCCCTGGCGACGATGCCGGTACCTTCGAGACGGGCCAGCACCGAAGGGGTGGCCCAGATGAGATCGACGGCGTTGGTCAGGTCGGCTCGGGCCGCGGCAATCCGTCGCAGGAGCTCATCAGATTGATCCTGGCTGCAGTCGAAGCCGGTGCCCCCCGGACGGATCAGCCCCCTGCCGAAGCGGCTGCCGCACATAACGGCGGTCATGTTGAGGAAGTCCCCTCTGATTCTGCCGCAGTAGGAGGAGGTGGGGAGGTAGCCCGTATCACCGGCGATGGCCCCAAGGTCGCCAGTATGGTTCGCCAGCCGTTCCAGCTCCAGGCCGATGCCCCTGAGCACCTCTGCCTTGGCGGGGATATGAACCGCTGCCAGGGATTCGAGGATCATGCAATGGGCCCAGGTATGGGCGATGGTAGTATCTCCGGCTATAGTCTCCATCCGATGCAGGGTTCCCGGTTTCGGCCCGCCGATCAACGCCGACTCGATTCCCCGATGCTGATATCCCAGGACGATTTCCAGGTGGAAGACTTCTTCGCCGTGGCACTGAAAACGGAAGTGCCCCGGTTCGATCACCCCGGCATGGACCGGTCCCACGGCCACTTCGTGGATTTCGTCACCCTCCACCCGGTAGAAATCGGTGATGCCGGGGAGGATGGCGCTCCTGTCGGCACGCCCCCAGGCATCGTAACCGGGCCGGAACGATTGGTGAAAGCGGAGCGGCTTGAACCAAGGATGTCCTTCCGGCACAACCCCGAATTGCTCCGCAATTTCGCGCTCGAAGAGGTTTGCCTGAGGACAGTAGGGGGTGATGGACGGAAAATTGCCGTTGCAGCGGCTGCGCATGACGCCGATCAGCCCATCGCCGGTGGCGGAGAGCACAGCGTAGAGGGTTAATTCGGGTCCGGTTCCTTCACCGAAAAGAGCGGAAATTCTCCAGCCATGGTCGGCCGCATCGATGATCGCCTGGAGAAAGTCATTCAGCTTTACCTCGGGAACTGCATCAAGGGGGAGGGATTCGCCATTGTAGAAGGTCTTCATGAAGGAGGCGTCTGTCATGGCCGTACCTCCAGAAGCTGGGCCGATTGCTGCAGCAGTGTCTTCAGGGGGGCCGGCAGCCACAGCCCTAGCACCAGGATGACCGCCATCAGGAATAGCGGTGGACCGACGGTAAGGAAGCTGTCCCGGTAGGAGGTCCGGACGACCGCGGGGGTCATCTTGCCCATGACCACCGGCAGCACCGAGGATGCCATGCCCAGGAAAATGATGGCGAGAAAGATCAGGAACAGGGTGCCGACCAGCGCCTGTCGTTGGCCGAAGATGCTGCTGACGATGGTGAATTCGCTGAGAAACGGACTGAAGGGGGGGGAGCCGGTAATGGCGATGAAGCCAGCCAGGAACAGTGCTCCTGACCATGGTACCCGGTGGAGAGCCCCTTTCACCTGTTCACAATTCTTGCTGCCGTAGGAGCGGTGGATGTTGCCGGAGGTCAGGAACAGCACCCCCTTTGTCAGGCCGTTGTTGATGACATGAAACAGGGCGCCGAAGAGGGCGTCACCCCCGATCCCCAGGGCGATGGCGAGAATGCCGACGTGTTCGACGCTTGAGTAGGCCAGCATCCGTTTGAAATCTGCCTGCCGCACCACGAACACGGCGGCGAAGGCCATGGAAACAAGGCCCATGACAATCATCGCATTATGGTAAAAGGCAGTTTCGGTGGCTTTCATGCATATCTGGTAGACCCGGATGATGGCCAGAAAGGCGCAGTTGACCAGCCCTCCGGCGAGCAGTGCTCCCACCAGACCCGGTGCCTCGCCGTAGGCGTCAGGCTTCCATGTGTGTAGGGGGGCCAGCCCCATTTTTGTGCCGAAGCCGACCAGCAGGAAGATGAAGGCGGCGTTGAGCCAGGCCGGTGAAAGCTGCCGGGCCGAGGCGATCAGGGGCTCCAGGAGGAGGGTTGCCTCCTTTTGGGCGACGACGGTGGAATATGCGAGGAAGAAGAGACCGAGAAGCGCCAGGGCTATCCCCACCGAGCAGATGAGCATATATTTCCAGGTGGCTTCCAGGCTGCGGGCGTTGCGGTTGAAATAGATCAGCGGCGCCATTGTCAGGGTGGTGGCTTCAAGGGCGACCCAGAGCAGCCCAAGGTGATGGGCGACGGTGACGAGGCTCATGGCGGAAAGGCAAACGAGAAGTCCCATGCACAGGACCTTGTTGGAGCGCTCCTGCCGATGGGAGAGGTAGCCAACCGCATAGACGGCGCAGGTGAAAAAGAGCACCGTCTCTACGCCGAGAAACAGCTTGCCGATGGGGTCCAGCACCAGCCATCCTCCTGGAGACGGGGGAGGGGTGGCGACGAGGAGATCGATGGTCAGGCTGAGGTGCAGCGCGGCAAAAAGGGGAAGTACCAGGGGCCGGTGACGGTTGGAGGGGATGAACCAGGCCGCCAGTGCGCCGACCAGTGGTAGCAGAATCAGGCTGTAGTACATCTGTTTACTCCTTCAGTGCCGTCAGGCGCGAGGTGTCGATGGATGAAAATTCATTGCTGATATGATTGATGACGATGCCCATGACGAAGATGCCGACGAGCAGGTCGAGAAGCGCTCCGGCCTCGACCATGACCGGCATGGCCGTTGTGAGGAGCAGACCGAAAATGAAAATGCCGTTCTCCAGGATCAGGTAGCCGATGACCTGACTGATGGCCTTGCGCCGCGTGGTCAGGGTGAGGAAGCCGGTCATCATGGTGGCGATGGAGGCCGGTACAAAGAGCAGCCCCTGATGCTCCGGGGCCAGGGGCAGTTTAGCCGCAAAGACGAAGGCGAGGGCGGTGGTGACGGCGCCTATGATCAGCGTCGAGACATAGCCGATGAACGGCTCCACCTCGCGCTTGATCTGGATCCTGTCCATGGCGCGGAAAAGCAGCCAGGGAATGATGACCCCCTTGGCGAGAATGATGCCGACGGTTATGGCGACCAGGTGCCAGGAAAAATGGTGAATGATGCCTGGCAAAAGCCCCAGGACCACCCCCTGTACGGCAACGGCGCGGATGGCCATTGTCATCCGGCTTGAGCCGAGGACGACGAAATTGATCAGCATGACGAAGACCAGTAATTGATCGGCAAATATATCCATGTGTCACCTCAGGATCAAGAGCATTGAAAAGCCGGACAGGATACAGGCGGCGACCAGCATCTGGGGGATGCGGACAAGCCTGAGCCGGGCCATGATGGATTCCACGACACCGATGGCCACCGCCAGTCCGAGCATGAGCAGGATGAAGATGCCCCAATCGAGCATGGCGTTGCCGCTTTTCAGGGGGAGGGCGATGTTGATGAAGAATGCCCCCATGACAAAGAGCTTCATGGCGGCGCCATAGAGGATATAGGCAAAGGCGGGGCCGCTGTGATCCAGGACCATTACCTCGTGAACCATGGTCAGTTCCAGGTGGGTCGTGGGATCGTCGAAGGGAATGCGGCAGTTTTCCGCCAGAAGCACGATGAACAGTCCGCCGATGAGCAAAAGGAGCGCGGCGCCGGAGCTGAACCACAGGGAGACCGACAGGTTGGTCATCATGGGGGACAGGGAAAGGGTGCCGCTCATTCTGCTCAGGGTTATCAGGGCGAAGAAGAGCGCCGGTTCGGCGAGACAGGCAAATGTCGCTTCCCGCGCGGCCCCCATCCCTTCGAAACTGGAGCCCGTATCGAGGGCGGCCAGGGTGGTGAAAAACCGGCCGAGGGCAAAGAGATAGGCAAAGAGCACCATATCGCCGGCAAAGGCAATGGGGGCAGCGTGGTTTCCCAAGGGAAGAAGCAGAGCGGCAACCAGTGTTGCGGCAAGGGTGATGACCGGCCCGGCGGTGAAAATCCAGGTGGTGGTATCGCTGATCACCGTTCCCTTGCGGATCAGTTTCGCCAGGTCGTAGTAGTGCTGAAAGTACGACGGACCGACCCTGCCGGCAAAGGCAGCCTTGGTCTTGCCGATGACCCCCAAGAGGAGCGGCGGCATGAGGATGACGAGAAGTGCATGGATCAGTATGTCGGTCATGAATGAACCCTCTTTCGGCAGTTGCTAGTAGGACCAGGCCAGCATCATTACCAGGGTGACGAAGATATAGAGCACGTATAGGTTCGGTTCGCCGTGCTGCAGGCGGCGTAGGAACGAAAAAACAAGGCCGGTGAGCCGCATGAAGGGAAGCAGCAGGCCTTCCAGCACCGTTTCCGGGATACGGCTTGAAAACCGTGCCGTGTTGGGAAGAAAGCCGCTGATCCTGGGCATGGCATACCGGGGCTGCAGGACGCCGCGGAAAAAGTGTACCAGCATTTCGGCAAAGGAGGTGGCGCTGTACTGGATTCGTGCCGTGGGTTGCAGGTAGCCGCAACCCCAGGTGGAGGCAGGGACCGGCGGATTCGCCTTCAGCCGCCGCAGGTACAGCCCGATAAAGGCGACGATGACCAGGGTCAGGAGCAGTCCGCATGCCTCTAGCCATGCCAACGGAGCAATGGAGGAAATGTTCTTTCCTGCCGTCATGGCTGGGGGAAATACGGCCAGAACCGGAATTTCCACAAGATGGACCGCGGAGAGCGGCAGCAGACCGACTCCCAGGCAGCAGAGAGCAAGGAGGGCCATGGGGGCCACCATGGTCAACGGAGCGTCATGGAGGGCTCCCGTTTCCGAGGAGCGGTTTTGGCCGAGAAAGGCGATGCCGCAGAGCCTGACGAAGCAGGCAAGGGCCAGACTGCCGATGAGGGCCAGGGAGAAGATGGCCAGCACCATGGTCGAAAAGACCGGAATGCTGCTGCCGTTGATGCCGTTGAAAAAGCCGAAATAGAGCAGGTATTCAGAGACGAAGCCGTTGAGCGGCGGCAAGCCGCAGATGGCGACACAACCAATGAAAAAGAGCAGCGCGGTGCGGGGCATGTGACGGGCAAGCCCCCCCATGCGGGAAAGCTCCCTGGTTCCGGTGGCATGGATGACCGCACCGCTTCCCAGAAAGAGCAGGGATTTGAACAGGGAATGGTTGAGCATATGGAGCAGGCATCCCCCCATGCCCATGATGACCAGGGGGGGATGCCCCACAGCCATGCCGATCAGTGCCGTACCCAGCCCGATGGTGATGATGCCGATATTTTCAATGCTGCTGTATGCCAGAAGGCGTTTCAGATCGTGCTGGCCAATGGCGGAAATGACACCGGCCAGGCCGGAGACTATGCCGGCTCCGAGAATGACGACCCCCCACCAAAGCGGGATGGGAGAGAAGAGGGAGACAATGCGGATGATGCCGTAAATGCCCATCTTCAGCATTACCCCGGACATCATGGCAGAAACATGGCTCGGCCCGTTGGCATGGGCGGCCGGAAGCCAAATGTGGAGCGGCATGATGCCTGCCTTCATGCCGAAGCCGAAGATGGCGGTGAAAAAAATGACCGCCGCTCCCGGTGCGAGGGGGGAGAGGGTTCCGGCATGGGGAATGGCAAAGGAGCCGGTCATCAGGCGCAGGACGATGAACATGACGAACAGGGCCAATGTCCCCACGTGGGTGCAAACCAGATAGACGAAACCTGCCTTGCGGACCTCGTGGTCCTCGTTCTCCGCGGTGATGGCAAAATAGGCCGAGACCGCCATCACCTCCCAGGAAATGAGGAAGAAGACACTGTTGCCGGCAGTGATGAGCAGCACCATGGACGAGGCGAGCAGGCCGAGGAAAAAGCCGAGAACCCTTGAGGTGCCGGGGTGCTTTCCCGCCGGCCAGTACCCATTGGCATAAACTGCGCAGGCACCCGAGACGAGAAATATGGGGATCAGGAAAAATGCCGCCAGGGGGTCGATCCAGATATCGCAGGGACCAAAGGGAAGGCTCCAGTCCAGAACAAGGTGCTCCGTCATGCCGGAGACGGCAACAACGATCGCTCCACCGAGCCCGAGGAGGGAGCCCAGACAGGCGATGATGGTCGCCAGTTTTTGCGCAACCGTTGCGCCAAGGCGTGGGAAAAGGCCGGGGACTCCTGAAAGACCGGCGAAAATTGCCCCTGTCATGATGATATGGGCAGGGTCAATAATCTCCGTTGTGTTCATGGCTTATACTCCTGTGGGATACTTCTGTATACTTAGCGGGCGGTGCCGACTGCCAGTTCGCCTTCGATAAGTTTCACGGTGGCGAAAATCTCGCTTTGCGGCCCCTGGCGCTGCAGAACGGACTTGAATCGTGGATCGCGCAGGGCGTAAGCCAGCTTGGACAGCAGGTGCAGGTGGACTTTTACCGTGGGGCTGATGAGCAGGAAAATGGTATCTACCGGTTTATTGTCAATGGCTTTAAAATCAATGGGATTGGCGAGAAAGCAGAGGGTGATCATGGCGGTGTCCACGTGGAGCAGGATGGGATTTCTTACGTGGGGAATGGCGATGCCGTCGCCGATGGCAGTGGTCCCCAGCGCTTCCCGGGCCATGAGCACCTGGAGAATATAATCCTTATCTACCTGGGGGGGGAGCTTGAGGAGGGAGATGATATTCTTCAGCACCTCATCCTTGGTTTTTCCCGCAATATCCTGGTGGGTTCCCCCCGCCTTCAGGACCTGTGACAGGCTGGGCATGTTTATGTCGGGTTCTTCTGGTTCGGTGAATATCTCCGGGGAGAGGCTCAGTCGCTGTGCCGTGGCCCATTCGAGAAGGTCCACGCGGTTGAGGCGGTATTCCTCGTTAACTTTGCAGGCCGAGATCTGGTCCTTTTTTATCCAGCGCAAAACGGTTCTTTCAGGGACATGGAGCAGTTTTGCCGCCTGTGAGACGGTCAGGAGCATGAAATTCCTCTACGCACGTTAAGGATGAATACTTGACAGATTTTGTAATGATATAACCCCGCAGGGGGGGATGTCAATAATTAGAAAGCCTGAAATTAAAGAAAAGAATCGGCAGCAGCTGGAATGTGGCGATTTTCGGCAGGGCGGGGCGGGAGTTTGTCTCTATTCGGCAGCAGCTTCATTCGACCAGAACCGGCGCTGCAGTTCGTCCATGAGCGGTGCGAGGCTCTTGCGGTCGGTAGCGGAGATGGCGATGGCGTCCAGGCGGCGGGAGACCTGCCGCACCTTCATGGCGGTCAAGGGATCTCGTTTTTTCATGTCGGGGAGCAGGTCGGCCTTGTTGAAGACCAGCAGTCGCGGTTTGGCACCCAGGTCCAGTTCTTCCAGGATCGTTTCCACCTGGGAAATGTGCTCCTCGAAGCGCGGATTGGAGCAATCCACCAAATGGAGCAGCAGGTCCGCATCCTGCAATTCTTCCAGAGTGGCCTTGAATGCACCCATGAGCGATTTGGGAAGGGAGCGGATGAATCCGACCGTGTCGGTGATGATCACCTCGCGGTCCCGGGGGAAGCGGAGCCGCCGGGTCGAGGTGTCGAGGGTGGCGAAGAGCAGATCTTCGGTGAAGACGTCGCTCTGGGTGAGGGTATTGAGGAGGGTCGATTTGCCGGCATTGGTGTAGCCGACGATGGAGATGATCGGCAATCCCGCCCGGACCCGTTTCTGCCTGCGCTGGTAACGGCCGTGGGAGAGCTCCTTCAGTTCCTTTTCCAGCCGGGCAATCCGGTCGCGAATGCGTCGCCGGTCTATTTCCAGCTTCGTTTCACCAGGTCCGCGGCCGCCGATCCCCCCCATCAGGCGCGACATCTGCACACCCCGTCCGGTCAGGCGCGGCAGCAGGTATTTGAGCTGGGCCAACTCGACCTGCACCTTTCCGTCCAGGCTTTGGGCGCGGCGGGCGAAAATATCCAGAATCAGCTGGCTGCGGTCGATGACCTTCAGTTCGGTCATGGCTGAAATGGAGCGGATCTGGGTCGGGCTCAATTCCTGGTCGAAAACCAGGAGCGATGCATTCAGCTGGAGGGCACGGATCACCACATCGCGCATCTTCCCTTCTCCCATGAGGAAACGGGGGTTGAACTGGCGCGGCCGCTGGATGACCGTATCGAGAACTTCCACCCCGGCGGTTCTGGCCAGCTCCTTCAGCTCTTCAATGGAGTCCTCCGCCTCGTCCAGGGATGCCTTGGTCACGGAAATAAGGATGCCGCGCTCTTCCCCTTTCTTCACCACCCGCGTGCCGTTGGCAGCCTGGTGCAGGGAGGTTTCAAGCGTTTCGACGAAGGCGCTGAAATCCAGATCGAAGCGGCTAAAGGGCTGGGGACGGTCCGTTCTGTAGGGGGCTTTGCCGGGGGTGTGGGGGGCCAGGTAGCCTATCTGGATGGAAAACTGACCCTCCACCGGCGAGAGTTGCAGGGCGGCCACCAGGTCGAGCCTGAGCAGGGCCAGGTCGGTCAAATCGTCGTCGGTCAGGGATTCGCCCTTCAGGTGGGTGTGGATCAGGCGGAGTTCCCGCAGTAGCTTCTTGCCCAGCGGGTAATCGGAAAGCTCCGGGATATAGAGCCCCCGCTCGTCGCCGACGATGACGTACTCTACATCGCCGGAACGGTTGACCAGGAGTCCCAACTGGCGCCGTATTTCCCGGGAGAGTTCCACCAGTTCCCGGGCAAGGTCAGTGGTAACGACCTCATGGGGAGGGACGCGCCGGCGGTAGAGCCGCTCCAGTCCCTTGTGCTGGCTCGGCTTCAAGCCGGTGAGATTGCCGTGAAGTTGTTTTATATGAGTTCTCCCGAGGCGAGAATTACACTCAAAGTCCTATAATATTATAGCCCGAATCGACGAAATGTATTTCTCCGGTAACGCCCCGTGCCAGCTCGCTGGAGAGGTAGACTGCCGCTCCGGCCACGTCTTCCTGGGTGATGTTGCGGCGCAGGGGTGCTTTGGATGCCACGTGCCCCGCTATCTGGTTGAAGCCGCCGACGCCGGACGATGCCAGCGTGCGCAACGGTCCGGCAGAGATGGCATTAACTCGAATGCCATCCGGTCCCACCGCTTCGGCAAGGTAGCGGATGCTCATCTCCAGTGCTGCCTTGGCGACCCCCATCACATTGTAATTGGGGAATACCTTCTGGCCGCCGTAATAGGTGAGGGCCAGGATGCTGCCGTTATTCTTCTGCAGCAGCGGCATCGCTTCCCGTGCCAGGGCGATGAGGGAATAGGCGCTGATGTCCAGGGCCATGGCGAAGCCTTCCCTGGTCGTATTGAGAAAGGAACCCTTCAGCTCATCCTTGTTGGCAAACGCAATGGAGTGGACGAGAATATCGAGACCTTCCCATTTTTCCCCCACCTGGCCCATGACCTGTTTGATGTCGTCGTCGTTTCTCACATCGCAGGGGATGGTCATTGCCGCACCGATGCTCTCGGCAAGGGGAATGACCCTTTTGGCGACCGCTTCGTTGGCATAGGCAAGGGCGACTTCCGCTCCCTGCTGCCGGAAAGACTCGGCTATGGCCCATGCGATGCTCTTGTCGTTGGCGACGCCGAATATCAAAGCTTTTTTTCCTTTCAGCAAACCCATGCTGCTACCTCCTCTAAATTCAAAGGCTGCAAAACCCTCATGTCTTAATGCGCAATGAACGGCGATATTAGTAAAAAATACTTATTTTGGCAAGAAATATGGCTGCAATATGGTTTAATAACACTGGAGGAGACCGGCTGTGCCAGAAAATCTTTCCGAAATCGTGGAGGAGACCGAGCGGCGAGCCCGGATGGCCCATGTGGATAATGCCGTGCAGAGCCTTTGCCGGTTACTGGCAAAAACGGCGCACTGCAGCTGGGTCGTCATTTATCTGCTCGACAGGGACTTGAAGGAATTCACCCAGGGGCGCAGCTGCGACTATTCTTCCGCCCGGCTCGACCTGCTCGGCAGCATGCCCTTGTTGCCGAAAAAGAGCCATCTCCTGAAAAAGCTTCTTCAGGAAAGAGGCTATCTTCTCCCGGAAGAGCCGGAGGGCCTGTCGCTGTTTGCGCCGGTGCTCGACCATTTCCGAGAGGAATTCCATCTGATTTTTGTGCCGATGCTGGTCAACAAACGGATGACGGGCGTTGCTCTGATTGCCAGGGAAGGGGTGCATCAACCCTTCAGCACGGCGGAGATAAGCCTCGTTCAGGACATCGTCTCCAATGCCGCGCTTGCCGCCAGCTATTCTATCTTGCTGGACGAATCTCTCGATCTGGCCGTGGAGATGGGGCGAAGGGTTGATATCATTTTCGCCCTGGATGAAATCAACAAGGCCATTTCGTCCTCCTTGAGCCGGGAAAAGATCATTGCTACGGCCATGCAGAACATAGAGCGGCTCATCCAATGCGATCTGGTGGTCCTTTTCGGTGCGGAGAACGGCGCTCTCGCCATTATGGCCTCGGCCTGCTTTTCTGCGGATCTCTCCGAGGAGCTGCGAAAGGGTGCCCGTCCTCAATTGGAAGGAAGTTGTGTCAACAAGGCCTTCGAGAGTGGCGAGAGTTGTTCCATCGGCACCTTGAGGACGATGGGGGGGCTGTCCTACCTGGATGATCTGCTCTGCTCGAAAGGAATGCAGTCTTTGCTGGCCCTTCCAATGATAAGCAAGGAAAAGGTAGGAGGTGTGCTGCTGCTTGGCGATGCCGATGCTGACCGCTTTCTCAAGGATGATATCTTTGCCGTGGAGAAAATTGCCGGGCAGATAGCCGTGGCGCTTGTCAATGCCCAGCTTTACGAAGACCTGGAAAATCTCTTCATCGGTACCGTTACAAGCCTTGCCAATGCCATAGATGCCAAATCGGCCTGGACCAAAGGGCACTCGGAGCGGGTCATGCGCGTTGCGGGCGACCTGGCCAAGGCTCTCAAGCTGGATGAGGGAACCATAGAACGGGTGAAGATCGGAGGGCTGCTCCATGATATCGGCAAGATCGGCATCATCGAAGCGCTCCTGGAAAAGCCGGAAAAAATCGCTGAAGACGATTTTCCTCCCATGCGCCTTCACCCCGAAAAGGGGGTGGCGATACTTGCGCCCATCGAGCAGTTGAAAGATATATTGCCGGGCATACTGCACCACCACGAGCGCTACGACGGCACTGGTTATCCGGGCCGGCTGAAAGGCGAGGATATCCCGCTCGAAGCGCGGATTATCACCGTGGCGGATTCCTTCGACGCCATGGTTTCAGTGCGGCCTTACAAAAAGGGGTATTCGGTGGAGGATGCGTTGCAGGAATTGCAGCGATGCGCCGGGACCCAGTTCGATCCGCGCGTTGTTGAATGTTTCTGCCGTCACATTCGAGATAAAATGAAGAATCAGTAGCGGCCTGTTTTCAGGTCAGTCCCCGGCGGACTCTACCGGTGATATTGGGGCCGTATCGCCCGGTGGAGGCGTTTCAACCGCTTCCAGCCTTGCCAGCCGTGCTTCGATTGCCGTCAGTCTCCGCTCGCCCTCTTCCGCCAGCATCACCATCCGGTCAACCTTGCCCTTGATACTGAAGATGACGAAGGGGAGAATGAACCAGATCACCGTCAGGAAAAACCCGAGGATCGAAGCCATCATCATGAAACCGCCGAATACCTCCATGGAGCTCTCCTTCCTGGTGCGGGTCGGTTACAGCGCCTGTTCCAGCGCCCTGGCCAATTGATCGGGGCACGAAGTGTCCCCCTGGCAGGCAATTCCCTTGAGCCTTCTGATCGCCTCTTCCACGGCCATTCCCTTTACCAGTGCGCCGACAGCCTGGGTGTTTCCGGCACAGCCATTGATAAAGGAAGCCGACTGGATGATGCCGTTTTCCACTTCTATGTCGATCCTCGATGCGCATGAGCCATGGGTCGTGTATCGTATCTGCACTGCATCTCCTTCTTTCGGGACAGCCGGTCCCAATGATTTTTTATTCAGATTTTACGGTTTTTCTGCTAAAACACGATCACTTACTTAAACGATCGGAGGGAGAACCCATGAAGAGTCTGTTCTGTTTCGCTTTTGCCGGGATGTTGTCGTTGGCCTTCTTTTCTTCGGCTGCCGCGACGGAATCAGAAACCTGTCGTTGCGGCAACGGCATCGTTTCCATCGGCGACGCAATGGTTGAGGTCATTGCCAAGTGCGGCGAGCCCACTGTCAAGACCCAGCGCGAGGAAAAAAGGGTGCTGCAGGACAAAGACAGGAATAAGAAGAGCTTCAGCATCGTCACCATCGATGAGTGGAGCTACAACTTCGGTCCCAATGCCTTCATGTATGCCATCAGGTTTGCCGACGGCAGGGTAGAGCGGATCGACAGCCTCGATTACGGATATTAAGAGAGATTAAGCTGCACCATCAACTGTGGCTTTCAGAAGGGCATCCATCTCCGTCCTCATGTAAAGAATATGCTTTTCTACCGCACCATGGAAGCCGTAGAGGGCATAGTCCGCCATGATCGGATCAGTAGGGTCTCCGCTCATGACGAAGCCTTTGGCCGCCGGATCTATTTCCAGAAGGCGTATCATCGCCTCCTTGCCCCCCATTTCTCCGGGGATGTTGAGATCGAGAAACACAGCCGCGAATGGGTTTCCCCCATCGTGGGCGGCGCGGTATGCTTCCACTGCCGCTGTCCCATCGGCAACGCAGATAACCTCGTAGCCGGCCTTGCTCATGGTTTGCTCGGCAATAAAGCGGATCATCTCATCGTCGTCCATGACGAGAATCTTCTTTGCCGGTAATGACTCCAGCTTTTCCATGCTCTATCCTTCCATGCGCAGACGGCCGAGAAATGCTTGCTCCTGAACAATATTAAGGTATACGACGGCCATGGCAAGTGGGATAAATGCAGCAGTTTACCTCTTGCCGGTATGGAAACACAGGGAAGAGGACAATGTCAAAGGAAAAAATACCGGTTACACCGGCAGTACGCATGCTTCGAGCGGAAAAAGCCAACTTCGTTCCACACCTGTACCATTACGAAGAAAAAGGGGGCACGGCTGTCTCCGCTCGCGAATTGGGGGTTGATGAACATTGCGTCATCAAGACCCTGATCATGGAGGATGACGCCAGGCAGCCGCTCATTGTGCTCATGCATGGTGACTGCCAGGTCTCCACCAAGGAACTGGCCAGGGTTCGTGGAGTAAAAAGTGTTGCCCCCTGCGCTCCGGATGTTGCCAACCGGCATTCCGGATACCTGGTGGGAGGCACTTCCCCCTTCGGTACCAGGCACGCGATGCCGGTTTACATGGAGGAGACGATCCTCGACCTGCCGCAGATATATATCAACGGCGGCAAGCGGGGCTTCCTGGTCGCCATGGACCCGAAGGAAGCGGTGCGGCTCCTGAAGCCGGTACTGGTGCGGGTGGCGGTTGAAGGGTGAAGGGTGAAGGGTGAAGAGTGAAGAGTGAAGAGTGAAGAGTGAGGGGTGAGGGGTGAGGGGTGAGGGGTGAGGGGTGAGGGGATGGACGATGTCTGCTGCAGGGCTGCCGAGGCTGTTAGGAATGCGGAGGCGCTGGTCATAACTGCCGGTGCCGGGATGGGGGTGGACTCTGGTCTTCCCGATTTCCGCGGCGATAAGGGCTTCTGGCAGGCCTATCCCATGTACGAGCGGCTCGGCATCAGCTTTGTCGGTGCCGCCAATCCCGAGCATTTCGAGCGAGATCCC
The DNA here is from genome assembly GCF_022808985.1 of Geotalea sp. SG265. Classification (GTDB taxonomy): domain Bacteria; phylum Desulfobacterota; class Desulfuromonadia; order Geobacterales; family Geobacteraceae; genus Geotalea. Next base: position 173,370 of record NZ_JAKZFT010000006.1, on the reverse strand, counting down.
GCCTTCGGCTGGGGCTTTTACGGCCACCGCACCAACCTTTATCGCCAGACCATGCCCCATGTCGGGTTTTCCCTGCTCATGTCCTGGATCGAGCGGTTCCGCCTTGAGCACTTCGTCGTCACTTCCAATGTGGACGGCCACTTCCAGAAGGCGGGCTTTGCCGATGATCGAATGCTGGAGGTTCACGGCTCCATTCACCATCTCCAGTGCACCGTTCCCTGTTCCCTTAATATCTGGGACAACCGGGAAACCATTCCCGTCGATACCCACACCATGCGCGCCCGTTCCATCCCCCGCTGCATCAGCTGTAAAGGCGTGGCCCGCCCCAATATCCTCATGTTCGGCGACTACGGCTGGATTAGCGCCCGTACCGATCGTCAGGAAGGGCGCTTCGAGGAATTTCTGGACTCAATCCGTGGCAAGCGGCTGGTGATCATTGAGATGGGGGCTGGAACCGCCATCTCCACCATTCGTCACCTGAGCGAGCGGCTGGGTTGCCGGAAAAACGCGACGCTGATCCGGATCAACCCCCGCGAGCCGCAGGTTGATCCCCCCCAACTTGGCCTTGCCCTGTGAGGCATTGGCAGGTTTAGAGGGCATAGAGCACAACCTGTAATCTTCTCGGCATTCCGAGGCAGTTTTCATGATTTGGTAAAGGAGACGGTACGATCTATGGCAGGTGCACCGCGTTTTTACGTACGGCAATTGGACGGCATCAGGTTTTACGCCTTTCTGCTGGTATTCATTCATCATACGAAGCCATTGGGGGCTTACCCCATACTGAACGGAGTGCTTCAGAAAGTTCATGCCTACGGCTGGATGGGTGTCGATCTCTTTTTTGTTTTGAGTGCATTTCTCATAACCAGGCTGCTGCTCTTGGAGTACGACTATACCGGGTCTATCTCCATCAAGTCCTTCATCATCAGGCGCTGTCTGAGGATTTGGCCGCTCTACTACCTGATGCTGTTGTTTGGGTTTTTCATCGCGACCCGCCTCCAGGTTACACCCACCGAATTTTTCATTCCGTCCTTCTCCCTTTCGCCCGATACCGAGCGCATGTGGGACCTGGTTCGGAGCTACCTGGGGTTTTACTCGGTGTTTCTGGGGAACATTTCCCATGCCATTTGGGGCGCTCCCATGATCGGCATCGGGCTGATGTGGTCAATCAGCATCGAGGAGCAGTTTTATATCATCTGGCCGTTCATCCTGCGGTCGTTAGCCCATTCTCGGCGGAAGATCCTTATCTTTGCCATGTGTGGGCTGGTCTTCTCAGTGCTGATGCGTTTACTGCTCTACAGCCGGACAGCGCATCCAATGATCTGGGCTCTCACTGTAACGAGGCTTGACCCGATCATGCTCGGCATCATCCTGGCGCTTTGGTGCAGTGACAACTATCTGAAGCTCAAGGGAGTGCTGGGCCTGGGATTGTTGTATGCAGTGACGCTCCTTCCCGGAAATGTAGAACACCAGAGTATCCATGTGGTCTGGCTGTACCTGATGGTGGCAACTGCATTTCTCCTGCTCGTCAATGTGGTGGTGGCCAGTCGGTCGCAAGTCATGGCTGCCTTTTTCTCAAATCGTGTCGTCGTCTACCTGGGCCAGATTTCCTACGGCTTGTACCTCACCCATCAGACCATAGGGCTGATAGCGCGGCGAACAATCTTACCGAAGATGCCGGGGCTTTCCGGGTGGATGATCTATGTCGGATCATCCCTTCTCGCGACCATTGTTGTCTCCATGGTGTTGTACCATTTTTACGAGCGGACCTTTCTGCGTCTTAAGGGAAGATATTCCATCGTTGCCTCTCGCCCTGATTGTGAAGTGAAATCCTCAGGTCTTGAGAAAGGGCAGCTGGGGACGGAAAATGGGTGATCGGCATCCCGTCTTTCCAGGTTGATTGCCGGGGGACCACTTGAAACAGGACGTTCCACTGAATCAAACGCCTACATTTTCCCTGGAAAGAATCGACTTTCTTCTATTTCTTCATGCTATTCGGCTGCCAAAATAATCTTGCCTTTTCCACCCCCTATGTTAAAATGCCCAAAATTTAGGCAGTCAATCCGGTTTCATCCCCGAAAATCATTTGAATACTGTGCTTTCTATCGGCTCACTGCAGCTGGAAAATAACCTTATCCTCGCTCCCATGGCCGGCTTGACCAATCTTCCCATGCGCATTCTCGCCCGGGAAGCGGGGGCAGCGCTGACTTTTACCGAGATGGTCAGCGTCAACGGACTGGTCCGGGATGGGAAGAAAACCTTCGACCTTTTGCGTCGCCATCCCGGCGACCGTCCCATGGGGGTTCAGATCTTCGGCGACGATCCGGAGCTTTTGGCTGAAGGGGCGCGGCTGGTGGAGCCCCACGGCGAGTTGATCGACATCAACATGGGCTGTCCGGTGCGCAAAGTAGTGGGGAGCGGTGCCGGCAGCGCCCTGTTGCGTGAGCCGGCAAAAGTGGCTGCCATTGTCCGGGCGGTACGCAAGGCGACGACGCTGCCCCTGACCATCAAGATCCGTACTGGCTGGGGGACTACCGAGCATACCTTTCTTGAGATCGGCCGCATCGCCGAGGCTGAAGGGGCAGATGCCGTGACCCTGCATCCCCGCAGCCGGGCCCAGATGTTCGAGGGCCATGCGGACTGGTCGCGGATCGAAGAGCTGAAAGACGTGCTGGCCATTCCGGTGATCGGCAGCGGCGACATCTTCACCGCCGCCGACGTGGTTGGCATGATCGGTCAAACCGGCTGCGATGGCGTCATGGTTGCCCGTGGCGGTTTGGGTAATCCCTGGCTCTTTCGGGAAGCACTAGCCCTTATGGCAGGTGAAGAGCCGGTACCACCTACTGCCGCGGAGAAACGGCTGACGGCCCTGCGCCACATGGAGCTCTTCCTGGAGAATGCCAGCGAACACGTGGCGGTCCGGGAAATGCGCAAGCACCTGTCCTGGTATGCCAAGGGGGTGCCCGGCGCTTCCCAATTCCGGGCCGGGATCAACAGGATCGAAACCAAGGCGGCCATGATTGCCGCCATCGATGAGTTTTTTTCGGAGCCGGACCATGCCCATTGAGCACCTGGAAGAGTATTACGCCAACGTCATCGACAGCGTCGGCGACGGAGTGGTGGTCCTGGACGGCCAGGGGGTGGTCACCCTGCTCAATCCGGCGGCCGAGGAGATGATCGGCATCTCCGTGCGCCAGGCACGGAAGATCCACTTTTCCGACCTGTTCCGGGGCGAGGAAATCCTGCTGGACATGGTACAGAAGACCGCCCAGACCGGGATGACCATCTCCGATCATGAGAACATTGTCCTGAAGAAGAGCGGCCGGCTGATCCCGGTCAGCGCCACCACCTCTCCGCTGATGAAGGCTGATGGAGACCGGATCGGTACCATCCTCATCCTGCGGGACCTGACCAATATCCGCGAACTGGAGGAGGCCGTCCGCCAGGCCGACCGGCTATCATCACTCGGTGCGCTGGCTGCAGGGCTTGCCCACGAGATCAAGAACCCCCTCGGTGGGATAAAAGGGGCGGCGCAGCTTCTGGAGATGGAGCTGCCCGACAACGCCGAGCTCCGGGACTACACCCGGGTGATGCTCAAGGAAGTGCAGCGGGTCAACCGCATCGTCGAGGACCTGCTGGCCCTGGCTTCCCCCCGCAAGCTGGCGCTGACCAAGGTCAATCTGCACAGGATACTCGGCGATATTCTCCTTCTGCAGAAGAGGACGGTGGAGGGGCGCAGCATCACCTTCATCCAGCAGTTCGACCCCAGTATTCCCCCCATACTGGGCGATGAATCGCTTCTGACGCAGCTTTTTCTCAACCTGATCAAGAATGCCGTGGAGGCGGTGGGGGACGGGGGGCAGGTGCGGGTGAAGAGCCGCATCCTTTCCGACTACAGCATGACCCCCAAGGGGGAAAGCCGCTCCCGGCTGGTGGCTATCGAAGTGAGCGACGACGGTCCCGGCATACCCAAGGATGAAGTGGATCATCTCTTCACCCCCTTTTACACCACCAAGACCAAGGGAACCGGCCTGGGGCTTGCCATCTGTCAGAAGATCGTTGCCGAACACCGGGGAATGATCAGGGTCGATTCGGAAGCGGGCAAGGGGACGGCTTTCACGGTGATGCTGCCGTTAATTTAAAATCGTTCGAGGTCCGGGGTTCGAGGTTCGAGGTTGAAAACCTGAAAAGCCCCTGAACTTCGAACTTCGCACATCGAACATCGAACATCGAACATCGAACTTGAGGTTTTTATATGCCGATCAACAACATTCTCGTCGCCGACGACGAAGAGAGCATGCGCTGGGTCCTGTCAAAGGCCCTGAAGAAAAAAGGTTTCAACGTGGACCTGGCCAAGGACGGGGAGGAGGCCCTGCGCCATATCAAGCTGCACAGCTACGATCTGGCCATTCTGGACATCAAGATGCCCGGCCTGTCCGGTCTCGAACTCCTGGACCGGGTGCGGGAGCTGAAAAGCGACCTACTGGTGGTGATCATGACCGCCGAAGCGAGCATGAAAAACGCCGTGGAGGCCATGAAGCGGGGCGCCTACGACTACCTGACCAAGCCCTTCGATCTGGACGTCATCGACGCCATCATCGAAAAGGTCAACCGGGCTCGGGAGATGACCACCCAGGTGACCCTGCTCAAAGAGGAGCTCAAGGACCGCTATCAGCTGGAAAAGACCATCATCGGCAATTCCCCGGCCATGCGGGAGGTCTACAAGACCATCGGCAAGGTGGCTCCCAGCGACGTCACCGTCCTCGTCCAGGGAGAATCCGGGACCGGCAAGGAGCTCATCGCCAGGGCCATCCATTTTAATTCCAAGCGCCTGGGCAAGCCCTTCGTTGCCCTGAACTGCGCCGCAATTCCCAAGGAACTGCTGGAGAGCGAACTCTTCGGCTTCGAAAAGGGGGCCTTTACCGGTGCCACCGAGCGAAAGCTGGGCAAGTTCGAGCAGGCCAACAACGGCACCATCTTTCTCGATGAGATCGGCGACATGCCCCTCGACCTGCAGTCCAAGATCCTGCGCGTGCTCCAGGAAAAGGAAGTGACCAGGACCGGCGGCAGCCAGGTGATACCCGTGGATGTGCGGGTTGTGGCGGCCACCAATCAGGACCTGGAGGAGATGGTGCGGAAGAAGCAGTTCCGGGAAGACCTCTTCTACCGGCTCAACGTCATACCCCTGCACCTGGTGCCGCTCCGTGAGCGGAGCGAGGATATTCCGCTCCTGGTGGACTACTTCCTGGCCAAGGTCTGTGCCGAACTGGAGGTCCCCGTCAAGACCTGCTCTCCCGACGCCATTCGCCTGCTCACCACCTATACTTGGCCTGGTAACGTCAGGGAACTGGAAAACACCATCAAGCGCGCCGTGATCCTTTCCGGCGATCCGCTGTTGACCGCTGCCGACTTCTCCACCCTCAAAGTCCAGAGGGGTGCCGAACAGCTCCAGAGCGAAGACCTCTCCTTGGAGGGGATCGTCGACCTCAAGCTGCGCGGCTCCTTCACCAACATGGAGAAGATGGAGAGCGGCGATGTCTATACCATGGTCCTGGAGCAGGTTGAACGGCCGCTGATCCGCTTCGTTCTGGAGAAGACCCGGGGCAACCAGGTGCGGGCCGCGGACATCCTCGGCATCAACCGCAATACCCTGCGCAAGAAGATCACCGAATTGGGGGTCGAGGTGAAGAAGGACTGAACTTTGGTGATTGGTGACTTAAAGCAGTGATTGGTGATTGGTGACATTCAATAAAGATCAGGCAAAGGGGGGCGTATGGGGGTGAAGGAAAAGTTTTTTCTCGACAGCGGCAATGCGGTACTGGTGGTGATCGATGTGCAGGAGAAGCTGTGCAAGGCCATGGACGACAAGGTGCTGGCCAAGCTTTGTACCAATGTCTCCATATTGCAGGAAGCTGCGGCCGAGCTTAATCTTCCGGTCCTGGCCACTGAGCAGTACGTGAAGGGGCTTGGGGAAACCCTGCCCGAGCTGAAGGAGAAGCTCTGCTCACCGGCATTGGAGAAGATGACCTTCAGTTGCTGCGGCGACCATAATTTCACCGATGCGATCAAAAAGACCGGCCGCAAGCAGATCATCATCGTCGGCATGGAGACCCACGTCTGCGTCCTGCAGACGGTGCTGGAACTCCTGGATGCCGGGTATTACGTCCACCTGGTGAAGGATGCGGTCATGAGCCGCAAGAAGGACAACTGGCAGGTGGGTGTGGATGCTGCAGCTGCCGCCGGCGCAGTCATCACCTCCACCGAGGCCGTGCTCTTCCAGTTGTTGCGGGTGGCCGGCACCGACGCTTTCAAGAAGCTCTCCAAGCTGGTGCGGTAGGCGCTGTTCGAGTAATTGGTATGAGAAAAGCCCTGGAGACAATGGTTTCCCGGGCTTTTTCAGCTCCTGAACGCTATATTTGTGAGTTCCAGACCCTACTGCAGTGTAATATTCCTTACGTCCAGAGTGCCGTCAGAGACAACCATGGCATAAAAGGTTGAAGCCCCAGTCACGGTCTGGGAACCGGTATCGAAACCTCCCACCAAAGTAACAGATTTGGGAAGATCGGCAGTGAAGGTCTCGCCGTAATCGACGTTGCGCATATAAACAGTGCCGCCCTCCGGGGCGTTGGCGTAAAGTTCGTACATGCTGCATTCGTTTTCACCCGCCACCGCAACACCGGCACGGCTTGCTTCACAACTGTTCCCATAGGTGCGATTGTCGCAACCGCATACCGGATTCCAGAGGGTAATGCACATTTGCGGCATTGCCGCACATGTCCCTTGGCCACCGCAGATCCCCACAGGTTTGGAACAATAGTTGCCCGGTCCACATTCGCCTTTGAAGTAACACGTTGTGGCACCCGCTGCACAAAGCGGTACTGCAGCGACAACCAGGCAAACCGTTACCATCATTACCCACAGCCTTCTCATCGATCCTGTCATGTTCCCCCTCCTCATGTCATTTATAGCTGGGTTTAGTTAATTATCTTTATAACTTTTATTTTGTGGAGATCAATAGTTGGATGGCTCTTTATTTGTGTGCTGTGTGGGGAGGGGCTTTGAGATCAATTGCCGCTGGCTGCTCGGCCTATTGCGGTTCTTTTTAATTTTTCCCATTGAGCTGGGCACATATTTGGTGTAGTGATTAGCATGCGCTGCAGGCGACCGGCAGATGCAAGGTGGGGAGTGAGAAAAAGCATATACATGTAGATGCAGCGGATAAGCAGCAAAACGACCATTTGCATCTACCGGTAGATACTGGATTTGTATCTATATTTAGATAAAAGCATATACCCATAGATGCTTGCATCTAGCTGTAGATGCTTCACTCTAACTGGTCAATAAGTAGTTATAGAGAAAGAGAAAAATGAAACTACAATACCTCGGAGACTCGAAGGATAGCTTCAAATGGGACTATCATGACTTTCTGGCCGACACGCTGAAAGTGCCTTCTCTTGACGTGCTTTTCATGATGACGCCTGATGACGGTGGAGACGACGGCAAGACCCATCCATCATTATTCCCAGCAAGACGAGCCATCATTGACTTCTGTCATGAAGTTCGCAGCTCTCGAAGCGTCGAAAAAGTGAAATTGCTGCCGCAATTCACCAAAGCGAAATATCGAGTAAGAATCCATAGAAAAGAAGAACATTTCACCCACCAGAACAGAAGAGAGTATTTTGGGGCTGTCCCTTGCAATGCCGGAAAATTGTTTTTTCTCGACCCTGACAACGGCTTTGAACCTGAGAAATCATGCGGAGAGAAGCACGTCTCATATAAGGACATCCATAATCTTCTTTGCCAGTTGCCGAACGAAGCGGTTATTTCGGTGTTTCACCATTTTCGCCGCATTCGCTTCACAACTGACTTTGAAAGAATCAAGGAGCGCCTTGGCGACTGCCATGCAACCGCGATTTACTGGCACTCACTCATGTTTGTAGCTGTAAGTAAATCGAAAGAGACCATTGCCAGCGTCACAGAGGCGAATCGTAGTTACTCCGAGAATTACCCTGTGAAAGTGATTCTATAACCACGTCCTTGGACGCCGACCGCCCGAAAAACCTGGGCGGGCGGGTCAAGGCCGGCCCCGTTGAACAACAAAAATGGAATAGGAGAAACAAGAATGATGCAATGCCAACTATTGCGGGCACTTCTTAAATCGGAACGCCCCCTTTTAATGCCTGACGCATATGATGCTATGAGCGCTCGAATGATAGAAAATGCAGGATTCAAGGCCGTACAATGTTCAGGATTCAGTATGGCTTTGGCTGTAGGCTGCAAAACAGAAGATGATTTGAGCTTAGAACGGAACTTGCAGATAACCCAGGATATCATACGTGCGGTTAGTGTCCCGGTAATGGCCGACGGAGAAGATGGCTTTGGCCCTCCTGAGAAAGTGGCCGCAACCGTTAAAGCGTTTGTGAACATCGGTGCATCAGGAATTAATCTCGAAGACCAGATCCTCAGGTCAAGCGGGCATAAAGGTGTGATTGATACTGATTTAATGGTTGAAAAGATCATTGTAGCCCGCAAGGCTGCCGAAGAACGTGAAATGTCCGATCTCGTCATCAATGGCAGAACCGATGCTTTAGCTGTGGCAACGGACCGAAAGAGCGGCCTTAGAGACGCGATCGATCGAGCCACTCGATACCTGGAGTCTGGGGCTGATTTGGTTTTTGTTACTTCAGTTGTCACATTGGACGAAGCGAAAACTTTAGCGAAAGAAATCCCCGGCCCTTTAAGTATTGCCGCTGGGCTCCCCAACAACATTGGAACCTTAGCAATAGATGATCTTACAAACTGTGGTTTGGCACGAATTAGCCTTCCGACAATTGCAGTCTTCGCGACCATCCAAGCCCTTAAACAAACATTTCGTGCATTCACAGAAAAAAATGACTTACAGGAGTTGCAGCGACTCAACCTACTCTGTTCGATGGATGACGTAGCCAAATTGAAATGAAATAAATGGTTCAACCCGCGGCGGCAAGCGATCTCCGCTTTGCTCCGCTGCCCCGTTGACCATCAATTATGAAAACCCAAAAGAGCTGCAATCAGGAGAAAAAATGGGAACGTGGCCCAATGACGACGATGGTGATCTGCTGAGAGAACTGGAAAAAGATGGCTTCAACTTCGATGCGGTGCATCAGGTTGATTTCCAGATCAATTTTGAAAGATGGCCTCCGCCCCCGCAAGCTCTCCAATTTCTGGAAAAGTTGTATGGTCCTTGCGCAATCGTTGAACCTGACGAAGAATCTGATGGATATGTGGAAATAACAAAAAGAATGGTGTTAACGTATGAAGGTGTCGTCTCGGCGAAAGAAGAGATAACGATGTTGCTCAAGCCATTTACCGGTTATTGTGATTGGTGGGACTTGAGGTCAGCGGATGCCGGGTAGCGTACATTCCAATGGGCAGATCCCTCCTCTCTTCTTCGTCATTCTTATCGCCTATGGCGTCATCCATATCCTTGCCGGCTCCTATCGCTGGCCCTGGTTTCTCGAAAACCCCCGTTTGGCGCGCTTCTTTAGGCGATTCTTTGTCTTTTCCACGGAAGAAGGCAATGACTATGCTGCGGCGTTTTCCATTCTGGCCGGGATTGTCTCGATCATTACCGGGGTGTTGGGCCTGGTGCTGCTGTAACTACTCTGTGGTGGTAATCCGGAGCTAAGGTGACGGTACGGTGGGAAGACCGAAGACCAGGTGGATATTGTCGATGAAGTTTGTGAGGGTGGGGTTTTCGCTGTGGCGCCGCTTGTAGACGATGGTGCGCAGGCGCGAGCAGGAGAAGCCGGTGACGGAGTGTTCGGCCAGTTTTCCTTCGCCGATGTATTCATTGATCAGGCTCCTGGAGACGAAGGCGATGCCGCTTCCAGCGAGAACCGTCTGAATGGTCAGATGCAGGTCGTCGTGCATGATGATCCCCTTGAAATCATCGATGCTTCTGCCATGCTCCGCGAGATTCTTCTGCAGCAGGTGCCGGGAACTGCACCCTTCGCGGCGGGCGATCAGCCGCTGCTGCAGAAGGGCCTCAAGGCAGACCTCCGCCGGCATTTTCAGTGCCGGTGACGAGATGAACACCAGTTCGTCCGGAGGGAGGGGCAGGGCCACGACGCCCGCTAACCCTAAAACGGCAGAAAAGCCCGGAAGATCTTCTTCCGGGCTTTTGCATACTGCCTGAGGTTACATGCTATAGTCCGACAGTTGCATAGTTGTACTTGCTGTCCACTTGCACGCCGTTTTTGTAGACCAGCACCGTCAGTTTCTTCGTGCCGGTAGTGGTATAGGTATGCGCTGCCTGAGCGGAACTGCCTGCCGCGCCCACATTGGCCAGTGTGGTGGAGGTGCCGTCAGCCCAGTAGATCTTCAGGCTGTCGTGGTCTTTCAGGTTGCCGAAGGTAAAGGTGCTGGCAACATTACGGATGGCGGTGGTGGGGCCAATGGTCATGCCGGTAGAAGGGGGATTGACCACGTAGATGGATTTTGTTGCCGTAGCAGTTTTTCCTTCCTCATCGGTGACCTTTAAGGTGACGGCATAGGTGCCGGTAGCGGTGAAGGTTTTGCTGAGGGAAGGAGCATTGACCGTGGTGCCGTCGATGATGGACAAGCTGTAGGTAAACGATCCATTGCTGTTGACGCTCGTATCGGCCGCCAACGTGTACGGGGTGTTGACCAGCAGCTGATTCCCCGCGGTGTTGGGATCGGCATCGGGGAAGGTGGCTGAGAACTGGGCGATCGGGTCGGCACCGATGCCGTACGCCGCAACATTGTCACCGATGCCGAGCAAGTAGCTCAGCCATTGGTCGCGGGTGAAGGAACCATTTGCCCCAGTTCCGCCAGGAGCGGTACCGTCGGCCTTGAAATAACCATCAGCATCAGGGTAGAGCACTTTGCCGCGATCCAGATCGGTGGTCTTGGTATACATGACGCCGGCTTCTTCCACCTCTTCTTCGAAAGCAACGCTTCTTGGCTGGCCGAGCTTGTTGAAGAGCTCGGTACCGGTCCGCAGGTCGCCCTTGTATGCCTTGATGGTCGGGATGAATACTGCAGGCCTTTGCATCATGGTTGACGGGGATGGATCAATGATGCCGGGCGCCGGCGTCCACTGGGCATCGGCAGGAATGGCTGTACCGGTCATGTTGAAGCCGCCGTCAAAGAATTCCTTGCTTCCTGCATGACAGTCGCTGCAGCCATAGACAATAACCTTGCCGGAAGCATCATATGCTTTCGGCCTGCCGATGGCCTGTTGGCTAACAGGCTTGACCCCGTGGGTTACCTGATAGAGGCCGCCGATGTAATCAAGTCTGGTTCCATCCCAGGACTTACCCGACTGTCCAGGCTGATCCTTGATGCTGGTCCGGTAGTTCTTGTATTCTCTGATTTCATCTGGGGTGGTGAAGATGGCGTTGCCGCCGTATACGCCGACATATTTCCAGGCACCCGTAAACTTGCCATACAGGTCGTAGGCGCTTCTGTAGGCCCCAGAGCCAAAGCCTACCGGGATCGGAGCGAAGCCGCCCGGGGCAAAATTCATCCCAGCCTTCAGGTCGCGCTGAATCCACGGGTCGAAGATCGGTTCGCCGAAGCCCTGGGTAGAGTTGGCATTACCGACGGTAAGGACCTGGCCATTGACGCCGTCACCATTGGCGTCCACGGATGTGTTTGCGTCGTTGTTGAAGAGAGCCGAAACAATGGTGTTGGTCAGGTAGATTTTACGTCTGAAATTCGGGCTGGTTTTCAGGCCATTGCCGACCTTGGACCAGGTTCTCAGCGGGAACCACTCCTGGAGTGCGCCACCGATGACATGGCCAGAAGGTATTTCGGCCTGGTAGCCGGGTCCTGGCTGCTGGGTAACAGCGCAGATGGTGCCGGGGCCGTCGGTTGAGGTGTAACCGCATCTGTCATTGATGGTCTGGTTCATGCCGTTGTACATGGCTCTGGCGGCGATATTGTTATCTTCGGGTGCGGGATCCTCGAACATGCCCATCATACCTTTGCTATAATCGAAACCGACCATGGTCGGATAACGGTTACCGCTGGTGCAATCCAGCGCACGGACTGCCATGCTGACTTTTTTCACGTGACAGACAGTGCAGTCAAGGACATCCATGTGATTGCCGGGGATGAGTTTCTGCCCGCCGCTGCCGTCGGGGCCCATGGCCTTAGTAATCATGGCGGTCAGGCCTGCTTTCTGGTGTGCCACTGTGGGGTCAGGTGCATTGTAGTTGTTGACCGCATTGCCATCGGGATTGGTGCCGGAGACATGGCAGCTTTCGCACCGCTTGACCGTATTTCGCGTATCGACCTTGGTTCCTATCTGTGAGCCGTCCTCAATAGTGCCGGAACCGTCGAAACCACGGCCAGGGTCGCACTGATTCTTGTCTGGATTGGTGCTGTTGGTATCCATGTGACATCCTGCGCAGCCAATGCTGCCATGGATATCCTGCCCGGCCTGCCATGCATCGCCACGTTTGAACCAGTCAGCACGCGGGAACGGTACGGTCGATTTCTTGAGGGAGTTCTGGTCCTGCTGCTCGGGAAAGTCGGGGGACAGGCCGAGATCGGCAACAAGTGCCTCATAGTACATGGGACCTGTGCCACCTTTGTTGCTGCCACCAAAGGTAGTCATGCCGTTGATCAATCCCCTGTTGTAAATGGTGCCGCCCTGAGCCTGAAGCATGCCCAGGGACATGTAGCTGTACAGATTGGTCGCATCGATGAGCGGCGATGTGGCTGCAGGGTCCACCCATGGAGCATTCATGTCATATGCCGGCATGACCAGACCGGTCGGCCCGACCATGGGGTTGTTTGGATTGGAGTTGAGGATCATCGGTGCTGAAGAGAGGAAGCCCGCCATCATTTCCGGCAGGTTCTTCAGTGTGTTCGGGCTGTGGCACTGCTGGCAGTTGGCACTGGGGGGGAGACGCTTGATGTTGTCCACCACCGACTGCTTGAGGCTGACCGTCTGCATGCCATTGCCATCCTTCGGCCCCAGATCGACCATGGCAGCATTGTAACCACCCTGAGTCGGGCTGCCGGGCATCATATCCATCAATCCTGCACCAGCCATAGGTGCGGCATTGAGAATACCCATCTGGGCGAAGACCGAGCTCATCAGGTTGTTGTAGCCCTGGAAGTGGCAGAAGAGGCAGTCCATCTCACGCACGTTGGGCATCATCAACTGGCCGTTCTGGATGTAGGGCGCGCCATTTGCTGTTCCGCCCTCGTTCATGGCAACACTGCCCCAGCCATTGGGAGCGAGCATGGCATTTGCACCGCCCAGTGCCGGGGCCTTGTTGTCAGTGGTTGCCGGATAGGCCCAAGGAGCACGGGTGACGCTGCTTGCTGGTGCGCCTGTCTTGGGATCCCATGATTCGTATACGGTATTAAGGAAAGGAGTGATACTGTTGTCGGCCAAAGCTCTCTGGGAGAGGCGCAGACCTGCACGGTCCTTTTCAACAAGGCCGCCCCCCACATGGCAGCTGCCGCAGTTGGTGGCCATATCCCACACTGAGAGGTCAACTTTCGTGTACTTGCTGCCTGCTACATCGCCATACAAGAAAAGATCAGAATTGGGGTAGGTAAGATCCTTACCATCAGTTTGCCGCATTAAGTTCGCCACCTGGCGAAGAGAGGGGCTTCACCACTTGCCCCACATGGCCTTGGTCTGGTTCCATGGTTTCTGTCGGTTGACGGTGGTATCGAAGCCGCCGGTGGGGGAATCATTCCATTCATTGGCGCCGAGGGCCGAGTGGAAAGCATGGTCGGCCAGCGCTTCATAGCTTTTGAGAACCTTACCGGTAGAGGGTGCTACGGTCGTGCCGTTGTGGCAGGAGCCACAGGTGGCCTTGGGGCTGTACGGAAAGCCCTGCATCGGGTTCTGGGGATTGCCGCCGACAATGACCGGCATGGGGCCCGTGGGAACCTTGTTGCCTTTTGCATCGGTGGTGTATGGCACACCATATTGAACTGCCACTTCGTCATAGGTCTTCAGCTCGATGGGTGGATGAGCTGCGAGACCAGTGCCCATTGTAAGCCACAGGCCGGTGAATGTGACGCCGACTGCGGCTGCCAAAGGCAGTAAGCCTTTGTGTCGCTTGTTCATGTTACCTTCCTCTCTTTGCGTTTGTTTCGCAGTCTTGACAAAGACGGCGCTTTTGCCTACCCGCTCCGGTGGGGGCCGGAGCGGACCTGCTGCAGTAACGGCCAAACGGTTCTTGCTGAAAGGGCTTTTATTAGAATGCACTATGTATGCCCTTATTCAAATAATAGAATAAATATTGTTTCTGTCTGCATGGAGTTCGTAAAAGAGGCGCTTTATCCATGGAATGCCCATGGAGATTTTGGGTGGGGTGGGTCACATGGCCCCATCAGTGGGGGTGAAGTTGGGGCACATGACCCACATTGGGGGAGTTACTTTTGGGCGGTCTTGTTAGCGGCAATAATCGGTTTGGTGTGGCCGAAGCCGTAGACGCTGATTTTTCTCGGTCCCGACTGATTGGTCACGAAAATGAGGTGCTCCACCTCAAAGGATGGATCGGCAAATTTCCTGAAATAATCCAGATTTTCCCTGGTGACGGCGATGTCGGCCGGTATGTTGAGCGTTCCTCCCTTCGAGCCCTGCTCGCCGAAGAACATCAACACCTGGCCGTTCTGGTCAAAGATCTGCACTACCTGGCTCCCTGCATCCACCACATAGATCAGTCCGTTGTCGTCCACGGCGATGCCTTTTGGCCGGGTGAATTGTCCCGGGCGGTCTCCCAACTCCCCGAAGGCCTTGAGGAGCTTGCCGCTGCGGTCCATCTTGATCACCCTGCAGGTGCCTAGGTTGGTGACGTAGATATTGCCCTCCTTGTCAATTGCCATATTGGTCGGCAAGGAAAGGACCTCTCCCTTGCTGCTGTCCCTGCCTAGCGTGTCAAGGAGGGTGCCGCTTTCGATGTCGAAAATTTTGATACTGCTGCTGCGGTAATCCACCACGTAGAGTTCCTTGCCCCTGGCAGCCATGTCGGTCGGTTTGATCTCGCCGGTGGGAAAATGGGTTATCTGGTCATCGTATGTGAAGCGGACAATCCCCTTGGTGCCGGGGTCGGCCACATACACCGCGCCTTTTTCATCAAAAGCGATGTTTATTGGTGTTTTCAGTATGCCCTGCGGCAGCTGCTTGAACTCCTTTTCAACCAGGTCGACAATGCTGACCCGTGCGAACGGAACATCGGAGATATAAATTTTCCCGGCTGTTACGGCGATGCCATATGGTTTGGCGATTTTCTCTCCCGGTCCGGGCTCACCGGCGAACAGGGATGACCGGATGTCCCTGACGGTGGATATGCTGGTCAGGTACTGGACATGTGGTGCGTCGGGCGCAGGGGGAAAGAATATCGTCGTGGTTTGCGGTGCAGCAGCACAAGCGGAAAGGAAGGTCAATAGAAACAGGGTGATGAAGAGCCGAGGCATGGCGCCACAAAAACAGGGTATTCTGCAGTTCATGAGTGTCTCCCGGAAGTGCTGCGGCCATAGGTACATGGCAAGAGAAAGACGCAGACCGTGGCATCGGTCTGCGTCCGGTTGCGGATACGAGTGCTACTTGTCGTGGCAGGTCAGGCAGAGCTTGGACCCCTCGGCCTTGACCCGCAGCAAGGGCTTGTCTGCTGTTTTTGCTGCCGTATTGTGGACGTCGTGGCAGGATGCGCAGGTGAGCTTATTCCCCTTGTAAAGGAGCTCGGAAATCTGGGTGCATTTCCTGTCCGATGCGGGAATCCAGCCGATATTAACGTTTGCCGAGTGAATTTTCGAATCCTGTGCGGCAACGAGGTTGTAGTCGAAGCCGATGGGATGGTCGTCCATGAGATTGCCCCCGGTGTCTCCCGCAGGAGAGACGCCCGTTGGCGCGAGCACGACCCTTGATGACGTTGGGGTGAAAGAGCCCATTTTGTCGCTGTACGAATCGATTGCCGTGGTACCGTCATGACAGCTCATGCAGAGACGTGATGGGCCATCCATCATGTCCGCAGGGTCGATAACAGCTTGCAGGGTCTCGGATTTTTCCAGAAAGGTGGGGTCGGTCATGTAGTCAGCCGCGAGCAAGCCGTTGTAGGGAAGGAAATTCTGGGTGACCTGGTTTCGGTTCCAGAGGGGGTTGTACCCGCTCTGGCCGGTTGCTACGGCGTTGTGTGGCGTATGGCAGAATTTGCAGATCTGGTGGCCGGGGTCTCCCGTGTTTGTGCCGCTACTGGCAATGGGGAGATAGAGGTTCATATTGTGGGGAGAGGTTGCAATGCCTGTCCCAGCGGTGTAGTCGACCAAGCCTGCATGCGCAAGCGTCGTGCTTCCCACCAGCAGGGCGGCGGCTATGCCTGTTCGAAATATACGTTTCATAATGGTTCCTTGTTGTAAGATTTACCAACTTTGGTCCCTTTCTTTCCGTTTGGCTTCCCTCATCGTATCTGGCCGTAGCCGGATGTCTCGACCCTTCCCCCAAAGGATCAAGAACGGGATTCCTGAGAGCAATGTTAGTGCCATTATTTGAAAACAGTAATGAAATGCTGCTCTGTGAATAACTAGCTGGCTTTGCAGCTTTTTTTGCTGTTGTTACTTTCCAAATGCGAGATGACGATTTGCGGTATTGGGGGCATTTGCCCCACTGTTCACCCGTTTTTCACCCTTTAATTAGGGTGTTTCCTGCTTTGATAGCCCTGCCGCCGCTGCTCAGGCCAAACTTCTTCATCCTGTAGCGCAATGTGTCGCGGCTGATGCAGAGGTATTCCGCCGCCTTAGTCTGATTTCCGCCGGAGATTTCAAGACCCTGCCGGATCATATGCCGCTCAAGCTCGTTCATGGAGACTCCGCAGCGGTTGAGGTCGCTGCTATTGCCGCTCTTCATTTCAGGCGTGAACAGAATCGACGGCTGTTCTACCTGTCTCAGAGGCTGTTTGATTTCAAGATTCAGATAGTGTGGCGAGATGGTGGCAGACTGTTCCAGTACGACGCTGCGCTCGATGGCATTGCGCAGCTCGCGGACATTGCCAGGCCTGTCATAGGCGGTGAGGTGGACGAGGGTCTCATCAGATATTCCTTCGATCTTCTTTCCATATTCGGCGTTTAATGTGCGGACGAAGTAGTTGGCCAGCAGGGAAATATCTTCTTTCCGCTCCCGCAATGGCGGCAGGCAGATCGACATGACGTTGAGGCGGTAAAAGAGATCTCCTCTGAAGGTGCGATTCTTCACCATGCCCGGGAGATCTTGGTGAGTGGCGGCGATAATACGCACATCGGCCTGGATGTCCTGTTCGCTGCCGAGGCGGCGAAAGCGCTTGGTTTCGATGATCTTCAGGACCTTTGCCTGCATGGACAGGGGCATGTCACCGATTTCGTCGAGAAAGACCGTCCCCCCTTCGGCGAGTTCGAAGACCCCCTTTCTTGTTTTGCCCGCATCGGTATATGCCCCTTTTTCATGTCCGAACAGTTCGCTTTCCAGAAGGTTTTCCGGGATCGCTGCGCAGTTGATTTCTATGAAAGGTGCACTGGCCCGGGCGCTGTGGGTGTGTACGGCACGGGCTACCAGCTCTTTGCCGGTGCCGCTTTCGCCCAGCAGAAGGATGGTTTTTGCATCGGTCTCGGAACAGACCTTGATCATCTTGAACAGCTCGACCATTGCCGTGCTGGTTCCCACCAGTTTCTCGTCCTCGGTTTTCTTGCGCAGTTCCTGCCGGGAATAACCCGTCGTTCTGTGGCCTCTACATTTATCCAGGGCGTTATCAAGGGAATGGAGCAGCACCTCCATGGTGAATGGCTTGCCGAGGAAATCCTCTGCTCCCATTTTCAGTGCCTTGACGGCAGAATCTGCATCGCCGTTGGCACTCATGACTATCACCGGCAGATCATTGCAATCTGATTTAATCCGCTTCAGCAGATCCAGACCGTTTCCATCGGGAAGCCAAAGGTCGAGCAGCACCATGCCCGGCTGAAACCACCCGATTGTCTCCAACGCTGCGGCAACCGTGTCTGCAGTCTCCACCGTAAACCCTCTCTTGCCGAGCATCAGTGACAGGGAAAGGGCAATCAGCTTTTCATCTTCAACTATGAGAATCCTGCTCGTCCGTCTCATCTTCATTAACCTCGCCATCATGCGTCCAAGGAGAGAACACTGTGTCCATTAGCACAAACTGCTCCTTTTTAGCAGACGGAGTGGAAAAAATTTCACGACCTAATGCAAAAAATTGCATATATACTTAAAATAATTAAAACGATTTTTCATGTGCTTAGCTAATAAAATGGAAACAATAATTTCAGGTATTACTATATGCGGTATTAATGAAAGTTGGAGAGCTTAAATTAGAAAAAATTCGGTAAAATGACGGGGACAGGTCGTGCTAAGGCGAGGAGGCGGGGAACTCAATGGGAGGTGAGGGCGTCCGGGAGAGAAAAGAATGGGGGATCACTGCGCGGCGGCAATGAATTCGTTCAGGGCTGCCTTTGCTTCGAGGGGGAGATCGAGGAATTCGATGCCGAAACCTTCCGGGAGGCTCTTCTTTCTCCGTGTTTCGGAGGTGTTAAGCCAGGCCACCCGGCCCTTCGCCTGAATGATGGCTCCGTTGCCGGGCAGGGCAAAGATGACGTTGACCACTGCATTGATTTCTATGGTGTAATCGGCGGCAATGTAGGCGCCGTGGTTGCTGATGTCGCAGATCTCGCCTGAGAGGCTGACGCTGAAAATGGTGAAGCGCACTTTCGTGCTGCAGTGCAGGCGTTCTTCGCGGCGATCGATCACCGGCAGGTAGTGGCGGGCCAGTTCCAGATAGATGTTGCGGTCCAGGGGCTTGGTAATGAAGCCGTCGCAGCCTGCCTTTCGACAGGCTGCTTCGTCGTCAGCCTTTCCTGCAGTGGTGATTAGGATAACGGTGGTGGATTTCAGGCCGGGATCGGCCTTGATAGCTGAGCAGCACTCGGCACCCCCCATGTTCGGCATATGCAGGTCCATGAAAACCAGATCGGGACGCTTGGCGCGGATGACAGCAAGGGCTTCCGCCCCGTCTTTCGCCGTCAGAATGGTGACGGTCGAGCGTTTCAGGAAACCCTTCTGGATTTCCAGGAACATATTCACATCATCCACCAGCAGGACCTTTGCCATGGGTTTCTCCCGTTTAAGCCGTCACCAGTCGCTTGGCAATGATATCGTGGTTCAACCAGACAACGGGTGCATCGGGCATCCAGGAAAAATCGAACATCAGCCTGCCCACACCGCGGAAAACCTCCTGGGAAAGCACGGCACAGACGATCTCCTTGGGGTTCCTGTTCATGGCGATCAACTTGGCGGAGCTGTTGAGCATCAGCTCCTGCAGGGGGAGGCTGTTGTGCTGCGGCCAGCCGGCCAGGTCCCGGCCGGCGAGGGTTAGAGGGGCGGTGAGATAGTCACGGGCAGTGGCGAGCAGATCGTCAATGCCGATGCCGTCAGCCAGGAGCGCACGGCATTTGTCCTTGACTTCATCGGTGGTGTGTCCGGGGGCCTCTTTCTCCAATGCAGCCAGAAGCATGTAGAGGGAGTTCTCCACCCCGAGGAAAAGTGCGCTTGAGTTGGTGAGGATCTCCGGACAGTTGAAGACGGTAGCCCTGATACCCTCCTTCCATGCCGCCTCGGCAATCTCTTCCAGCCGTATTTTCGCCCAGCCCTGTAGATATGGGGTGTAGGACTGCCAGGTGTAGGCGCCGTCGATGAGCACTTCGCAGCCATGGTAGCCGTAAGCCGTGTAGCGGGCATCGACCTTGTCCCTGAGGCCGGCGGTGGCATCGATCAGGTAGCGGAAGGTGTCGGCAGTGACTTCGTCGAAGCTTATCTGGCACAGCTTACCCAGATCCGAGTTCCAGAAGGCTTCCGAAGAGAGGAAACGCTCCCCCTGTCCCTTGAAGACGCGGTTCAGAAGAGGCATGAAGATGCGCGCCCGCGGGATGCCCCCTGCCATGGAATGAGCGAAGATGACCTTGGCCTCCGGGGGGAGCAGCAAGGCAAGCTCGTCGGCAACGAGGCCGAGGTTGGCCTTGAAGCGTGCGGCACCCTGGCGGCGCGCCTGCTCCACCTCATCCCAATTGAAGGCAACTTTGTCCCACTCGTCCGGTTTTACCCCCTTGAGCTGGTCGGCCACGGAACGGCCGTCGGCACCGCATGGTTCCATATCGAAGCCCGCTTCCAGTGGGATATTGATGATCTTGCCACCGATATTCGCTTCTGCTTCGGTCAGCTCCTCGCCGGTCAACGGGCGCAGGGTGCCGTCGGCATTCCGCCTCCCCACTGTTGTGCCGATGATGGTCATACCGGCCCGGCGTGCCTCATCGACGATGCCGTTGGCGTAGCCCCTGCCGAAAAGCTCGCCGCAGAGGACCAGGACATCTCCTTTTTGGTATTGTGCCGCCGGCGGAAGCTGACGGAGTGCATGATAAGTGGTCATGTCTGCAATATTCCTTTCATGATTCAGTGCTGATGCGAGATCAGAAATCGTCCCGCTTGCTCAGGTTCTCGAACCTGGTATGCTCGCCGAGGAAGGCCAGATCGACGATACCGATGGGGCCGTTCCTCTGTTTGCCGATGATGATCTCCGCCTTGCCCACGTGGCTCTCCTCGCAGGTCATTTCCTTGTTCTTGCATTTCTCGCAGTAGACCGACTCCCGGTAGACGAACATGATGACGTCGGCGTCCTGCTCGATGGCGCCCGATTCGCGGAGGTCGCTCATCATGGGCCGTTTATCGGTCCGGCTTTCCAGACCGCGGTTCAGCTGGGAGAGGGCAACAACAGGCACGTCCAGTTCCTTGGCGAGCGCCTTGAGCGATCTGGATATTTCCGAGATCTCCTGCTGGCGGGATTCCGGATTGGAGCTGCCGCGCATGAGTTGCAGGTAGTCGACGACGATGAGACCGATGTCGTGCTCCGCCTTCATTCGCCGGCATTTGGAGCGCATCTCCAGCACCGAAATGGCGGGGGTGTCGTCGATGAAGATCTTTGCCTCGTGGAGGGAACCTGCCGCCTTGATCAGCTTCGGCCAGTCCGTATCCTGAAAATGGCCGGTGCGCACCCTGCTGGCATCAACCCTTGACTCGGAGCAGAGGAGACGGGTGACAAGCTGTTCCTTGCTCATCTCCAGGGAGAAAACGGCGGCCGGGCACTTGGGCTCCCCGTGAATGGCGGCATGCTGGGCGATATTGAGAGCAAAGGCGGTCTTGCCCATGGACGGGCGGCCGGCAATGATGATCAGATCCCCACGTTGAAAACCGGCGGTCATGGTGTCCAGATCGACAAAGCCGGTGGGAACGCCGGTGACGTGCTCCTTTTTCTCGTAGAGCTGCTCCAGGTTCTTGATGGTGTCCTTGAGGATGGCTCCGACCGGGTAGAAGGCGGGGCGGAGCTTGTTCTCGGATATCTCGAAGATAACCTTCTGGGCGCTGTCCAGCAGCTCTTCCACATCGACCTGGTCCTCGTAGCCCTGGCTGACGATCTCGGTGGCGGCACTGATCAGCTTGCGGGTGATCCCTTTTTCCTTAACAATCTTGCAGTAATAGGCGATGTTGGCCGCCATGGGAACGTAATCCACAAGGGTGGCCAGGTAGGCGCCGCCGCCGGATTCCTCCAGTTCTCCCCGTTTTTTCAGGATCGAGGTAAGGGTGATGAGGTCGCAAGGCTCGTTGCGGTTGTTGAGTTCGATCATTGCCCGCAGGATCTTGCGATGGGATTCCCGGTAGAGATCGTCGGGGGTGATGATCTCCAGTGCCCGGTTGATCGCCTCGTTATCCACGAGAATGCCGCCGAGAATGGACATCTCCGCTTCCAGGCTCTGGGGTGGCATTTTTCTCATATCTGTTGTCTGCATCTGCATATCCGTGCCATGAAACTGCTTGTGAAAATGAAGGGGTCAATATACCCCGCCGCCGTTAAGGGGTCAACAGGAAACCTGTTCCATGAAGGCCAGGGATTTGAGGGGGCGGGTCAGGTGGCAGGCGATTGCTGCGTCGAGAATGGCTCCTGCCTCTGCCAACCCTTCCGGGGGGAAACGGACCAGGCCGAACCTGCCGGTCGAGAGGGAGCGGATGAGGAGGGAGATGGTGTCGCTGGAGACGGGGCGACCGGTTCGGGCGCATGAGCCGCAGAGGATGCCGGTACCTGACGGCGCCAGACGGAGTTGCTGCATCGCTGCCAGTTCGCCATCGCAGCAAGCGCAGCGGGCAAGTTCCGGCTGATAACCTAGCACCTTCAGCAGGTTCGCCTCAAAGAAGCGGCGGTCCGAGGCATCCTGGGGGACGCGATCCAGGTGTTCCAGGTATGCGGTAAGCAGGCGGAAGAGACGGGTATTGGTCTCCCCCTCGGCGACAAGCTGTTCCACCAGTTCGCAGGCATAGGCAGCATGGGAGATCTTTCCCAGCTCTGTTCGGATATGGGGGAAGACGTTGATCACATCAGCCCCGTTCAGAGTGGAAAGGCCATCTTTCAGCGTCACCTGCAGGCGCAGCCTGGCGAATGGCTCCAAGGCACCGCCGAATCTCTTGCGGCTTTTTTTCGCATTTCTGGCCAGCCCCTTCAGTTTGCCCTGCTCCAGTGCAAAGAGGGTGACGATTTTATCCGCTTCCCCGTAATCCATCACGCCGAGTACCACGGCATCCAACTCTATGCTTTGCATGGGCACACGTTATCACCTTGTCCAGCCGGCAGTCAATCTTGCTCGGTTAAGAGAAAAATAATGATAAGACCGATTGACAGGAAAACCTGCAATATGGTATTTGAAATTTACTTTCAGTTTTAAAATTATCAGATGGTAAGTACGTTGTAGTCGATAATTGCGGCTATTGCAAGACGGTATTGTAATGTCAAATGTTAGAAAGTGAAAATCACAATCAGTGGTGGCCGGGCTGCCGCGTGTGAAAAGCACCTCAATAAAGGAGAGAAAAAGTATGAAAAAGTCGTTTGTGATCATGGCGGCCGTAATCATTCTGGCTTCCATGGCCTCCATGGCCAGGGCCGCAACAGTGGAGGAACTGCAGCAGCAGGTGGATGAGCTGAAGAGCCAGGTTAAAGCCATCAAGGCCCCTGCACCGGCGGTCCAGGAGGACGGCGGAGAGGGCTACCTGAAGAAGGTCTGGGACAGGACGCGGTTCGGCGGCTATGGGGAACTGGACTACGCCGTGACCAGGGAAAACGGCAACGGTAAGGGGAGTAATCGTTTCGATC
Organism: Geotalea sp. SG265; assembly: GCF_022808985.1. Taxonomy (GTDB): domain Bacteria; phylum Desulfobacterota; class Desulfuromonadia; order Geobacterales; family Geobacteraceae; genus Geotalea. The sequence continues at coordinate 150,169 of NZ_JAKZFT010000006.1, read as the reverse complement.
CGCACCGCATAGTCCTTTACGTTAATTCCGATCTTACCGACTGGATTACCCTCAACACGGAACTGGAATGGGAGCACGGCGGGGTCAAGGATGAGTTGACCGACGAGGGGGAACTTTCCGGCGAGGCGGCGGTGGAACAGGCGTTCCTCCAGTTCAAACTGGCGCGGCCGCTGAATTTCAAGGCAGGTATCATGCTGGTGCCGCTGGGGGCAATCAACCTCTACCATGAGCCTACCAACTTCAATTCCAGCGAACGGCCGCAGTTGGACCGGTATCTGATTCCTTCGACCTGGTCGGAGATGGGTGCGGGTGTCTACGGTTCTTTGGGTGACAAGGTGGATTACCAACTGCTGGTGATGAGCGGGCTGGATGGCACGGAGTTTTCGGCAAAGAACGGCATCCGGGAAGGGAAACAGAACCTGAATACGGATATGAACAGGAACAAGGCCATTACCGGCAGGCTTGAAATCCGTCCCGTCACCAACCTCTACACCAACTTCTCTTTCTACACCGCCAATTCGGCAAAGGTAGGCACCGCCTACACCACCATCGCTGCATTTGACGGCAAGTACAGCATCGGGGATTTTGACGTGGCTGGGGAATACGTCCATGTGTACCAGGAAAATCCTGGTGCACTGGGGGTAACCGACATCGGCCACAACATGTCCGGTTACTGGGTTGAAGGGGCCTACCATGTGCTGCCCAAGAGCCTGAAGAAGGGCAAGCTTGCCGATGCCGATGCCCTGGTCTTCGCCCGTTACTCGGAGTTCGATACCCAGCAGGGCACCATCGGCGACCCGAGCAAGGCGAGCGGCAGGTATGACCGTAATTACACCAACTTCGGCATCGTCTTCAAGCCGACCACCACCGTGTCAGTGAAGGCAGATTACCAGATCTACGACGACCACCGGAAGGCGGGGGAGAAAGCCCTGGATAACGATAAGTTTCAGGTAACGCTCGGCTTCGTTTTCTGATCGATACGGTGAAGCAGCAGTGAAAAAGGGCGCCCCTGCTGGGGGTGCCCTTTTTTTTAAAATTCATCTGGGAAATTTCTGAAGACCTTTTAAATAGGAGAAACTACCGTAGGCCCAGACGGGAGAGGAGCAGACCGAGATATCTGTTCAGGGGGTGGCTTCGCTTCAGGGAGGGGAAGAGCGGCGGCCTTCTTTTGCCATAGCGGGTCAGTTCATGGCTGATCATGTTGCCTGTATCGTACTGCATGCCGTTGCGCAGGGTCTCCAGCGCCTTTTCCTTCTCTCCGGCCAGCCAGTAAATCTTCCCCAGGTTGAGGTGCAGAAGGGGGTTGGCCGGATCCGCCGCCAGGGCTTCTCTCGCCATGCCTATGGCTTCGGTCGGCTGCTTCCGCGTTTTTGCCAGGCAGAGCGCCAGGCAGGACAGATTTTCGGGTGTTCGCTCCAGGGTTGCTGCCTGCTCGAAACAGGTTCGGGCAAGATAATCGTGATCATGGTCAAGCGCTTCAAGTCCCTTGTCATGCAGTTCTTCGGCTTCTTTCGATATCATTGCCACACCTCTTACGGAATCGTTCCTTTGGTTGTCCCTGGACCGTTGCTCATTGCCATGTATTGCATCAGCTTCATCTGACCAGCAGCAGGAATGTATAAGAAGGAACATTATCTACAGTCACACTTTCCACTTTGGCGAATGCTTCCGGTATTTGAGGGAAAAATACATCCCCTTCATAGTCCCGGTGGATGACGGTCAGGTAGATCCGGTCCGCCAGGGGGAGTGCCTGGCGATAAAGGTCACCACCCCCGCAGATGAATGCTTCATCCCCATCGCCTGCCAAGTCAATCGCTTCGGCCAACGAGTGGGCGATGAGGCACCCCTCCGCTCGATAGCCCCTCTGCCCGGTGACGACGATGTTTTTCCGTCCCGGGAGTGGTCGGCCGATGCTTTCATAGGTTTTTCGCCCCATGATCACCGGGTGTCCCAGGGTCAGGGCTTTGAACCGTTTCCTGTCGGCAGGGAGGTCCCACGGAAGGGCGTTATGACTGCCGATTACCCGGTTTTCTGCCATGGCGGCTATAAGGGATATGATCATAACATTAGCCACATCAACGCATGGTGACCATTGTGACGCCGTTTCCCCCCTCGTGCTGCTCGCCGACGCGGAATTCCCGCACCAGCGGATGGCCGTCCAGGTGATCGCGCACTCCTCTCATCAAGGCGCCGGTGCCGGTGCCGTGGATGATCTTCACCTCGCCCAATCCTGCTGCGGAAGCCCTGTTGAGGAATGTCTCCAGTTGCGACAGTGCCTCATCCACCCGCAGGCCCAGTAGCCTGAGCTGGTGGGGTGCTTCGGGCTCCTCGGTGAATTTACGGCGCAGTGGAGGTTCCTTGATTTTCACCCCCCGTTTTACCGCCACGTCGCCGGCCGATACCTCCACCTCCCGCTGCCCCACCTTCAGCCGCAACCGCTGTTGCTTCTCGTCGATGCGGACAATGATCGCATCAAAACCGAGGGATTTGACAAAGACGGTATCTCCAGCGGAAAGTTCTGCCAATGATGGTTTCTCATCCCTCAGGTATTCCTGCAGTTTGCGATCAACTTCAGCACCGACCTGATCCAGTTTTTTCAGGGACTCCCGGGATTTTTCCCGGCGAGCCTCGTCCAGAATTGCCCGTGTCTCGCGGCGCACAGCGATAACCACATCTCTGGCCTCGGCAAAGGCTTTGCCCATGGCTTCCCGTTTTGCCTCCTCAGCCTCTGCCAATCGCCGGGAAAGAAGCCTCTCCCGCTCGTCGAGCCGCTGCTCCCTGTTTTCCAGGTCGGCAGTGAGCGCTGCATATCGCTGCCGCTTTTCCTTGAGCTCTGCCAGCAGTGCATGGAACTCAGCCTCACGGCTGCCGATCATTCGCTCGGCAAAGTCGATGACCGTTGCCGGCATGCCGTAACGTCTGGCGATGTCGATGGCGTGGGATTGCCCCGGCTCGCCACTTTGCAGCCGATAAAGTGGAGTAAGGGTGGCATGGTCGAATTCCATGGAAGCATTGGTCATGCCCGGTGTCCGATGGACGAAGGCGACGATATCGGTCAGGTGGGTGGTGGCAATGACCAGCGCCCCCTTTTCCTGGAGCTCCTTCAGCACTCCGCAGGAGATGGCGGCTCCCTGTCCCGGTTCGGTGCCGGTTCCCAGCTCGTCCAGCAGCACGACGCTTCGTCTCCCGGTCTTTCCCAGGATCTCAGCCATGTTTGCCACGTGGGCCGAGAAGGTGGAGAGGCTGCTTTCGATGGACTGGTCGTCCCCCATGTCCACGAGCAGTCTGTCGATCAGGGGAATGGTCGATGAAGGATCGGCCGGGATCGGTATCCCGGACAGGGCCATGGACAGAAGCAGCCCTACCGTCTTCAGGGCGATGGTTTTTCCCCCGGCGTTGGGCCCGGTGACGACCATGACGTTGTCGGCGTCCGGTGGCGTACCGAGGCTGATGTGCAGCGGCACCGGGTCGCGGCCGTTGCCCTTGTTCCGCAGAAGCATCAGCAGTGGATGGCGGGCCTCCCGCAGGCTGATCTCGTTCCCGTCGTTGATGACCGGTGCGTGCGCTCCAAGCTCCTCGGCGAAACGGGCGATGCTGTTCAGGGTATCCAGCCGGACCAGGACCTGGAACTCATCGTGAATGGCATCAGCTGCCTGGCGGATCTCGCCGCAGATGGCCCGGATGATTCGGATCTCCTCTCCTTTGATCTCTGCACCCAGATTTTCCAGCTCGTTGGCGAGGCCGATTATTTCCAGAGGCTCCATGAAGGCGGTTTCACCGGTGTTGGAGACATCGTGGACAACTCCCGCCACCATCCCCTTGGAATCCATGCGTACGGGAATGACCCATCTCCCACTGCGCTGGGTGACGAACTCGTCCTGGAGAAAAAGGGCGATCTTCGGCTCGCGGATGATCTCCTCCAGCCGCTTCCTGATCCGGGCCGTCAGGTTCCGCTTTTTGCCCCGTAGCTCCATAAGCAGCGGTGAGGCCGAGTCCAGGATGTTTCCCTCGAAATCCAGGGTCATCTCAAGCCGGTCGAGGAGGTGAGGAAAACCGGTGAGATTTCCCGCCAGCTCCTTGAGGAGCGGTATGTCGTTGCGGTAGGCGAGCTGTTTCGCCAGGGCCGAGAGCACCTGGAAAAATGGGGTAAGGATGGCCAGGTCGTGGTGGTCGAGCACGGCCCCTTCGGGGCGCACCGCCTCCAGGAGCGGTGTTATGTCCTCAAAGGGGGATAGACGCAGGGGAACCCGGATTTGGACCAGTCGCCTGATTTCCCCGATGCGGCCGAACTGCTGTTCCAGGAGGTCTCTGTCTGGAAATGGGCGGATGTGCGTGATGGCGGTGCGGGAAGGGGTGCTGTTGGCGAAGCCGGCAATGAAGGAAAGGATCTTTTCGAATTCAAGCAGGTGCAGGGAATCCTTTTTGATCATTGTTTCTCCGGGACGCGATGCAGGATGGGGATTTTTGCCAGTGCCGCTTCTCTGGTTGCTTTATCCGCGCCCAGTTTGGTCATGCCCGTCATGAAGCCTATCAGCTCCAGGAATTGCAATGCATCGGCGATCACTCCGGGGCAGTGATCTGCAGTGGACGGCTGGTTGTCGGTGCTGTAAACGAGCATCTTGTCGTTTTCCGTAAGGACGATTGCCACATATACAAGGAACCGTTCTCTCCGTTTCAGGGCGCAGACGTAGCCTTTGCAATTCTGGGTCGGATGTCCTTCCAGCGCCACTCGTGCCAGGTTGGACGATGCATGCACTTCAATTATCTCGTCTTCGCCGGAATACTCAACGTTCTTAATGTCGGGGGCAAAGGTGAAGGTACTGCCGCTTCCCTCCGCAGTGGAATTGTTGCAGAAGAAGGAGCCGTCATTGTCGTTGTCGAAGTTGAGGGGTTCGCTCCCTGCCGCTACTGGTGGGCCGCCGTAATCGATGGGATTCGAAGCGGTCATGGCTGCCCTTTTCCAGGCACCCATTGATGAGACGGAAACGTTCAATTCGCCTGAGGGTGCTGTTTTGCGGCCATAGGGTTTCTCCTTTGGCCTGTCTTTTCCATCATCAGGGACGGGGAAAGCCGCTGCATCCCTGTGGAGGGCTTCGATTTTCAGCCGTTCCTCTTCTGCTTTGAGCCTCAGGGACATCAGGCGGTCCGTTTCCGCTTTGAGGCGTGCCGCTTCTTCTGCTGCAGCCTTCCATTCGGCTTCCGCCTTCGCTTTTTCCTCGCGCAGTCGCTCTATTTCCGCCCTATGCAGGCTGACATCGACGCCAACAGATTCATCTTCCTTTTGTGCGCCTGCCGGTACTGTTTCCGGAGCCTCGGCCTTATCCCCCGGGGGAGAGAGGATGGGCTCGCCGGCGGCTTCCACCGGTTCATCCGGGAGAATTTCAAGGTCTTCCGGAGCGATGTCTCCCTTCTGATAGGCAGCTTTTTCGGCGAGGATCTTTTTCTCGAGAATTTTCTCGATCATGGCCCGCTCTGCTTCGGCGGCTTCCAATGCGCTCCGCAGCTCTTCGGTTTTTGCCGTCAATAACTCCTGGACTGCTGTCTTTTCTGCGGCAGCAGCGTCCGCTTCTTTTTCTGCACTGACCGAGCGATCCAGGGCACGCTGCTCGAACTGGCCGATGACCTCTACCGTTTCTTCGGCAGCAGTCCGTTCCTCGTGGTTTTTTTTGGCAGTGCGGGCCTCGGCCTCCGCCTGTCTGCGGGCAGCATTCTCTTCCTCGGTTTTTTGGAGCAATATCTGCTCTGCTTCCGTGCGTGCTGCAGTGGCAGTTGCATGGCGCTCCTGTGCTGCAGCGGCTCTTTGTTCCGAGAGATGCTCTTCCTCAAGCAGCTTGGCCAGTTTTTCCTCAGCGGCAATTTTCTCGGCTCGGGCTTTTTCGGCAGATTCCCGCTCTTCCGCGATCACCCGTGCCGCATTGTCTTCCTTTTCCGTCAATGTGGCAATGAGCTGTTCTGCGGCAAGTTTTTCTGCTTCAAGTTTTTCCTGGAGCGAGCGCGCCGCGTCGGCTTTTTCCGCCACCATCTTTTCCGCTTCCTGCCGTTCCTCCGTGGCGAGCTCTGCCAAGCGGCGGGTCTCCTCGGCCCTGATGCGAGCGGCTTCCTCGGCAGCCTTGCGTTCCTCCTCGGCCTTGATGCGAGCGGCTTCCTCGGCAGCCTTGCGTTCCTCCTCGGCCTTGATGCGAGCGGCTTCCTCGGCAGCCTTGCGTTCCTCCTCGGCCTTGATGCGAGCGGCTTCCTCGGTGGCCTTGCGTTCCTCCTCGGCCTTGATGCGAGCGGCTTCCTCGGCGGCCTTGCGTTCCTCTTCGGCCTTGATGCGAGCGGCTTCCTCGGCGGCCTTGCGTTCCTCCTCGGCCTTGATGCGAGCAGCTTCCTCGGCGGCCTTGCGTTCCTCCTCGGCCTTGATGCGTGCAGCCTCCTCGGCAGCCTTTTGTTCCTCCTCGGCCTTGATGCGTGCAGCCTCCTCGGCAGCCTTTTGTTCCTCCTCGGCCTTGATGCGTGCCGCCTCTTCGGCAGCCTTGCGTTCCTTTTCGGCCTTGATGCGTGCGGCTTCTTCTGCTGCTTTGCGTTCCTTTTCAGCCTTTGCCTTTGCAGCATCTTCCGCAGTTTTCCGCGCGGCTTCCTGTGCCTCTTCGGCTTCTTTGGCCGCTGTCTTTTCTGCCGCCGCCTGCTTTTTCGCCGCCGACCGTCCGGCACTGAGCGGCCGGATAACGCGGACGCCACGGAATACCACTTCTCTCAGGGCCGTGCTGTAATTGAGGGGCACATGCTCCATCTGGAAACCCATTTCTTTAAGGAAATCCAGGGCCTCCTCCAGTACTATCTCCGGCCCCGCCAGGACGGCTGCCTCGTCTGCAGCCGTATAAACCAGTGCTTTCTTGCTGTTGACGGCAACCAGGGTAACATAAACCTGTTGCGCATCTTCTTCTTTGACGGTGCAGATGAAGGCATCGTATCGCTGTTTGGGAAGCCCTTCCGGGGTGATGACAACTGCGGATAGGGATTTATGGAGATCTACGATGTCAGATTCCGCCGCTTCAATACAATCCATCGATTCTTTCAGGGTCAACATGGAACGACTCCATAGGGGAAGTGCATTGATAATAGCATTAAAAATTATAACTTCGTCATAAATCTACAGAAACCAGCTGACCGGGGCGCAGACCCGCTCCATCATCCGCACCAGCCAGCCGCGCCGTTCGTGCTCGGCAAGGACGATCCTCCTCGATCGTGCCAGGTCTGCCATGAGCATCTGGGAGACTTGGGCGCCGAAAGATGGGCTGTCGACAATGACGTTGACTTCATAGTTGCGATGAAAGCTGCGCTGGTCCAGGTTGGCCGATCCGATGACCGACCAGCAGTTGTCGATGAGCATGACCTTGGCATGAAGGATGGTGCCCTGCCGCTCGTAGATTTCGATGCCGCTTTTCAGCAGGGAGGCATAGTAGGTTCTGCTGACCAGTCTGACGATGGGGACGTCGCTTTTTGCGGGGAGGATGAGGCGTACCTGCACCCCTCGGCCGACGGCGCGAAGCAGCGACCTGATTACCCGCGGTCCCGGGACAAAGTAGGGATTGGCGATGATGATGCTCTCGGAGGCGCCGGCAATGGCCATGCGGAAGGCGCTGCGAATGAAAGACCGATTGTGGTGGGGGCCTCCATTGACAATAAGTACTTCGTCCTCTCCCGCATTGGCCACCACATAAGGGTCCGCGCAGCCTTCGGGTATGGTTGCCCGCTCCCTGTGCCAATTTTCCCGGAACAGCCGGTTCAGTTCGGGTACTGCCGGGCCCTCCAGGCGAACGCCCAAATCACGCCAGCGGTCGAAATTTTCGCCGGAGCCTCCATATTCATCGCCGATGTTCAGTCCGCCAGTAAAGGCCATTCTGCCGTCTATGACGGCGATTTTGCGGTGGTCTCGCTTATCGAACCAGCCGATGCTCTTGTTGAAGGCGGGGGGATTGAACGGGCAGCAGACGACTCCCCCTTTTTCAAGTCTGCGGAAATAGGCACTGGGGGTATCGAAGCAGCCGATGTAGTCGTAGAGGAGATAAACTTTCACGCCTCGTGCGGCGGCGCGAATGATGGCATCGGCCAGGGCACGGCCGGTATTGTCGTCGCGGATCAGGTAAAATTCAAGGCAGATGACCAGTTCTGCCCGGTCGAATGCCTGGAAGAGGGCCAAGAAGAATTCTTCCCCATGCCTGAAGAGCTCCACCCGGTTTCCCCTGGAGGCAGCGGCTTCGGTGTTCCTTCTGAACAGGTTGAAGAAGCGGGGGGTGCGAAAGATGCGATATTTTCTTTTCCGCCGCAAAAGGGACATGGGAATCAGCCGTTACAGGTGAGATGAACGTCTTTGGGGATTATATATTCGCTCTCCGGGAAAAGTAAAGGCGCGGCCTTGAGCCGCGCCTCCTTGTCTGGATGCGATCAGACGGAAATTACTTCCGTAACTCCCGGTACCTTTTCTTTCAGGGTTTTCTCTATACCCATCTTCAGTGTCATGGTGGACATGGGGCAGTGGCCGCATGCGCCGACCAGCTTGACCCTGACCTTGCCGTCGTCGCTGACATCCACCAGCTCAACATCGCCGCCGTCAGCCTGTAGGCTGGGGCGGATCATATCCAATACTTTTTTGACTTCTTCGATCATGGGGTTCTCCTTTTAATGTACGTTGCCGGCTATTATAGACCGTATTGGTGCCATTCATCAAGCCTTTCCGGGCACGCCCGGATTGGTGAGGGGATATGGGTCGAGGATCCTGGACAGTTCTTCCGGTGACAGGAGGTTTCGGGCAAGGATGACCTCTTTGATGCTTCGTCCCGTTGCGGTTGATTCCCTGGCCACTTCTGCTGCTGCTGCATAGCCCACGTAAGGGGCAAGGACGGTTGCCAGTCCTACCGACTCTTCCAGGAACCGGCGGCAACGGTCCTCGTTGGCCGTGATCCCCGCGATGCAGGTTTCCCTGAACTGGCGAATGGTGTTTTTCAGGATCTCCAGGGAAAAGAGGAGGTTGTGAGCGATAAGGGGCATCATGACGTTCAGTTCCATCTGACCTGCCTGGGCGGCAAGGGTAATGGTCGTATCGGCCCCGATCACCTGGAAGCAGACCATGTCGGTTACTTCGGCCATGACCGGGTTGACCTTGCCGGGCATGATTGAAGAGCCCGGCTGCAGCGCGGGAAGATTTATCTCGTTGAAGCCGGTCCTTGGCCCGGAGGAAAGCAGGCGCAGGTCGTTGGCGATTCTGATCAGGTTCACGGCAAGTCCCTTGAGGGCGGAACTGAGGGCCACGAATGGATCCATGTTTTGGGTCGTCTCGATGAGGTTGGCCGCGTTCTTCAGTGGCAGGAGGGTGTCAGCGGCAAGTTCCTCGACGACGAACTTGATGTACGCCGGTTCGGCATTGAGTCCGGTCCCCACGGCGGTTCCCCCCAAACCAATCTCGCAGAGGCCCGGCAGACAACGGTCGAGGCAGGCCCGGTTTTTCTCCATGGCGAGGGCATAGGCTTCGAACTCCTGGCCGAGGCGGATCGGCACTGCATCCTGCAGGTGGGTGCGCCCCGACTTGAGAATGTGGTCGAATTCCCGTCCCTTGTTGCGCAAGGCATCGCGCAGCCTGTCCAGTTCTTCTCCCAGGAGAATGGCCATACGCAGGGAAGAGAGGCGCATGGCAGTGGGGAAGACATCGTTGGTGGACTGGGCCATGTTCACATGGTCGTTGGCATTGACCCTGTCATAGCTGCCGAGCGGGCTGCCGAGCAGCTCGTTGGCCCGGTTGGCCAGGACTTCGTTGACGTTCATGTTGTGGGAGGTACCGGCCCCTGCCTGAAAGGGATCGACGACGAAATGGCCATCGTAGGTGCCGGCCAGGGCCTCGTCGGCAGCCCGGATGATGGCGGCGGCAATATCCTTGTCCAGTCGGCCGGTGGCCATGTTTGCCTTTGCTGCGCATTTCTTGATGATCAGCGTTCCCCAGACCAGGGCCGGGTGGGGCTTTAGTCCCGATATGGGAAAGTTGGCCACGGCACGGGCCGTCTGTGCCCCGTAGTATGCCCCGGCGGGGACCTGGACGGGGCCGAGGGTATCTTTTTCCTGGCGGTATGACATGGGCTTTGTCCTTACTCGAACGTCAACTCCGACGTTATATCTTTTCCCTGGCCAGAAATTGGGCCAGGGAGAGCAGTTCGATGACATTGTTGGCGAGAAAGACGGCGCTTCCCCTTTCGGCGGGGATGCGCAGGTCGACGTCGTACCGGTCGCCGATGAAGAGGCATTCCGTGGGGTCTCTGCCGATCAGCCTGTAGATGGTGCCGATGGCTTCAGCATCGGGTTTCGGCCGCCAGTTGTCTTCGATGGTGAAGATCCTGGCAAACAGCCCCTTGACGCCGATCAACTCCATGATGCTGTTGGAGAGCCGCAGATTGTTGTTTGTGTAGATATACATTTCGTACTTGTCGGCCAGCCCCTTGAGCATCTCTGGAACTCTGCGGTCGCGGGAGAGGAAGTCGGCGGGTCTGATTTCATCGGCAAAGCGGGTGTGCAGGGTGCGCAGATCGCCACCCAGGGCGAGAATGGTGTGGCTCAGGGTGGAATCCAGGCCAGTTGCCTGTGAGAGGTCGCGCCGTGTCTGGTTTATGAGCTCGGCGGCCTCCTCGGCGGAAATATTTTTCAAATCGGAGACGTATCTGCAGGCGGCACGGGATATTTCCATCCCCAGGTCGTTGTTCACATAGAGGGTGCCGTCCAGGTCGAAGATCAGGGCTTTGATGTCGCTTTGCACGGGAGAGGCTTCCTTTCTTAGAGGTTATTGAAAAAGTGTTGCGGACGTTTTCACAACCTGCTAGGTCGCGCATCTGCCGGTTTTTGCCGGCATCAGCTGATTTTGCTCCGTGATTAACGCTAAAAGTCTAGCAACCGGACACTCCACTGTCAAAGTTTTCCCCAGTCCCTCATGCAGAGAAGCTGCGGGTCTTCGACCCCTTTTGCCTGAATCAGGACGCGAAAGGTGTCCCCCATGCCGCCATCGGGTAGCATGAGTTTTTTCAGCGCCAGGCGCGTCTTGAGGAGCTCCGTCTCAGTGGCACCGCTTGTTTCCAGGGCGAGCATCTCTTCCATGAGCCCGGCACCCAGGAGAAAACGGTACTGTTCGCCGAGCCATGCCTTACGCAGCCCCCATCTCTCCCCTTCCTTGATCAGAGCGGTGAAATTGACGTGACTGGTGATATCCTGTTTTCCCACCCGTGTGTACGGATCTTCGCAGGTGGTGTGCTGGTAGTAGCAGAGCAGGGTACCGTTCTTGCGGACCGGTGCGTAGAGCTCGTCCGCCTCGTAGCCGTAATCGATGGTCATGATAAAGCCCCGATCCAGCGCATTGGCCACCGATTGCAGCCAGTCGAGTGCCGCCAGATTTATCTCTGCCCGCTGCCCCGCCAAAAGCGCCACGTCGCTTTCCTTGAGGTATTCGGCCAATGCCGGCGTGGAAGGCTCATCGAGCATTTCGCCGAACTCCCCATCGATGGCGGTCACATAGACCTCCATGAGTCCTGCCGGTGTCATTTCCACCAGGTGCACAGGCATGGCATCGATCAGCTCATTTGAGAGGAGGCAGCCGGTGAAGTGCAGACTGCCGTCGGCCAGCTCCTCCGGCGAGGACCAGGCGAGACGGGAAAGATGGCCGGCCAGCTTTTCCTGCTGGGCTGCCTTCAGGGTCGGTTCCTTTTCCACCAAGCGATAGGTCAGGACATCATAGAAGGGCCGATTGATTTCGGCGATGGTTTCGAGGATATCCGCGGCCAGTTGACCACCGCCCGCTCCCGCTTCGACAATGGCAAAATCTGCCGGCGAGCCTAAGAGTTCCCACATGCGGCAGATTTCTCTGGTAATGAGGCGGCCGAACATGAGATGGACATTCATGCTGGTGTAGAAATCCCCTTCTGCCCCCACTTTGCGCCCGGGGGAGGTGTAATAGCCTAGCCCCGGCTCGTAGAGACAGGCGGCCATGAAATCGGCGAAGGTCAGGCGCCCCGCCTTGGCGATCCGGGCGAGGAGCAGATTTTTAAGTTCTGTATCGGTGGTGCTTTCCATCGGGTCTCCTGAAAAATGACTTATAAAACATGGCTTGTGGCTTGTCAATGCAATGAGCGGCGGGAATCAAGGGGATGTCGGACCGGCTCCATAGAGGGCGGCCATTCCCACGACCGTCGCCTGCATCTCCTCCCGCAGGTCGGCCGGTTCCAGGACCTCCGCATGTCGTCCATAGGAGAGAATCCAGGCGACCATTTCCATCCTCCCCCCAGCCCTGAAGGAAAGGATGATGCTGCCGTCCTTTTCTCGGCGTATGGTTTGCGTTGGATGCCAGAGTCGATCGCTGATGGCGTGGGCAATGGTGGGGGAAAAGCGGATACTGACAGAAATCGGTGCTTCTTCCACCATGCCGAAAGCCGATTTGAACTGCTCTTCGGGCCGAAAATCCTCGGGCATCTCGAAGCGCTCCCTGGTCACCATGACAGTTTTGATGCGTTCGGCGGCGAAGGTGCGGATTGCCCGGCGATTGTGGGCGTAGCCGAGCAGGTAAAGCCCTCCCTTGTTGTAGATGAGGGTGTAGGGATCGACCTGGTATTCTTCGGCGGACTTCTTGGCTGGTGCCCAATAGTTGATGATCAGCCGGTATTGGTAGAGCAGGGCATCACGGATGTCCTTGAGTTGCTCCGCAATGCCGCTGTAGTCGCGCCCCCCCTGTAAGAGCGGCAGGGATACACGGGCGATACGGTCCATGTGAGCAGCGTAGCGGGGGGGGAGGACCGAGTTGACCTTATGGAAGATGGCCTCCATGTCGTCATGGAAGGAGGTCCCCTTTAGAAAGTCCAGCTGGGAGCGGAGAAAGGAAAGTGTCATCAGCTCCTGGAGGGTGAAATTGACAGGGGGGACGTCCTTAAAGCGGGTGAGGAAACGGTAGGCCTTGGAGCCGTTGACCCAGTCGGATACCAGCGGGTAGCCCGCCTCCTGGATGGCATTGAGGTCGCGGTGAATGGTGCGGCGGTTGACGCCGCTTTCTTCGGCCAGTTCCTCGATGGTGATGCCGTGGCGCGCCTCGATGAGCCGGATGATGTCATGGAGCCGCGCCGCCTGGGAGTACTTCTTTGCCGGCTTACCCTTCTGCATGCGGCTCCTGTCCTCCCTCGCTGGCAGGTTTCTTCCGTCTTGGGCGTCGCCGCCGCTTTTTCTTTATTTCCTCGCCTTCTGCGGCTGCTTTTTCGGCAGCGCTTTCCGTCGGCTTGGCAGGGGCCTTCCCTCCCGATTTGCCATGGTTTCTTCCCTTCGGTTTGCCTGCCGGTTTCGGTTCCGGCTTCGGCCGCGGCTTGGTCCGCTTGTAATCGTGGACGAACAGCTCGTCTTCGGCCCATTCCACCGGGATCTTTTCCTTGATGTACTCGTGAATGTCTTCGATATGGAAGGCGCCGTCTTCGTCGGCAAGGGAGATGGCCTTTCCTTCGGCCCCTGCCCGGGCTGTACGGCCGATGCGGTGGACATAATCCTCCGGGTCCTGGGGAAGATCGTAGTTGATCACATGGGATACCCCTTCGATATGCAGGCCGCGGGAGGCCACGTCGGTGGCGATCATGACCGGGAGCTTGCCGCTCTTGAAATCCTCCAGGATGCGCATCCGTTTGCGCTGCTCAACATCCCCGGATATGACCCTGGCCGGAAAATCGTTGGCGTTGAGCCGGTCATAAAGATATTCAGCCTCCCGTTTGGTATTGACGAAGATCATCGTCCGTCCCATTCCCTCTTGCCTGAGAAGACCGAGAAGCAGCGGGAATTTCTCCTTCCTGGCCACATGGTAAAGGACCTGCTCCACCCGCTCTGCAGTCATCTGCTTCGGGGTGACCGCCACCTTTTCCGGGACATTCATGAACTCATAGGCCAGCTCCATGACCCGCTGGTTAAGGGTGGCGGAAAACATCAGGTTCTGCCTGGCATCGAAGGGGGGAAGGCGGCGCAGGATGAAACGCAGGTCGGCAATGAAGCCCATGTCGAACATGCGGTCCGCCTCGTCGATGACCAGCGCCTCGATGTGCTTCAGGCTGTAGACCTTCTGCTTCAGGTAGTCAATGAGCCGCCCCGGGGTGCCGATGATGACGTCCACCCCTTCCTTGAGGGCGTTTTTCTGCTTCATGTAATCGACGCCGCCGTATATGGCCTGGATGGTGAACCCGGCGTACTTGCCCAGTTCCTGGGCATCCTTTTCGATTTGCACTACGAGTTCTCTGGTGGGGGCCAGGATCAGTGCCCGGGGGTGATGTTCCCCTTCGACCTTTTCCCGCTTCAAAAGCTTGGTAAAGAGGGCGATGAGGAAGGCGGCGGTTTTGCCGGTGCCAGTCTGGGCCTGCCCTGCCACGTCTTTTCCCAGAAGCGCCAGCGGCAGGGCCTTTTCCTGGATGGGGGTGCAATCGGTGAAGCCGGTTTCGGCGATGCCCTTCAGCACCTCTTCCGGCAGGTTCAATTCGGTGAATTTCATAGTTTGGTTCCTTTTCTCCCTTATTTCAAGAGGATATCATTAGCATAGCCTCGAGCAAATGACAACGGAAGACTCATCGGAATTGTGCGCCGTCATTGGGGAAACGACTGCTGTGTGCCTGGGGGTAGCGGTGAAGTGGAGGAACGATAAAACATTTGTGCAAATTATGGTTAATCAGAGGTTTGACGTTTGCTGCATTGCATAGTAGGCTTTTTTTGTAGAGCATGTTTCATGGAACAACCGCACGTGACGATGGATGTCTTCCCGGAGACTGACGCAATGAAGATGCTCGTGCTTTCATCATTGGCATTCTTTATTTTAAGCGGCTGCGGGTCGAATGGTAATGGGAACAGTACTGCACCGGTTAGTACAACGCCGCTGCCGACACTCACCCCTGTAGCGACTGCAAGTCCGACACCTTCTCCTGGTGCCACACCCACCCCCGTCGCGACACCAACCCCGACAGCCACACCAAGTGCGACGCCGACACCTACACCGACGTCAAGTCCGACACCAACGCCAAGTCCGACACCGACGTCAAGTCCGACACCGACGCCAAGTCCGACACCGACGCCAAGTCCGACACCGACGCCATTTCCGACACTGACACCGTTCCCAACACCGACACCTTTCCCAACGCCGACACCGATTCCAACTTCGACTCCTATACCGATGTCGGCTCCAAGCCCAGCGCCGGTTCCGAGTCCAGCGCCTACACCGGCTCCAGCCCCGACACCGGCTCCGGCCCCGACACCGGCTCCAACATAAAAATCCGACCCGGGAGATGAGTCAAAGGTGACAGGTTACCATGGCTGTTATCCAACGCCATGCCGGCAAGAGCTGTAACGTTCCCATGCTGATTGATTATAGAAAGCCCCTTCTCCCATACTCTTTCCTATGGTATGGTACGTCCCAAACAACAAAAAGGACGTAACGAGTGCAATCCTTCATCCACATCGAATCACCCAACTATCTCAAATCGGACAATTTGACCAGCCCTGCGGACTGGGGGGCCGTCTTCGGTAACGACCGCTCCCTGGCCCTGGAGATTGGTTGCGGTATCGGCGATTTCATGGTGAAAACGGCCATGGACAAGCCGGAGACCAACTTTATCGCCATCGATTACTATAACAAGGGGTGCTACAAGACCTGCCGCCGTATCGACAAGCACGAATTAACCAACGTGCGGGTGCTGCGGGAAGAGGCGCGGCAGTTTATTTTCGAGCGGATCGCCAAGGGCTCTTTGTCTGCGGTCTACATCAACTGTCCTGACCCGTGGCCGAAGAAGAAGCACCGCAAGCGTCGGTTGGTTAACCGCCAGTTCATGGAGTTCCTCCGGGAATATCTGGTGCCGGGGGGCGATTTTTATTTTGCCACCGATTTTGACGACTACGGCATTGATGTGGCGGGAATGCTTCCGGGCGTGGAGGGGTTCGAGAATTGCCTGGCGCCGGACCTCTACGTGCACGACCTGCCCGGCTACCACCTCTCCAAGTACATGCTCAAGTTCATGGCCGAAGGAAAGCGGATCTACTTCGTCCATTACCGGAAGAGCTAGTATTACGAGAGTTAGTACTTTCCTGAAACGAAAAAGCCGGCCATCTTTGCGATGCCGGCTTTTTTTCGTCGGGAATCCAATAAAAGACAGTGTGACATCGTCCATTCGCTCTGTCGCCACAGCTGCGGACCTTGCGGTGTCGCCCCTGTAATGACGCCGATGCTTGAAGTGACTGATCCTCTACGCTCAACATACGGCGGGTGTCCGCTCGCCGCTGTAGCTCGTCACTCACTCCCGATGCACGACTGTCTTTCAGGAAATGTCTTCTGATGCCTTTTTATATTGCAGCTTGCGCATCAGGTGCAGCCGGATCATGTCCTCGAAGGCCGCATCGCCGCTTCCTTCATAGACCAGCGACGATCCGATCTCGGCTGCCAGAATGGCGAAGAGGTATTTCTGCGGCAGTTTGCCGATCCGCTGCCGGTAGCGGGGTTCCTCCCGGAGCATGCGGGGAAGGTGGTTGAGGATTGCCTTGCGGAACAGGGGCTGCAGGCACAGCTCGGGCCGGCTCTGGAAAAACCTGAAGATACGGGCGTAGTGACCGTTGATCTCACCGCTCAGGGCATCGGATATATCGGTGTAAAGGAACAGCGGGGCTTCCCGGTGCCGTTTCAGGATGATCCGGGCTTCATCGGCAGCGCGTTTCTCCAGAATCTCCAGCACGTCAGCCACATACCGCTCCTTGTGCTCCATGAACTCATGCTCGGAAAGGAGCAGGTTGGCGATGATTTCGTAGGAGGAGGAGATGACGCCGCACTTGTTGGCGGAGGCATCACGCATGATGATGACCCCTTTTTGCTGCAGCTGGACGCGTGCTTCCGGCGTCAGGAACGAATTGGCCCCCTCGACGATGACCCTGGACGACGGCCGGCCGTCGTCCAGAAGATACTGCTGCCAAGTGTCCCGGTCGATGGTTTCCGGCCGACCCCCCGCCGGGATGAAGAGGTCCGCCTCGACTGAAAAGGGTAGGCTGTCGAACTCCCGGTGGAAGTCATCGAGGGAGATCCACTCCTCAACCAAGCCGGAACCGGTTTTCGTTACCTTGCGGTAGAGCTCTTTCAGCCCTTCTCTGCGGCTGCCGCTGCGAAAGAGCATGCATCCGCCCGGGTGCAACGCCGCCGGGTCGAAGGCATGCAGGTCCTCCTTCAGGAGAATCCGTCGCAGTTCCGTCCGGTCCGCCCCCTGTGGATCGGAGAGGGCCGCCGTGCCGTCCAGGATGAGGCGGATGGACATCTGCGGGCAGCGGTCGAGCAGGATGCGCAAGGCGTTGCCAGCCACGTCGCCGTTGGGGCCACCGGTGAACTTGACGCTGAAGGGATCTTTCCCCATGGATATGCCGATCTCTTCCATGGTGATCTCGGCGAAGCGCACCACCCCCGTTGAAGTGACGCCGTACTGTTTGTGGTTGATCCCCACCCTTTTGCTGGAGATGATGCCGATTCCCAGCAGATAACCCCTCTGCCGCGAGAGTTTTGCGATATTCTCGATCATGGTGTCGTGCATGTTCTCATCGGGACCGATCTCGATGGGCTCATCCTCCCGATAGTAGTCCACTACCCGGCTGTCGCGGGCAATGCCGCCGTCGGTGATGAAAATGTCGAGAAATGCATTGATGATGCCGTATTGCAGCTTGTAGAGACGCCAGGTCTCAATCTCCCGCTCCCGCGGGTTGAGATCGGAGACATTCAGGACCACTGCCAGCTTTGAGCCCCCCTCATAGATGTCCTTGTTTTTCAGGTGCTGGGTATGGGCGAGGACGAAGGTTTCCCGTAAGAGGGTATTGACCGCCGCACGGTAATCGTCGTCATTGCGGGCGATGATGGTCCTCCAGCCTCCTCGGGCAATGTCGGAAAAGCCCAGGTGGTAGCCGAAGCCGAAGCGGCTGAAGAAGAAAGTGACACGAAAAGGTATGGCCTGGGGCAGATCGGCGGTGAACTCGGTTCCGAGCGCGGTCAGGTAGGCTGGGTCCAGGCGAAAGGCCAGGGCCTGCTTTTCAAGGACGAAAAAGTTGGTCTTGAGGGTATGGGTGATGAGCAACAGGCAGCAGTTGAAGATAGTCCGCCGCACCTCGTCCAGGTGTCTGTGGCCGGTGTTGTATTCGTCCACCTCGCGTTTTGCTTCGGCGAGCAATGTCTCATATCCGGCGCCAGCGGCCTCCGCCGGGTCAAAACGAGCCCGGAAAAGCCTGACCAGCTGCAGGGCTATCTCCGGGTGGGCATTAAAGGCGCTTTCCACCTCCGCCTCATCGAACCGGTCCGGCTGGTTGTGGGAGAGGTTGGTGTGGCAGAAGGCGACGAAAGCGCCGATCAGGGAAGCATCTTCGCCGCTGAGCAGGCTGCTCATGACGAAGTCCCGGTACAGCCGGGATGTGGTGGACAATACCTGGGTGTTGTAAAGTTCCTGCTGCAGGCGCGTGAAAATCTGATCCTCCTGTGCCAGCGAGCCACCGTCCCGGTGCAGCACATAGAAGGTCCCGAGGAAATAGGGGTGGACGCCGTTGGAGATGGTCAGGCAATAGGCGCGGTTGACGGCCAGGGACAGCCGCTTGAAGACTTCCATGACCTGGAAGAGAAAGTCCTTCTGCGGAGGATTGCCGACGGCAAAAAGAACTCGTGATTCCTTCCCCCCCGGCAGTTGCTCAAGTCCCAGGTATAACCCTCCCTGCCGGTTTGCCCGCTGGAACAGCTGTAGAATCCGTGCTACCCGTACGGGTGGCGAGACTCCGACATATTTTTCGTTATTCAACCAAAGGATGTGAAGCAGTCGATCCATATCCTTCAGGTCGAAGTCCGGAAAGCGCTTTTTCAGCTCCGTGGCAATCCTTTTGCGGATGGGTTCCGGTACCGCCACATCCTTGCCGGCAGCGATCTCCTCGTTGCTCTTGCGGTCGAATTCGAAACGCTGGATCTCCAGAAGCTGTTCCATTTCCGGCATCGGCCCGTTTGAGTGGGTGAACATGGCATAGGAGATGTCCCGCTCCTGAAAACGGCGTAGCGAGTCGTAGAGCGTTCCCGGGCCGTTCACCATGGCCATGATGAAGGTCTTTTCCCGGTCGGACAGAATCAGCCTGCGATTTTCCCGCAACGTCCCCAGTCCTTTTTCCAGCAGGACAAGAGCATGGGGCTCATCCTTCATGGAAACGAAAAAATATGGATTCATCTCCTCTTTGAGCCAGCGGCGGTTTTCCTGTTCGCCTCCTGCCCAACTGATCGGACTTTTCATGGGTATTTCCCTCCAGGTGCCGGGTGTGGCCTCATTGTGCTACCTGAAGTATATCCTTAATTAGAAAATGCGCCAGAGCTTGTGAAGGGTGAAGGGTGAAGGGTGAAGGGTGAAGGGTGAAGGGTGAAGATAAAAAAAGCCCCGGTTTCCCAAGGGCTTATCATTTTCATATTTGTCGGAGTTAAACCCTGGTGACGTTTGCTGCCTGGAGCCCCTTGGGTCCCCTGGTTACCTCGAAGGTTACCTTATCGCCTTCGGTGAGCGACTTGAATCCATCACCGGTTATGGCAGAAAAATGGACGAATACGTCTTCACCGTTCTCCTGCTCGAGAAATCCGAACCCCTTGCTGTCGTTAAACCATTTTACCGTGCCTTTTTCCATTACTTTTTTTCTCCTGGTTGATGTGATTTTATCCGGTGCATTGCCGGATATTGTAAAAACTCTAACAAAGAAAACCGGCTTGTCAAAAGAGTGCTAATTATATTTATTTAATTGTATAAAGCAAGGAAAAAGTCACAGCATGCCGTCCCGAGAAAGGGAATCGATGATGTCACCCGCCAGATCTTTGCTGACGCTGACCGCATTGCCCGGCTCGGTACTCTCAAAGGTTGCCGCCCAGACCAGCTTGCCGCTGGCCGTATCGAAGAGGTGGACCTGGATGGTGGCAACGTTGTAAGTGGTGACGACGGGTGGCTCGTAAAAGGTGGCAGCGCCCCCGTAATAGCCGTACATGTCCCAGTAGGGAAAGGCCGACGGGTACCAGTAGCCGGGATAGTTATCCATGTAGCCGGGCTGGACATTGGTCCTTTTTTCCATGCCGGTGGTCTGAATGGAGAGGATTGCCTCGGCTCCCGATTCCCGCACCGCATTTTCCAGGGCCTGTCTTTTTGCCAGAGTGTCCCCGTTTTTCATGTACAGGTGAGCGGGCACCGCATCGACTCCCCGCTGTTTCAGTTCCGCGCTTACCACGTCTTCATATATCTGCTGATTGCTGCGATTTTGGGTTACCCGCGAAACTAGGAGCTTCTGGTATTTTTTACCCTGGCTTGGCGCATGCCAGCTATCGACCATATGGGTTGCCGCACAAGAAGTGAGAAACAGCATCAGCACCAGAAGCACCGGTAATTTTGCATGGAATGGCTGCATGTGGAAACCTCCTCCTAAATGAAGTATATTTAATTATACCACGAATCTCTTTGGTGCAAGGATGACCAGAAGCACACCTGGGCTGGGCGGGAGAGATATGCCTCTGAAGGTGTTTGAGACCATACGGAGCGGCATCGAAGCCTTCTATGGAGGGGCCGCAGCCAGCATCATCAAGTACGACGAGCTTGCCAGGTCACAAGGAGGCGGAAGGTTCACCTTTGCCAGGAGAATCCGGACCGAAGGAGGAGATTTCGCCTTTTTTCTCAGACGGAGTGATATTCCTTTTTCCGATGCCGAGAGACGATTCGGAGTGGAATTGGCTTCGGCCTTTCAGGTCCTTTACAACGGTTTCAAGAGAAATGGCCATGAAGCCCATTACCGGACAGCCCTGCTTTCTTCCCTGATGGATATCGCCATCGCCCGCTATCTGCGCAACGAGCACCACCGGGCTTTCTGGTCCATTCAGCGGCTTATCCAGCTGCTGAAGAACTTGTCTTACCGCCGCAACGAAGGGGTCCCCGCTACCACTGGCTTCGTCATCTATAGAAAGCGGCTGCAGGTCTTTCGCGATGCCTGCAGCGGTCTTGACTTTTCCTGGAATGTCTTCAAGCCCAACCTGAGCATAACCCCCGAATTCTTCGCCACCCCCCTCACGTACCGGCTGGTGGATGGCATGGGCACCTACTTTACCAGCAACATCAACATGCGCGTCACGGGCATGATCAAGTTCGACAGCTATGGCCACTGCGATGCGGTCGAGCGCCTGTACCACGCCAATACCTTCAACCTGTTGCAACGGGCAGGCAGGGGTGCTTTTGCCGTTGACATCAACTTCAGTTCAGAACTGGAGGTGATGATCTGCCCCGACAAGCTGTTTGTCTGGCGCAGGGGGAGCTGGAGCCTGTTCGATCCGGATGTTTACAAGTATTTTTTCGGTGGGAGCATGGATGAGCGGGAATTGGAATTACTGATCATGACCCTCTATTCCCTGTCCAAGATACGCCATGGTACTCTGGTACTGGTCTGCGACAGGGAAAAGCGGTTTCTGGACTCCCTGAAGAAGGGCTCGGTTGGTGGGCACGACTCCTTGAGCAGCATGCTCATAAATCAGGTGAAGGATATGAAGGTGAGCGACTTGAAAAATTCGGGGCAGCTGGTGAGGATTCTTTCTTCCGACGGCCTGACGGTATTCAACGAAAGGGGGGAGTTGCTGGATACAGGGCTCATAATCGATACCTCCATGACCCCTGATCTGATAACCGGCGGAGGGAGGACTACCGCGGCCAGTGCAGCTTCACTCTTGGGAAAGGTCGTCAAAGTCTCTGAAGATGGGCCGATACAGCTGTATGAGAAGGGAAAACTGGTCTACATGTTCGGTTAAGGGCAAGGGGGGACTTCTAGATGAAGAACCTGGTTAGGTGGACCTGCAGGTCGCGGTCGTTGCCTGCCTCTTTCGCCACCAGCGCCTTGCGCTCCCTGAGGGGCATCAGTTTGATGATGTGTTTGCGGGCACCCCGCTCATTGCCGGCAATGGCGGTTGCCATGGTGCAGAGGATCGTCACAGGCAGGCCGTTGCGGTATCCTTCGATGAGTTTGTCGATCTCTTCCCGCCGCTTTTCGTCGGTCCATGAGCGGTAAATGTCGGCACCGATATTTTCAATCATATATTCTTCTCCTGTTACCAGATGTCGATGGCAGGCAGAGTCTTTTCCTGCATTTCTATGGCCTTCTGCCAGCAGTCCCGGTCTCTCATTACCAAATTCCTGCTCTGGTTCTGCCCGATCTTCCGCACATAAACGGAAAAATCGCCGTTGGAAAAATGGATGACGCGGCCGTGGTCCTTTCCCAGATCTTCGGCGACGATATCGATGCTCTCGTTCTTGAGGAACTCCCGGATGAACCTGCAGTTCACCTCGCTGACGCAGGCGAAGTTACCCAATGCTCCCTTGCTGACCATGATATTGGCACCGCCGAATACCTTTGCCTTGAGGAAGCGCTTTTGCGCCCCTTTCTTCAGCATTTCGTTGATGAGCAGTTCCATGGCATGAATGCCATAACGGCCCGCCTCGGTGACGCAGAGGGGGAGATCCCGGGAATAGCGCCGGTTGCTGAGCAGGAAGTGATTCATGCCGATTACCTTGCCGATGGGATCGTACAGACATGCGGAGATGCAAGACCCGAGCAGGGTCGAGATGACCGTCGTGTCCGCTGCCGCATGATATTCTCCCGGGTCCAGGATAACCCTTTTGAACCTGCCGATTGTCTCAATTCTCATACCAAGTTTCCACAGGCGCTTGTTTCGGTGGTGGTCGCTATGGCGAGAAAATAGCATAGCTGGGTGTGGCATGGAAACAACTATTTACCATTAACGGATGGGAGAAACGGCAACCAAAGGGGGGACAGGGGCACCGGTGCACGGTGCCCCTGGGAAGAAGGCTACTTCAGGAGATCGATGATGCTTACGGCAGTCGAATTGCCTGCCGTAACCGTCTGCAAGGGGGTCGAGTAAGGGAGGAAACCGCTTGCGTCAACATGGACACGATAGGTGCCGCTGGGGACGAAGGCGCTGAATGGTACCCGGGGACCGCCGCTTGTGGCGTTGGCGAAAATACTGCCGGCGGCGATGGCGGTGCTGCTCGCCTGGGGGACGACGGAGACGGTAGCCGTTGACCAGTTGCCCAGGGTCGAGACGTAGCCGGTCAACGAACCGAAGCTGGTTGAGGTGCCGAGTTCGAGCTCTGGCAGCGGGGTTGCCAGCCGCACGATTCTAATGCCGGTTGGTTTCAAGATATACTTTTGGTTGCTGGGGGTGCTGCCGGTTATTACAATGGCTGTATTAGGATCAAAATCAACGGCGATGGCATTGATGACCCCGGCCCGCACATTGATTTTCCCTACCACCTTGAGCCCGGACTTAACTCCACTATTGGTATCCAGAGCAAATTTCCCACCAGTGTTCAGTTCCACATAGTTGGCGAGATTGTTCCCTTCGTTGGGTATCAGCACAAGACGGACCTGGTTGTAGTTTCCTGCGGGAAGAACGGCCTCACCCAATGTCTTCTGTAAGAAACGGAGTTGGAGAATGTCGACCTGTAGTGGAACGGCGAAGGTGGCTATAACCGGCAGCCGAGGGTCGCTATCTTCTGCACTTTCCAGACCGGCGGGGACAACGCGTACCTCTTTGATGGTAATGAAGACATGAGCAAAATTGTCACTCTGGGCATCAGTCAGCCCTACCTTTAGCGTGCCGGTGGGGGGGGAACTGCCACCACCGCCACAGCCCGGCAACTGCGAAACCGCCAGTGCCAGCAAAACCGCCAATGCCAAACCCCACAAACTTCTTACCTTTTTCAGCATGACAACCTCCTAGTAGCGAATTTCCCCTTGTTCCCGGCCTTTCGAAAAAAGAAAAGCCGGGGCAGAAATATCGATGACATTTCGGCAACCCGGCTGTCTCATTGAGACCCTTTAGGCTTTCCGCCCCATCCTCGCGGATGGTTGAGTATTATCGTCTACCACCAGGGGTATTTATGCCCGACATTATGCATGGGGAGAAAAGAAAGTCAAGGCATGATGCAGGAAAACAAGGAGGTGTTGCGGATGGAAACCTATCAGCTAGGATTGATTCTATCAGGCTGTTGAAAAACCATGCAACCCACAGCGATCCCGACGCTTTCAACAGCGCGACAGGTCGGGCTGAACTTCAAAAACAAGTTTACAGGGGTGCCATGAAACAACTCATTCTTGTTGTGGCGTTGGTGTTAGCGCCACTAAATATGGCGACGGCAATAACTTCGGACAAGATGGCTCATTTTTTGTCCAGTACGGCATATGGACTGGCAGCAGGAACCGGGCTCTACAAACTTGCGGAAAGACCCGGGCCGGCTGAAAGAATCGTTATCGCCTCATCAATAGCGCTGATTCCGGGAATTGCTGTCGAGATAATAGACGCCTACCAGCCGGGAAACCGGTTCGGCTGGGGTGACCTGCTTGCCGACGGGGTCGGTGCCGTTACCGGAGCCGTTGCTGCCGAACTGATCAACGGTCAGCTCTGGCTTTCGGCATCCGGCCGCCAACTGCGATTGATCGGCAAGTGGTAATGTCTATCAAATTCATAGTGTAATAAGTTTTTTTCTTGATTAATTTGCTTGTATAATGCTTATATTAAATGCACGCCTACGGGGCACAATGGGGGAGGTCGTTATGCAGGCAGCAACAAGCATTTTGCGTTACTACAAATTTTTCCGGCAGCGAAATGCCAGTACCGTCCTGGATTATGGGGCGGGCAAGTTGCGGAATGCACTCTTCCTTTCTGGGGAAGGATTCGACGTATTCGCCGCTGATCTCCCGGAGCAGATCGAACGGATAAAGGGGGAGCCGGCCGTGGGGCGGCTCGCCGGACTGATCGAGGCTACTCAATTGGAACGGACCCGGCTCAATGTGGACCTGGTTATTTCAAACTATGTGTTCAACATCATTCCCGACGGCCGGGAGAAACAGCATTACCTGAAAAACACAGTCAGGAACCTGCACCGGGGCGGATACCTGCTGGTGGAGGTGCGCTGCCGCCAGAATCTGGTCCCTTGCGGCAGCAACTGTACCCATTACATGAAGTGCAGCAGCTGCGTAAAGACCTATTCCCACGAGGAGCTGGACAAGCTGGTCATTCCCTACGGTTTCAGTCACATTTGCCACTATTACCGCCACCGTACGCTGGCCGTGGTATATCAACTGGCGGAGAATCATGATTGATAGGGTGATGGACAGCTTCAGGCACCCGAACCGAAGGGACCTTCATGTCCAGTAAGGGGCATGCCACGGGACGCGAGGCCAATTCTTCGGGAAAGGCGGCGCGGCTGCAATTTCTGCTGCGCGCTCTCTCTTCGAGAAATTACCGCCTTTTCTTTGCCGGCCAGAGCATATCACTGGTCGGTACCTGGATGCAGCAGGTGGCCATGAGCTGGCTGGTCTACCGGCTGACCGGTTCCATGGTTTTATTGGGAACCGTCGGTTTTGCCGGCCAGATTCCCACCTTTCTCCTGGCCCCTCTGGCCGGCGTCCTGGCGGATCGCCTGAACCGGCGGCGGCTGATCCTCTGGACCCAGAGCTTTGCCATGCTCCAGGCCATTGCTCTGGCACTGCTTGTTTTTACCAGCGTTATCCAGGTCTGGCAGATAATCTTCTTAAGCGTAATTCTCGGCATCGTCAACGCCTTCGATATTCCGGTCAGGCAGTCCTTCGTGGTTGAGATGGTGGAGAATAAGAACGATCTGCCGAATGCCATCGCCCTTAATTCCTCCATGGTCAACGGCGCCCGGCTAATAGGTCCATCCATTGCAGGTCTCCTCATCGCCGCCGTCGGCGAAGGGTTCTGCTTCCTGCTGAACGGCGCCAGTTATCTTGCGGTGATATTCGCCATCGGGGCAATGCGGATACAGCCCATGGAGATCCGGGCACAGCGGCAACACGTGATACTTGAGTTGAAAGAGGGATTCCTATATGCCTTTGGTTTCGGGCCGATCCGCTCGATCCTCCTGCTCATCAGCCTTATCAGTCTCATGGGCATGCCCTATGCGGTGCTGTTGCCGGTCTTTGCCAAGGATATCCTCCACGGTGGCGCCCATACCTATGGATTTCTTATGGGCGCCGCAGGGGTGGGGTCCCTGGCCGGCACCCTCTTTCTTGCTTCCCGCAGGAGCGTCCTCGGTCTTGGCCGCATCATCGCTACCGCCGCCTGCATCTTCGGCGCCGGCATCGCGGCCTTTGCCTTTTCCCACGTTATGGTGATTTCCCTCCTTTTTCTTTGTCTGAGCGGATTCGGCGCCATGGTTGTCATTGCCTCCAGCAACACCATCCTTCAGACCATCGTCGATGACGACAAGCGCGGGCGCGTCATGAGCTTTTTCACCATGTCGTTTATGGGGATGACCCCCTTCGGAAGCCTTTTGGTCGGTGTGGTCGCCGAACGGCTGGGGGTGGAGGACACTTTGTTGTTTGGGGGAGCGGCCTGCTTTGCGGGGGGGCTGTATTTCGCCCGCCAGCTGCCGGCCATAAGGAACCTGGTACGCCCCATATACCGGCGTCTCGGGATCATCCCCGAGGTGGCAACGGGCATGCAGACGGCAGCAGAACTGATCGTGCCGCCGGAAGAGGAGTAAGATGCGGCGGCATGGACGGCATGGATTCAATTCACAGCTATCTGAAGATTCTGACTTGACTATATCCGCTTTCTAGGATATAAGAAAGGCCATGAAGGACATAGCCAAGATATTTCAATCCCTTGACGAAGAAACCCGTCTGCGCATCCTCGCCCTCCTGCTCCATGAACAGGAGCTCTGCGTCTGCGATATTATGGCCGTGCTGCAATTGCCCCAGTCAACGGCTTCCCGGCATCTCTCCCACCTCAAGAACATCGGCTGGTTGCAGGACCGCCGGGTAGGGCTGTGGGTATATTACTCGATCGTGAAGCAACTCGATCCGCTCCAGCAGACGCTGCTGCCGATCCTCAGGCACTTCCTCCATGACAGCCCTGACGCACGAGCCGATCTGGAGCGCTTGAGAAGCTTTGGCACAAAGAACTGCTGCGCCTGATCTTTTTTTTGGATGTTTAAATCCGTAAATCCGGATTTAAGGAAAAGCTGTCAAAACTCCTTCTCCCCCTGCGCTACAATTCGTGCGCGTCTAACGTCTGTTGTTGGTGTATTTTCTGGAGGAAATAAAATGAGCGGAGTGACAAAGAATCTTTCTTTCATCGACCGGTGGCTGACCCTCTGGATCTTCGGCGCGATGGCGCTTGGGGTAGGAATCGGGTATTTCCTCCCTGGTGCCGAGACCTTCATCAACCGATTTCAGGCGGGAACGACCAATATCCCCATTGCCGTCGGTCTGATCCTGATGATGTATCCTCCATTCGCCAAAGTAAAGTACGAGGAGATGCCGGAGGTGTTCCACAACAAGAAGGTCCTCGGTCTGTCCCTTGTCCAGAACTGGCTGATCGGCCCCGTGTTGATGTTCGTGCTGGCGGTGGTGTTTCTCCCTGACAAGCCGGAGTACATGGTAGGTCTGATCATGATCGGCCTTGCCCGGTGCATCGCCATGGTCATCGTCTGGAACGAGCTTGCAAAAGGCAACACCGAATACGCCGCAGGGCTCGTGGCCTTCAACAGCGTCTTCCAGGTCCTTTTCTACAGCATCTATGCCTGGATATTCATCGCCATTCTTCCCCCCATGGTCGGCCTTTCCGGCAGCACCGTCGACGTCAGCATCAGGCAGATTGCTGAAAGCGTCTTCATTTATCTCGGCATCCCCTGTATTGCCGGCGCTCTTACCCGTTTGATCGGCGTAAAGGCCGTCGGTAAAGAAAGATATCATCAGCAGTTCGTGCCGAAAATCGCTCCTCTCACTCTTATCGCCTTGCTTTTCACCATCGTCGTCATGTTCAGCCTGAAAGGAAAGCTGATCGTTACCATCCCCCTCGATGTGCTCCGCATTGCGATTCCGCTTCTCATTTACTTCGTGGTCATGTTCCTGATTTCCTTCTTCATGGGAAAGAAGCTCGGTGCCGATTATGGCAAAACGACGACTCTTGCGTTTACTGCGGCAAGTAACAATTTCGAGCTGGCTATTGCCGTCGCCGTCGCCGTTTACGGCCTCAACTCGGGTGCCGCGTTCGCTGCCGTCATCGGCCCTCTTGTCGAGGTACCGGTCATGATTGCTCTGGTCAATGTGGCATTCTGGTTCCAGAGACGGATGTTTCAGGCACCGGCACAACCGTGCGCAATAAGGAGAGGCTGACATGAAAATCCAGTCGATCAGGAAGCTGGAACCGGCCCAACTGAAGGCGCCACAAAGTGGCTGCAGTTCATCCACCGTGGACGATCCTGACAAGCCCCCCTGCTGAGGCCCTCCGACCTCCGCCGGCGGCGGAGACATCGATGAGAACGTACCCGGTTTCCAGGGCTGGATAACCACGGCTGTGGGGCGAATTGCCCGGATCTCGACCGAGTTCTTGCTGCAGGACCACCTCGGTGCCTGCAAAGCACGCTGGGGCATCGGGCGGATGAACTACAAGGTGCCCCCCGGATTGTACGCCATAGGTTCTCCGACCGCCGGCGACCCGGTAGTGGTTACAGCCAATTATAAGATGAGCTATGACCTCGTCCGACAGAACCTTGCGGCACGGAACGTCTGGCTCCTCGTACTCGAAACCTTCGGTATCAATGTCTGGTGTGCGGCGGGGAAAGGGACCTTCGGTACCGATGAGCTGGTCCGGCGTGTACAGGTATCCGGGCTGGCAAAAGTTGTATCCCATAGGCGCCTGATCCTGCCGATCCTTGGCGCCCCAGGCGTTGCCGCCCACGAAGTGGCGAAACGTACCGGCTTCTCCGTCCAGTACGGCACGATCAGGGCCACCGACCTACCGGAGTTTCTCGACAACGGAATGATCACGACAGGGGCAATGCGGGAGTTGACCTTTACCACCTATGAACGCCTGGTTCTTGTCCCCGTTGAGCTGGTTATGGCGGCAAAACCGACAGCCATGATCATGGCTGTCCTTGGTGTTTTGTTTGGTTTTGCCGGTGGAGGACTGCAAGCTGGGCTAGTGGCAATGGTTGCCTACTTCGGAGCGGTGCTGGCTGGGCTGGCAATTGCCCCGCTCCTTCTTCCCTGGTTGCCCGCTCGGAGCTTCTCCATCAAAGGAGCGATCACCGGCGCCATGTGGGCCATCCCTTTTGCCGCTGTCGTAGCGAAGGGCGCACCTCTCGTCACAGGTGCCATCATGCTGGGGCTGCCTGCCATAAGCGCATTCTACACGCTGAATTTCACCGGCTGTACCACCTTTACCTCCCGCTCAGGGGTGAAGAAAGAGATGGGGCTCGCTTTGCCGGTAATGGGCTCTGCAGTCGGCGTCAGTCTTCTGCTCCTAGTCGTCAACCTGTTCGTCTGAAGGAGGAATATTCATGAAAAATTTTGCGTACCTGCGAAAGGTAACCACGCTGAAACTGGAACGGGAGCTATGCTCAGGATGTGGGAGATGCGTTGAGGTGTGCCCACATCAGGTCTTTTCTTTGACCGACGGGATTTCAGCCGTTGCGAATCTGGATGCCTGCATGGAATGTGGCGCGTGTGCCAGGAATTGCCCTGCCGGGGCCACAGAAGTCGATGCCGGTGTCGGGTGTGCATCGGGCTTGATCCATGAATGGCTCCGGGAGCGAAACATCCGCGGATGGGGCGGAGAATGCTGCGGATGATGGTAGTGGAATGAAAATAGAGCGAAAGGAGAGATCAGATGCTTCCGGAAAAACAGCAGAAGGCCTATGTAAATTTCTATGATACAGCTCGGGAGAACACCATCCTGGATCCGAAGACCTCCTATCTGCTTCACATTGCAGCGGCGATGGCGATTGGTTGCGTCCCGTGCATGGAGTATTACCTGAAGCAACAGCAGAAGGAAGGTGTGACCGATGAAGAGATCGGAGCGGCTCAGGCTGTTGCCATGGCTGTTTCAGCAGGAAGGATCAATGCGCAGCTCCGGCAGGCGGAGCAGAATGTGAAGAAATCCGCTCCAGCCTGTAATGGGGGCAAGTAGGCGTACCGCAGAGCTAATGGCGGAAGCACATGAGAATCGAACTCACCAGGGAGATTTCTCATCCCCCTCACCGGTTTTGAAGACCGGGCCGCCCACCAGCGACGGTCGTGCTTCCCCTTTGTTTCTGTATAGATAAAGCATCGGATCGTGGGAGTCAACATAAAGTTTGGGGCATTGGCGAAGACGATCCAGGTGAAGAATATCATGTTAGGCGGCTTAATCTGGGGAAAAGAGGGGACAGGGGGCGGATGCCTCCTTTTTTTATATGCGTATTTATCAATGCCGCGCTATATGGGATGTTTGCCGAACATGGTGGTTGACAAACCGGTTCGTTGCAGGGAAAATGAGAAATCATTTTATAAATGGAGGAATTTTTGGACGCGGTTTCACTGGAATTGATTGTAATTGCAGTTTTAATTGTGATAAACGGCTTTTTTTCCTGTTCTGAATTCGCAATCATCTCCATAAGAAAAAGTCGAGTTGCCCATCTCGTCGCTGCCGGCGATGCAAGGGCAAAAATAATCGAGGATCTGCAGAAGGACCCTCACCGCCTGCTGGCCATCGTTCAGATCGGTGTCACGGTGGTCGGCTCGACTGCTTCGGCAGTGGGGGGGATAGTCGCCGCCGAGCACCTGAAGCCATTATTGCAGCAGGCGCCTTACGAGTTTGTACGGAATGCGGCGGAGCCTCTTGCCGTATCCATCGTTGTCGTCGTCGTTTCCTATCTGAGCCTGATCATCGGCGAGCTGGTGCCCAAAACCATCGGCCTGCAATATGCCGATACCATGGCCCTCCACATCGCAAAGCCACTCAACTACCTGGCACGGGTTAGCAACGTCGCTGTATCCTTTCTGACCATCTCCAGCAAGGCCGTATTCAAGCTGATGCGCATCCGGGGGGAAGGGCGTGCCTTCATCACCCGGGAAGAAGTGCAGCATATCGTCGCCGAAGGGCATGAAACCGGTGTGTTCAGCGCCGCCGAAACGGAATATATTCGCAATATCTTCGACTTTACCCATACCAGCGTCCGAGAGGTAATGGTGCCGCGCACCAGGATGGCTGCTCTGGATCTGGACCTTTCCCGCCGGGAACTGCTGGAGTTTGTCCTGGAGAATGAATATTCCCGCTATCCGGTCTTTCACGGCAACATGGAAAACATCTCAGGCGTCATTCACACCAAGGATTTTCTGGGCAGAATCGTCTCCGAACCTGATTTCGATATCAAAGCGATCATCCGCCCGCCGTTTTTTGTCCCCGAAGGAAAGATGGTCAATGATCTGCTCAAGGAGATGCAGCGTAAGAGAAGCCATATGGCCATGGTGGTTGACGAATACGGCGGGTTGAGCGGTTTGGTGACCACGGAAGACCTGCTGGAGGAACTGGTGGGGGAGATCGAGGATGAACACGATATAGGCGAGCCTCGACGGGTGCAGACCATGCCCGACGGCAGTCTCCTGGTGGATGCGCTCATATCCATCAACGACGTGGAGGATCTTCTCGACATCAAACTGCCGGAGGATATTCCCTACGATACCCTGGCCGGGTTGATTCTCGATCAGCTGGGGCGGTTCCCCGAAAAAGGGGAGCGGGTGGTGTGGAACGAATATACCCTGGTTTGCGAAGAGGTGAAAAAGACCTCCATCGTCAAGGTGAGGATCGTAAGGACCAAGAGTGAGGAGTGAGGAGTGAGGAGTGAGGAAGGGGCGCTGGGTGGCGCCCCTTTCTTTTTCAGGCGTGCCTGCTTTTCCTTTTGTTGCCGACCATTACCGAGATGAGAATGGCAATGGTCAGGGAGCCGACGATGACCCCCAGTGAAAAGTAGATGGGCGTTTCGATGACGTCTGTAAGGAGCATTTTCGCCCCGACGAAGCAGAGGATGAAGGAGACGCCGAGCTTCAGGTAGACGAACATGCCCATGACGTGGGCAAGGAGATAGTAGAGGGACCTGAGCCCCATGATGGCGAAGACGTTGGACGTATAGACGATGAACGGGTCGTGGGTGACCGCCAGTACCGCGGGGATGGAATCGACGGCAAAGATGACGTCGCTGGATTCAACCACCAGCAGGGTGAGGAACAGGGGGGTCGCTGCCAGTTTGCCGCATTTACGAATGAAGAATCGGTCGCCGGGGACCCGCTTGGTAATGGGGACGAATTTTCTTGCCAGGCGCACCAGCAGGTTTTTCTCCGGCTCGATGTGCTCCTCGCCGCCGAAGGCCATTTTTATGCCGGTGATGACCAGGAGGATACCGAAGACATAGATCATCCAGTGGAACCGCTCGATCAGTTCGATCCCCAGAAGGATAAAGAGGGCGCGCATGACAAGGGCACCCAGGATGCCCCATTTAAGAATTTTGGGTTGATGATGTTTTGCCACATGGAAATAGGAGAATATCATGATGAAGACGAAGAGATTGTCCACCGACAAGGATTCTTCGATCACGTAGCCCGTCAGGAACTCAAGCGCCTTGGCCGGTCCCATGAAGTAGTAGATGCCGGCATTGAACAGTATAGCCAGCGAAACCCAGACCAGGGTCCAGGTAAGCGCTTCCCGAAATTTGACCTCATGGGATTTGCGGCTGAAAACCCCCAGGTCGAGAACGAACATCACGGTCATTACAGCGGCAAAGGCCACCCACATAATGGTCTGATTGGACACAAGAACTCCTGACTTTTGCAGAAATGATAGTTTTGAGAAGAAGATCGGGGAGAGCCTTCAATTTCGGCTCTCCCCGATTGGGGTTACCTGGGGCGGTAGGCCATCGCCTCCAGCTTGGCGATCCGCTCTTCCATGGGGGGATGGGTGGAGAACAGATTGAGCAGCGCTCCGCCGGTCAGCGGGTTGACGATGAAGAGGTGGGCCGTGGCCGGCCGGGCCTCCTCCATGGGAAGCATCTGGGACGCGCTCTGCAGTTTGCGCAGGGCATTGGCCAGGGAGAGGGGATTGCCGCAGATTTTCGCCCCTGACTCATCGGCCATATATTCCCTAGAGCGGGAAACGGCCATCTGGATCAGCATTGCCGCAATTGGTGCGAGAATGGCCATGGCCAGACCGCCAATGACGCCTCCTCCGCCTTCTTCGTCGTCGTGGCGTCCGCCGCCGAAGATTGCCGCCCATTGCAGCATGTTCCCGAGCATGGAGATGGCGCCGGCAATGGTGGCGGCAATGGTGGAGATGAGGATGTCCCGGTTCTTCACGTGGGACAGCTCATGGGCCATGACCCCTTCCAGTTCCTGGGGGGTGAGGATGCGCAGGATTCCTTCAGTGGCAGCCACAGCGGCATGTTCGGGGTTACGCCCGGTGGCGAAGGCATTTGGGCTCTGGGACGGAATAATGTACACCTTGGGCATGGGTAATTGTGCCTGGATGGCCAACCGGCGGACCATACCGTAAAAGGTAGGGTTGTCCATCTCCGTGATCTCCTGGGCTCCGTACATGCGAAGGACGATCTTGTCGGAAAACCAGTAGGAGAAGACGTTCATGGCGCAGGCCATGAAGAAGGCGAAGACCATGCCGCTTCTTCCGCCGATGGCGCTGCCCATGGCGACCATCAGCAGGGTCAGACAGGTCAGAAGCAGGGTTGTTTTCAATCGGTTCATGTTGATACCTCCATTGGTTTCGTCCGGGCCAAACAGAAAAGACCTTTACCCAGACGTGTAGAATCGTTTGGATAAAGGTCTTGCATGCGTTGACGTATAGTCGCTGCCCCTGGTCCGGGCCTGTAGCAGGATGTTGAAAAAAATTGCGATGTTTCAACAACCTGGTGGCCGTCTTGACGAACTGAGGGTCGGCCATGTTTCCGGCCGATTGCTACTCCCCTTTATTGCTATAAATATATGCAAAGCATGTGGCTATGTCAAGGGTTGTGACACCTTGCCGTGCCGGTCATGACTCGGTCAGGAGGATGGCATCGGCAATCTGGCGCAACGACTTTCGCTTGTCCATGGCCAGCTTCTGCATCTTGCGAAAGGCCTCCGGCTCGGTCAGTCCCTGGCTGCGCATGAGTACTCCCTTTGCCTTTTCAATGACCTTTCTGCTTTCGATGGTTTCTTTAAGATCTTCCACCTGCTCCTTAAGCTCATCCACCTCGTGGGCGTGGGCGAAGGCGAGTTCGATGGTCGGCCACAGATCCTGCTCGCGGAGCGGCTTGGTCAGGAAACCCGCCACCCCTGCTTCCTTTGCCCGGGTTACCGTCTGTTGATCCAGGCAGGCGGTCAGGAGCAGGATCGGCACTTTCAGTTTCCTGCGTATTGTCTTGGCTGCGCTGATGCCGTCCAGTTTCGGCATGGAAACATCCAGTATGATCATGTCAGGCAGGCGGCTCGTGGCCGAGGCAACCGCCGCCTCCCCGTCACTGCATTCCATTATTTCGGCAAAGCCCAGTTCCTTCAGCTTATTTTTTAGGCTCATCCTCACAACGGGCTCGTCGTCGCATATCAGAACACTTCTCAATGAAATCACCACCTTGCCATGGTATTGGCTGCTGAATTATTGTCCTACCTCTGTGAAAAAGCACAAAGCATTCCAAAGGCGAAAAATAGGTGGTATATACATAAGCAATTCGAACCATTGCACAAATTCTTCAGGAGCACATTTTGAAAAAGAAGATTGCCATGATTGCCGCACTGGCAGTAGTTGTTGCCGCAATTGGCTACCTTGTCTTGCGAAGAGAGCCCGACACTGGCAGGTTGGCTGTGTCCGGCACCATTGAGGTCGTTTCCGTGGAGGCCAGTTTCAAGGTGCCCGGGCGGGTCAAGTCACGTCTGGTGGATGAGGGGGAAGCGGTGCGTGTCGGACAGGTTCTGGCCCTGCTGGAACCTGAGGATTTGAGCCATGAGGTGGCACGCCTCGAAGCGGAAAGATCGGTGATGCAGGCCTCGCTGGCTGAGCTTGAGGCCGGTTCGCGCCGCGAGGAGGTGGCCCAGGCCCAGGCGGCTGTCGTAAGGGCAGAGGCGGAAGCGAACCGGCTGGACAAGGAATATGTGCGGGACAAGGCTCTCTTTGCCAGGGAAGTTATCTCCCAGCGGCAACTGGACGCATCCAGAGCGGCCTTCGAGACCTCCCGGGCGGCGTCCCGGGAGGCACGGGAGGCTTTTGCTCTGGTGCGCAAAGGTCCTCGCCGGGAGCGGATCGAACAGGCGAAGGGGCGGCTCAGGGAGGCGGAAGCAGCCCTGGCCCAAGCGCAAACGAGGCTGGGCTATGCCACCTTGACTGCACCCATCAACGGTCTGGTGCTGTCCAAGCATGCGGAGCCGGGGGAGTTGGTGGCAGCCGGCAGCCCGATCGTCACCCTGGGGGATATCACCGATACCTGGCTGCGCGCCTACATCAGCGAAACCGACCTGGGACGGGTCAAGGTGGGGCAGCCGGTGCTGGTGAAGGTGGATACCTATCCCGGCAGGAGCTACCGGGGCAGGGTGACGTTCATTTCGCCGGAGGCGGAGTTTACCCCCAAAAACGTGCAGACCGAAAAGGAGCGGGTCAAGCTGGTCTACCGCATCAAGATTACCGTGCCCAACCCCCGGATGGACCTGAAGCCGGGCATGCCCGCCGATGCGGAGATCCTCTTAGATGGAAGCCATACGAACTGAAAACCTGAGCAAACGCTTCGGTGAGCTGACCGCAGTGGACAACCTGAATCTTGCCGTGACCGGGGGAGAGCTTTTCGGCCTGGTGGGCTCGGACGGGGCGGGAAAAACCACCACCATGCGCATGCTTACCGGCATCATGGATGCGAGTTCCGGGGATGCCTGGGTCATGGGCAAGCATGTGGGGCGGGAGGCCGAGTCGGCCAAGGGGAGCATCGGCTACATGAGCCAACGTTTCGGCCTGTACCCGGACCTGACGGTGCTGGAGAACGTTCATTTTTTTGCCGATATTCACGGCTTGCCCCTGAAAGGGCGGCAGGAAAAGATCGACCGGCTGCTTTCCTTCAGTAATCTCACTCCCTTCAAGAAACGGCGTGCCGGCAACCTCTCCGGTGGAATGAAGCAGAAGCTAGGGCTGGCCTGCGCCCTGATCCATGCTCCTCGGGTGCTGTTCCTGGACGAGCCCACCAACGGTGTCGATCCCGTTTCCCGGCGCGATTTCTGGCGCATCCTTTACCAGTTGCTCAAGGAGGGAGTCACTATCTTCGTTGCCACCGCCTATCTGGACGAGGCGGACCGCTGCAACCGGGTCGGGTTGATCCACAAGGGAAAACTGGTCGCCTGCGGCACTCCCCAGGAGCTGAAAGGGCTGATGCGGGGGGTAATTCTGGAAGTGCTTGCCGGCAATGCCCGCGAAACCTTCCAGATCCTGCGCCGTAAGCTGGAAGGCCACGAGATCGGCCTGTTCGGCGACCGTCTGCACATCGTCAGCGACGACCCGGACAAGACCACTCTGCTGGTGCGGGATTTCTTGCGGGGAGAGGGGATGGAACCGGTATCTGTCAGGCAGATCGAGCCGTCCCTGGAGGATGTTTTCATTTCCGTCATGGGAGAGGAGCGTCATGGCGAAGCCCGATGATCAGGCCGTTTCCCTGCACGACCTGGAAAAACGCTTCGGCGACTTCATTGCCGTGGACAGGATCAGCCTCGATGTGGCCAGGGGGGAAATTTTCGGCTTTCTCGGCCCCAATGGAGCGGGTAAATCCACCACCATCCGCATGCTCTGCGGCATCCTCCCCCCGAGCGGCGGTTCGGGAACCGTTGCCGGTTACGACATCGTTACCCAGGCCGAGTCCATCAAGAAGAACATCGGCTATATGAGCCAGCGTTTTTCCCTCTACGAAGACCTGACGGTGGAAGAAAACATCGATTTTTACAGCGGCATCTACCGCCTTTCCCCGGAGAAAAAGGGCGAGCGCAAGGACTGGGTGATTCGCATGGCCGGGCTGGAAGCCCATCGCACCAGCCCGGCCTCGGTTCTTTCGGGGGGGTGGAAGCAACGGCTGGCACTGGGTTGCGCCATTCTCCACGAGCCCCCCATCGTCTTCCTCGACGAGCCCACCTCCGGCGTGGATCCGGCCAGCCGCCGCAATTTCTGGGATCTCATCTACCGTATGGCAGAGCAAGGGACCACGGTCTTCGTCACCACGCACTATATGGATGAAGCGGAATACTGCGACCGGCTGGGGCTGATTTACCGGGGGCAGCTCATCGCCCTGGGCACCCCGGCCCAGCTGAAGACCGAATTCATGACCGAAGAGGTGATCGAGCTGAGATGCCCCGGAGCACAGGACCTGATGGAGGAAGTGGAAGCCCTGGAGGGGGTGAAGCACGCCGCCCTTTACGGCAACGGGCTGCACGTGGTGACCCGCGACGGGGAAAAATCCCTTGCCGCCATGGAGGCGCTCCTGGTCGGGAAGGGGGTTGCCACCGACCGGCTGGAGAAGATCGCTCCGTCCCTGGAGGATGTCTTCGTGTCCCTGATCGAGCTGCGGGACCGGCAGGAGTCGCCCCAGCGGGAATTCAGACGGTAGTCACCCATTAAATCCCCTGCCCCCCCTTGCCACAGGGGTGAAAGGAATTATGAAGATTCAGCGCATCAGGGCCATTGCCCGCAAGGAATTCCTCCACGTCTTCCGCGACTGGCGCAGCCTTGCCATGGGGATTGCCATACCGATGATCATGCTCTTTCTCTTCGGTTATGCTCTGACTCTGGATGTGGACCGGGTCCCTCTGATTGTCTGGGATCAGAGCGCCAGCCCCGCCAGCCGGGAGTTCGTCAGCGGCTTCACCGGCTCGCGCTTTTTTGCACTGCAAGGCCGGGCAACCGGCTACGCACAGATCGAGCAGGCCATAGACGACCGCACGGCGCTGATTGCCCTGGTTATTCCCCGGAATTTCGCCCGCTCATTGGAAAAGGGCGAAGCGGCGGCGGTGCAGGCCATCCTGGACGGCAGCGACCCCAATACTGCCACCTTTGCTCTGGGCTACGCCGAGGCGGTAACCGGCAGCTATTCCCGCAAGGTGGTTCTGGAGCAACTTGCGCGGATGGGGACCCCCTCCTCCCGTGCCGGCATCGATCTCAGGCCGCGGGTCTGGTTCAACAGCGACATGGTCTCCAAGAACTATATCTTTCCCGGCCTCATTGCCATCGTCATGATGGTCATCGCCTCGCTGCTGACCTCCCTTACCATTGCCCGCGAATGGGAGAACGGCACCATGGAGCAACTCCTGGCTACCCAGGTGACCGGTCCAGAACTGATTCTGGGGAAGCTCTTGCCGTATTTCGCCATCGGTCTGCTCGACCTGATCCTTTGCGTCATCGTCGGCGAGTTTTTCTTTGCCATACCGCTCCGGGGAAGTCTGGTGCTGCTTTTTGCCCTGTCGCTTCTCTTTCTGTTGGGGGCGCTGGGGCTCGGCATGCTGATCAGCATCGTCACCAAGAGCCAATTGGTCGCTTCACAGCTGGCGCTGGTGGCGACCATGCTTCCGGCCTTTCTCCTTTCCGGTTTCATCTTCCCCATCGAGAACATGCCCATACCCATCCAGTTGGTGACGCGGCTGGTGTCGGCCCGCTATTTCGTCGTACTCATCAGGGGGATATACCTCAAGGACGTGGGGCTTGATATCCTGGCGGTGGAGACAACCTTTCTGTCCGTCTTCTGCGTGGCGGTCATGGCTCTTTCTGTGGCGAGGCTGAAGAAGAAGATAGAGTGAAGAGTCAAGGGCGAAGGGCGAAGGGCGAAGGGCGAAGGGCGGCTGCTGCGACTTCGTCCGTTCGTTCTGTCGCCACAGCTGCGGACCTTGCAGTATCTTTTTTTGTCAAGGAGCGCGCAACCGATTGCCGCGAATGCGCCTCCGTTCCATCATGGGCGGGTGTCCGCTCGCCGCTGTGGCTCTGTCACTCTCTCCCGAAGCCACAGCAGCCTGACCGGCTGCGGTAATGGATAGGAAATATATGCTGGAACGGCTGAAAGCCATGTTGATCAAGGAATTCATCCAGGTGCTGCGGGATCGCCGCATGCGCTTCATCATCTTCGTCGTGCCTGCGGTGCAAACCATCGTCTTCGGCTATGCCGTCAATACGGATGTGCGCAATGTGGCGACCGCTGTCTACGACCGGGACAACACCACGGAGAGCCGGGAGTTGGTCTCCCGCTTCGTTTCCTCCGGCTACTTCAACGTCAGGGAATATATCCTCCGTGAAGAAAGAGTCCGGGAAGTGGTTGACCGGGGCAAGGCAAAGGCGGTGCTGCGTATCGACAGCGGCTTTGGCCGTACCCTGTCCGGCGGCAGGACTGCGCCCGTCCAACTGATCCTCGACGGCACCGATTCCAACACCGCCGGTATCGTTTTAAGCCATGCGGCCAGAATAACGGCCAAATATTCGGAGGACCTCCAGCGGCAGCAGCTGGCGGCATTCGGGCGTACCGAGCCTGTCGGCGGCGTGAGGCTCGAAAGCCGGGCCTGGTTCAACAGCAACCTGGAAAGTCGCAACTTCTATGTCCCTGCGGTCATCACCAACATCGTCTTCATCATCACCATGCTCCTTTCCAGCATGGCCATCGTTCGGGAGAAGGAGATCGGCACCATCGAGCAGATCATCGTCACCCCCATCAGAAAGACCGAATTCATCCTGGGCAAGACGATCCCCTTCGTCATCATCGGTTTTGTGGATGTGGGGCTGATTTCTGCGGTGGGAGCTTACTGGTTCGACGTTCCCATCCGTGGGAGTTTCCTGCTACTCTTTGGTGCCACCGGACTCTTTCTCATGAGTTCACTGGGCATCGGACTGCTTATCTCCACTGTCAGCCGCACCCAGCAGCAGGCCATGATGAGTGCCTTCATGGTCATTTTCCCCGCCATGCTCCTCTCCGGCTTCGCCTTCCCCATCGAAAACATGCCCACCCCAATCCAGTGGCTTACCCTCCTCAATCCGATCCGCTACTACCTGGTGATCATCCGCGGCATCTTTCTCAAGGGGGTTGGTGTTTCGATCCTCTGGACTCAACTGGCTCCACTGGCGGTCCTCGGTCTGGTCATACTCCTCTTTTCCGTACGGCGCTTTCGAAAGACGCTCGCTTGACAAGCCTCCGGCTTTTTCAGGTTCTTCCGGGGATTTCTGGGAAAAGAACGGCAGTCGCGACGTCGTCCGTTCGCTCTGTCCCCCCAGCTGCGGACCTTGCGGTGCCGCTCCTGTAATGCCGCACGATGCTTGAACAGGCGGGACCCTCCCACGTTCGACACGCGGCGGGTGTCCGCTCGCCGCTGCGGCTTCATCGCTTACTCCCGACGCCCCGACTGCTTTCCTCTGAAATCAGACGAACTTTTTTTTACCCGATTGATCCAATAACGACGGTTTCTCCATAATTTTCCTGCTTTTCCCTCCATTGAATAAATGACCTGGTGTGATAAAATTCGTTACACTAATAAATATATTCTAATGTGATGGGAGAAGCCCATGCCGCGCCAGAGTCCTCGGATCAAAGCGATTCTTCCTGCAAAGCTCGATATTCCTTCGGCAAAGATCGAAGCTGAAATCAGGGACATCGGTCTAGACGGCGCCTTTTTCAAGGCATTACCTCTCCAATTCCGCGACAAGGTCGGCCTGGATACGCCGGTTCTGGTGCAGTATGATCTTTTCGGCCAGGGGCTTTTCGAGCATCGGGGAAACATAGTCAGGAAGGACGGCCTGGGCTACGGGGTGAGATTTACCGGCATGGACCGCCTGACCAAAGGGCGTCTTTGGCAGTTCATTGCCGACAATCTCACCGACCGGGAGTGCTGTCCGTTCTGCGGCGAGCGATATGGGATCCTGCCGCCGGTCTGCACCAGTTGCGGTTGGCGGCTTGATTTCCATCCGGGCTACCTGGACTACCATGAGAGGACCTGCCTCCTGAACCGGGTTAACGGGGGCCTGGCGCAGCTCGACGCGGACCAGCTGCAAAAGGTGGCCAGCTTTATCG
Organism: Geotalea sp. SG265; assembly: GCF_022808985.1. Taxonomy (GTDB): domain Bacteria; phylum Desulfobacterota; class Desulfuromonadia; order Geobacterales; family Geobacteraceae; genus Geotalea. The sequence continues at coordinate 109,241 of NZ_JAKZFT010000006.1, read as the reverse complement.
ACAGCGACATACTCAAGGTAAACGGCAGTGATGACATCGACCAGTTTGTCGGTACCGGCAAGGTCATGCTGGAGGTCTTTGCCAACATTCGCAAGGTGGCCCCGACGGATCTGACGGTGCTGATCCTGGGGGAAAGCGGCACCGGCAAGGAGCTTACTGCCCAGGCGATCCATGAACGGAGCCCGCGCAAGGACAAGCCCTTTGTGGCCATAAATTGCGCCGCCATTCCGGACAATCTCCTGGAAGCGGAGCTATTCGGCCACGAGAAAGGCGCCTTTACCGGAGCCCACGCCACTAAGAAGGGCAAGTTCGAGTATGCGGACAGCGGCACCATCTTTCTCGACGAGATCGGCGACATGCCCGCCAATCTCCAGGCCAAGCTGCTCCGTTTCCTCCAGGACAAGATCGTTGAAAGGGTTGGGACAGTGGGGGGGAAAAAGGTCAATGTGCGGGTCATTGCCGCCACCAACCGTGACTTGAACGGGGCCATCGCCGAAGGGAAGTTCCGCAGCGATCTCTATTACCGTCTCGACGAATTCAGCATCCATCTACCCCCTGTGCGGGAACGGGGCGAAGATACGGTCATCCTGGCCAAGTACTTCCTCAACAAGTTCTCCCGGGAGAGCGGTCTGACGAAATCCTTCACCAAGGAGGCCGTCGATGCAATCAATACCTACGAATGGCCTGGAAATGTCCGGGAGATCATCAACAAGGTGCGACGTTCCATCGTCATGGCTGCGGGCAGGTACGTGACCCCGACCGACCTGATGCTGGATACGGTGAAAACGGGAATGGAAACCGGCGCCGGCGATTTAAGTAGTGCCGTGGCTGTTCTGGAAAAAGAGAAGATCAAAGAGGTCTTCAAAAGCTGTAACTACAACATCTCAACGGCTGCCAAGCTTTTGGGGGTAAGCCGTCCCACCCTCTACCGCCGGATGAAAATATACGGCATCCAGTGACCCTAGCGAGGCCGGTGTATCAGAACTTTACAGGTTGTCTGTCCCCATTCGGGGCTAAGCAGCTGTAAATTCAAGATTCATCCGGCCGCGTGACACCGGCGTAACAGTAGTTGGATCACATATTTTTAACAAACTTTACAAATCGGTTCTTCGGCAGAACGACAATTCAGGGCGAGAAAGAAAAAAACCTCGTCATTACAGTTATTAAAAAATAAATATTAAACATGGCACATCAATTGCCATATGAAAGGATAGAGCAACGGCAGAGCGCCTTGCAAAAATCTATTTCTAGGAGGATGTTATGAAAATGCAAAAGAGAAAAGTTATTATGACATTGGCGGTAGTCTCTGCCTTGGGGCTAAGCGGCCAGGCGTTCGCGAACCATGATGATCCAGTCCCAGTCCAAACAACCGATGTTGAAGTTCAGGCCGACGTGGATCTTGCCAGCCACAACACCATTTCCAATGACACCAACACGACTTTAAACGACAGCTCGAAAAATCTCAACGTGGGTCCGGTATTGATCGACAAATCAGAAGACGAATCAGTGACGAAGACAAACTCTGCCAACGATGGGAGTGCTGCTACTCTGAACGGTGATGCTGCCAAGCAGGAGGCCGAACAGGGAGCCGTTGCCGCCATCGGTGGTGATGCCAAGAATGAGGAAACCGACGCCTATATCGATGGAGTCGAAGGCGGCAGCGTGGCAGCAACCACCGGCGCCACCGCTTCCATGTCCAACAGCAACAACGTCGACCAAAGTATCAATACAAAGGCCGAAGAGGGCTCCGTTGCCGTCAATTCCGGCGGAAACGCAGTTGTCAGCACCACCGAAGATTCCTTGAACAACAAGGCCCAGGATCATAGTGCAGCCATTTACGGTAGTGGCACGGCCACGGTCAATGAAAATGTAGGCAACACCACCAACAGCGACAATACAACCACTACCCTGACCGTCGGCGATATTGACGTGGAAATCGCTTCAAGCGAGCTCGACGGCACGGTGTCCGGCAACGTTCAGCCTGCAACCACACTCACTGAGCTCCCCCTTACCGGCAACAACACCTTAGATGGAGAGCTGGAAGCGACCGGTATCACTGTCATCTCCCAGAACACCGGTTACAGCTCTCTGGTACAGCAGTCGGTCAACGTCCAGGTCAACAGGCAGTAAATTCACCTTCCACCCGGTGGTGCCCAGCGCATCACCGGGAGCTTTTTCCCCTGGCCTTAATTTCAGCAGTTCCCAAAAGGAGGCAGGAAAATGCGAAGATCGAGAAAAGCCCTTTTTGCCGTATTGGCCCTCTCAGCCGGCACTCTTCTGGCTGAAGGGGCTTCGGCCATTGAGGTCGGCTCCGGTTCCGTCGGGGAAATGGTGGCCACGGCCGACTTTGAGCCGGGGCAATCCCTATCAAACGAAAACCTGGATGCCACGACCGGCCGGCAGGGCATGAACGTGGACCAGATCGACATGCAGCTGAGCACGGCATCGCAGACGGGGGAGACAAGAGGCAACAGCATCTTGAATTCGGATCTCTCCTCCGGCACCAATGGCATCAGCGGCAATGCCTTTGCCCAGGCGAGCGGGCTGGTGACGGTAATCCAGAATTCGGGCAACCAGGTCCTGATCCAGAACGACCTGATCATGAACCTGACGGTGAAGTGAGGCCTATGAAGCTGCTCATTGCCTTTACTGCTCTGCTTCCATTTGTTTATGCGATAGCGCTGGGCCAGGCGGGCACCATACTTGTCCCCGGCGTGACCGGCGGCGCTTTTACCGTAAAGGTAACGAGCATCAAGGAAGCGCGTTTCCGCACCACCGTTCACCAGCAGTATGACTTCAGCTGCGGATCGGCGGCGCTGGCAACGCTTTTGACCTATAATTACGAAGAGCCCGTTTCGGAACAGGACATTTTCAAGGAGATGTTCGACAAGGGGGATAAGGAGAAAATCCGCAGGGATGGCTTTTCGTTGCTGGATATGAAGAATTACCTGGAGGAGCACGGCTACAAGGCGGCAGGCTACAAGGTCACCCTCGACCGGCTGTCGCAAATCGGTGTGCCGGCCATTGTGCTGATCAACATCAGGGGGTACAAGCATTTCGTCGTCATAAAAGGTGTTTCGGACGGCTCGGTGCTGATCTCGGACCCTGCCGTGGGGGCCAAGACCATCCCCCGCACCGAATTCGAGTCCATGTGGAACGGACTCATTTTCATCATACTGAACAAAAAGAATGTAGCGAAAAACCACTTCAACCGCGATCGGGAATGGCAGGTCAAGGAAAAGGCGCCGCTGGGGCTGGCCTTGAATCCCAGGGAACTCGCCACGGTGACCTTGATGCTGCCGGGAGTATTGCGATGACCCCAAAGGGGAAAGACCAAATGTGGAAAATTGCCCTGTTGTTGGCACTAGTGATGTCTGCTACAAGTACGGCTCATGGGGATTGGGCGGAATGCAGGGACTGCAGCGCCCTTGCCTCCCGAGAGCTTGAGCTGATCCGCGGTGGCTACCAGACCGGGGACGGCCTGGAGGTCTCTTTCGGAATCGAGAGGGCTGTTTTTATCAACGGCATACTGCAGGCCACCAGTACCTTGAACGTCCCGCTGCTGGGGGGAGAGTCGAGCCAGGTTTTGTCGGGCAACGTTCTGGCCGACAGGACCATGATGATCCAGAAGGGTACTGGCAATTCCGTCGATATGGCCGGTGGTCGGGACGGCCTGTTTACCTTCATCCAGAACAGCCTCGATTTTGCAGCAATCAAGAACGTTACCCGCATAGATGCCACGGTTAACGTTCTCAATACATACCGCACAATGAATCTGCGGTCCTTGATGAATGAACAGCTGATCAATGCGATGAAATAACGGTTAATGCCGATAAAGGCATCAACAAAAAGCCGCCGTCACCTTTTGGGACTGACGGCTTTTTTTTGTTTATTGCACATTGTGGAAGGGGTGCCGCAACCTCGTCCGTTTGCTCTGTCGCTCCAGCTGCGGACCTAGCGGAGGCTCTTAATTCAAAAAAGAATAGCCGTTAGCGGATGTACCTCTTCGCTCTACGCCTTGCGGGTGTCCGCTCGCCGCTGGAGCTCGGTCGCTCACTACCGAGGCCGCGGCACCCAGTCTGGATTGGGAGCATTTCAGAGTACACGTTTAAGATCTATTTGCCCGTCAGCAGAAAGCTGGTGGGCAGGCGCAGAGTCAATTGCACGTTGGATGCGGCCGGCGTCAGGCCGGCGCCGATGGAGAAATTGACGGAGGTCTTCTCGGTCAGCTTGTAGGAGAAGCCGAAGAGGAGGCTTCCCACCTGGGTGATGATCGAACCCGGTATTTCGGTGCCGTTGATCTTCGGCTTGCCCAGGACGATGTGGTCATAGCCGATGCTGAAGGAGGATTTTTCATTGAGCGCCACCCCCACGCCGAAATTGAAACCGATGGTGTCGCCCGGATCCAGTCTTCCCTGGCCCTCCACCTTTCGCTCCATATTCCACATATAGCTGACCGTGCCGAAAAATACGGCCGGGTCCGAAGAAAAAATGGCGCTTATGCCGGGCTGAATGCCCCAAAAGCCGGACCCGGTGGGTAGTTCCGTCTGCAGCGGTACCCCCGACGGGCTGGTGACGTTGGAGGCGGTGGGGACCTCGAAGGGATCCTTTCCTGTGACCGATTTTACCCGCAGACTGGCTATTAAATAGGGACCCTCACCCCCCGGCTGGTTCAACTGAAAGCGAGGGCCGAATTCCACGTCCCCCAGCCCCTTGCCGTCGGCACTGAAAACACTGGCCGGTATCCTGTTGCCGGTATTGGGATCGGTGGTCGGTTCGAACGAGGTTGAATCGGAACGATATACGTAGGGGACCCTGGCTTCGAATTCCAGCCGGTTGGTAATGCCGTAGCGCGTGGTGAGGGCCGCAACGTAGGTGTTGCTGTTGACGTTGCGCACGTCGATGAGGCCGATGGTGAAGGAGGGAATGATGGTATAGCCGCTGAGCGCCACGCGGTTGGAGGAGGAATTGGAAAATTGAAGGGACGGCTCAAGTACCAGGGTTCCCTTGGGGGTCAATACCCCCGGTTGATCGAAAATGGGGGCGATATCCGGTGCCTTTGCCTCTCCCGGCTGTCCGACCGGCGGCTCGTGTACATGGCTTGTCTGCGCTTCTGCCCGTAGTTCTTTTTTTGCCTCGCCTCCCTCGGCAGTTGCCTTCTTTTCGCTAACTCTTTTGCCGGAGACTGTATTCCGATCCTGCTCAGGCTGGTTCTTTCCTTTGCTGGGGATGGGGGATTCCGCACCCAAGGCGTTTATGGACAACAGCATCAAAGCAAGCCAGGCACAGGCAGTAATGGTTTTTCCATGTCCAGGCATCAAATCCCTCCGTGGTAAAATTAGCTTAAATTAATTTGATTGATTAAATTAGTTCAATGGTGGACGGATGTCAATGATAAGAGCGGATTTTTTTTGGCCCTCCGGTACTGCGTGGAAAAAAAAGTAGTCGCGGCGTCGTCCGTTCGCTCTGTCGCCACAGCTGCGGACCTTGCGGTGCCGCCCGCATCATGGCCCTTGGTGCTTAGAGTAGCGAATCCCCCTTAGTTCAGCATGCGGCGGGTGTCCGCTCGCCGCTGTGGCTCGTCGTTCACTCCCGACGCCACGACTGCCTTTTCAAAGGGATTGGGCAAGGAAGAAAAGCGCAAAAAAATTTGTAAATTTTAATTTGAAAGATATAATTGTTGACGCCTCGGTTGGATGCATGACGATCGGGACGTGATGTGCAGCGACAGGCCCTGAACCTTGAACTCTTGTTTCTCTTGTTATCTGACAGGAGGGGGTAAAGTGAACAGTACAAAAATCTGGTTGTGTATCCTAATTGCATTCGCTGTTTTCTCGCTAGTTCCCGACATTCATGCCGCTGTGCCGACGGTGATTTCAGCGTCATCCACATCCGTCGACCGGGCATATAAGGCGGGAGAAGAAATAAATATCACCGTTACCTTCAGCGAACCGGCCTCCTCCGAAGGTCTGACCATTAGTCTCAATTCGGGCGGATCTCTCAACACCGGGGCATTGAACGGGGCCGCGGCATTCAGCGGTACATACACCGTCGCTGCGGGGCAGGGGACCAATGATCTGACCATAAGTGGCATCACTGGTAAAATCAGTGATGGTGCAGGCAACGAAACCACTGATCTGGCAGTTCCGGGGGGCAATAACATCGCCGACGGCAAAGCTATTGTCATCGATACGGTTGTGCCGACAGTGATTTCAGCATCCTCCACATCCGACGACCGGGCGTATAAGGCGGGAGAAGGGATTAATATCACCGTTACCTTCAGCGAACCTGTTTCCTCTGACGGCCTGACCATTAGTCTCAATTCGGGCGGATCTCTCAACACCGGGGCGTTGATCGGGGCCGCGGCATTCAACGGGACATACAGCATCGAAGCGGGGCAGGGGACAGGTGATCTGACTATAACCGGCATCACCGGTACAATCAGCGACAGAGCAGGCAACGAGGCCACTAATCCGGCGGTTCCATCGGGCAAAAATATCGCCGACGGCAAAGCCATCGTCATTGATACGGTGGCGCCGACAATGAACGCCACGGCTACATATGTTGATTCGACCCATGTGGTGGTGACCTTCAGCGAGAATGTGAAAGGCGCGGATGAATATACCAATTATCCGGCAGACAACGGTCTTACCGTAACGTCTGTAACTTCGGCGGGAGCCAATAGCTACCGCCTTACCACCACGGTACAAGAGATCGGCGTTAAGTATACTATCACCGGCAAAGGGATCACCGACCTGGCGGGCAATGGCCTGGCCGACAGCAGCAAGACCGCGGCCTTTACTCGGCTCGATTCCTCCAACAGCGCGCCCGGTGTGCCGACTATCAATGCCCCGGCGAGTGGGGGAGCCAATACATCCGGAGAGGTTTCGACGCTGACCCCGAAACTCTCGGTTAATGCGGTCATCGATCCGGACGGCGACCCGGTTATCTATACTTTCGAGGTTTTTACCACCAGCGACCCCCCGGTCCTTTTGGCTAACGGTGAAGGAATTTCCACCGAAAACGGTGTTATCTCCTATACCGTGTCGCCGCCCCTTACAGGCGATAACACCGTCTACTCGTGGCATGTAAAAACAGGCGACGGCTACATGAGCAGCAATTTCATGCCCACCGCCACCTTCTTCGTTAACACAATGGAGGAGGTACCGAGCGATCCGGCGGTGAGCTATCCTGCCGCCGGCACTGAAGTGTCTTCACGGACACCGGAGCTCACTATTACCAATAGTGCCGATGTGGATCAGGATACCCTCACCTATGAATTTGATCTGGCAACGGATCAGGGTTTCGCCGACGGCAACATTGTGGCCAGTGGCAAGGACATTGCCCAGGGTGCTGGAGGGAGTACCAAATGGCTGGTTCCCGAAGGGAAAGCAGCCGACAACAGCCGGTACTTCTGGAGATGCCGGGCCGTGGATCAGCATGGGAATGCCAGTAACTACATCACCTCTTCCTTTTTCATCAACACCGCCAACGATGCCCCAACGGTGCCCACATTAAGCGCACCTGCAAACGGCTCCCCCAACGTCAATGAGGTGAACGTCCTTACGCCTATTCTCGTGGTCAATAATGCAACCGATCCCGACCCCATCAAAGGGCCTTTGACCTACACCTTCGAGATCGATACGAAAAACAGTTTTGACAGCCCGGACAAGCAGGCAGCCGCAAATGTTGCCGAAGGGGCCGGGACGACCGCCTGGACTCCGCAACCCCTGAGGGACAACACCACCTGGCTCTGGCGCGTAAAGGCAAGCGACGGAACGGCTGACAGCCAGTGGATGGAGGGGAGCTTCTTTATCAACATCAGGAATGATGCGCCCAACATGCCGACAGTTGTCTCCCCTGTAGATAACGGCGAGGTCGACAGCCTGACCCCGGTCCTGACGGTAAAGGCCACTGATGTGGATCAGGATCCGCTAACTATTGAATTCGCTGTTTATAGCGACAGCACTCTCAATTCCATGAGCCAGGTGGCTGGGGGGGAGAGCAAGAATATGAGTTGGTCGGTTTCCTCTCCCTTAGTGGACAACACCCGCTATTACTGGACTGCCAGGGCCAAGGACAGCCATGGCGACTACAGCAGATGGTCGGCGGTAAGCTCATTCATCGTCAAGAACAAGGCCGGCGATAACATCGCGCCGAGCATGGCCATAACCGCTCCAGGTGCAGGCGTGCCGGTGACCAATGGAAATTCCTACACCATCACCTGGACTGCCGCCGATCCGGACAGCCCGGCCTTCATCACCCTCTATCATGCCCCCGATGCAAGCGGCACTGGTGGGACGCAGATCGCCACCGGCATCGCCAAGGAAATGTCGAGCTACACCTGGGATACATCCGCCCTTCCCGATGGGATCTATTACGTCTACGGCGTCATCGCCGACGGCAGGTCGCAGGTCACCGCCGTGGCTGCCGGTCCCATCACCATCGACCGTACCCCCCCTGGGGTTCCCCAGGTCTCCGGGGCGGCACTGACCAATAATCCTATTCCCACCTGGAGTTGGGCCGGGGGAGGGGGCGGGAACGGCAATTACCGCTACACTCTGGACAGCGGTGATTTCTCCGGCGGCGGTTCTCCGACGAATGCAACAACTTTTACCCCGGCAGCGGCACTGACAGGGGGGACGCACACCCTTTACGTGCAGGAGCGGGATGACGCGGGCAACTGGTCTGCGAGCGGCAGCTTTCAGACCATTATCGACCTGATCCTCCCTACCGCCGTCATCAGCGGCGCCCCAACCCAGCCAACCCGTGATACCGACGTGACACTGACCATTAGCGGCGATGACGTGGTTTCCTACCGGTATACCCTTGATTCGCAGGATTTCCCCGCCGAAACCCCTGTCGCCACGCCGATCCAGCAGGTCTCTCTCGCTGACGGCATCCATACGGTCACCGTTTTCGGCAGGGATAGCGCAGGAAACTGGCAGACAACGGGTACCGAGGTACGGTGGGAGGTGGATACTGTTCCGCCGGCAGCCATCATCGGCGGCATTCCGCCGAACCCCACCAATGCCGCCGGCGCGACGCTCACCATCGGCGGGGAGCAGGTGACTGCCTACCGGTACAAGGTTGATGAGGGTGTCTATTCCGGTGAAACGGTCGTTTCTACCCCCGTAACATTGACTTCCCTTGCCGAGGGGATACATACGGTATCGGTGATCGGCAGGGACAGTGCCGGAAATTGGCAGGCCGAAGGGAGTGCCTCTACCGCGGCCTGGATGGTGGATCTGACTGCTCCGGTACTGGATGTCTCCACCCTTCGCGATGGCACCAATACCAATGTGGCCGAGCTCAATATCTCAGGGACGGTCACCGATGCCAACGGCATAGTTTCTCTGGCCATTAAATACACTGGGGGAGGAACGAGCAGTTCCGGAGAAATCCCCATTGACGGAAAAGGGGCTTTCAGCCAGGTCGTCACCCTGAGCATGGGCGCCAACACCCTGGAGCTGATCGCTAGGGACCGGGCCGGGAACCAGACCCGCAATACCAGGACCATCAACTACGACTCCATCGGCCCGAACCTCACCATCACGTCCCCGGCGGACAATCTGAAGACCAACCAGCCGTTTGTGCAGATCGGAGGTGATATCACAGGGGAGACCGCTGCCACCATCCAGGTGACGGTCTACGATCGAAATCAGGCACCCGTTGATTCTCAGTCGGCTTCCATCACCGGTGCGAAATTTACCGCGACGGCAAATCTCGCCGAAGGGTTGAATACGGTGATCATAACGGGACGGGACCAGACGGGGAATGAAAGTTCCTTTAAGAGGACCGTTACCTACGACAACCAAAAACCGACCCTGGCCATCACCGAGCCTGCCCAGGACCTGAGAACCAACCTGCACATCATGGCCATCAAGGGGACCGTGGCCGACGCCCTGAGCGACGTAGCCGTGACGGTGCAGCAGGATGACAGGGATGCCGAGCCGGTTTCCCTTGTCGCCGGCGAGGCGGTGCAGACCTTTGAGAAGCAGGTCACCTTTACGGACAGCAGGGTCTACCATATTCTCGTGACGGCAAAGGATGCAGCTGGCAATGAGAGCAGCATTCAGCGAAACATCATCTTTGCCGCTCCTGCCTGGGGGGATATAAACCAGGACAAGACTGTCGATGTCCTCGATGCCCTGATTGCGCTGCAGATTGCCAGCGGCTTGATAACCCAGACCGACCAGCACCTGATCTACGGTGATGTCGCACCGCTGGTTAACGGCAAACCGGTCTCCGACGGCAGGATCAACATCGGTGATGCTGTCGTCATTCTCCAGGCGGCGGTGAAGCTGATTACGCTGGAGGCCCCGGCAAAATGAAAAGAAAGCGAGTGTTGCAGGTATGAACGTAAAGAGAATGATAATGACAACGTTGTTTCTGTTGGCCTCCCTCCTTGCCGGCTGCGGTTTCGGCGGTTTCACAGGCAATCCCAACAATGATGCGACGTCAGCCAACCAGCCGAAGAACACGGACACCAAAATTACCGGCGTCATTGCCAAGGGGCTGTTCAAGGACGGCACGGTGCGGATCTACGCCCTCAATACGGACGGCACCGAGACATTGCTCAGAACCTCCAGTGTCAATGCCTTCGGCAACTATTCGGCGCGCATCAGCGCTTTCAAAACCAGCACTACCGGGTCCTACAACGGCATCTACCTGATCAAGGCGACCGGCTCCTATTTGGATGAAGCGACCGGCTCCGTGTTGACCATCGGCGAAGATCAACCGTTACGGGCCGTCATTGCCAATCCGTCGGGGATTTATACCGCCTCGGTGACCCCTCTGACGGAAATTGCCGCAAGAAAAGTCCTGGCGCTTAAGCAGGGGGGGAAGGAACTTGCCGCCACCGATGTAACAGCGGCAAACGCATTGGTTTCGGAGATGTTCAGGGTGGACATCATCGGCACGAAGCCGGTGGAGCCTGATCAGACGCCGGTCGGTTTCACGTCCGGAGTCGGCCAGAGGCAGAGGGATTACACCTTGGCCCTGGCTGCCATTTCACAGATGGCCAAAGCTGATGCAGGAGCGCTGGCAGGCACCTTGAATACCCTGAGCGGCGATATTGCGGACGGCACCATGTCGGTTGAGACCGCCGATGCCTTCAAGACGGCTCTGGCCGCTTTTCTAAGCTCGGACAAAAATGCCACCGGCGTCACCAGAATTGAGGACACCAATCTGGTAAACGCCGGCGGTACGATAAAAGCGGTCAAGGTTATGACCACTGCAAAGGAGGGGGCTAACACCGTTATCAAGGGTATAACGGTGGCGTTGGTACTGCCTGCCGGTGTTACGCTAAGGGCGGATTATATAACCTCAAAGGAGATAAAAGAACTCTTGACCGGTGTTGTGACTATCCCCAGTACGATGCCCGCCGATACACATTTCTCTGTGGCATATACTCCTCCCTCCCAGGGTGCCCGGGGAATGATTACCATAGCTCTGGGAAATCCTTACGGTTTTACCGCCGGTGGAGAGCTTATGACCATCACTTGCGACATCGCCCCAGGGACTGCGCCTGCCATATCTGATTTCGCTATTTACCGCAATTCCGCCGATCCGAACGATCCAAAGAATTTTCAGGCTGTAGACGCCAATGGAGCATTCCTTTCCGCCGAGGTTGTCAGCGTAGAGGTCGTGCCCCAGTAAATATGCAGGCTTATCCAAAAAGGAGGCCGGTCCCGATGCAGGGCAAGCGGGATCGGCCTCCTTTTTGGATTATCCATGGTTGCTGTGGGAAGAGCAGCCTCTACTTGTTGCCGATGGTGGAAAGGGTAACTCTCTGGAGACAATTGCCGCTGTTGGATATTCCCTTATCCGCTTCGTCCCAGAGCTTTATCCTGGATGCTGCCATTTCCAGCTTGGCGGAGGGGAGCACAGCCATGGGAATGGCAGTTTCAAGGCCATGCCCGGCGATCCGGACCAGTTCCTCATCATTGACACGTGCCTCTGCTGCCAGGGCCTCTTCCTCTGCTGGCCGGCTCAAGCTGTAGTCCCGTCGTGTCGAAGATGAGGGATCTTCTGCCTTCACCCAGGCCGGTAACAAGCACAGGAAAAAGCAGGCTAACGCGGCGGTTTTTTTCATGTTCACGACTCCTTAAGGGAAATTTCGCATATGGCTTCCATCTGTCGTCGCACCTTTGCTGTCCATTGAATTTGGTAGCAATTGGGATACCAAAGGGCAATAGACTGATTTTGCTGGAAATTTTGCCCTCGGTGTTAGAATCTGTAACGATTCCGTACAGAGGGGGAGCTTCATGTATTGCGTGGAATATCTGGTGAAGTTGAACAATTTCAAATAGTTATATCTAGGATAGGAAGTGGTTGCCCTGTAATGATTCCATACATTCAGCGGGTGTGACGCCTCTCACTGCATGGTTTTTCGGGTTGCCGTCCTTGACAGTTTTTCCCTTTTTCTGTATAAAAATCTGTGCTTTATTAAAGCAAAAAGGGGCGCCGATGTTTGTTATTGCCAATTTCCTCAATGCCATTGCCTATGTTCTTGAGTTCTCGCTCAATATCTACATGTACATCATCATTGCCCGGGCGATTCTTTCCTGGGTCAATCCCGACCCATACAATCCCATTGTCAATTTTCTCTACCGTGCGACCGATCCGGTGCTTTACCGGGTCCGGCGCATACTTCCTGACATGGGGGGGCTTGACCTGTCACCCATGATCGTGCTCCTGGTGATCTTTTTCATGCAGAAGTTCCTGGTGAACTCCATCTTCGAACTGGCCAACAGGTTGAAGTTCGGTATGGGAGCGTTGCCGTGAAAATCACTCCCATCGATATCCAGCAGCAGCAGTTCAAGGGGAAGATGATCGGGGGGCTTGACCCCGAGGATGTGGACGCCTTTCTCCAGGTGGTAGCCCAGGAGATGGAAGGGCTGCTGCGTGAAAATACTGAGCTTAAGGAGCAGCTGAGCCGCAATGCTGCCGCCATGGCCGCCATGGAAGGTCAGGAGTCCAAACTGCGCGATGCGGTGCTGGCTGCCCAGAATATTGCCGAAGATATGAAGTCCAACGCCCGGAAGGAGGCGACGCTGCTCATATCCGAGGCCGAACTCAAGGGTGAAAGAATCGTTGCTGCTGCAGAACAGAAGCTGCTCGAACTCAACAGCCAGATCCAGGATCTGCGCAGGGAAAAACTCCAGTTCGAGACCTCGTTGAAGTCCCTTCTCGATGCCCACTACAAGATGCTCTCCATCAATGAAGAATGACAGCGACACAGACAGTCTGAAGATTACCGAAACAGCCGATGGTGTAATTTTTACCGTTCACGTGCAACCCCGCGCCTCACGCAATGGGATTTGCGGTATTCAGGGGGACGAGCTGAAGCTCAGACTCACTGCACCGCCGGTGGAGGACGCCGCCAACAAGCTCTGTATCGAGCTTTTGGCCAAGGCTGTCGGTGTGGCAAAATCCCGTGTGACGCTCGCTGCCGGGGCAAAATCCCGCCACAAGACCATCAGGATCGAAGGTGTCTCCAAGGAAACCGTTCTTTCACTGGTAAAACAATCAGCAGTGCAGGAGTAGAGTATGAAAGCCAGGGATATCATGGTTTCCGACGTTCCGGTCATTACCGCAAGTGCTACGGTTGCCCAGGCGGTGCAGATGCTGAAGGACAACTACGGCGACGAAAGCTTCATTAATGCGGCTCCCGGGCTTGTGGTCCTGTCGGAGCGCGGCGGTCTTGCCGGCATCCTTACCCCCCTGAGCGTCATTACTGCCCTTATCGGAGAAGCCGCCATGACGGCGGCGGAAAAAGTGGACGAGTCTTTTTTTTCCAAACGCTGTGAGGCGATCAAGGCGCTGGCTGTTTCCGAGATTATGGAGCGACAGGCAATATCCGTTACGGAGGATGCCCGTGTTGCCGACATAGCCGAACTGTTCGTCAAGCACCGCTTCCAGCGTTTACCGGTGGTAAAGGGAAACCGGGTGATCGGCATCATTTACCGGTCGCGCCTGCTCTTTGCCATGACTGAAAAAATGACAGGGTGACTTGACAAAACGGACCACGAGTACCTATATTAACTGTGCCGATTCATGAAAAAGGAGGTTGTAGGAAAATGCCACTCTACGAATATGCATGCACCAGCTGCGGAAATAAGTTCGAATTGCGCCAAAAGTTCTCTGATGAGCCTGCCAGCGAGTGCCCCAGCTGCGGGGGACCTGTGCAGAAGCTGATCTCCCAGTCAGGTTTCTCCCTCAAGGGTGGGGGATGGTACAACGACGGCTATAGCAGCAGCAAAAACTCCGATGCGCCCAGTTGCCCGTCCGGCGGCAGCTGTGCCGGGTGCCCGTCTGCCGCTTAGCAGACCTGCAAAGCTAGCCCGCATAGGGCAGCAAAATCCTCCGGCGACGGGGGATTTTTTTTGCCCGTTTCTATCTGAAAATTCTTTACAAACCCTACACTCTTACTTATCATTTTCATTTTTTAACCAGTCCAGAAAGGAGCGCATCAATGGCGACCATCATAGACGGCAAAGCAATCGCGGCAAAAATCCGGGGAGAAATCACTGCAGAGGTGGCAAAACTTTCACAGCGGGGCATAACTCCCGGTCTCGCGGTCGTGCTCGTGGGTGAAGACCCGGCCAGCAAGGTATATGTCAGCATGAAGGAAAAGGCCTGCAAGGACGTGGGAATATTCTCCGATGAGTACAAACTCCCTGTGGAAACGACTGAAGAAGAGCTCCTGCAGCTGGTGGACAAACTCAACAAGGACCCGAAGATCCATGGTATCCTCGTCCAGTTGCCGTTGCCTAAACAGATTAACACCGAAAAAGTCCTGGAGGCGATCTCGCCGGAAAAGGATGCGGACGGCTTCCATCCCTACAACGTGGGTAGGCTGGTCATCGGCAAGCCCCTCTTCCAGCCTTGCACCCCCTACGGCGTCATGGTCATGCTCAAGGAGGCCGGGGTCGAGCTTTCCGGCAAGGAGGTGGTCGTGGTCGGCCGCTCCAACATTGTCGGCAAGCCGGTTGCAATGATGTGCCTGCAGCAGAATGCCACGGTGACCCTCTGTCATTCCAAAACCCGTGATTTGGCCGCCAAGGTGGCCATGGCCGATGTGGTCATTGCCGCTGTGGGACAGCCTGAAATGATCAAGGGGGCCTGGATCAAGAAAGGGGCCGTCGTCATTGACGTAGGAGTGAATCGCGTCGGCGAGAAAAAGCTGGTGGGGGACGTGGAATATGAGGCAGCCGCTGCCCGTGCAGCTGCCATTACCCCGGTTCCGGGCGGTGTCGGGCCGATGACCATAACCATGCTCCTCTACAACACTTTGGAATCGGCGAAGAGACGGTAAGCGGCCGTAAGACGGAGGTGGATAGCCGGCGATTTAATCCACTAACTGCCGACTGCCGACCACCGACTGGTTTTCGATATGATAGTCAGCCACCAGAAATCCATGGATGAAATCCTTGCCGCCCTCGCCAATGATGGTAAAATTTTTCTCATTGGTTGTGCAAAGTGTGCCACCGTCTGCAAGGCGGGAGGTGAGGAAGAAGTCTGGCAGATGCAGGAGGCATTGATAGCCGCCGGAAAGGATGTGACCGGCTCGGTGATCATCGACGAAGCCTGCCACATGCTGCGGTCGGGTCGTGATCTGCGCGCCAAAAAGGAAATGGTGGACGAGGCGGATGCGCTGCTGGTTCTCGCCTGCGGCGCCGGCATCCAGTCCGTCTCGGCGAGCACGCCGAAAAAGACCGTCGCCGGTCTTAACACCCTCTTCCTCGGCAATATCCGCCGTTTCGGTCAGTTCGAACAAAAATGCTCCCTCTGCGGCGAGTGCATCCTTACCGAGACCGGTTGCATCTGCCCCGTGACGGTTTGCCCCAAGGGGCTGCTTAACGGCCCCTGCGGGGGAATGGACAACGGCCGTTGCGAAACGGACAATGAACGGGAGTGTGTCTGGTTCCAGATATTCGAGCGCCTCAGGTCGAGGGGGGCACTGGAAAAGCTGAAGAAGATCGTGCCGCAGAAGGATTTCTCCAGGATGCTCAAACCGGGAAACCTGAAGCTGGAGAAAGAGACCGCCCGATGATCTCCCGGCTGCAGGAAAAACTGGCGGCAGGTCAATTCGTCCTGACCGCAGAGGTCTGTCCCCCCAAGGGATGCGACTGCGGTGAATTTCTTGAAAAAGCCCGAAAACTGGCGCCACTGGTGGATGCGGTCAACGTCACCGACAATCAGGGGGCGTCCATGCGCATTTCTCCCCTGGCTGCAGCGGCTCTCCTGGTGCGCGAAGGGATCGAGCCGATCTACCAGATAACCTGCCGCGACCGGAACAGGCTTGCCCTGCAGAGCGACCTGCTTGGGGCGGCAGCCCTGGGCATCACCAATGTCCTTGCCCTGTCGGGCGACCATATCTCCTTCGGCGACCACCGCGGGGGTAAGCCGGTTTTCGATCTGGACTCGGTACAGCTGCTGCAGGCAATTCAGGGGCTTGGCGAGGGGCGGGACCTGGCAGGGAAAAGGGTCAGCGGGGAACCGGCGTTCTTTGTGGGTGCCGCCGCCGCTCCAGAAGCGGAGCCTTTCGAACTGACCACATTCAAGCTGGAGAAGAAGGCCGCGGCCGGGGCAAGTTTTTTCCAGACCCAGGCCGTATTCGACCCGGAGCGTCTCGCGTTCTTCTCCTGCGCGGTAAAACCTCACGGTGTAAAGGTGATAGCCGGTATTCTGCTGCTCAAATCGGCAACAATGGCGCGGTACGTGACCGAAAACATCCCCGGTTTAAACGTGCCTGCAGCCCTGATTAATGAGCTTGAAAATGCCGCAGACCCGACCGCTGCCGGTGTCCGAATTGCTGCACGACTTGCGGCAGCCTGCAAGCCCCATTGCCATGGGCTGCACATCATGGCCATGGGAAGAGAGGACCTGATTCCGCAGATTCTGGAATCGGTCAAGAAAGTGAAGAGTAAAGAGTAAAAAAACTATCCCAGGAGCGACCACCTATGCTTGTTAAAAAAGCTGTTTTCCCCGTTGCCGGCCTCGGCACCAGATTTCTTCCTGCGACAAAATCCACCCCCAAAGAGATGTTGCCCCTGATAGACAAGCCGCTTGTGCAGTATGTGGTCGAGGAGGCGGTCGCCTCGGGAATCGAGCAGATCCTCTTCGTTACCGGCAGGAGCAAGCGAGCCATCGAGGACCATTTCGATATTTCCTTTGAACTGGAGTCGCTGCTCTACGACAAGGGGAAGGATGCGGAGCTCAGCCAGGTGAGGGATATCGCCGAGATGGTGAATATCTTCTATGTGCGGCAGAAACAGGCCCTTGGCCTGGGCCATGCCATCCTCTGCGCCAAGGAGTTCATCGGCAACGAGCCCTTTGCCGTCCTTTTGGGGGACGACATTATCGACGGCAAAAAACCGTGCTTAGGGCAACTGCTGGATGTGTACCGCAAGTATCGGGGGCCGGTTCTGGCGCTGGAGCGGGTGCCCATGGAGAATATCTCTTCCTATGGCTGCGTAGCCGCCAATACCATCTCCGATCGTGTTTATGAAGTGGTGGATATGGTGGAAAAGCCGAAGCAGGAAGACGCCCCCTCCGATCTGGCTATCATCGGCCGCTATATCCTCACCCCCGATATCTTTCCCATCCTGGAAAAGCAGGAGCCGGGCAAGGGTGGAGAGATCCAGCTGACGGACGCCATCAAGACCCTGGCCAGGGATGAGGCCATTTACGGCTGCCGTTTCGAAGGCATTCGTCACGATTGTGGCGACAAGCTGGGATTTCTCAAGGCGACGGTGGATATGGCACTGAAGCGGGAGGAATTCAACGGTGATTTCGAGAAGTTCTTGCGGGAACGGCTGGATTGCATCAAAGGGTAATCAGTGGAGCGTGCCCCGCATGCCGCTGGAGCTGCTGATGTACTGGAAGAAGGCAATCAGTTTGAAGGTATCTTTGGTATAGCCCCGGGGGAATGATCCGATCCTGCCGATTTCGCGCAGGGTCCGCAGAACCTCCTCGTCGAGAATTCTGCTTCCCGAACTTTCCAGCAACTGCACGTTTACGACCTCACCTTTCCTGTTGAAGGTGATCCTCACCGGCGTTACCCCCTGGACCCCCTGCCGGGCCGCCTCCTGAGGGTAACGCCACACTCCATAGACGGCCGTTTCGAACCGGCGCAGGAATGAGCCGAAGAGAATGTCGTCCGTATTGAGAAACGACGTTTCCCCGTCTTCCACCTCCGGTCCGTACTTCTTGCGATAGCTCTCCTCGATCCTGGCCATCTTGCCGGCGCCGGGGAACAGCTTTGCCAGGGAGGGCTGCTCCTGTTTTCTGGGCTTGAAAAGGCTCTCCCCCCGCGGGGCTTCCTGATAGGGCACCGTACCCCGTTCCGGCCGCTGCGCCGTCCGTACCTCTCCCCTTGTCGGCTGCTGCCCCGGCTTTACCGCCGATGGCGGCGGGATTGCTGCTGGCCGCTCGATTTCCCTCTCTCCCTTTGGTGCGATTTCCTTCGGCACCCGCCGCTCTTTTTCCGCCAGCCGGTGCGTCTTTTTCCGCTCCTGGGGCGCCGGTGGCTTGAGCTCCGGCAGGTCCTGCAATTCCACCATGTACGGTTCCTGCTTCTGGGGTTGCTTTTCCTGGGGCATCAGCATAAAGAGGGCGAACACCGCCACATGGAGGAGGAGTGACAGTGCCAGGAGATAGAGGAATATCTTTTCTATGTGTTTGTCGGACATTGGATAGCCGGAGGAAATTTTCAACAGCCGGGAATGACGAATCTATGAAATTGTAAGCCCCCGTCAGCCAAATTGCAATGTCTGTGACGACAAGGATCCGGCCCTGAGGCAGGGGGATCAGAATGCCTGGTAGAGGATGGCGACGCCGAAGATAAGGAAGAGGCAGCCGGCTCCTTTATGGATGGTGGAAAGGGAGACGAAGCGGGTAAGCTGTTTGCCGACGAAGATGCCGATGAGCGAGACGATCCACAGGGCCAGGGTTGACCCGGCAAAAACAGCCGCCGTCGAATCATGTTGTGCCGCAAGACTGGTGGTTACCAGCTGGGTCTTGTCCCCCAGCTCCGCCAGCAGGATCATGACAAAGGAAGTGGCGATCGGCCCTTTTGTCTGCAGCTGCTTTTCTTCCGCCTCCTCATCTTCCTCGCTGAACCCCGCTGATTTTAAGGTGGTGATGCCGAAGAACAGGAAGAGGATGCCGGAAACGATTTTGATCCAGAGCAGGGGAAGATAGGAAAACAGTACCTGGCCGATGAGGACTGCGCCCACGTTTAGTAACGCGAAGGCCGTTGCGATACCGACAAATATCTTTTTCCAAGGATATTTCGTCGCCAGTGCCATGGCGGTCAGCTGGGTCTTGTCCCCCAGCTCTGCAAGAAAGATGATGCCGAAGGTACTGAAAAAAACGCCGAAATCCATGAATCCTCCCAATGAATGCCAGGAATGGTAAAAGATCGAAGCGCCATTTGCAAGGCTGAAATGGGGGGGCGGTGATGATGGCGATGCTTTTCATATCACGGGTGTTTATGGGATGAGACCGTAAAAGAGGGCGGCATTATTCCAGAGCACCTTTTTTGCCTGTTCTTCGCCCAGCGTTTCCACCACCAGCCCCAGATCGTTGTCCGTATATGGCCTAGGTGCCCTGGTCGAGGGCAGGTCTGTGCCGAACATCAAGGCCTGCGGGTTTGCGTTGTACAGTTTCTCAAGGGCTGCCGGCACGGTAAAATCGACCCGGCCGAAACCGGTTGCCTTGACCCGTACACCACGTTCGGCCAGTTTGAGCAGGGTGGGAAAGCCTTCGTCGGAGAGCCCCAGATGATCGATACTCACGGCGGGCAAACCCACCAGCGTTTCGTACAGTGCGCCTAGTTCCCGGGCATCCACATACAACTCCACATGCCAGCCCGCCAGATCATATACCCGGTGCGCAAACCTTTCCAGGTGCCGGACATCCTCCGATCCTCCCCTTTTCAGATTGAACCGCACGGCGCGGATGCCGGCCTCGTTCAGGCGCAGGAGCTCATCGTCGGAGACCGAAGCAGGCAACTGGGTGACACCGACAAAGCCTGGACCGAGCTTCTTCAAGGCATCCACCAGGTAGCTCTGGTCGAATGCCTGAAAAGACCCGGAGACCACGGCCCCACCGGCAAGCCGATATCCCTGCATTCTGGCGAGATAGTCATCGCAGGTGAAGGTTTCGGGGAGGTAGCCCTGGTTCGGCACCAGGGGAAAACGGTTGTCGATGATGTGGAAATGGGCATCGAAGAGCGTGAAATGGTCAAGGTGCATAGTATACCTCCCCGTTCAGGTTCCCGAGGTTTACTATGTATGCCGGGTTTCGGTCAAGAAAAAGAAAAGGCCCTCTCCAGAATGACTGGGTGAGGGCCTTTAACAGGCTGTTTAAAGCGCTTGCAAGCAGGCTAGGCTTCTTCTGCCGACAGGTCCGGTTCCATGTCCATCGCCATGGCCGGTTCCGATTGACCATCAAGGGCAATGCGCAGCCGGTTCGTATCGAGCTCGTTTTCCCAACGGGAAATGACCACCGTTGCTACACCGTTGCCGACAAGATTGGTCAGTGCCCGCGCTTCCGACATGAAGCGGTCAATCCCCAGAATCAGCGCCAGCCCTGCCACGGGAATGGTCGGAATGGCGGCGAAGGTGGCCGCCAGGGTGACAAAGCCGCTGCCGGTGACACCGGCCGCTCCCTTGGAGGTGAGCATGAGCACCGCCAGGATGGTCAGGGTCTGGGTCATGGTCAGGGGGGTATTGGTGGCCTGGGCGACGAAGAGTGCAGCCATGGTCAAATAGATGGAGGTGCCGTCCAGGTTGAAGGAATAACCGGTGGGAATGACCAGACCGACTACCGATTTGGTGCAGCCCAGGCGCTCCATCTTGCTCATCATGCGGGGCAGTACCGATTCAGAGGACGAGGTGCCGAGGACGATGAGCAGCTCTTCCTTGATGTAACGAATGAATTTGAAGATGTTGAAGCCGCTGATGCGGGCGATGGTGCCGAGAACGACGAAGATGAAGATGAGGCAGGTCAGGTAGAAGCTCCCCATGAGCATTCCCAGCTTTGAGAGGGACCCCAGGCCGAATTTGCCGATGGTGAACGCCATGGCGCCGAAGGCACCGATGGGGGCGAATTTCATGATGATGCCGACCACGCCGAAGAGCACATGGGCCACCCGGTCGATCAAATCATAGATGGGCTTGCCTTTTTCTCCCAGGGCCGATAGGGCGAAGCCGAAGAAGATGGCGAAGAGGAGCACCTGGAGAATGTCCCCCTTGGCAAAGGCATCGACAACGCTGGATGGAATGATATTGAGGAGAAAATCGGCGGTCGATTGCCCCTTGGCCGCGGTTGCCGTATAGGTTGTCAACGCTTTGGTATCCAGCTTGGTGAGGTCGGCGTTGAAACCGGCTCCCGGTTGGATGACCTTGACCAGGAACAGGCCGATGGCCAGGGCGAAGGTAGTGACCACCTCGAAATAGAGGATGGCCTTGGCGCCGACCCGTCCCACCTTCTTCATGTCGTCCATGCCGGCGATGCCGGTGACGACGGTGCAGAAAATGATCGGGGTGATGATCATCTTGATCAGTTTGATGAAGCCGTCACCCAGAGGTTTCATCTGCGCACCGGTATCGGGGAAATAATAGCCGACCGCCACGCCCAGTGCGATTGCAACGAGTACTCTGAAATACAGTGTCTGGTGAAACTTCTTACCCTCCATGTTCGTCTCTCCTTCTATTGTAATGGTATGTGCCATTGTCGAACGGTGCTGCTTAAGCCCTTGGAAAACAAGCAAACACAGCTAAGAGAGCAAGAGGGATACCAACACGGGGGAGGGGTGCAAGCTGCCGGATAAACAGAGAAAACATGGTTTTAAAAAAGAGTTGACACAATGAAGGGGTATGACGAAGGTTATGGCGATGAAAGCTGTAGAGTGAGGAAACCGCTGTCGGAAAGGATTTGGCCTTGTCATAACAAAAGTTATGACGATAACCATGGTTATGACCCTTGGCGGGATCGCTAGCGGCGAATTTTGAGCCGCTTGCTCAATGCCGGCTGCGAGATCCCCAAAAGCCGGGCGGCGATGGTCTGGTTGCCGCAGGCCCGCACCATGGCTTCATCCACAAGCAGTTCCGCCACCTCCGAAAAGGTGGGAATGCGCTCAAGGCCGGTAAAGGGGTTATGGGGGCCAGCAGTGGCGATATTCTCCTTTCCGCCGTGGCAGATGGCCTTTTCAAAGCTCTCCATGGAAAGGACCCGTTCCTTGTGGATGCTGACGGCATCGAAGACAATGGCTTTCAGTTCCCTGACGTTGCCGGGAAAGTTGTAGGTGTTGAGCAGGCTGACCAGTTCCTTGGGGGGCGTGGGTCTGCGTTTGCCCAGGGTGCGTGCCGAATCGGCGAGGAAGGCATTGAGCAGCAGCGGCAGATCCCCTTTCCGTTCCCGGAGGGGCGGCACCTGAATATGGTGGGTGCGCAGCCGGAAGTAGAGGTCGTGGCGGAACGTGCCTGCCGCTTCCTTAGCTGCCAAGTCCCGGTGGGTGGCGACGATGATCCGCGCCTTCAACCGTTTTGGCCGGTCGCTTCCCAGGGGAAAATATTCCCCTTCCTGCAAAAGGCGCAGCAGCTTCACCTGGGAAGGAATGCTCAGATCGCCGATCTCATCGAGAAAAAGGGTGCCGTCGGCGGCTTCCTCCACCATGCCGCGACGGGGGTGCTCGGCGCCGGTGAAGGCACCCCGCACGTGGCCGAACAGGGTGTCGGCGAAGACGTTATCATCGAGACCGGCCACGTTCACTGAGACGAGCGGGCCGGTGCAGCCGCTCAGGGTGTGGGCTGCGCGGGCGATGAGCTCCTTGCCGACGCCGCTTTCCCCGGTGATCATCAATGGTTTGGGGCTCGCCGCCACCGCCTCGATATAGGCGAAAATGGCGAGCATGGCCCGGTCGTTGCTAACGATGTTGGCAAAAGCTTCCGGATGCTGCAGTTTTCCCGAAAGTATCCGGCTCGACATCTCCCGGTTCTCCCTTTGCAGCTCCAGCATGTGGACGGCACGCAGCACGCCGCTCACCAGCCGGTCTTCTTCCACCGTCTTGACGAAATAATCGAAGGCGCCCAGCTTGATGCACTGCACTGCCGTTTCCACCTGGTTCATGCCACTGACGATGATGGTGGCGATTTCTGGGTACTCTTCGCCGATGCACGACAGCAGTTCTTCACCCTGCACATGGGGCATGGTCAAGTCCAGGAGCACCAGGCCTATATCTCCACGGGCAAGGGTTTCCATGACCTTTCGACTGTCCTGGCAGGTAACGATGTTGCTGATGCCGGCGGAGCGCTCCAGGGTGATGCTCACCGAACGGAGCCAAGCCGGTTCGTCATCCACCAAAAGAACGGCGAACGGGGGGTAAGATTGCTGTGTCATGGCAGCTCCTCCATGGGGGGAAATGTAAGCGTAACGGTAGTGCCGGCGCCGGCAACGGAGGCAAAGGTGAGGGTTCCCCCATGCTCCTTGATAATGCCGTCAGAGACTGACAATCCCAGACCGGTGCCCCCCGATTCCCGCTTGGTGGTGAAAAAGGGATCGGTCAGGTGGGAGAGGTGCTCTGCGGCAATGCCTGTGCCCTCGTCGCGCAGTTCCAGCACCACCGCTCCGCTCTCCGCATCCCGAAAGGTCCGGAGCATAATGCCGCAATGGGGGGCCGGCAGTGCCTGGCAGGCATTCAGCACCAGGTTGACCACCACCTGCTCGATGCGCTGGGGGTTGCCCCTGATCCGGGGGAGATCATCGGCCAGGTCGGCCTGGAAGCGATTGGTCGCCTTGCGGATGGTGGGATCCACCAGGCGCAGCGCTGCCATAACCACCGGCTTCAGGTCGAAGGGAACGGCAACGGTGGCATCTTCCCGCCGGGCGAAGTTTTTCAGTTCCTCGACGATGCGCTTGATCCTCTGTGCCCCTTCCAGCATTTCATCAATCATCAGCGGTACTTCCCGGCGCATGCGGGTATAGGGCAGCCCTCCCAGGGTAAAATCCCCCTTTTCCTCCAGGTGCTCATCGAGCACTTCTCCGGCATCCCGGTACACATCCCGCAGAATGGGCATGTTGAGGAGCATCAGACCGTTGGGGTTGTTGATTTCATGGGCAACGCCGGCGACGAGGATGCCCAGGGAGGTCATCTTGTCCGCCTGGATCAGCTTGTCCTGGTGAAGGCGCAGCTTTTCCAGCGCCTGCTTTTTTTCGCTCACTTCCTGGGCCAGCTCAGCCGTCCGCTGTGCCACCCGCTTCTGCAGGGTGCGTGACCAGACGACCGTGCCGGCAAGGATGATGAGGAGCGGTATCAGCACCATGCTGCCGTATTTCGCCGTCTTTTCCCACGAAAGCCGCGGCTGGGGCTCCAGGGCCCCCAGCCATTTATCGTAGATCGCCTGATACTGCCCGGTTTTCCTGATTATGGCGAGCCCTTCACTGAAGCGGGTCAACAGCTCTTCATCCCCTTTTTTTACGGCATAACAGTATCTCTGGGCGGCGATACTCTGGGACACGGGCACGAGGTTGGACAGATGCAGCTCCCGGGTCAGGTACATGCCGGGGAGGATCGCGACCACCGCATAATCGTGCTGACCGGAGGCGAGCATGCGCAGTGCATCGGCAGGTGTGTCGGTGGTGCGGAGATTGCCGGCGAAGCCACGCCCAGTAAGCATTTCATGCATGATTCCGTCGCGAAAAACGATCACTTCCTTGTTCCGCAGGCCATCAACCGAGGAGACGACAGGTGTTTCGCGGCGGGCGAAGATGGCGTGATGAATTATGGTGTGAGGCGGGGAAAAATCGAGAATCTTTGCCCGCTCATCGGAGTAGGAGATTCCCTGGAGAATATCAAGCTGGCCGTCCATGAGGGCAGCGCGTATCTCCGACCAGCCCCCGAAGCGGAATGCGACCTTAATGCCCATGACCGCGGCGATGGCCCGGGTCAGGTCCACGTTATAACCGGCTGGATTGCCGTTTTTGTCGATGAATTCGTAGGGGGGATAGTCACGGTCGCCGCCGACGATGATGGTGCGTTCGCTTTCGACGCTGACGGCAGCAAAAGCAGGTATGGCAGCGGACAGGCCCATAGCCATCAAGACTGCAAAGAACACCGGAAGGAGAAACTTTTTCCTCTTTTTCATAGTCGTTTAGTGTAGCACTTTCACAGCCCTACGGTCATCAAAACATGCAACCGGGGAAGGTATGGGACGGGGAAAGGCACCCCTCCAAGGCTGTTACCGCTTCACCCGCTTCTGGATTTCCTGCACCTGGGGATTGTTGAGCAGTTCCAGGAAGCGCGGGTTGCCGGTCAGTGCCTCCACATCCCCATTGGTCACTGCCGAGACAACGTCGGGATCCTGAAGGAGCGCCTGGACCTCGGGGTTGTCCTTGAGCATGAGGATCAGCGCCACGATTTCCTTGTCCGCAAGCAATGTCTTCTGCAGCTCCTCCACCTGTTTTTTGACCTGTGGCTGCTGTGAACCGTTGCCGGCAGCTTCCAGCGCCAAAGCGTCAAGTGTACTGCAGCCCAGAATGAACACCAGTAAAGCCACGATGCGCGATTTCATCATCCACCCCCGGTACCTCGGATTTAACGACCTTGACGGACGATAATAGATTGTGGCTGTTGATAATTCAAGAAACACTTTATCGGGCAAGAGCTGTTTTCAGCAATTGAGTACCGGATAACGGTCATGGCAAGCCTTTTGAAAGATATTATGTAATAAAGCCATTCCCCGGGCAGTGGTTCTTGCCGCAAGTGCACTCATAAGGTACTGTTCCTGAAGCTGATTTCAGGATTTGCTGTTGCCGCTGCGGCAAAACGAGGTACCATTAAAAGCCTGGCAAGCTGAGGAAAAAGCAGGCAAATGCCTCTTTTTTGTGCGATTGTGCTGCCATATGTTTTTTATTGATGATCATTGCGCAATGGCTTTGACAGGACGGTTTTGGCCCGAGACGCAAATATTTTTTTATTAAAACTAAAAATATTTGCTTAAATTGTAAGCAGTTCAGTGCTTGTGTCTCGGCGATGTTTTTGTTAATATCCCCCGTTGCCCAAAAAATAGCCTTGGGAGCCATGGTGGCCTTGAGCGCCCAAGGAGAGCGTTTTTAGAATCATCCGGTGTTCCTTCCAGGAATTGCCGGACGACCTTTTATCTGATGTGCCCATTCCATTGCCACGAGGTTTTTCCATGCTGATAGTCGCCTGCATCAAACAGGTCCCGGACACTACCCAGGTGCAGATAGACCCGGTCACCAACACCCTGGTCCGGGAAGGCATTCCTTTTATCGTCAATCCCTATGATACCCATGCCCTGGAAGAAAGCCTGCGCCTGAAGGACCGCTTCGGCTGCCGGGCTGCCGCCATCTCCATGGGACCCCCGAACGCGGAGGCTACCCTGAAAAAAGCACTGGCTCTGGGGGTGGATGAAGCGATCCTGCTCAGCGACCGCGTTTTCGGCGGTGCCGACACCCTGGCCACCAGCAACGTTCTGGCTGCCGCGATTCGCAAGCTGTCGGAAGAGGAAGAGGTGGGGTTGGTCATCTGCGGCAAGCAGACCATCGACGGTGATACGGCCCAGGTCGGTCCCGGAATCGCCACCCGTCTCGGTTTCACCCAGCTTACCCTCATCGACCGCATCGAGGAATTTGACCCGGTGCGCAAAAAGATCCGTGTCAGGCGCAAGCTGGAAGGACGGCACGAGATCGTCGAAGCGCCGCTACCCGCCATGCTGACCGTGGTGCGCGAATTGAACCGTCCCCGCTATCCCACTGTTCCCATGCGTCTTGCCTCGGTGGATGCGGAGGTCAAGGTATGGAACAACCAAGTGTTGAAGCTGGACGAGCAGAAGATCGGGTTGAAGGGGTCACCCACCTGGGTGAGCCGGATCTTCTCTCCTGAGCGGGAAAAGGGGGAGATCATCGGCGAAGGGATCAAGGACCCGAAGCAAACCGCCCGGCTCTTGGTGGAAAAGCTGTTGAGCAAGGATCTGCTCTCACTTTAAAAGAGTGAAGGGTGAAGAGTGAAGATAAACCTAGAACCTCGAACTTCGAACTGTGTTTAAGAGGCTTACATGACTGAAGAAATCAAAAAACCCCTGAAAAAACCGCGCGGCAAGGCCTGCGTCCTGGAAGGCAAGTGCATTGCCTGCGGCGCCCGCTGCCAGAGCTCCTGCCCGGTTGATGCCATCGAGATGAACGAGGCGGGCGAGCCGGTCATCAATAAGGATAAATGCATCGGCTGCGTAAAATGCGTCAAGGTCTGCCCCGCCCAGGCCATCGAGATGTTCTTCACTCCCGAAGAGCAGAAGATCCTCGATGAAATTATGAAACAGGGCGCTCCGGCCGTAGAGGAAATTGATGAAGAGGCCGCCGCCCTGGCGAAAAAGTTGGCAGCGTACCGGGGGGTCTGGGTTTTCGTGGAGCAGACTGAGGGGGAAGCGGCCAAGGTATCCTGGGAGCTCCTGGGCAAGGGGAAAGAGCTGGCTGCGGCCCTGGGTGTCGAACTCGCCGCGGTAGTAATCGGCGAGAACGTGGAGCATCTTTGCCGCGAGGCCTTTGCCTACGGCGCCGTCAAGGCCTATCTCATGGATGCCCCGGTTTTTCACTACTATCGCACCGAAAGCTATCTCAGGGGAATCAACCACCTGATCGAGAAGTACAAGCCGGAGATCATCCTCATGGGCGCCACCGGCCTTGGGCGCGACCTGGCCGGTGCCGTGGCTACCGTAGTCGGCACGGGATTAACCGCGGACTGCACCGGCCTCGCCATTGACGACAAGCGCAACCTCATGCAGACCCGCCCCGCTTTCGGCGGCAATATCATGGCCACCATCATGTGTGATAAGTTCCGCCCCCAGATGGCCACGGTTCGTCCCCACGTCATGCCCATGGCCGAGCACAAGACCGGCGCGACGGGGGAAATCATCCGCGAAACCTGCCCGGTCCGGGAAGAGGATATCCTGGTCAAGGTGCTGGAGATCATCAGCGACAAGAAAAAAGACCAGGTTGACGTGGCTGGTGCCGAATTCATCGTTTCCGGCGGCAGGGGTATGATGGGCAAGGAAAACTTCGCCATGCTCCAGGAACTGGCCAATGAGCTCGGCGGGGTGGTCGGTGCCTCAAGAAGCGCCGTGGACGCGGGATGGATGCCCCAGGAGCGACAGGTGGGGCAGACCGGCAAGACCGTCCGGCCGAAGATCTACATCGCCTGCGGCATTTCCGGTGCCATCCAGCACCTGGTGGGGATGCAGGATTCGGACGTCATCATCGCCATCAACCGGGACAAGGAAGCCCCCATCTTCGAGGTGGCCACCTACGGCATCGTCGGCGACCTTTTCCAGATCGTACCGGCCTTTACCAACCTGCTGCGGGAGATGAAGGCGGCAAGAGGCGCAAACTGACATTAAAAGCCAGAACCTCGATTCAGTAATCACTTAAAAGAATGAGGACACCCATGTCACCCAATCCGATACTTTTCACCATAATACTCGTTGCTGCCCTGGTTTTCTTCGCCTGGAGCTGCTACCGGCGCTTCAGCCTCATAACCCTAGGCCGGGAGGAAAATCGCTACGATAACCCCGGACTGCGCATCTGGGACATGCTCCTTTATGCCTTCGGACAGAAACGGGTGGTGCAGAAGCCGTTCGGCATCAACCATTTCGTCATTTTCTGGGCCTTCGTCATTCTCCTCATCGCCAATCTCGAGTTCATCATCCATGGCGCCTTCCCACAACTGGGACTGGCCACTTTGCCGGCATCGCTCCATCATTTTCTGCTCTTTGCCTTCGACCTGGTCTCGGTTTTCACCCTGATCGCCATCACCCTGTCCTTCGCCCGGCGCATATTTTCACCACCGCCATACCTGAGCACCCAGTATGTGAAGGCGCGCAGCCCCGAGGCCTTCCTCATCCTCGCTTTCATCGGCATCCTCATGCTGGCTTACTTCGGCTTCCACGGCGCCGAAATTGCCATGGGAGAAACCGAGGCCGCTCCCTATATGCCCGTTTCAGCCTTTGTTGCACAGCTCATGGCACCTTACCCTTCGCTCCTCGCTACGTTCGCCGCCGTCAGCTGGTGGGTCCATGCCGTGGTGCTGCTGGCCTTCATGTGTTTTCTCCCCCACAGCAAGCACATGCATATCCTCACCGCCATTCCCAACTGTTTCTTTCAAACCCTGGGCAAGGCAAACACCCAGCCACGGGAGGAGTTCGTCAAGGGGAACGAGTTCGGTGTGGCCCGGGTTGACCAGTTCACCTGGAAAGATCTTTTCGACGGCTATTCCTGTACCGAATGCGGCAGATGCCAGGACGCCTGCCCCGCCACCAATACCGGAAAACCTCTCAATCCCCGCCAGGTAATCCATGCCATCAAGACCAACCTGCTGGATAACGGACCACTGATGCAGGCGGGGGGCAAACCGGTGGTGCCGCTCATCGGCGAGGAGGGGGAGGGGACCAATACGGAGGAGACGATCTGGTCCTGCACCACCTGCGGTGCCTGTCTCCAGGCTTGCCCGGTCATGATCGAGCAGATGCCGAAGATCATCAAGATGCGCCGCCACCTGGTGCAGATGGAGAGCCGATTTCCGGAGGAGCTCCTCAACCTCTTCGAAAACATGGAGCAGCGCAGCAATCCCTGGGGGATTGCACCGTCGGAGCGGACCAAATGGGTCTCCACCATGAACGTCCAGCCCTTCGAAAAGGGGAAGACAGAATATCTTTTCTACGTAGGGTGTGCCGGTTCCTTTGATTCCCGTGCCAAGCATATCACCGTGGCCCTGGCCACCATCCTCAATGCCGCCGGCGTTTCCTGGGGGATACTGGGCAGAGAGGAAGGTTGCTGCGGAGACAGTCTGCGCAGGCTGGGCAACGAGTTCGTCTTTGACAAGATAGCCAGGGAAAATGTGAAACAGTTCCAAGAAAAGGGCATCACCAAGGTCATCACCCTCTGCCCCCACTGTTTTACCACCTTTAAGAATGACTATCGCCAGTACGGCCTGGAGATCGAAGTCATCCACCATACGGAGTTCATAGACCAGCTGCTGCGCCAGGGACGACTGAAGCTGAACCACCAGGTGAAGGAATTGGGAAATATCGTCTTCCACGACTCCTGCTACCTGGGACGCCATAACGACGTCTTCGACGCGCCACGGCAGGTCATTGAGACGGCAACGGGAAGCGCACCGCAGGAAATGGAGCGCAGCCGCGAAAACTCCTTCTGCTGCGGCGCAGGCGGCGGCCGCATGTGGATGGAGGAATTCAACGGCGAGCGGATCAACCTGAATCGGGTCGGTGAAGCGCTTACCACCAACCCCGATACCATCTGCGTCAGCTGCCCCTACTGCATGACCATGTTCGAGGATGGCTTGAAGGATAAGCAGGCGGGTGGGGTGCGTGTTAAGGATATCGCAGAACTCGTAGCCGAAGGCTTAAGGACGAATCCGTAAAAGTTCGGCATGCATCACGCTCACCATTCTGAGCTGCGATGTAATCGCTATGCCTCACTTGGCGAGTTCTCAAGCATTTGCCGCTGAAGGTTTTTCTTAGAGGTTCCCGTGCTGCTTGTTATCCAGAATGACCCGGAAGTATCCCTCGGCACCTATGCCCGCTACCTTGCAGAGGCTAGAATCGACTACGAAACGATCCACGCCTATGCCGGCGAGGCGTTTCCCGACCTTGGCCAGGTGGATGCCGTCATCGTCCTCGGTGGGGCGATGGGGGTCAACGAGGTTGGCCGTTATCCCTTTCTCGCCGGCGTTCTGGAACTCATAGCCCGTGCCGTTCAGGAAGAAGTGCCTTTCCTCGGCATTTGCCTTGGCGGACAGCTTCTCGCCCAAGCCCTCGGTGGGGCGGTTGCCTGCAATTCTCCCTGGGGAGAAAAAGGAACCATTGCCATAGAACTGAGCGACGCCGGCGCTAAAGATCCCCTCTTCACGGGAATCAGCCGGCAGTTCACCACCTTCCAATGGCATAACGACAGCTTTGCCATTCCACCAGGGGCGCAACTGCTTGCCTCTTCATCCGCTTGCCGTAACCAGGCTTTCCGCTTCGGCTCCAATGCCTATGGGCTGCAGTTTCACCCGGAAGTTGATCATGCAACTATCGAGAACTGGATCAGCTGGACCCCTGAAACCATCGCATGCAGCAAGGATCTCGTTGCCGATTTCGCTACCGGTGCTGCGGAGTACGAAGCCGCTTCCCATTGCCTGCTCATGAACTTTTTACGACTGGCGGGGCTGAAGAGGTAAGAACTGCAATTGGAAAGAAAAGAAAAAGCCGGAAACTTCAGCAGTTTCCGGCTTTTTTGTTTCCGGCCTGGACCGTTTTCGGTCTAATCCTTACCGGCCGCCCTGCGATTGGAATCGGGGAGATGGTAGGTCCGCTTGAAGTCGGCCTGGGCGAAAGAGTAGGGGAAATGGGCCGGATCAGTGTAGGTACCGGCTAGGATGGCAGCGGTATCTTCGGCAAAAACCAACTCTTCGGCGGTGGGGATGACGAATATCTTTACCCTCGACTGAGGGGTGGAAATATCCATCTCCGTCTCCAGGGAAACAGCCCTGCGGTTCGCCTCCTTATCCAGCACGATGCCGAAAATCTCCAGCCCCGCCAGCGTTTCTTCCCTGATCTGCCAGGCCATGACCCCCACCCCTGCCGTAAACACCAGCGCATCCAACGGACCGACC
This sequence comes from Geotalea sp. SG265, assembly GCF_022808985.1. Taxonomy (GTDB): domain Bacteria; phylum Desulfobacterota; class Desulfuromonadia; order Geobacterales; family Geobacteraceae; genus Geotalea. The sequence continues at coordinate 77,539 of NZ_JAKZFT010000006.1, read as the reverse complement.
GCAGCCAGATAGGCGCCGATATATTTTTTAAGCCGGTAGGCCTCCATCCGGAAAGCAAGGCTGCACCGCTCGTCCCCGTCCTCCATCTCGCGGATGATGTCGCGCCGGTCCTTGTACCTGCCGGTGATGCCGAGCATGCCGCTTTTCATGTTGAGGATGGTGTCCATCTCCCGGGGTGAAACGTCCTTCTCCTGCATGATGAAGGGGGGAATGCCAGGGTCGATGTCACCGCAGCGGGTTCCCATGGCCGCTCCCTCGATGGGAGTCAGCCCCATGCTGGTGTCGATGGAGGCACCGTTCCTGATGGCGCATAGGGACGCCCCCTTTCCGATATGGAGTGTGATCATGTTGCACTGGCTGGCTGGTTTGCCGAGCAGTGCCGCCGCCCGGCGGGAGACGAAGAGATGGGATGCGCCATGGAAACCGTACCGGCGCACGCCGTATTGCTCGTACCACTCGTGGGGGAGGGGATAGATGAAGGCATGTTCGGGCATGGTCTGATGAAAGGCGGTGTCGAAAACGGCCACATGGGGAATGCCGGGCAGAAGCTCCTGTGCGGCTTCGATTCCGGCAATATTATTGGCATTGTGCTGGGGAGCCAGCTGGACCATCTCCCGTACCGCGTCCATCACCTCGTTGTCGATGAGCAGCGAGTGGGTGAATTTTTCACCCCCATGGGCGACGCGGTGACCGACGGCGTTTATCTGCGAAACACTGTTCAGAGCACCCAGTTCGGGGCTGGTCAGGGTTCTCAGGATCAGTTCTATGGCGGTGCGGTGATCGGGGCAGTCCTGTTCGATGCGTACGGCAGGTGAACCGGGCAGTTCATGGTCGAAGTAGGAATCGCCTATGATGACCCGCTCTACAGTGCCCCCGGCCAGGACCTTGTTGTTGTCCCAGTCGAAGAGCTGATACCGTACTGAAAAGCTCCAGCAATTGATGGTGAGAATGATCACGGGCACTCCCGAAGCAGACAGAGCCCGGCAAATAAAAAAAGCCGGCTTTTCAAAGCCGGCCCCGTTGCTGGTCTGGAGCGATCTGTCAAAGCTTCCCTAGATTTCGCTGCTCATTTTCTGTTCTTGTGCAACATACTTTTCTACTCCATGCAACAGGTCGAAATCAACCCAAAACTGCGATAAAATTTAGGAAATGTTAGGTGATATAAATGTGCAGAAGAGCAGGACACAAAAAGAGGCTTCTTTTTCTTCGTTTTTTCGTGCTATAAAAGGCGCCCCGTATTTCGACTACAGGAGTTGCTCATGAACCCCGTCCCGCTACTCATCTTCTGCCTGCTCTTAGCGACAACCCCCGCATTTGCCGTATCCGAAGTCATTCCCATGAAAAACGAGGTCCGTTTCAATCACTTCAACCATATGAACTACACGGAGACCTGTTTCCAGTGCCACACGGAAGAACCGGGCAGAATCAAGGGATTCGGCAAGGAGTGGGGACACGGCAACTGCAAGGGATGCCACACCCGGATGACCAGGGGGCCGCAACGGTGCTCCGGCTGCCACAAGTGGAACGAGAATGCGCCGAATGACTGATCACGCATTTCTCTTTATATCTTCACCCTGATCGGCAGGATTACGGTCGTTATCCCCTCCCATTGCAGGCGCCGCTGGATGGCGAAGGCAGTCTCGTTGTGCAGCATCCGGTGGTAGAACTTTTCAAGTCTGAAGGTGAGCTGTCCTGAGAAAACGGTGCAGCGTGGAAATTCTGCTGCAAGCTCCATGCATAAATTTATGGCGGTTTCCACCACGTCAATGCCGGTGGCCATGCGGTACTCGGCGGCAAATCCCAGCCTTCGGGCCAGATCCACGTATTTCTCCAGTCCTTCTTTTACTGAGTCCTCCAGTGCCTCCATTTCGTGCACGCCCTTGAACGATCCCGAATCGATGACCGCCACAGAGACGAAGATGATGTTTTTGTAGGTTTCGGGAAAGGTGGTGACGATGGAGAGCAGGGTGTGGATGCCGAAGCCGTTATAGGCGCCGACCAGCTGGATTGCGGTGGAGTCGTTGGGGGTGAGGGGGGCGGTATTGACCGGGCCGCTGGTGGGAAAGTCGAGCAGGCTCTCGTCCAACTGGGCAATGCCTCTGCGCACCCGCACGTAGTGGCTCCTGATCAGGTAGCATAGCCCGATCACCAGAGAGGTGATGACCAGGGTCAGCCATCCCCCTTCGGCAAACTTTTCCACGGTGGTGATGACGAGAATCGTGGCGCAGAGGGCAAGACCTACCAGGTGTACGGTCAGATGCTGTTTCCATTTGGGGGCTTTTTCCCGGTGTTCCACGAAAAAACGAGACATGCCCAGTTGGGAGAGGGAGAATGTTACAAAAACGTTGATGGAGTACATGACCACCAGGGCTGACACGGACCCACGGGTGTAGATGAGGAGGACGATGGCGGCGCCTCCCATCATGAAGATGCCGTTGCGCATGGTGAGGCGCTCGGAAAGGGCGGCGAAGCGATGGGGGAACCATGAATCAACGGCCATATTTGACATGACCCGCGGCCCATCGACAAAGCCGGTTTGTGCAGCGACAAGAAGAAGTGCTCCTTCCGACAGAATGGTGATGAAACCAATTACGTTCCCAAAGGGCCAGTCGCCGAATAACTGTTCGGCAAGAACTGCATTGAGTGTTTTCCCCTCGACAGGTCTGATGTTAATCAATGCATAGCAGACGAACAGGATGCCTGCGGTGAAGGCGAGAGAAACAGCCATATAGGCCATGGTCCGTTTGCCCGTCTTGACATGTGGCTCCCGCATGATCTGCAATCCGTTGGATACGGCTTCGATACCGGTATAGGTCCCGCCTCCCAATGAGTAGGCACGAAGGAAAAGTAGTGTTATTCCGAGGAAGCCAATGGTGGAAAGGTCCTGGCTGAGGCCGTGCTGAAAATCCGCCGCCATCGGCGCGAAGCGGTCGCTGTGGGTAAACAGGCCGTCAAGGAGCATGAGCAGATGGGTCGCCACAAAAACCATGAAAATTGGCGCCATGACAAAGATCGATTCCTTGATGCCGCGAATATTGAGGACGATCAGAAATATGGTCAGTAAGCAGGCTGTTCCCAATTTGTAGCCGTGGAAATGCAGGGGCAGGAAACTGAACAAGGCATCGGTACAGGAGGCGATGGAGACGGTGATGGTAAGAATATAATCGACGAGGAGCGCGCTGCCCGAGATCACACCGGCCCGTTCTCCCAGCATATGAGTGGCGACGATGTAGCCTCCGCCTCCATGTGGGAAGTGCTCGATGATGCGGGCGTAGGCATAGGAGATGACAAAGACCGTTACTGCTGTGGCAAGTGCGAGCACTATCGTCAGGTAGGTGTGGGTGCCGAGGGCTCGGAAGGCTTCTTCCGGCCCATAAGCCGAGGAAGACAGGCCATCGGCGCCAAGGCCGATCCAGGCCAGCACCGGAATTAGCGACATCCTGTGGAACAGCGCCGGGTCGTTGAGTTGCTTCGGGGCACCGACCAGTGCTCGCCTGATCTTGTTGGCAATGCCCGGCCTTCGTTGATCAGGACCGTTAGGATTCACCGTGCCTCCCGATCGTTCCTTTACTGTCTTCTTATCAACTATACGGTGCCCTATGTCATTTTCAATTGATCCTGCCATGATGGTTTTTGCTCAGTTATTGCCTAAAAAGTAGTCAGAGCCTTCCCCGCATGCCTCCCACTATTCGTCTGTTTATTATTAAAAATTCACTATGTCAACATAAGTGCCCGAAAAAATGAGTATGTGAGGCTGGTTTTTAGGGTGGCACGGCTTGTGCTCTTAAGTCACTTAAAAAGGTGCACAACGTTGTGCATATTGATGTGACGGCAATGGCGCCTCTTCACCTTCTGGTGAGAGGCGCCTTTTTATTTTCAGCACAGGGAAAGGGGGAGCGTTAGGAAGGCACTATTTCGATGTACAATTTTATGATCATTACAAAGGAGTATGAGATGAAAAAAATCACCAGCATTATTTTGATGGCAATGGCGCTGGCCATGGCGGCAACCGGCATGGCACTGGCAACCCCGGCAACGCAGATCTGGATTCCTTCCACCGACGTGAGGGACTTCAAGCAGGTTCATCTGGATGTGGACAACTATGTGCGCACTTCCACCACCAAGGGGGGCAATACCTACGACCTGGGGCTCGGGGTCGGCGTTCTCCCCTTCGACAAGCTGAAAATGGAGATCGGTGTTGATTACATCAGCACCGCTGGATCTGCTGACGGTCATCCCATTTATTTCAATGCCAAGCTCGGCACTCCCGAAGGTGCTCTCTTTACCGGTTCTCCTGCACTGGCTGTGGGAGGATACGGTATCGGCACCAAGAAAAACGTGACCAACCAGAACGTACTCTATGCCCTGGCCGCGAAAACGGTGCCGGTGCTGGGAAGACTTTCCGCGGGCTATTACAACGGCAACAGGGACGTGCTGCTGAGCCTTGAGGATGGCCGCACCGACAACGACGGCGTCCTGCTTTCCTGGGACCGCACCCTGAGCGAGATTTCAGATAAATTGTGGGCAGCCGTCGATTACCAGAGCGGCAAGAATTCCCTCGGTGCCCTCAACTTCGGTGTCGCCTGGTCCTTTACTCCGAATATCTCCCTGATCCTGGGATACGACATATATAACGCGAAAAATACTGCGGACACATTTACGACGCAGCTGGACATCAATTTCTAACCTGGCGGGTCTCCTCATTGTTATCGGGGGCTCACTGCCCCCATTCTTTAGCGGGGACCTGAAAGATGCCATACGGGAGAAAGACCATGAAACTCATAGAAGCGATCATAAAACCGTTCAAGCTCGATGAAGTGAAGAATGCCTTGAGCGAAGTGGGAATAGAGGGGATCACGGTGACGGAGGTGAAGGGTTTCGGCCGACAGAAGGGGCACACCGAGCTTTACCGGGGTGCGGAGTATGTGGTCGATTTCCTTCCCAAGGTAAAGCTGGAAATAGTCGTCGGCGATGAACAGGTGGCGAAAGTCATCGCAACCATCGAAGAGACGGCGAAAACTGGCAGGATCGGCGACGGCAAGATCTTTGTCCTCCCCCTGGATGAGGCGGTGAGGATAAGGACCGGCGAAAGAGGAACAGAGGCAATTTAGATATATAAACAGACTGTGGAGGTTATTATGAAGATCAAACTTTCTTTCATCAAACTGCTTCTGGTTGCTGCGACCCTGATGGCTCCGGTTGCAGTCATGGCTGAAGAGCCGGCCAAAGCCCCGGCAGCGCCCTCAGCTGCATCTGCCGTTGCCGCTCCCGCTCAGGCTGTGGCACCAGCTCCCGCTGCTGCACCTGCCGCTGCTGCGACACCGAAAAATGTCGATCCGGTGCTGAACACCGGCGACACCGCCTGGATTCTCACTTCGTCGGCACTGGTCCTCTTCATGATTCCGGGCCTGGCCTTCTTCTACGGCGGCATGGTCCGGAGCAAGAACGTTCTTTCCACCATTATGCACTCATTTGTTGCCATGGGCATCGTCGGCGTGCAATGGGCGGTAATCGGCTATTCCCTTTCCTTCGGACCCGATGCCTTCATGGGACTCATTGGCAATACCAGCAAGGCCCTGCTTAACGGCCTGATCACCTTTAAGGATGGCAATCCGGTCTATGCGCTTTTCCAGAATGTGACCACCGAGCCCGGCTCGATTCCGGAGTACGTGTTTGCCATGTTCCAGTGCATGTTCGCCATGATCACCGTCGCCCTCATTTCTGGCGCTCTGGCCGAACGGATCAAGTTTTCCGCTTACTGCCTCTTCGTTCTCCTTTGGACCACGCTGGTTTATGACCCCCTGGCCCACTGGGTGTGGATGGTGGACGGCTGGCTCTTCAAGAAGGGGGCACTGGACTTCGCCGGTGGTACCGTCGTTCATCTCTCTTCCGGTATTTCGGCCATGGCGGCAATCATCTTCCTCGGCAAGCGCCACGGCTTTCCCCAGGAGCGGATGGCACCCCATAGCCTGCCCCTGACCATGCTCGGCGTCGGTATGCTCTGGTTCGGCTGGTTCGGCTTCAACGCAGGTTCCGCAATCGTCGGTGTCAACTGCTCCGACGCAGCAGGCGGTCTGGCCGGCCTGGCCTTTGCCACAACCACCATTGCCCCGGCAGCTGCAGGCCTTTCCTGGATGATCGCCGAATGGATCCACGCCGGCAAACCGTCGGCACTGGGCTTCGGTTCCGGTGTCGTGGCAGGACTGGTCGTCATCACTCCGGCAGCCGGTTTCGTTCAACCGGGAGCCGCGCTGATCCTCGGCCTGATTGGCGGCGTCGTCTGCTACGGTGGCGTCCTGCTCAAGGCAAAACTGAAATACGACGACTCCCTCGATGCCTTCGGCGTCCACGGCATCGGCGGTACTACCGGCGCCATTCTCACCGGTATCTTTGCCACCGTGGGGGCAACCGGCCTTCTCTCCGGCAACATCAAGCAGTTCGTTACCCAGTTGGTTGCTGTCGGCGCGGCAGGCATCTACGCTTTCGTCGTCACCCTGGTGATTGCCTTCGTCCTCAACAAGACCGTCGGCCTCAGAGTGGAAAAAGAGGACGAGATCATGGGCCTCGACCAGACGCAGCATTCGGAAAGCGCCTACAATTAATACCATCCCCTGCCATGCATTAAAGGCCGTCTCCCCCCGGGAGGCGGCCTCTTTTTTTGATTTCAGACATTCCCCTGGAGGGCAGTCGTGGCATCGGGAGTGAGCGACAAGCTGCAGCGGCGAGCGGACACCCGCCGCATGTATAACGGAGGCAACCCGCCCAGTTCAAGTATCGGGCACCATTTGGCGGGCGGCACCGCAAGGTCCGCAGCTGTATCGACAGAGTGAACGGACGATGTCGCGACTGCCTGTTATTTCCACTGAGTTCCCGGATAATCTTCAGCTGCATGCATGATTTTTGTGCAAAATATGCCTTTAATTTAGGCGGGCAGGCTTTCCGGATGGTCATTTGCTGCAGTAACATGCCGAAGTTGCAAGGTAAATCCTTTGGCACGGCTTATGCCAAAGGAATATCGGCCACAAGTGCCCCGGTCATGGGGAAATAAATGGGAAAAATACTGGGAAAAACAACCGATGCCGATGGCCTGCTGTTGGATGAGCAGGTCCTGGAACAGCTCGCTTTCAACGAGAAGATGGCCGAGCTGGGCAAACTCTCCGCAGGGCTGGTGCACGAGCTCAACTCCCCCTTGTCGGTCATTGTCTCCGCATCCCAAATGATCCTGCGGGAAGAAGATCTTCCCGAATTCGTCAAGGAGATGGTGGAGCGGATCGGCACTGAGGCCCAGCGTCTCTCCCTCTTTACCAGGAGCCTTCTCTCCTTTGCCCGCAACGATGCCGAGACGGACCCGGAAGCGGACGTGAACCTGGTGCTGCAGGAGGTGATGGATTTCCTCCGCTACGAAGCCCGGAAGAATTCCATTACCGTCATCGAAGAGAAGGATTTCGATCTTCCTCCCATTGCCGCCGACGCCAACAAGCTCAAGCAGGTCTTCATCAACCTGATCATGAACGCCTTTCAGGCCATGGAAGAAGGGGGAACCCTGCTGCTGAAAACTGCTGCCGCCGGTGACCGCCTGGCGGTGGACATTGCCGATACGGGCAAAGGTATTCCCTCCGAAAAAATCGACCTAATCTTCGAGCCATTCTACTCCACCAAGGCAGCAGGCGAAGGAACCGGGCTCGGCCTCTATATCGCCCGCAACATTCTTGAACGTCTCGGCGGCTCCATCTCCGTGAGAAGCATCGTCAACGAAGGCACCACTTTCACTCTCCTTTTCCCGCTTCCATAATCCAGCCAGATTCTCCTTCCCTGGTGCTGTCCTAAGTATCCTCTTGCTCCTTGCTTTATCTTTTCTAACGGTTTAGCATGGCAGCCATTGCCGAAAAGGAGGAACAGCCATGCAAACATATCTGGAAACCGCCGTCCGTGCCGCTAGGGCTGCAGGGGCAATGCAGAAGGACCGGCTCTGGTCCCACCATGACATAGAATTCAAGGGGGAGATCAACCTGGTGACGGAAGTGGACAAGGCGTGCGAGGCGCTCATCGTCCAGACCATCCGCGCCGATTTTCCCGACCACGACATCCTTGCCGAAGAGAACGATTACGCCGCCGTCGGCAAGCCCTGCAAATGGATCATCGATCCCCTGGACGGGACCACCAACTATGCCCACGGTTTCCCATGGTTTTGCGTTTCCATAGCCCTGGAGATGGCGGGGGTCGTGCAACTGGGGGTCATCTATCATCCCATGATGGACGAGCTTTTCACTGCGGTGAAAGGGGAGGGAGCCTTCCTCAACGGGCGGCGCCTCTCCGTTTCTTCCCGGAAGCCCCTGAAAAACTGCCTGCTGGCCACCGGCTTTCCCTACGACCGGACCTGGGAAAACGAAAACAATTTCGCCAACTTCACCACCTTTCAGATGACCGCCCGTGCCGTACGCCGCTTCGGCGCCGCAGCCCTTGATCTGGCCTATGTGGCGGCGGGGAGGCTGGACGGCTATTGGGAATGTAAGCTGAAACCGTGGGATGTGGCCGTCGGGCAGCTGCTCGTCACCGAGGCGGGGGGACGTGTCACCGGTCATGCCGGCGAGCCGTACTCCGTCTACAACCACCGCATATGCGCCTCTAACGGCCATATTCACAAAGAAATGGAGGAGGTACTGGTAAAAACTACCCTTGCCCCCCGCTGATGAATATGCTAAATGTGTTGCACAAACAACACACAAGGGGGCGGTCATGGCCATAGCGACTAAAATTCAGGCATCCATAGAGAGCGCTTCGTGGATCCGCAAGATGTTCGAGGAAGGGGAGCGGCTGCGCAAGATCCATGGTGCCGACAATGTCTATGACTTCACCCTGGGCAATCCCAATATAGATCCGCCGGCGGAATTCTACGCCGAGTTCCGCTCCCTGGCCCAGGACCCGCCACATGGTATGCACCGCTACATGAGCAATGCCGGGTACGAAGAGACACGGCGGGCGGTTGCCGAGTTCATCGCCGGTGCCTCGGGGCAGCCGGTGACCGCCGCCAACGTCATGATGGCCTGCGGCGCCAGCGGAGCCCTCAATGTGGTCCTCAAAACCATCCTCAACCCTGGCGAAGAGGTCATCATCCTCACCCCCCACTTCGTCGAGTACAAGTTCTACATCGACAATCACGGCGGCGTCCCCCGCGAAGTCTGGACCGACCGCAAGACCTTCCAGCTGGACCTGGCCGCCATCGAGGCCGCCATCAACGGCAAGACCCGGGCCATCATCATCAACAACCCCAACAATCCCACCGGCGTCATCTACCATGCAGAAAGCCTCAAACAGCTCGGTGACCTGGTGCAGAAAAAGGAACGGGAGCTGGAGCGGCAGATTTACGTCATCTCCGACGAACCCTATTCCCGTATTGCCTATGACGGCAGAAAAGTGCCGAATATCTTCAACGCCGTGGACAACTCGGTCATCGTCACCTCCCATTCCAAGGACCTGGCCCTGCCCGGCGAGCGGATCGGTTTCCTGGTGGCAAGCCCGCGCATGACACATGGCGACCTCTTCATAGAAGGAGCCGTCTTCTGCAACCGCGCCCTGGGCTTTGTCAACGCACCGGCCCTCATGCAACGGCTGGTGGCCAAGCTGCAGCATGCCTCGGTGGATATGGGGGCATACGAGCGGAAGCGGGACCTGCTCTACAACAACCTGACGGCCATGGGTTTCAGGATGGTCAAGCCCGACGGGGCCTTCTACCTCTTTCCCCAGTCTCCCCTGGCCGATGATGTGGAATTCGTCCGGGCGGCCCAGAAACACAACATCCTTCTCGTCCCTGGAGCGGGTTTCGGCGCCCCCGGTTTCTTCCGCATCGCCTATTGTGTGGACGAGGCCATGATCGAGCGGAGCCTGTCTGCCTGGCAGGCGCTTGCCGAGGAAATAGGCATTAAACGGTGACAGGTGACAGGTGACAGGTGACAGGTGACAGGACTTCGAACCTAGAACATAGAACCTAGAACATAGAACATAGAACATAGAACATAGAACATAGAACCTGAGGTTGTAATGAGCGCAACAATATTGGTGGTGGACGACGAGGAGAGCATCCGTACTTCGGTGGCGGGGATTCTCGAAGATGAGGGTTACAGGACTGTTTTTGCCGTGGATGGGGTCGAGGCTCTCGCCATGGTCCAGCAGGAGATGCCGAGCCTGGTGATGCTGGATATCTGGATGCCGCGCATGGACGGGATGCAGACACTGCAGAAACTGAAGGAGCTCTATCCTAACCTGACGGTGGTGATGATGTCCGGTCACGGCACCATCGAGACCGCAGTCAGATCCACGAAAATGGGCGCATACGACTTTGTGGAAAAGCCCCTTTCCCTGGAGAAGGTCCTTCTCTGCGTCAATAACGCCATCAGCATGAGCCGGCTCAAGGAGGAGAACACTTCTCTGCGCAGCATAGTCCTCAAGGATCATGAGATGATCGGCGATTCGGCTCCAATGAAGCAGTTGCGTGAGCATATCCGGCTGGCCGCTCCCACCAATGCCTCGGTTCTCATTACCGGCGAAAACGGCACCGGCAAGGAGCTGGTGGCGCGATCCGTCCACTACGGCAGCCAGCGGGGGGACAAGCCCTTCATCGAGATCAACTGTGCAGCAATTCCTGAGGAATTGATCGAGTCGGAGCTCTTCGGACACGAAAAAGGAGCCTTTACCGGCGCCGTCGCCCAGAAGAAGGGAAAATTCGATCTGGCCGACGGGGGCACCATCTTTCTCGACGAGATCGGCGATATGTCCCTGAAAACCCAGGCCAAGGTGCTGCGCATCCTCCAGGAACGGAAATTCGAACGGGTCGGCGGCAACAAGGTGGTGGAGGTGGATGTGCGCATCATTGCCGCCACCAACAAGGTGCTGGAGGAGGAGATCCGGTCGGGCAACTTCCGCGAAGATCTTTTTTATCGCCTGAACGTGGTGCCCTTCCACGTCCCGCCTCTCCGGGAACGGCAGGAGGACATCACTCTGCTGGTCGAGCACTTCCTGGACAACTTCTGCCGGAAGGAAGGGCGCGACCGCAAGAGCATCGCTCCTGAAGCGGTGGAACTGATGAAACGCTACGAGTGGCCCGGCAACGTGCGCGAACTAAAGAACATCGTCGAGCGCCTGGTTATCATGAGCCCGGTGCGCACCATAACCGCTGACCAGGTTCCTCCCTATATCGGTGCCCACGAAGGGCAGCGGGATGGGGGCAAACAGGGCAGCGCCCTGGAACTGAGCTCACTGCGCGAGGCCAGGGAAGAATTCGAAAAGGAATTCATTGTCCAGAAGCTTGAGGAAAACGACTGGAACATCAGCAAGACTGCCGAGGCCATCGAGCTTGAGCGGAGCAATCTCCACCGCAAGATCAAGAGCTACGGCATCGATATGAAAAAGTAGCTTACCCTCCGAATACGGGCAGGTGACGGTGTCGGATCTCGACCTGTTCCTGCCCGTCCAATCCTTTCGGTACATCCGCTCCCATCACAAGTCAGAGCGGCCGCGCACCGACGCCGGCGCAAAATTTCCTACTCTGTATTCCCCCCGATGACTTTACCATTACCGCAGCAACAGACTCGCCACAGGCCGATTAGCCATTGCCCTTCAATGCTGGGGCGTTAAAATTAAATAGGATTAAGTTTTTGCGCCTTCACCCCTACTTGAGCGAGGTAACTGCAATGTCGGGTCCTCCGGCGAAAGATGCAGGCGACGTTTTGACGGCACAGGAAAAACTCCGGCGGTTGTACCGGGGCCTGGTTCGCCTTCCTGTTGCTGTGTTGATGGCCGATGCAGAAGGGAACATCGAGTTTGTCAACGACAGGTTTGTTGAAATGACCGGCTATGAGCCAGCCGAAGCAATAGGTCAATGCCTCTGGTCCTTGCAGTGCGAAAAGGCAGCACCGGGCCCCGGCGCCCAGTTGCAGGAGACGGTACTTGCACAGGGTGGGTGGCATGGGGAGATGGTCAACCGGAGAAAAAACGGTGAACTCTACTGGGAGACCATTTCCATCTGTGCCGGCAGGGATGAGAACGACAAGGTCACCAACTTCGTTGTCGTTAAAGAGGATATTTCAGAGCTGAAACGGACCGAGGAGGCATTACGGGCCAGCGAGGAGCAGTTGAAGGCGAAGGAGGTGGAGTTGCGTGAGGCCCAGCGCATTGCCCGCGTGGGCAGCTGGAGTTGGGAGCCGGCAACGGATACCGTGTACTGGTCCGAAGAGACCTACCGCGTTTGCGGGTTCGATCCCTCAAAAGGGGCGCCCTCTTTTGCCCGGCATGGGGATCTTTTTTCACCCTCGGATATGGCCCGTTTGAAGGAATGCGTAGACCGTGCGCTGCAGGAAGGGACTCCGTACCAGCTGGATCTCCTCATGTTATGCCCGGACAAATCACGGTGGATAACCGTGCAGGGCGAGGCGACGCGTGATGCCGAGGGGCGGGTGACGGGTATCCGGGGGAGCCTTCAGGATATCACCGAGCGGAAGCGGGCGGAGGAGGAGCTTCAGGCCCAGCGCCAGCTGCTGGAATCGGTTATCTACAGTTTACCTGCTGCAGTACTGATCACACAAGGTTCTGAGTTGCGCGTCAAGATGATCAATCCCGCCTACAGCCAGATCGCCTCGGGCAGGGAGGTTCTCGGCAGGAACTTTCCGGACGTGTGGCCGGAAATACCGGCGCTCAAGGATATTTTCCTGAAGGTGCTGGAGACGGGTGAGCCATACATTGCGAATGATCAAGCCTACGAGATCAGTCGCTTTCCCGGCGGTCCTCCTGAAAAGCGCTACTTCAGCTGGTCGCTCTACCGTGTCCGTCTTCCTGGAGATGAGGGCTGGGGGCTGTTGAACACCGCCTGGGAGACCACGGAGAGGAAACAAAACGAGGATGCGTTGCTCGCCAGCGAAGAGAAATTCCGCTCATTTTTCGAGCATGCTGCCGTCGGCATGGGAAGAGTCAGGTTCGCCGATGCCCGTTGGATTGACGTGAATGGGGCCTTCTGCAGGATGCTGGGTTACAGCTCCGATGAGATGAAGGCGATTCCCTGGCCCCAGATCACCCACCCAGAGGACGTTGACCTGGATCTCATTCCATTCCGCCGCATGGCCGTCGGCGAGCTTGAGGCCTACAGCGTGGAAAAGCGCTTTATCCACAAGGACGGACATCATGTCTGGGCGCGACTGACTCTCTCCCTGGTAAGGACGGCCGCCGGGCGCCCTGATTACGAGATAGCCGTCATCGAGGACATCAGCGAGCGCAGACGCTCCGAAGCGGAGCGGGACCGGCTGCTGGCGGAGGTACAGCGCTCGAATCAGGAACTGCAGCAATTCGCCTACATTGCTTCCCATGATCTGCAGGAGCCCTTACGCATGATTTCCGGTTACATTGCACTGATGGAACGCAAGTATGGAAGCCGGCTGGATGAAAGGGCTCGAACCTATATCAACTATGCTGTCGATGGGACAAGGAGGATGCAGAGGCTCATCGATGGCCTGCTTAATTATTCCCGCATTTCCCGGGAGGCAGAGCTGGTACCGGTCGACATGAATGCAGTTTTTGCCGTCGCGACAGCCAATCTGGAACAGAGAATCCGGGAATCTGGGGGGCGGGTGACGGCAACCCCCCTGCCGGTTGTGCGTGGCGACGAGATTCAGCTGGTCCAGCTTCTTCAGAACCTGGTCGGCAACGGCCTAAAATACAGAAAGCCGGGTGCTTCTCCAAAGGTTCATCTGTCGGCAAGGCAGACTGGAGCCCATTGGCTCTTTGCCGTGAGAGACAACGGCATCGGCATCGAACGTCAGCACTACGATCGCATCTTCCAGATATTTCAGCGCCTGCACACCGAGGATGAGTACCCGGGCACCGGAATTGGCCTGGCCACATGTAAGAAGATCGTCGAGCGCCACGGCGGAAGGATCTGGGTCGAGTCGAAACCTGGTGGTGGTTCGACCTTCTTCTTCACACTTCCGGTAGGGGATAAGCAGGAAGGCGCGGAGCTGAGGCCTCCGGCAAAGGATGCGTCATGACAACAGTGGCAGGAGTTGGACACAGCTTTAATAGAAATCCAAGGGAAGCAGGGAGGGAGGCTGCTCTTAAGGCTCTTGAGCAGAAGGGTATCGGGGCCCCTGACTTCGTCTTCGTGTTTGCGACCGTCGGATACGATCAGCAACAGCTCATTGGTGCCGTGCGTGAGGCAACCGGGAACGCTCCCCTGGCCGGATGCTCCGGGGAAGGGATAATCACCAACGGGGTGGCCGCAGAAACAAATTTCAGTGTCTGTGTCATGGCCATAAAATCCGACGAACTCCGTTTTCGCAACACCCGCCTGAAGGACATCGGCCAGGAAGCGGATTTCGGGGGCGGTCGGCTGGCGGCAGCGATCAAACCGTGGCTTAGCACCGAAACAATATGCTGCTTTCTCTTCATCGACGGATTCGTCATCGACTTCGACCCCTTCAGGGCAGCCCTGGAAAAAAGCCTTGGGGACGGACATGGTCTCTGCCTCTTCGGCGGCTTGGCCGCCGACAACTGGGTCACCCGCAGAACTTACCAGTATCATGACGACGAGGCCTTCTCCGAAGGGATTTCCTGCGTCGTCATGTCGGGCCGTGGCAGCATCACCTGCGGCATCAACCACGGCTGCGTCCCGGTCGGGACGAAGCACGTCATCACTCGCAGCAAAGGGAACATCATCTATGAAATCGACGGCATGCCTGTTCTCGAACTCCTGAAGGACTATGTGGAAGGAGACTGGATGAGCCAGTGGAACAAGATCTCCCTGAATCTCTGCCTGGGCTTCAGGGCTCCCGCAGCCATCAGGGAAGAGTACGGCGATTTCCTTGTCCGCTACATGATGGCCATGGATGACCGGCAAGGCTGCGTGACCATCCAGTCCGACGTGCGTGACGGAACCGAGCTGTGGATTCTTCGTCGCGACAAAGAACTGATTCGCCATGGACTTTTTTCGGTTTCCGACCGCATCCGGCAGCAGATGGGACGACGGCAGCCCAAATTCGTCATGCAGTTCGAGTGCATGGGTCGGGGGAAGGCTGTCTTCCGGGAGCAGGAGAAAAACGAGCTGATCGCCTCGCTCCAGCAAAGAATCGGGCACGACGTGCCCTGGATCGGATTTTATACCTATGGCGAAATCGGCCCAGTCAACTGCAATAATTGCCTCCACAATTTCACCGCCGTGGTGACCGCCATCTACTGAACGGCGCGAGCGAGAGAGAGGGCATGAAAAAAGACGATTTCCATATCCCGCCCGGCAACGACGATCAGGTCGCAATGCTGCGGCAGGAAATCAAGACCCTCTCCGAACAGGTAAAACGGCTGGTCAAGGCAGAGAGCAGGCTCTACCGGTATCAGGAGGAACTGGACGCCCAGCTCAAGGAGTACAAGGATCTGTATGAATTGAACAAAGCCCTTAACGAGACGGTTGAGCTCTCGGAGATGTTCCGGCATACCGTTGACTACTTCACCTGCAACCTTGACTATGAAAGGGCAATAGCCCTGAGATTCAGTGGTGATAGCGACGATTACCGGGTCGCAGCCCTGGCCGGCTATTACGACGATAAGGAAAAAAGTTGTGTGGCAGCGCTTACTATCGGCCGTGACGGGCCTTTGCCGGCATCTTTCGCACGAGGCGAGGAATTCCTTGTATGCACGGCAGGTTCGGAAGACGCTGAACTGAGCGCATTCGGCGCACTTGCCTACCTGGATGAATTTTTTATTTTCCCACTGGGTAGCAATTTTCCTCCTCAAGCCCTGCTGGCGGTCGGTAATTCCACAGAGCATACCCAATTCTACCGCAAAGTGGATGCCGGTCATGAAACCCTGGTCAGCATCGGGAATGCCATCGGGCTAGTCTCTTCAGCTTTGGAAAAAACCATTCTGTACCATGCTTTGGAAGAGAGCGAGTACCGGCTGAAGAACGTCGTCGAAAACCTTGGAGAGGGGCTGATTCTCATAGACCCGCCCAGCGAAGGTCTGCAGTGGAACCATGCTGCCCTGCAGATGTACGGGTACGAGAGCCAGGTGGACGATGTTGCTTCATGTCAGAATCTGGGCCAGGTCTACGAACTGCTGCAGCTGGATGGAAAGCCAGTGCCGGTCGAGCAATTGCCCATCAAGCGGATTTTGCGCGGGGAGGAGTTTCGCGAGTACCAGCTGGTTGTCAAACGGAGGAAAAAGCCTTGGCAGCGAACCTTCAGTTTCAGCGGGGTCCTCATTCGCGATGGGCGGGGAAAGCCCTTCGTCGGCTTGCTCACCCTCCGGGACATTTCGTCCCAGCGACAGTCCGAGAATGAGCGTGAGCGCCTTATTGCCGAGTTGCAGCGGTCCAACGCCGAACTGCAGCAGTTCGCCTACGTCTCGTCCCACGACCTCCAGGAGCCGATTCGCATGGTGACCAGCTATGCACAGCTTCTGCAGCGACGCTACCAGGGGAAGCTGGATGAGAAGGCGGATACCTATATCTCGTACATGGTCGAAGCGGCCCACCGCATGTCCTCACTCATCGACGACCTGCTTGCCCTTTCCCGCGTCGGCCGGAGCGAAAGACCTCCGGCCCCGGTAGCGATGGAATCGGTGATGCAGCAGGCCCTGGACAACATGCGGCTTTCACTTGAGGAAGCCGGTGCTGAAGTTACCTATGAAGCGCTGCCAACAGTGCCGGGGGATGAAATACAGTTGCTGCAGCTCTTACAGAATCTCATCGGCAATGCCGTCAAATACCGCAAGAAGGATGTTCCGCCACGGGTCCACATCTCCGCCGTGCGCAAGGGGAAGCAGTGGATATTCGGGGTGCACGACAACGGCATCGGCATCGAGCCCCAGTACCACGAGCGGATCTTCGTCATCTTCCAGCGCCTCCATCATCGGGAAGACTACCCGGGGACCGGTATCGGCCTTTCCATCTGCCAGAAAATCGTGGAAAACCATGGAGGGAGGATCTGGGTAGAATCCACACTGGGAGAAGGATCTACCTTCTTCTTCACCCTGCCGGCCAAAGAGGGAGAGGGGCGTTGATGGATCGGCGCGACAAGACCGTACTCCGCTTCAGGCTTGCTGCGGTGGCCGCAGGACTGGTCGCTGCGGCAATCGGCGGTTATCATCTCATCGCCTGGTTTTCCGGCGTCATGGCCACCCGTGGGCTTTACCAGATCACCATGAAGACCAATGCTGCACTTTGTCTCTTTCTTGCAGCGATAGCGCTGATAATGATGGCTGGTGAGGTGGGGGGGAGGAAAGGACCTTGGCTGGCGCGAGGCTGTGCGATCGTGGTGATGGCCATTGGTTTTCTTACCCTTCTGGAGCACCTGTTCACCTTTGATTTTGGCATCGACGAGATGTTTGCCCAGGAGGCGCCCGGGGCCGTCGGTTTTCTCCATCCTAACCGCATGGGGCCGCCCGGTGCCATTACCTATACCCTTGCCGGGTTGTCCCTGCTGCTTCTGTTGAGGCAGAGGAAGGGATCCGCCGGGGCTGCCCAGGCACTTGCCCTGATCATGAACTTTCTGGCGGTGATGGGCATGCTGGGCTACCTGTACGGGGTGCAGGGGCTCTATGGAGCTGCACGGTTCACGGTCATTGCCTTGCCGGCAACGGTAGGCAATTTCTTATTCAGCATCGGGCTGCTCTGCTTCCGTCCAACAGAAGGGCTCATGGCGCGGGTTACCTCCGCCGATCCTGGAGGAATGGTGATCAGGAGGTTTTTGCCTGCGGCGCTGATAATTCCTGTCATACTTGGATGGCTTCGGCTGCAGGGGGAATGGCATCATCTTTATGAACACAACTTTGGCACGACCGTTCTGATTCTCTCCTGGATTGCCATTTTTTCCTGCCTCATCTATCGGATGGGGACCTTGATTGATCACTGGTCGGAGAAAACACGGGAAAGCGAGGCCCGGTTCCGGGGTATCTTTGAGAATGCCGCGGTGGGCATCAGTCTTTTCGATCCCCAGGCCAGGCTGAAGCGGGCCAATTCCAGGCAGTGCGAGACCCTTGGCTATACGGAGGAGGAACTGCTGGGGAAATCCTTTGATAGCTTTACCCATCCACAGGATCATGAACCGGACCTGAGCCGCTACCGGATGCTCATGGAGGGGAGCATCCGGAGTTATTCCCTAGAGAAGCGTTACCTGCGGAAGGATGGCGGCCTCATCTGGGTGCGCGTTACCCGCTCCGCACAACCGGGTCCCCGCAACTTGCCCGAATACTCCATCAATATCGCCGAGGACATCTCCGCACGCAAGGAGGCTGAAGAGGACCGGGAGCGGCTCCTTGCCGAGGTGCAGAGGTCTAACCAGGAGCTGCAGCAATTCGCATATCTCGCTTCCCACGACCTCCAGGAGCCGCTCCGGACCATTGCCGGCTATCTCGGCCTGCTTGAGCGCAAGTACAGCGGCCAACTGGATGAAAAGGCCAGGACCTACATCGGCTATGCCGCCGACGGGGCCGGCAGAATGCAGAAGCTCATCGAGGGTCTGTTGAACTTTTCCCGCATTTCGCGGCAGGTGGAGTTTGCATCTGTGGACACCAATGCGGCATTTAAGGCGGCGGTTACCAACCTGGAACAGCGCATTGAGGAATCGGGAGGCACGGTGAACAATGATCCTCTCCCCATCGTACCGGGGGACGAGAACCAGCTCGTCCAGCTTTTCCAGAACCTCATCGGCAATGGCCTCAAGTACCGAAAGCCCGATATCCTGCCTCACGTGCACGTTTCAGCGAAGCAGGAGGGGAACGAATGGCTTTTTTCCGTCAGCGACAACGGTATCGGCATCGAATCCCGGCACTATGACCGCATCTTCCAGATATTTCAGCGCCTGCACACCAGCGAGGAATATCCGGGCACTGGTATCGGCCTGGCATCGTGCAGGAAGATCGTCGAACGGCACGGGGGAAGGATCTGGGTCGAATCGGTACCGGGCCGGGGTTCCGTCTTTTACTTCACTTTGCCGGCTGAACGGAACCTTTGAGAAGAATTTTTGCCGGAATGCACGGGCCTTTGCCTCTGCCAAGGGAGAAAATAATGCCAAGGCGCGGCAGCTGTGCTATATGAATAGGGCGAATGGCAGCACGAATTTCCCCAGGAGTCGGCCATGCACTCATTGATGAAGATTTTTCTCCTTTTTCTGCTCTCGGCCCTGGTAGGTTGCAGCGCGGGCAACGCCTCCCTCTCCGAGACCATGGCCGCCCTCAAGACCCAGTCCACCAGGGGTACCACCCTCAATGCGCTTCCCCCTCGGGATGAGGCGTGCCGTACCCAGTTGAAGCGTGAGATATCAACGCTCAACGTGGGGATCGAGGCATCCACCGCCGAGCTGGCCGCCATGATCAACCGGGTGGTGCCAAAGGAGCTGTACCGAGGTTCCACCAAGACCAGTGGGCTCACTGCCGACATTGCGCGCACCGGCCCCATTGCCGTCAGCGCCGCCGGCAACTACCTCTATCTGACCATTCCCGTTTCCCTTTCCTTAAGCTACGGCATCTTCAAGACCCCTGCCGTGGCCGGCGCCTTGAAATTCAAGGTCAGCGCCACGGTGACCTCCGACTGGAGGATGGTGGCCGAGGTTTATTATGTGGGGCTGAGCGATCTGCTGGCCGAGGAGCTGAGGATCGGTCCCATTTCCATCAGGCCGCGCAGTGTCGTGGAAAGTGCCACCCAACCTGTGCAGCACATTCTTTCCGACCAGCTCAACCGGAAGCTCAACGAGCAGTTCCCCCTCAGGGCGCAGGCGGCAAAGGCCTGGAATGCGGCCCAGAAGCCGGTGCTTGTGGATAAGAACTACAACGCCTGGATGGCCATCACCCCCCAGGAGGTGCTCCTCTACCCGCTTCTCGCCGAGAAAGACCGGGTGCG
This sequence comes from Geotalea sp. SG265, assembly GCF_022808985.1. Lineage (GTDB taxonomy): Bacteria > Desulfobacterota > Desulfuromonadia > Geobacterales > Geobacteraceae > Geotalea. The sequence goes on along the minus strand of NZ_JAKZFT010000006.1, from coordinate 57,669 downwards.
GCTCAGTGTCGGGCTCAAGTCCTATGCCGATCTAGTGGTGGGACCGAACCCGCCGGCTCGCCGGCCGCTTCCCCTACCCAACCTCAAGCTGGTTGGCGGCGCCGACCGCACTTTCCGTATCGCGCTCAATACTGATCTGCATTTTCAGGACCTCCGCACCATTGCCCGGCCGCTTCTGATCGACAGGGAAATAGGGAGCGACGGCAGAAAGGTTGTGCTGAAGGACCTGGACCTGTATGGCAACGGTGAGCGGTTGCTGGTCAAGGTGGTGACGACTGGTGACCTGGAGGGGACCTTCTATCTCACCTGTAAACCATCGTTCAATGCCCAGACCAACGTCTTTTCCGTTGAAGATGTGGATTTCGAGATGCAGACGAAAAGCCTGCTCCTGCAATCGGCCGACTGGTTCCTCCACGGCACCATCAGGAGCACCATCAAAGAGAAGCTCAACATGGACCTGACCCGGCGGATCGTTCAAGCGAGAGAGGTGGCGGGCAAGGCCATGGCCAAGGTGAACCTGGCGGAAGACGTCTTCCTCAACGGCAGCATCAAGACCTTGAGGCTGAATGACGTCATGGTGCAGAAGGATAGGATATCCATTCAGGTTTACGCGGAAGGGGAGACGGCGGTGGTGTTTCATTGATTAGTGAAATGCCATCAACTTTATTTACCGTGGTGAAATCCGAAGCCGGATTCAAAAAGGGGGCACATGAACCTCTATGTCGGCACCAGCGGATATTCCTATAAGGAGTGGAAGGGCACTTTCTACCCGCGGGAGCTGCCCGACAGGGAGATGCTCCGTTTTTACGCCGAGCGTTTCCGGGCAGTGGAGATCAATAACACTTTTTATCGGATGCCGCTGGCTTCGGTTCTGGAGGCATGGGCGAGCCAGGTTCCCGCCGATTTCAAATTCGTGCTCAAGGCGCCGCAACGGATCACCCACGTGCAGCGGCTGCAAAATGCCGGCGATTCGCTATCCTATCTCCTGGAGGTGGCAGGAACGCTGAAGGACCGCCTGGGGCCGCTGCTGTTCCAGTTACCGCCGGGCTTGAAAAAGGATCTGCCGAGGCTGGCCGATTTTCTGTCGTTATTGCCGCCCCGGAGCCGTATGGCATTCGAATTCCGGCACGCATCCTGGTTCGTGAATGAGGTTTTCGACCTGCTGCATAAACATCAGGCGGCGCTGTGCATTGCCGAGGAAGAGGGGGATCTGCAGGTGCCTTTCGTTGCCACTGCTGGTTGGGGTTACCTCAGGCTGCGCAGGCCCGGTTATGGCCACCAGGAGCTCAAGGCCTGCATAAATCGGCTACAGGAGCAAAATTGGAAGGACATCTTTGTTTTCTTCAAACATGAGGAAGAGGGCAAGGGGCCGCAGCTGGCGCGGCAATTCCTGGAGCTGGCCAGGGAGCGAATGGTTTTCCCCTGATAACTGCTTCCTCTCCCATCAATCAACTCATATTTTCTTCCTTACCATCCTTCCCTAAACGATACTTTTCTATGTCCCTCCATATTCAGTTTGTCCACCGGAAAAAAATCCCCTTTATCAAAAACTGTAAATTTGACTGATCTTGCCGATAAGTAGACCAGTGGCAGAACTGGCTTCATTGTTCAGGCCCGAAAGGGGGGGCGCAGCATGGGATGGTACGCCAATCTGAAAATAGGCAAGAAGCTTGCCTGCGGCTTTTCCGTGATCATTGTTCTTTCCATCCTCATCGGCATCATCGGGGTCCAGGGCATGCGGAGCATGGACGACACCCTTGATGAAATGTACAACAATAGCATGCAGTCGGTGTTCCTGGCCAATCAGCTCTATGTGGATGTGCTTTACCATTACCGGCGGGTTTACCGCTACGCCTTGACCCCAAGCCAGGAAGTGAAGGATACCGTAGCGTCCCAGACCCGGATAAATGAAAAGTCCATAGCTGAAGTCCTGGACAAGTATCACAAGATGGAGCTGAATGCGCGGGAGATGGAGCTTGTGGGCCAGTTCGAAAAGATCTGGCCTGAATATCTCGTGGTCAAGGAACGGGTCTTCAGGCTGTCCAGGGGACACAGGGCACCGGAGGCCGATGCGGTGCTGGAAAAAGACGGGCGGGAGATTTTCAAGAAGCTGGACGATACCCTGGCAGAGCTGATTCGTATGGAAATGGCCCATGCAAAGGAGGAACGGGGATGGGCTTCCAACCTGTTCCATTCCCGCATCGGCTGGTTTATCGTCATGGTGCTGTTTGCGGTAACGGCCGGATTCATCATGGCCTCATACATTACCCGGAGTATTGTCCGGCCCATAACGGCTATCCTCGATGCTCTCCTCGTCATGTCCGGCTCATCCATGGAAAAGTCCCGTCTTGCGGAGGGTATTGCCTCCGGTGATCTGAGTCGCGACCTGCCCGATACCCCACCCATCCAGGTGGACCGTTCCACCATTCAACGGGACGAGACCGGTGACCTGACCCGAGCGGTCTGTAACCTGGAGGAATCACAATTGTCGCTGGATGGCGCCTTTCGCCGGATGACCGACTCGCTGCGGCACAACCGGCAGGTGGAGCAGGACCTGGATTGGCTGAAAACGGGGCAGAACGAGCTGAACGCCCTGTTGCGGGGAGAACAGGCCATGGCGGAAATGGCCGAGAAGGTGCTCGCCTTCCTGGCAAGGTACCTGGATTGCGGTGTCGGTACTTTCTATTTCCACGATACCCGTGAAAATATGCTGCGCATCGTTGCCACTTATGCCTTCACCCGTAGGAAGAACCTGAACGACCGACTCGGTCTGGGGGAAGGGATTGCCGGCCAGGCGGCCAGAGAACGGAAAATGATCTGTCTTGCCAACGTTCCCGACGATTACCTGGCCATCGCCTCTTCGTTGGGGGAAGCGGTGCCGCGTAATGTGGCGGTACTTCCACTGGTACACGACAACACCCTCATGGGGGTCGTGGAGTTGGGTGCATTCCACGCGTTTGCCGAGAAGGAGCTGCGGCTGCTCGATTCGGTAATGGAAGGGCTCGCGGTGGGGATCAGCGTCAACATTTCCCGGCAGCGGGTCAATGAACTTCTGGAACAGACCCAGCAGCAGACCGAAGAGCTGCGCGTCCAGCAGGAGGAGCTGCAGCAGTCCAACGAGGAGCTTGAGGAGCGGGCCCAGATGCTGGAACAGCAGCGGGAGCAGATTCGGAACAAGAATCGGGAGGTGGAAGAGGCGAGCAAGGAGCTGCAGAGGAAGGCTGAAGAACTTGAACGAATCAGCGCCTACAAGTCCGAGTTTCTCGCCAACATGTCCCACGAGCTGCGCACGCCCCTGAACAGCCTGATGATTCTCTCCCACCTGCTCATGGACAACAAGGAGGGGAATCTCACTGAGAAGCAGGTGGGATTCGCCTGCACTATCAACGATGCCGGCAACGACCTCCTTAACCTGATCAACGACATCCTGGATCTTTCCAAGGTGGAGGCGGGCCGGTTGGAATTCCACTTCGAGGAGCTGACGGTGCCCGACCTGCTGGAGCCACTGGAGACCATGTTCAGACCGTTGGCCGAACAGAGGCGGCTCAACTTCCGGATTACCGGCGCACCCGACGTACCGGGAAAAATCGTTACCGATGTGCAGCGGACCCAGCAGATCCTGAAAAATCTCCTCTCCAATGCCTTCAAGTTCACCGAACAAGGGGGGGTGGAGTTGACCATCGCCATTGCGCCCCCGGCTGAAAATCCCCTGACGATGCCGGCACTGGCCATTGCAGTCAGGGACAGCGGCATCGGTATCCCTTTGGATAAGCAGGAGCCTGTCTTCAACGCTTTCCAGCAGGGGGACGGCAGCACCAGCCGCAAGTTCGGCGGCACCGGCCTCGGCCTCTCAATCTCGCGGCAGCTTGCCCGCGCCATGCAGGGGGAAATTACCCTTGCAAGTCGTGAAGGGGAAGGGAGCGTCTTCACCGTCTATTTACCGCTGACTCCGCCGGCAGGCATGCCGGCGAACAAAGCGGAGGCCGATAGGGTGGTGCCTGAGTCCGCTCATCTCCAGGGTGCGGAGCGGCAGCCTCCCCGACATCTCACCGTGCCGGCCCCTTCGACCCTGGCCGATGATCGGGAAAAACTCCAAAAGGGACAGCGCAGCATTCTCATTATCGAAGACGATATGAATTTTGCCCGCATTCTCATGGAAATGGTCAGGGAACGGGGCTTTGCCGCTCTGGCTGCAGCAAATGGGGAGGAGGGCCTGTACCTTGCCGACCACTATCTGCCCAACGCCATCATACTGGACGTGATGCTCCCCCACGTGGATGGCTGGGGGGTAATGCAGCTCCTCAAGGAGAATCCCCGCACCCGCCATATCCCCGTCCATTTCCTTACCTGCCTTGAGGACCGGCAGAAGGCCATGGCCATGGGGGCGATCGGCTTCGTTACAAAGCCGGTCAACCCGACCCAGTTGACCGAGCTGTTTGCCACCATAGAAAACGCAATTTCCCGTTCCCTCCGGAAACTGCTCATAGTCGAGGACGACCCGTCAGAGTCCCAGGGGCTGGTAGCCCTCTTGGAAGGGCGTGACGTGGTAATCAGCGTGGCAGGAAGCGGTAAAGAAGCCATGACCCAGCTCTCGCGGGAAACCTTCGACTGCATGGTTCTTGATTTGAGCTTGTCCGACATGTCCGGGTTCGATCTCCTGGAACATATCGAGAAGCAGGATGAAAAACGGCGTCTTCCCGTCATTATCCACTCGGGCAGGAGCCTTTCCCACGAAGAAGAGATCAAGCTGCGCCACTACACGGAAAGCATAATCATCAAAGGGGCCAAGAGCCCCGAGCGGCTGCTGAACGAAGTGACGCTCTTTTTGCACCAGGTGGAGAGCTCCCTGAATCCTGACAAGCAGCGCATGCTGCGTGCCTCCCTGGACAAGGAAACCATGCTGGAAGGGAAGAAGGTCCTGCTGGTGGATGACGACATGCGCAATATCTTTTCCCTCACCAGCATTCTGGCCGAGAAGCACATGATTGTGGTCGAGGCGGAAAACGGCCGTGAGGCCCTGGTGCGCCTGCAAGAGCATCCCGATGTGGACCTGGTGCTGATGGATATCATGATGCCGGAGATGGATGGCTATGAAACAATCAGGACCATCCGCAGAGATCCCCGCTTCGCCAGGCTCAGCGTAATCGCCATGACCGCCAAGGCCCTGAAGGGGGACCAGGAGAAATGCCTTGAGGCGGGTGCCAGCGATTACATCGCCAAACCGATCGATGTGGAAAAACTCCTGTCGTTGATGCGGGTCTGGCTGTATCAAAAGGGTTGAACCATGGAAAACGACGAGCGATTCGCCATAGAGAGCGATCTGCTGCTTGAGGCGATCTACCGCATGTATGGGTATGACTTCCGCGAATATGCCGAAGCCTCCATCAGGCGCAGGTTGACGGTGTGGCTTGCCGGCTCGGGCTTTGCCAGTCTCTCTGAGGCACAGGGCAAGCTGTTGCGGGACCGCGCCCTCTTCGACCAGTTCGTGCGCGGCATCACCGTCAATGTTTCGGAGATGTTTCGTGATCCCTTATTCTTCAGGGCATTACGTGAGCAGGTCGCACCCCGCCTCAAGACCTATTCCTTCGTCAAGATATGGCATGCGGGTTGCGCCACCGGTCAGGAAGTTTACTCCATGGCCATCCTCCTCCAGGAGGAGGGGCTGGGAGGGCGATACCGGATCTATGCCACCGATATCAACGAGGATGTGCTGGACCAGGCGCGGGAGGGTATCTATCCCCTGCAGGATATGCGGCGTTTTACGGAAAATTACCAGAAAAGTGGCGGACGTCGGGACTTTGCCGACTATTACACGGCGCGGTATGACCATGCCATGCTCATGCCGGCTCTGAAGAACGATATCGTCTTTGCCGCCCACAACTTGGCGGTGGATGCGGATTTCGGCGAGATGAACATGGTGTTCTGCCGTAACGTGCTGATCTATTTCAAGGCATCCCTGAAGGAGCGGGTGCTCCGCCTTTTCGATCGTGCGCTCCTTCCAGGGGGCTTTCTCTGTCTCGGCACCAAGGAGACTTTGGAAAATCGTCAGATAGCCGGCAGTTATGACGAGCTCGAACGGGGTACCCGTATCTATGTCAAACGCTACCTGTGACGAAGGCAAAAGTATGTTCAGGGCCGTCGTCATGGGGGTTTCCACCGGCGGCATGCAGGCACTGAAAAGGGTACTCGCTCCACTGCCCGCTGTCTTTCCTCTGCCGATCCTCATTGTCCAGCACATGAGCCCGATTTCGGGAAACGGCCTTGCGACACTGCTGGATCAGTTGTGCCTCGTGCGGGTCAAGGAGGCAGACGAGGAGGAGGTTATCAACGCTGGGCATGTCTATATTGCCCCGGCAAACTACCACCTGCTGGTGGAAAGCGACGGCAGCCTCTCCCTTTCCGCCGAGAAGGCGGTGAATTTCGCGCGCCCTTCGGTGGATGTGCTCTTTGAATCGGCCGCCCTCGCTTTCGGTCCGTCGGTAATCGGCGTTATTCTTACCGGTGCAGGAACCGACGGCGGGCGGGGGTTGCAGTTCATCAAGGCCCACGGCGGGACGGCCATCATCCAGGACCCGGCAGATGCCGAGGCAGCGTCAATGCCCGGATATGCTTTGAGTCTCGTTGTCGCCGATCATGTGGTCACACTGACTGATCTGCCTGAACTGCTGCAGAAACTGGCGGCGCTGGGGCCCTCATGAAGGGTTGGGGGAGAGCGGTGGAAGAGTTGGCTGGAAGTACAAAGGCCACAAGGAGAAATCCGATGCGAACGCACACGGTTTCCATTCTGCTGGTGGATGACAGGGAAGAGAACCTGACGGCGCTTGAGGCGCTCCTTGGGGACCTGGGATTGGCCATGGTCAAGGCCCTGTCCGGCAACGAGGCACTCCGGCTGGCGCTGAGGCAGGACTTCGCCCTGGTGCTGATGGATGTGCAGATGCCGAAGATGGACGGTTTCGAGACCGCTGAGCTGATGCGGGCCAACCCCAAGACCCGGCACATTCCCATCATTTTCGTCACGGCCGGCATGAAAGACCTGAGCTGCCAGTTCAAGGGATATGATGCCGGGGCCGTCGATTACCTGCTGAAGCCTTTGGCTCCGGCGATCCTGCGGAGCAAGGTCAGGGTTTTCTGTGAATTGTATATTCAGCGGTGTGCCTTGGAAGAGCGGGAGGCCTCGCTGGAAGCGCTGGTGGCGGAACGGACCGCCACACTGGTGCGAACGGCGGAAAACCTTCTGGAAAGCGAGGAACGATACCGGAACGCATTCGAACTGGCAGCGGTGGGCATTGCCCATGTGGCTCTGGACGGGCAGTTGGTGCGGGTCAACGTCAGCATGTGCGACGCCCTGGGTTATGCCCCCGGAGAACTGCAGAAGCTTGCCCTGGGTGATATCACCCACGGGGATGACCTGGACCTGGACAAGGAGCAGGTGCAGCTGCTCCTGGCCGGGAAAACCACCACCTACGAAATGGAAAAGCGCTTCCTCCACAAAGACGGCTCGATTGTCTGGGGGCATATGGCAGTGGCCCTGGCCCGCGGCGAGAGGGGCGAGCCGGTCCATTACATCACCGTCATCGAAAATATCACGGCACGGAAAAACCTGGAACAGCAGCTGCGCCAGGCACAGAAGATGGAGGCAATTGGCCAGCTGGCAGGGGGAATAGCCCACGATTTCAATAACCTGCTCAGCGTCATCATCGGCTACGGCAATCTGGCCCAGATGAAAATGGCGGGGAATGATCCCCTCAAGGGCAACCTGGATCAGATCATTGCCGCTGCCGAAAAGGCCGCCCAGCTCACAAAAGGGCTCCTGGCCTTCAGCCGCAAGCAGGAGATGAAACAGCGGCCGGTGGAATTGAACTCCTTGATCGAAAGTGTGATGAAAATCGTGAAAAGGATCATAGGTGAGGATATTCAGCTTGAGACATCTCTCCATGGGGGCCAACTGTGTATCAGCGCCGACAGCGGCCAAATCGATCAGGTGCTTATGAACCTGGCGACCAATGCCCGTGATGCCATGGTGGACGGCGGTAAGCTGGCCATATCCACCGAGCTGCAGGAAATGGAAGAATCCTTCATCTCCCTGTACGGCTTCGGCAGACCCGGTCACTATGCGGTGATAAATGTCTCCGACACCGGCAGTGGCATGGATCAGCAGATCCTGCAAAACATCTTCGATCCCTTCTTCACAACCAAGGAGGTGGGGAAGGGGACCGGCCTCGGCATGTCCATCGTTTACGGGATCATCACCCAGCATAACGGCTACATCAAGGTCTACAGCGAGCCGGGGATCGGCACCACCTTCAGAATCTACTTGCCGTTGATCAAACCCTGTGAAATGGAGGGAGCGAAGCTCTTGCCGGCCCGGCCCAAGGGGGGTAGCGAGACCATTCTGCTGGCCGAGGATGACCAGGCGATCCGGGACATGGAGGGATGCATCCTGCGGGACTTCGGCTATCGGGTCATGGCGGCAAGGGACGGGCAGGAGGCGGTGGATATCTTCCGGGAGAACAGCGGCAGTATCGATCTGGTGCTGCTGGACATGATCATGCCGAAGAAGAACGGTTCGGAGGCCTGCCGCGAGATACTGGCACTCGCCCCCCAGGTGAAGGTCCTGTTCATCAGCGGCTACACCGCCGATCTCATCAAGGAAAAAGGTCTTCTGGATAAGGAGATCGAACTGATCATGAAGCCCATTTCACCCCCCGAGCTGGCCAGGAAGGTGCGGGAGTTGCTGGACAGGTAGTGATGGCGGGTCTGAATCAATGACTGAGCTTGGCACTGGCCAGGCGATTAAGACTGACTCCTGCCTCAGCAGCTTCAACTGCTAATTGGCGGTGTACCTCTGGCGGCACGCGGACCATGAATTTGCCGCTGAAATGTTTGGTGGAAATTGGCTCTGGTATCGCTTCTCCGCTTGTGAGCATGTCGGCAACGACATCGCTGACCAGCTTGCGTATTCCTTTCAGTGCCGCTTCCGGTGTCCGGGCAAGCCAGCTCAGGCTGGGAAACTCGGCGCAAAGTCCCACATATTCTGCATCGTCTTCCGACCATGTTACCCGGTAAGTAAATTTGTCGTTTTTACATCCCATTTTCCACCTCTAACCGCTCAATTGCTTTCAGCACCTGCTTGACTTGGTAGACCTTTGCCATTCCCTTGCTGTTCTGGATGTTCACCCGCGGGTCTCCGATCCAAGGGGTTTTATAGACCCGATGGCTACCGCTTGTCTGCCGTGCCTCTCCAAAATAATGATCGCACACCTTGCACAGGTCGGCAAAGCGAACCCCGGCAGGATTGGTGCGCATCAGTTCAACGATGTCCATCAGATTCGTCATGGTTACGAAATGGTATCAATAATGATACTATATGTCAATGATGGGTAAATAGGGTCAACACTTCTCGCCCTAGCGTTTGCGCTTTGCTTGCCACAGCTTTCTGGCCAGCCAAAGCATGATGGCGGAAAGCAGTGGCAGGGAGATGAAGAAGACCATTCCAGCTGCGCCGTCCACCAAGGGGTGCCCGGCGGCGAATGGCATCCAGTAAAGGAAGAGCAAAATGGCCACAAAGGAAATAAGAATAGCTTCTTTTCTTATCACAGTCATTTTCTCTCTGACGGCCGCATTTCCAGAAACCCCCTCAACTCCTCCTCGGCAGCCTGGTAATCTTCCAGTGACAGTTTGAAGTCCTCTACCCAATCGCGGTTCTTGTAATAGACCTTGTCGTAGTAGTTCTTCACCAGCTCGGCCATGAAGGGTTGCAGTTCCCACCGTTCCAGGTAATCTGCAATCTCGGCGTATTTGTCGCCGCCAAGCCGCTTCCTGATTCTTTCAAGGGCCACCGCCATCCCTTCCTTGAACTCCTGCCGGCCATATTCGTCGATGAGCCGCTGCACCCTGGTCTCCAGCGACGCATGGCACCAGACCTTGGTGCTCTCCTGCATCACTTCGTACATGTTGCCGGGGAGGGACAGCCGGCCGATCCGCTTGCTTTCCCCTTCAACGATGAGCGGCTTGTCGGCGGGCACCTTGCGCAGGGCATCCCAGAGCCGGCTTTCGAACCATTTCTGGGATGGGTCCTGGACGAGCCCCAGCTCGCCGAAGGCGGAGCCCCGGTGGGCAGCGAGCCCTTCCAGATCGATGACGGAAAAATGGTTGCGGTCGAGGCCAAGGATGAAGGGGGTTTTGCCGATGCCGGTCATGCCGTGGATGACCACCAGCCTGGCGGGGGGCTGGAAATCGTCGAAATATGCCAGAACGTGGCTGCGGTAAACCTTGTAACCTCCCTGCAGTTGAACGGCATCATAACCGGTCAGATCAAGGATGGAGGTGACGGTCTTGCTGCGCAGCCCGCCGCGCCAGCAGTAGACCATGATCGGCCGCCCTGCCGCAAGCCTGCCTATTTCCGCAACCAGCTCGGGAAAGCGGGGGGCGGTCAGCTCCAATCCGCGGATACGGGCCTCCTTCGGGCCGGTCTGCTTGTAAAGGGTGCCGATCTCTACCCGCTCGTCATTGGACAGGAGCGGCACATTGACGGCGCTGGGGATGTGGTCTTCCTCGAACTCCAGCGGGGTGCGCACATCCACCAGCAAATGACTGTCGAGAAGGGATTGGTCAAAGGTAACGGTTCTTGGCAAAGCAAAACTCCTGGGGAAATTGCGCCCATTATAGAGAGCGGTGAAAGCTATTGCAAGGAGAAGGGAATTTTACTCGCGTACCATGACTATTGGACATAAGGGTGTAGAATTGAGCTGGATTTCATTATCGTTGTGGAAGCGGTTTCATGCACCAGATTGCCATTGAAGAATTTTGCCGCAGGCTTGGCACCTCCGCCGAACGGGGGCTCGATCCTGCTGAGGCTGCCCGCCGTCTGCAGAAAGAGGGGCCCAATAGCCTGATCCAGCACAAGCGGGAAGGGGAACTCGTCAAGTTTTTCAAGCAGATGACCAACCTTTTCGCCCTGTTGCTTTGGATCGGCGCAGGACTCTCCTTTGCCGCCGAATGGCTTCAACCTGGTCAAGGCAATATCTTCATCGCCATCGCCCTGGTGGGGGTGGTGCTGATGAATGGCACCTTCAGTTATTTTCAGCAACACAAGGCCGAGCAGATCATGGCCTCCTTCCGGGACATGCTTCCCCAAATGGCCAAGGTCATCCGGGGGGGCGAGCTCAGGCAGATCCCCGCTGCCGAACTGGTCAGGGGCGATCTGATTCTGGTGGAGGAAGGGGATCAGGTGCCGGCGGATGCCCGCCTGGTGGAGGTCTCGGAACTGAAGGTGAATAATGCCTCCCTGACGGGGGAATCCGAACCGCAGCTGCGGACGACTTATCCCACGGACAAGCATCTCCTGGAGAGCCGCAACGCGGTTTTTTCCGGGACCATGGCTCAATCGGGGCAGGGGCGGGCGCTGGTTTTTGCCACGGGCATGAAGACCCAGATCGGGCGTGCCGCTGACCTGACCCAGGCAGTGTCGGTGCGGGAGATTCCCATCCGCAACGAGATTCGCCATTTCACCCGCATCATTTCCCTCATCGCCGTCGTCATGGGCTGTGGCGTCTTTATCGTCAGTTTATTCATCCTGCAGAACCCCCTGTTGAGCAAATTGATCTTCGCCATCGGCATCATTGTCGCCAATGTTCCGGAAGGGCTGCTTCCAACCGTCACCCTCTCCCTTTCCATCGCTGCCCGGCGTATGGCGGAAAACAAAGCACTGGTCAAGAACCTGGAATCGGTGGAGACCCTCGGCTGCACTACGGTGATCTGCACCGACAAGACCGGCACTCTGACCTGCAACAGCATGGAGGTGAAGAGGCTTTTTCTCAACGAATGTATTCACACGGAGGTGGACACTGAGCTGGAGAAGGAGGAGCTGGAAAAGTTCCTGCTGGTGGCGAGCCTGTGTAACAATGCCCATTTGAAGCAGGACGAGGGGAGCGGCTACCTGGGCGATCCGACCGAGGGGGCGCTGCTGGCGTTCTGCAGAAAATTCCATGACGTGACCTCCCTGCAACAGAGCTGTCCCCGCCTCTATGAGGAGCCCTTTACCGCTGCCACAAAGATGATGATGACTATCAACAATGTCGCGGGGAAACAGCTTGCCTGCCTGAAGGGGGCACCGGATCTGGCCATCGCCCTGTGCGACAGCATTCTCATCAATGGATCGCCCCAGCCCCTGACGGAAAGCCATCGAAAGGCCTATCTTGCGGCTTACGAGGAGTTCGCCGGCAAGGGAGAACGGGTGCTGCTCCTTGCCTATCGCGAGGTTGAAACTCGGGAGACCTGGACAAACGGTGATCTGCCGAAGGATGGCTTCATTTTCATCGGCCTTGTTGGCATGTTCGACCCGCCACGCCCTGGTGTTGCCGATGCGGTGCGGGCGATCCGCACCGCGGGAGTCCGTATCATCATGTTGACGGGGGATTACCAGACTACCGCCCTGGCTATCGGCCGGATGATCGGCATCGTGACCATCGATAATCCAAAATTGATTCTGGGCAAGGAACTGAGGGACATGGGCGATGCCATGCTCGACTGGGAACTGGAGGAGAAGGAAGTCATCTTTGCCCGTCTCTCTCCGGAGCAGAAGCTGCGTATCGTCCAGGCCCTGCAGCGCCATGGCCATGTGGTGGCGGTAACCGGTGACGGAGTCAATGACGCGCCGGCGCTGAAGCAGGCGGACATCGGGGTCGCCATGGGGCTTTCGGGGACGGATGTGGCCCGGGAGGCGGCTGACATGGTCCTTTTGGACGATAATTTCGCCACCCTGCTTCCGGCCATCAAGGAGGGGCGCACCATCTTCGAAAACCTGAAGAAGTCCATCGCCTATACGGTCACCCATGCGGTCCCTGAGGTGGTACCTTACCTGGCGTTTCTTCTCTTCGGCATTCCCCTGCCGCTGACGGTGATGTTGATCCTGTCCATAGACCTGGGAACCGATATGCTCCCTGCAATTGCCCTTGCCTCAGAACGGTCGGAGCGGGACATCATGCAGCTTCCCCCCCGCTCCCGGTCGGAACGGCTGGTCAATGCCCGGCTCATTTTTCTCGCCTACGGCTTCAAGGGGACGATCGAAGCTGCGGCGGGGTTCTATGCCTACTTTACCGTGCTCCTCGCAGGGGGCTGGCATTACGGAACGCCACTGCCGGCGGAAACGGAGCTCTACCGGCGGGGAATAGCTGCCTTTTTTGCGGCCATAGTCCTCTGCCAGTTGGCCAATGTCCTTGCCGGAAGGGTTCAGCGGCAGTCACTGCTGCAGCAGGGCTTCTTTTCCAACACGCGGTTGTGGCTCGGCATTTTTTTCACGCTGGTCCTGGCGCTGTCCATCATCGAGTTGCCGCCGTTGCATCTGCTTTTCGGCACTGCGTCGCTCCCCGTGGGGGACCTTTTGATAGCCTGGCCTTTTGCAGTGGCAATCCTGCTGCTTGATGAATTACGGCGCTGGCTGATACGGCGCAATGTGCGCTGGGTGATACGGTTGACTGCTGGTTGACATTTTGGTTATCGGTCCTAAAATATGAAAAGCTTAATTAACTGATTGCTTCCCCAATCCCGTCTCAAAGGGTGTGTATTCCGGTTAATCCTTGATCGCAAGCTTGTTACGTGCTATAAAAAGCTCATTTTTTTATTTACATAAAAGTCTTTAAATAACACTAAAAGGAGGCGATATGGCAAACGGTTCGGATTTTACAAAAGCACTGGAGATTGGCCGTCCACCCAACGTGGCAAAGCTGTTCCCCAATTCAAAAGCGCTCCTGGTGAGCGGCAAGGTTATAGACCGGGCAATGCTGGCCAAGGGTAACGCCATTGCTCTGGCTGCCAACGGCAGAAACCATTTCGTCATCAGGGGGGTCCTGGCAGCGGCCCAGCGTGCGAATGCGGCGGTAATCATCGAGATTGCCAAATCGGAAGGGGGACGATCCGCCTATTGCCCTGTCAACTACTGGAACATGGCCCGTCAGGTGGATGCGGTCTGCAACGAGCTGGGCATAACCGTGCCGGTCGCCATCCATGCGGACCACTACGGCATCAAGAGTGATAAGGATCTTGCCGAGGCCAAAGTCGAGGTTCCGACCATGTTCGAGGCGGGGATCACCTCCATTGCCATCGATGCCTCCCATCTCCCCGACGACAAGAACCTGCTGGCCAACCTCGCCATAAACCCTTCGATCCCTGCCTGGGCAGGTCTTGAGACAGAGGTTGGTGAGATCAAGGGGAGCCAGGGGCTTTCCACGGTTCCCGAGGCGCTCTTCCTCATTCAGGGGCTGAACGCCCACGACATCTTTCCCGACTGGATCGCCCTCAACAACGGCACCACTCACGGTCTTGAGGCGAGCGACGCCGGCATCCAGGTGGGGCTGACCGCCGAGATTCACAAGGCGCTGGAGAAATACAAGGTCTCCGGCGCCCAGCACGGCACTTCCGGCAACAGTTCGGAAAGGTTGCGCCAGATCGGGAAGAATACTGCAACCACTAAGGCCAACGTTGCCACGGCGCTGCAGATGATCTCCTGGGGGCTTGAGGTGAACGATTACGGCAATGCCCAGCTGGATGCGAGCGGCAACTTCATCAAGGTCAAGGGTGAAGGGGTCACCGAGGAGATGTGGGCCGAGATGGTTGCCTACGCGGATTCAAAAGGGTGGAAGAAAGGTGATTACAAGAGCCTCAACCTCCCCTTCGAAAACAAGCTGCTGGCCCAGCCGAAAGAGGTCCGGGAGCGCATGGCCAAGCGGGTGGAAGACTTCGCCTACAAAATGATCACCGAGGTCCTCAACTCTAAGGATACGGCCCCTCTGGCGATCCAGGCCATCCTCAAGGCCGGTTCCTATGACGTGGGACCGAAAGTGGGACGCATAGAAGACCCGGCCCGGTGGACCGAGGGCAAGATAATAGAACGGGCTGCCACCATCGGCGGAGACAAAGGGCCGGCGGGAAATTTCGACGACTGATCTTCCCATGCCAAGATGAAATGCCAGCGACCCCCACCTGCCACAAACCCGGAAAACGGGGCGATGTTGCAGCTGGGGGTTTTCCTTTATTGCTTGTGGAACTTTCATCACTGTTATGCTACCGTGTTTGTGTTCGAAAAGGATCCTCCGGGACCCACAGCTCCACTTCCTGACCAAGATGCCCGAGACGGATCTGAAGGAGGTCGACCATGGTGAACCACCGCAATTTTTCCCGGGTCAACTTTACCATAGATGTATTGGTGACTCAGGCGGGAAAGACCATCACCGGCCATATGAGAAATATCAGTCTGCAGGGGCTGTACTTGGAAACGCCCGAGAAGCTAGCGGACGATCTCCCTGTGGATATTTCCGTTCGTCTCGGGGGAGCGGACCCCGAATTCGCCATCAATGCGACCGGGGCCATTGTCAGGACCGATGAAAGCGGCATCGCCATCAAGTTCAGCAAGATCGATGCGGATTCTTTCGCCCACCTGCGCAATGTCGTCTCCTATCAGTGCGGCGACGGAGACAAGGTCATGGGGGAATTCTTCAAGTACCTGGACGGCCAGAGCAGAAATGAGTAGTCTTGAAACTGTCGGAACAGAACAAACGGTGAACCGGGTGGAAGCAGCACGGCCGGAGATCCTGGCGCTGAGGGCTTGGTTTGCCGACTATTGCCGATCCTTCGCCTTTACTGATGAAAAGGAACAGCGCAATATCTCCCTCAAGGAATACCATACCCACAAGGTCTGCGAAAATATCCTCTCCATTGCCGATGGCGAATCCTTAAGCAGAAAAGAGCGGGAAACTGCCGAGATCATCGCCTTATTCCACGATGTGGGGCGTTTTGAGCAGTATCGTCGCTACCGGACCTTCAAGGACAGCGACTCCATCAACCATGCTGCCCTTGGGGCCGATATACTTCGGGAAAAAGAGGTCCTGGCCTCCCTCGGGGAAACGGAGCGGGCGATCGTCCTGAAGGCTGTCAGTCTGCACAACGTTTTCATGATTCCACCGAATCTGGACCGGGAAGAGGCCCTGTTTCTCAAGTTGATACGCGATGCGGACAAGCTGGATATCTGGCGGGTCTTCATCGAATTTTATGCCATGCCTGAGGCCGAGCGGGCCTCGGCGGTGGGGTTGGGATTCTCCGACCTTCCCGGATACTCCTCTGACGTGCTGGCGATGGTCAACGACCGGCGCATGGTGAGCCTCTCCATGCTGAAGACCCTCAACGACTTCAAGCTGCTGCAGCTCTCGTGGGCCTACGACCTGAATTTTCCCACCTCGTTCCGGATAATGGAAGAACGAGGGTACATCGACTCCCTGTCGGCCACGCTCCCCAAAGACGAGGCAATCCGGGGTGCGCTTCGCGGCATCGGTGAATTCGTGCGCGAAAAGCTGGCATATTCTTGCTGATGGAGGATTTTATATGAAGTGGCGGAACCTGACCATTTTGCTGTTGCTGTTATTCTCCGCGGGGCTGGCGTCAGCAGACTGCTTCTGCAAACAGCCTGCGAAACCGGAGCTCCCTTCCGATCGGGCCGATGCCAAGGAAATGGAGAAGGCAGGCAAGGACGTGGACACGTACACCAAAGGGATGAAAGACTACCGCGACTGTGTGCTGTCCTGTCTCAACAGGGCGGACAACGACCTGGCCGGGGTGATTTCGGGCTGGAACTATGCCGTTGAACGGTTCAACGAGGTGAAAAACAAATAACATTTCCTGCAAGCACCACAGCTGATACTAAAAGGAGTAAACACATGAAAAAGACAGCGAGAAC
Organism: Geotalea sp. SG265; assembly: GCF_022808985.1. Taxonomy (GTDB): domain Bacteria; phylum Desulfobacterota; class Desulfuromonadia; order Geobacterales; family Geobacteraceae; genus Geotalea. Next base: position 40,943 of record NZ_JAKZFT010000006.1, on the reverse strand, counting down.
AATGGCAGTCCTGGCAGTTCTTTCGCTTTTGACACTGACTTTTATGGAACCGGCAGCCGATGCCAGAGTCGGGGGAGGGCGATCCATGGGGAGCCGCGGATCGCGCAGCTATTCCCTGCCCGCCAGTCCCTCTACCAGGACTAGCCCTTACCAGGCCGGGCCCACAAATCCGGTCGGAGGGACCTACAATCCTTCACCCTATCAACAGCAACCGGCGGGAGGCTTCCTGCGCGGCATGGCCGGCGGGATCATGGGGGGGATGCTCGGCGGCATGCTCTTCAGGAGCCTTGGCTTCGGCGGCGGAGCCATGGGAGGAGGCGGTATCGGCCTGTTCGAGATACTGCTCCTGGCGGGGATCGGTTATCTCATCTACCGCTTTGTAAAAAAAAATCGTGAGGCTGCCCCGGCAGGATATGGGCAGACCGGCTATCAGGGGGGAACGGTAACGCCCATTTCCAGTGCCTATCAGGGTCAGGAATCAGCTTCCGACTTGGTAGCCACCGGCCTCTCCCATGTCCGGCAGATGGACCCCTCCTTCGACGAGCAGCGCTTCAACGATGGGGTTATGGACATGTTCTTCAAGATCCAGGGTGCCTGGATGAACCGGGACCTTTCACCGGTCGGCGGCATTCTTACGGACGAGATGCGACGGATATTGCAGGAGGATGTGGACCGCCTCTTGCGCGACAGGCAGGTGAACCGCCTGGAAAACATTGCCGTGCGTACCGTGGAAATTGCCGAAGTCTGGCAGGAGTCGGGCCAGGATTTCATCACCGCCCTCATCTACGCCAACCTTCTGGACTACACCACCGACGATGCTACTGGAGCGGTTGTATCGGGCAGCAAGACCGAGCCGGTGAAATTCGAGGAATACTGGACCTTCACCAGACCGGTGGGAAACAACCAGTGGCGGCTGTCGGCCATTAATCAGAAATAAGCTAATATGTTCAGATGGGAAAAAAAGGCGCCTCAGGCAATGTGGCGCCTTTTTTGTTGCCGGCAGGCGAGCTAGCTGACCTGTATTGAATCACTCGTGTCGGGTCAGCCTGCTCATGCCTGAAATGGCGCCGCTGGCGAAGGCCATGAGCCAGAGGCTGTAAATGGTGAGACTGACACGATGGAAGGTGCGGTTAATGACCTCGGCGCGGTTCAGGCAAGAGGCGATCAGCGCAAGGAGGAAATGGAAGGCCATGCCTGCGAGAGACGAGATGCCAGTGATATTGTGCCACTGCGGCGCTTTCCCATAGGCCATGGCAAAGAGATTCATCTGTCGCGTGCCCAGGTAATCGAAAAAGAGGCCGATGCCGAAGACCAGCAAGTGCTTGCGGTGCAGCCCCTGCTTTCTGCCGCTGAAAACGGCGTAAGTGTAAAAGATCAGGGCCAGGTTCATGAACAGTATGGCTTTGGGCAGCATGCGTGTTCCTTATTTATCCGCTAACATGCCGGTTTGGCGGAGGGCCTCGTAGAGGACGATGCCTGCGGAGGTGGAGAGATTCAGGCTGCGGACCTTGCCGAAGATGGGAATGCGCACGGAGGTTTCCGGGTTTGCGGCGATGAGCTCTTCCGGTAGTCCCATGGTTTCCTTGCCGAAAACGATGAAATCGCCCGGTGTAAATGCCAGGTTCACGTAGCTCTTCGCCACCTTCTTGCTGGTATAGATGAACCGCCCCTCGGGGTAAGCTGCTTGCAAAGTCTCCAGGTCGGGCCAGTAGCGGATATCCACTTCACTCCAGTAATCCAGCCCTGCTCTCTTGAGCGTTTTATCATCGGTGGCAAAGCCCAGTTTCCCCACCAGATGGAGTGTGGTCCCGGTTGCTCCGCAGAGGCGGGCAATGTTGCCGGTGTTCGGGGGAATTTCCGGTTCCACCAGCACGATGTGAAATCCTGTGTTCTCGGCCATTTTCTGACTCCCGTTGCCGTTCTTGCAAATTTTCGATTCTGGGGCTATGATGCAGCCCTTATTCCCAGTAGCAGGAGGTTCGTGTGAGATTACCTGACAACAAAGGTCATTTTGGCCCGTTCGGCGGCAGATACGTGTCGGAAACCCTGATGCCGGCCCTGCTCGAACTGGAGCAGGCTTATAATTATTATAAAAAGGACCGAAAGTTCAAGGAAGAATTCGACTATTACCTGCGCCAGTACGTGGGGAGGCCCAATCCGCTCTATTTTGCGGAAAAGCTCACCAGGAAGCTGGGAGGGGCGAAAATCTATCTGAAGCGTGAAGACCTGAATCACACGGGCGCCCATAAGGTCAACAACACCATCGGCCAGGGGCTTTTGGCCAGACGCATGGGGAAGAAGCGTGTCATTGCCGAAACCGGAGCCGGGCAGCACGGCGTTGCCACGGCAACCATCGCCGCCCTCTTCGACATGGAATGCGAGGTCTTCATGGGGGAAGAGGATATCCGGCGGCAATCCCTGAATGTCTTCCGCATGAAGCTTCTAGGCGCAAAGGTGACGCCGGTTACGGCTGGAACCGCCACCCTCAAGGACGCCATGAACGAGGCAATGCGAAACTGGGTGACCCATGTGAAGAGCACTTTTTACGTAATCGGAACCGTTGCCGGTCCCCATCCCTATCCCCAGATGGTGCGGGACTTCCAGTCGATCATCGGTCGAGAGGCGAAAAAGCAGCACCTGAAAGTGGAAGGGAAGCTGCCCGACTACCTGGTGGCGGCGGTCGGCGGCGGCAGCAATGCTCTCGGCCTCTTTTATCCCTTTATTGACGATGCCGATGTCAAGATGATCGGTGTCGAAGCGGCAGGCTACGGCATAGAGACCGGCAAGCATGCGGCCACTCTCACTGCGGGAACGGTCGGTGTCCTCCATGGCAACAAGACCTATCTGCTCCAGGACGAGTTCGGCCAGATAGCCCATGCCCATTCCATTTCCGCCGGGCTCGATTACCCCGGCGTAGGACCCGAGCATGCCTGGTTGAAGGATTCCGGGCGTGCGGAATACGTATCGGTAACCGACGATGAGGCCATGGAGGGGTTCAAACTGCTTACCCGCGAGGAGGGAATTCTGCCGGCTCTGGAATCATCCCATGCCATTGCCCATGTCATGAGACTGGCGCCGAAGCTTCCACCGGAAAAGACCATCGTCGTCTGTCTCTCGGGCAGGGGGGATAAGGATATCCACACCGTTGCCGGAGTTATGGGCGTTTCATTGTAAACCGCAGTTTGTTTCTTGTAAGTGACTGATTTTAAAAGATAAAGCCAGTTTTTGCTTTGCAAACAGCATTTTTTATTGTATAAGGTTGCACCCTGCCATAACGACAGGTGAGAGAAAAAAGGACCCATAGAACGGGTCCTTTTGGCGTTTAAATGGGGCATGAAAAATTGCCGCTTGCAAATAAAGTCTGATCTATTATAATCCACTCATAATTAGGGTTGCTTAATCCTAAAATCCAAAGAAAGGAGATTTTGGCCGGAAACGATACTGGAACTTCTGAGGGTCGCATTGGACCAGCCGGCAAAGCCTGATAAAACCGACACTCTTTATTATGAAAAAAACAATTTTGATTATGGCAGCAATGCTTCTCATGGGGGTATCGTGCGACAAGTCCCACGTAAACCAGGCACAAACGCCTGTTGTTGGTGGAGATACGGAGCTCGATCGCGAGATTCGCAAGGTCATGGAAAAGGGGATAAACCTGGAAGAAAGAAGACGCCAGGTGCCCGCCATAGCCGCAGCTTTTGCCCGCCGGACCAGTCCGGAGCGGGCGCGCTGGCTGGCCGCACTTTGCTACTTGAAAACACTTGGGACTTCATTCATGCCGATGGATCTCGCAGAGATCGCCCTGGCGGAAACTGGGGAACATCGCCTTTCGGCGAGGGCCGTCTCACATAAGGGGGCGCTGGGGGTCTGGCAATTGATGCCTAGCAGGGCCAAGAGCCATGGCTATGAGCCGGAGGACATGGCCGACGATGAAAAATGTGCCTCTGCCGCAGTTAGGGAACTGCTGAGCAAGGTGTCTATGGCCAAGGGTGACTTGGTGAGGGCGAAAAAATTATACTGCGGGGTGGGGCCGGCTGCAAATGCCTACGAGGTAAGACGCCGCCAGTTCCGCAGGGAGATCCTCGACGAGCTGGGCAAGCTGGGGCTCAAAGAAGCAAACGCAAAACAATACAAGGTTGAACGGCCTTCATAGCCGGAAAAGAAATCCGGTGTCGCCGACAACCTGAATGTGCTAAGCTGGGCGGGTCCGAAAGGGTCCGCCCAACTTTTTTTTGAGGTTCTTAAGACATTTCCGGGAAGGCAGTCGTGGCATCGGGAGTGAGCGACGAGCTACAGCGGCGAGCGGACGCCCGCCGTATGTTGAGCGAAGGTGATCCGCCACTTCGAGCATCGTGCGCTATGATATGGGCGGCACCGCAAGGTCCGCAGCTGTGGCGACAGAGTGAACGGACGATGCCGCGACTGCCTTTTGTAACCTAGAATTCACGTGTGAACCGTTTTTTGAGAGATAAGAAGATGAACGTATTGGATGTGGTGGGCCTGGAAAAGAGTTTCGGTGCCCGAAAAATCATCGATAATGTCACTTTTGCCGTTGGAGAAGATGAAAAGATCGGTCTGATCGGCAGGAACGGTGCTGGTAAATCGACCCTGCTCATGATCCTCGGGGGGATGGAAGACCGTGAAGGGGGCACCATCGCCATGAAGCGGGGCGCCACCACGGGCTACCTTTCCCAGGAACCGTTGCTGGATCCCGAGCTGACCGTTGCAGAAGAGATAGAGCGCGGCCTGAGGGAAATCCGTCAGGCCATGGCGGAGTACACCGAGCTGTCTGCCCGGATGGCAGCTGGCCCTGCAGACATGGAACGCCTGCTGAAGAGGCAGGGGGAGCTGTCGGGATGGATCGAGCATCACGGCGGGTGGAACACCGATTATCGCGTCGGAGAAATGATGACCCATCTGCAGCTTCCCGAGCCGGGCCAACGGATTGCGGAGCTGTCCGGCGGCACCAAGCGACGGGTGGCCCTTGCAAAACTGCTCCTGGAGGGCCCGGATCTGCTCATGCTCGACGAGCCCACCAACCATCTGGATGCCGATACCACGCAATGGCTGCAGGACTACCTGAAGAACTATCCCGGCGCAGTGGTACTCATAACCCACGACCGGTATTTCCTTGACCAGGTGGCCACCCGGATGCTGGAGCTGGATGCTGGCGCCATCTCCTCATACAGCGGCGGCTATACCAGTTATCTTGAGCAGAAGGAGGAGCAGCTTCTCCGGGAAGAGCAGTCCCGGTCACGTCTTTTGAACCTGCTGCGCGTGGAAACCGCCTGGATCAGGCGGGGAGCCAAGGCCAGAACCACCAAGCAGAAGGCGCGTATCGACCGGTATGAGGCCCTGCAGGAAAAGAATGTGGTGCAACAGGTGAAGGACAGCAGGATTGCCTTCACCACCGACGCGACCCTCGGCGGAACGGTCCTGGAATTCCATGACCTGGGCAAATCTTTCGGTTCGCGAACCCTCCTGACGGAGCTGACCTTCCTCATGAAACGGGGAGACCGGATCGGCATCATCGGCCCCAACGGCTGTGGGAAAAGCACACTCCTGAAGATGATCATGGGTGAGGAGCATCCCGACCGTGGCTCCGTCGTTGTCGGCAAAAAGACGCGCATCGCCTATTTCGACCAGACACGGGAGGTGCTCGATCCGGAACAGACCATTTATGATTTTCTCGGCGAAGGGGACTATGTGCAGCTCGGCGGGACAAAGCGGCACAAGATCGGCTACCTGGAAGACTTTCTCTTTTCCCCTTCCGACCGCAGGCGTAAAATAGCCACCCTCTCCGGAGGAGAGAAAAGCCGCCTTATCTTTGCCAGGCTGATGCTGCAGGATGCGAACCTGCTCATCCTGGACGAACCGACCAACGACCTGGATATCCCAACTCTGCAACTGCTCGATGAATCCTTGGCCAATTTCCCCGGCTGCGTGCTGATGGTCACCCACGACCGTTTTTTCCTCGACAAGGTCGCCACCGGCATCCTCGCCTTTGAGGGCAACGGCAAGGCGGTCTTTTACGAGGGGAACTACAGCCATTATCGCGACATGCAGGAGCAGGCGCGGCTGGAAGAAAAAAGCGCTGCCCAGGGGAATGAGCGCAGGCCGGCCAAGGCTACTCCCCGTGAGCAGGTAAAACAGAAGAAAGGGCTCACATTTGGGGAGCGGCTCGAACTGGAGAAGCTGGAGCCGTTGATCGAAGAGCTTGAGCAGCATAAGGCCGCTCTTGAGGCAAAACTGGCGAATCCTCTTGAATACGCAAAATCAGCAGAGGGAATTTCAGGGCTTTCAGCTGACTATTCGAAGCTGGAGCAGGAACTTGCGGGCAAGTATGCACGGTGGGAAGAGTTGGAGATGAAAAAAGCTCAATCCTGATCAGTTGGAATCGAACCGGAAAAGAAAAAGCCCGCCTGAAAGACGGGCTTTTTCAGCTTGTAAATTAGTTCTATGGCCTACTGCCGCCAGGGCCTCCAAGAAGGTATCGGATTGCATTCTGCTGTACCGTGAGGAGCGATGCGCCGGAGTAATTAACGCTGCTGTTCCACGGGCTCTTGCCGACGGTGAGGCTGTTGATGGCCGCTTCCACATCGTTGTTCAGCACCCCATCATTGAGCCAGTCGATGGAGTCGTAAATGAGGCGCTTGACGTAGCGATCATTGTGAGCGTAGGCACCCCAGTCGCTTTTCAGGACGTTGTAGTTGGTATAGGCCCCCATCGTATCCGGACCGCTTGTGCTGCCGTAGAGTCTGTTCCAGTTGTAGTTTGTCGGTATCCCCCAGCTTGTTGCAGTTCTGGAAACAACAACCCCCTTTTTGTAGAACGTGGCGTAAAGTACGGTGATTGCTGCCTGGAAACCTGTACGCTTTTCCTGGAGCGTGCTTGCAGTCCAGGCATTGGTACCGGTGTGGCACTTGACACAGGTCTGACTGCTGATGCTCCCGATTACACCCACTGAGGGGTCGGTCTCAGTGGGCTCGGTAGAAAATGCCACAGGCCTGAAAGAATGGGATTCGGTACTGTTCATGTGGCAGGTAATACAAGGGCCAAGGTTGCCGGTAGCATTGGTGTTCGATATTCCCACCTGGCTGTGGAGGGGCGCAGCTGACGGATAATCGCGACCTGCATATTCATAACCGATTATCTGAAATAAAGTGGCGGCACCGGGGAATGCATGTGAGCCGCCGATGCTGGTGCCGGTGCTGAAGTTGAGAAAGTAAGGTGCTCCAGCTGCAATCTTGATCATGTTGCCGTAGCCTCTGCCCGTGTGACAGCTGATGCACATGTTGGAAGGGCCTGCATTGGGGTAAGTAACAACATTGTTATTGAATTTGACCGGAAGACCCGTGGCAAGGGAAACAGCTCTTGATCCAGGGTTAGTGGCGGTACTTGCTCCTGAGTAGTTGTAATAGATATGAACCTGGGGCACCGATCTGAGTTTAAAGCCATAGGCGTTGCCTTTGCCATCGTCGTGGCAGGCATTGCAGGCGGTTACCTCTTTTGTTTTATCGCTTGAAGCTGCGGGGTATTGGACCACCTGATAACCGGGGCCGGCAAACGGTTGCTGAACCGCGAAACCGGAACTGACAAAGTTGATATAGCCGGTGGTGGTGTGGCAGCGGACGCAGTTCCTATCAAATGTTGTATTCACCGGCTGATAAGTTCCATTGGTCTTGAAATCATATGCAGTGCGCGGCGATCCGACAGTGTCGCCGTGGCCGCTCCTTGCCCATTGCCGTCCATTTCTCATGGCAGTGGAGGGATCATGGGGATTGTGGCATTTACGGCAGTTGCCGACGTAATTGGAGCTGACGTAGGAGGCACGGCCACGGACGTTGCTGATGCTTGCGGTCATGTTGCCAAAATGTTGCGGTGCGTTGATCAGCATAACGTCTTCCGGATGCGAGAGCCCATGGCATTTGTAGCACATGGCGGCTTTCTCTGGATTGTGAAATTCGAGACCCGCGGTCGTCGAGCCGCCGTGGCACCCCCCGCAGTTGCTGGGATGACCGTTGCCGCTGCCGTGACAGTCAATGCAGCTTGCCCCATGCAATGCCCCGTGTGCCGACCTTGCCCACTCATCGGTGATTTTGGCGCCAGTCACCTTTGAAACGGCACGGGAGACGTTGTGGCATGTGATGCATTTTTCGGAGGCTGCAAAGGTCGATTGGGTCAGACTGGCAGTATTGTCGCTGCCGCAAGCTGTCAAGAAAAACAGCAGTGAGAATAAAAGCAGCGTTAAAGGATAAAAGACTCTCATTCATTTGCCTCCTTTAATCAAAAAGCGACACTATAGTTACTGTTAATTGTCAAGCAGGGGAAAATATAAGGTAGATAACTGTTTTAGTAAATAAATTTCTTAGAGGACACGGACGGCAGTTGACTTACATGATGCAATATTGTAATAGTGGGTTGCGTCATTTTTTGTTTAAATGACGCATGTTTAAAAGCTTTATGGGTTTAATTTGATGTTTTTAATTTGACAGGAGGATGTTACATGCAAAGCCGTGCCGCGATTGCCCTGCTCTTGTTGACTGCAGCAGCATGCGTACTGGTGAATGTCGACAGTGCCCATGCCATACCTGCTTTCAGCCGTCAGCATAAAACTGAATGTTCCACCTGTCATACCATATACCCGGAACTTAACGAGTACGGAGAAGCCTTCCAGAGAAACAGCTATGTGCCGCTGGTTAAGAAATCCGAGACTAAAGCACCTGCGCCTGCCGCCGGCGCCGCGGTCTCCGGAGAGGGGGACCCCGAACTGCTGGCGCAGCTGAAATCCCAGGCCGCTACTGGCCAGGTGGACGGGAAAACAGCTCCTGAACAGAAGGTGCAGGGCAACGAGGGGCTTTGGCTTGCCGGTATTCCCGAGCTTCTTCCCGTTTCCTTCAGGGCTACCCAGAACATTGTCTATAACAACGATGCCGCCGACAATCACAAGTTCGATTTCGCCACCCGGACCTTTGTCCTCAACGGCGGCGGCGCGTTCAGGGATAAGGCCGGCTTTTACGCCTCATTTATCCTCAGCAGTCACGCCCAGGACAGTGTCGGCAGAGACAGGGATCTCCATGAGCTGTTCATCCAGTGGCGAAATCTGCTGGACACCCCGTTCAACATCAAGTTCGGTCGCTTCGAGCCGCGGCTGAACCTGTGGAAGTCCAACAACAAGATTACCACCGCTTCCACATTGGCGCCCCTGTCCTTCAGCGTCGCCGGGGTATTCCCCAGCCGCTTTACCCAGACATCCAGTCAGGACGCTCTTGAGGCCAATGCCATACTCTGGAAGCGGGTCTTCGTCGCCGGCGGCATCGTCGATCGGGATGGCCAGGATCGCAAAGAAGGGTACGGCCATATTTCGGTTAAGCTGGGGGGGACGGACTTCCATGGTGAGGAGCCTGAGATGGACCTGGAAAACGAGAGCATCTTCGACTACCTGACGGTGACGTTCGGCGGTTTCGGTTATGCGGGGCGCAACACCTTCGATGATACGGGCATCGGCGCGCAGAACCGCTTCTATCGTGCCGGGGGGGACATGGACCTACAGTATAAACGGCTGCGGATCAAGGTGAGTGGCGTTCACGGCTGGGACGAAAATCCCGATTACAGCAGCTTTACCCCCGTGGAGCGCGATTCCGTCGTTATCGGCTCCGAAGCGGAATACTACCTGGGCTCCCCGGTCAATGCCGCTCTTCTCTTTCGTTACGAATATCAGGACGACGGAGTGGGCATAACTCGCCGTTACGTGCCTGTCGTCGCCTACACCCCCCTGCAGAACGTCAAGCTGACCCTCGAATACCGGTACGAAGACGCTCCAGTGGCCATATCGAGGATAGCACTTGCCGGTGTCACATACGCCTTCTGAAAACGACCAATACGAAGTAATGCGGAGGAATTAGCACAATGAAAAAGATCCTTTCACTTCTGGTTCTGTTCTGTCTTTCCACAACCGCTGCCCATGCCGGCCTGAAGGTAATCGGCAAAGGAGACAGCATGCGGCTTGACCCCGCCAGATTTCCGTCGGCAATGAAAGCCAACTATGAGATCATGCGGGTGAAGTGTGTGAAGTGCCATACGCTGGAAAGGACCATTGTCGCCATTCAGACAGGGGTTGCGCCTATTTCCGGCCAGATCTTCGACCGGAATGCCACCAAGGCATATGGCATCAAGATGCTGCGCAAACCGGACTCGAACATGAACAAGGCCGAGGTCAAGGCAACCGTTGATTTGATGAACTACCTGCTCAACGAAGCCGAACGCTGAAAATAAAAACATTCCTGTACGATGCAAAGTCTTCGAAATCTGAGGGTTTCCACGTGAAAAATATGAAACTCAGCTATCGCTTGGTGGGCTCTTTCCTGATCATGGCCCTGATCGTTGCCTTGACCGGCGCCTTCGGCACCTGGAGCATGAAAAGGATGGGGGATCAGATCCAGAACATCATGCAGAACCTGGCCAGCCAGCAGAAATTGGTCCTGCTGATGGGGGTGACGCAGAAATACTGCCATGTGAGCCTTATGCAGGCAGCCATGGTTCGCGCCGAAACGGAGAAATTCGAGGAGTACGCCGAAGACTATCGCATGAAGCGGGACCTGTTCCGCAGTCAGTGCGAGACCATGCTCAAAGGGAATAAAAAGCTGGGCATCAAGGCTGCCAAGCCCGGCAGCGTCGTTGAACAGCGGACCAAGGCAGCTCTTGCCAGCTGGGAAGAGGTCGAGAAGCTGGCTGACGAACTGCTGGCCCACAAGGAGGCGCTGCTGAAGGGCGTCAGACCGGGCGTGGTGGATCAGACGGCCATGGCTGCCCTGGCAGACAACAAGCTCAACAAGCTTGCCCAGGAAGATATCAATGATGCCATAGAAAAGGCCAAGGCCGACACCGATGATCTTCTTCTCGAAGTCGGAAGCCAGATGACCAAGGCGGACAAGCAGATCCATGAAATACAGGCAACCGCAGTGATTGCCTTCGTGGTTGTCATCGTCGCCGCCGTCATTCTCGGTATCCTCCTTGGCGTCAAGACCACGAGGAACATCGTTACCCGCATACATGCCATGGCAAAGGCTCTCGACGAGGGGGCAGACGGCAATCTGACTACCAGGATCACCGTCGATTCCGGCGACGAGCTTGGAAAGCTGGGTGCCGACTTCAATGTGATGGCGGCAAAACTTTCCATTGTCGTCGGAAAAGTCAATCGGTCCGCTGCCGAGCTTACCTCCATCTCCGGGACCATCAGCGAATCTTCCCACAAGGTCGTCGATTCCGCCAGAATACAGGCAGACAGCGTCAACAACACTTCCGCGGCGATTTCCCAGATCAATACCTCCGTAAAGGGTGTTTCCAAGGGGGTTGACAGCCTTTCACTTTCGGCGTCGGAAAGCTCTTCCTCAATCCTGGAAATGGCTGCCAGTGTCGAGGAGGTTGCACAGAATGTGGAAACCCTTTCCCATTCCGTGGAAGACGTCAGTTCCTCCATCACCCAGATGGCCGCATCCGTCAAGCAGATCGGCAACGGGGTGGTGACCCTTCTGGATGTGGCGACGACAACCGCTTCTTCTGTAATGGAGATGGACAGCACCATCAAACAGGTCGAGCGGAATGCCATGGAGACGGCGGCCATTTCCGATGAAGTCCGTAAGGATGCCGAAACCGGCAAGGAAGCGGTTGGGGCAACCATCGAGGGTATCCATGAGATCAAGCGTTCCTCCCGCATTACCTATGAGGTGATCGACACCCTTTCCGGGCGGGCGAACGACATTGGCGCCATCCTTTCGGTTATCGACGAGGTTGCGGAGCAGACCAATCTCTTGGCATTGAATGCGGCCATTATTGCGGCACAGGCCGGAGAGCACGGCAAGGGATTTGCCGTTGTCGCCGACGAGATAAAGGAACTGGCTGAGCGCACCAGCAGCTCCACCAGGGAGATTGCCCAGGTCATCAAGGCGGTCCAGGATGAGACCCGCCGGGCAGTGCAGGCTATGGAGCAGGCGGAAAAGAGTATTGCCGACGGCGAGCTCCTTTCACAGAAATCGGGCGAAGCGCTGGAAAAGATCGTCGGTGGTGTCCAGAAGGCAACCGAACAGGTGGATGAGATAGCGCGAGCCACGGTGGAACAGGCAAAGGGAAGCCAGATGATTCGCGAAGCCATGGAGCAGGTGTCGGAGATGGTGGAGCAGATTGCCAAGGCCACTCGGGAGCAGGGGCAGGGGAGCGAACTGATCATGACGGCGGTCGAGAAGATGAAGACCCTTACGGCGCAGGTTCGCTCGTCTACGCGTGAGCAGAGCAAAGTGGGGGGCTTCATAGCCAAATCCACGGAAAACATCACCGAAATGATCCAACAGATAAAACGGGCCTGCGACGAGCAGAACCGCGGCAGCGAGCAGATTGTCGTTGCCGTTGAAGATATTCAGCAGTCAACCCACATCAACCTGCAGGCAACCAGTGCCATGAATGAGGCTGTATCCGGTCTCTTCCGCCAGATTGAAGTTCTGCGCGAAGAGATGTCCCTGTTCAAGGTGAATGCCGAGGAAATAGTGGAACTGGAAGAAACCGCGTAATCCGGAGAGTGTACTATGGGCAGAATCGACAATACCTTCGCCGCCCTGGCAGGAAAAGGAAAGAAAGCGCTGGTCACCTTTATCACCGCGGGTGACCCCGACCTTGAAACCACCGAATCGCTGATTCTCGATCTGGAAAAGTCGGGTGCCGATCTCATCGAGCTGGGTGTCCCCTTTTCCGATCCCATGGCCGATGGTCCCACAATTCAGCTGTCTTCTGAACGGGCCCTGGCAGCCGGCACCACCCTGCCAAAAATTTTAGTCACAGTAAAATCAGTGCGCAGAAAAACCGATATTCCCATCATTCTCATGGGCTATTACAATCCCATCTTCATGTATGGGGTCGAGCGATTCATTGCCGATGCCGTTGCTGCCGGTGTGGATGGGGTTCTGCTGGTCGATCTGCCCCCTGAAGAGGCGTCCGAATTCAAGGCCGTTGCCGACAGGAGCGGTCTGGCCGTCATCTTTCTTCTCACCCCCACTTCAGACGAGGAGCGGATATCGAAGGTGGCCCGCCTTGGCAGCGGTTTCATCTACTATGTCTCGGTTACCGGTGTTACCGGTGCCAGGTCCAGCGTAGCCGACACTGTCTTTTCCGAAGTGCAGAAGATCAGGGGACGGGTACCCTTGCCCGTCGTCGTTGGCTTCGGCATCTCCGATCCGGCCCAGGCAGGCGCCATTGCTTCTGTTGCCGACGGTGTCGTTGTCGGCAGCGCACTGGTGAAACAGTTCGAGGAATTCAACGGCAAAGAGCTCCATGCCCGGCTGTCTTCCATGGTTTCTGCCCTTAAGGCAGGCATGTCGGCCTGAGCCGGCACCTGACCGTCTCACTCCTTTGGTTTCTTCGTCTCCTTTACAATTGACGTGGCAGTTCCTTTCTGGTATTAGACATTTCACTCTTATTAAAACATACCGGCAGCTGCTACCATAAACGAGGGCAAAAATGGGCTTTTTCAGTAAACGCAACGGGGTCCAGGCGACCACCGAAAAAAAGAGGGTCCGGGTTCCGGAAGGTCTCTGGACCAAATGCCAGAGCTGCGGCGAAGTCATCATCTCCAAAGACATCGAGAACAACCTCAATGTCTGTCCCAAATGCAATTTCCATTTTCGCATATCGGCACGGAAGCGACTGGCCATCCTGCTGGACGAAGGCAGCTTTGCCGAACACGATGCCGGCATGGTATCGGTCGATTGTCTCAACTTCAAGGATTCGAAGAGCTACCAGGAGCGGATTAACGCAGCCGTTGCCAAAGGGGGTTCCAAGGACGCCATCATCTGCGGCGAGGGAAAGATTGACGGGACGCCGCTGCAGGTTGCCGTTTTCGATTTCTCCTTCATGGGGGGGAGTATGGGGAGCGTTGTCGGCGAGAAGATAACCCGGGCTGTGGAGCGGGGCATCGAGAAACACACGCCGGTGATCATCATCTCGGCATCGGGGGGGGCACGGATGCAGGAAAGCATCCTTTCCCTGATGCAGATGGCAAAGACCTCCGCGGCGCTGGCCAAGCTGAAGGAAAAAGGCCTTCCCTTCATATCCATCCTCACCGATCCCACCACCGGCGGCGTTACCGCTAGTTTCGCCATGCTGGGGGATATCAACATGTCCGAACCCAAGGCACTGATCGGTTTTGCCGGGCCACGGGTCATTGAACAGACCATCCGACAGAAGCTCCCCGCCGGTTTCCAGCGGGCCGAGTACCTCCTCGACCACGGCATGGTCGACATAATCGTCGAGCGCAAGGATATGCGCCAGAAGCTTTCCCAGATACTGAAGATGTTGTATCGCCAGTAAATGCTGCAAGCGGCCTTTCAGAGGCGAAAGCCCCTGCCTTCCCGAGATGTGAAGGACAGGGGCTTTTCGTTGTTTCACCTCTCCATAAAAACCCTAAATCTGTGGACTTTTCACCCTGCTTTCCCTATAATTCCGCCCTGCAATGACTTACCGGGAGATGCTTGACCACATATACGGCCTTGGCCGTTTCGGCATGAGGCCGGGACTGGAAAGGGTTTCCTCCCTGCTGCAGTCCCTGGGCAACCCCCAGTCAGCCTTCAAGTCCGTACACGTGGCCGGCACCAACGGCAAGGGCTCCACCTCATGCATGATGGCTTCGATCCTCAGGGAGGGGGGCTATCATATCGGTCTTTTTACCTCCCCGCACCTGATCGGCTTCACCGAGCGGATCCGTGTCGACGGCAGGGAGATTGCCGAGGAGGATGTGGTCCGTTTGGGGCGGAAAGTGATGGCGGCGGCACCGGCGGAGACAACCTTCTTCGAAATGGTCACCACCATGGCCTGCCTCCATTTCGCCGAGCAGCAGGTGGATTTGGCCGTCATGGAAGCCGGTATGGGGGGAACCTTCGATGCCACCAATGCCCTGGAGGGCATTCTTTCGGTCATCACCTCCATATCCCTCGATCACAGCGAATATCTAGGCTCGTCCGTTGCCGCTATTGCCAGGGAAAAGGCGGGTATCGTCAAGGCTTCGCGGCCGGTGGTGATTTCCTGCCAGGAACCCGCCGCTGCGGCCGAAATCAGGATGCGCTGCCATGAACTGAACAGCCCTCTTTATTGTTGCGGAGAAGATTTCCACGGGGAATGGCGAGAGAACAAGCTTTTCTACCGGGGAATGTCCGTTTCGCTGGATGGGGTGACCATTGGGCTTCGGGGCAGCTATCAGCGATTCAATGCGGCGACGGCGCTGGCCGCAGTGGAGGTCCTTGGCAAGGGAGACTTCCCCATGCCGACGGCGGCCATGACTGCCGGTATGGAAAAGGCTCAGTGGCCGGGCCGAATGGAGCTGATTAGCTCATCCCCCCGCATCCTCCTTGACGGCGCCCATAATCCGGCTGGTGGCAGGGCGTTAGCAGAGGCGCTTGTGGAAATCCCTCACAGACGCCTGCTGCTTGTCTGTGGCGTCATGGGAGACAAAGACCTGGGCGGCATTCTCGGCCCGATTCTGCCTCTTACCCATGAGGTCATTGCCGTGGCTCCCCGGTTGCCGCGCGCCCTTCCTTCCAGTGAGCTTGCCGAATTCTGCGCCGGACAGGGTGTCGCAGCCCGCGATGGGGGGAGCGTCGAGGCGGGGCTGACGACTGCCTGCAGCATGGCGGGTGCTGAGGACCTGATCCTTGTCTGTGGCTCCCTTTTTACCGTGGGCGAAGCACGTTCCATCATCCTTTCCCGACCATTCGAGCCCTTTCGTGGCTAGATCAGTAACGAGAGCCAAGTGCCAGCCCATTCACCGGTCAGAGTCCCTATGAAGCTTTCTGCGTTTTTGTGTACCATCGCGCTTTTCGCTGCCTTTGTTGGTTCCGCCGTTGCCGCCGAGGTTTCACCTTCGGGCACGGTGCATATTTCGGCTGACAGCCTCTCCTATGGGGAACGGAGTTCGTCCTTTGAAGCCGAGGGCAATGTGCGCATCAGGTACGACGGCGTTACGCTGCTGTCGGACCGGGCACTTTTCCGTGAGGACGAGGGGGAAGCCGTTGCGCAGGGCCATGTCCTTCTGGAAAAAGGGGACGAT
Organism: Geotalea sp. SG265; assembly: GCF_022808985.1. Lineage (GTDB taxonomy): Bacteria > Desulfobacterota > Desulfuromonadia > Geobacterales > Geobacteraceae > Geotalea. The sequence continues at coordinate 24,856 of NZ_JAKZFT010000006.1, read as the reverse complement.
GTGCTCCATGGCGACCGGGTCAGGCTGAATACGGTGACCCAGCAGGGAGAGGTGACAAACGGCTACCTTTTTCTCAAGAAGCCGAACTTCCACATCCGCAGCAGCCTCATGAGCAAGACGGGAACCGCCGACTACCGCATGGAGCGCGGTTCCTTCACCACCTGTGACGGCGATTCTCCCAGCTGGCACTTCACCGCCCGCAGCCTGGATCTTACCCTGGAGGAATATGCTACCGGCAGCAACGTGCTTTTCTACGTGAAGAACATCCCGCTCCTCTATCTCCCCTACATCGTCTTTCCAGCCAAGACCGAACGGCAGTCGGGCCTGCTCATTCCACGCCTGGGCAATTCGACCAAAAAAGGTTTCTACCTCGATCTCCCATTTTACTGGGCAATGACTCCGAGCCAGGATGCGACCATTAATCTGGACATCCAGACCAGACGGGGAGTAGGGGTGGGGGTCGATTACCGCTATCTGGCTGAAGGGGGGAGGGAAGGGGCCGTTTCCGGTTACGGCATTTACGACACCTCCCAATCACGGTTCAGGGGGGAGCTCATTGAGCGGCATGTGGATACCGCCCCCGACACTCTTACCTTCAGGTCCGACATCAATCTGGTCAGCGACCGTGATTTTTACCGGGATTTTGCCAGTGATGCCGGAGAATACAACCGGCAGTACCTGGATTCGAGAGCTGCGCTGACAAAGCATTGGCAGGACCATGTGCTGACGGCTGAGCTGGATTACGTGGAGAATATGGATGCTGCCAGCAACAAGGGCACGCTGCAGAAGCTGCCGACTGTCTCCTTTACCACCGTCCGGCGCAAGATCGGCGGCAGTCCTGTTTTCTTCTCCCTTTATGCAGATGCCGTCAATTTTTATCGCGAAGAGGGGACCGAGGGACAGCGAGTCACCCTGCATCCCACCCTGACCTCCTATTTTCAGGCCGGTTCTCTTGATATGTCGGCTTCTGCCGGGTTCAGCCAGCGCCTGTACAATGCTTACGGCGGGGGAGAAGAAAGCGCCGTCCATGGTAAAGGTATTGCCGATGCCGAGTTTGCCGTCTCGACCCGCCTTGCCCGGGTATTCGACACCGGCCTCAATGCAATGCCCAAGGTGCGCCATCTGCTGGTTCCGGAGGTTGCCTACTCTTTCGTTCAGCAGCGGAACCAGGATAAGCTCCCTTTCTTCGATTACGATGACCGGGTGGTGGGGCAGAACGTGGTCGGACTGTCCCTGGCCAACTACATCACGGGAAAAATTGTCCAGGCAGACGGAACTCCCCTGTATCGGGAGCTTATGTTCCTGCGGCTCAGTCAGGGATACCAGATATCCGGCTCGCGTCGCGATCTCCTGGCCTTCGTGGACGAAGGGCGCCCCTTGACCGATCTTCGGGTGGAAGGGCGGCTGTCTCCCCTGGATCGGATATCCCTTGACCTGGACAGCCGCTTCAACACCTACCGGGGCAGCTTTTCCTCGACGATACTCGCCGGCGGATACGAAGGTGATAACGGCAACCGGTTCGGGGTCGGCTATCGCTTTTCCCGTGATTCCCTTGAGTACCTGGAAGGCAGGATCGGCGTGGGTCTTGTAAAACCCTTTGTTTTCAATTACACTACCCGCTATTCCTTCGACAAGGGGGACTTTCTCGAGTCTATTTACGCCCTGGAGTACAAGCACCAATGCTGGGGGGTAACCTTGTCCTACCGCGACCGGCCCGACAACCGGGAATTCATGGTGACCTTCACCCTGGCCGGGGTGGGGGCGCTCGGGCCACTGAAGACGTTCTAGTATGGCTTTATTTTAAATATATCCGAGCTTATTGAGGAGGAATGATGGCGGATAAATTCTTACCCCGTGCCGTTCTCGTTACCGGGGGCGCCGGGTTCATCGGCTCCAACTTCATCAACAGTTTCATGGCGGGCAACCCCGGCTGCCGGGTCATAAACCTTGACCTGCTCACCTATGCGGGGAACCTGGAAAACCTGAAAGGGGTGGAAAACAACAGCTCTTACCGCTTTGTCAAGGGTGATATCTGCGATGCCTCCCTGGTGGCAGGATTGCTTGCCGAGGAAAAGGTCGATGCCATAGTTCATTTCGCTGCCGAATCCCACGTGGATCGTTCCATTACCGGCCCCGAAATCTTCGTCCGCACCAATGTCCTCGGGACGCAGGTGCTCCTGGAAGAGAGCCGCAAACACTGGCAGGCAAAGGTTGTACCGGAATTCCGTTATCTCCAGGTTTCCACCGACGAAGTCTACGGCTCCCTGGGTGAGACCGGCTTTTTCACCGAAGAAACGCCCCTCGCCCCCAACTCACCATATTCGGCCAGCAAGACCGGCGCCGACCTCCTGGTTCGCGCTTACCACGAGACCTACGGTTTTCCCACCCTCAACACGCGCTGTTCCAACAACTACGGGCCTTACCATTTCCCCGAGAAGCTGATTCCGCTCATGATCCACAACATCATGAACAGAAAGCCGCTCCCGGTGTACGGGGACGGGCTCAACGTACGTGACTGGCTACATGTGAAGGATCATTCCATAGCCATCGAGACGGTGCTGAAAACCGGCCGACTCGGACAGGTCTATAATATCGGCGGCAACAACGAATGGAAGAACATCGACATTGTCAATCTTGTCTGCGACCTGCTTGACAGCAGGCTCGGGCGTATGGCGGAGGAAAATCGACAGCTGATCACCTTTGTCAAGGATCGTCCCGGCCATGACCGCAGATATGCCATCGACGCCTCGAAGATGCGCCGGGAACTGGGGTGGTCCCCCTCCTATACCTTCGAGCGGGGCATTGCCGAGACAATCGACTGGTATCTGGCCAATCAGGACTGGGTCGGGAAGGTCACCTCCGGCGCTTACCGCGACTACTACGAAAAGATGTACGGGGGGCGCTGATGATTCTCGTTGTCGGTGCAAAGGGGATGCTCGGCCAGGACCTGATGACCTTGCTCGGTTCCGCCGCCAGGGGCGTGGATCTGGAGGATGTTGACATTACTTCACTGGAATCGGTGCAGAAGGTGCTTTTTAGCATCAGGCCGAGGATAGTCATCAATGCCGCTGCCTATACGGATGTGGACGGCTGCGAAACGAACCCTGATCTGGCCATGCAGGCCAACGGCGAAGGGGTTGCCCACCTGGCCATGGCCACCAGCGAAATTGGCGCGAAACTGGTGCAGGTGAGTACCGACTATGTCTTTGACGGACGTAAAGGTAGCCCATATCTGGAGGATGAGCCGACCGGACCCTTGAGTGTCTATGGCGAATCTAAGCTGGCGGGGGAGATGAATGCCCGCTTCAATCCCGATTACCTGATCGTCAGGACTCAATGGCTTTATGGCGTAAATGGCAAGAACTTTGTCGAAACCATGCTGCGGCTGGCCACGGAGAAAAAGGAACTGGCGGTGGTGGACGATCAGATTGGTTCCCCCACCTGGACCGTTGATCTGGCCCTGGCCATCAGGGCGCTTGTGGAAAAGGATTGCCGCGGCATCTACCATGCTGCCAATACCGGATTCTGCTCATGGAACGAGTTTGCCCGTGCTATCTTCGCCGAATCGGGGATCGACATGCGAGTCAACCCCTTGGCGACGAAGGATCTGGGGCGGCCGGCCCCCCGGCCGCTCTATTCGACCCTTGATTGCGGTAAGCTGGTCCGCGACACCGGCTTTCAACTCCAGCCGTGGCGCGAAGCACTGAAAAACTATCTAAAACTGAGGAGGCTGTAATGGAGCGAGGCGAACGTCCATGGGGAACCTACACCGTTCTTGAGGAAAACAAGAGCTACAAGATCAAACGGATCGAGGTGAAACCCGGTCAGCGTCTCTCCCTGCAGATGCATCACCATCGCAGTGAGCACTGGATCGTCGTCTCTGGAACGGCGAAGATCACCTGCAACGGCAGGGAGCAGCTCATCAACATCAATGAGTCCACTTTCATTCCCATGGGGGCCACCCATCGGCTTGAGAATCCCGGCATCATCCCCCTGACCATCATCGAAGTCCAGAGCGGCGAGTATCTGGGCGAAGACGACATCATCCGCCTCCAGGATGACTATCATCGTGTGGACAACGGGGAAGAAACGCTTCCCTGATCTTCTGCTTTTCCATTGCCTGCCAAAAGGAAACCCCAGTGAAGAAACGTCTCAACATGCTGCGTGAATTCTCGGTACCGCTTCTGGCCGGAGTTGTCGCAGCACTGTTCTGGAGCAACCTCGACCCGGAAGGTTACCACTCCTTCATCCATGGGCCGTCGATAGCAGGTCTCAGCGTCCATTTCCTAACCAATGACCTCTTCATGGTGATGTTCTTTGCCATTGCGGCAGTGGAGATAACTCAGAGCTTTCATCCGGGGGGAGATCTCAACCCGCTGAAAAAGGCGCTCAATCCGCTCTTTGCAACACTTGGCGGCGTCATTGGCCCCATTGCCGTCTATTTCATCATCAACTACTTTATCGGCTCTCCGGAGCTGCGCCATGGCTGGGGGATTCCCACGGCGACTGATATCGCTTTCGCATGGCTGGCCGCCCGCCTCGTTTTCGGCAAGAACCACCCGGTCGTTTCTTTTCTCCTGCTGCTTGCCGTTGCCGATGATGCCATCGGCCTGGCCATCATCGCCGTTTTTTATCCCGATCCGCATTTCCCGACCGCCCCCCACTGGTTGCTCCTGACCGTCTGCGGTGTGCTGCTGGCGCTTATCCTCCGCTGGATCAATATCAAGAGCTACTGGCCCTATGTCATCATCGGCGGCGGGCTGAGCTGGAGCGGGCTCTTCACCGCCCACCTGCATCCCGCACTGGCACTGGTCTTCATCATTCCACTTCTTCCCCATGCAGCAAGGGAAAAAAAGCATCTCTTCGAAGACGATCCCGGCGACCTGACAACCCTGGCCCGGTTCGAGCATGACTGGCGTGTGGTAGTCGATATCGGCCTGTTCATGTTCGGACTGGCCAACGCCGGAGTGGAACTGACCGCTGTCGGATCTGTCACCTGGATTGTCCTGTGCTCCCTTATCTTGGGCAAAGCAACGGGCATTTTTTTGTTCGGGGCTGTCGCCGATCTCGTTGGTTACCGGCTGCCTAAAGGGATGGGGCGCAGGGAGCTGCTGCTGGCCGGTATCATCGCTGGCATCGGCTTTACCGTTGCCCTTTTTGTGGCCGGCGAGGCTTTCATCGAGCCTGCGGTGCAGGGGGCCGCAAAAATGGGCGCCATGCTGAGCATTGTCGCCGCTCCACTTGCCCTGCTGCTGGCAAAGGTTATGCGCCCCTCCTAGTCCTCCCGTTACCCTTGACATATCCCGGGCAAGCACCTAGACTTTGCAGCTGGATCGTCGGACGCCATTTCTTCAAGGAGTGTTCACCATGTATATCGTCATTCTTGCCGGCGGCTCCGGCACCCGTTTCTGGCCCCTTTCGCGAAAAAAAACACCGAAACAGCTGATGTCGGTCTTCGGCGGCAAATCAATGCTGCAGCGGACCGTGGAACGGGTCCTGCCGCTGAAGCCGAAACGAATCCTGGTCGTGACCAACGTCATGCAGGCCGACGAGACATCGCGGCAACTGGAATATATCAAGGGGGTCCCGGTGGACATCATTGCCGAGCCCTTGGGGCGCAACACCGCCCCGGCCATCGGCCTGGCTGCGTCCATCATCGCCTACCACGACCCCGATGGGGTGATGGCGGTCCTTCCCGCCGACCATTACATCACCGACGAGGCGGGATTCTGCCGGATTCTCAGCCAGGGCAGAGAAACGGCCATGAACGGCTATCTGGTGACGCTGGGCATTACCCCCACCAGGCCGGAGACTGGGTATGGCTATATCGAGGCCGAAAACGCCTGGCGCGGCCACGGTCCCTTTCCGGTCAAGCGCTTCGTGGAGAAGCCAAACCGGGAGAAGGCGCTGGAGTTTCTGGAAGCGGGCAACTTCTTCTGGAACAGCGGCATGTTCCTCTGGAAGGCATGCACCATCCTTGACGGGATCAGCAGTTTCATGCCCTCCCTGGCCGTTTCCCTGTCGAAGCTGGTTTTCTCGGAGAGCATCTGGGAACTGAACGACCTGCGGCCCCAGATCGAAACGATCTACGGAGAAATATCCGGGGAATCCATCGATTTCGGGGTAATGGAAAAGGCGGATAACGTCCAGGTCATACCGGCCGATTTCGGCTGGAGCGATGTGGGAAGCTGGAGCGCCATTCCCGAGGTAGCCGATGCCGACCAACTGGGGCACGTGGTCATCAACGCCCAAGAGGTCATCTCCGTCGATGCCCATGATTGTCTGGTCTATGGGGATAGCCGCTCGGTGGCCCTGATTGGTGTCCGCGATCTGATCGTCGTCAACACCCCCGATGCCCTCCTCGTTTGCCCCAAAGAGCGGGCACAGGATGTGAAAAAGGTGGTAGAGGAGCTGGAGAGGCGTGGACTTAAGGAATACCTGTGAGGCGGTAGCCGGTTGATGGTCGGTGGTTGATGGTTAAAGCTAAGAACCTAGAACATAGAACTTAGAACAGGTTTTCTGCATGTTTGGCTGGACTGGAAAAATACTCAAGGTTGACCTCACGAAAGGTCGTTGCTGGCGCGAGGATATCCCTCCCGATTTTCTGCATGTATATCTGGGTGGGCGCGGGCTCGGCGTTCGGCTGATGCGGGACTATTATCGGCTGGACCCCTTCGACCCGCAGATGCCGCTGATCTTTGCCGTCGGCCCCCTCTGCGGCACCGCTGCCCCCACTGCCGCACGACTGGCGGTCGTCTCCCGTTCGCCGCTGACCGGCACCATATACGACTGCTCGGCCGGCGGGCGTTTTGCCTGGCAGCTGAAAGCAGCAGGGCTTGATGCCCTGTTCATCTCCGGTCAGAGCAGCAGACCGGCGGTGCTTTCCCTAGAGGGAGAAAAGGCGGAGCTTCTGCCCGCCGATCATCTCTGGGGGCAGAGCGTTCATAAAACCGCTGCCGCGCTGAAAACCGGGGGCAGCACAGCCTGTATCGGCCCGGCTGGTGAGAACGGCGTCCTCTATGCCAACATCATGATGGGGGAGGGGAACTCGGTCGGCAGGGGTGGTCTCGGTGCGGTGATGGGCAACAAGCGGCTCAAAGCCATTGTCGTTGCCGGGGATGGGCAGGCTGCCGTCGCCGATCGGGCGCGCTTCGACCATGCCCGCCAGGACGTGATGCGCCTCTTTCGGGCATCGCCGGTCATTTTCGGCGAACTGGGAATTGGCGAATATGGAACACCGGCCCTGGTGGACCTGATGCGCCAGCGGCGGATGGCACCGACGGAAAATTTCGGCAGGACCTTTTTTGCCCAGTCAGGCAACTATTCGGGGCCCGCCATCCGCAAGGCCTGCGGAGCAAAAAAAGACGGCTGCTACGGCTGCCCCATCCAGTGCAAGAAGAGCACCCCCGAAGGGGAGCACCTTCCCGAGTACGAGACCGTTTCCCATTTCGGCGGCCTCAACGGCATTGCCGATCTCCATGCCATCGTCAAGGCGAATACCCTCTGTAATGAGCTTGGCCTGGACACCATCAGCGCCGCTGCGACCCTTGCCGCCTGGGGTGAGATCCGCGGCCGGTTTCCGGCGGCTGATGAGCTTTCGCCGCTTTTAGAGTCTATTGCTTTCGGAAAGGGGGAAGGTGCGCTCCTTGCCCTCGGCTCGCGCCGGGTGGCGGAGGCCATGGGGAGGCCTGAGCTCTCCATGTCGGTCAAGTCCCTGGAACTTCCCGCCTACGACCCACGCGGCGCCTACGGCATGGCCCTTGCCTATTGCACCAGCAATCGGGGGGGCTGCCACCTGCGTGCCTATCCCATTTCCCATGAGATCCTGAGAAAGCCGGTGCCCACAGACCGCTTTTCCTTCTCCGGCAAGGCACGGATCATCAAGGTTGCCGAAGACACCAATGCCGCCATCGATTCCCTGGTCGCCTGCAAATTCTCCTTTTTTGGCGCGACGCTCGAGGAGTATGCGGAATTGCTCTCTGCGGCCACCGGGGCAGAGTACTCGCCCCAGTCCCTGAAAGAAGCAGGGGAGCGAATTTATCTGACCGAACGATTCTACAACTGCGCCAATGGCTTCGATGCAAAGGACGACCTCTTGCCCCCCCGCTTTTACCGTGAACCCGGCTCCAGCGGCGAAGGCATCGAAATCGCGCCCATCGACCGGCAGCGGTTTGATGAGGAGATGCAGAAATACTACCGAATGCGCGGTTTGACCGAGAAGGGGACATTTGCCGGTGGGGACTTTCTGGGGCACCTGCCATGAGAGACCAGATCGCCAAATATGCCGCCAAGCTCCGTGCCGACCGCTCTGCCGTTGCCGGGGAGATCGCCTTTGCCGCCCAGGACGATGTGCTGATCACCGATGGCAACGGGGCACTGGCAACATTTGCGGGAGATGTCCTTTCCCGTCTCAATTGCCTCGGTCTCGTGGTCGCCCGGCCGGCACTTCCCTTTGCCGATCTGCTCGTGCGCCGGGCTCCGGCATCTGAGGAGCGCATCTTTCCGAATGATACGGAAACCCGCACCTTCCTGCATGACATCCCTTTTCTGCGCCGGAACGAACTGGGGGGCGACCCAGTCGGCCGGATCGCCCGGATGCTCGGCAATCGCAAGGGGATCATCATCGAGGGACTCGGTATTGTCGCCAGCGGTGCCGTCACCATCGAGCAGGCCTACATCAACTACTCCTCGATTTTCCATTCCACCTTCGTCAAATATCTGCAGGATGTACTTGACCGGGGCTTCCTCTTACCGGAAGAGGCCGGAATCTTCGAGGCCTTTCGCCGTGACTGGCTGCAGCCCCTGACCCCTGATGGGCTGAGCTTTACCGAAACGCCGCTCACCTCGCCCGGGGAAATCTTCGGGGAAATTACACGAGTTGGACGCTACACCGTCGAACGGGGGTTGGTGGATTCCTTCTTCGGCAACATTTCTGCCCGGGTCGGGGATATCATCTACATCTCCCAGACTGCCGCCAGTCTGGACGAGCTTGCCGGCTGCATCGATCCGGTTCCCATGGACAATTCCTCCACTACCGGCATTACCGCATCCAGCGAACTAATTGCTCACCGGCGCATCTATGAGGCAACCGATACGGCAGTCATACTCCACGGTCACCCGAAATTCTCCGTGATCATGAGCATGCGTTGTCAGGAACAGGGCTGCCAAATAACGGACTGCTGGAAGGATTGCCCCAGGGTTCGCTTCCTGGGCGATACCCCGGTGGTGGCTGGAGAAATCGGCGCCGGCGGTCTTGCCAAAAGGGTGCCGCCGGTTATCGGCGCGCCTGGAAAAGCGATCGTCTACGGCCATGGCGTCTTTACCATAGGCCGCAACTTTGGCGAAGCATTCCGGGCCATGGTGCAGGTGGAGAACTGGTGCCGGGATGAGTATTTTCGGCTGCAGGCAGAGGGGTGAAAGGAGCTATGTCCGAAAAGAAAAACATAGCCCGGGCCGCCGGTGTCCTCGGCTTTGCCACCATCCTTTCTCGCATCATGGGCATGGTCCGGGACATGGTCGTCTCGCGGCTCTTTGGCGCCGGTTTTGCCACCGACGCCTTTTTTGCCGCCTTCCAAATCCCCAACATGCTGCGCCGCTTTTTTGCCGAAGGGGCGCTGACTTCCGCCTTTGTCCCGACTTTTTCCGAATGGTACACCCAGAAGGGGGAGGTGGAGGCACGGGAGCTGGCAAATGTCTGCTTTACGGCACTGACCATAGTCATGGCCGCTGTTACCCTTCTCGGCACTATTTTTTCACCGCAGATCGTCCATCTTATGTTTCCCGGCTTCAAGGCAGAACCGGCAAAACTGGAATTGACCATTCTCCTCAACCGGCTGATGTTTCCCTACATTTTCTTCGTCAGCCTGGTGGCGCTGTGCATGGGTATTCTGAACACTTTGCGCCACTTTTTTACTCCCGCCATATCCACTGTATTCCTCAACCTGTCCATGATCCTCTGTGCCCTGTTTCTGCACAGGCAGTTTCAGGTGCCTATAATCGCCCTGGCTGCAGGTGTCCTCTTGGGAGGAACCCTACAGTTGCTCCTCCAACTGCCGGTATTGTACCGAAAGGGTTTCCCCTTGCGCTGGCACTTCGATTTCCGGCACCCGGCCATGCGCCGAATCGCTTTGCTCATGGGACCTGCCGTCTTCGGTGTCGGCGTCTATTATCTGAATATTACGGTTGGGGCAATCCTGGCATCCTACCTGCCCCAGGGAAGTGTGTCCTATCTTTATTACGCCCAGCGGCTCTTCGAGTTTCCCCAGGGGATCTTCACCGTTTCGGTGGCCCAGGCGGTGCTTCCTTCCATGAGCAGACAGGCGGCGGCAGGTGATATGGATGCCCTCAAGGAATCCCTTGCCTTCGGTCTCAAACTGACCATTTTTATTACCATTCCTGCCATGGCCGGCCTGATGCTCTGCTCCATCCCCATCTTTTCCCTCCTCTTCATGGGAGGGGCATTCGATTACGCAAAGGCAGAGCAGTGCGGCATCGCCCTTTTCTATTATTCCCTGGGACTTTCCTTTGTGGCCCTGGTCAGGGTTCTGGTGCCTGCCTTTTATGCGCTGAAAGATACCCGTACACCGGTTGCAACCGCTTTCATCGCCTTCATTCTCAACCTTTGCTTCAGTCTGCTGCTCATGGGACCGCTCAGGCATGGCGGCCTGGCGCTGGCCTCCACCCTGTCCGCCCTGGGAAACATGGCGCTCCTTATCTGGTTTTTGCGGAGAAAAATCGGCCCCTTCGGCGGGAAAAGCATCGTAGTGGCGGGGGGGAAGGCCGTCGTGGCGTCATTTCCCATGTCCCTTGTCGTTTATTGGTTCATGACCCTTACGGACTGGTCACGATACGGGCACAAGCCGATCAAGATCGTTGTCCTTGGTGGTGCGGTCGCAGCAGGAATCGGCCTTTACTACCTATTCGCCCATCTGCTGCGATGCGAAGAGGCCCGTGAGGCAACCGCTCTCGTGCGGCGAAAGGTTTTGAAACGATGAACAAGCCCGAACCGACAAGAGATGCAGCACCATTTTACTCGCTGTACAGTACCCCCATTGGCGCGGGTGGCGTCGTTGCCAGTGCCGCCGGCCTTGTCGAGGTCTTTCTCCCTTTTGATCGACAGGGGGAGGAAGAAACGCTGAATCACCTGAAAAAACTCTATCCCGAGGCGCAGTGCGGCAATGAATTGACGGAGCGGGCTGCAGACCTCTTGCAGCGATATTTTGCGGGGGAACGTGTGGACTTCCCGCTGGCACTGGACATGAGTCGATTTACCCCTTTCCAGAGGCGTGTCTATGAAGCTGTTTGCGACATCCCCTATGGATGCGTCAGAACTTATGCCCGTGTTGCTGCGGAGCTCGGCTGCAAGGGTGCTGCCCGGGGGGTCGGCACTGCCATGGCCCTAAATCCGTTGCCGATCATCGTGCCCTGTCATCGAGTCGTCGGTGCTTCAGGCGCCATGACCGGCTACTCCGCTGCCGGAGGCGTTGCCTCGAAGGTAATGCTGCTGAAAATGGAAGGACTTTCCTTCGATAAAAAGGGGCGGGTAATAATGTTGGATTAGATTTTGTTAATTATAGTTATAAACATGCAGATAGATAAATTTCTCAAAAAAAGCCCCGGCAATATCAGCAGAATGTTTACACCATAAAAAAAGAGTAACTAGCCCTTAAGCCTTTGAATTTACTTCAGTAAATACTATGCTTAAAAAATATGCAGATTGCAGAAAGGCTTTGAAAAGTATGAATTTATGGTTTTGTCCACAAAGTTACTAACAGATTATCCACAGGTTTTGTGGAAAATCAGTTACAGCGTTGAAAACTCGAAACAATTGCCGATTCTACCCCGTTTATTCCTTTCTTTTTGCCTCTTCCCAGAGTATATCCATTTCTTCCAGGCTTGCTTCCTGCAAGGTCCTCCCCGCTGCATGGAGGGTGTCTTCTATGTGGCTGAAGCGCCGAATAAAACGGTTGATGGTCTTACGCAGTGCTTCCTCCGTATCCAGGGATAAAAACCTTCCAAGATTGACGATGGCGAAAAGCAGGTCTCCCAGCTCGGCTTCCATCCGCTCCTGGTTTCCCTCGGTCAGGGTCTCCTGGAATTCATTGAGTTCCTCAAGTACCTTTGCAAAGACCTGGTCCGTGTGCTCCCAGTCGAATCCAACCCGGGCGGCTTTCTCCGTGATCTTGTGCGCTTTCATCAGGGCGGGGAGATGGGGAGGAATGCCGGACAGGGCCGATTTCCGCTCTGCCCCCTTTTCTGATTTCTTGATCCGTTCCCAGTTTGCCACCTGTTCGTCAGAGGTTTTGATGACTTCTTCACCAAATACATGGGGGTGGCGGCGGATCAACTTTTCGTTGACCGTATCCAGCACATCCTCAATGGTGAATTCACCGTGCTCTTCGGCAATTGCTGCGTGGAAAACCGGCTGCAGCATGAGATCTCCCAGTTCTTCCTTCAGGTTGCCGGGATCTTTCGTGTCGATGGCCTCAATTACCTCGTAGCATTCTTCAACCAGGTAGCGCTTGAGGGATTCGTGGGTCTGTTCAGCATCCCAGGGACAACCACCGGGCGCCCTCAGCCTCCGCATTATCTCAATTAGCAGGTCAAAGCCTTTTTTACCTTCATTCATCTTGTTTCTCCGTTTCACATTTTCCGGCCTACCATACCATGGCGGTTATTATGGCCGCAAGAGTTCTACTTCCTGATTGTTCCAATAGCAGTCGTAACCGGCCGATTTTCAGACTGATCTTGTCGGCGGCAATGTCCGCATCGACCCGACATCGGGTCGGATTGCTATAGATGTCCGTAGTAAACAAGGGTCGATCAGGGATATTTTAGGATCACAAGGAAGCGATTATCGCACAAGGAGAGAGATATGAAAAAAATTGTGGCAAGTCAGGTAATAGCGATGGTTGTTGCTTTCAGCGGATCGACTGTTTATGCGGGGAATGTGGGGGTGGATCTGAATATTCATCTGGGGGACCGGTACCGGGCAGCGAGTGTCGATGAGTATGTCTATCAGGAGCCGGTACTGTTGCCGGTGACGATCGAATATCCGGCGGTGGAACGGGCCAGGTTCGTCTATCCAGAGCAATTGGGGTTCTATGTCGCCGTGGGAGTACCCTACGATCTGTGCTACATAGGGGACAGCTACTACCTGTTCCGTGACGGTTACTGGTTTAAGGCTCGCAGCAGCCGTGGGCCATGGGCCGCACAAAGCTACCGGGATCTCCCATGGGAACTGCGTAGACAGAGGCTTGAGCGCATCCGGTACTATCGCCATGGCCGCAATGAAGAGCCCATGCGGTACACGGACCGCTACTCCGGCCGGGATTCCGATTGTGACCACCGGGGACACCATGACGATGAAAGGGATGCGCTGGTGCAAGGACGACCGGGGCTGGCGGCACGGTGGCGATAGGTGTCACGATGAAAAAGCCCGTGAAAACGGGCTTTTTCATTACTACTTCCCTTTCAGGTAACTTGCAAGGAATTCCTGCTTGTACTGTGCGAAACAATCTTCCTCAATGGCTTTGCGAATACCCGCCATCATTTCCAGGTAAAAATGAACATTGTGGATGCTGGCAAGGATCGCCGAGAGCACTTCGTTGGCATTGAAGAGATGGTGGATATAGGCGCGGGTGAAATTGCGGCAGGTATAGCAGCTGCAGTTGGGATCGATGGGGTAGAAATCCCTTCGGTAATTCTTGTTGGTGAGGCGGATCTTTCCCCTGTTGGTGAAGAGGGTGGCGCTTCTGGCGTAGCGGGTGGGGATAACGCAATCGAACATGTCCATGCCCCGTTCCACGCTCTCCAGGATATCCTCGGGAAGCCCGACTCCCATCAGGTAGCGCGGCTTGTCCTCCGGCAGGAATGGTGCGGTCATGCCGACTACTTTTTTCAGGAGTTCCAGACCTTCACCCACCGAAACTCCGCCGATGGCATAACCGGGAAAATCCATCGCCACCAGCTCTTTGGCGCACATCTCCCGCAGATCTTCAAAGATACTCCCCTGAACGATGCCGAACAGTGCCTGGTCCTTCCTTGTCTGGGCCTTTTTGCATGCCTCGGCCCAGCGGATGGTTTTCCTGGTGGACTGGGCGGCATAGCGCTTGTCGCACGGGTAGGGGATGCACTCATCGAAAGCCATGATAATGTCGCTGCCCAGGGCCTCCTGGATGGCGATGGCCTTGGCAGGGTCGAGAAATACTTCCTCCCCTGTAATTTCATGCTTGAAATACGCGCCGTCATCGGTTATACGCTTGTTGGGCAGTGAAAACACTTGGAATCCGCCAGAATCGGTGAGGATCGGCCCGTCCCAGGCCATGAACCGGTGCAGCCCGCCTGCTTTTTCCACCAGGTTTTCGCCCGGTCGCAGGTGCAGGTGGTAGGTGTTGGAGAGAATGATCTGGGCGCCTGTCTCCTTAACCTGCTGGGGAGTCATGGCTTTCATGGCGGCGTGGGTGCCGACAGGCATGAAAATCGGAGTTTCTATCCTGCCATGGGGAGTTTCCAGCTGTCCACGCCGGGCACCAGTCCCCGAATCTCTTTTGATAAGTTTGAATTTTGTCATATAGTCACTTCCGCTGAATTTAAGTACCTAATTGAATTAACAGAATGACTGCTAAAATGCAACCGGACAACGGGTCACAGAGAAAAAATAGCAGTTAAAGGGGGATAATTTTGGTTGATTTTTTATAAAACGACGTTTAGTATACAGTATACATTTCTGAACTATTATAATATTTTAATGTAGCTGTTGCACTTGCTCAAGCTTTTGATTTTATGAATTTTTTTAGAAGGAGGTAGGTATGCTCACCGGAACAGAATGGCGCGCACCCCCTTCATAGGTTATCCTTGCTTTCGGCATCGACCGTCAGCCGCAAGAAGCAGGGAGCCTGCAATCTCGGCAAAAGGGTTCCTCGTACCCCTTAGTAACTCTTTTTCAATTCACTCAAAGGGACTAAATTATGGAATTTTTTAAAAACGCTGTGGGAAGAAAGATTTTGATGTCGATTACTGGTCAGCTACTGATCATTTTTGTCATCGTCCATTTCATCGGCAACTCATCGATTTTTCTTGGTGCCGACGGAATAAATGCATATGCCAAACATCTTCATGACCTCCCCCCCCTGGTCTGGATTTTCAGGTTGGTGATGCTGACCGGGGTGGCAATACACATCATTTACGGTATCCAGGTAACCTTGGAGAACAACAAGGCAAACACCAAGAGCTATGCGGTGCAGAAGCACCTGAAGGCGACCTTCGCCTCCAAGACCATGATCTGGACCGGCCTGCTCATCGCTCTCTTTGTTCTTTACCACTTGGCCCATTTTACCCTTCATATTACCAATCCGGAGATCTCTGCCGGAGTGGCTGCCAATTTCGATGCACTGCAGAGACCTGACGTGTTCAAGATGGTCGTGCTTAGCTTTCAGAAAGGGCTCATCGCCGTTATCTATGCTGCTGCCATGGTCATGCTGTTCCTTCATCTCAGCCACGGCATTCAGAGCTTCTTGCAGACCATGGGCTGGAACAACGACAAGACCCGTCCTTGCTTCGGCGCTGTCGGCAAGGTCGTATCCGGCCTTCTGCTCGTTGGGTACGTTTCCATTCCACTGGTCATCATAACCGGATTATTGAAACTTTAGGGGGTTCATAGTGATACTCGACGGAAAATGTCCGCAAGGACCGATTGAAAAAACATGGGACAAGCACCGCTTTGATCTGAAGCTGGTCAACCCCGCCAACAAGAGAAAATACAACATCATTGTAGTCGGTACCGGTCTTGCCGGTGGTGCTGCCGCAGCTACTCTCGGCGAGCTGGGTTACAACGTTCAGGCTTTCTGCTACCAGGATTCACCGCGTCGGGCACACTCCATCGCTGCCCAGGGTGGTATCAACGCCGCCAAGGCATACCCCAACGACGGCGACTCCATCTATCGTCTCTTTTACGACACCATCAAGGGGGGCGATTTCCGTGCCCGTGAGGCAGACGTCTGGCGTCTGGCCCAGGTTTCCAACAACATCATCGACCAGTGTGTTGCCCAGGGCGTACCTTTTGCCCGCGACTACGCCGGCTACCTGGATAACCGTTCCTTCGGTGGCGCGCAGGTTTCCCGTACCTTCTATGCCCGTGGCCAAACGGGCCAGCAGCTCCTTCTCGGCGCTTACTCAGCCCTTTCCCGCCAGATCAAGGCGGGCACGGTGAAAATGTTTACCCGTCGCGAGATGCTGGACCTGGTTGTGGTCGATGGCGTTGCCAAGGGCATCACCTGCCGCAACCTGATTTCTGGCGAGCTTGAGTCCTATGCTGCCGATGCCGTCTGTCTCGCCACCGGCGGTTATGTCAACGTCTTCTATCTTTCCACCAATGCCATGGGCTGTTCAGTCACGGCAAACTGGAAAGCATACAAAAAAGGGGCATTCTTTGCCAACCCCTGCTACACCCAGATCCACCCCACCTGTATTCCCCAGGCGGGCGATTACCAGTCCAAACTGACTCTCATGTCCGAGTCGCTCCGTAACGACGGCCGTTGCTGGGTTCCGAAGAAGAAGGAAGACCTTGGCAAACATCCGAACGAAATTGCCGAAGAGGATCGCGATTACTACCTGGAGCGTAAATATCCTTCCTTCGGTAACCTCGCTCCCCGTGATATCGCCTCCCGTGCTGCAAAGGAACAGTGCGACGACGGCCGTGGCGTCGGTCCAGGCGGCCGCGGTGTCTACCTGGATTTCTCCTCCGCTATCAAGCGTGTTGGCGAGCACACCATCAAGGAGCGTTACGGCAACCTCTTCGAGATGTACGAAAAGATCACCGATGAGAACGCTTACAAGCGGCCGATGCGTATGTATCCGGCTCCCCACTACTCCATGGGTGGTCTCTGGGTAGACTACAACCTCATGAGTAACATCCCCGGCCTCTTCGTCCTGGGTGAGGCAAACTTCTCCGTTCACGGAGCAAACCGCCTCGGTGCTTCCGCTCTCATGCAAGGTCTGGCTGATGGTTACTTCGTCATTCCTTACACCATCGGTGGCTATTTAGCGACAGTCAAGCCTTCCGGCATCACCACCGACAATGCCGAATTCAAGAAGTCCATCGAAGAGGTGCAGAACTACTCCAAGAAGCTTCTGTCCGTCAACGGCAAGAAGACGGTTTCCGAGTTCATGCGCGAGCTTGGTTCCCTCATGTGGGAAAACTGTGGCATGGCCCGCTCCAAGGAATCTCTCGAAGAAAACCTCAAGAAGATCCCGGCGCTGCGCGAAGAATTCTGGAAAAACGTCAAGGTTACCGGTACCGGTGCTGACCTGAACCAGGATCTGGAGAATGCAGGCCGCACTGCCGATTTCCTCGAATTCGGCGAACTGCTCTGCCGTGACGCTCACCACCGCAACGAGTCCTGCGGTGGCCACTTCCGGACTGAATTCCAGACCTCGGACGGTGAGGCACAGCGTGACGACGAGAACTACTGCTATGTCGGCGCCTGGGAATACAAAGGGGACGGCAAGACTCCTGAGTTGCACAAGGAGCCACTCAAGTTCGAGAACGTACATCTTGCGGTAAGGAGTTATAAATAATGAGCGAACACAAAACCATGACTCTGACTCTCAATGTCTGGCGGCAGAAGGGGCCCAACGACCCCGGGAAGTTCGAAACCTACACCGCCAAAGGAATAACCGAACACCACTCTTTCCTGGAGATGATCGACGTGGTCAACGAAGACCTGATCAAGTCAGGCAAAGAGCCGATCGTCTTCGATCACGACTGTCGCGAAGGTATCTGCGGCATGTGCTCCCAGGTGATCAACGGCGTGCCCCATGGCGGCCAGGAGCGGACCACCGTTTGTCAGTTGCACATGCGTAAATTCAAGGACGGCGATACCATCTTCATTGAACCGTGGCGTGCTACTGCATTCCCGATCATCAAGGACCTGGTTGTTGACCGTAGCGCTTACGACACCATCATCCAGGCTGGTGGTTATACCTCATGTCACACCGGCGGCGTACCCGACGGCAATACGCTTCCCATTCCCAAGCAGGATGCGGATTACGCCATGGACGCTGCCGAGTGCATCGGCTGCGGCGCCTGCGCTGCCGCCTGCCCCAACAGCTCGGCAATGCTCTTTACCTCAGCCAAAGTGGCCCAGTTGGCTGCCCTGCCACAGGGCCAGGTTGAAGCTGCTGCCCGCGTTAAGAACATGGTTGAGACCATGCAGGCATGTGGTTTCGGCAACTGCTCCAATCACTACGAGTGCCAGGCTGCCTGCCCTAAGGGCATCGATGTGAAATTCATCGCACGGCTGAACAGGGAATATCTGAAAGCCCAGTTCAAGTAGCAAGTATCGGTTTACCAAAAAAAAGGGCGGACCCCTCGGGATCCGCCCTTTTTGCATTTAAACCAATGGTTAAGATTGACAATTTTTCGGAGGATGCGCTGTTTTGGATGCAAACCACAAAAGACAGGTGCAACCATGGCTTTGACATTTGCAAAAATAATCCTTACCCTGCGGCTGCAAAAAAATGTTCGCTCGCCGTATATCTTCTTTAACCTGAAGAATCGCTTTGATAGCGCCTTCCGGCGGAGTATCGACTGTGGTAGATCAAGCTGCAGCGGCTGCCGTAATGGCGAAGATTGCCTGTACGATCGGATTTTATCCCAGTCTTTGGCTGTCGATCCTGCTGCCCTGAAAAGATATCAGAAACCTTCCTTTCCCTTTGTTTTTCATTTTCCCATTATACATCCTTCCTCCAACAGAGGGACATCCTTCGAACTGGAAATGGTGCTGATCGGTCCTGCCGCTGAGCATTACAGGCATTTCATAGAGGCCTTTTCCGCTGCCTGTGTTGATTTTGCCGTCCCGGTGAAAGCGGAATCGGTGGACTACCAGGGGAACCGCTATCTGCTCATGGAGCATCGGGGGGAAATGCATCAGGATCACCTGTTTCTCTTCTCGGCAGAAGAAATTAGCAGGAGCCGACAGGTTTCCGAATGCGTTCTGGTGCGTTTCATAACCCCGCTGCTGTTGCTGCGTCAGGGTCATCCCCTGCACGAGCTTTCGTTTTCCACATTCATCAGGGCTCTGTTCAGAAGGGTCTCCTCCCTTGTCTACTATTATGGTGGTGACGAAATGGACTGCGATTTTAAATTGCTGGCAGAACGAAGCTGTCTGGTCGCAACCCTAGAATCGAACCTTGCCTGGGCCGAATGGGAGGATGGTCCAGCGGCGTGGAGGCTCGGCGGCATCATCGGCAGGGTGGTCTTTTCAGGGGGATTGGATAGCTTTTACCCGTTTTTGCTGCTCGGTCAGTATTTTAACCTGGGGAAAAGCGCTTCCTTCGGCCACGGACAGTACCTGCTCGATTGAAACCCGCGTCTGGCAGGCAGGTTTTGCTTGTAAAACCGCCAGTACTGGGTAAGCTGTTAATTAGCGCCCGAAATGTCGATCTAAACATCATCGGGTAGACTGAAAATGCAAGGAGTATTACATGGGGCCTTCTGTGTGGAAACCGGTAGTACTGATGCTGGCCTTGGTGGTGTTCTTCAACATTTTCTACAATCTTTTTTCCACTCAGGGAACTACGCAGGAGTATAGCATTTCTTACAGCCGCTTCAGAGCGGAACTGGCGGCCGACAACATCAAGAGCGTCACTGTAAAAGGCTCCAATGTCAGGGGAACTTTCCGCAACAAAACGAACGTGGTGGAGAAGGTCCAGGGAAAAGAGGTGACGCGCCAGGCTTCGGCCTTTACCACAGTCTTGCCGTCCGTTACCGATCCGACGCTTATGCCTGAGCTTGCCTCAAAGAAGGTTGACGTTACAGCAGTTTCGACTGAGACATCTTCTTTTGCCAGCGTCGTCATCTATATTCTCCCGTGGCTCCTGATTATCGGGATTTGGTGGCTGATGATGCGGGGGGTCAAGGGGCAGGGGCCTGGAACCATGATGGGGGGCTTTGCCCGATCAGGTGCCAGGATGTATGTGAGCGGTGAACGGATCAATGTCACCTTTGACGACGTGGCCGGCATGGAAAACAGCAAACAGGAATTGAAGGAGATGGTTGACTACCTGAAGAATCCGAAACTGTTCCAGGACATCGGCGGCAAGGTTCCAAAGGGCATCCTTCTCGTCGGACCTCCAGGTACGGGCAAGACCCTACTGGCGAGGGCCGTGGCGGGGGAGGCAGGCGTTGCCTTTTTCAGCATTTCTGCTTCCCAATTCATCGAGATGTTCGTTGGGGTCGGGGCCAGCCGGGTGCGTGATCTCTTCAGCAATGCAAAAAAGGCGGCGCCGAGCATCATTTTCATCGATGAACTGGATGCGGTGGGGCGAAGCCGTGGCGCCGGCTTCGGCGGTGGGCATGATGAGCGGGAGCAGACGCTGAACCAGCTCCTTTCGGAAATGGACGGTTTCGATCCCCACGAAGAGGTAATTGTTATCGCTGCGACCAACCGTCCCGACGTGCTGGACCCTGCCCTGCTCAGGCCCGGGCGCTTTGACCGCCATGTGGTCATAGACCGCCCCGACCTGCGCGACCGGGAGCAGATTCTGAAGGTCCATGCGCGAAAGGTCAGGCTGGATCCCCAAGTGGATCTTTCCATTATCGCCCGGGGTACCCCCGGCATGACAGGGGCCGATCTGGAAAATCTCATCAATGAAGGGGCGATCCAGGCGGCTCGGCGGAATTGGAAGACCGTTACCATGGATGACCTGGAAAGAGCCAAGGACAAGATCCTCATGGGGGGGGAGCGGAAGCTCGTCATGTCGGAGCACGAGAAGCGGATCACCGCCTATCATGAAGCGGGGCACACCCTGGTGGCGAAGCTTCTCCCGGGAACCGACCCGGTACACAAGGTGACGATCGTTCCCCACGGTATGGCCCTGGGGCTAACCCAGCAACTGCCCGAGGATGATCGCTATCACTATCCGAAAACCTATCTGACCAACAGGCTCTGCGTCGCCTTGGGGGGGCGGGTGGCCGAGCGGCTTGTCTTCGATGATCTCTCGACCGGTGCCCAGAGCGACTTGAAAGTAGTGACCCAGCTTGCGGAAAAGATGGTCTGCCAGTGGGGCATGAGCGAAAAGATCGGTGCCGTGATCTACAGCCGTGGGGAAGAGCACCCCTTTCTGGGGCGCAAACTGGCGGAGGAGAAATCCTTTTCGGAACAGATGGCTTGGCTTATAGATCAGGAGATAGCTGCCATAATTAGGGAGGCTGAATTGAAGGCCGAGGAGCTGGTTTCCGCCAACATAAAAAAGCTGGAGGTCCTGGCCGATGCGCTACTTGAGGCGGAATCTCTTGATGGACACCAGGTAGACCAACTCCTCGGGTCTGTTCAGTAGATGATGATATAGCCGTGATCCTGGGCTATCTTGGATATTTCCAGGGTATCCTTGATCTTATAGCTTTTCCCTTCCAGGGTGAAGGTGAACCCGCCTGATTCGTTCGGAACCGCGCTTTCCATCAGAGTTTCGAACAATGCTGTCTTGACCGTCTCCATGTTTTACAAATCCTTTCACAATCATTGGTGTCAAGGCTTGGTCTTACTGTGAAGTTTGCATTATAGCAGCTTTGTGTCATAGTTGACACCAATTCAATTAACACAAGGGGCAGTATAAATGTACCGGACAAGAAAAAGCGGCATTCTGCTTCATCCCTCTTCATTTCCGGGGCCGGGGGGGATCGGTGCCTTCGGGGCGGAAGCTTACGCATTCGTCGATTTCCTCCACCATGCAGGACAGACTCTCTGGCAGATATTACCCTTGGGACCGACGGCCTATGGTAATTCACCCTATTCCTGCTACTCTGCCTTTGCCGGAAATCCGCTGCTGATCTCACTGGAAACGCTGGCCGATGATGGTGATGTGGGCCCCGGGGACCTGAAGATCGACCTGCCGTCCGGGCGCGTAGACTACGGCCTCGTGCAACCATACAAAACCGCTCTGCTCCGAAAGGCTGCCGGCAACTTTTTCGCCGCAGCAGATCGGCAGCGCATGGAAGAATTCTGGCATTTCTGCGACACGACCTTCTGGCTACACGACTACGCACTGTTCATGGCGCTTAAAGAGCACTTTCCCGGCAAAAGCTGGTGCGACTGGCCGGAAGACATCGCTCTGCGCAGGTCCGAATCCATGGCTGCATATTCGGAAAAGCTCGGAAGCGCCATCGGCGAGCAAAAGTACATGCAGTGGCAGTTTTCCCGCCAGTGGCAACGTCTCAAAGGATACGCCAACAGCAAGGGTATTGAGGTCATCGGCGATATGCCTATTTTCGTCGCCTTCGATTCGACTGACGTCTGGGCAAACCCGCACCTGTTTCACCTGGACGAAAAGGGGAGGCCGACGGTTGTGGCGGGGGTCCCTCCGGATTACTTCAGCAAAACCGGCCAGTTGTGGGGTAATCCCCTCTACAATTGGCAACGGATTGCTGACGAGGACTTCAGTTGGTGGGTGGCCCGGGTACGGAACGACTTATCTCTGTACGACAGGGTCAGGATTGACCACTTCCGTGGCTTCGAGGCCTACTGGGAAGTCCCCGCCGGGGAAAAGACGGCCATGAACGGCCGTTGGGTGCCCGGACCTGGGGAGGCAATCTTCAATGCGTTGAAGAGCCAATTGGGAAATGTGGCGCTCATAGCCGAAGACTTGGGGGTCATAACGCCGGAGGTTGAGGCGCTTCGGGATAAGTTCGGTTTCCCCGGCATGAAAATACTACAGTTCGCCTTCGGTTCAGGTCCAGCGAATCCCTATCTTCCCCACAATCATGTGCAGAACTGCGTTGTCTATACTGGTACCCATGACAACGACACCACTGCCGGCTGGTTTGCCACACTTAAAGAGAAGGGAAAACAGGATATCCTCGCCTATCTTAATATTGGGGCTGATAATATCAGCTGGGATTTTGTACGAGCCACGCTGGCTTCCGTGGCAGTCTTGGCTGTTTTTCCACTTCAAGACGTGCTCGGTCTGGGCAGTGATGCCCGCATGAATATTCCCGGGGTGGCTGGAGGAAACTGGTCATGGCGGTTGTCTTCGGATATGCTGAATGATGCTGTGGCGAAGCGGCTCAAGGCTTTGACGGAGTTATATGGACGGGGGCCGATTAATCTGCACTAAAGAGATTGCTGATAAGCTTAAAAATTGCTGCTATTGTTTACACTTTTTATGGTAAAAATGTGTGATATTAACCAAGGGGGAATGAAAATGCCTGAAACCAAGTTTAACTTCGATACGCTTACCCTCCATGCCGGACAGAAGCCCGATTCGGCAACCCTGTCCCGGGCGGTTCCCATTTATCAGACTTCATCTTATGTATTCAATAGCTCCGAGCATGCCGCCAATCTCTTTGGCCTGAAAGAACCTGGCAATATCTACACCAGGATCATGAATCCAACCACTGATGTGCTGGAGCAGCGGATGGCCCAGCTGGATGGTGGCGTCGGCGCCCTGGCCGTAGCCTCGGGGCAGGCGGCAATTACCTATGCTGTGCTCAACATAACCCAGGCCGGAGAAAATATCGTCTCGACCAACTATCTATACGGTGGGACGTATAATCTCTTTCATTACACCTTAAAAAAGCTCGGCATTACGGTGAAGTTCGTGGACTCTTCGGATCCGGAGAACGTGCGCCGTGCCATCGATAAAAAAACGCGCCTGGTCTACACGGAATCGGTAGGTAACCCCAAGAACAACGTGGACGACTTCGAGGCCATTGCCACCATAGCACATGCTGCGGGGATTCCCTTCATTATCGATAACACTGTGACTACTCCGTACTTATTCAAGCCGTTCGATCATGGGGCGGATATTGCTGTCTACTCTCTGACCAAATTCATCTGCGGTCATGGTACGAGCATCGGCGGCTGCATTGTCGACAGCGGCAAATTCCCCTGGAACAACGGAAAATTCCCCGAATTGACCGAGCCGGATCCATCCTACCATGGACTGAAATACTGGGAGGCGCTGGGAAACCTCGCATATATATTGAAAATGAGGGTGACGCTCCTCCGGGATATGGGTGCCGCCCTTTCTCCCTTTAATGCATTTCAATTTCTCCAGGGGCTTGAAACATTGCATGTACGCATGCCGCGGCACGTGGAGAATGCCCAGAAGATTGCCGAGTGGCTGGAAAAGAACCCAAATGTGGCATGGGTGAATTACCCAGGGCTAGCCTCACATCAGGATCACGGGCGAGCGAACAAGTATCTTGTGAAAGGTGCCGGTGCTATTATCGGCTTTGGCATCAAGGGTGGGGTTGAAGCAGGGAAAAAATTCATCGACAACGTAAAGCTCCTTTCTCACCTGGCCAATATTGGGGATGCAAAATCCCTCGTCATACATCCGGCATCTACAACTCACCAGCAGCTTTCCGAAGCGGAGCAAATCGCCAGCGGTGTCACGCCGGATTTTATCCGTCTCTCGGTGGGTATCGAAGATGCAAATGACCTGATCGCGGACTTGGAACAGGCGCTCCTGGCTTCCCAATCCTAACGTTTCTGTCAGACTGCAATTGCTTGCCATGTGCGTCAATCGAGGCTCAGAATCAAGATGATTCTGAGCCTCGATCGCTTTAAGGCCTTGCGAGCGCAAAGGTAGGAAGAGCCATTTCAGCAAACGTAGAACCTTAAGATATAATAATCGTAAAAACGTTGACCGGGCAAAACCGATCTGCTATAACCGTCCTCCTGTTGAACGGGGCCGGTAGATTGAGTGGAAAAAAAGATTGGCCGGTGGAAAAAATAGTTTGACAGGGAAAAGCAGTTAGGATATAAGATTGGACTTCGCCGCGAGAGCGGAGAAGGTTGAAAGAAAAAAGAAGTAAAAAAAGTTGTTGACAGTCGGAAATAAGTTTGGTAGTTTG
>NZ_JAKZFT010000005.1 GCF_022808985.1 Geotalea sp. SG265 | reverse complement strand
ACTGAAGAAGAACTGCATTTCATAATTGAAAAGGTGAATCATCGACCCAGAAAATGCCTTAACTACCAGACACCACACGAAGTCTTCTTTCAAAATTCACGTGGTGCACTTGCAATTTGAATCCACCAGGAAAGGCTTGTGGAAAGGGTGCAGATATTCCAAAGGAGGTGCTCCTCGTCCCTTTGATACACGAGGAGAGAGTGGAGAAAGTCGAAGGGGCTACTTAGCTACATAAATATCTTTCAGCCAATGTCACGACAAAAGGGCGCACAGGATCTACCAATATGGAAGATAACAGGCCCTCAATTCAGTGTCCGGCTGTTGAGGAGGCCTCCCACTTCCCTGAGTAGCAGATGAGGCTGCACCGGCTTAGTCACCCATGCATCCGCGCCGCACAAAGCTGCACGCTCCAGTGCTTTCGTCGATTGGTAGCAGACGAGGATAATGGAGACATTCTCATACTCGGGGTCCCTGCGGATCTGGGAACAGAGCAGATCTCCCCCCATGTCCGGCAGGTCGAGCATGGCAATCACCACCTGGGCTCTTACATTGCGTTGCCGCTCAATAGCTTCCATGGCGGTAGCTGCCGTAAAGAGCCGGTACCCCGCCTTCTCCAGAAACGATTTGTTTCTTTCCAGAAAGCCGGGTGAGTCGCTGACGAGTAGGATTTTTCCCATGGTGGTGCTCTATTTCCAGTCTGTTCGTTGCCTGAATAACCGGATACTGGCCTTCCGCTTGCGCCTGACTCATGCGCCGGGTGCCAACAAGTCCACTATCACGAGTACATGCGAAGGTCCCTGCAGGGGGTAGAAAAGAGAGGCAGGGGATGTTCTAATGAAACTCAACCTTTGTACAATACCGTACAGACAATTTCAACAAAAAAATATCACCCTGTTACTAATATTTGTCGTGATTATTTCCAAGCAATATTCTCTGCCGCTTTTGCAGCCGGTAAAAGCTACGACCCCACGATCATTGTCCCTTGATTATCCGCTCGATGTCGGCGCTTTCCAACGTTTCCCTGACAACCAGTTCGCGGGTCAATGCCTCCATGGTTTTCATGTTGTCCAAGAGCAGCCGGCGCACCTGTTCATAGGCCGTGGTAATGATGACTCTGATCTCCCCATCTATCTCCATGCCCGTGGCATCGCTGAACCCCTTGACGGTCTCGCCCTGTCTGGTGCTTTCGTGATTGCCGAAGGCAACCGGGCCAAATGCATCTGACATACCCCATTCGCAGACCATCTTCCGCGCCAGATCCGTTGCCCGTGCCAGATCGTTGCCTGCACCAGTCGTGGTGGTACTGAAGACGATCTCTTCAGCCGCCCGCCCCCCCATGAGCACCTTGAGGTGCGCCAGTAGCATTTCTCTGGTATAGCTGTAGATATCCTCCTCCGGAATCTGCACCGTAACACCCAGGGCACGCCCACGGGGGATGATTGAGACCTTGTGCACCGGGTCGCAGCCCGGCACCAGTTTCGCCACCAGGACATGGCCCGCCTCGTGGCAGGCGGTGCTAAGCTTCACCTGTTCGGAAAGCACCATGGATTTACGTTCCGCTCCCATCAGTACCTTGTCCCTGGCTGTGTCCAGGTCCGCCATGTCCACGGCAGGCTTATTCCCACGTGCAGCAAGTATGGCCGCTTCATTGACGAGGTTTGCCAGGTCAGCGCCGGAAAAACCGGGGGTGCCCCGGGCAACAACCCGCAGATCCACCCCCTCGTCCAGCGGCACAGATTTGGTGTGGACCCTGAGTATGTCTTCCCGCCCCCTGATGTCGGGCACCCCTACCGTCACCTGCCGATCGAATCGCCCCGGTCTGAGCAGCGCAGGGTCCAGCACCTCCGGCCTGTTGGTGGCGCCGATGACGACGATGCCGGTGTTAGCACTGAAGCCATCCATCTCTACCAGCAGCTGGTTGAGGGTCTGGTCCCGCTCGTCATTCGCCCCGTTGCCGCCGGCGTCACGTTTGCGGCCGACCGCATCCAGCTCGTCGATGAAGATGATGCACGGCGCTGCTTTCCGTCCCTGGGCAAAGAGGTCCCTGACCCTTGATGAGCCCACCCCCACATACATCTCGATAAACTCAGATCCCGACATGAAAAAGAAGGGGACACCGGCCTCTCCGGCGACGGCCCGGGCAAGGAGTGTCTTTCCCGTGCCCGGCGGGCCGACGAGCAGAATGCCGGTGGGCATTTTGCCGCCGAGCCGGGAAAATCTCCCCGGGTCCCGGAGAAATTCCACCGTCTCCTGCAGGTCGGTCTTCGCCTCTTCGACCCCGGCCACATCGGTAAAACAGGTATCGGTGCAGGACAGGTCGACAAGCTTCGCCTTGCTTCGGCCGAAAATAGCCAGTCGCTTCATGATCAGGAAGATCGGCACTAGCACCAACACGAGCAGGCACAACTCCACCCAATGGGAAGGCGCTGCCTGGGGTGTGGCGGCAAAATCGATGTGCCGGGCCAGCAACAACCTCGACAGTTCTGCATCCATGGGACGATAGAGAGTGAATTTGACCCCGGACCTGCCGTGGGCGGTAATGGCGTCCCCTTCACTGCGTACCTTGACGATTTCGCCGGCATTGACCTTATCGACGAAGGTCGTATAGCTGATGCGGCCTTTCTCCTCTTCGCTCCGCGCCTTCCAGGCGGCCGTCCCGCAGGCGACTGCAATAAAGACCAGGAGCAGTACCAGTATTTTTATCAGACGAATCTTCTTCGGGTTCATCATTACCTCGCACGCAGCATTATTGCCCATTGGGGCATATGTTCACAGGGTAATGAAACGAAAGGGCTTTGCATGTGACGGCAGATACATTGAGAACGGTTTCAGGGGTAGGACTCGCGAAGGATGCCTTTACCAGGTCATAGCCGCCTGTGTTGAATCAGGCCCACAAAAAAACCCGGCTTGAGCCGGGTCTGTTGAATATCCTGCAGCTGCCGCTAGAGGGGGCGCCGGCCGGAAAGAAGATTCACAATGACCATGATGATGGCAATAACGAGCAACAAATGGATCAGCCCTCCAAGGGTATAGCTGGTAACTAGCCCCAGCAACCAGAGAATCAGCAGGATTACTACGATCGTCCAGAGCATGCGATCCTCCTTTCGGCCCTTTGCCGTTTTAGCAGGTTGTCAAAAACCCTTAGGGCCATATTCTGTAGAATGCCTTCCAAGATAAGTATAGCCAATAATACCCATTCCGCCCGCCAAATGTGTCCGGCCTAGGACTTGGGCTTGCGGGCCAATATATACAGGGATGTGCCGAAGGGAAGGCTGCAGCTGCACAGAAAACGGTTCTCTGCACGAACGAACTGCAAGAGCATGGCATTGACTGCCGCCGGCGGAAGGGAAACGTCCGAATCAACCTCTTCTGCCTGCGGCGGATGGGGAAGGAGCTTTTTAATCAGCCGATAGATGGCGATGGGGATGAACAGGAACCCAAGGCGGTAGGTGGCTCTTTCAATGGCGAAGCCCTGTCCGGCGATGATGGGCAAAAGGCTGTCGCGGGTGTACCGCTTGCGAGTGTGCACGGCAATATCGTGGGTGCTGCGGAGAAATTCGAAGGCGACCAGGTTGAGGATGAGGAGCCCCCCCGGCTTCAGCGCCCGAAAAAACCGGGCGAGGACCTCCCCCTCGTCTTTGATTGCCTTGTGATAGAGGACATCGATGGAGGTGATGACATCGTAACGGTTTGTACCCAGATCAGCCTCATTCAGATCGGCCTGAAACAGGCCGTCGATACCCCGCAAACGGCTGAAAGAGAGCGCTTGCGGTGAGGCGTCACATCCTTCCACTGTGCCAAACCTCTGCAGAAGCTGGCAAAGTCTTCCAGTTCCGCAGCCGGCATCAAGAATGGCCAGGGGAGCTTCACCCTTTTCACCTGCGAAGGTTTCCAGTATCAGCTCGTGGAGGCCCACATACCACCAATGGCGGTCTTCCACCCCGAACATCCGTTTATATTCCCGCTGATTCATCTCCGCTCCGGGCCACGTCTACCTTGTGCTGAAAAACGTGCGGATTGTCTCGATCACCCGCTGCCCATAGCTTTCGGGCAGTTCAGGGTACATGGGCAGTGAAAGGATCTCCCCTGCCAGCCGTTCCGTAACCGGCAGGCGCCCCTCACCATAACCGAGAAAACGGTAGCCGCGCATGAGATGAATGGGAGTCGGATAGTTGATGCGGGTCTCGATCCCTGCGGCGGCAAGGTGCTGCATCAGCGCGTCACGCCGCCCGGTCCTGATGGTATAGAGATACCACTGGTGGGTATTGCCGTTACGGACCACCGGCAGGGCCACATCCCCCACTCCGCGCAGCCCCTCTTCATAAAGTGCTGCCAGCTTCGTCCGTAGCCGGACCTCTTCGTCCACCCTTGCCAGCCGCAGCTGCAGGATGGCCGCCTGGACCTCATCCAGCCGTGAATTGAACCCTTCCTCTTCGGCGTAATATCCCCCTTCCATGCCGTAAAAGCGCAGTCGCCTCAGGCGTTCATGCAGGTCAGGACTCCGGGTGACAGCCATGCCGGCATCACCGTATGCTCCGACCACTTTGGTGGGATAGAAGGAAAAAGCGCCGATCTCTCCGAAACTGCCGACCCGTTTGCCGCGGTAGATTGCTCCGGCTGCTTGGGCACAGTCCTCGACAACGTGGAGTCCCCTCTTTGCCGCCAGTTGCAGAAGCGGCTCCATATCCACCGCCTGGCCATATAGGTGCACGGGCAAAATGCAGCGGGTAGCGGGGGTTATCGCCTGCTCCAGGCGTGCCACATCCATGAGAAATGTTTCTTCTTCCACATCGACGAAGACGGGGGCAGCCCCGGCAGCCCTGATGGCGGCTACGGTCGGCACCGCGGTGTTGGCAACGGTGAGCACCTCGGCTCCCGCTCCGATATCCAGGGTTTTCAGGGCAAGAAAGAGGGCATCGGTCCCCGAATTGACCCCGACGCCGAACGGGGTGCCGCAGAATGCAGCAAACTCCTCCTCGAACCGGGTTACCTCGTTCCCGAGAATCAGGCGGCCGGAGGAAAAGACCTTGTCCACCAGGGCAAGGATCTCTTCCCTGTTCCGCCGGTAGTTGTCCCGGTAGTCCCAATAGCGGATCTGGATCTGGCTATCGCCGCAGTTCTTCATGATGACATCCCTTTCTCATCTGCTCCGCCATGGACGCCAGCTGCAGATTGCGTTCACGGGCCGCCGTGAAATCTCCGCCACCAAGGACCATGGTGCAGACATCCTCGATCATGAGCCGGAAATGATCGGCGGGAGGCACGGTAAAGGAAATATCTTTGCCGCCGCTGATAACCCGGATGCGGTTCGCCATCTCCGGCGGCGTCGTATAGGCGCGATCGACCCTGATGCTCCCCTCTTCCCCGACGATCTCGTAGCTGCTCTCATAGGGCTGGCCGAAGGCGAGCGAGCAGGAAAAGATTTCCCCGGCCGTGGTCAGGGCAGTGCCGTGGATGGCCACGTTGAGGTCGTTCTGGTCCAGGGCATATCCCCTGAATGAGCGCCACGCCCCCTTGAGAAAGAACCAGGCCGTCCCCACCGCATATCGTGCCAGGTCATGAAAGGCCCCTCCCCCCCTGGCCGGGTCGAGCCTGAAGTTGCCGACGGCAGGAGCGGGAAAGGTGAAGACGCTGCGCACCGTCCTGACTGTCCCGATGGCGTCCCCGTCGATGATTTCTTTGACCGCGGCATGCTGGGGATGATGCAAATACATGAGGTTTTCGAAGAGCAGCAGCCCACGTTTCTCGGCACAGGCCAGCATTTTCCTGACGGAAGCCAGGGAGAGGCCGAGGGGCTTTTCACAGATGACGTGCTTGCCGGCCTGTAGGGCACGGAGGACAAACTCTTCGTGGAGATGGTTGGGGGGCGACAGGTAGACAAGCTGTATCTGGGGATCGGCCAGAAGCTCTCCGTAACCGACCGGCTCGACCGGCAGGTTCGGCCAGGTGGCTGCCGCTTGAGCCGGGTCCCTGCTGGCGATCCCCCGCAGGACGGCTCCCTTTGCCTGTGCGAGTGCCGGGATGAACTTGCGCCGGGCGATATCGGAACATCCAAGGATGCCAACCCTCACCTTTGCACCGGCAGTGGGCGCCCGTTCGGAAGATGTTACGTGATCCCGGCTCTGCATCCGATCCCTCACAGCAGGCAGGCAATGATGCTTCGCGCGCAGGAATTGACCGTTTCTCCCAGCCGGAGGAAGAAGCGGAGCTGAGTTTCGGAAATCCAGCTGAAGTCCGGGGGAAGCGGCAGATTGTAACCGGCAGGGAGTTCGCAGATGCGGTGCAGGTGCGCCTCATGGTAAAAACGGGCCCCCTCCTCGGCCTGATGGTTCTGCCACAGCAGTGGAAACTTGCTGCCGGTGGAAAACTCCTCGAAGAGGAACGGTTTCGGCAGCTTAGCATTGCCGGCATAGTTGCTGGGGGTGAACTGGACGGTAGGACCCAGCTGCACCATGGTCCTGTTTCCCACCTCAGCCTTGGCCTGCATGAGAAAATGCCGTTCCCCCTGTCGTACCTGCGTCAGGAGGCCGATAATGCCCATCTGGGGATTGTCGAGGATCGGCTGGCTCCAGGCGGATACCTCCCGCCCGACCGACCGCACCTGAATGCCGATGACCCTGAAAAAGCGCTTTTCCAGATGGGAAAAGCACCCATCACGGTCCAGCGACCATTCCTTCAAGGTCTTCAACCCCTGGCGCTTCACAGTCATGTGATTCGTTGCCTTTTCATCGTCCAGCCACTGAATCGCGTCGGCGAGGGATGCCATATCTTCCCGCAGACAGCTCTGTTCGGCCCGCGGGAAGACCAGCGAGGAAAGAATGCTTCGGGTACAGGCATGGATCAGGTTGTCGCGTCTGAGCAGCATTGCTATCTGGCGCAGGGTGAGCCAGATGAAAGGGTCGGGAAGTTCTTCCAGCTCATCCTCGCCGACACGGACGATCATGTTCCGGTTGGATTTGAAGAGGAAACGCCCGCCGTCCTCCGTCTGCAGTTTGGCGAACAGCACCCTTTCCGGTAAAGGCTTGAGGAAATAGCTGAGCAGCGGCGGCAGCGCGCCGCCATGAGCCTTGGTGTAGTTGCTGTAGGTAGCCTGGACCGTGGGGGACAGCTGCACGGAGTTGATGTTGCCCGGTTCCTCCTTTGCCTGCAAACAGAAATGAAGTACGCCGTTGATGCTCTTGACAAGGATGCCGAGAATACCGATTTCCGGCTGGTCGATCATCGGCTGGTCCCACTCTATATCGCCACCGAGGCTACGGTGCCTGGCCTTCACGCCGGTAATGGTGAAAAACATGCCGGAGTCATGTCCGATGTTGCCGGTCTCCGGGTCGATCACCCAATTGGCCATTGCCGCCAGGGGGATGGGTTCTACCTGCAGCCGGGGCGAAGCCAGACGTCGCCCGATCCAGTCAAAAACCCAGTCATCGGCATGGAGCGAGGTGCCTGCTCCGCGCGAGTGCGCGATCTCTGCAGCGACAGCCCCGCTGAAGCTCAGGATGTCACCCCTTGAGGTAAACTCCTCCGTATCCCGGCCGTGATCAGTTGCCGGTCTGCTTGTCGTGGTCATGGTTATGTCCCGTGTGGATGGCAGCTATCTGCACTTTTTTCCGGGCCGAAAATTTTTCCCGTATGACGAACTGGGGATCACAGTTGAGGGCAAGGTAAATCCGCCCCACGTATTCTCCCACCACACTGACGGCAAGGAGCTGGAAACCGCGGAAAAATGAGGTGAGTGCAATGAGGGTCTCGTATTCGGTAGGGTCCTGACGGCTGGGGAGGAGGGCATCGAGGAGGGAAGTCCCCCCCACATAGATTCCGATAATTGTCATGATCAGCCCCGCAACGCCGAGAAGCCGGAGCGGGATCAGTGAGTAGCTGACAACCATATTGCCCCAGAGGGAGATCAGCTTGCCTATGGTATAGTTGGACCGGCCATGCCGTCTCTTGTCGTGGCGCACCTCCACCCTGCCGATATTGGAGGTTGCCCGGAAGATGATGGCGTCGATGTACGGATCGGGGCCTGTGTATCTGACCACTTCGTCCAGGAGAAAACGGTTCATGATCTTAAAACTGGAGAGGTAAAGATCGGCGGGCTTCTGCAGGATGACGTTGGCCATCTTGTCGTTCAAGGTACTCCCCAGATTGCGGAAGAGATTGTCCTTCTTAACCGGGTAATGGGTATAGACCACGTCATACCCCTTTTCGATCTCGGCCACCATGCGGCTGATTTCCTCGGGGGGATTCTGAAAATCATCGTCCATGATGACGGCATAATCGCCGGTGGCATGATTGAGACCTGCCATGACGGCACAATGCTCACCGAAATTCCGGGCGAGCCTGATGTAGGTCAGCGATTCGGGATAGGCCTCGTGGAGGCGCCGGCAGATGATATGGCTGCTGTCCCTGCTGTTGTCGTTGACGAGGACGATTTCCAGTTCAAATCTGCTGCCGTATAGATCGAACAAGGTTTTACAAAGGGACTCGATGGTTTTTTCGGCATTATAGACAGGTATAACGATAGAGAGTCTGGTCATGACAACTCCTTCAAACCATTGCAGGAAAGCATGTCCCTGTCGCCTCTGCAGGTGAAATACCGGCACGGCGGCGATAAAAGGTATTGCATCTATCCGATTCCTTTAGTTTTTTCACAAGTGAAAAATACAAGAGTATCGTAAAATAGGCAAGGTTTTTAACCTGTGCTGCCGGCCTTCCTTCGCCTTAAGCAGCTATGTCTCCGGAATTTGCCCCCTTTGATTCACATGGAGACACCACATGCTATAATTGAGAAAAGATTGATCTGCGAATCATGAGAAAGGGGGTAACTATGGCAGAGAAGTGTTCAGGCACGGGTGCAATGTTGTCTTTTCTGGCTGGGGCAGCGGTTGGCACAGGGCTGGCGCTGCTTTACGCCCCGAAGACCGGCAAGGAGGTACGGGGGCAGATCACCGATTTCAGTAACGAGACCATGACCAAGATGAAAGGATACGGCAGCCAGGCCCAGGACAAGATGAAAAGCTTTTACAACGCCGGTCGGGACATGTTCCGGGAAAAGCGGGAGCAGATGTCCAGTTCCATGGAAAGCGGTGAAGAACCGCTGGGACGTGCATGACATTGGCCGACGACAACGATGGAAAAAACGCCCCATGGAGAACCATGGGGCGTTTTTTTCGGTAAACAATGCCTCCTCTGCTCTCTTTTCCAACTCCTGCCGATCCTTCCGCGCAATGTTCCCGTCACCCCCCGATACTGTCTATGGCATTGCGCACCACCCGCGCACTATTCCGCAGCCCTTCACGCTCCATCTCATCCAGTGCCGGCGGGAAGGTCTCCAGCACACCCCGCCCCCCCACCAGATGCGGCAGGGCAACGGTCACATTCCCCACCCCCTCCACCTCAGGCAAGGGAGTGCAGATGGTCAGGATCGAACGCCGGTCATAGACAATGACCTCGACGATATTGGCAAGGGCGCTGCCTATGCCGTAGTAGGTGGCCTGCTTGCCGGTGATGATCTCGTAGGCGGCATGTCTGACCTGATGATCGATGGAGGCGATCAGTCCCGGCGGGAAGGACGCCCCCTTGCGATGGGCGAAGGCATCGAGCGGCATCCCCCCCACCGTCACCGTCGACCATCCCATGACCTCGGAATCCCCATGCTCACCCAAAACATAGGCATGAACATGCCGCGGATCAATGCCGAGTGAGGAGCCGAGCAGACTGCGAAAGCGGGCCGTGTCAAGGGTGGTGCCGGAGCCGACCACCCGCGACGGGGCGAACTCCAGCTCTTCGGCGATGGAGGCAGCAAGGTGGGTCAATACATCAACCGGATTGCTCGCCACAAGCAGCACCGCATCGCCTGCGTGCCGCAACACCTGAGGGATGACCTCGCGGAAGATAGCCGCATTTCGCTCCAGGAGCTGCAACCGGGTTTCCCCCGGCTTCTGTCCGACCCCGGCGGCAATCAGCACCACCGAAGCCCCTTCCAGGTCTTCATATTCACCGGCGACCACTTCCAGGGCATGGGCAAAGGGGACGGCATGGGAAATATCAGCTGCCTCGGCCCTGGCACGGGCACGGTTCACGTCAACCATGACCAGCTTCCGGCCGACCCCGCGCATGACCATGGCATAAGCGGCCGTTGCTCCCACAAAACCGCAACCGACGATACCTATCTTCATGAGCACCTCCACGTGGCGGAAGTATCGAGACACCACTGTTAAGTATAACAGCTTGGACAGGCCGCAGGTATGCCGGAGGGAACTTTGGTTAGGGACAGGCGGCGCCGATGACCGCCGCCGGATGCCGCCGGGGGTCGAGCCAGCGCAGGATGCGGAGGATATCAGACTCGGTCATGGCCACGCAACCGGCGGTGGGTGTCTTTCCGTCGCGCCGGATATGGAAAAAGATTGCGCTCCCGGCGCCGGAGACAACGGGATGGGTATTGTACTCGATGACGATGCCGTATTTGTAGAGGTCATCGGCCCGCCTCATGATCTCGTGGGAGGCCCCCTGCCCCAGGCCTTTCCTGACGAGGGTGTTGTAGAGGGGGGAGGAGGGATCGTCAATCCAGATCATGTCCTGAGTAAGGACGATATAGGGAATGGCTGTCTGCAGCGGCTCGTAACCAAAGCCCCGTTCCAGGGAGAATATCCCCCCCGGAGTCCGGCCATCCCCTTCCCTTTTTTCTCCCGGCCCGGCCAGGCCGTTTCTGCCGAACACTGCCGGCATGGCCTCGCCGACCCTGTGCCAGGCACCGTTTTCTCGCTGGTAGAGCCGGACCGTCCCTCCGAACGGGGAAGGTTCACCCGCCGAAACCACCACCGCCTGCCCCATCTCTTGGGGAACTCCCGGCAGACAGCTTTCAGCGGCACCTTTCGGCTGGTGCTGGCATCCCGCCAGCAGCAAGAAAATCAACAGGAGCAAAATGGCGAGGAAACATGCTCTCACGGCGCCCCCCCTGCTCCCTCCTGCCAGCCAGCTCCATCGGCCAGGCGCGCAACGAGCATGGCCGCCACATTGTCTCCGGTGGCATTAAGCAGTGTGGCCAGGGGGTCAATTATAACGCTGATGGCAGCTAAAAGCGGCAGGGTTTCGGGTGGGAAGCCAAAGACCGACAAAATCAGCATCTCACCGATCATACCGCCGCTGGGAATGGCCCCCATGACCACCCCGACGAGAATAGCCACCCCCACCACCACGACCATGCGCCCCAGGGTCAGTTCCTGGTGAAACAGGCTCATGGCAAAAAGCACTTTGAGCACACCGCCGATGACCGAGCCATCCTTGTGCAGAGCAGCCCCCACCGGAATGACAACATCGCTGATCCCGCGGGGCACCCCCATCTTCGGCGCCGCCTCCAGGTTGACCGGCACTGTCGCCATACTGGAACAGGTGCCGAGGGCGGTCAAGGAAGGGCTGAGCATGTGTGCCCAGAAGCGGCCGACGGCAGCTCGTCCCCCGGCCAGAACGGCATAGAGGGAAAAACCCCCGACGAAATAACAGGCGGACAAGGTATAGTAAACGATGAAGACCTTGAAGTAGGCCGTCGCAAGGGCCTCGCCGGTATCGACGACCGTGGCGGCGAACCAGGCCAGCAGCCCGATCGGTGCCACATACATGACGTAGTCAATCATGCGGATGAAGACCTGGGAGCCGCCGGCAAGGAAGCGAGCGAATGGCGCCCCCGCCTCCTTGCAGGAACGGGTCGCCAGACCGACGCCGATGGAAAAAACGATCAGTGGGAGCATGGATCTGCGGGAGATCAATTCAGGAAAATCGGTAGCGGTGAAGGCCTTGACCAGCTGGGCCAGGAATGAGGGGACCTGCTGCACCGGCTGACCGGCAAGGACGACCCCGGCGCCGGGGGCAGGCTGGACAACGAGCATGAACAACAAAGCACAGAGGGCGGCAACAACGCTTGTCGCAGTGAAGACCGCAGCCATGGCCCAGGTGGTCCTGGTCAGGCGCCTGCTGTCGCCACTGGCCGCAATGCTGGAGGAAACGGTGAAAAAGACCAGCGGCACGATGATCATGAAAAGCAGGTTGAGGAACAGCTCCCCCAGCGGCTTGATGGCACCGGCCGTCTCGGGTGAACAGGACCCGAGCAGCAGCCCTGCCATAATGGAACAGACCAGAAGCAGTGAAAAACCATAGGTTTTGAAGAACCGCATGTACACCTCGTACCGATGAGTTTTCAGCATAGCACATGGGCTGCATTAAGGCGAAGGAAGACTTGAAAAACAGCAAGCCGCCTGCCGGTCGAACCGGAGACGGCTTGTCTGTGCAAACGGTGAACCGGCAGGATTGGACAAGAAGACCTACAGGCGACCGATCCGGATATTCATTCCCTGCCGCTGCCGGGCAAGCCACTGCTGCACGGCATCCTTCTTCCTCTCCTGGTAGAGTAGGTGAATCACCTCCCCCTTTGCCTCGCCCCAGCTCTTCTGGTGACCGGAGGTCTTCTCCAGAAGCCGGAAGAGAAAATATCCCCTTCTGGTCTTCACCGGTCCGGCTACCTCTCCAGGTATCGTTTTCTTCAGGAGCGGCACCATCTCATCGGGAAAATTTCCTTCCGGCGTCAGCATGGCAGCCCTGTTGATGCGTCTCAGTTCAGGTGCCTCT
This sequence comes from Geotalea sp. SG265, assembly GCF_022808985.1. Lineage (GTDB taxonomy): Bacteria > Desulfobacterota > Desulfuromonadia > Geobacterales > Geobacteraceae > Geotalea. Next base: position 291,639 of record NZ_JAKZFT010000005.1, on the reverse strand, counting down.
TCTTTCAGGGCCCTGAGATCGAACGCAGCAGGCTGTTGCCGGTATTTTGCCAGTAATCGGGCCGCCTCATCAGCGCTGTCGGGGTGTACCAGGTAGACTCGGTAGCTGGGCGGTGCCATAAAATCTTCTCTGTGGCCGTCATAGTAGCGGCGGGCCTTTCCCTCATCAGGGCGCACATGGGTGGCTATGCGATTCTCCACCTTTGCCACCAGCAGGTTTTCCTTCATCTCGCTCCTGAAACCTGCGTCATCCAGGCCATCTTGCTGCAGAGAGCTGCGAAAAGCTGCTTCGGACATAGCTGCCTTGGCCTCAGCAATGCCGGCATCCACTTCCGCCGTGCTCGGGGCAATACCCAATCGCACCCCTTCCTTGCAGAGGAGTTTTCTGTCAATGAGTTCGTCCAGCAGCCGGCGTTTTTCCCCAGCGGTAGCAGCACCAGCGCCGGTAAGCCGCGCCTTTCGGGCGAGCACGCGTTGGAAATCGGCGGCTGCTATGGTGACATCACCGACAACAGCCACCGGCTCATCCTTTTTCCCACAGCCGTTCATCAGTACAAAGCCGGCCAGCAGACACAGCAGCACCTTCTTCACGTCATATACCTCCACTTACTCGTTACGGTTTCTGACAAAGTCCACCTTCCATCCCCCCCCGGTCTTCACCAGGTGGTACTCCAGGCGATACTGCTCTTCCGTCTTGGGTTTGGTGATAGCACCGGTCTTCGCGTCCTGCCACCAGAAGCGCCAGCGCTCCGTCGTCCTGACGGTGGCTGTATCGCCTTTAACCTTGGATTTTTCCAGTTCGAATGCCAGGATCTCCGTTTTCATCACATTGTCGGTGGCTTTAAGCGCCTGGATAACGGGGAATACCTTCTTGATCTCTTTTTCCGCCGTAAAGGGCACCAGGAGATTCAGATTGGCCTCGGCATAAACCGCCTGCATGATGCTCACGTAATTCTTGACGAAGTTTCGCACCTCCTCATCTTCTTTGCTGGGTTTACAGCCGAAAGTGATGAGTGCCAGCGAAACAACGGCAATGAACAGTATTCCTTTTTTCACCGGGAATCCTCCATTTATTGTGCAAACATTTCGGTGTGGATACTGGAACCATGACCGAAACCGAAGAAAAGAAAAATGATGCCGAACAGGGAACCGACGGCCAACCAAGCCGCTTTTTTCCCTTTCCAGCCCAGGGTGATGCGCAGGTGCAGGTTGAGGCCATAAACAAGCCAGGATATCAGCGACCAGGTTTCCACAGGATCCCAGCCCCAGTACCTGCCCCACAGACCGTGGGCCCAGATGGCGCCGCTGCCGATCATCACCGCCTGGCAGAAGAAGCCGAAGAGGATCAGGCGCAGGGAGAGTTCCTCCAAGAGCTTGAGGTCGGGGAGCCGTGCAACCGTCCCGCTGGATCCGCGCTCCTTGAGCAGGTACATTATGCCGTCGGCAAAGGCGAGCAGGTATGAACCGAAGGAAAACCAGGCGAAGAGCACATGGATGAAAAGCCAGTTGCTGCGGAAGGCAGGCTCCAGGGGCTGCAGCTCGGCTCCCACCAGAAGGCCGTTGCCGAGGATGAGCAGGGAGAACGGCGCCACCACTACGCCGAACATGCGGGAGGGGGGAAACCAGCGGCTGAGCCCCTGGTAGATGAGCACCAGGAACCAGATGCCAATCAATGAGTTTTCGTATGTATGCATCACCGGCGCATGGCCGGTGGCATACCAGCGGGCAATGACAGCCAGGGTCTGGCATGCGAAGCCGCCGATGATCAATCTGAAACCATAGACTGGAAAACGCTCCCTTTTGAAGACCATGCCGTTAAGGAAGGCGGCGAAGGCTAGAGCATACCCCGCCATGGATAGCCAGAGGAGGATCTCTTCGTAACGTGTCATCGTTCTATCTCCGTGTCCAGTGCCTGGGCAATAGTCTGCACCTCTTTTTCGAGGAAGGCGGGGTAATAACGGCTGTAACCCCGCAGAGCAACAGTTGTCCCCGCCCCTTGCGGGGACAACTGCAGGGTCAGACAGCGCTCATTGCTGAGGAACCTGATAAACAAGCCGCCAATGCCAACGATCATTCCTGCGATCAAAACGATCAACCCATACTCCCGGCTCACCGTCAGATTGACCCAATTTTTAACCTCAGGGGCTTGCACTTGGTAATCGCCAACGGTCGCACTGGCGCCGATCTTTACCAAGCCCTGATGAATCGGTTTCCCATCACGGTCGATCCGCACCAGGAGAACCGGATTTTTGAGCTCGCGAGTTCGACTGCCGATTTTGTTGCCCTGCTGAATAAAATCTGGGAATAAAAGCACAAACAATCGCATGTCTTTGTTGAGCGGGAAATAGTCCCCGTCTTCTCCATGCCGCAGGTTGAGGAAATAGTCAAAGGCCACCTGCTCCCGCTCCCGCAGCACAAGGTGGGGTGAAAAGCCGAACTCCTGCAGGCTGAATTGCAGCCCCACATATTTTCCCGGTTGGTTGACGCTGAAGGGAAGGCGTTTCCCGCCAATAACCAGGTCGCCCCCGAATTGGACCTTGAACCGCCCTTTGGCATACTGGCCATGGAGGTTCTCCACGGCCAGGTTTACCGACGGCAGCGTCTTCACATCTGCTTTGATCGGCGTATCGACCGCCTCGCGCAGGGGAAGCGTCATCCCTTCCGTGAGCACGAGCTGGCCACTGAAACCGGTCAATACAGAGATCGGCACGGCGAGAAAACAGAGTAGCAGCCCTCCGTGAAAAATTATCGAGCCCCAGAAACCTAGTCGGATCCCCTTCCGGCCACTAATGATCCGGCATGCGCCATCTTTTTCCTTGGCACAGTCCCATCCCTTGCCACGCAACAGCGGCAGGGCTATGCCTTCCACCACATCCGGACCGGCTTCCAGATACTCGGCCACGGCAAAGGAAAAGGCACGTTCAGTGGTAAACTCGGAGATTTTATACCGCCACCACCCCGACAAGCGGTTGACGGTACAGACCAGGGTCGAAAGAAAGAGCAGGAACGTAACCAGCAGGAAGGCGGGACTTTTTACCAAATACGGCGTCGAAAAGGTTTCGCATAGCCTGAAATATAGCGGCTTCTGCTGGGCAAGGAGCGCCCATCCGTCAGGTGGAAGGGTGATTTCGTTCGGCAGAATGGTCGAGGCCACCAAAGCCATGAGTATGACCGAGAGAAGCCATATGGCGGATGTCCGGGAGTTGAGGATCTCGAGCAGCCTTTTGATCAATTCGGATGTTCCTTTGGGTACTGGACGGAATGAGGACACATTTGCAGACAAATAGTAACTATGCCGCTGCAATAGGTCAAGCCGGATTGCCGCATCCCATAAGAAGGGCACCGGCAAAGCCGGTGCCCTAAAAACCTTCGTACATCAATGGCTTCCGAGGTGGCAGGACGGGGGAGCACCCTCCGTCCTGGCCGGTCCATCGTCAGTATGAAGTGTAATCGTAATTGGCAGCTGCCCCAGTGTATGTACCAGGAGTGGATCCCCCATGATGGGTGCACTGGCTGACGTTATTGGCTGTACCGATGGTGTAGCAGGAAATGGAGCCGCTGGCGGTCGTGGGGAGCCCCAGGCCATTCCAGGTGGCGCCGTTCAGGAAGCGCCGGGACTGGGGAACGGCATCGGTTCCCCTCCCATTCGCCATATTGGAACCGTGAATTCCGCCTATCTTGTCGCCGCCATGGCAATGCCTGCAGTATTGGGCAAAATAGGTTCCGTTAGTTGTACCCCGCGAGAGGGCGATGTTGCTGCCATCCTTCAACCACATTGAAGAACCATGCTTGATACGCCCCAGAGCCTCATTGGCGGGAGCCGCTTTCGCGGCAGCAGTTGCCTCCGAGCCATAGACGTCGGCGCGGTGGCAGTTGAAGCAGAAGTAGCCTTTATCTGTGCTGGCAGTCAGATAAGTGCTGTAGTTGACCGTCGCGTAGGAGGCAGACCCTCCCTTGTTGCTCATCCATTCAAACTGTAGCGATACGTCGGCATCCTTGATGAGCCACTTGTTGATGGACGCGTGAGGACCGACCGGATCGGTCTTGGTAGAGCCGTGGCAGTCGGTGCAGCGCAGGATGGACCATGGACCGAATGGCGGTACGAATGCAGAACCGAGACCTGGGCTGACAAACCAGTTGGCTGTCGCTGCGGAAGTGCTGACACTGGTAATCCATTGGCCGGAGGAATTCATGGCCCTGACGGTAAAATGGGTCGCATCGGTAATGGTCGTGATCTCAAGGAAACCGGTGCCGCTGGCGCTCGTTCCCGTTCCGGCAATGGGGTTGGCAGGAGGAGTATCGGCACCCACATAAATTACCCAGCCCGGCAAGGCATTGCGCGGCAAGGCCCCAGCACCAGCGAAGGTGGCTACGCCATTGGTGATACTCACTGTATCGGTGGCGACGGAGGTATTGTAATACGGCCAGTTACTGGTGTTGAAGTAGCTGTTGTAGGAAGCACTGGTATTGCCATAGTTCATCTTGACCGGCTGGTTGTTACCGCGGGCGTAAACGGCATGGTGTGCCACGTTGTTCGGGTTGAACTCTGCCGCCACATCAGTTGAACGGGCAACGACATTGCTTTTGGCATCGCCAGATGGTGTCATCGGTGTGGCAGTACCGAAAGCATAGCTGCTGTGGCACCTGATGCACAGGTCGCGCTGCCCGGCAATGGTCGAACCACCCAGGCCGGTAGAGCTCAGGTTATCGAAGACGTTCTCAATCTTCTTGTAGGTCAGGTTTGCGGTATCGACAAATCCGCCATTGGCACGGGTAAAGCCGGTCGCCCAGCCACCGGTGATGACCGTACCCCAGACACCGGATGAGCCGGAACCGGCTCTGCCGCCGCTCTGGTTAACCGCTGTCCACTTGTCCCCCATGAGAACCTCATAGGTGTAAGTGGCATCAGGAGGGGTGGTCCATGGCAGGGAAACGGTATAGGTACCGGAAGACAGGGTAAATCCGCTGATGTAGCGAATCTGTTCCACACCTGCCGAGCTTCTGACCTTGATAAGCTGGCCAACCCACTTGCCGTCGGCCCAGCCGGGAACATTTTTCGAGTCCGACGCAACCAGGGTGTAGTTGTTAGTATTATTACTGCTGCTGGTAACGGTTCCCTCCGGGTTACGGAAGGCGGCATGAGTGTTGTGGCAATCGGCACAGGAAACGTGGCGGCTGCCAATGTAGAAATTCTGTCCGTTTGTCAGGCCGCTGACAGACGGACTGAATGTGATGACACCATGAGTCGTGCCACCATTTATAGTGGACGAGACACCAATATCGGGAAAGGTGATGGTCATCCCGTTGAAATCGCTACCGGTCCAGAGTTTGCCATAACCGGTGATAGAGGTGGTAGTCGCAGTGGAGATGTTGCCAAAATCACCTTTATTCCAGCCTGATGTAGCCGTTACCCGCTCGTAGCTGTCATGCCTGCCGAAGCTGTCCAGCGGGTGGGACGCCGGCTTCACCAGTTGATAATTACCGGCAGCTGTCTGGAAAGCAGCGACCGTAATCTGTGTGGTTCCACCGGAAGAGGCCGTGTTGGCGGTAACAGTCCTCGATCCGCCGGGTGCCTTGAAAACATACCCCACCAAGCCACCAGTTGCATTGGGAGGTGTTCCTGTCGAAGCTGTCCAGACATTCTTCGTAGTAATAAGGAAGGTGGTGGTTCTTGAGCCGCCGGAAGGTGTGGTGCCCGAATCGCCGACGAAGATATCGCGCATGCCGGAAAGGCGGCCGTCGATCTTCTTCTGACCGTACCAGTCGCTGGTGGAGTAGCTGGCGAACTTTTTATAATCGGTACCTTTACTGTGGCAGGAGAAGCAGATATTTTCAACAGCCGGCTTCGGATTGGATACCTCGAAGAGGGTCGTCGAATCAGGCACGGTGGTGAAGCTGCCGTTCAGGTACAGGGTATTGGATGATGTACTGTAGACGGTGTAACGGGCATTGCTGCCGGTACCTTTGGTCAGGGTCAGGGCGTAGCCGTCGAAGTTCTTTCCTGCCCACGGCGTACCGCTCACAGTGAGTGAGGTGCTGTTGGCACTGGACACGGTTCCCTGGTAGTACTGGTTGCCAAGCACCGCGAACCTGGCCGGGATCGAGGACTGGTGCTGACCGAAGCGGGGATACTTGCCAGCGGTGCTATACTGGCCGTTGACGCCCGACTTGGGTCCGAAATCGCCGTTGCCCCCCATGGAGTCGTTGTGACACTTGACGCAGACCCCGTTAAACTGGGTGCCGTCGGCGTATTTGGCGGATTTCACGCCGTAGCCGTGGGTAGAGACGTTAAGTACCGAGGTTGCGTTGGCATAGGTCAGGTTCGGATAGGGTATGGGCATGACGTTGATCTGGCCATCAGGAGTACTGTAAGCCTTCGTTCTCGATGTCTGGTGACAAGAGAGACATAGGTTGGTATCGTCATTGACGCCGGCGGTGGGTGTGGTGGTGGCATTGGCACGCAGGTTATAGGCCCGCTTGCCGGCGGTCTTGAACTGGTCGTGGTCCACATGGCACATGAGACAGCGACGGGCGGTGGTGTTGGTCGAGCTGTCGGGAATCAGGTTGTAGTAAGTGCTGGTTCCCAAGATGCCCGTACCACCGGTGGTCAGGTCATTGTCCATGTAGTGGCGGTAATTGAGACCCGATGCCTGGCTGTGCATGGAATAGGAAGTTGTACTGGCACTGTACAATGCCGCAGCACCGGTTGCCTCTTGATGACAGCCACCGCAGGGGCTGCCGCCGGAAGATTCACCAGCCTGGGCCTCGATCAGCCCGTTCATGTGAAGTGCCTTGCCTGCCGCAGTGAAGCCATCGTTGGTGGCATTGACATGGGTATGACAGCCGTTGCAGCTGGTGCTGGTACTGTGGGTACCGGCAGGTGGATAGCCATGGCACTTGCTGCAGTCGGCGGAGGTGCCGGTGATGAGCGTGCTATCGGTCCAGGTCGGGGTGAATGACGCCTGGGACGTTGACCAGCCGTTCTTAAACCGGGTACCGTCATGACAGTAGACGTTGGAGCAGGTGGGGTTCGCGCTGCTCGTTTCGGTTGGCGTCGTCGCCAGATTCCGCGGGTTAGTCTTGGCAATGGTGCCGAAGGTGACATTGGCCGGTAATTGCGAATCGATATGTCCGGTGGCGGAGACCGTGCCGGGAACGGTATGGCACTCGTTGCAGCGAATGGGATTGGTATAGCCCTTCGCCGCGGTCAGGTGAGCCTGGTGGAAACCGACCCCCTCGGCCGTGGTGGCGGTATTGCCGGCAGTATCCTTGCCGGTGCCGCCCGGTGCGATGACCGCAGCGGAAATATTGGCATAGGTGCCGAGCGCACCGTGGCACTTGGTGCAAAGAGTATTGGCGGCATTATTGGTGCCCCAGGTGGGTGAGGTTGTACCGTGGCACGCGGTGTTGGAACAGTTTGTGGCTGTGCCGGTGCCGCCGTAGCGGGTTGCGACCTTGATCTCCCGCTGTTTGTCCACGTGGGTAACGAGACTGGTATAGGGCTTCAGTGCCGTGCTGGAATTGAGATCGGCAGTTCGGGCGTGGCACGTGTCACAGGTATAGTTGGTGCCGAGGACCGTGGCGTTATTCACATGTTTGGCGTGGGTGCCAGTGGTCAGGGTTGTCGCATCCCCATGGCAGGAACCGCACGACAAGGTGCCGCCGCTCCAGGTGGGGGAGGCATAGGTCACGGGAGTGGCTTGGCCGTCGCTATGGCAGTAAACCGTGGAGCAGCTGGTGCCATTCCACCCTCCTGAGGCATAGGAGGCGGAAAACTTCACATCCCTGGTCTTGTTCACATGGTAATTGACGCCGGTGTAGTTTTTAAGCGCGGTGGTGCTGGCCAAGGCAACGGTTTTGCTGTGGCAGGTATCGCAGGTGAAGCTGTAGTTGATCCCTTTGCCCACATGCTTGGCATGCTGAGCTGTCAAGGCAGTGCCATTGGGGTTGTTGGCGTAGACACCGCTGCCATTCATACCGCCGTGGCACTGGACGCAGTCGTTTATAGTTGTTGCCCAGGCAAGGGTGACATAGTTGGGGGTCGCTTGCCCGGAGCTGTGACAGTAGACATTGGAACAGTTTGTGCCGTTGTAGGCGCCGGTGGGGCCGTTAGCCCAGCTGTTCATATCCACGTTTTTAGCCCCGTTGGGATGGAGATTGCGACCGGTGGCGCCATTGATGGTGGAGTTGTTGGCGGCGACCTGGCTATGGCACGAATTACAGCTGAAGTTGGTGTTGGAGCTGTAGTTCTTCATATGCTTGTCGTGGGCCGCCGACCAGGTGCGGGTAGTGTCGGTGCGCTTGTTATGGCATACACCGCAGTTGTTGGCGGATTTAGCCGTGTTCCAGGCAACCGCCACCTTTGGTGCCCCTAGTTTTCCGTCGCTGTGACAGCCGGTGGCTGTATTGCTGCAGGAGCCGTAGGTATATCTGAAGCCTTTGCTGTCCGTATAGGCAGTGCCGCCGGCAACGTAACTCGCACCAGTGAGATTTGTGCCCCCCACGTTAGCGTCACTGTTGGCGCTGGCGGGGCCGGTGGCATGGCTGGTGGTGGAATGGCAGTTCTTACAGCCATAGGCATATGCGGTTGCCGTATGGGCGTTATTGCCGGTCAGGTTCCAGAAGGTAGCGGCGGAGTTGTAATGGATACCATGTCCGGCAGTGGCACCCGCTGACAAGGCGCCGCTGTTGTCGGCCCCATGGCAGGAAGCACAGGTAGTTGTGCCACCCCAGGCAACGGAAACCGCAGTGCCATGGCAGTAAGTGTTGGCGCAGGTCTTGCCGGTGCCGGTCGTAGGATCGTAGGTACCGGTCCGGCCGCCAATTACCTTCATCTGCACATCTTCGGTACGGTTGAGGTGTTTGCCGTTAGAGGTGTTGACCTTGGTCGGCGGAATGGCCGTATCGGAGGTTGTGCCCGCATGGCAGTAATCACAGGAGAGGTTGTTGGTCTCGACATGTTTCACGTGGCTGTTGGCGGTAACGGAACCCGCTGCACCCGATGTGTATACCGGATGTGCCTTGCCCGCCTGGTTGCCGTGGCAACCGTCACAGCCGATGGCAGCGGCATTCCAGGCAATGGTCTTGAAGCCGGGGGTGGCGCCATTGATGTTGCCATCACTGTGGCAGTACAGGCTGGCACAGCTGCCGACAGCGGTACCCGGGGCTTTGACCGCCCCGGCAGTGCCGGTGGTGACGCTGCCGTTGTACGTCGGACCCGTGGCATTGTCGGTATTCAGGTTGACGGCATTGTCGAACTTGACATTGATGTTCTTGTCCACATGATTCGACTTGGTGCCGATGCTGGTGTCGCTGTTGGCTGTAGCGGCATGACATTCGGCGCAGCCGATAACCCTGCCGACGGAAGTGGTGTAGTTGATGTGAGCCAGGTGGGCATTGCTGGCGATCTTGGTTGCGGCCAGCCTGTTGCCGCCATGGCAGCCGCTGCAGTCGGAGGGTAGAGCACCCGCACCCCAGGTAGGAACAGCGTAGGTAGCCGGCGACTGGCCGTTACTGTGGCAGTAGCTGGCATTGCATGTCCCATAAACGGCACTGCCCGGCACAATGGCCGTCCCCTTACTGTAGGTGGTCCCGGCAGCATTGCCGGTCATGGCCAGATTGATGCTGTTGTTGACGTGGGTCGGATAAGTGACAGTGGTCGCACTGAAGCCGCTACCGTGACAAACGCTGCAGTCGATATTGTATGTAGCTGACTGGGCATGCTTGACGTGGCTGCCGGTGGCGGAAGCACTGCTAGACATATCCACATGGCAGCTCCCGCACGTCAACGCACCGCTCCCCCATGCGGCAGTGGTTACTTTTGTACCGGCGCCAAGGCCGGTTGTACTCTGGACGGTGCTGTGGCAGTAGCTTGTGGAACAGGTACCATAGGCGGCGCTGCCCGGGGCAATGGTATTGGTCTTACTGTAAGTGGTGCCGGCGCCGATTCCGGTCATGGACAGGTTGATGGTATTGTTGACATGAGTCGGGTAGCTGACCGTCGTGGCGGTGAAGCCAGTACCGTGGCAGACGCTGCAGGCAATCTGGGCAGTGCCCGCCTGGGCGTGCTTTACATGGCTGCCGGTGGCAGAGGCTGAGCTGGACATATCCAGATGGCAGCCACTACAGCTGAGGGATGCCCCACCCCAGGTGGGGGTGGCATAGGCGGAGGGTGCACCGCTGCCCGTTGCGCCTTGGATGGTGCTGTGGCAGTAGATATTGTTACAGCTGCCATAGGTGCTGCTGGGGGCAGCGGCTCCCGTGGAACCGGTAGTGGTATAGGAAGAACCGTTGCCGGATTTGTAGGTACCCGATAAAGCGGTCAGATTCCAGTCGACGGTACCGGTGACATGGCTGAAGTTGCCTGCGGCAACTGCCGTATGGCAGTTCGAGCAGCCAAGGCCCATGTTACCGGTGGCGGAACCCGTATGGCGTGTATGGGAGCCTGTTACAGGCGCCGCTGTCGGAGGCGTTGCCGTGGAAGCGCTATGACAGGCTCCGCAAGCCGTATCGTTGCCGCTGGTGGAAGTCCAGGATGGGTTGAGGGTCTTGCCGCTTCCGCTCCAGTTGCCGTGGCAGTACACGTTACAGGAGTTATTGTAGGAAGTACTGGTTTTGACCGTAGTGCCGGGGCTGGTGGAAACGAAGCCATCCGGGTAGGAAGCAGACAGCGGGCCATGGCCGCTGAATGAACCAAAGGCGACGTTGCCGGCAAACTGCGGCCAGTTGGTGCCGTTGGCATTGAAGCCGATCCTGATGCCATTGGAAACAAGGGGGTTAGTGGACCCGCCATTGTGGCAGGTGGGACAGTTCATCCCCTGGGTAACGGCATGTTTCTGGTGGGCGCCGGGGCTTGCCGGGCTTGTGGCGCCAGTGGCCGGTGAAGCCAGACCGGTGGCGGTGCCTATGGTGGTATCGGCCGGCGGATTGCCATGGCAACGGGTGCAGCTGGCGTAAAAGCCCTGGTCGTGGTTGTGGCACTGGATGCAGTCCTGACCGTTATTATGGGTTTTGCCATCGGTCTGGCCGGTGGTGTCGTAGCGGTGATGCTTGGTCTGGCTATGGCAAGCCTCACAGACACGCTTGGAGGAGGTATGGTTGTCCGAGTCGTTGCCGAAACCGGTGACGTTTTTGAAGGTAACCGCGCTCCCCGGAAAGTTGCCCGTGGAGGTGTCAGGAGCCGTAAGCGTCTGATTCACCCGCTTGATGTTACCGGTGTTCTTGTTATGACAGGTGGCACAGGTAAAGGCGCCGTACTTGCCGGTGGCGGTTCCCCAGTCCCCGCCCCACTTGGTGGTGCCGGGAAACTCGGTGCTGTTGTGCAGCAGGCCTGCCTCAGCGGAGGTAGCAAAGAATTGCAGCATTACCCAAAATAAGGAAATAAGTACAGCCAACCTCTTCCCGGGCTGATTTATATCAACAGTGACAACCTCTGTAACCATAACCCCTCCGCTGTAGTTCTAATGCTTAAATAGGCGAATTTGTAATAAAAACGCCTCCAGTCACTGACATTACTGGTAGATGCTCGTGAAACATTACGGATGGAGAGGAGCCGACACTCCTCCAGAGGCTAGGCTATGGGAGGTGGTCTGGTGGAAAGAGAGGTAGGAAGAGCAAGAGCAGCTGCTGTATGGTGGGGGAGATAGAGAGGGAATGACTGGACTGCCGCTGGGTGGTGAACGAATTGGGTAGCGGTACAATCCAGGTGCAGATGGCCGGCATCGTCATCGAGACAGTCGCCCACCGTATCCGCCATTTCCAGATGGGGATGGACTTCGTCATGGGCGCTGAAATCGTTCCCCAGCCGTAACAGCAGAAAAGTGAAAACGAAGGCGGCAATAAATATGAATTTGCAAAATTGGTTCAGCTTCATCTGTCCCATACGCAGAGTTCGTTACATTCAGACATCTCTTTGATGCGTCTAATGGCGTACTTTGCAGCTACAGTGCCAGGCAGATTCATAACAGGCTGACCCAGCGAAGTTTTCTGCATGAATACCTGCCGCCTTCCGGAGATGAAAGCACCGTATGGTCCGATGTGAGTAAATAATGGAAGAAATGTCATTTTTTTGAAGCTTAAATTAAAAATAATATTAAATCATATTGTTGAAATTGATGATTAATTAACTATATTAGGGCTTTCATGCAATATTCGAAGGCAAAAACCCAATTTCAGACTCTAGTTAACGATTTTGGAAAATTTCCTTTTTCGAATTTTGAGTTTTTAGGTGGAGACACATCTTTTTGTTAGTGCAATGTAATTTTTTGGGCCAATAATCGCCATTGCGCCGAGAATCGGAACTTTCAGAACTGTTTTTCGCTGCATACCTTGCCGCGGCATGGAAATCAGGGAAAAGGGTCCAGGAGAGAAAGCGTGTCAGAGAAGCGATGTAGGAGAGCCCAACGAGGCACAAAAAAAGCAAGAAGCCCGGACCGCTACAGTCGATGCTCCTTGCTTGGTTTTCAAGAGTGCTGGTGAAGGCTCAATGAGCCGGCAAGACCTTACAGCCCCTTTGCCATCATCTCCTCGATCATGGCCGGCACCTTGCCGAGGGTGCCTTTGCCTAGCTTCTTGATGATGAAGGAACTCCCCATGATCAGTTTCATCGCCTTCATCAGGTAATCCTTCTTGAAGGTGTCCTTCATATTGAAGACTTCCGGCAGTTTCTTCATGTAAAAGCGGCGGTAGCAGTCGACGATAGCCACATCCACCTGAAGCAGGCTCATCTTTTTCGGCTCGATGATGGGATCGATAAGGTTGTACTTTGAATAGTCGTGTACCTTGATGCGGTCCTTGACGTCCTGGTACATATCCGCATAGGGCCAGGGTGTGATGGCCAAAAAATGGGCATTATCGGGATTGTAATACTGGGCAAGTTTCAAGGTCCGCTCGATGCTTTTTTTTGTCTCATCTGGAAAGCCGAGAACAAAGGAGGTCTCGGTGATGATCCCCTGCTCGTGGATCAGGTCCAGGGCACGCTTGGACTGGTCCACGTCCAGTTCCTTCTTGATGAAGTCCAAGGTTTCCTGGTCCGTGGCCTCGATGCCGATATAAATGTGAACGACACCCGCCTTGCGGTACTTCCAGAGGATCTCCTGGTCGCGAATAATGTCGGGAACCCTTGTCTCCATGAGCAGATAGATGGGGAGCTCTTTGGCGATGAGCAGGTCGAGCATCGCCTCCCAGCGCTCCCGATCCCTGGTTGGGTATTCATCGGCAATGAGGAAGACATTGACGCCGTAGGTGTCGTACAGGTGCTTAATTTCATCGACCACTTTCTGTGGGTCGCGGCCGCGCCAGGACTGCTCCCAGAACTTCTGTTGAGAACAGAAGATGCAGTCATGGTCGCATCCCCGTGAGGTGCTGATGGCACCCAGGCGTGAATTGGGAATGACGAAGTACTTATAATCTGGCCAATCGAGCAGATCCCAGGCCGCAGGCAGGTCATCGAGATTTTCACGGAAGCAGCGTTTAGCGGTTTTGACAACGCGATCTTCCCTTTTGAAGGCGATGCCGGGGACCTCGGCCAGCTCGGCTCCCGCTTCCAGTGCCGTCAGCAGGGCTTTAAGTGTTGCCTCTCCCTCGCCGCAAATGATGTAATCCACTGCTTCCGTTGTCCTGAAGACCTCTTCATAGCAGAATGACGGATGAACGCCACCGAGGATGGTGATTGCGCGGGGATTTATACGCTTTGCCAGTTCAAGGGTCTTAAGAGCATCGTTGATGGTAGAGGTAATGGCTGTCGTGGCTATGTAATCGAACTTTGAAGCTTTGAGGCGCTGCTCGATCTCGGGATAGCCGTGATCCTTGGTCATGGCATCGTATATCTCCGCATCGAAACCGGCCTCCCGGGCGGTACCGGCGAGGTAGACGAAGTTGAGGGGTATCCAGCGGCCGGCTACCTCTACCACGCCACAGTGGTATGGGGGGGTGATGAAAAGGATTTTTTTTACGCGAGTTGCTGCCATTTAACGTTCTCCGTCCTCTTTCCTGCCTGTCCCGGCGCTCGGGTGTGCCTGATAACCAGGGCATCGCCATTGTATCACAGCGCGGATTTTAATATTCAATAAAAGTGCCGAGATGTGAGGCCCTTTGGTCAATCAGCGATCCTGATCCCGGGAAATGGCATCAAGAATACCGTGAAATACTGAGCGGTGAGCGGTCTTCCCCCCTTCTGCCCATGAGATAGCCTGCGTGCCCCTTCCATGGGCCACGAACATCATCTCCCTCCGGGGTGCAAGCAGTCTTACCGGCATATAGACCGCGACAGCAACAAGCATGCAGAGACCTGACCACCAGATAAACGACAACCCCCGGTCTCTGACCAGATCGGTCATGACGATCCTTTTGGCGTTGGGAAAGGCAAGGGTGTAGCCATTGCGCGTAACGGTGCTTCCAAGAGGCACCGTGCCCTCCGCCACCGCGGCCTTATCCTTCACCACCCGGAACTGGAGCTCATATTTACCGCTACTGTAGGGATCACGGGCCGACCTGGGCTCAGCCAGGGTAAAAGCTATCCTGTAGGGGGAGCCGGGGACCTCGACGCTGTCTTCCCTGCCGGGAGGATAGATCATCAGCGTGACATACGAGGAAAAAGCGAAGGCTCGCTCCGGAGGGGTAAATTCCACGAAGGGAGCAAGACCCAGATAGCGAGGATAGAGATAGACGCCATGCAGAGAGCCGGGGGGGTAAAGGCCGAATTCTTTCGTTGTTTCGGTGCTGCCGTCAAAAAAACCGACCGTGATGGCCAAGGTGCGAGCCAGGACCAGTCCCGGGCGGTCCCGGAGAAGAATCTGCTCCACCCGCCCCTGCGCCCCCATCGCCTCCGGCAGAGGCTCCCCCTCGATAAGTGGCGTGCGCACGGATTCCCTGGTGGTGGTGCTGAGGAGGATGCCGGAAAAAAGCAGCAAAAAGCCCAGCAGCAGAAAAAAGCGGGCAGGAAAGGCACTGATGCCTTTCCATGCAGCGATGAAGCCCTCGCCGTGCCGGCAGTGGTATCCTGCCCCGGCCAACTTTTTCTCCAGCAGGTCGGCCTCCATCCTGCCGGCCAGTTTGACACGTTCCCCGGCAGCCCATGTTTCCTGCGGTAGAAAGACCGTTAACCTTTTCTTCCGGATAAAATCGGCGATTTCAAAGAACAACCGGGCAGCAAGATTCAGGGGAATGCAGGCCAGCAACATGGCTAACGGGGGGGTGCTCCTGGTGAGCGCCAGGAGGGTCACCAGGGCCTCGTCATTGTAAAAGGCGATGATGATGTAAATGAGGGCGAAGCAGCCAATGATGGCAGGCGTTGCGCCCCGCGATGCCACTATGTGTCGGAGGAACCAGGCGAGCCGCTTCATTTTCCTCCTCCCGGCAGCTTTTTCTCCGATTGGACCTGGGCCACCCAGGTATTTACCAGCATTTCAGCAGAGAGATGCACGCCGGAACCATCCACCGCAAATGGTACGGGGATGGGGTTGCATCCTCCAGGCTTGCCCACCGTTTCCAGCGGAATCAGCGTTTTGCAGTAATAGCAGATAACGGTGCCTTCATTCTGCCCGTATCCGTCGGGTTGACAGATGGAGCAGGCATCCAGGACAACGGTCAGTTCGCCCGAACGGTAGAGAGCGAAAAACCGTACTTTCTGCGCGCCTTTCTGATAGAGGTACTTGTGCAGCTTGCCGTCCTTGAGGTCCACGTCCCCATCCTTGACCGGAAGCACGATCTCCCCCGCGCTATCCGCTTTTACCGCCAGTGGTTTCGGATCCCAGTACTCCACGGAGGGATGGCTGCTGTTAAAGGCCGCTGCCGCCATGACCAGGCCGGCAAACAGTGGGAAAAAGAGACGCCGGCGGCGCTCGCGGAGCTGGGCAGCGATGAGCTTGCGACGGACGGCGGCTTGGCGTACGTGGGCCACGGACGGTAGCGGCTCCCGAAAGGTCGCCAGTGTCACCCCAGTCGTAGGTATGAACCAGATGGCAAGCCCTCCCCAGAAGCCGACGCCGTTGCTGAAAAGAAGGCCGATGTAATTCCAGATGTCTGTGCGAAAAAACGGGTGGTCGGGAATGAGCATCGATTCGAAAAACTGGTGAACGAAGTCGTGGATGAGCTTCATCACCTTCATGCTTAGTGGCGAGAAGAGATCGAGCCGGGGAGAAAGGGACGCTATGAACAGAAGCAGCGAGACGGCGAAAAGGGATGTCCCCCCCTTTGCCATGCCGATGTTTGGCAGAAGCGGCTCCAGACGGTACACAATCATCCAGAGCCCCAGCATTGCCAGGAGAATCAGCAGTAATGCCATAAATTGCGAATTATCAGTCCCGTAGGGCAAGCGGCAGACAAGCAATAGGCCATACCCTGCTGCAAAGAGAAACACGGTTATGGCAACCACGGCATGTCTGACGGACGGCCTGTCCCCCTCAGCCGCAGTCCCCCTGTACCAGACAATGGCGGCAACGATGAAGAGTGAAATAAAGGCAGCGGCCAGGGCCGACTTGATGATAAAGAAGGGTATCTCACCGGGAACGGCAGCGAACAGGAAAAAACCGAAAATGGTGCCGGCCACGAGCCCCGCAGCGCAGCCTGCTGTTAGCGCGGCCTTTTCCCCGGCATAGGCCCGTGCCAGTCCCATGACAAGGATGGCCCAGACAAGGAGCATGGTTACTCCCCTAGCTAGGATCATCGCCCTTCCTCTCGTGCCGCAGATCCTTCACCAGCTTGCCGTCATCCATAAAAAGGGTGCGCCCGCCCCACCCTGCCACCTCCTGGTTGTGGGTAACCAGGACCAGCGTGAAGTGTTCTTCTTCGTGCAGCTCTTTCAACAACTCCATGACCAGCCGGGTGCTCTTGTGGTCCAGATTGCCGGTCAACTCGTCGCCAAGGAGCAGTTTCGGGCTGTTGATGATGGCCCGGGCGATACAGACCCGTTGCTGCTCCCCCCCCGACAATTCTCCCGGTCGGTTGGCAAGCCGTTTGCCCAATCCTACCCGTTCCAGCGCCTGGCGTGCCTCGGCCTGGTCGGGAACACTATGGAAGTACTGGGCCATCATCACGTTCTCCAGGGCGGTGAGATAGGGAATGAGGTGATGTTGCTGGAAAATGATGCCGACCGCTTCCCGTCGGAACCTGGCCAGATGGTCTTCGCTGAAGGCAAGGAGGTCCTCACCTCCCACCAGCAGCCTTCCGGCAGTGGGGCGGTCAAGACCCCCCAGGAGATTAAGCAGGGTGCTCTTGCCCGAACCGGAATGCCCCATTACAGTAAGCCATTCCCCCTCGGAAACCTGCAGGTCCAGGGGAGCAAGAGCGCAGATATCCCCGTAACGTTTGGTCAACCCTGCTGTTTCGATGATACATGTTCCGGATTCCACTGGCATTAACTCATTCTCCCCGTAAGCTGCGTACCGGATCGAGGCGGTAGACGGCGATCAAGGGGCCGGTACTGCCGACGAGGGCCAGAAAGCAGCTGACTACGACCGCCGCTGGGAAAAAGGCAGGCAGAAACTCGGCAGCAGTTGCAAAGACCGTCTTCGTCACCAGCAGGGCGATGGCATAACCGGCACCATAGCCTGCCACCCCGCCGATGATGCCGAGAAGAACCGATTCTGCGGTGAAAAGGAGCAGAACCGCTCGCCGCGACGCCCCCATGGCTTTGATGAGGCCGATTTCCCTGCCCCGCTCAAGCACGCTGCTGCTCATTGTTGCTGCAACACTGGCGCCACATGCAGTGACCACCACCGCCGCCACCAGGAGCATCAATAGCTGGACCTTCTTCAGCAGCGATTCGCTGGTCGCCGCAACCTGACGAACCTCTTTCACCTGTGCTCCTCCCAGAAGCTTCTGCAGATTGCCGGCGAGCCGCCGCAGGTCTTCCCCTGTCGCAGCTGCCAATATTTTCACGGCAGTCAGCTGCCCCTGCAGACCCAGCGCCTTCTGCAGGGCCAGCAGATCGAGAAAAACAAGCCGGTCCGCCTCGCCACCCGTTGAAACGATGCCGGTAACCCTGACCACCATGCCGCCGGCAGGACCGCTCAACGAAAGCGCATCGCCAGGCTTGATGGAACGGCGCAGGGCAAGGTCGCTGCCGATCAGGGCGCCATTTGCATCCGGCCAGGTACCCTGAATCCGCCACCAGGGGGAAAGTCGGCGGATCTGCGGAAATACCACCCCATCCACAGCGACCGTATCCCCCCAAAGCTTCAGTGCTCCCCGCAAGTGGAAGGAAAGGTCGCGCCCTGCAGCCGGCTCCTGCAACAGTGCCCGTTGAACCTGTCCCTGGTCCAGGTAAGCAGATTCCGCCACCCTGCCGAAATTCATGCCGCCGCTTCCCACCTCGACCCCGGCACTGTCTGCCACAATCACAAGGTTCGCGCCGTAGCGCCTGATTTCCTCGGCTACTTTTTTCTCCATGGAAAAGGAAACAATGCCCAGGGAGGTAACGAGACTCGACGCCATGGCCAGGACCGTCACCAGCAGCAGCGTCCCTCCCTTTCGATGGGCAAGAGAGCGTATGACCACATGAAAGAACCAACGTCTTCTGCTCATATCATCCCTTCAGCACCTGCACCGGCTTGATAAGCAAAGCCCGACGCAGGGGAACGACGCTGCCGGCGGCAGCCACGGCAAAGGCGGCCAGAATGGCGGTGGGGAAAAGCCAGAAGGGGGACTTGATCTTCGAACTGAAAACGATACGGCTGACCAGCTCCGCCAGCTGATCCCCAAGCAGGTAACCGAGCACACCACCGATCAGGGAAATAATGAGGATTTCGCCGAAGAAAATGGTGACGACCTGCAAACGATCCGCACCGAGGGTCTTCATCAGCGCCACCTCGTGCTGCCGCTCGGCCATCGAGGCCATGAGGCTCGTGGAAACGGCTATGGCCGAAGCCGCCAAGGCCAGGGAGGTAAGAAGAATCATGACCATGTTGAATTTCTTCAGCAGGGAACCTTCGGCGCTGGCAATCTGCCAGATGGGCTTGGCCCGGCTCCCGGCCACGACCTCCTCCACGTTCTTGGCAACGGAGGTGACGTAGGCGGTGCAATACCATTTCTCATATTCCAGTTTGGTCATGGTGGCCGGGTCCCGGGAGCCGAAATCATCCATGGGTACGGTCAAAGCGCTGACCAGCACCCGGGAGATACGCCCCTCCTTTGCCAGCAGCCCCTGTACCGTTGGCAAAGGAGCAAAAAGCTGCTCCTCCTCGTAGCCGCCGGTTGTTACAACCCCGGATATCTTGAAGCGCCGGCTCCTGCCGTTTTTCCCGGCAACAATCTCGCTCCCCGCTTTGAGACCGAGTCTTCTAGCAAGGGAAACGCCGACGATTGCCTCGTCCGCTGCCTGCGGCCATTGTCCTGCCACGTCCCACCAGGGTGCGATCACCCGCACCCCCTGGATTGAGGGCTCTTCCCCTTCCACCTCCAGTTCCTTGCCGAACCAAGTGCCGGTGACGACGCCGCGCGCTTTTTTACCTCCCGCTTCCAGATCGACGATGCCGAACAGGTATGGAGCAAACCCGGTGATGTTGTACTTCCAGAAAACGGTTTTGATCTTTTTCAGGTCCGCCTCGTCCAGGTCGGCTCCGTCTTCGGCCGCCGCTGGTTCCACCAGGATGTTGGCGCCGTAGCTGCGCAGTTCGAGGGCCATCTTGTGGGAAATCTCGCCGTAGATGCCGAGGAAGGCGGTCGCCACCGCTGCTCCCATCGTTATGGAAAGGAGCAGAAGCACAATCGCCTTTGGCCGGTTGAGAAGCGAGCTTTTCAGGACGCGCAGGAGCACCGGGGATTATCCTTCATTGGCTGCCTGGACGGCAGTTCTCAGGGCAGCAACTTTCACCTTGAGCCGCCGCCATGCAACAACGCCTCCGATAACCAGCACGGCCATCACCACATGCTTGACCATCAGCGCCGGCACCTGCAGCTTGTCAGCGGCATTGGCCCATTCGAAGCTCTTGTAGAAGATGGTCCGGGGAATGCCGCCGATGACAATCCACCAGAGGGCAAAACGGAAAAATTTCACCATCTGATCATAGGTTCTGAGGAAAAAGAGGGTCGCCTCACGGCTGGACATGACCGATTGGGTCCGGACGATGGCATGGATGACAAAAGCGCTGGCGGCGAGAAGGGCGGTGGCAACATCATGGAAGTAGTTGTTCATCATGATAGCAACGCCAAGTTCGGGGCTTATCTGCATCGGTCTTTCTCCTTGTTCATCGCTTCCCGCTCCCGGGCGAACTGTTTGAAGGCTCTCCCCTGGGGATACTGAATCATCCAGGATGTAATATGGGACATGGGGAAGCCCCGCCAGGATATTTGCGGTATGCGCCCCAGTATTCTCGGGATGGTGAAAAGTTCGGCCCTCAGTTTGATGATGGCATCTTCCCGGAAATCGATGCTCATCATAGGATCATCATGGGTAAAGACGGCATGGTTGCCATCGAAGCTGTCCCAGTCAAGGCCTGGCACGAGATACGGCTTGTAGAGATCATAGAGGCCCGTGCCGGGAAACGGCGTGGTCATTACCGGGTGGGCGGAAACCTTCAGCTCGTCGCAAAGCTTGAGAATTCCCTCGTAGTCCTCCCGCCGGTCCTGTCTCCCGCCGATCATCATGAACAGCATGACCTCGATGCCGTTGTCCCGTATTTTTTTGATGGCATCTCGCCGCTGCCGCCCCTGCTTGGTGACCGCCTTGTATTCCTCCAGACTGCCGATATTGTTCGATTCCCAGCCCACAAGCACCGCCGTCAGCCCCGCCTTGCGGGCATTGGTCAACAGCTCCCCTGCCCGTGGATGATCCACGGAAACTAGGTCACCGGAGCCGAACCACGACTTCCCCCGGAGGCTCTTGCCCATCTCCCGGTACAACTCTATGGTGTAGTTCATGTTGACCCCCCAGACGTTGTCGTCGATCCCCCAGAACAGGCGCCGCTTGCTCTGGGCGACTTCGGCGACGACCTCGTCAATGGGGCGGGTGCGTACCCGGCCGCCGAAAAACTCGTGGACCGAACAGAAACTGCAGCGATGGGGACAGCCACGGGAGGTCTGGAAATAGCCGTAGACATAGTTCGTTTTCCAGAGGTTGGTGATCGGTCGTGGCAAACCTTTCAACTCTGGGAACCCACCCTGGTAAACCGGCTTCAATTGCCTCTTTTCGGCATCATCCAGGAGTCCGCCCCAGATCTCCTCCGCCTCACCAAGGACGATGGCATCGGCATGGCGCCCTGCCTCATCGGGCAGGGCAGTTACATGGATACCTCCCAGAAGCACCTGCTTGCCCGCCGCCCGCAAACGGTCGGTCATGCGGTAGACCCAGGGAGCCTGGGGGGTGAGGACGGTAAAGCCGATCAGGTCCCCATCGGCCAGCTCCGGATCGAACTGTTCCTTGTTGGCATCCACCAGTTCAACGGTCACATCCGGGCGGACCTGGAGGGTCAAGCCGGCCAGATACTCCAGCACCGGTGGTGCGATGGGTAGTCCTTTCGATTTTTGCCCTTTTTCGCCAAAAGGGGGGGATACCAGTAAAAGTTTCATTTTCTCTCCATGGGTTCGGCGCAATACGCCACCCAGGACAACGAATGAAAAATTGCTACGTAGGAGAATTCAGCGCCGCCGTCACCTTCTGGAATTCATCGGTGAAAAGTGCGGTGAAATATTCAGAGCGTCCAGCCAGGTGCAGCTCCTCGTCGCAGACCATTCCCCACAGCTCACGCCGGTAGAAGAGGAGACGCATGGTGAGGGCGATGATCATGAGACCAAAACCCGAATAGACGATGGCCAAGCCTTGCTCCATCCCCGCATACAAGCGCACCCAGTAGGCAAGGTCGGCGAATACCAACCGTTTGTTGCCGATGACAATCTCGCCTCCTGGCTTGACGAGTTCCTGATGCAGCAACCGGTCTCCATCGTAAACGGCAATGGTAAAGGCAGGGTTGACAATTTGCCGGCTTTGTACCTGAGCCTGCTGGGCTCCGGCCCTTTTCAATGCCTCCGGGAGACCTGCACTGGTAGCGGATTGGCTGGAATTTTCTGCCAGGACGTCCGTATGAAAAAGGGTCTTGAAGGTATACCCCCCCATCTTAAAGCTGTCCTCTTTACCCTGCAGCACCTTGAGCTTCACAAATGCACTGTCAAGTTCTGCGCCGGACAGATCTTTGAGAATGAACAAAGGAGCAACATCGATGTCCATGACCACAAAGGAGAGCTCACCATCATGGAACGGCCGATTGATACCGCAGGTTTGGAGCCCTTTGGGTGACGAGATATAAACCTTGAGATCAACCGGCACTTCCTGATTGAAGTATGTGGGAACGATTTTTTCCACCGTGAAGGAAGTGGCAGGAACGGAGCCAATCTTCGGCAGCTTGCGCTTGGTGTACTCTCCGGTGAAGGTTTCTCCGGTAGCAACGGCCGCTTCACCACGAAAACTGGTGTAAAAGGTAAGGACGCCCCCCAGCAGGAGCAGCAAAAAACTGATGTGGAACAGTATCGTCCCCACTGGGGCATACCTGTTTTTTACTGCCCAGAACGTGTTGTCTCCCTGAAAGACCCGATAGCCATGTTGCCTCAGTACGACCAGCGCTGCATCGATCCCTTTTCCTGCTATGACGCTTCTGTGTTGACAGGCATCGAGATAGCTCTGACTTGAGGGGAGATTGATGTCCATGCAACGGCGCCAGATGAGAGGGATGCGGTGGGACATGACGACAAGCAGGTTAAGGAAGAACAATCCCCACAAACACAGCACCAGTGGCGCAGAATATATATCCGTCAGGGAGAGCGCTTCAAGAAATGAGACCAGCTCTGGGCTGTGTCGCTGCCACTGATGGAAGGCCTCCAGGCCGATCATCGATTTCTGGGGCACAATCAGGCCGACAATGAAAACTGCCACCAAGCCTATGACGATACCGACGGTAAAGCGCAGTGAGCCGAAAATCTTGATGAGCTTGTTGATCATAGGGGCAGCTGAATCAATTGGGCTGAACATTGAACATGTGCAGGCTTGAATTCACCAGCAGATTGATGCCAAAGTAGGTGATGATCATACCGGAAAGCGCAAAAATCAGTATCCAGGCCAGCCTGCGACCACGCCAGCCCAAGGTCACTCGTAGGTGAATCGCCATGCCATAGGTGAGCCAAGTGACCAGCGACCAAGTCTCTACCGGATCCCACGACCAATAATTGCCCCACAGGTTTCGCGCCCAGATGGCGCCGGAGACGATCATAATGGCATCGGTGATGAAACCGAAAACCAGGTACTTGAACATGAGATCATCCAACATGGGAAAATCAGGAAATCTCTGGTAGGCCCCTTTCAGCGGATTTTTCTCTTTTAACAGGTACATGATTGACAGGCCGAAAGCGATGACGTAGGAACTGAAGGCAAGCCAGGCAAAAAGGACATGGACGACAAGCCAATAGGACTTCAGCGAAACAGACATCGGCACCAGCTGAGGACTGCGCATGACGCCGTAGCCGAGGAGTAAAAGCGACATCGGTATGGTTCCGACACCGATTCCCCGCAGATGGCGGTTGCGCAGGGAAATAACCAGGGTGAACGCCATTATGAACCAGGAACCGGCGAGACCATCTTCATAATCCCCTGCCCATGGCAGGTTCCCTACCGCCATATACCGTGCGGCGATGGCTGCGGTTTGGATTAGAAATGCTCCGGCTGCAGGGTAGATCACCTTATCGATCACCCTTTCCTTCTTAAAAACATAGGCATAGATATACAGGGCACTGGTAATCCCGTAAAAGGCAATAGCCAGCCACACAAAAATGGCTTCGTATTTAGACATTGAACCTCCTGTTATTGCTTCTTAAGCCTTACCCATCTGGTGCACAGGATGTTCCACATTAACCTGTATGGCAGAATAACCTGTAGTACCTTCGTCCGTCAATGAAGTTGACCCGTCTATGCTGACCTAGTATATTATCAATGATTAAATACCTTAGAGCCAAGGAGATGGAACCGATGCAAAGATATAAACTCCTGCTGGTGGCTTTTGCAGCTGTCATCCTTTGTGTTGCCTGTACCAGGGAGGGCCGTGAACAGGTTACCTCCACATACCCAGGGGGGAACAAAAAGGAGACTGCCGTATTTCACGGAAAGGGCACTGAAAAGTCGCGGCTAAAAAGCTTCGAGTACTATGAAAGCGGTCAGAAAAAGAAAGAGTTCTCCTATCGCGACAATCTTCTCTCCGGGCCATGGACCTATTGGTACAAGAACGGCCACAAATTAGGCGATGGTGTCATTGAAAACAAGGCCATCAACCTGGGCATGGCAACGGGTAAAGAGACTTACTACTGGCCCAACGGCATCAAAATGCTGGAAGCGGAAACGGAAGGTGGTGGGCTGAAACCGGGCACGACTCCCATCTACCGTGACGAAGCAGGTCAAACCTATAGTGACAAGGGACGACCTAAAGAACTGGTTGAAAAATCAAAACTGCTGCTCGAACGATGGGAGCGGGGTGATATCTAATCCTTGCAAAATCCGCTCAAAAATTTGCCTACCCTTCTGTTTTTCGTATAAAGAATCGTCCTGCCATCCTCGGACCAGAGCCACACCTGCAATGGTCTGCAGAAAAGCCGCACCACAAGCGCACTTGCCAGGATGATCAGGCCAGCAAAAATCTGTGTGCGGTAGTTGTGGCGCATGACATCAATCCTGCCGAAATGCCCCAGACCTGTAACCTGCACTGCATACCCACCCTGCTTCGCCACCTCCCCCTGCCTGAACTTCTGCTCGAAACCGAGTTTTCCGTTTTCATACACCATTACCGTGAAATCAGCCGATTCCGGGTCATAAACAAGTTCCCCTGCAGCGCCGGGATGATTCAATTTCAAGGTAGCGCCATATCCCCTTTTTTTGCCCTTAGGATGTAGATAAACTGGCTCCGACTGAAAATCGAGCCCGTTCATGGTCACATAACTGAACACCATATAGGTATCGCCAATAAACCGTAGTCTCAGCTTCCCGCTATCTATGAACTCTCCACGCCTGAGTATGTGGGAATCCGGGATCATTCCTGTTCCATTGGCCATTTCAAAGCTTATCTGCGCCACCTTCCCACGGTCGGCGTTTTTCAAATCATTAATCTTCATTTTGCCTGTAAGGACCGAATTATCTACAAGAAATCCCTGCTGAACTTTCTGCAGATTGCCTGCCATCTCCACCCAGTTAGGACCTGGGGCCGCCATGAGATATCCTCGTATTCCGAAGGCGAAATTGAGAGTTCCGCAGATCAGGGCAAGAAGAAGGCCACCACAGGCAATAAGCTCGATGCAGAGCGTGAACCTTACCCGCTTGCCATAACAGCCAGGATAGATCGTAGAAACGGCATTCAAGGCGGTAAAACCGGCATCAGCAAGAATTTTTGCAGCTTCAGCATGTTGTCCGGGAAATGTGAAGCTATGTTCAAGGGCAACTGGCGGTATAGGTAAATCTCCAGGCTGCTTGAGCCTTCTCAGCCTTAGGGCAAGAACAGATGCACTCTGTAGAATAAGCAGGGCGGCAAACGCCAACATTACCCTTGGATCCAACTCTCCACCAAAGTATTTGCCACGGATGAGATATGCAGCCATCAAAACAAAAATGGCAGCCGTTGCATAACAGGAAACTATAGCTCTTATAAAACCGTGCATATCCGCCTATCAGTCCTGTCTCCACAGAACAAACAGACGGCCCCGCTTGCGCAAGACCGTCTGTTTGTTTCTGAAATTTGGAATGAAAATAATCAGTAGGTTACCGGTCGCCTTACATTTCGTGCGCCATCAGACGTCCCCCCGCTGTGTTGGGTGCACGCGGACATAGAGGTAGCGGTACCGAGCGTATAGCATTTGTTGTCCGGCGTTGCCATATCCCATGCCCCATCACCGGATATGGTAGCGCTCGGTACGTATTTATAGAGCCCAGCGCCGGGCATGAAACGGCGCTTGTTCTGGGTCAACCCGGCACCATCGACATATGTGGCGTTGGGGAAGCCGTGGATACCACCAAAACCGACGTCACCGTCATGGCAGTTGAGACAGGCAATGCCGGTAATATGCCCCTTACCTTTGGAGGTATTGGAAAGCCTGGCCGAACCGACCGCCGTAGTATTGGATTGGGGCTGGTAATCGGAGGAGTTGCCCACATGGGTTCCGGTCGTGGTGTACACGGTCGAAGAATGGCACTTCTGGCAAACATAGCTGGTCAATGCCAGATGCTCAACTGTTGGGTTCTCTTCCGTTGCCGTCTGCAATAGGTACTCATTGGCAGAGCCATGGGCACTGTAGGCAGTAGAGTGGCAATCGTTACAGTGCAGCTGGCTGTTGTCAGCCACGCCAGCTGTTCCCTGGCCGCTGAAGACTTGCACTGTCGTCGATAGAAGGCCTGCCTGCTTAAGGGACTGGTATGGCGCGGAAAGGGTGGCCGTGGTATATCGCGCAGCCCGCACCGCATGGTTGCTGTTGTTGGTGGTAGCAAAGGCGTCGTAGACATTCAGGGATGCCGGAGCTGCACCGAATGACTTTTTGACCTGATCATAGCTATTACGCAGGTCATAGGTGCCAACCACCTCACTAAAGGGATTTGTCGCCGTATTAATAGCCGTGCCGCTGAAACCATTGGCGGTAGTGACGGCCGCCGCACCGTTGGAATCGTGGCAGCTGAAGCAGAAGGTATCGAGGGTTGCATTGGCGGTATTGCCGGCTGCCGTCTTCGCTGTCAAATCGGTAAGGGTGATACTGTAAATGGTGGTACGGGTATCGGCATTGTAGAGATCGACGACCCCTTTTGTACCGGTGTCGTTGCCATGCCTGTTGCTAACCACGCTGACTGAGCCCCCGGAAATGGTCCCTTCGGCGTGGCAGACGACGCAATCGGCGTCGGTAATGTCGGCCCAGGCCTTGTTGATATGGTGTGAGTTTCTGGCAAATTCGGTCTGCATGTCCTTGACCGACCCGGTGCCGTGGCACCCTTTGCAACCGCTGGCAGCCGGCTCATAAATGCCGTTTATATGCTTGGTCTTGTCTACGAATATCGTCGCGTAGGTAGAACCGGTGGTGCTGATGTTTGCATGGCAGTTACAATTACCTGTCGGGAAAGAAGGCGGCGCGGTTGCCGTCGGGTGTCCTGATGCCGTTGACGGCGGGAAGCCGTGGCAGGTATTGCAGGAGCCGGGGGCCGTTAGCGTTGACGGCAGATAACCAGTAGCATTCCAGGCCGGAGCCTTGTTGGCACCAGTTGTATCGCCACCGGGCATTTTCGCGCCGTGGCAGTAGGTGTTGGAGCAGGTCATGACCCCGGAAGCACGACTAACGGATGGCGCAGCCGTGTTGCTCTTAGCCAGGAGCCCGAATGTCATGGTGGCAGTAGTGTAGTTGAGGTGAGTGGCATCTGTCACTGTTGTATGGGTGGTGTGGCACTCGCCGCAGTGAACCTTATCGGAAATATTGTCGCTGCCGACCAAATGCCCCTGATGGGCGCCAACCCTTGCCGACGATGCCGCTGTATTACCCGCCGTATCACGGCCATCGGTCGTATTATAACCGGGGGCAACGCTGGCTGCACTGACATTGGTGAAGCCGGTGGTCAACTGCGAACCGTGACACTTGAAGCACTCGGGCCGGGTGGTGTCGCTGCCCCAGAGCGGCTTGCCACCGCCGTGGCAAGAACTCTTGGAACAGGTGCCATACTGCCCTTTTGCTGTGGCAAAACCGGCGGCCGAGTACTTGGAGTAGACGGTATTGAGCGCCGTTGAGGTAAAGCCCAGATTGATTTTGCTGTCGGCGTGGGTCGATGTGGTTACCGTTGTGGCTGTGTAGCCGCTATGGCACATAGCGCAGTCATAGTTGGGGTTGCCCTGGGCATGCATCTTATGACTGCCGGAGGAGGCGTTGGCAAAGGCCTTCATGTCGTTGTGACAGCTGCCGCAGTTGACGGTGGCGCCCCATGTGACTGTCCGGGTAATCCGTGCTTTTGCGTTGTCGCTCTGACCATTGGAATGGCAGTAGTTGGTGGTACAGGTACCATAAGCGCCACTGGCCGGGGCGAAAGCGGTTGTTTTGCTGTAGTTGGTCCCTGCTGCAGTGCCGGTGAATGCAAGATTGATCTGCTTGTTCACATGGCTGGAACCAGAACCCGTTGGCACAGAGGTTGAGGTATAGGAGGCCCCGTGACAAATAGTGCAGGCCATGGCGTAACCGCTGGTAGTGTTGGCATGCTTGAAGTGGCTCCCCGACGTTGCATTGGCAAAGGTGGCCATGTTGTTGTGGCAGCTGCCACAGTTGGTCACTGTCGTGCCCCAAACCGGCTGCCGGTATATGGCGGCCTTGGCGTTGTCGCTCTGGCCGTTGGAGTGGCAGTAGCTGTTGCTGCAGTAGCTGTAGGCCGCACTCCCGGCAGGGAAGCTCGTTCCCTTCTGGTAGGTGGTAAGCGGCGCAATGGTGCCGTTACTGAACTTGAGATCCACATTGCGGTTGACATGGGTAGCCGTGGTGATACTGCTGCTGGTATAGCCGCTGCCATGGCAATTGAGGCAGGTAAAGCCATAGGTGTTGGCATGCTTCGCATGGTCGCCGGTTCCCGATGCACCGGACATATCCGCATGGCAACCGTTACACCCTAAGGCTGCATCGCTCCATTTGGGTGAGGTGTAGGCAATTCCGGTGCTGGTGCCGGTACTGCCCTGGGCTGTGGAGTGGCAGTAGATGTTGGTGCATGTGCCATAGGTAGCGCTGGGGGCAATGGCGTTGGTTTGGCCGCTGATGCCTGCGGTCCCAGATCCCGGCGTGTAGGTGGCAGTGGAACCTATCAAGCCGTTGGTGGAAGAACTGAGCCGCCACTGAACACTGCCGTTCACATGGCTAAAGCCACCATTGGCATTGGGATGGCACTTGGTACAGGAAAAGCCATAGTTGCCGGCACTGCTGCCGGCGTGGGTGGCATGCTTGCCGGTGGCTGGAGGATTGGCTGCGGTCGCAGCATGGCATGTACCGCACGCGGACTGGGTTCCGTCGTCGATGATCCACGAAGGGTTGATGGAGCCATTGGCGCCGGTCCACTGACCATGGCAATAAACATTACAGGAAGTACGGTAGCTTGCACTGGTATTGACTACGGTGCCGCTCTTGCTGGAAACAAAACTATAAGCAGGGCTGCCGCCAAGGGGCGAATGGCCGCTGAAGGAACCGAAGGCAGCAGTTCCGGCAAACCCGGGCCAGTTGGTATTGTTGATATCAAAGCCCATCTGAATCGTCTTGCTGACCGTCGGCATCGTGTTGCCGCTGTGGCAAGTGACGCATTTCATCCCCTCGGATGTCACGTGGGTTGCATGGACGCCGGCCTTTGTCGGCGGGTTCCCCAAGGCGAGTGTGGCCTCGGGGCTGGTTACCAGGGTTGCCGTACTGGTCGGTGGATTGCCATGGCACCCGTCGCATCCTGCCCCTTTAAAACCGGCACTGTGGGGATGGCACGACATGCAATCTTTCCTGTTGTAATGGGGATTGGTGCTCCGGTCAGCAATTTTTGTCGAGCTGTACTGGTGATAAAGCGTCTGGTGATGGCAGACCTCGCAGACGTTGCGGGAGGCATTGGCATAGGTGGTCCGGAGGTCGTCCCCGAAAGTACCCTGGGCATTGGCGGCCGATGCGGTCATCCGGTAAAAAACTACAGGCCTGCTGCCTTTGGGCGTTACGATGTTATCCTGTAAACGCTTCACATTAGTGGAATTTTTGATGTGACAGGTGCTGCAATCGTAGGATGTACCCCAGGTGCCGTAGCCTTTCAGGTTCTGGGGGTCGAGATTGGCACTGTTGTGCAGCAAAGGTGAACCACCACTATTCACCGTCGTTTGAGCAGTTGCGCCTGGCGGAGGGTTGTGACCGCTGGCCGTGACGCTGACTGTCGATGTATTGATGGCCCCATCCGCCGCTGCGGCTTTGGCGGTAACAGTAAATGTAGCAGAACCCTGCCCGGCTGGCGCAATAGACAGCGACGCAGGAGAAATGGCCGTAATGGTGAAATCGGTGGTGTTGCTGTTGCCCAGGACAAGATTATAGGTAACGTTGCCACAACCGGCACCGCTGTCATTGTTGGTCACGGTTACCGTGTAGAGCATATTGGCGCCGGCAGCAACCAGAGACGATGATGGAGAAACGGCCAACGTAGGGGTATTGGCAGTACAGCTGGCGCCCGCCTGTGTCGTTGCGGTGGCGGTCGTCCCCCCGGAAAAATTATTAAGTGCGTCGTAGGCGCAGACCCTGTAAGCATAGGCAGTATTGGCGACCAGACCAGTAGTGTCGTTATAGCTATTCAACGTACCTTGATAGATGGCGGTTCCTGAGCAATCTGCAGGGGGTGTAGTCGTTGCATCCGCCCTGACGACCTTGTAGGCACTGGTGGCATTCAGCCCTGAACCGCTGTCGTTGGCTGCGGTCCAGTTCAGATTGATTTGGCTGCTGCTTGCCGCCGTGGCTGTCAAAGTGCCATCTGTCGGAGCAACCGTGTCAACTGTTCTGTTCAGGGAAGCAGCGACGGTACTCCAACTGGCACCGCTGGTATTGGAGGCACGCATTTGGATGGCCAATGCCGTGCCATTGGTAGCTGATACATTGCTGGCAGTACAGGTGTAGGGCCCGGTTCCGCTCACCGCTCCATTGGTCCAGGTTGTGCCACCATTGAGTGTGTACTGGCATGTGTTCACAGCCTGTGTGGATGTGAAATCTTCTGTGATATTAAAAGGCGAATTCACGTAGCTGCCAGCCTGGGGAGTAACGACGAGACTACCGGCAGCCTCAACCGGCACCGCCGGTGTCGTATAAGTGATAGTCAGAGAAATGTTGTCCAACATTCGGGTTACAGCGGCTGTAGTGTCAGCAGTGGTGTCGAGTGGTCCCGAGACGCTAAATTTCAAGCTGGTGCTTGAAGCTTGCAAGGCACTTGGAACGTTAATACCGGTGGCACTTCGTGTTGCCCACGGGGTGGTTGCGCTGAAGGTAGTTCCTGCAACCAGCGTTGTTTTATTCCCATCTGCTGCGTCAGCCAAAACAAAATTTCCAGATTCAGATAGGGGATCCCCTAAAGTATATTCAGAGCATTTCCAATCATATGCTGCGTTGACCGAGGTGATGATTGATCCGGCAGGAACACCAAGAGACTCCCAGGTAACGCCGGTAAGGGTCCATCCCGCAGTTGCGTTGGCCTTGTTTCTTCCCGCGAGTCTTGTTTGAATTGCGCCACCAGGGTTACCACCGGTAGTCACGTTAGTGTCGGTAGTGCTTGTCCCGCCATTGCCGGCCCACCCCTCGGAATCGGCAGTAAAGGCAAATGTCTTGACGACGCTGCCGGCCATTAGGCTTTGTGGCCCATACAATCCGTTATAAATGAACGTGCTCAAGAGGATGGTAAAAGCAGCTATCAAGGTTAACTTCGTCCGAAAACTAACCCCTCTGACCTTCCGCGCAATTGTTTTCCCCATGGTGACCTACCCTTAGTACATAAAATTTATAGATACATGCCTCATTAGTTCAATAGCGCAAACTTCCGTTAAAACCCTGAGAAGTAGATTCCCAATGGTTTAATGGAAAATTTCAGTAACCATTGGCTTTTTGCATACGAAAGTCTTCGATACCGATGGCTATTGATGTCCTTACCGCATAAATTGTGCCAAGGTCTGTCTTGGAACGGAAAAGAAACAAGCAGGCTTTCTTGGCCTTGACCGAAGGCGGGGTGCATATTTCGGCTTTCTTTTCCAGGGCACTCCGTTTTTTCGACAGCTGACGTTTTGGAAAATCTGTTCCTGCCGTTTACGCGCAGCGGAAAACGCAATAGAGTGATCTACGTGATAGGCGTAGCGGACGAACTGGAGCAGGACCGGAAAGTCCGGAGGCCACTGGAAAATTGGCACAATCTGTTAACTGTCGGCCTGCGGATGCCTAATGGCCGGTGAATCCCAGACGACAGATTCCGAGAAAACGTAAGGAAAGTGCCATCATGGACCAGAGGAGGACAGGGAAACACCCTCCCGGAAACAAAAAAGGGGCTCCCGAAGGAACCCCTTTTCTTGTCTTTATTATGGTCGGGATGACTGGATTCGAACCAGCGGCCCCCTGCTCCCGAAGCAGGTGCGCTACCAGGCTGCGCTACATCCCGACAAGACTTTCCTTGTATCGTTTTACGGTTTCTTTGTCAACTGAAAAAGCGCCGTTTCTGCCTCACTTACAGCCCCTATGCCATCCCGGGGGCGGCCATCTCCCCTTGATCGCTGCCGCAAAAGCCAAGAAAAACATTGTCATATCTCCGACGAAGTGCTAAAAATTACCCCTTGCCCTTCTTCTCCACAGTGACGTCTGACCTGCCAGCACACTTTCTGAAAAGCGGAAGAAAATCTGCAATGCATGACGTGGAGTTGATCGACCCGGCTCTTGCGGTCAGTGATCCCGGATTATGAAAAATCGGCGGTACTGAAATGGCTAGCAATGAATCCATAGAGATTAAGCGACAACAAGGAAGCGTGTGGAGAAAAATCGGCATCTTTCTGGAGATGATCAAGTTCTCCCACACCATCTTTGCGCTCCCCTTTGCTTTCACCGGAGCGGTGCTGGCAGCGCGTGGGTTACCCTCCCCCTATCAGGCATTCTGGATTCTTATGGCAATGGTCGGCGCCCGCACTGCGGCAATGAGTCTGAATCGACTGATTGACGCCGAAATTGACGGTCGTAATCCTCGCACCAGGGGGCGCGCCATCCCGGCAGGCCTGCTGAGCAAGGGGCTGGTAGCTCTGTTCATCGCCATTTCCCTCGCACTCCTGCTCTGGGCGGCACGAATGCTCAACCCTCTGTGCTTACGTCTCTCACCCATCGCCCTTTTCTTCCTGGTGCTCTATTCCTATTGCAAGCGCTTTACCGCTCTGGCCCACATGGTGCTCGGACTCTGCCTGGCCGCCGCCCCCCTCGGCGCCTGGATCGCCATCACTGGCAGCATCAGCCCTTCCCCCATACTGCTGGCTCTGGCAGTGCTGGTTTGGGTAGCCGGTTTCGATATCCTTTACGCCCTGCAAGACCTGGATTTCGACCGTGCCAGCGGCCTGCACTCCATCCCCGTCGCCCTAGGGATAGGCGGCTCCCTGTGGCTTGCACGGTTTCTGCACCTCATGATGATCGCCCTTCTCGCAGTTCTGTACGTCACTGCAAATTTGGGAACCTTCTTCCTGCTCGGCTTGGTGATAACAATACTGCTGACGGGATACGAGCACTGGCTGCTGCGCAAGGGGGATCTGACCAGGCTCGATGCCGCCTTTTTCAACATGAACGGCTATATCAGCGTCGTCATATTCATCTTTACGCTGCTCGACATGCTACTGAAAGGAGCGGTATGACTCCCCGCTCATATACCCTTGCCATAACCGGCGCCTCCGGGGCGATCTATGGCCTGCGGACGGTGGAAGAAATCCTGAAAAGCGGTGCCCGGGTAACGCTGCTCATATCCAGGGCCGGCTTTGCCGTACTGAAGGAGGAATGTTCCCTGGACTGGCACGGCAGCCCGGTTGAGATCGCAGCGCAGTTGCGTGCTCATTTCAGGGTGGGTGCGGACCGGTTGGACTACTATGCCGAAGATGATTTCCTCGCCCCAATTGCCAGCGGTTCAGCTGCGGCAGGGGCCATGATCGTCGCGCCATGCAGCATGGGAAGCCTTTCGCGCATCGCCTGCGGCAATTCCGGCAACCTTGTCGAGCGGTGCGCTGATGTAACGCTCAAAGAAGGAAAGCCGCTGATCCTCATGCCACGCGAGACTCCGCTCAACGAAATCCACCTGGAGAACATGCTCAGGCTCTCCCGCATGGGAGCCGCCATCATACCGGCCATGCCCGCCTTCTATCACCACCCCCGAACCGTCGGCGACATGATCGATTTCGTTGTCGGCAGGATACTGGACCGGGCAGGGCTGCAACATGACCTCTTCAGCCGCTGGGGAGAAACGGAGAAGGATAAGCAATGATATCCATGGCTGCCATAACCGAGAAGGTGCGGGATGACCAGCGCATCAGCGAGGAAGAAGCGCTCCACCTCTTCGAAAGCCATGATCTTCTTACTCTCGGTGAGCTTGCCGGCCTGGCCAATGAACGGAGAAACGGCCGCAGGGTCTTTTTCAACGTCAACAGGCACATCAACCACACCAATATCTGCGTCAACCGTTGCAAGTTCTGCGCATTCGTCCGCACTGCCGATCAACCTGGTGCATATCTCTATGACCTGGACGAGATCAGGAACCGGGCTGTTGAAGCCCTGCAGCAGGGAGCAACGGAAATTCACATCGTCGGTGGTCTGCACCCCGACCTCCCCTTCGACTTTTACCTGGAGATGCTGAGGACGGTCCGTGAGGTCTCCCCATCGCTGCACGTCAAGGCCTTTACCGCGGTGGAGATTGATTACCTGGCCCGGCTCTGCGACTGCTCCATCGGGGAAACCCTGGCCAGGCTAAAGGAAGCCGGTCTCGGCTCCCTGCCCGGTGGCGGCGCAGAGATATTCAGTGAAAACATCCGCCAGCAACTCTGCCCGGAAAAGATCTCGGGAGAGCGGTGGCTTGCAGTCATGGAGGAGGTGCACCGGGCCGGGCTCAAGTCCAACGCCACCATGCTCTACGGCCATCTGGAAAGCTACGCCGACCGGGTTGACCACATGCGCCGGCTGCGGGAACTCCAGGACCGTACCGGTGGATTCCAGGTCTTCATCCCCCTCGCCTTCCAGCCCGAAAACTCGCCTCTCACAGTGACCAAAGGCAAGGGGACAACCGGTATCGATGACCTGAAAACACTGGCCGTGTCACGCATCTACCTGGATAATTTTGACAATATCAAGGCCTACTGGGTGATGCTGGGAGAGAAGGTCGCCCAGGTGGCCCTCTCCTTCGGCGTCAACGACCTGGACGGAACCGTGGTCGAAGAAAAGATCGGCCATGATGCCGGGGCGCTCTCGCCACAGGCCATGAGCCGTGACGGCATCATTACCCTCATCCGAAAAGCCGGGCGGGAACCGGTCGAGCGGGATACCCTTTACAACGAGCTGCGCACTTACTGAATGGTAGCTGCGCTATCTTCAGGATAGGTTACAATGTTGAGAGAAATCACCGGGAAAATAGCGGCGCAACAACCGATCACCAGGGAAGAGGCCCTGCGGCTGCTGCAAGAAGGAGAGCTGCTGCAACTGGGACGGCTTGCCGACGGCATCCGCCGCCGTCTCCATCCTGAGAACCGCGTCACCTTCGTCGTGGATCGGAACGTCAATTACACCAACATCTGCGAGTCCCAGTGTAAATTCTGCGCCTTCTATCGCACGAAGGATGCCGGCGATGCCTACCTGCTGGAGGAAGAGGCAATCTTCGCCAAGATCGCCGAGCTGGTGGAGCAGGGGGGAACGCAGCTTCTCATGCAGGGGGGGCTCCACCCCGAGCTGGGAATCGCCTTTTTCGAAAAGCTCTTTACCGGCATCAAAAAACGCTTTCCCCAGGTGCAAAACCACTCCCTGTCTCCGGCGGAAGTGACCCACATCGCCTCCCTCTCCGGCCTGACCGTTCGCGAAACACTGGAGCGGCTGCACCGGGCCGGGCTGGACTCGATTCCGGGGGGCGGGGCGGAAATTCTCGTTGACAGCGTACGCCGGCAGATTTCGCCGAAAAAAATCGGCTGGCAGCAGTGGGCGGCGGTAATGGCTGAGGCGGCCCGGCTCGGCATGCCGACGACCGCCACCATGATGTTCGGCAGCTGTGAGCAGGCCGAGGACATCGTCGAGCACCTCTTCCGGATCCGCGAACTCCAGTCACAGGGAGGCACCTTCACCGCCTTCATTCCCTGGACGTATCAGCCGGGAAATACGGAGCTGGGAGGAACGACCGCAACCGGTGTCGAATACCTCAAGGTCCTTGCCCTGTCCAGGATCGTCCTCGACAACATCGCCAATGTCCAGGGTAGCTGGGTTACCCAGGGAGCGAAAGTCGCCCAAGTCGCCCTTTTTTTCGGCGCCAACGACCTGGGTGGAACCATGCTGGAAGAAAATGTCGTCGCCGCCGCCGGGTGCAGCTTCCGCATGTCCAAAGAAGAAATGATTGAGCTCATCGTAGGAGCCGGCTTCACCCCCGCACGGCGCACCACCACCTATGAAATCCTGCAGGAATATTGAGCGAGACAAAGAATGGAGTTGACATGATCAAGCTGCGTAAAAACATCGCCACCATGCCCGGCTATGTTCCCGGCTATCAGCCGGAAGATCCGGCCGCTTATATCAAGCTGAACACCAACGAAAATTCATACCCGCCATCGCCAAAGGTGATTGAAGCAATCATCGCCGAGGCGGGAGAAGGATTGAAACGCTATCCGGAGCCTGCCAGCCGGGCAGCGCGGGAGGCGGCCGCCAAACTTTACGGCTTTCCCCCCGAATGGGTCATCATGGCCAACGGTTCCGACGAGGTGCTGAACAACCTGATCCGGGCCTTTGCCGACGATGGAGACGAGATCGCCTTTGTCTACCCCTCCTATTCCTATTATGGGACGCTGGCAGAGATCCAGGGGGCACAGGTAAAGACATTCGGACTCACTGACGATTGGAAAATCAAGGATTTTCCACATATCTATGAAGGTCGCATATTTTTTCTCACAAATCCCAACGCGCCTTTAGGCTTCACCTTCAGCCAGACCTACGTGGAAGAGCTGGCTGGACGCGTTTCCGGCATGCTGGTCATCGACGAGACCTATGCCGATTTTGCCGGGACGACATCACTGGAACTGGTCCACAAATACGACAACGTGGTGGTAACCCGATCCTTTTCCAAAAGCTATTCCCTGGCCGGCATGCGCCTTGGGCTGGCCATTGCACGGCCACAGGTCATCGCCGCTCTGGACAAGATCCGGGATCACTATAATCTTGACCGGCTTGCCCAGGCGGCAGCGGTCGCAGCCCTTGGTGACCAGGAATATCTCCGGGAAACAGTGAAAAAAATCCGGGAAACACGGCAATGGTTCACCGAACAGCTGGAAAAAATTGGCTATACCGTCATTCCATCCCACGGCAACTACGTCTTTGCCACGCCTCCGGACCGAAACGGCGAAAGGGTCTACCAGGGGCTATTTGACAGGAAGATTCTCGTTCGTCATTTTGCCGACCCGAATCTGGGCCACGGGCTGCGCATCTCCATCGGCACCCGGGAGGAGATGGAAAAAACCATCGCGGCACTGGCCGATATTGGCTGATCGCCCCCCTTCACTTCAGCAGCATTTAGCAGATGCAGAAATGGCGGATTCACCTTGCACAACCAATCAATAGGCACTTCACCTGCAAAGGGTATAATCGAGGACCAGCGGGCGCTGAACCAGCTGATAGAGCAACTTCGCGGCGAGCAGGTCCTTGCATTCGACCTGGAAGCGGACTCCCTCCATCACTACACGGAAAAAGTCTGCCTGATCCAGGTATCGAATCTTTCCCAGACGGCACTCATCGACCCCCTGACCCCGGTGGACCTGGCACCCCTCGCTCCGCTTTTGGCCGACCGAAGCATACGAAAGGTCTTTCACGGTGCCGACTACGATATGCGCTCCCTCTATCGGGATTTCGGGCTTGAGGTGTGCAATCTCTTCGACACCATGATTGCCTGCCAGTTCCTCGGCGAAAAGGAGGTCGGTTTGGCGGCTGCCCTGAAAAAACGCTTCGGGGTGGAGTTGAACAAGAAGTACCAGAAGGCGGACTGGAGCAAACGCCCCTTTTCAGCGGAAATGATCGAGTATGCCAAGATGGACACGGCGCTGCTGATCAAGCTCTACCAGCAGCTCGCAGAGGAGCTGCGCGCCAAGGGGCGGCTGGAATGGGTCGAGGAGGAGTCGGAACTTGTCTCCTGCGTCAGGGCGGCCTCGCGGGATCACGAGCCGCTCTTCCTTCGTTTCAAGGGGGCGGCCAAACTGAAACCGCGGGCATTGGCGGTACTTGAGGAACTGCTGCGCATGCGGGATGAAAAGGCTCAGAAAAAGGATGTTCCCCCGTTCCGCATCGTCGGCAACGAGCCCTTACGCGAACTGGCCGAGCTGCAGCCGCGGACCCTGGCCGACCTGAAGGGCATCCCGGGACTGACGCCGAAGCTGGTCGATAGCCTGGGGCGGGAAATTCTCAAGGTTGTGGCAAAGGGAGCTGCGATCCCGGTTGCCAGGCTGCCACACTTTCCTGCCACGGCGCGGGTCATCAGGGATCGCTATCAGGAAGCCCGCCTGAAAAGGCTTAAGGAATGGCGGGAATCAAAAGCAGCAGAATTGGGGATCGGGGTGGGCATCATCGCCAACAACAGTCTCCTGGAAGCACTCGCCGATACCGCACCCGACAGTCCGGAATCCCTGGCGGCAATACCTAACCTGAAGTGCTGGCAGAAGAAGGAATTCGCCGCGGAGCTGCTGGAAATTCTCCAGTAGCAACCACTTGTTCTCTATTTTTTCTCCTCTTCACTGAAAAGAAAGTCGAAATCTCCATCAAGACCGTCCGTCGGCGCCTTTGCCTGTTGAGACTCCGCTTGCTCCTCTTTTTTCCCCTGGGGAGCCTCTGCGAAGAGATCCTCCATTTCAAATTCGCCCGGCGCGCCTCCAAATCCCGGAGCAAGGCCACCGGCCGGTGCTTTCGCGCCCTCCCCACCGGGAGCCGTCGCTCTTTCCAGAGTAGCACTGGGCTCCAGGAGGTCGTCCAGGCTCGGCTCACTTTCCGAAGCAGGTTCACCGAAGGAAAACTCCGCCATCCCTGCCTCCTCCCCCGGCGCAGAGGGGTTCGTCTCAACGGCCGGCTCTTCCCAACTGAAGTTCTCATCCTCAGGCAGCGGGATGCTCTGTCCGGCTTGTGCGCCGGGAGACACAATCCCAGCCGCAACAGGGCCCACAACCCGCTCCTCGACGGGAGCGAGGACTGAACGAATACCCTTGCTCACCTTGAAAGACACCAGGTCGTTGCCGCACTTCTTGCACTGGTCCAGAAACTCGAAGCTGTTATAACCGCATTTGGGACACTTCATTACTTTACGCTCCTTATGATTGGCCGGCGAGGACACCGTTTTCCCGCAATTGCGCGGCGGTATTCAACGCTTACCCCAGATCGCCCCATTGGTACTGCAGAATGGAAAGAATGGCTAAGCTGGCGGTTTCGGTTCTGACAATCCTTTTACCTAGGGAAACGGGAACGAACCCGGCAGCAGATGCAGCAGCCGCCTCCTCCGGTGAGAAGCCCCCTTCAGGGCCGATAAGAACGCCGATGTCACCAGGTGCCGGCAGCCCCGTCAGGACATCCCTGAGATGGTTTGTTTTCTCTTCTTCCCAGAGCAGCAGCTTAACAGAATGGCGGGCGAGCTGCAATACCTGTGAAAGGTCATCAGCCAGGATCACCCCGGGCACCGTCATCCGCCGGGACTGTCTGGCTGCCTCGGCGACGATCTTCTGCCAGCGTTCCACGCGACTGGCACCCCGTTGGGGATTGATCCGGACAATGGAACGGCCTGCGACAAAGGGTACTATCTCCGCCGCCCCCAGTTCTGTGCATTTCTGCAGGATCAGCTCCAGCTTGTCCCCTTTGGGCAACCCCTGATAAATGGTGATCCGCGGCCCCAATTCGCCCTCCTGGACAGGAATCTGCCGGACAATGCCTATGCGCAGACTTGCTGCATCCAGCGAGTCGATGATCCCTTCGTATTCTCCCCCCTCTCCATCGGCCAATATCACCCTGGCGCCCGGCTTGAGACGCAGGACTTTTGCCATGTGCCTGTGGAGATAACCGGTAATGACGGCATCGACCTCACCGATATCCCGTTTATCGACCATGAACCTGCGCACTAGCACGGCTCCTTACGGAGCGCAATGCAGCACCATTCCCCTTCGCGACGGACCTCCATCAACTTGAGGGAGCAGGGGGCAAAGCCGTCGAGGACAAAACGCTCCTTTTCGCAGAGAATGCCGGAAAGAACGAGATAACCGGCCGGGGCCACCTTGGCTGCCAGCTCACCGGCAAGACGCACCAGTTCCTCGGCCAGAATGTTAGCCAGGACCAGGGCAAAACGGCCCTTCACCGCCTGCAGCGGTGTTGTCGAAAGATGAACTACATTGAGGCAGTCATTAAGCGCCGCATTTTCCTCGGCAACGATGACCGCATCGGCATCGATATCGATGGCCATTACCCGCTCCGCCCCCAGCTTGGCCGCGGCAATGCTCAATACGCCCGAGCCGGTACCCACGTCCAGCACTGTTGCAGGAGCGGCAGTCGCGGCATCGTGAAACGCCCCTTCGCCCAGAAAAATGCTCTCCAGCACCTCCAGGCACATCTTGGTGGTCGGATGGGCGCCGGTGCCGAACGCCATGCCGGGATCGAGCGTGAGGACCAGGTCGTCGGAGCCTGCCGCATACTCCTCCCAGGTCGGCTTTATCACCAGCCGCGAACCAATACGCACCGGTTTGAAATATTTCTTCCAGTTATTGGCCCAGTCCTCGGCATTGATCGCTTTGACTGTAGGGCTTTTAAAGGCGAAGCCGGCAAATTCGGGACCATGGGCAAGCAAAAAGGCGCCGATGGTTTCCAGGTGTCCTTCCAGGGCGACGTCGGGCGCAAAATAGGCCTTCACAGTCTTCACCGGAGAATCATCGATGGTGTCCAGGGAAAAGGTATCGAGGGAAAGGTTCTCTATGCTGACGCCGTTCCCGGAGAGTTCGACCAGGAAATCGGCCAGGAGGTCCACCATGGACTCCGGCACCTCGCATGAAATTTCTGTCCAAACAGTATCCACTGCCTGTACTCCCTTGTATTTAGATTTTGCCGAGTCTTCGGCAGGACAACAAAAAAGCTAACCTAGCAGAATATCAGAACCAATAGCAATAAAAACCTTGACAAACGGCGAGGTAACGGTGTAGCTTTCATTAGAATATCCTTGGAGTTCCCCCATGACTGCGGTCAAACAAATCATCGTCGATGCTGTGGATGACCGCAAAAGCGAGCTGACCGCAATCGCCGCTGAACTCTTCCATAACCCGGAAACAGGCCTTGGCGAGTTCAAGACCTCTGCACTGCTCAGCGATAAACTAGCCGTGAGCGGCTTCAGGATCGAACGTGGCATATCCGGAATGGCTACGGCCTTTCGTGCCGCTTGGGGCACCGGTTCTCCGGCTATCGCCATCCTGGCCGAAATGGATGCACTCCCTGCTCTGGGGCAGGCCTGCGGCCATAACATCATTGCCGCTGCCGCCATCGGCGCTGCCCTTGCCCTTCGCCAGGCATTGCCCGAAGATGCAGCCACCATAGTCGTCCTCGGCACTCCTGCCGAAGAACTGGGTATCGGCAAGTTCGAATTGATCAGGCACGGGGCCTTCGACCGGGTCGATTTCGCCATGATGGTCCATCCCTCCTCCAGACGGCAGGTCATCAAGATGTCCTTGGGACTGGCAAGGATACGCTTCACCTTCCTCGGCCGTGCCGCCCATGCCTCGGCCTATCCCGAAGAGGGAATAAACGCCTTGGATGCAGTCCTTCTAACCTTCAACGGCATCAATGCCCTGCGCCAGCAGCTGCGCCAGGATGTGCGGGTTCATGGTATCATCACCGAAGGGGGAACCGCACCGAATCTGGTCCCGGAGAGAGCCTCCTGCTACTTTTACGTGCGGGCCGAAGAGAGCGCAGAACTGCTGCGCGCCCTCGAACGAGTGAAAAATTGTGCCCGGGGCGCTGCAGAAGCCACGGGTTGCGGGTTGGAGATGGACGCCGACGAGCGGGTCCTGGCCCCGATGAAGGTCAACAGGGCGTTCTCCGCCCTTTACTCGGAGCAGCTGGCCTTCCTCGGACTGAACGAAGCACATGCCCCGGCTGACAGGAACAGGGGCTCTTCGGACATCGGCAACGTTTCCCAGGTTGTGCCGACAATCCACCCCCATGTACCCATCGGCCCCGGCCTGCATATTCATACCGAAGCATTTGCCAGAGCGACAGTTTCCCCACAGGGGCAGGAAGCCGTTGTCGAAGGGGCAAAGGCGCTGGCGCTGACCGCCGCCGCCCTGGCGTCCTCCGCGGAAACCCGGGAGAAAATCCTCAATGAATTTAGGTTGTTTTAATTATTTTTTTGCGTATTATTAAAATCATGGTATATATCTAATGAATTTTGAAACTATGCCGATATAGTTAAAAAACATTCGGCGGAACAATCACATGCAGAGAATTTACCTATTTTCCGACGCAACGGGGGAAACGGTTGAGCGGGTCGTACGGGCGGCACTGATGCAGTTCAGGAACGTGGACGTTAAACTCCACCGCATGAGCCGGCTGCGAACCCGCGAAGACATCAGCCACTCTCTGGACGAGGCGGCCAAACAACCGGGAGTCATCTTCTACACCCTGGTCGATAACGAGCTCGCCCAGTATCTGCACAGCGAGGCGCAGATTCGCCAGCTGGAAGCAATCGACCTGATCACGCCGCTCTTGTACCGGTTGGCCAACCTGTTGGGTATTCAGCCCCAAAAGGAACCGGGGCTGCTCTACCAGCTCAACAGCGAGTACTACAAGCGGATGGAGGCGGTGGATTTCACCGTCAAACAGGATGACGGCCAGGAGCCGAGAAACCTGTACAAGGCGGACATCGTGCTGGTGGGGGTATCAAGGACATCCAAGACTCCACTGTCCATGTATTTGGCTCACAAGGGGTACAAGGTGGCCAACGTACCGTTGGTATTGGGAATAGAACCGCCGCCGGAGCTTTATCAGCTGGATAATAACAGGATAGTCGGACTGATCATAGATGCCCAGCGGCTGGTGGATATCCGCACGGCGCGGCTGCGCAACATGAGGCAAAGCCCGCGCGGCAGCTATGCTGATTACCAGAGAGTCGAGGAAGAACTGGGCTTCTGCCGCAAGATTTACCGGAAACACCCACAGTGGCAGGTCATAGACGTAACGAACAAGTCGGTTGAGGAATCTGCCGCCGAAATCCTGAAAAGATTCGAAACCGGCATTAAAGACTAACATCTAACGCAGGATTGCAGTGACAGCAGAAAAAATTAAAAGAGAGGGAGCAATCATGAGAATTCTGGTAGTGGAAGACGAGAAGAAAGTTTTGAGTTTCATCAAGCGTGGCCTGGAAGAGGAGCAGTATGAGGTGATCACTGCCGGCGACGGAGAGGAAGGGCTTAAGATGGCCATGGAAAAGAACTATGACCTGCTCATCCTCGACTGGATGCTCCCCAAGATGGACGGGCTGAGTGTGCTCAAGGAGCTTAAAAGCCAGAAAAACACCACTCCGGTCCTCATGCTCACCGCCAAAGACTCGGTAGAAGACATCGTCGCCGGCCTGGATTC
Source organism: Geotalea sp. SG265 (assembly GCF_022808985.1). Taxonomy (GTDB): domain Bacteria; phylum Desulfobacterota; class Desulfuromonadia; order Geobacterales; family Geobacteraceae; genus Geotalea. The sequence continues at coordinate 248,344 of NZ_JAKZFT010000005.1, read as the reverse complement.
GGGATCGGACGATTACCTGACCAAGCCGTTCGCCTTTGCCGAACTCCTGGCCAGGGTCAGAGCACTGCTGCGCCGGAGCGAACAGGATCGTGGCGCCGAAATACGTTTCGCCGACCTGCGTCTCGACCCGGTCACCCACAAGGTCTGGCGCAAGGACAAGGAGATCGATCTCACCGCCAAGGAATACGGTTTGCTCGAATACTTCATGCGCAACCCCCACGAAGTACTGACCCGGACCATGATTGCCGAGCACGTCTGGGATTACACCTTCGACAGTTTCACCAATATCATCGATGTCTATGTCAATTATCTGCGCAAGAAGATCGATCGCGATGCAGACAAGAAACTCATCCATACTGTGAGAGGAGTCGGATACATCCTCAAAGAGGAGGATTGATCAGTTGTTTTTTTTCAGATCAATCCGCTTCAGACTGACACTGTGGTATCTGGTAACATTAGCGTTAATCCTCCTTCTGTTCAGTACGTTCATTTATCTGACCATCAGTAACCGGCTTTACGCAGAAGTCGACCGGGGGTTGCTGGCCATTGCAGAAGCAGTGGCCAGCCCGACCCTGGAGCCTTTTCGCAAATCGGCACCAAGCGTTCTCGACCAGATTCTCGAAGATTTCATTGGCCCCAATGTGGCCGACAAATTCGTGCAGATATCCGACGCCGAAGGCAAGGTCTTCTCCAGTTCGACCAATCTGCAGAGTATCTCCCTCCCCTTGGACAAGGCTTCGCTCATGCTCGCCGGAATCGGCAAGAGTACATACCATACCCACAGCAACCTCCTGCACTATCCCATTCGCACCATTACCATGCCCGTCATGGAAAAAGGGCACATGGTCCAGGTTGTCCAGGTGGGGACGCTCCTGGATTACGCCAGCGATATTCTGGAGAAGCTGCTGGTTATTTTCGCCGTCTCGATCCCCCTCGCCTTGATGCTGCTCTGGTATGCGGGCTGGTTTCTCGCCGGCCGCGCCCTGAAACCGGTAGAACTCATCACCACCAGTGCCCAAAAAATCAGCGCGGAAAATCTCAGTCATCGACTGGAAGTCCTTAATCCCAACGACGAGATTGGCAGGTTGGCGAAGACCTTCAACATGACCCTCGATCGCTTGGAGAATGCATTTAACCGTACAAGACAGTTCTCCATGGATGTCTCACACGAGTTGCGCACCCCGCTGACGATCCTGCGGGGGGAGACTGAGGTGGGAATCCGCTGGGGCGGGGATGCAGAGGAGTTGAAAAAAATCCTCAAAAGCAACATGGAAGAAATCAACCGCATGTCCGACATCATCGGCGATCTGCTGGAACTGTCACGCACCGAAGAGGGTAAACTCGTCCTAAACCCGGTACCGGTGGAACTGTACGAGTTGCTGCAGGATATCTGCACCAAAGCTGCCCCCGGGGCCAAAGAGAAAAGGATCGTCCTGAACCTGTCCAATGCCGGTTCTTTCATGGTCTCCGGAGATCCGGCACGATTGCGGCAGATATTTCTCAACCTGGTTGAGAACGCCATAAAGTACACCCCGTGCGATGGCAGGATATCCATTGCCATCGATTCGGAACCCGGTTGGGCGAAGATCTCGGTGACCGACACAGGACCGGGTATCCCCCAGGCCGATATTCCCCACGTCTTCGAGCAGTTCTACCGCGTAGACAAGGCACGAAACCGCAATGACGGCGGCAGCGGTCTGGGTCTATCCCTGGTTCGCGCCCTGAGCGAAGCCCACGGCGGCAGGGTAGAGCTTTTTTCCCTGCCGGGAAACGGTTGTACCTTTACCGTATTTCTTCCCCTTCCCCAGCTCTGATTCCCCCCTTGTGAAAATCTGCCCGGAGGTTGACAACGCCCACCGGGCTTACTATCTTTACCAGGGTTTGAATATTCTTCAGGAGGAATCTCTATGCACTGTCGACCATCGAGACTGTTCTCACTCCTCACCTGCTCCCTTGCCATGTCGGTCATGCTCTGCGGCGTTGCCTCGGCAAAACCGACCCTTCCCGATTTTGTGGACCTGGCAAAGAAGCTGAAACCCACTGTTGTAAATATCAGCACCGCCAAAACCATCAAGCCCCAACGTCGCTTTCAACGGCCGTTCAACAGTCCTTTCGGCAATGATCCGTTTCAAGATTTCTTTGACCGCTTTTTCGATGAGTCCCAGCAGCATCCCTACAAACAGAAAAGCCTCGGTTCAGGCTTCATCATCAGCGACGAAGGTTACATCATCACCAATAACCATGTGGTGGCCGAAGCCGACGAGATCAAGGTCAAGCTCTCCGACGGACGCGAATTCAAGGGGGAGATCAAGGGAACCGATGAAAAACTCGATCTGGCCCTGCTGAAGATATCGGCGAAGGACCACCTGCCGGTTGCCCCCCTCGGCGACAGCGACACCATCGAAATCGGCGAATGGGTCATGGCCATCGGCAATCCATTCGGGCTCTCGCAGACGGTAACCGCCGGCATCGTCAGTGCCCAGGGAAGGGTCATCGGCAGCGGCCCCTATGATGATTTCATCCAGACCGACGCCTCCATCAATCCCGGCAACTCCGGCGGGCCGCTCTTCAACACCCAGGGTGAAGTGATCGGCATCAATACTGCCATCGTTGCGGGCGGACAGGGGATCGGCTTTGCCATTCCGGTAAATATGGCAAAAAACATCATCCCCATGCTTAAGGAAAAGGGAAAGGTGACCAGGGGCTGGATCGGCGTCTCCATCCAGCCGATTACGCCTGATTTGGCCCAGTCTTTCGGTCTCGAAGGAGAGAAGGGGGCTCTCGTTGCTGAAGTGATCAAGGACGGACCTGCGGAAAAGGCGGGTATAAAAGCCGGAGACATTATTCTCGAGTTTAATGGCCGGGCCATCCATGAGATGAACGAGCTGCCCCGCCTAGTCGCGGCAACCCCAGTTGACAAGAAGATTACCGTCAGGATCCTGCGGGAAGGACAGCCCCAAGAGCTGGCCGTGAAGGTGGAGCGGTTGAAGGATGGTGAAGAGGGAGACCAGGTCGGCGTGAGTCAGGAGAGGCTGGGTATTACAGTCAGGGAGTTGAACAAGGAGCTGGCGGCGAAGCTGCGTATCAAGGAGCAGAACGGCGTCGTCATAACCGACGTCAAGCCCGACAGCAGCGCTGAACAGGCCGGCATCGCCAGGGGTGACATCATCCGCGAAATCAACGGCAGCAAAATCACCAGCGTCGGCGATTATGACAAGGCGGTCGGCAGCCACAAGAAAGGCGCCGTCATGCGCATGCTGCTGCGCCGGGGAGATATGTCGCTCTTCGTAGCCTTCCGCGTCGAGTAGACCCGCAGCTGCTCATCCGCAAAAAGCCCCCGTTTCCGTCAGGTAGCGGGGGCTTTTTTGTCGCTCAAGCCGGACAAGCAGCTGCCATGGCTTCGGTAGAGAGTGACAGAGCGACAGCGGCAAGCGGACACCCGCCGGTCAGTGAACAAAGCTTCTAAGTGCCGGCATTTGGAAATCAGACAATGGATGGGTGAGACAGTGCAAGGTCCGCAGCTGTGGCGACGGAACGAATGGACGAAGTCGCGGCAGCCGCCTCTTACGCTGAGGCAGGAGCGATGCCAGCTGCGTATTCCTGAAGCACCGTCAGGAACTCCTCTCCGTAGCGCCCCAGCTTGTGCACTCCCACGCCGCTCACTGCAAGCAGCCCCTCAGCATCCACCGGTCTGGCCGCGGCCATCTCCGTAAGAGTCGCATCGCTGAAGACGACAAAGGGAGGCACCCCAGCCTCGTCCGCCAGGCGCTTGCGCAGGGCGCGCAGCGCCTGGAAAAGCCCTTCGTCCCGGGGCCGCTCCACCTTGTCCCGTCCCACTTTTTTGGCAGGCACCTGTTTATGGCGCGGCCGGGCCAGGACCAGCCGTTCTTCGCCGCGCAACAGGCCACGAGCCGCGGTCGTCAGCTTCAGCACCGAATAGGAAGCCAGATCCTGCTCCAGATACCCCAGGTGCACCAGTTGCCGTATGATGCTCCCCCACAGGTCCGCAGACATATCCCTGCCGATGCCGTAGGTGGAAAGCCGGTCGTGGCCCAGCGAGCGTATGCGCTGGTTGTCGGCGCCACGCAGCACATCGATGACGTGTCCCATGCCGAAGCGCTGTCCGACCCGATAGACGCAGGACAGGGCCTTTTGTGCCTCCACCGTCGCATCGTAGCGCTCCGGCGGATCTAGACAGACATCGCAGTTGCCGCAATCATGATCGAGGGACGCCCCGAAATAGCCAAGCAGGACCCGCCGCCGGCAGGTGACCGCCTCGGCAAAACCGACCATGGCATTGAGCTTGTGCAGCTCGATCCGCTTCTGCTCCTCATTGGTGCCGTTTTCAATCAGTCCCCGGGCAATGGCAATGTCGCCATAACCGAACAGCAGCAGCGCCTCTGCTGGCAGACCGTCCCGCCCTGCACGTCCGGTCTCCTGGTAGTAGCTCTCGATGTTTTTCGGCAGATCGTAGTGGACAACGTAACGGATATTGGACTTGTCGATCCCCATGCCGAAGGCAACCGTCGCCACCACCACCTGCAGCTCGTCCTTTTGAAAAGCCTCCTGCACCTGGGACCGCTCCCGGTCAGCAAGTCCGGCGTGGTAAGGAGCGGCGGCAATGCCCGACTGAACCAGACGCGCCGCCACCTCTTCGACCCGCTTCCTGCTCAGAGCATAGACGATCCCAGGCTCCCCGGGCTGGCGGCTCGACAGAAACATCCGCAACTGATCGAAGGGCTTGTGCTTTTCCGTCACCAGGTAGCGGATATTAGGGCGGTCGAACCCCGCCACGTAACAGGCAGCCTTCTGCAAGCCCAGGCGCTCGATGATGTCCTGTCTGGTCTGGGAGTCGGCAGTGGCCGTAAGGGCGATTAGGGGAATGCGCGGAAACAGCTGCCGTAAACGCCCGAGCTGCACATACTCGGGGCGGAAATCATGCCCCCATTGGGAAACACAGTGAGCTTCGTCAATGGCAAAAAGGGCTATCGCCATATCCTGCAGCCGCTCCAGGAATGCATCGGACATAAGCCGCTCAGGCGCCACATAGAGCAGATCCAGCGTCCCATCATGCAACTGAGCCAGCACCTGGCGGGCTTTCGCCTCAGTCAAAGAGGAATTGTAGCACTCCGCCCGTACCCCATTGGCCTGGAGGGCATCCACCTGGTCCTTCATCAGCGATATGAGTGGCGACACCACGATGGCCACACCAGCCCGGTGCAAGGCGGGTATCTGGTAGCACAGGGACTTGCCCCCACCGGTGGGCATTATGACAAAGACATCACGACCGGCGATCAGCCCTTCGATGATCTCCTCTTGCGGCTGACGGAACGACTTGTAGCCAAAAACCCTCAGCAGGGTCTGTTGCGGATTTTCCGTCATACCGGTTTATCCTCCTGTTCTACCGCTGGTCCCGGCTGGATGACCTGGCCGGCCCTTCACTGCTCGCAGCAAGCCCTTTCGCCGATATGCTGCAAGTCTCCGTTCGATTCGCCCCATCACCTGATCGGTAACGGCCCGCAGATACGTCTTATCCTTTCGCTTCAACCGGTCCGGATAAACTGGAGTATGAATATCGACCATGATTGATCCGGGTGAAGGTCTCTTTTTCCCCTTGCCGAAAACGACATGAGCACCCCGTATGGTAACCGGCACAATCGGTGCGCCGCTTGCCAATGCCAGAAGAGCCGCCCCCGGTTTCGCCTCGTTGGGTATACCGGTCAAACTCAACCTCCCCTCGGGAAAGATGCCGATGATCCCTCCATCTCTGAGGACTGCCAAAGCCCGTCCCATTGCCTCATTGTCGTTGCCGCTCTGGGTAACGGCAATGGCGCCGCATTTTCTGATGAACCACCCCAGCAGCGGGTGGTGATAAAAAGACTGGTAGATAAGAAAGTGGACCTGGCGGTTGGTGCAGAGGGCAAGCAGCATTGAGTCGAAATAGCTGCTGTGGTTGGCACAGAGGATCAGCGGCCCATTGGCCGGCAGATGCTGCCTTCCCTTGATCTGCAGCAGGTGAAAGATGCGCAGGTAAAAGGAGAACACCACACGGAGCAGCCGGTAAATCATCAGTCACCTGCCTGCCGCATATCTGCATCGATATAAGGAGTACAGAAGAAGCAGAAAAAAGCCGCGATGACAATAGCTGCCGGTGCGATGAGCAGTGCCGAACGGATGCCCCAGAGGTCGGAGAAGAAACCGAGTATGGTCGGCGAAAAGGCATCCCCCAAAGCATGAATGAAGAAAATGTTGACGGCAAAGGCCGTAGCCCGGAGTGTGGGCTTCGTTACGTTGACCAGCACCGTATTGAGGGGGCCGGTGTTGAAGAAGAGAAAAAATTCCGCAACGAAGATGGTGGCAAGGGCGGTTACAAGCGAAGAAGCCATGATGGCGGCAACAGCCAGCGGCGTCCCGATGACGAAGCCCCAGCCGGAGATAAGCAGGTACCCTTTGCTGTTCTTCTTCTGCAGCCGGTCCCCCAGCCATCCCCCCGCCAGGGTACCGGTTATCCCTGCCAGCACCGTAATGGCCCCGAACAGGGTGTTGGCCCGCTCCACGTCCAGGTGATGGACCCGATTGAAAAAGGAAGGTATCCACTGGGAAAGCCCGCCAATGGCAAAGGTCATCGCCGCCATGGCCAAAGTGGCAATGACGAATGAGCGGTTCCGAGCCAAGGTGGCGAAGGCATTGGGCTCTCCGCTCCTATCGTCGGCCGGGGAGCCTTTACCCTTTCGGGGGTCACGGAGAAAATGAACCGGCAGGGCCAGAAGCAGCCCCGGCACCCCCACCAGCAGGAAAGCGGCATGCCAGCCGAGCCTTTGGCCGATCACCCCCCCCAGCAGATAGCCCAAGGCGCTTCCCACCGGAATGGCCAGATAGAAATAGGACAGCACCCTACCCCGCCGCTCCTTTGCAAAGAAATCGGAAAGCAGCCCTGGTGAGACGGTGCCGAAACTGGCCTCGCCAATGCCGACGACGGTTCTGGCGGTAAGAAGCGTGCGATAACCAGGGGCAAATCCCGCCAGCCCCGTCGCCAGGCTCCAGGTAGCCAAGCCGAGGGATGCCAAGTGAATCCGATTCCCTCGATCGCCTATCCGGCCGAAAAATGGCGCCGAAAGCATGTAGCAAAGCATGAAGGAGCTGCCGAGAAGGCCGAGCTCAGTGTCAGAAAGCCGCAGATCGGTTTTAATCAGGGGGAAGACCGCGTAGAGCACTTGGCGGTCGATGTAGTTGAGCAGGTTGACCGCCAGAAGAAGCGCCAATGCATAGCGGGAATAGGTGCGGGTAACGGTTTGATCGTTCACGATAGGGCACCAGCCTCAGGTGGAAATGAGAGGGCAACGTATCATGTTTACCACGAAAAAGCCACTGGGCAATGAACGACCTTCCAAAAGCAGAAACGGGAAGCTCCGTCGGAACTTCCCGTTTTTACTATCTCTCCACCATGCCGTTGGTCGGGGGCCTCACAGCGAGTTCCCTAACAGGTGGGCTCCTTTATGCTGCTTCAGGCAATTCCCGCAAAGGGGCAGCACACCACAGCTTAAAAAGGCGCCCATTCAATGATTATTCCGCAGGGGCTTTAAAAACCTCACGAGCAGGGCAGAGAGAAACTAAGTTTTGAGGTAATGTTATCCCGCTCCATCGAATAAATCAAGGGGCTTTTTCAGCCGGGGAAGCCTAGGAACTGCCTCAGCTTGACCACCTCATCCATCAGCCGGTCGAACCCCTGGAAAGTCAGTGACTGGGGGCCATCGGAGAGGGCCTTTTCCGGCTCGGGGTGGACCTCAACGAGGATGCCGTCGGCACCCGCAACCAGTGCCGCCTTGGCCATGGGAGCAACCAGGGCACGTTTGCCCGTGGCATGGGAAGGATCGACCATGATCGGCAGATGGGACATTTCCTTGATAAGCGGCACCACCGACAGATCCAAGGTATTGCGGGTGGCGGTCTCGAAGGTGCGGATGCCCCGCTCGCAGAGGATGACGTTCGGGTTTCCTTCAGCAAGTATATATTCTGCGGCGGCAAGAAATTCTTCGATGGTGGCGCTCATGCCGCGCTTGAGGAGAACCGGCTTCCTGATCCGCCCCAATTCACGCAACAGGTCGAAATTTTGCATATTCCTCGCTCCAACCTGGAGGAGGTCGGCATATTCCGCGATGACAGCGATATTTTCCGGGCTCATCACCTCGGTGACGATGGGTAACCCGCTCTCCTTGCCGGCAAGGGCCAGAAGCTTCAATCCCTCCTCCCTGAGCCCCTGAAAGGTATGGGGCCCGGTTCTCGGCTTGAAGGCCCCACCACGCAGAAGGACTGCGCCGGCAGCCTTGACCGCCAGGGCCGTCTTGACGATCTGCTCCTCGCTTTCCACGGCACAGGGTCCGGCAGCAACTACCGGCGGGCATCCCTCTCCTATCCTGACGCCGCAGACGTCGATGACGCTGCTCTGGGGATGGAAGGCCCGGGAGACGAGCTTGTATGGCTTGGAAACATGAATCACCTCCTGCACCCCAGGAAGATCCCGGATCACCACATCATCCACATAACCGGTGTTGCCGAGCACTCCGATGGCGGTCCGCTCGCTCCCTGGTATCGGACGCGCCTGGTAACCCATCCCCTCCACCGCCTCGGCAACGGCAGCGATCTCCGCCTGACCGGCAGTATAACTCATCACTATCAGCATATCAGGATCCTCCCACCAATCTTAATCACGTTTAAGATAACAGGCAGCACCTTTCGGGTCAACGAAGAATTGCCGTTCTGCTTTCTTCAGATGGCATCTAATCTGTTGCTTTTTTGTTAGGATAAGGTACATTAAGCCATTGCAACGAGCCAAGCCAATAAAAAAAGGGGATGCCCCATGAAACTCAGGGAAGACCAGATCGGCAGGATGGCGGAGAAAATACTGGGGGACCTCTCGGCAGCCGGGCTCATCGACCTTAAGCAGGATCGCACCGCCGCGCTCAATGCCGTTAAAAGCGCCGTTACCGCCGACATTAAGGCAGAAGAAGCTTTGGAAAAAGATGCCGCTCAGCTGCTGGACCAGACCCTGCGCAGTATGGGGAGCGGAGCGACCGGCATCGACCAGCACAAGATGCTGCGCATGATCAAGGAAAAGCTGGCCAAAGAACGGAAGATCGTCCTCTAACAGGTTGTTGAAAAACGTCGAGAGGAGGCCGAGATGCAAGGCTTAAGCGAGCGAAAAGCCGAAGCGTACCCACTGTACGCTGAGGTTTTGAACGAGTGATAACGCAGCAGATCGGACCCGCAACAGTTTTTCAACAGCCTGCTAATCTATAATCGGGGTGACTATGCAGGTTTCAGAAGACAGGATTTCACACATTGCCCACAAAATTTATGATAAACTCTGGCGGGACGACCTGGCAGATTTCCCCGACGAGGCACGCGCCCTGAATGTCATCAAGGACTCCATCGCCGGGTTCTTCTCAGTGGCCGAGGATATCGACCAGGCCGTGCGTAAAAAACTGGCATCCTATTCCCAGCCCAAGGTCCCTGGGAGCAGGGAATGGGAAGTGCTCTACCAGAAGCATTACGCCGAAGAGCTGGCGAAGAGGAAATGGTGATGGGCAAAACTCCGCAGGCAGCAAGGATAGTCTTGCTGCTGGCCATAGTGCTGCTGCTTCTGGCGGGATGCGCACCGGGACGCCAAGTTACCATGTCCCCCGCCTTCAATCCGGCACCGGAAGATAACATCGTTTACATTGTGCCCTTCGCGCAGAGCCTCGTCCCGCAGGATTTTTACGAAGCAGTATTCGACAATTTCGTGGACGATCTGAACAAGAACCGCTCCCGCACCGATGTGCAATGGTATTATATTCTCAAAGAAGACCTCAAGGACATCGACCCGGCATGGCTGACCCGGCAGGTCTACATCACCGGCGAGCTGTGGGGTTATATCGAGAATTCCGGCTGCTGCTCCACGGAACTCCGGGCAAAGGCCCGGCTGCGCCTTTTCGAAATGGAGCAGCGGGATGCTACCCTTGAGATGTTTTTTCCCGTTGAAACTTTTTTCGAGCATGACCGCTCCACCCTGACCGACGAACGGCAACGCCTGGCAAAGGGCTTGGCCAAGCAGATGGCGGATGCCATCACCGACATCTTTGCCCGGCGCAAATCGACCCAACCTCGCTGAGTTCCCCCTCCTCCAGGGCCCAGCCTTTCCTTCCTTGATTTTTTTTCCATTAATGACTTGATTTTTGCCCCTGCCATGTTTATATTTACCCCATGTTTAGCACTCAGCAGCAAGGAGTGCTAATATTTTTTCCCGATCGCAATTCCATTTAATCCCAAGGAAAGGAGAAGTATCGCATGAAGCTGAGACCAATGCAGGACCGTATCATCGTCAAACGGGTTGAGGAAGAGACCAAGACCGCCGGCGGAATCTACATCCCTGAGACCGCCAAGGAAAAGCCCCAGGAAGGCGAAGTGGTGGCAGTAGGCAACGGCAAAAGGACCGAAGACGGCAAGATCCTGCCGCTGGATGTCAAGGTCGGTGACAAGGTGCTCTTCGGCAAATATTCCGGTACCGAAGTGAAGGTTGAAGGCCAGGACTACCTGATCATGAGAGAGGACGACATCCTCGGTGTCATCGAAAAGTAATAAAATCCATTAACCACTGAATATTCCAAGGAGGATAACTTACAATGGCAAAGGTTATAAAATTTGACCAGGAAGGCAGAAACGCATTCCTGAAAGGTGTAAATACTCTTGCTGACGCAGTAAAGGTCACCCTCGGCCCCAAAGGCCGTAACGTCGTCATCGAAAAATCGTTCGGTGCCCCCCTCATCACCAAGGACGGCGTCACTGTTGCAAAAGAGATCGAACTGGAAGACAAGTTCGAGAACATGGGCGCCCAGCTGGTGAAAGAGGTTGCCTCCAAGACTTCCGATGTCGCCGGTGACGGTACCACCACCGCTACCGTGCTTGCCCAGGCCATCTACCGCCAGGGTGCAAAGCTGGTTGCTGCCGGCCACAATCCCATGGAAATCAAGCGCGGCATCGACAAAGCCGTCGAAACCCTCGTTGCCGAACTGAAAAAACTCTCCAAGCCCATCAAGGACCATAAGGAAATCGCCCAGGTCGGCACCATTTCCGCCAACAACGACAAGACCATCGGCGACATCATCGCCGAGGCCATGGAAAAAGTCGGCAAGGAAGGGGTCATCACCGTCGAGGAAGCAAAAGCCATGGAAACCTCCCTTGAGACCGTCGAGGGTATGCAGTTCGACCGCGGCTACCTCTCCCCCTACTTCGTCACCGATCCGGAGCGCATGGAAGCCAACCTGGAGAACGCCAACATCCTCATCCACGACAAGAAGATCTCCAACATGAAGGACCTCCTCCCGGTTCTGGAGCAGACTGCCAAAACCGGCCGTCCGCTCTTGATCATTGCCGAGGACATTGAAGGCGAAGCCCTTGCAACCCTCGTGGTCAACAAGCTGCGCGGCGTGCTCAATATCTGCGCCGTCAAGGCCCCCGGCTTCGGCGACCGCCGCAAGGCCATGCTGGAAGACATCGCCATCCTCACCGGCGGCAAGGTCATCTCCGAGGAAGTTGGCTTCAAACTTGAGAACACTACCATGGATATGCTCGGCCAGGCCAAGAAGATCACCATCGACAAGGACAACACCACCATCATCGATGGTGCCGGTGCCGAAGCCGATATCCAGGGCCGCGTCAAGATGATCCGCGCCCAGATTGAAGAGACCACCAGCGACTACGACCGGGAGAAGCTCCAGGAGCGCCTCGCCAAGCTGGTCGGCGGCGTTGCCGTTATTAAAGTCGGTGCTGCCACCGAAGTCGAAATGAAAGAAAAGAAAGCCCGCGTTGAGGATGCACTGCACGCAACCCGCGCTGCCGTTGACGAAGGGATCGTTCCTGGCGGCGGCGTCGCTTACCTGCGTGCCCTTTCCACCCTGGAAAGCCTCAACCTCCCCACCGAGCAGCAGTTTGGTGTCAACGTCATCAAGCGCGCCCTTGAGGAGCCGATCCGTCAGATCGCCCAGAATGCCGGTGTCGATGGTTCCATCGTCGTCGACAAGGTGAAGAACGGCAAGGACGCCTTCGGCTACAACGCTGCCGAGGACGAGTACGTGGACATGATCCAGACCGGCATCATCGACCCGACCAAGGTATCCCGCAGCGCCCTGCAGAATGCCTCCTCCATCGCTGGTCTCATGCTGACCACCGAAGCGATGATCGCCGACAAGCCTAAAGAAGAAGGCGCAATGCCCGCAATGCCCGGCGGCATGGGGGGTATGGGAGGAATGGGCGGCATGGGCGGCATGATGTAAGACCAAGGGCTGCGCCTTTCGCGCCATCTCGGTACCGTCCTCGGCGACCGCCTTGTGCGGGGTAGCGCTGCTACCCCTCCGCGGGGCCTCCTGCGGGGGCACCGATCTGTCGTGAAAATCACAGCCCATCAGCCGCTGTGGTAATATGAAAAGGGAGTGGACAATCATCCGCTCCCTTTTTTTGTACCAATAAATCAGCCTCTTGGCCTGCCATCTCCCCCTTGAGCCCCGCCAGCCTCGGAAAATTTTCTTCATGAGCTTGGAGAATGGAAATTCTGTGCAATAATCAAATCTGACATAACCCATGCTCTGGAGGGAACCATGAACAGCAACCATGCCTGCACTCTCAATCAGCATCTCATGGAGGTCAAGGAAGGGAAGCGGTGCTTTGAAAATGCCTTCCAGGGCGTAGCGCGGATGATCCTCGAAGGAAACATCGAAAAGATCGTCGTCAACGGTAAAACCACCTACGACTTCATGATCTTCCGCACCGGCAGAAAGCACCCAGTGGGGATGTATGACGAGATCAACAGCTTCGTCTCTTTCGTCAAGGATGCCGCCGAAGGGGGCTCCTCCAAGGAGATGGCCTTTGTTCTTGTCGGTGAGCCGGGGAACGGCAAGACCTTCTTCGTCGAGTACCTCTGTGCCAAATATCGTGAGTTCCTCAGCCGTCCCGAAAACCGGCGCTACACCTACCAACTGGTCAACATGGATAAGCTGGGGCATTACGGCCGCATTGCCACCATCGAATCCCAAACCTACGAAGATCCAATGATCCTGGCCATGAATCTCTTCGAGAGCCTGGACCAAAGCCGGGAATTTCTCGCCAGGACCGCCGGTTTCACCGACCGCGAGATCGACAAGGCCTTCGAGAACTACCGCCCCCTAGGCGCTGATACGGGCTACATCTGGAACGACCTGCGCAAGCACACTGGCGACAATATGGAAGAGATGCTCAAGTACGTGGAGGTCATCCCGGTGCCCCTGACCGAGACACTGGGGACCATCACCGGCAAATATGCCGCCAAGGACAAGATCACCTCATCGGCAGTGGATCTGCTGGGTGAGGAGTCAATCCAGCGGCTCCTGCACGTCACCGACGTGAACAATCCCTACCGCTTCGATCTACGCCGCGGCGCCCTGGCGCGGGTTGCTGGCGGCGGTATCCATTTCAGCGATGAGATTTATAAGAACAAGAAGGACCTGGTCCAGGTCTACCTGGGGGTGATTCAGAACCGGGTCATCGAGATCGACGGCTATCGCTGGCCCATAGATACCTTGATCATCGCCACCAGCAACAACTCCGAGTTCAACCACTTCCTAGCCGAACGGGAAGAGGCGCCCATCATCGACCGCTGCCGGGTCTGCTACGTCTCCCACAATACCAACTACCGCATGCAGGAAACCTTGACCAGCTACGCCATCGGCACGGAAACGAAGACCACCCTCACCAAAGAAGCGCTGCACCAGGACCCGAACCTCAATTATTCCGCCTCGGTGGCCACGGTCATGACCCGGCTTCCCCGCTCGGAGAAGCTCACCCCCATTGAGACCCTCAAGCTGGCGGCTGGGGAGGTCGCCGGAGAGAAGAGCCTGAAAACCCTGGCCGAAGTGGTGGACATGCTCAGCCAGGAGCCGGATATCACCAAGCGCTTCGGCCAGAAGGGGCTTGGCCAGAGGAACCTGGGGCGGGCGGTGCAACTCATGGTGGAAAGCTCGGAGACCAACGAGGGGCGTTGCATGATCGCCGTGGATGTCTTCAAGGCCTTGGAACGGATAGTGCTCGATTATGTTTCCGACGCCAACGACCGGGCGAAATACCTGGAGGATCTGAAGGTCGCCAAGTCGCTCTACCGGGAACGGATCATGACCGAGATGTTCAACGCTTACATGGACGAACCGTTCGCCATCCGCAAGGACGTGCTCAACTATGTCAACATGATCATCGGCATTGACGCGGAGAACCTTGGGCCGGACAAGATGTGGAAATACAAGGATCCACAGACGGGGGAGCTGAAGGCCCTGCGCATCGACGAACGCTACGTGCGCAACATCGAAGAGCGCCTGGGGCTCAAAACCGAAGAGCAGCGGGAGTCGTTCCGCACCTCCATCCGCAAGATCTACGGGCAGAAGATTTCTGTGGAGCCCAACTACGATTTCATGGACAACCTGGAGCTGGTCAAGGCGGTCACGGACGTGCGGCTGAAATCAGATATCGCCGGCGCAGGCAGCCTGATTGGAGCCCTGGCCAACCGCACCAACGAAGAAAACCAGAAGCTCTATGACCGGATGATCACCACCATGCTGGAGAAGCTCAATTACTGCCGCACCTGCGCCCAGAAGACCATCGAGTACTTCTGCAGCCAGGAGGATGAGATCTAGTGGCCGATTTCGACCCCAACAAGAATCCTTTCGCTTCCCTGGAGCCACCCAACGCGGAAGGAACCTACACGACCCGCATCCGCTCCATCCATGATCTGCTGGAACGGGACAAGATGCGGGAAAAGGACGGATTTCCGCGCAAGATCCGCATCGGCAAGCTGGTCAAGCCGACCCGCGGCGGCAAGGAGAAATTCGTCGTCATCCCCACCACGGTGGAGGAGAAGTTCTACCATGACAGCGTTCCCTCCCCTACCGGCGAAGAGAATGCCACCGGAGGAACAGGCAAGGAGGAGGAAGGGGACATCCTGGGAGAGCGGCCGGTCCGTCCCGAAGAGGGGGCCGGCGAAGGGGAGGCGGGCCAGGGAGAAGGGGAAGGGCACGAACTGGAATCAACCGCCTACGACCTGGGCAAAATCCTCACCGAAACCTTCGAACTCCCGAACCTGAAGGACAAGGGAAAGAAAAGCTCCCTCACCCGCTACACCTACGACCTCACCGACAAGAATAGGGGTTTTGGCCAGCTTCTCGACAAGAAAGCGACCATGCGCAAGATCCTGGAGACCAACATCAGCCTGGGCAACGTCCCGGATATTGCCGACATCGACACGACCCGCTTTCTCATCTCTCCAAAGGACAAGGTCTACCGCATCCTCTCCCGGGACATCGACTACGAGTCCCAGGCGCTGGTTTTCTTTATCCGCGACTACTCTGGCTCCATGGAGGGGAAAGCGACGGAGCTGGTGGTCTCCCAGCATGTGATGATCTACTGCTGGCTTCTCTACCAGTTCGCTCGCCAGGTGGAGTCACGTTTCATCCTCCACGACAACGAGGCGCGGGAGGTGCCCGACTTCGAGAGCTACTATCGCCTGCGGGTCGCCGGCGGCACCAAGGTTGCCTCCGCCTATCGGCTGGTCAACGAGATCGTCGAAAAGGAGAGCCTGGCCAAGGACTACAACATCTACGTTTTCCACGGCACCGACGGCGACGATTGGGACACGGAGGGGGTGGAGGCGATCCCGGAGATCAAGCAGATGCTCACCTACACCAATCGCATGGGGATCACCATCGCCGAGCACGCCTATGCCGCTGGCCGGCATTCGGAAGTGGAACAATACCTGATCAATTCGGGGCTCCTCAGGGAGCGGGCCGACGTACTGCGCCTCGACGTCCTCGACGAGGAGGCGGAAGAGCCGCGCCTCATCGAGGGAATCAAGCGGCTCATTTCTTAACGCAAACACTGGAAATCCAATGGAACTGATCAGCCAGCATGCAAAAGAGATCATGGAAGGGTGCAAGGAGCGGGCAAAGGATGCCGGTCTGCGCTTCCAGGACGAAACACTGGAGTATATCGTCACCAACCGGGACATGCTGGAGCTTTCACCCAAGGCGATGATCCCCACCCTGTACGATTACTGGGTCCACGACGTGGAGGTCCTGAAAGGTCTGCGCAAATACGAGCTTTATCCCTACAATCCCTACGAGACAGTCATCAACACCCGTCCTCCCATATCCTTTTACAACGACAATAACCCGGACTGGCTCAACGTGATGATCTTCTACCACGTGTTGGCCCATATCGACTTTTTCCAGAACAACCTCTACTTCCGCCTCACCTGGGACTACGACCTGAACGGACAAGCCCTAGCCGACAAACGGCTCATCGCCCGCCTGCGCTCGGAAAAGGGACGCTGGGTCGATTACGTCATCGAGTTCGGCCGGGCCGTGGACAACCTGGTGGGATATTTCGACGAGCTCTCACGGGCCAGCCGTGCCCAGGCCCCCACCTTGTCCAACAATGTCAACTACTACTTCGACACCTTCCTCCAGTCGGTGAAAAAGGCGCGTATCCAGGAATACGTCAAGGAGGTGGAGCGCTATAACCAAGCCATTGCCCGCTATGGAGAGATGGGGGAAAAGACCTTCATTGCCGACACGCTGAAGAAGCATCCGGAACTGGAAGCGGTCTTTTCCCGCCAGGAGCCGCCGAAAACCAAACCCCGGCTCGATCTGCTCCAGCACCTGATGACCTACTCCCCATTCCTCACCCGGGACGAAAACAAATGGATGCTCTCGGTATTGGAAATTGTCCGCAACACCTCCGTCTATTTCCAGCCCCAGATCCGTACTAAGATCATGAATGAGGGGTGGGCCAGCTACTGGCACGAGCGGCTCTTCCTCCTGGACGACCGCATTCGTGAGCACGAGGTGGACTTTGCCCGGGTCCACGCCGGCGTCACTTCTCTGCCGCGGGTCGGGCTCAACCCCTACGCTTTGGGGATGCGGCTCTTCTCCACGATTGACGAGGCGGCCGAGAAGGGGAAGAGAAGCCTGGAGTTCCAGGCATTGCGGGATATTCACGCCAGGGAAACCTACGACCGGCAAACGGGGGGTGGCATTGACTACATATTCAAGGTGCGGGAGGACTTCTGCGACTTCACCTTCATCAATACCTTCGTCGATCAGGACTTCGTCAACCGGCACAAGCTTTTCGTCGTGGACCGGAGGCTCGACCAGCAGCGGATGGTTTGGCAGTATTACGTGAAGAGCAGGAAGAGTGAGGACTACCGGCAGATGATCCTCGACACACTCTACCATCCACCGCGCATCGAGATCGAAGAGAAGAGCAAGGACGGCAACCTGTACCTAACTCATCGTTTCGAGGGAAAGCCGCTGGTCAAGGAGTTCATCGCCAACACCATGATGGGAATCGAATACCTTTGGGGGGGGCCTGTGCAGTTGGAAACTAGCGAGGTGATGCCCAGCCCTTCCGAGGTGGAACGGCAGTTTTCCGGCCGTGGGGAAGCACCTCCCATCAATTGGCAGCGTGTTCTTTACCGGATGGAGCAAAAAAAACTGACAAAAACAACCATCGACACGGAAAGCGGCCATGACTGACATACGGCAGGCTCTGCAGCATATCAAGGGAAGCGTCAGCAGCTGGGACCAGCGGGAACCGCTCTCCTTCGAGGAGTTCCTCCAACTGCTGGCGGCACGTCCCGAGCAGCTGGTGCGCAACATATTCCAGGTCTTCCACGACATGATCGTCAGCCACGTCACGGAAAAGGCGGATGAATATCCCGAGGACCCGGAATCGATTCACTATGTCTCCTACGACTGCTCGCGTCTCTTCGTGAAAAACGCCGATCATCCCTTTTTCGCAGATCGCCTCTTCGCGAACAGGCTCATCAACCTGGTTGAATCGTGGCGTCGCGGTGCCCAGCAGAACAAGATTTACATCTTCGAAGGGCCGCCGGGCAGCGGCAAGAGCACCTTTCTCAACCGCCTGCTGATGAAGTTCGAGGAGTACGCCAACAGTGAAGAGGGGCTGCGCTTCGAAACGGTCTGGCGGCTGGACCGGCAGAGATTCGGCGGTATTCCCCGCCACGAGACGTCCCACTTTCTCGACCGGCTCTCCAAGCTCATCGACGAGTACGAATTCGACCAGAACCAGATCATCGAGGCCCAGGCCTCCTTGCAGGAACGCGGCGACGATTACGTGGAGGTGGTCTGCCCCAGCCACGACAATCCGATCCTGATGATCCCCAAAGATTTCCGCCGCCAGTTTTTCCTGGACCTCTTCGGCGGAGATGAAGCAAAACTCAGGCTCCTTGACGAAAAGGCGTACGAATGGGTCTTCCGCACCCAGCCCTGCACCATCTGCAGTTCAATATACCTGGCGCTCCTGCGCAAGCTCAAGGACCCCGCCGAGGTGCTGAAGATGGTCTATGCCTATCCCTACCGCTTCAACCGGCGGCTGGGGGAAGGGATCAGCGTCTTCAGCCCCGGCGACAAACCGATGAAACACCTGGTCTTCGGCAACGATATGCTGCAGAATCGCATCAACAGCCTGCTCAGGGACAGTAACCAGGTCAATTACATCTTCTCCCAGTATGCCAAGACCAACAACGGCATCTATGCCCTCATGGACATCAAGTCGCACAACACCGACCGGCTCATGGAGCTGCACAACATCATCAGCGAAGGGGTGCACAAGGTCGAAGACCTGGAGGAAAACGTCAACTCCCTCTTCATCGCCCTCATGAACCCCGAAGATAAGAAGAACATCGAGAACTTCCCTTCCTTCTCGGACCGCATCCAGTACATCAAGATTCCCTACGTGCTGGACTTGAACACCGAGGTGGAAATCTACCGCAACATCTTCGGCAGGCAGATCGACGACAGTTTCCTCCCACGGGTCCTGCATGCTTTTGCCCGGATCATTATCGCCACCCGCCTGCATCGGGACTCGGAAGCCATGCGGGAATGGATCGTCAACCCGCAGAAATACGCCATGTTCTGCGACGAAAACCTGTTGCTCCTGAAGATGGAGATATATACGGGGTATATTCCTCCCTGGCTGGATGAGGAAGACCGGAAACGGCTGACGGCGAAACGCCGGCGCAAGATCATCGCCGAATCGGAACTGGAGGGGGATAGCGGCTTTTCGGGGCGGGATGCCATCAATATCTTCAACGACTTCTATTCCACTTATGCCCGCAAAGATGCCCTGATCAACATGTCGGTGCTGGTCAACTACTTCACCAGGGTCCGTCCCGATCTGGGGAACCTGGTGCCGGAAGGATTCACCGACGCGCTTCTACGGCTCTACGCCTACACGGTGCTGCAGGAGGTCAAGGAGTCGCTCTACTACTACAACGAGGAGCAGATTTCCCGGGAGATCCGCAACTACCTCTTCGCCGTCAACTTCGAGCCGGGACGGACCGAAACCTGTCGGTTCACGGGGGATAAGCTGCAGATCAGCGATCAGTTCTTCGAAGGGATTGAAACCAAGCTGCTGGGACCGAAAATGGAGCAGGAAGCGCGGCTGGCCTTTCGCAGCCAGACGCAAAAGGAATACACGGCGCGGACCCTCACCCAGGAGATCCTTGCCGAGGGGAAAGACATTACCAGGACGGCCCTTTTCCAGGAACTGCGGGAACGCTACATCTTCAACCTCAAGGAAAAGGCCCTGGACCCGTTTCTGGAGAACGCCAACTTTCGCAGAGCTATCAAGGATTACAGCCGTCCGGAATTCAGAACATACGACAAGAAGATCCGCAACGACGTCACCTTCCTCATCAACAACCTCTGCAGCAAATTCCGCTACACGAAAAACGGCGCCCGGGAGGTCTGCCTCTACGTCATCGACACCGATCTGGCGCGGCGTTTCGCCCGCAATACCGAATCGACCCAGGAGGCGGTGCTCACCAGCGATTAACTCACATCTCCACCCGTGTCACCACCCCTTGCAGCTTGCTCGCCGGCAACTTGTTGAACTGAACGAAGTTGGGGGTAAGCTTCTTGATCACGGAAAAGACCCGCCAGACCGGATTCAGGGTAGCAATGTCCTCAATGCCGTAGAAAATGACCTTCTCCATTATCTTATGCTGCTTGAGCAGCGCCTCGATGTCGATCACTTCCATGTACCCAGCCGTTATCTCGAACGCATCCAACCCTGGCCCGAAGCCGGTCTTCAGTTCGGAAGAGAGGCCGAACGGTTCATCGGAACGGAGGATGGAAATGAAGATATTCCGTTCATAAATGATGTTGCTGCGGATGATGCAGTGCACGACGTACGGAGGGATGACGTTCCATTCCCTGGTGAAGAAGAGGCCGGTGCCGGTGATGTTTTTCCCTTTGGCATAGATCTGCTCGTAGCTGATGAGGAACGTTTCCATATCGAGCGGCTTAAGCGCCCGGTAGAGCGCCCGCTGGCCCTTTGTCCAGACAAGGATGGTGGCGAAGGGGACGGAGGCGAGGATTATGGACCAGTAGCCGCCATGGGGGAGCTTGTTCAGGTTGGAGACGAGAAAGACTACATCGACGGCCGTCACCAAGGCGGCGATCGGTACCTTCCACTTCTTCGTGGTATGGGCAAAGATGATGGTCATCATGACCCCGGTGATGGTCATGGTACCGGTGACCGCCAAGCCATAAGCTGCGGCCAGGTTTTCCGACTTCTGGAAGATAAGCATGATGAAAATCACCAGCACCAGCAGGAACCAATTGACTGAGCCGATGTAGATCTGGGATTTGAGGTGGCTGGAGGTATAGTCCACCTTCATCAGCGGCATGATGCGGGTGGTGATCCCCTGGTAAACGATGGAAAAGACTCCGCTGATCAAGGCCTGAGAAGCAATGATGGTCGCCATGACGGTAAGGATGAGGAACGGGATGTAGAGAAGCGATGACTGCCCCTGGACCATGCCGAAAAGGACGTTCTTCGCATCTTGATGGTGGAGCACGAATGCCCCCTGCCCCAGGTAGTTGATGACCAGAGCGAAAAAGACAAAATACCAGGCCCTGACGATCGGCCTGCGCCCCAGGTGCCCCATGTCCGCATAGAGAGCCTCACCACCGGTGGCACAGAGGATGACCTCGGAGAGGACGAAGAAGGCAGAAAGGCCGTTGTCCCTGAAGAAGCCAAGGGCATGGTGCGGACTGACGGCAGCGATGATTTGGGGGAAGCCGGCAATGGATATGAGCCCCGACACTGTCAAAGCCGAAAACCAAAGCACCATCAACGGGCCGAAAGCGCCAGCCACCTTGTCTGTCCCTTTGAACTGGAAAATGAAGAGAAAGACGGCAATGAGCGAGGCAATGAGAATCAGCGTCCCCTGATGCATGCTTTCCAGGCCGGGAATGAGCAGCAGACCTTCCACGGCAGACAGGATACTGATGGCCGGGGTGATGACTCCATCCCCTAGCAGCAGGGAAACACCGATGTAGGAAAGAAAGACAACGAAGCCAATCTGCCGTCCCGGCTTGAGCAGGCGGATCAGGATCTCCTTCAGGACGATGGTGCCCCCCTCCCCCTTGCGTCCCAGGCTCATGGCGAGCCAGGCGTACTCCACCGTGACGAGAATGATCAGCGTCCAGACAATCAGGGAAAGAATACCGAAGACATTGGCTTCGGTGGGTTTGGTTAAAGCGAAAATGACGGTCAGGGTATAAATGGGACTGGTGCCGATATCGCCGAATACCAGTCCCATGGACTTGACGATACCCCCCCAGTAGGACTCAGCCTGCTTCTCCATGACAGCGTACCTCCCAAAAAGCAGCGAAACATATATCATTTAGCCTTGGCAAAGACAACACAAATTCCCCTTTCTCCTTGACTTTTCAGAGGTTTACTTGTAGTTTAGGGCGCTTCTGCCCCATATTGCAGAAGCATTGCGGAGGAACCACCATGGACTACAAAGACACCCTCAACCTACCCGTTACCAACTTTCCCATGAAGGCCAACCTGGCACAGCGCGAGCCGGAAATCCTCGCTGCCTGGGAAAAGAATGGCCTCTACAAGAAAATGGAAGAAGCCGGCGCGGGCAAGCCGAAATACATCCTCCACGACGGCCCCCCTTACGCCAACGGCCACATTCACATCGGCCATGCTCTCAACAAGATCCTCAAGGACATCGTCCTTAAGAGCAAACGCATGAGCGGCTTCGATGCCCCCTATATCCCCGGCTGGGACTGCCATGGGCTGCCGATCGAGTTGCAAGTGGAAAAGAACCTGGGCTCGAAGAAGCACGAGATCGGCAAGCCGGAGATGCGCAGGCAATGCCGTGACTACGCCAGGAAATTCGTCGACATCCAGAAAGCCGAATTTCAGCGTCTCGGCGTCCTCGGCGAATGGGACAACCCCTACCTGACCATGAACTACAGCTACGAGGGGATCACTGCCCACGAACTTGCCAAGTTCGCCGAGAACGGCGGCCTCTACAAGGGGAAAAAGCCGGTTCACTGGTGCTCGTCCTGCGGCACCGCCCTGGCCGAGGCCGAGGTGGAGTACGCGGACCACAAATCCCCCTCGATCTATGTCAAGTTTCTCCTAAAGGACGATGTCTCCGATAAGCTGCCGGCCCTTGCCGGGAAGAAGGTCTATCCTGTCATCTGGACCACCACCCCCTGGACCATTCCCGCCAACCTCGCCATCGCCATGCATCCGGAATTCGACTACGTGGCACTCGATACCGGTGCCGACGTACTGATCGTCGCCGAGGGGCTGAAGGATGCCTTCTGCAAGGCTACCGGCGTCAACGGCACGGTCATCGCCACTTTCAAGGCGGAGGTGCTGGAAAAGAAGCTCTGCCGCCATCCCTTCTACGACCGTGATTCCATTATCCTCCTCGGCGACCATGTCACGCTGGAAGCCGGTACAGGCTGCGTTCACACCGCTCCCGGCCACGGTCAGGAAGACTACGAGCTCGGCCTCAGGGAAGGGCTAGACATCTACAACCCGGTGGACAACCGTGGACGCTTCCTGGAAACTATCCCTTTCTTCGGCGGCCAGTATGTCTTCGACGCCAACCCCAATGTCCTCGCCAAACTGGAAGAGGTGGGAGCGCTGGTGGGCAAAGGGGAGATCAGCCACTCCTACCCCCACTGCTGGCGCTGCAAAAAACCGATCATCTTCCGCGCCACCGAGCAGTGGTTCATCTCCATGCAGAGCAACGACCTGCGCCGCAAGGCCCTGGACGCGATCAACACCGTCAGCTGGATTCCCAAATGGGGCAAGGAACGGATCTACGGCATGATCGAAAACCGCCCCGACTGGTGCGTCTCCCGCCAGCGCAACTGGGGAGTGCCCATTACCGTCTTTTACTGCAAGGCCTGCGGCGAAGCCCTGGCCGACGGAAAGGTGATGCACCACGTGGCGGACCTCTTCGAGAAGGAAAGCTCGGATATCTGGTATGAGCGGGAGGCGAAGGAACTGCTGCCCGCCGGCACCGTCTGCCCCGCCTGCGGCAAGAGCGAGTTCGACAAGGAGATGGATATCCTCGACGTCTGGTTCGACTCGGGGGTCTCCCATGCCGCCGTCCTGGAGCACCGTGACAATCTCACTTCGCCTGCCGATATGTACCTGGAGGGGAGCGACCAGCACCGGGGCTGGTTCCATTCGTCGCTTCTGGCCAGCGTCGGCACCCGCGGCGTCGCCCCCTACCGCTCGGTCCTCACCCATGGTTTCGTCGTTGATGGCAGCGGCCGTAAGATGAGCAAATCGGTGGGCAACGTGGTCGCCCCGGAAGACGTCATCAAGAAATACGGTGCCGAAGTGCTGCGCCTCTGGGTCGCCGCCCAGGATTACCGTGACGACCTGCGCATCTCCCAGGAAATCCTCACCCGCCTCTCCGAGGCCTACCGCCGCATCCGCAACACCTGCCGCTACATCCTAGGCAATATCGCCGATTTCGATCCCAAAACCGACACCGTGGCCTATGGGGATATGCCTGAGATCGACCGCTGGGCGCTGCACCAGCTGGAACTGCTCAAGGAAAAGGTGCTGAATGCTTATGAAAACTGCGAATTCCACGTCCTCTATCACGCGGTGAATGGCTTCTGCACGGTGGAGATGAGCGCCTTTTATCTGGATATCCTCAAGGACCGCGTCTACACCAGCAGGCAGGACTCTCTGGAACGGCGGAGCGCACAGACCGCCATGTACCAGATCCTCGACGCCCTGGTCAAGCTGACCGCCCCGGTCCTCTCCTTCACCGCCGACGAAGTCTGGCGTTATATGCCCGCCCCCGCTGAAGAGAGCGTTCACCTCTCCCAATTCCCTCCCTTCAAACCGGAAAACCGGGACGAGGCACTGGTAGAGCGCTGGGAGACCATCATCAAGGTGCGGGCAGAAGTGTCCAAAGCGCTGGAGCAGGCCCGTGTCCAGAAGGTCATCGGTCATTCACTGGATGCGGCAGTCGCCCTGCAAGCCCCCGCCGAACTGGGCGGCCTGCTGGCCCCCTATGCTGCCGATTTGAAGAGCATCTTCATCGTATCCAAGGCGGAACTGATCGAAAACCTTGAAGGAGAAAGCTTCGCCGCTGAAGGAATAGCCGGGCTGCAGATCAAGGTCGCGGCAGCGCCGGGCAAAAAGTGCGAGCGCTGCTGGTGCTACGACGAGGAGATCGGCACGGACGCCGAACATCCCGGCATCTGCCCCAAATGTCTCGCCGCCGTAAAATAGTTTTTCAGGATCAGGGAGAGCCATGAGCTTCAAAACCATCGCCTTTACAGCCATATCCGCGCTGGTCATCGTCATCGACCAGTTAACCAAGCTCTATATCGATCGGGTAATGGATCTCCATACCTCCATCACCATTATCGATAACTTTTTCAATATCACCTATATGCGCAATAAAGGGGCAGCGTTCAGCTTCCTTTCCAGCTTCAACTACCGCCTTCCCTTTTTCATCGCGGTATCGGTGGTGGCGACCCTCGTTATCCTCAGCGTCGTCTATCGGCTGCGCCCCGAGCAGAAGTTCGCCACCGTCTCCCTGGCCCTGATCTTTGCCGGCGCACTTGGTAACCTCATCGACCGGGTCAGGCTTGGAGAGGTAATCGATTTCCTCGACGCCCACTGGTATGAGCACCACTGGCCCGCCTTCAATGTGGCCGATTCGGCCATCTGCATCGGCGTTTTTCTCCTGGCCATCGATATGTACCTGGAAGAAAAACGGCAAAAAAAACAGGGGCCGTAAGCGCTTATCGCTCCGGCCCCTTCGTTCCCTTCCTTTTAACAATCACATATCCAAGAAAAAAAATAATTAAAGTATCTGCATCATCGGCCGATAACTATTGGACACAACAAAGCCAGTCACAAAAACCGACTGTTTTGTAATATCCATTTTAGAGGAGGCCGCAATCAGATGAGACACCTGCCCACCACTCAGATCAGAAAGCTGAGAGAGTACGGCTACGGCCTGAACGGCGAAAACTGGCTCAAGGTTTCGCGGCATGATTATGCCGAGGAATGCTTCAGCATTGTCAAGATCGTTAACGGCGACACCCTGGCAACCGTCTATATCCCTGCAGACATAATGGCAGCGACCGAATTCAACATCTATTGATCAGGCCCCGCATCTCCCCACAGGCTTAACTCAAGCTTCCCTTTCCACAAGCCAGCGGTCGATGCGGGCAGACTCCTCCTCCCAGCCGCTGCCAAGCCGCAGACCGAGGAAGGTTGAGTAGAGGCTGTCGAAAAGTTGCAATCCCTGCTCCAAAACGAACATTCGCTCGAAAAAAACTGCTTCCCGCTCGCTCTGTTCATCCACACCGTCGTCCTTTTCCAGCTTGACCGCCGGTGCTTTCAGTGATGCAAACTGGAACAGCTCCCCCTTGAGGGTCAACCGCCAAATGTGCTCATCCTTTTCCAGATAAACCATCGCTTCGGTAATGCGCTTGCCGTTCTGCAGTGCCGTGCGTACTTCGCTGAAGTGATCCTGGGGACCGGCGACAGTAATCTTCTGCTGGCCGTTCTCGCCGCTGCTCAAGAGCACCAGGCGGTCGTTTACATAGGCAGCAAAGGGCTCGTTCAGATCGCAATGTCCCGCCAGGCTAACGCGATACTCGGACGTGTCGTGCATGGTGCGGAACATGAGCCAGAGAAAGAAATCCCAGCCTAGCCACTGGTTGCTCCTGATCAGATCCAGGGCCGCCTCGCTTCCAGCTTGGTTGGCCTGGGCAAGGGCAGGCCTGGATTCCTCGGCCACGACCTGCTCGGCCCTGGCATAGGGATGGACCGCCACCAGGCGCAGCCCCTCGAAGGTCTTCTTGAACTGCCCCTCGAAAAGCTCGATGATCACCGGCGACAATGAGGCAAAGGTGACGATGCCGGTCTGCGTGTCCCAGACCGCGTCCCAGGTGGAAGGGATGGGGAGGGTCTTTCCCAGAAGCATCCCCCGCACCGCTTCCTTAAGGTCCTCCCGCTTCTGCTTCGGCACCCGCGACAATCCCGGATTTTCCGTTAGGTATTCATGCTCGGCTACCTGCTGGTAGGCCTTCACCAGCGCTGCGGGAATGCGCCGCTGGTCCCGGCGCAGGGTAAAGATCAGGTAATGATCGCGCCAGAAAGCGGCGGGCACGGCAAAATCGCTCTGGCGATGGTCGTCCAGGTGGACCCAGCCGACGGAAAGCTCGGCAGTACTTTGATCGATGGATTTGAAGCCGTTGCCGGCCAGGCGCTGGGAGGCCCATTGAAAAAGGTCGCCAGCGGGGAAATCCCCGGCGACCCGGAACTGACAGATGCTGACTGTGTTCGACAATATGCCCATGTAAATCTCTCCTTGGGAAAAAATGGAAGCTAGCAGAGATACACCTTTTGCCCGCGCGGGGCAAGGAGATTTTGGTTATAATCAAAGTAAAACCAGATGGCAGGAGGTATGCCATGACAGCCACTGAAGCTCCTGACCGTTGTAGCGTCCCCCGCGTGCTGGTCCTGAGCGGTTTGGGACTCGCCGTAGCTGCGGGACTGGTGGAGATATCCGCCGGCATCGGCAACCGCCTTGGCTGGTGGCACTTCCGCACCGGCTTCGATCTGCTGCGGTTCAGCGTCTATGGCGGTATCGCCGGGGCCTTACTCGCCATGGCCGGAGGGTTTGCAGCCGGCCCCAGGCGGTATCCTGCCATGTCCGCACTGGCTGTACTGGCCGCAATCGTCGGCCTGGCAGTGGCGGCAGTTCCCATCAGCTTCCGCATCAAGGCAAAACAGCTGCCGGTGATCCATGACATCACCACCGATACGGTCCATCCGCCGGAGTTCGTGGCCATCCTCCCCTTGCGCAAGGAAGCGCCCAATCCTGCTGCCTACGGCGGCCCAGCCGTCGCCGAACAGCAACAAAAGGCCTATGGCGATCTGCGGACGGAAGTATTGGAACTGCCCTACGAAAAGGCCTTTACCCGGGCACTTGCCGCAGCCAGGGAAGCAGGATGGAAAATCGTCGCAGCAGAACCGGCAGCCGGGCGGATTGAAGCGACCGACACCACCTTCTGGTTCGGCTTTACCGACGACATCGTCATTCGCCTTCAAGCGGCCGGGGCGCGGACCCCGCTGGACATCAGGTCCGTATCGCGGGTGGGAAAAAGTGACGTGGGGAAAAATGCAGAACGGATCCGGTCGTATCTGGCATCGCTTCGCAAACGGCAGTGATGCCTGCAAACCTAGTGGCCACGCCCTTCGTGCAGCTTCTCATGCAGCCAGGCCTTGACGAGCGATTGATGGGGGACAGCGGTTATCCAAGATCTT
The DNA here is from genome assembly GCF_022808985.1 of Geotalea sp. SG265. GTDB lineage: Bacteria > Desulfobacterota > Desulfuromonadia > Geobacterales > Geobacteraceae > Geotalea. Next base: position 220,630 of record NZ_JAKZFT010000005.1, on the reverse strand, counting down.
AAGCGGGGATTACAAATTACAACAGCCGGCGGTAATCGCAGTTCAGTGCTTCGGCAAGTTTTTTGGCTCTTTCCTTACCAATGCCGCGTTTGCCATTTTCCATCTCGCTAATATGGTGCTGGGGAATCCCGGTCATTTCAGCGAGCCTCTTCTGGGTTAAGCCTTCGCGGTTGCGATAGGCCCGTAACGCCACTTCTTGTCCCTTGCCCAGGTACTCCGGAAATGTCTCAACAATGGAGAAGATTTTCTCATCCCTAGCCTGAATAGGCTCCGCAGGGATTAACAACTTCATACTACCCCTCCCATCAATACATTCTTGTTCATTACGGCTTCTGCCCATCAGTTGCTGATTTCATGGCTTTGTCCAGGTCCTGATTGTGGTCATCATTCTTGTTGAGAGTGTTATCCACATTCCTACGGATGGCCATGCCGTCGTAGCCCACCGCCGATGCCCCTTCCAGCTTCTTGGTTTCCTCGCGCCCCTGGTATTTTTCCACGTCCTGGGGCTGGCTAGAAGAGCTGCATCCGGCAAGGATGGTGGCGATGACACACAGCACTATTATTGCCTTCATAGATTTCCTCCTTTTGGGACTTGCCAAGGTTTTGGTGGAAAAGTGGATTGCGGGTTGGGTGTGCATAAATAGGGTGTATTCCATTGGCCCTGAATCGGCAACGATGCCTGCCGTTCTTCTTACTCGCCAGCGAATTCAGGGGGTTTTTAATTCGCTGAGTTTCATAAAAAACTGGCTCCTGATTTTTGGCAAAGTAGTTATATACGCTCGTGTTCCTGGATAATTTTATCTGTCCCGTAAAGCCCTAAGATCAACATCCTGTCAAGAATACCGAGAATCCGTGTCCTTAACTCGGGACAATCTTCAGTGGCAGAATATTCCTTAAGTAGCAGGTCGTCGAGATAGTGCATCTCTCGGCGACGCCCAGAGGGAGAGGAATCATCCTCCGGCTGCTCAGCCAGATCGAGCACGCGCTCTGCAGCTAGGATAACTTCTTGAGTAGTTGGTTCATGCGCATCTTTGAGCAAATGAAAAAAAGAAAAATTATCTTCCTCGAAAGCCTTTGACTGGACGAAGGCATGGATCAAAGGTCGCAAAGGTTCGAGAGGCTTATTCCAAACGCCCCGAAAACACTCTGCTGCCTCTTTCCTAATTCCCTTGACTGGATCGCCGAAAAAAGCCGTCAGTTGTTGTTCTGCCATTAACTGATAGGCAGCATCGGGCAGGTGATTTGCGGCAGCATTTGCTGCCAACTTCCTATGCTGGTCGCTTTCTTTTGCTAGTTTCTGCGCACGAGTGGCAAGTTCATCGTCGTAATACGCCTCCCGGAAAAGGTGGAAAGCTCCCAGTAGTCGGTATTCCTCTTCTTTTGCGCATAGCAATAATTCAAGTAACTCAAAACCAATATCCGGAGAGCCGTGCAAAATGTAGTAAAGCAGAAGCGTGCCTTTGTGCGTCGCAAGAGGCAGGTAATTGATCCTATCGGGACCTACTACAAGTTTCTTCAACAACACTGCGGCTTGGTGATTGTCATGGCGAAGCACCGAGTAGATCGGCTCGGTCAAGAGACACAGGATACTCTCCAGGGGCTCCAGCTCAATTCGCCTAGTAAGGACCTGTATTCCTGCCTCAAGCCGTGCGTTATATTCCCACAAAACAGCACCTAGGGCTTCAACGGCAGTTCCGCGATCAAAATAGCCGCTTCGCATCTGAACGAATCCGCCCATTGAAATCAAATTCTCTGCAGTAATAGTCAACTCCCTGGTTCGTCCCTGGTCAGATTCATCGTCAGTGGCGGATCGGCCATTCTCAACGTACCAGATCAGTATCGAAAACATCTCATCATCTGCAGCAACTGCTGGGTGTCTTTGCAGCAAGCGGCAAATACCTTCACAACACGGGCGCCCCGGCAGTGCATGAGCATTGCGAATAACTGCCCCAAGTACTTCTTCAGGAACAACACCTTCAGCAAGGCCATTCAAAATAGCATTGAAGTAGTCCGGGAGCGTATCCGTAGGTAGGCGGGAAAAAAGACGTGCGAATCGCTCGGGCTCTTCTTTGGAACGTTCCTGCAAAATTTGGGAGAGCCCTCTGGAACCGGTATGGCGAAGCCAGTCGTCACCAGCACGCCGCGTACCTTCATCTTCGCGGTATTTGTCGACAGCGGTTAGCCAAGCCGCGTCGGACATGAATTTGGCACGATTTGCACCAATCGGCGGAGGAACCCATGTTGCTTCCATGTTGTTTGGTTTAGGAATGATTTTCTCACGGAATTTCCTGTCTAGATGTGACAGCCGCTTAAGAGCATGTGGGGAAAGATTTGTGGCATCTATAGACTTAAGAATGCACCATTGATCGTAGCCATTCCAGTTCAAGTCACGGATGGCAGATTTGCGGGTCCAAAATGGTTCTTCCTCTGGGCGTCCGTTAGCCAAATCATGAGCAATCTTTTTTGAAAGCCGCAATTCTGGCCAATGGCCGAGAATCCGATTCTCGACGAGTGACCTTTCTGGCCCAGAAAGGTATGGGAGAGCTGCGTTGGCAGCACGGGCAAACGAGAGCCAGTCTGCACCGTTTGGACCGGAATCAAGCAACTTATCTGCCATCATTAGCTTTGGTAACTTGAATCCAAACACGCCACCGGATGTTGCAATGGTTTCAAGGCAAATATACAGCGCTGCCGGATGCGTCAACGGCTCTATCATTTCAACCCATTGCAATGCCGTATTGGGAGCAGTTTTGGCAAGCTCGGCAAGAGACTCACGAATCAGGGACAAGAAGTGACCCGATCCATGAATATCCAGATCAAAACGCATGTACCATGTGTAATCGGCCCAGCAGTGACCATCAAACGTGAGGTCGATACGGCTTATGGCTTCTAAAAATGCAGGGATAGCAGCTTCAAGGAAGATGGCTGGAGATTTCTCTTTAAGCTCCCGAAGCCAGTGAAAATCCATGTCGTTATGCTGATCACGTCCGAATGGGTGACCTTCGGCAAAGTTCTCATACCATGTTTCAAACCACGCCTGGAGCAGCTTCCCTGCGGCTGCAGGATCGTGCTTGAGCCAAGCTGACGTCGAATATCGATCATATAGCCCTGAACGATCAAAAAGCCCATCAGGCTTGGACCGAATCAAGTCAAGATTGAGATCGAGCAAGTCGGGACATGGCTGCATGTCGTGCAACCAGGAAAACCAGCCAAGCAAGCTTCCGCCTCGCGCGGGGTCATTTCCCCACCAGTTCCGTAACAATTCAGCAACCTCACCAGGAAATGCTTTAACAGCATTACGCAGGATATTGAGAGCATCTCCTCTGCGGTCTTCTGACCCGGATCGCAACCAAGCCGAGATCAGGCCACGCCCGATGAGTATCGGTAGCCAACCTGGCTGTGGGTAGATAGCCAGCCGCACAAGCGGCGGCATCTCCTGATGTGGTGCATCCAACGCCAAAGCGACAGCAAGTTCTGCCTCAGTTGGCTCAGCTAGGCCGCCAAGCCAACGGGCAACTGCATCTTTCAGGTGATAACGTACATTTGGACTGTTCAGTAGATCACGGAGCTGTTTCAAATAATGGTGCTGGGGACCAGCCTGTCGATACATGGTCAAAATCTGACGAACCTGCGTGCGACGGAAGAGATGCTGTTCATCTTCCTTGAGCAGGTCGATGACGTTTCGCCGATCTGTTACAAATCCACGGGCAAAGGCGTAGTCAAATAGGCTTTCGTGGAAAAAATTTATCCGCCCATCTACCTGGCTTATAAGGTATTCCGTTGCCAACAAATCGAGTGCGTTGGGGAAGCGATCTAGAACACTTTCAGGAACATCAAGGGACTGATCACGACTCATTATCTCTGCTAGATGGGAGAGAACAGGCATCAGGGCAAATGAAGAAATGCCTCGCTGGCGGATAATCCTTTGCTTCTTTTCGATAAGGTGATCAAACAGTTCAGTCGTGGATTGAAATTCAAAGGTCTGCTCTTCAGTTCCAACGATCTCCAAAAACAGAGCTAGGTTAAGAGGCAGCTTCAGCAAGTCTTGTTGGTTTTTGGTAAGGCGCTCGGCTGGTATGCCTTTGACTTGAAGCAGCGGCGCAACTTCCGAGTCCCAATCGAAAGTTTTGATTTCAACTCGTGTCACCCTCTGCTCCTTTTCGAGTTGAAGCAGAGCACTGTCATTACTCAAATCGTAGCTGCGACAGGCTGCAACAATACAGATGTTTAGAGAGAATCTGGCAAAACTGAGTAACTCGAAAATGACTTCGCGGATGGCGCCTGCCCGCCCGGATACCTCGCTGATTGCGTCGATTTGATCAATAAAGAGAATTGCTTTGCCATCAGCAGTTAACGACTGCAGAATATAAATGGGGTTTTCATCTCGGCCCAAAAGAGCTTGTCCAAGCGCCTCCGACGACCCTATATCGAGTCGGCTATCAACGCGGAACGCCAGATGTGCTACACCCTGAGCCTTTAAACCGGTCAGAATTTGTCTGATTACCCCTGATTTGCCGGTCCCGGCATTACCAGTCAGCAGAATTATGGCAGGGCCATTTTCACTGATAAGTAAAGACAACACCTCCTGCGCCTCTTTTCGCTCTACAGACTCCCCCCCGACACCGAATGGTGCATAGCTGTCGAGGTAACGTTGATTTGCGCTGGTGATACGCTCCCGCAATGTTGGGTCAAATGCGGCTCGTGGGGAAAGAACTCCCGCCTCAATTATCTCCTTATGAACTATTTCGGTGGTAAGTTCTCGATTAAAGTTGTTTTCGAGGTAATCGCGTAGAAGTGGGAAATAGCGGTCAAACGAATCATTGAAAAGCTGCCCACCAACCATCTTTATGTTGATATCAAGGTCAGTTTCCGGTTCACACAGAATATGAAACCGCTTGAGGTAATGCCATGTCTGATCTGTGCTAGTGTCCCAGTGCCTGTTCAACTCCGGAAGGTTTGATGCTCTGTCTTCATTCGTTACAGAATTCAGGAAAACGTCTACATCTGAATCAATCAAAATTGCTCGTTGGGAGAGGTGATGAATCTCTGTTGCGGGAGCAGTGGAGAGGAAATAGAAATGATCGTCAGGAACGGCCGAAAGTCTTAAAATCGCCGTTGTAAGGACTCCTTCCTTTGCAAGTCGTCCAATAGTCCAGTTGCCTTGCGTATTTTGCCGCTTGGCTTGATACCACTCTTTATTGCCATCTCTGGACAGCCAAAATTCAACACCGTGATTGACCGGATCAACAAACTCGAATTGAAGGGCATCCGCCAGGCCAAGAAGAACCTCTAGAAGCTTCTTGACCGCCCATTTTGCTTCGAAACGATCTCCGAGCTTCCCAGCAATACCACCAGGAAATGGATATGCATTTGATGAGCGTATTTGAGAGGTCAAATCATTCATACTGAATCCCTGATGTAACAGGTGCTTTGGGTTTACTGCTTTTTGTCACTAGCGCTTCTTGAGGACCACTCCGTCTGAAAAGCCTTCGCTTAAATTCTCAAATTTCAAGTTCACATGCTCCGCAAGCTCGTACTTCTGTTCCATCTCAACTCCCGCCGCCTCCACCGCCACCCGCGCCGCAGCCGTGTAAAGCTGCTCATTTACCAGCCTCTTGCACACGAGGTTATACGACGCCCTCTGGACCCGGAAGATGGGGAAACTCGGGCATGCATCTCAGACCGGCGAGCGAGGCTCGCAGTGCTGAAGAATGGCCACTCAGCCCACGAACGGGAGTGCTGTCAGCTGCTCAAATCGCGTTTTCCTTTGTAATTTCCGATCCTTTGAATTTCCCGCATCTTAGCCGCAGATGGGGTTAATTGCAACACTACCGGAAAATAAAGAGGTGAGGAATCATCGTTATCTGATCGTCACCCGTCCAATGCCTTTGCCATCTCGGTCTTTGACCGTGAACGTAACAATGCATCCTTCTTCAGGGTCTTAAAGTCTCGATTCAAATCTATCCGCAATGCCTCGAAATATGCGGACGAGTTCAGGAACGGAACCGTCCAGGAATGGTTCTGAATCCAATGGAATGCAACAATAGCCTCCACGACTCATCTTTTTTGGCTTCCCTCCAAATGCCTCTGCCTGCTGTCACCGAAAGCGAGGACTTTGAGTTATAAGTTCCCCCTGCATTAAATCTAACACCTGCGACAAAAAAAGTCGCACCACAGGCAGACGTATATGAAAAGAGCCGCTGAATCAGCGAACAAGCTGACGTAGCGGCTCTTTTTTCAAAATTTATAGATTCTTCAGAGCTATTCCCCCGTAAGCACCTGGACCAAGTCGGCAGGCAGGCGTTTCGCCTTCATGCCGGGGCCGACACAGGCCAATTTCACGATTCCGGAAACCAGCAGCGCATCGTCTACTGTCCGGATCACCTGTTGCCCCAGGACGAAGGAGCTTTTCCCCACTTCCAGGACTTCCGTTTCCACCCGGAGGAGGTCGTCATGCCTGGCCGGCGCTCGGAAATCCATCTCAATGTGCACCACGGGAAAGATGCAGCCCCGCTCGTGGAGTTCCCGCACCGATAAGCCCTTGCGGCGAAGAAACTCGGTCCTTGCCCGTTCGAAATAGTGCAGATAGTTGGCATGGTAAACCACGCCTCCCACATCGGTATCTTCGTAGTAAACCCGTACTTCCATGGCTATTCCCCTTCCTTGACAAAAACCCGGTCGTAGACATGGCGAATGGCACTGGTATTCTGTTCGTAATCGTGCATCAGAGCTTCTCCCGGATGCTTCAGCTGCGGATCGTAGCCCAGACGACGGGCCAGCTTGTCCAGGTATTTGGTTGGCCCCCCCAGATCATTCATGGAGTAGTCATGGATAATGCGCAAGCGGTTTTCCAGGCGGCGAAGAAACTTATAGCCGCTCTGGAGCACGGCAAAATCCTCTTCGGAGAGCAGCCCACAGGCCCGCATCCCCTTCATGGCCACCAGTGTATTTGTGGTGCGGATCTCCGGGCAGACCACCCCGTTCTTCAGCTGGAAGTACTGGATGATGAACTCGATATCGACAATGCCACCGCGGCCGGTCTTGATGTTGTAACTACCCTCCGATTCCTTAGCCAGTTCGTTCTCCATGCGCATGCGCAGGCGGTGGATCTCCCTGCGCACTTCGTCGCCGCAGCCAACGCCGTAAACCGCCTGATCGACCACTTCTTCGATCCTGGCCTTGAGTGGCCCGATGCCGAAGGCGACCCGGGCACGGGTAAGAGCCTGGCGCTCCCAGATCTGGGCATCTTCCCGGTGATAATTGACGAACGAATCGAGGGAAGTGACCAGGGGGCCGGCATTCCCCGAAGGGCGGAGCCTGGTGTCGATCTTGTAGACGTACCCTTCCCGGGTCTGGGTGGTAAGGATGAGGATGATTTTCTGGGCCAGCTTGGCGAAATACTCGTGGTTGGTGATCTGTTTTTCCCCGTCGGTCATCCCCTGGTGATCGTAGATATAGATCACGTCCAGGTCGGAATGGTAATTGAGCTCGTTCCCTCCCAACTTGCCCATGGCCAGGACAGCAAAATGGGCTTGGCTTATGCTGCCGTCCTCGCCGGTGTATGTGGGACGGCCGAAACGCTGCAGCTCCTGCTTGGCTATCCTGCAGGCAGCCACCAGGCAGACATCGGCCAGGCTCGTGAGCTGCACGGCGATTTCCGTCTGCCCCATCTTGCCGTAAATATCGTTGAGCCCGATGCGGAGAAACTCCTCATGGCGATAGCGGCGCAAGGTGTCCAGTTTTTCCTCGAAATCCTCGGCCTGCTCCAGGAGCGCGGCCAGTTCCGTTTCCATCACAGCGGCATCTTTGACAGATGCGGCGTAGCTGCGGGAAACCATGCTGTCCAGTAGCTCCGGGTGGCTGATAAAGATCTTCGACAGGAATTCGGACATGCCGAAGAGGGAGACCATCAGCTTGAGAATCTCACGGTTCTCTGCCAAAAGGGCGAAGAAGGTTGAGCGGGAACCGACGGCACAGAGGAAGCGCTCAAGATTGGTCATGGCCATGTCCGGGTCGGGGGAGACGAAGATCTCCTGCAAAAGGAGCGGCGCGATGTTCTCCAGCATCCTCCTGCCCCGCTCGGTGAGATGGGCGCGAGGTGGGCCGTCCCGGAGCATGAGCAGGTTCTCGTAGGCGACATCGACATTTTCGAAGCGGCGCTCCGCCAGCATGTCCTTGAGCAGATCGGGATCGGCCTTGCGGTCGAAGAAGAAGTAGACCTCCGGCTGTACCTCTTCCTTGAGCCGTTCGTCCCGGGAAAGGAAGAGGGCGCCGTAAATGGCGGAGACCCGGCTGCGGTGGGATTCCAGCACCTCGCTGAACTTGGCAAGCCCGTTTTGCCGCAGATAGCCGCAGCGCCTTGCCAGGGCACGCATCTCATCGTCCTTGCGGGGCAGGCTGTGGGTCTGGCGCTCCTGGACTACCTGGATGCGGTGCTCGACGAAGCGCAGGAATCGGTAGGCTTCGCAGAGGTCGGCGCAATCCTCGGGGGTGATGATGCGCGCATCCCGCAGCGTCTCCAGGGCCTGCAGGGAGTTTTTTACCCGCAGGGCAGGGTTTTTCCCCGCATAGACCAGCTGCAGCGCCTGAATGAAGAATTCGATCTCCCGGATGCCACCCCGGCCGAGCTTGATGTTGTACTCACCTTCCTGGGCTTTGGCCAATGAAGCGTCGATCTTTTTCTTCATGGCCATCATGTCTTCGATGAGGTTGTAATCCAGGTATTTTCGGTGAATAAAGGGCTGGATCGTGGCGAGGAACTTCTCCCCCAGTTCGAGGGAGCCGGCCACCGGCCTGGCCTTGAGCATGGCGGCCCGTTCCCACGACTGTCCCCAGGATTCGTAGTAGATCTCCGCCGACCTGAGGGAGGTGGCAACATCGCCGCTTTTCCCCTCGGGGCGCAGCCCCAGATCCACGCGGAAGACGAAACCGTCTTCAGTCACCTGGGAGACCGCCTTGGTAACCATCTCCGCCAGCTTGACGAAATAGGCATGCAGGGAGATCTTGCCACTGGGCTGCCCTATGCCATCGGCAATGCCGCTCGTTTCGCCGTGGTCGGAGGAGTAAAAATAGATGATGTCGATGTCGGAGGAGAAGTTGAGCTCCCGGCCGCCGAACTTGCCCATGCCGATTATAGTCAGGTCCGCTTCCGCCTCTCCTTCCGACGTATCCATGAAGGGCACCCCATGTTCAGCGATCAGCTGGCGGCGGGCCGCCTCGTAGGCAACCTGCAGGCAGGCAGCGGCCAGGGCGGAAAGCTCGGCGGTAACCTCTTCCAGGGGTGCCATGCCGTTGAGGTCACGGGCGGCAATACGCAGGATCTCGGCAAGCTTGAAGCGGCGCAGCAGCGGAAAAATGTCAAGCCAAGTGGTGTTGGGGTTGACCTGCCCGCGAAGGGCGTCGAGCATCTGCGCCTCGGACCGGCGGGTCTCGATTTCCTTGCTGAGGAAGAGCCCGTGGAAATAGACAGGGTCACGGCAGATGATGTTGGTAAGAAAGGGGGAGGAACCGCAGAGGATGAGCAGTCGCGCCAGCATGGCCTTCTTTCCGCAGACGGCGAGCAATTCTTCCTTGGCAACGACGCAGCTGACCCGTTCCAGGTTGTTGAGGGCCATGTCGGGGGTGGGGGTGGCCAGGGCTCCAGAGGCTATGGCGGTGAGGGTTTCCGTATCGAAGATATAGGCGAGAAGGCGGAGATTGGTCGCCGAGCGGGGTCCATACTCGTACCCTTTCTTTTCCAGAAAGGCAATGAGAAGCCTGTCCCCGTCGCATTCCGGGTCGCCGGCGAGGGTGGCCTGGAATTCCTCGGCAAACTCTGCGTTGCGGTTCATTGCCCCACCAGCGCCTTAAGTTCCTTCTCGTAATCGCCCCGCACTACCCCTTTCTCGGTGATGATGCCGGCAATGTACCGGGCAGGGGTCACGTCGAAGGCGGGGTTACGCACCTTGACACCCTCCGGTGCCACAGGCAGGCCCTGCAGGTGGGTCACCTCACTGGCATGACGCTCTTCGATGGGGATGTCGTCGCCGCTTTTGATGGAAAGATCCAGGGTTGAGACCGGGGCGGCTACATAGAAGGGAATCTTGTTTTCTTTGGCCAGGACGGCAACGGAGTAAGTGCCGATTTTGTTGGCGGTATCGCCGTTGGCGGCAATGCGATCGGCGCCGACGACGCAGGCAGTGATCGCCCCTTTTTTCATGAAATAACCGGCCATGTTGTCTGAGATAAGGGTTACTGGAATGCCGTCCTTCATCAGTTCCCAGGCGGTCAGCCGGGCACCCTGAAGCCAGGGACGCGTCTCGTCGGCAAAGACCTGAATGTTCTTTCCCGCCTCATGGGCAGCACGGATCACCCCCAGGGCCGTTCCGTAGCCGGCCGTGGCCAGCCCCCCGGCATTGCAGTGGGTGAGTACGGTTGCCCCTTCCCTGATGAGCTGCCCACCATGGCGGCCGATTGCCCTGCAGATCTCCAGGTCTTCCTGCTCAATGCGGATCGCCTCGGCCTTGAGGGTCTCCCGGATGAACTGCAGGTCACGGTCCCGGTTGGCTTCCGCCACCCGCTTCATCCGCTCGATGGCCCAGAAGAGATTGACAGCGGTGGGGCGGGTGCGGGCCAGAACGTCGCAGACGTTGGCAAGCTGCCGCGAGAAGGATTCATAGGTATCGGCGATGATGTCCCGGGCACCCAGCGCCACCCCCATGGCTGCAGCAACACCGATGGCGGGCGCCCCGCGGATGATCATTCCGCGAATCGCCTCGGCAACTCCCTGGAAGTCCTCGTATTCGTTATAGACCTCTTCACCCGGCAGCCGGGTCTGGTCGATCATCACCACCTTGTTGTCGCGCCATTCTATTGTTCTGAAAGACATCCTTTTCTTTCCTCTACATGCGAAATTGCCGAAAGCCTGTCGTGGCTTCGGGAGTGAGTGACCGAGCTGCAGCGGCGAGCGGACACCCGCCGGAAGTAGCAATCACCACCTCTGCCGGCTCCTTATACTCAGAGTATTAATCCTGAGACCTGCAAGGTCCGCAGCTGTAGCGACCGAACGAACGGACGAAGTCACGACAGGCGCCCTCTCCAGCTATGGCAGGATTTATCCCTGCAATTTCTTCAACAGCAGTTCATTGACCACCGCAGGGTTGGCCTTCCCCTTGGACGCGCGCATCACCTGGCCGACAAAAAAGCCAAAGAGCTTGTCCTTGCCGCTTCTGTATTCCGCCACCTGTCCCGCTTCCCTGGCCAGCACCTCGTTGATGATCCGCTCGATCTCACCCGTGTCAGAGACCTGCACCAGCCCCTTCTCTTCCACGACCTTGGCCGGTGGTTTGCCGGTCCGCCACATCTCGTCGAAGACGGTCTTGGCAATCTTGCCGGAAATGGTACCCTTGTCGATCAGCTGCAGCAGCTCGGCGAGCAGTTGCGGCGTCACCGGCGCCTCGGCAATGGGGCGATTCTCTTCGTTGAGCGCCCGAGTCACCTCTCCCATTACCCAGTTGGCCACCAGTTTCGGCTGGGAGTGGAACTCCAGGCAGGCCTCGAAATAGGCAGCCAATTCCCGGGTGGCGGTCAGGACCTCGGCATCGTAGGCGGGCAAACCCAGTTCCTCCATGTAACGGCGCCGTTTTGCCTCGGGAAGTTCAGGCAGGCCGAGGCGCACATCCTCCACCCAGTCGTCGCTGATGACCAGGGGCACCAGATCAGGATCGGGGAAGTAGCGGTAGTCGTGGGCCTCCTCCTTGCCGCGCATGGAGCGGGTCACGCCGGTGTTGGGATCGAAAAGACGGGTCTCCTGAACGATGGTGCCGCCATCCTCAATGACCTCGATCTGCCGCTCGATTTCATAATCGATGGCCTGTTTGACGAATTTGAAGGAGTTGACGTTCTTGGTTTCGGTGCGGGTACCGAATTTGTCGGCGCCGACCTTCATCACCGAGACGTTGGCATCACAGCGGAAGCTCCCTTCCTCCATGTTGCCGTCGCTGATCCCCAGGTAGACGACTATCTGGTGCAGCTTCTTCAGATAGGCAACCGCCTCGTCCGCAGAACGCAGGTCCGGTTCGGAAACGATCTCCAAAAGCGGCGTGCAGGCCCGGTTCAAATCGACACAGGAATCATCCCCCACCCCCGGCACATCGCTATGGACCAGCTTGCCGGCATCTTCCTCCATATGGATGCGGGTGATGCCGATTTTCTTCACCGTGCCGTCCACCTCGATGTCCAGGTGACCGGTGCTGCAGATGGGAAGCTCGTACTGGCTGATCTGGTATCCCTTGGGCAGATCGGGATAGAAGTAGTTTTTTCTGGCGAATATGGAGCGCGGCGCAATCTCGCAATTGGTGGCAAGCCCCGCCTTGATGGCATGCTCCACCACCTGGCGGTTCAGGACCGGCAGCGCCCCCGGCATCCCAAGGCAGACCGGGCAGGTCTGGGAGTTGGGCTCGGCGCCGAACCTGGTGGAACAGCCGCAGAAGATCTTGGTATTGGTGTTCAGTTGGACGTGGACTTCGAGTCCGATGACAGCTCTGTATTCCATGGGGTTCTCCGTTGAGAATAATTACAGGGACGCCTTTCGGGTATGCCAGTCGGTGTTCTGCTCGAAGGCATGGGCGGCACGGAGGATGCTCTCCTCGCCGAAAGGCTTGCCGATCAGCTGCAGCCCGATAGGCAGACCGCTGCTGCTCAGGCCTGCCGGCACCGAGATGCCGCAGGTCCCGGCCAGGTTGACCGGAATGGTGAAAATATCGGAGAGATACATCTGCAAGGGATCGCTGGTCTTCTCACCGATCTTGAAGGCAGGGGTCGGTGCCACCGGCGTCAGCAGCACGTCCACCGTCTCGAAGGCCTTGATGAAGTCGTGCATGATCAGGGTGCGCACCTTCTGCGCCTTCAGGTAATAGGCGTCGTAGTAGCCTGAAGAAAGGGCATAGGTGCCGAGCATGATGCGCCGCTTCACCTCCTGACCGAAACCTTCGGCGCGGCTTTTCCGGTACATGTCCAGAAGGCTTTGGGCTGCTTCGCTGCGGTGGCCGAAGCGGGCGCCGTCGTAACGGGCCAGGTTGGAGCTGGCTTCGGCGGTGGCCACCAGGTAATAGGTGGCGACGGCATAATCGGTGTGCGGAAGGGAGACCTCAGCGAACTCGGCCCCCATTTTTTTGTAGATTGCAATGGCCTCGTCCATGGTCTTCTGCACGTCGGGATCGAGCCCCTGGATGAAATATTCCCTGGGCAAGCCGATCTTCAACCCCTTGACCTCGCCGGTCAGCGCCTTGGTATAGGCAGGGACCGGCAACTCGACGCTGGTGGAATCCTTGGCGTCATAGCCCGCGACCGCCTCCAGCATGATGGCACAGTCAGTAACGTCGCGGGTCAACGGCCCGACCTGATCCAAAGAGGAGGCATAGGCGATGACCCCGTAGCGGGAAACCCTGCCGTAGGTGGGCTTGAGGCCGACACAGCCGCAGTGGGAGGCGGGCTGGCGGATGGAGCCCCCCGTATCGGTGCCGAGGGTTGCGGTTGCTTCCTGGGCGGCGATGGCCGCAGCCGAGCCCCCGGAGGAGCCCCCGGGGATGCAGTCAAGGTTCCACGGATTGCTTGTCTTGCCGAAATAGCTGGATTCGGTGGAAGAGCCCATGGCGAACTCGTCCTGGTTCAGTTTGCCGACCATAACCGCGCCACGGGCCTTGAGCCGGGCAACACTGGTGGCATCATAGGGGGGGATGAAGTTTTCCAGGATGCGGGAGGCGCAGGTGGTGCGGATCCCCCTGGTGAGGAAGATGTCCTTGAGGGCAACGGGAATGCCGGTCAGAGTGGCCATGTCGCCTGCGGCAATCCGCCGGTCGGCTTCCTCGGCATCCTTCAGCGCCTGTTCTGCGGTCACCGTGATGAAGGCGTTCACCTTCGGCTCGACCGCCTCGATCCGCGCCAGCAGCGCCTTGGTCGCCTCAACCGAGGATACTTCCTTTTTCTTCAGCTTATCGTGCAACTCGTGGATGGTCAGTTCGAAAAGTTCCATATCTGCTCCGGAATATATTGCATTCAATGGGGCCGTTGGGGCTTAAGAAGTGGTCACTCGATCACTTTCGGCACGCGGAAGAAGCTCTCCGCCCGCTTCGGCGCATTGGCCAGGGCGTTGTCGATGCCGATGGAATCCCGTACCTCGTCGGCACGGAAGGCGTTTTCCATGGGCACGGCATGGGCGGTCGGCACGATGCCGTCGGTGTTCAGCTCGTTCAGTTTATCCACATAGGCAAGGATGGCATCCATCTGGCCGGTGAATGTTTCCGCCTCCGCGTCGGTCAGTTCCAGGCGGGCCAACAGGGCGACCTTCTCCACCTGATCTTTGGTGATTTTCATTTTTCTCTCCCAACAGGTAATGGGCAAAAGCATGTTTTTGTACCATGAACAGGGGCAAATGGCAAGCCAAGGGGAATCGCATGTAACCTCAAACTAGAACTCCGAACGTCGAACCTAGAACCTAGAACATGCCTGTTAAGCCCGCTCCAGCCCTGCAAAGCGGACCAGCAGTTTCTTCGGCCCAACGGAATCGAACCAGACGATGACCTTCTGGTCGTTGCCGCTTCCCTCCATGCGGCGGATCGTGCCGATGCCGAACTTGCCGTGGCGCACCCTCATTCCCAGCCAGACGCCCTCCACCGTCTCGTCTGGCACTACCTGCACCTCGTTGGGGAGTTCCGGCTCCAGCTCCATCTCGAAGACCGACGCCAGGTTGTGGGTCGGCCTTTGTGCCGCCGGCTCGGGGCGCGGCGTTGTCCCAAAACCGGCGCCGAAACCGAAGGCGGACTGCCCGTAGCCTTCTTCCTCCATATCCAGTAGTTCCTTGGGAATGTCGGCAAGAAACCGGCTGGGGGGATTGTACTGTTCCTGGCCAAAGATCCGCCGCCGACGGGCATTGGTCAGGAAGAGCCGCTCCCGTGCCCTGGTCATCCCTACATAGCAGAGGCGCCGCTCTTCCTCCATCTGTTCCGGATCATCAAGGGAGCGGGCATGGGGAAAGAGCTTCTCTTCCATGCCGATCATGAAGACCATGGGGAATTCCAGGCCTTTTGCCGAGTGGAGCGTCATCAGCGTTGCCGATTCGCTCCCTTTTCCTTCCTCCTCCAGGTCCGAGATCAGTGCCACCTGTTCGAGGAACGCCGCCAGGGTCCGCTCTTCGCTGCGCCGCTCGAATTCCTCCAAAGCCGACAAAAGTTCCTCCAGGTTGGCCAGGCGGTCCTGGGCCTCTTCGGTACGCTCCTCTTTGAGCTTCATTGCATAGCCGGTTTCCTGGATAATTCGGGAGGTGAGCTCGGTGAGCGGCACGGCGTCCATCAACTGCCGGAACTGCTCCAAAAGTGTCACAAAACCGGCGATCTTGCCCCGTGGCCCTGCCGCCAGAAGCCCACCCTCGGCAGCTTCGGCCAGGGCCTCATAGAGGAGAATCCCCTTGCGCCGGGCCAGTTCGGTGATCTTTTCCATGGTGGCGTGGCCAATCCCCCGGGCCGGGGTGTTGACGATCCGTTTCAGGGAGACCTCGTCGGCGGGGTTGATCAACACCCGCAGGTAGGCGAGAATGTCCTTGATCTCCTGGCGGGCGTAGAAGCGCATGCCGCCGACCATGTGGTAGGGAATGCCATCGGCAACCATGGCATCCTCCATAACCCTGGACTGGGCATTGGCACGGTAGAAAACCGCCACACCGGCCAGATCTCCCCCCTTGCGCACATACTGCTCGATTTGCCGGCAGACGAAGCGCGCCTCGTCCCGTTCGTCCGCAAGCCGCCGGTAGACCACCGGCTCGCCGGGAGGGTTCTCCGTCCAGAGTGTTTTCGCCTTGCGGCCGCGATTCTTCGCCACGACCGCCCCGGCTGCGGAAAGGATGGTGCTGGTGGAGCGGTAATTCTGCTCCAGCTTCACCACCGTCACCCCGGGGAAGTCGTCCTCGAAATCGAGGATGTTGCGGATGTCAGCCCCCCGCCAGCGGTAGATGGACTGGTCGTCGTCCCCCACCACGCAGAGGTTCTGCCACCGGCCTGCCAGGAGCTTCACCAGCCGGTACTGGATCGGGTTGGTGTCCTGGTACTCGTCCACCAGGATCCAGCGGTAACGGTCCTGGTAGTGGGCGAGCACCTGGGGATATTCCTCGAAAAGCCTGACGGTCAGCATGACCAGGTCGCCGAAATCCAGGGCATTGCACTGCTGCAGCCTTTTCTGGTAGGCGGCATAGACCTGGGCGATCTTGTCAGCCACGTAGTCCCCGGCGGGCAGGTCCTCGGGCGAGCGGCCGGCATTCTTGCAGTCATCGATGGCTGCGGTAAACAGTTTGGCCGGAAAACGTTTTTCATCCAGGTGCAGCTCGGCGACGAGCTCTTTGATCAGTTTTTCCGCATCCTTATCGTCATAAATGGCAAAGCTGGCATCATAGCCCAGATGATGGATCTCCCGGCGCAGGATTCGGGCGCAGGCCGAATGGAAGGTGGAAATGAGCGGCACCTCTCCCCCATGGAGCAGCCGCTCCACCCTGGTGCGCATCTCCGCAGCAGCCTTGTTGGTAAAGGTCACCGCAAGGATCTGCCAGGGCGGGACCCCTCGATCGGTGATGAGATGGGCGATGCGGTGGACGATGACCCGTGTTTTTCCGGAACCGGCCCCGGCCAGGATCAGGAGCGGTCCCTCGCCGTGGAGCACCGCCTCCTTCTGGGGAGGGTTGAGATTGTGCAGCAGATTCATAAGGATCCAGTCAAGATGGTGATAAATAGCCGCCGAAATCGTAAATTTTTTGCTGGCTTAAATCAAGCTATTCTTCCTCCATCCATCGCTGCCAATGGACATCTCGGCTTCTCACCAAGAAAACTCTTTACAAGACACAGCATGATATACTAGGATTACGATTTCCGCGGAGAGATGTCCGAGAGGTTGAAGGAGCACGCCTGGAAAGCGTGTGTACGTTAATAGCGTACCGAGGGTTCGAATCCCTCTCTCTCCGCCAGATAAAAACTCCAAAACTGGCGTACCCGCTCGCTTATGCCCTTTGCGGGCACAACTGATAGCTGGGCCCCTCGCAACGGGAGGTTATGAACCCCGTCAGGTCCGGAAGGAAGCAGCGGCAGTAACTCAACCCGTGTGCCGCGGGATCGCCCAGCTATCAGTTGTGTCCGCAATATCCCCGCATGTTCCCCTCCCGGAAAAAATTAACCTTAACCGTGGCCAAAAGTAAGAGGTAATACCCTTTTGTCATATCTCGTATTGGCACGAAAATGGCGGCCCCAGACCTTCAGCGACCTGATCGGCCAGGAGCATGTCAGTCGCACCCTGCAGAACGCCATCGATACCGGCAGGATTGCCCATGCCTTTCTCTTTACCGGCGCCCGTGGCGTAGGCAAGACCAGCTCGGCCCGCATCCTCGCCAAAGCCCTTAACTGCGAACAGGGGCTGACAACAGAACCCTGCAACAACTGCCCCTCCTGCACCGAGATCACCGAAGGCAATTCGGTCGATGTCTTCGAAATCGATGGTGCATCCAATACGGGGGTTGACGATATCCGCGAGCTGCGCGACAACGTCAAGTATCTCCCCTCCAAGAGCCGCTATAAGATATTCATCATCGATGAAGTGCACATGCTGACCAACAACGCCTTCAATGCCCTGTTGAAGACGCTGGAGGAGCCACCGGCCCATGTGAAGTTCATCTTCGCCACCACCGAGCCCCATAAACTGCCGATCACCATTCTTTCACGCTGCCAGAGGTTCGACTTCAAGCGTATCCCCTTACAGAAGGTGGTTGACCGGCTGCGCTACATTGTTGATCAGGAAAAGGTAGTCATCAGCAACGAGTCCCTGGCTATCGTCGCCCGCAAAGGTGACGGCAGCATGCGCG
Source organism: Geotalea sp. SG265 (assembly GCF_022808985.1). Classification (GTDB taxonomy): domain Bacteria; phylum Desulfobacterota; class Desulfuromonadia; order Geobacterales; family Geobacteraceae; genus Geotalea. The sequence goes on along the minus strand of NZ_JAKZFT010000005.1, from coordinate 202,758 downwards.
ATTCCCTCTCCACTCTCGATCAGGTGCTGGCATTCTGCGGCGAAAACGTTGCCGATGACGACGTGGCCAGCCTCCTCGGCGTGGTGGACCGGCGCCTTCTCCTGGAAGCGTCCCGGGCGGTCTTCTCCCGTGACAATCAGACAGTGCTGGAGATCGTCAAGCAGGTGGATTCCTTCGGCTACAGCATGCGCCAGTTCTGCCAGGAGTTGATTGATCACTTCCGCAATCTGACCATCCTGCGCGCCATCGACAATGCTGCGGAGATCCTCGATCTTTCAGAAGCGGAGTGCAGCGAGCTGAAGAGCATCGCTGCCACCGTATCCACCAATGATCTGCAACGCCACCTGACCATCCTGCTCAAGGCCGAAAGCGAGATGGCCCACTCCAACTTCGGTCGGCTGGTTCTGGAAATGGCCCTACTGAAAATGGCGGCGCTGGCCCCGGTCATCCCGGTGAACGAGATCCTCGACCGCCTCAAGGCATTGGAATCGGGCACCCCGCTTCCTGCCGTCGCCTCTTCCGCGCCGGTATGGGAAAAATCTGCGCCGGCACAGGCGCCACCTGCTGCCGCCCGCACCGCACCACCGGCGAAAACATCTTCCCCCCCGCCGCCGGCTGCCGAGCGGGCACCGTCGCCCCCCCCCGATTCAACCTGGGCCGGATTTGTCACCTTCGTCAAGGGAAAGAAACCGGTTTTGGCCACATTCCTGGAGGTTGGCCGACCGCTCGCTGTATCGGGAAAAGTGCTGGAAATAGGCTATGCCGAAGGCTCCTTCGAACTGAGCAAGATGCAGGACCCCGATTCCCAGGGGGAGCTGAAGACGCTCTCCCATGCCTATTTCGGTTCACAGCCTGCCATCCGCTTCAAGTCCCTTTCAGGAGAAGCATCCGACGCGCCACCGTCCCTGCAGGAAAAAAAAAGCCTTGAGGACGCCAAACGAAAGCAGCAATTGAGGGAAAAGGCGCTGGAACATCCGGCAATTCATGCCGCCCTGGAAGTTTTCGGCGGTGAGGTCGGCGAAGTAGTCGAGGTGAATAAATAACTTCGTTTTAGTTTTAACAAAAACATGTTTATTGTTAATAAAAACACCAACAGGTACCGGAGGTAGATATGTCGAAAGGTTTGGCTTCGATCATGAAGCAGGCGCAGATGATGCAGCAGAAAATGGGGAGACTGCAGGAGGAGGCGGCCCAGAGAACTGTTGAAGCCACTGCAGGCGGCGGTGCGGTGACTGCCGTGGTAAACGGGAAAAACCAGCTGCTTTCCCTGTCCATAAAAAAGGAAGCGGTTGACCCGGAAGATGTGGAAATGCTTCAGGATTTGGTCGTGGCTGCAGTCAACGAGGCACTGACAAAAGTTCAATCGGAGATGGCCGAGCAGATGAGCAAGATCACCGGCGGTATCAATATTCCCGGTCTCTTTTAGCTTTGGTTTTCCGTTAATTCGGTCCGTTTTCCCTCCTGTGGCGGAGGGAAAACGGATCCTCCCCTCCCGCATTTAAGTCTCGCAATTTCCACTACTTAGAACCATTTTTATTATTAATAAATTTTTTTCATTTTCGCGAGAATAAAAAGTTGTTTTAAATCCGGTAATTCTATGATACATTTTTCCAGATCGTTAACCAGGTTACTCGGGGAATTGAAGAAACTGCCGGGAGTTGGAGACAAAACAGCCTTACGGCTCGCCTTTCACCTCCTCAAATCACCGGACAATCTGTCAGCTCTTGCTGAAAGCCTGCTTGAGGTCAAGGCAGGCGTTCGTTTCTGTTCAATCTGCTTCAGCATCACCGAGGCGGATCCCTGCCACCTCTGCTCGACGGAACGGGACAGCACCACCATCTGCGTGGTGGAAGAGCCGCAGGATATCCTGGCCATGGAACGTTCCCGAGCGTTCAACGGGCGCTATCACGTCCTGCACGGGGCGTTGTCTCCCCTGAACGGCATCACACCCAGCGATCTGAAGATTGCCGAACTCATGCAACGCCTGGAAAAGGGCTCGATCCGGGAGGTGCTCCTAGCCACCAACTTCACCGTCGAAGGGGAGGCAACGGCATTATATCTGACCAGACTGATAAAGCCGCTCTCCATAAGGGTCACCCGCCTTGCCCATGGCATACCGCTTGGCAGCGACCTTGAATTTGTCGACGCAGCTACGGTTCAGCGGGCCGTCGAAGGACGCTCCGAACTTTAAAAATTTTTAGATAGAGACACAGATAGCTACAATCAAAAACGGGAGGAAGAGTATGAGTCGCAGAATGGTTACAATCGACGGCAATACCGCGGCAGCCCACGTTGCCCACGCAACCAACGAGGTCATTGCCATTTACCCCATTACTCCATCATCGGTAATGGGCGAGATCTCCGACGAGAAAAGCGCCAAGGGCGAAAAGAATATCTGGGGAACCGTGCCGCTGGTCGCCGAGATGCAGTCGGAAGGTGGTGCCTCGGGTGCGGTCCACGGTGCCTTGCAGGCAGGGGCGCTTACCACCACCTTCACCGCCAGCCAGGGCCTGCTGCTGATGATCCCCAACATGTTCAAGATTGCCGGGGAATTGACCTCGACTGTCTTTCATGTTTCCGCCCGCGCCATTGCCGCCCAGGCTCTTTCCATCTTCGGAGACCATTCGGACGTCATGGCCTGTCGCTCGACCGGTTGGGCCATGCTCTGTTCCAACAACGTCCAGGAGGTTATGGATTTCGCCCTGATCGCCCAGGCCTCGACCCTGCGCGCCAGGGTTCCCTTCGTCCATTTCTTCGATGGTTTCAGAACATCCCATGAAGTGCAGAAGGTTGAAGAACTCACCTTTGACGATATGCGGGCCATGATCAACGACGACCTGGTCCTCTCCCACCGGGCAAGGGCATTGACGCCGGACCATCCCTTCATGCGCGGTACCGCCCAAAACCCTGACGTCTACTTCCAGGGGCGCGAGTCGGTCAACAAGTACTATGCACCGACCATCGGCATCGTCCAGGAGGAGATGGACAAGTTCGCCAAGCTGGTCGGCAGGCAATACAAGCTGGTGGAGTATGTGGGAGCTCCCGATGCGGAGCGGGTCATCGTCGTCATGGGCTCGGCAGCCGATACCATCCACGAAACAGTAGACACCCTTGTTGCCAAGGGAGAAAAGGTTGGATTGGTCAAGGTTCGTCTCTATAGACCGTTCCCGGTTGATGCCTTCGTTGCTGCCCTTCCGGTAAGCGTGAAAAAGATTGCCGTTCTCGACCGCACCAAGGAGCCCGGCTCCCTCGGCGAGCCCCTCTACCTCGACGTGCGGACCGCCATCGGCGAGGCCATGGCAGACAAAAAGACATCTTTCACCAAGTATCCCGTCATTGTCGGCGGCCGCTACGGCCTCGGTTCCAAGGAGTTCACCCCGGCCATGGCCAAGTCGGTCTTCGACAACCTGAAGGATGACAAGCCGAAGAGCAACTTTGTTGCCGGCATCAAGGAAGATGTCTGCAACACCAGCCTCGACTTCGACCCCAGCTTTGCCAACCCTGCCGCCGGCACCTACTCCGCCATGTTCTACGGCTTGGGCTCCGATGGTACCGTCGGCGCCAACAAGAACTCCATCAAGATCATCGGCGAGAAAACCGACAACAACGTCCAGGCTTACTTCGTCTACGACTCCAAAAAAGCGGGCAGCATCACCACCTCCCATCTCCGCTTCGGCAAGAACATCATCCGCTCGCCCTATCTCATCGATCGCGCCGATTTTATCGCCTGTCACAACTTCACCTTCCTGGAAAAGTACGACATGCTCTGCAAGGCCAAGGAAGGCGCAACGTTCCTGCTCTGCTCCCCCTTCGACAAGGATCAGGTCTGGGATAACATGCCGGTCGAAGTGCAGCAGCAGATCATCGACAAGAAGCTGAAATTCTATGTCATCAACGCCATTAAGCTGGCCGAGGAGCTTGGCCTGGGTGCGCGCATCAACGTCATCATGCAGACCGCCTTCTTCAAGATTTCCTCGATCATTCCGCTGGAAACAGCCCTTGACGCCATCAAAGACGCCATCAAGAAGAGCTACGGCAAGGCCGGCGAAAAAGTCGTCGCCATGAACAACAAGGCTGTGGACGCCGCCCTGGAAAACATATTCGAGGTTGCTATCCCGGCAAAGGCTACCAGCACGCTGAAGAAGCCCCCCGTTGTCGGCAGCCACGCACCTGCGTTCGTCCAGAACGTTACTGCCGAAATCATCGCCGGCCGCGGCGACGATCTGCCCGTTTCGGCAATGCCTGCCGATGGTACCTTCCCCACCGCCACCTCTCAGTACGAGAAGCGGAACATCGCCGTCGATATCCCGGTGTGGGATGAATCGCTTTGCATCCAGTGCGGCATCTGCTCCTTCGTCTGCCCCCATGCCACCATCCGTATGAAGGCATACGATGGAGCGCTTCTTGCCAAAGCGCCGAAGACCTTCAAATCCGTGGATGCCAAAGGGGCCGAGTTTGCCGGCAAGAAGTTCACCCTCCAGGTCGCGCCGGAGGACTGCACCGGTTGTGCCGCCTGCGTCCATAACTGCCCTGCCAAGAGCAAGGAAGATCCCAACAAAAAGGCGATCAACATGCAGTTCCAGCCGCCGCTGCGTCAGGCCGAGGCGGAAAATTACGACTTCTTCCTCTCCCTGCCGGAAACGGATGCCAAACTGGTCAAGCGCGAAACCCTCAAGGGTAGCCAGCTGATCAGGCCGCTCTTCGAATACTCCGGCGCCTGTGCAGGCTGCGGCGAGACCCCCTACCTGAAGCTCATGTCCCAGCTTTTCGGTGACCGTGCCCTCGTTGCCAATGCCACCGGCTGTACTTCCATCTACGGCGGCAACCTGCCGACCACCCCCTGGGCACAGCGCGCCGACGGGCGCGGCCCCGCATGGTCCAACTCCCTTTTCGAGGACAATGCCGAGTTCGGCTTCGGCATGCGGCTCACCGTCGATAAATTTACCCAGGCCGCCAACGAACTGCTGGACGAACTGATGAACTGCGGCTGTAAGTCCTGCGAAGCCCTGATCGGCACCATGAAAGAGATCCGGAATGCCGATCAGTCCACCCAGGAGGGGATCGAGGCCCAGCGTGCCCGTGTCGCCACCTTAAAGGAAGGGCTTAAATCCTGCACCGAGCCGGCTGCCAAGCGGCTTATCTCCCTCGCCGATTACCTGGTGAAGAAGTCGGTGTGGATCGTCGGCGGCGACGGCTGGGCCTACGACATCGGTTACGGCGGCCTCGACCACGTCATCGCCTCCGGCAAAAACGTCAACCTGCTTGTTCTCGACACCGAAGTCTACTCCAACACCGGTGGACAGGCTTCGAAATCGACCCCTCTGGGCGCCGTCGCCCAATTCGCCGCAGGCGGCAAGGGCATGCCCAAGAAAGACCTGGCCATGATCGCCATGGCCTACGGCAACGTCTACGTGGCCAAGGTCTCCCTCAGCAATCCGGCCCAGGCGGTCAAAGCCTTCATCGAGGCGGAAGCTTACAACGGACCGTCGCTGATCATCGCCTACGCCCACTGCATCGCCCACGGCATCGACATGACCACCGCCGTCGATGAGCAGAAAAACGCCGTTGCCTCCGGTCACTGGCCGCTCATCCGTTACAACCCCGAGCTGGCCGCCCAGGGCAAAAACCCGCTGCAGCTGGACAGCAAGGCACCGACCATCACCTTCGAGCAGTACGCCTATGGTGAAAACCGTTACCGGGTCCTGAAAAAGAACAACCCGGAAGCTGCTGCGGCCCTGATGAAGCAGGCAACCCAGTGGACCGCCAGACGCTTCGAGCTCTACGAAAAAATGGCTGCCATGTCCTATGAGGAAAAGAAGTAGCCTCTAGCATGCCTCACGATGAAAAGCCCCGGCAGATCCTGTCGGGGCTTTTTCGTTGAGGCGCCGCTCTGCCTTTAGGGTTGAAACAATCCTGCAATTCTGTTATATACAATCCGCTGTAATAAAATTTCCCTACAGCGCAAGGGGTGTTACATGTCGAATCCTCAGATGGTTATGTACGATGAGGAATTCAAACAGATAAATGCTGTCATCGAGAAGCTCTTAAAGGAGGCCAACAGCAAGGTCATCTTTCTCGTTGATAAAAACGGCCAGCTCATCACCGGTGTCGGTGAAACGGAACGATTCGACACCACATCGCTGGCCTCACTGACAGCCGGCAATATTGCTGCTACGGGCGGCCTTGCCAAGTTGATCGGTGAAAAAGAATTCTCCATCCTTTTCCATGAAGGCGAAAAGGACAACCTGCACATCTCCATCGTCGGTGGCAGGGTCATTCTTGTCGTTCTCTTCGACAACAGATCGTCGCTGGGCCTGGTTCGCCTGCGGGTGAAGAAAGCGTCCGAGGAGTTGACCACCATCTTTGGTCGTCTGATGCAGAAAGCCGAAGAAAAGGAAAAAAGCGGCGAGACAGATTTTCCCTTTGCAGAAATCACCGACGACGATATCGATAACCTGTTCAGCTAGTAACCGGGGTAACGCCAGATGTCCTTCATCAACTATGCATCCCGCGAAATAAACTGCAAAATCGTCTATTACGGCCCGGGGCTCTGCGGCAAAACGACCAACCTGCAGTTCGTCTATCAAAAGACAGCCGCCGATGCCAAAGGGAAAATGATCAGCCTTGCCACCGAGACCGAGCGTACCTTATTCTTCGATTTTCTTCCCCTTGCACTGGGGGAGATCCGGGGCTTCAAGACGCGCTTCCACCTGTACACCGTCCCCGGCCAGGTGTTTTACGATGCTTCGAGAAAACTGATTCTCAAGGGGGTTGATGGGGTCGTATTCGTCGCCGATTCCCAGGAAGAGCGGATGGAAGCCAACATCGAGTCGGTGGAAAACCTGCGCATAAATCTTACTGAGCAGGGATATGACCTGGACAAGATTCCCTACGTCGTTCAATACAACAAGCGCGATCTCCCCAACGTAGTCAGCGTCGAAGAACTGCGTAAAGAGTTAAACCCCACCAATGTCCCCGATTTCGAGGCCTGTGCAACCACCGGCGAGGGTGTATTTGAAACTCTCAAAGCCGTTGCTAAACTGATACTGGTGGACCTGAAAAAGGGCAAGTAAAAATAGCTTGACACTAGCGACAGTTTCAAATATATATACGACTTCATTTATTCCCCAATAGCTCAGTCGGTAGAGCGGGTGATCACGTCGTTAACAACGCAAAAGGCCTGTGAACTTTGATTCACAGGCCTTTATTAGTTTGGCCACTGCCGTCCTCTTGTTTCATCAGGCAGACACTCGCAGTTTTTTACCGCACATTTGACGAGTTGTCACAGGTCTTTGTGGATCTTGCGATAACCATGCACAACCGCGTGTCAGCAAAGTTTACTTGATGAGCCCTAGGGCGAGTATCGTCCACTCTTCGAGGTGAAGTGGCTGTTTCCGCTACGCATCTTTCAAGATGACGGAGTTTTGGCTAAAACCGAACTATTTTCCATGGCTAATATCGGCGGCAAGATAAGGATAAAGCTGGTGTAACGTGTTACAAGATCTATTTATAACCTTATTGATAGTTCCACTTTTAATTGCCGGACCCAATGAATCTATATCACCGACATCACACCTCAAAACTCTCAAAGTCCTAGGCCACAGGGTAAAAACATCAGTAAGGAATACTACGCCATCCATATCTGTGAGATTATAATCTGATATCACAATCGAAATCTCAGGAACTCTCTCTAATATTTTCAGTCCTTCGAATCCTGTGCCTGCTATAAAAAGCTCGAACCCGCTCTTTTTGCAGAAAACATCAAGGAGGAGTGTCCACGCATCATGTTTATTCTCTACAAACAGCAATTTCTTACTTTCAATAGTCATACTGACCTTTCCCCTAAAAACTCAACCATTGCAAACTTAGCGATTTCGGTCTAGAACTCCCGGAGGAGACTAGACATGAAAGCGAAACGATTCACCGAAGAGCAGATCATTGGCATTCTGAAACAGGCAGAAGCAGGAATGAAGATCATCGACCTATGCCGGATGCATGGCATCAGCGATGCGACTTTTTACACCTGGCGCAAGAAATACGGTGGTATGGATGTATCTGATGCCAAGCGCCTGAAGCAACTTGAAGACGAGAACCGCAAGCTCAAGCAGATGCTTGCTGAGGCCCTTCTAGACAACAAGATCCTGAAAGACGTCGTCTCAAAAAAGTGGTAGCACCCGTTGCACGACGGCACGTTGTGGAGTACATGCGGCAATCCTACTCCATCAGCGAGCGGCGGGCCTGTAAGCTGTCGTGCCTTGACCGAAGCAGCTTTCGGTACGAGCCGAAACCGGACACTAATGCCGAGCTACGCCTCCGGCTGCGAGAATTGGCAGAGCAGCGGCGCAAATTCGGCTCTCCGCGACTTCATGTTCTTCTCCTACGTGAAGGCCATCTGGTAAACCATAAGCGCGTTGAGCGGCTTTATCGTCAAGAAGGGCTATCTCTCCGCGGCAAGAAGCGAAAGAAGCGGATCAGCCACCTTCGTGTGGTACTTGACCGTCCAGAGCAGCCGAATCAGCATTGGTCAATGGATTTCGTCTCTGACAGTCTGTGGAACGGAAGAAGGTTCCGCGTGCTGACTATTGTTGACGATCTGACCAGGGAATGCCCGGCACTGGAGGTTGATCACTCGTTGTCGGGCCTGCGTGTTACCAGAGTTCTGGATCGACTCGCTGCCACCCGTGGTTTGCCGAAAGTCATCACCGTTGATAACGGCCCCGAATTCATCAGCAAAGCAATGGATGCATGGGCACACGAGAACAACGTAAAGCTGAGGTTCATCCAGCCGGGAAAACCGGTGCAGAATGCCTATATCGAAAGCTTCAACGGCAAGCTACGCGATGAATGTCTCAACGAGAACGTGTTCATTGACTTACAAGATGCAAGGAACAAGATCGAAACCTGGCGCAGGGACTACAACTCGATCCGGCCACACAGCTCACTGAACAATTTAACGCCGGAAGAATTTGCTGCCACATTACCCCAACAAGACCGAATCACTAACTTTCTAGTGGTTGGGTAAAGGGGGGAAGGTCAATACTAGCACCTAAACGGGTATTGGAATCATGTGCCCGTCCCGGTTACGGCGGCACCGCTAAGCATTTGTACTATAATTAAATATTACAAATTGTTATTTAAAGTTAAAATTGCACGAAATGACTTTTCGCGCTCCTCCAACTCCTCGGAAAATGATTTTGCGTTGAATTGAACATTCGAGCCTCCGGTAGCAATTGTCTTGTTGGGCAGTTGTTTGAGAATAGCAATGATTTGTGTGAACGACCCTTCAGCATCTGAATCTTAAATCGCTTTAGAATGGTAGGAAAAGCTCTACTTTCATATCTCATCTTTCCATTGATGTTTTCACTGTGGAAGTTGGCGAAACAATACGTCGAACTCCTTCAGGCGACACGTAACTGTTCCAGGGCTGCCCGTGTTTCACCGCCGCTAATATCCGGCATGATTGTCAACTCCAGCATTGCCACTCCATCAAGATCGACAACATAATCCTCAACCTCAGTAGTAACATCTGGTGGGCTGAAGTTAAACTGTTGGCGCACAATCTCCCGACCGGCTTGCCCGCCTCCGGGTGACCAGCTCAGCATAAATTCTTGGGTGTGTCCGCCACCGAAGTCGCAACGAAACCGCAGTCGGAGACGCCGTATCTTCTGTGGCTCGTCAAACAGCAGGCGGATGGTTTGCTTGCCTTGGGTTGCCGCACGCCAGCCCGAACCGATACCGGGAATGAGAGCCCCCTCAATCGGGTGCGAATCGTCTTCGGAGGTAACCTCGACCTGTGCCATACGCGCCAGGTCCAGCCAGTCATACTCGATTTTCGTCTCTGAAGAACCTGAAGTCATGATCCTTTTACGCATCTCGGTAATCCTCCTTTTGAAAAGCATCTAAAATCAAATATTACCAGAAATCCGTGGGCCAGCTCCCCAAGCAGTACAACCCATATCTTCAAAAAGAGAAGTTGGCTGTGTCGTTTCAACCGGTAAACTTACAATAGACATGTAACTTTAAAGAGGACACCTATGGATAATCAAGGACATAAAATGCCGACGGCGGTTGAAAAATGCAGTTCGGGCATAGACGGACTGGATGAGATAACCGGTGGAGGATTTCCCAAAGGCAGGGCAACCCTTCTTGCCGGTAACGCTGGGTGTGGCAAGACGGTATTTTCCATGCTTTTTCTCATCAAAGGTGCACTCGAGCATAACGAGGCAGGCGTTTTTGTGGCCCTGGAGGAACAGCCCGAAGCACTGATAAGGAATTTTGCCTCTTTTGGTTTCAATCTTCAGGACCTTATAGACCGCCGTCTCCTGACAATCATACAGGTGGCGTTGGAGGACACCGGCCAGGCTAGAGAAGGCAAGTATGATATGGGGTCCTGTTTTATCAAGCTCGCCGATGCAATAGCGTCAGTCAAGGCAAAACGCATAGCCATTGATACTCTCGATGCCCTTTTTGTGGGTGCTTCCGATTTCAACCTGCTGCGTACGCAATTGCGGGGACTATTCAACTGGTTGGTGCTCCGTGGCGTGACTGTTGTCGCCACCGGGGAAGCCGGATTACAGACACTGACCCGGCGGGGCATCGAGGAATATGTGGCTGACTGCGTTATCAAGCTTGATTATCGCGTGGCCGAACAACTCTCGACCCGGCGACTTCGCGTCATAAAATACCGGGGCTCATCGCATCCCTCTGATGAATTTCCCTTCCTCATTGATAAAAAAGAGATCACTGTGATGCCAATAACCTCGGTCAAATTGGAATACAGGCCAACGGGGGAGCACATTCCCACCGGAGTGCGGGACCTTGACAGAATGTTAGGCGGCAGCGGCTTATTCCGAGGGAGCAGCATTCTTATCTCCGGTACACCCGGATCAGGAAAAACAAGTCTGGCCTTTACCTTTATCGACGCAGCCTGCCGACGGGGAGAGCGGGCAGCCTATTTCGGTTTTGAGGAATCATCCGAACAAATCTATCTTAACATGACTTCTATCGGTCTTGATGTAAAGCAGTGGGTGGAGAAAGGTCTTTTGCTTGTTTATACTTCACGCGCTTCCATGTATGGACTGGAAACGCATCTCGTCAACATTTACCGCACGGTCGAAGAGTTCGCTCCTGCTGTCGTTGTCGTTGATCCGATGACCAGCCTGGCCGATGTGGGCACGGTACTACAGGCAAAATCGATGCTGACGCGGCTTATTGACTTCCTGAAAATGCATGCGACGACATCGCTCCTGACCGATCTGACCCATGAAGAGAGCATTCAGGTTTCCACAAAAGAGGAAATCTCTTCACTGATCGACACCTGGTTTCTACTGAGGGATAAGGAAATTGAAGCAGAGCGGTTTCGCACTCTGCTCGTTTTGAAATCCCGTGGTATGCCGCACTCTAACCTGATCCACAAGTTCATCCTGTCTGACAGAGGAATAACGCTCCAGCGGATGAAGTGGCATGACGAGCGGGGTTACCAGAGGAGATACCTCGAAGGATGGAACCGAGGAGAAACGGAGAGGCGTACCCATGAGAGACGGCAGGGAGAACGGCGCATCTCCACAGTATGATCTCTAGCAGTACCTCAGTTATTGGCTATGCGCTTTGCCGATAATCCCAGATACAGCATCGTCTTGGTTTGCACTCCTGGAAGCGGGTCAATCATCGTTCACGCTCCCGGCCAAGAGACTGCTTCTCCAGATTGGTCAGGATGGCTGCAAATGCCTGAGTAACCAAATCCTTGGAATCAGCCGGTTGCGGGCCCCCTTTGATGGTCATGGCAGCGTCTCTGATCGCTGCGGCAACGGTCAGATTCGAAGCGATTATCATCGTTGCTTCCTTTGAAAGATCGTTCATGGAAACCTCCTGCCAATATGATGTATGTATGCCAGTGATTATACCAAACCTTATCCCCAAGGCACACTGAGCGAAGGAAGCTTATCACCAATGTGAACGTTCTTCCCCGGCAGATCCATCGGGCTGCTCAAGTTCTGCAATGACCTGGGCACCCAACAAAATGATTAACGCACCGACCTCTATAATGAGAAGGGCGACCACTGTTATGGCGATTGACCCGTAAATCACGTTTACCATGGATAAAACGGAGTAGTACCAGACCAGTACCCGGCGGACGAGTTCCCACAAAATTGCCGCAGTTATCCCCCCGATAAATGCGTGGCGAAACCTGACATGCGTCTTAGGCATTACCAGATAGAAGGAAATAAGCATGACCACCTCGCCAAGTATCCCCAGCACATACAGTGAAGCTCGGGTAGCCTTCTCCAGATTCAGGCTCCATCCGAAAATAACCAATCCTCTGTCGCCAACTGTTTCGATTGCTCCTTCGACAAATGAAACTAGTACTATGCCCAGACCGATGGCAAGGATGTACACATAGGGGATAACGGCGGAAGCGAGAAAATTACGTCGTTTGGTGGCAAGCCGTCGGAAAAAGATTACGGAAATGGCGTTTTCAAGCATGGAAAAGGCAATGGAGCTGAAGAACAACATTACAATAAAGCCGATAATGCCGATCACCTTGCGATATTCGAGGAATTCCCGCACCTGTTCGGTCAAGGTCGCCGCAAATCCGGGTATCACCAGTTGCAGGTAGGTGGATAGGGTCTGGACCAGCTGCTCCTTTTCTATGAAATGGGACAGTACCACAAGGGCAAGGATCGACATGGGTATGATGGATAACAGGGTATGGTAAGCAACAGCACCGGATAACAGGAGGCCCTGGTTACGAATGAAGTTATGGAGAACCTGCAGCAGAAATTTCCAGAAGCGGATTGCCAGCAGGTATATTCTGTTTGGTGGCTTCATTGGAAATTGGTACCTGCACCCGGCAAACAAGGGATCCTCCCTGCGGTGTCGTTAAGAACATCCTTTGTCGGGAAAAAGGTTGTTAGGAGAAACGATTATTCGGCCGTAAGCTCAAACTCCACCCGGCTTCCGGTCTCCCCTCGCTTGGCCGGGGATCGGGAAATGTCGCCGCTCTTCTGGAAAACCCGTTGTGAATCTACTTTCCCCTGCTTGACGAGAAACGCCCTGACAGCGGCAGCTCGGGCATCCGCCAGCCCCCGCAACTGCTCCTCTCCCACGACCATGTTAGCCAGGATCAGCTTCTTCATCTCGGCTTCCGGCAGTGCCTTGACCAGCCCAAGGATATTCCGCGGCTTGGGAAATTGCTCCTTGGCGTAGACCTCCTTCAGATACCGTGGGTATTCTTCCTGGGCAATGTGCATGGTATCGGGTGAATCCTCCGGCTGGTTTCTCCGCTCCTTCACCAGATCCCGGAACTTCTCGGTACGCATCCTCTTCAGAAGGAGTTCATTGCGGTAGCCTTCATCATCACGGTCCCGGTCTACCAAACCGGTCACGGCGACCTTCAACGCCGGCCGGTTGTTGAACGCAGCCGCCAACTTCAGGAGCTTTTCCTGTTCGGCGGGGGAGAGCGCGGCGGAGCCAGGGGGAAAGCCGACGCTGTCCGGCGGCTCCTCGCCGCCGAACATGGCATGAAGTAACTTCAAGGGAGAGCGGGCCGCGGTGACGAGGAGGTTCTTCAGTATCTTCAGCACCACGCCGGGGAAACTGAACTGCGGGTCGTCGGTCCGCCCCGTTACCGGAAGGTCCAGGGTGATCTCCCCGTTCTTGTCCTTGAGCAGGGCAATGGCGAGGCGGACTGGAAGGCTGGTCGCCTTGTCGCTTTCGATGCGCCTGCCGAAGTCGAGCTGATCGATGACAATCTTGTTTTCCGAAACGAATTGCTTGTTTTCGATCCGGTAGCGGGAATAGATGAACAGTTGCCCGTTTTCCACCGCATAGCCCAGGTATTTCCCCGCGTAGGCACTCATGGGTGAGAGGGCGATATCGGTGAAGCTCACCTTGAGATCGACGAAGAGATCGCCGCGCAGCGGATTGATCTGCCCGATGATCCTGAGCGGGGACTGGTTTTCCAGATTGCCCCGCAGGTCCACATCGGCAAGCCGGTTCGGCTCAGACGACAAGCCGCTGACCCGTCCCCCCAGGTTAAAAAAGGTCGTGCTGTATCCTCCCGGCACATGGTGATCGGTGAATGACAGGGTGCCGTTTTGCATGGTGATCCTGCCGATCCGGACCATTGCCCTCTTCTTTCCCCCGACGGTTTTGTTGGCCGTTGCCTTTGGCCCTTTCCGATAAAGATGCTGGAGGTTCAGGCTGCCATCATTCTGGGCAACAATGCGGGAATAAAATCCCGTCAGGGCCACATCGCCGATATCTAGTGCAAAGGGGCCCAGTCTGCCTTTGACTCTATCCACGTGGAGGATTTCCCATTTCAGCAGATCCTCCCCTTCCCCGTCGAGGCAGTTAAAAGAGCGTATTGCAGCCGACCCGCCGAAGGTGCCGGTAAACGAGCCTCCTTCGCCGGTCACGGAGAGGGCGAGACGGGCATCGAGCTTCCCCGCCGTCACAAACACATCGAGGGCTTCCGGGAAATAGGCATCGAAGTCGGTTAGGGGAACCCGCTGCATGGCCAGGTTTCCCTTTATTTTCAAGGGGGCCGGGCAGAAGCTGCCGGAGGCCTTGAGGGAGCCCCCCTTTCCATATCCCCCTGCCACGCTGAAGGGGATCATGCCGAAGGGTGGACCGATGAACTTTTCCAGGGAAAGAGTCGCATTTTTAAGGGTAAACTGTTGTCCCCCTGGCAGCTTCTCATCGGTGAAAGCAATATCCAGCCCCTCCCCGGAGATGCGTCCGATACGGTAGCGCAGCGGCTGAGCAGCTTTCTTTCCAGTCGCCCCACCGGCCTGATGAAGAAAAGGCAGGGGCAGGAACACTCCGTTCCTGTCCCGGGAAAGGCGCAGACTGCCATCGCGGAGCGTAAGATCGGCTACCTCCAGCAGATTTTCTTTCCGGCTGTAGGTTCCCCCCTCCAGGGAGAGCGATGCCAGTTTGAGCCCCTCCCCCTTTCCTGCCGAGGCTACCAATTGCCGGGCCTGGATTGATCCGTTTTCCAGTCTTGTTCCCCCCGGTCCGCCGATCCCCACATTGGCCGCCACATCAAGCTGTTGCAGGGCCAGCAACTGGGCGCTGTTCCGCTCGGCGATCTTGGTGTCGGCAAGAATCACCTTACCATTGAAGGTGAGTCCCGGCTTTTCCTTCTCCGCCGCCCGGTAGCTCATCGCCACCTTCGCCGACATCCTTCCCGAGTGGACCTGGACCGGGAGCCTTCCTGGCAGGTAGGCAAGGTAATGGGGGAGAGCGGCATCGTCAAAGGCAATGGTGGCAGAGGCTTCGACTGCCTTGGGAAAGGGCCGCAGCTTCCCCTCCAGGTGGAGCGGTGCCCCGTTCACCATAAGGCTCAGGCGCGGGGCGATGTAACGGTCGGCCAGATACGGGATGGTGGTGATGAAGGGAACGGCAAGTTCGATCTTGCGTAACTCATGCCGCTTTTCTACCGACAGCCCCCGGTCAGTGAAGTCGATGGAGCCGTTTGTTAACATGAGGTTATTGAGTGAGAAGCGGGACTGCTGCGGATGCTGGGGATGCCTCTTTAGAAGGTCTGAAAAATTGTATTCATTGGCGCCGACCCTGACGATGCGGAGGTGGGGCGAGGCTATGCGGGCCGAAGCGATGATCGGCGCCCTGCGGTAGAGAGATGAAGGACTTATGGCGATCCGTGCGCTGCTCAACGTTGCAAAGGTCTCTCCTCTCCCTCGCTCGGACAAGCGAAGGTCTTTGACCTCGACGGTCCAGGTGAAAGGATTGATGGAGGTCGCACCGATGGCGAGATTTCTTCCTGTCGCCGCCTCCACCCGCCTTATCGCCTGGCTTTTGATGATGCCGGGGAGCACGAAGGCGACCAGACCCGCCAGAAGAATCACGACAACTACAGTGATGAGCGAAGCTTTCTCCCATCGCTTCATAGCATCTCCCATCCATCAATTCATCATTCATGCTCCTTAACGGGAGGCTACTTCTCTCCAGTCTGCTTAAATCGCGTTAAAATCCCTGAATAAGATGTGCAGCCGCCCTACATTGCGGCTCCTGTAAATAGCTTCCGAACATCCTTACTCATGCCTTCTATGAGAGCACTCTGTATTCAGACCGTTATTTTCAAAACAGAACTGAACCGCCGTAGGGTACAAAGCCGCAGGTACCACTCTATCAACTTCTGATATTTTAGCCAGTTGCTTGATAACGACTTCCGGTGTTTGTCCTTCAGCTGTTCTTACGATCTTTTCACACCGTTCACACTTCCACATTGTACCGTCATGAGATCTCCATTTGTGCTGTCCCACTCCGTTACCCTCCTGCTTTAGTGGTGGGGACCCACGCTTGAAAATCCCTGAGAGCAAAAGGGTTATCCTGGCCATTAATTTCTTGAGTACCAGCACAAAGGACTCCTTTGCATTATTAGGAAATATTCCGATGGTCTAGCCACCAGGGTGGCTAACTATCCTATTCGTCAAATGTATCACAAAAGCCATTCTTCGCTCGCCGCTTCACTCAGGGACAACGCGGTTGAAGAACCACCGCTTCATCCCTTCCACCGCCAATAGGTAGGCGAGTAGCATGACAGTCAAAATGAGAAAGAAAGGAGCCGGAGGAGCTATAAATCCGAGGTAAACACCGGCCGGAGTGAGCGGCAGAAGAACAGCCACTGCAACCACGGTCAGCGAACAGGCGATCAGCCAGGGGTGGGGTCGGCTTTTGAAGGGATTCCTGCGGGTGCGGATAATGAAGATGACCAGCACCTGTGTGGCCATGGATTCAATAAACCAGCCGGTGTGGAACAACGACTCCCCAGCATGAAACACCTTCAGCATTATGTAGAAAGTGAGAAAGTCGAATAGTGAACTGACCGGACCTATAACCAGCATGAAGTTTCGGATGAAGTTCATGTCCCAGTGCCGGGGATGGCTCAGGTAATCATCGTCCACCCGGTCCAGCGGAATGGGAAGTTCGGAAACATCGTAGAGAAGGTTGTTGAGCAGGATCTGCGTCGGCAGCATGGGGAGGAATGGGAGAAAGACAGAAGCACCAGCCATGCTGAACATATTGCCGAAGTTGGAGCTGGTGCCCATCATGATGTATTTCATGATATTGCCGAAGGTACGCCTCCCTTCGAGGACACCGGCATGGAGGACACCCAGGTCTTGTTCCAGAAGGATCATGTCTGCTGCCGCTTTCGCCACGTCCACGGCACTGTCAACAGAAATGCCCACATCGGCCGAATGGAGCGATGGGGCGTCGTTGATGCCGCCGCCGAGATACCCCACCACATGGCCGCGGCGTTTCAGGGCGAGGATAACTCGGTTTTTCTGGGCAGGCGCTACGCGGCAAAAGAGGTTCACTTGTTCAACCCGCGCTGTGAGTGCCAAATCATCCAGTTGCTGGATCTCTGCGCCGGTCAGCACCCCGGTAACGGGAAGACCCAGTTGCGCGAAGATATGCTGGGTTACCAATTCGTTGTCGCCGGTGATGATCTTGACGGCAACCCGGTCGGCGGCAAGCCCGACCAGGGCTGCCTTGGCGCTCTCCTTGGGGGGATCGAGAAATGCGGCGAAGCCAACGAAAACCAGCTCCGATTCATCGCTTACCACGGCATGGGGATGGTCCATTCCCACCTGTCGTGAGGCGATACCCAACACCCGGAAACCCTGCTGACTCAGCGCCTCAAATTGTGCATTGATACTCATGCGTGCCACATCATCCAGGGGACGTGAATCTTCCTCCCCATCCACCTCAAAGCTGATCGACAGCCGAAGGATATCTTCGGGAGCCCCTTTGACAACCAGCATCCTGGTAGTGCCATTGTCGAGGAGCACCGAAATACGGCGGCGCTCGAAGTCGAACTGCACTTCATCAATTTTCTTCCAGCCGCTTGCGTCGATCTCAGTGTGCTCAAGAATGGCGTCATCCAGGGTGCTCTTCAAACCTGTTTCAAAAAAACTGTTGTAATAGGCCAGTTCCAGGACCCGCCGACTTTCTTTGCCCAGGGGATTCAGGTGGCGTTCCAGATGGATGCGGGCCTCGGTCAGGGTGCCGGTCTTGTCGGTGCAGAAGACATCCATGCTCCCCAGGTTGTGGATCGAGGCGAGCCTTTTCACGATCACCTTGTTGGCTGCCATCCGCAGCGCACCCCGTGACAAAGTAACTGATACCACCATGGGAAGAAGTTCGGGAGTCAGCCCGACGGCCAGGGCCACGGCAAAAAGGAACGACTCCAGCCAGGGTCGATGAAAGAAGGCATTGACGAGGAGGACGAACAGGACGAGAAGGACCGTCATGCGCATAATCAGGAGCCCGAAACTATGTGTGCCCTTCTCGAAGGCGGTGGGTGGCGCCTTGGCCAGGAGGGTGTCGGCGATGGCGCCGAGCTCGGTATTCTGCCCAGTGCGGCACATCAGCACTTTTGCCGTTCCGCTGATTACCGATGTCCCGAGAAGCACGGTATTGCCGGCCGCGAGCACATCATTCTCTTCGGGAAATTCCCCGGGCGACTTTTCCACCGGAAAAGGTTCGCCGGTCAGCAGTGCCTGATTGACGAAGAAATCTTTTGCCTCCAGCACCCGGCCGTCACACGGCACCAGGTCTCCGGCGGCAAGAAGCACTGCATCACCGGGCACCAATTCGGCGAGCAGTATCTGACGAAGCTGGCCTTTCCGCAAAACCTGGCAGCGGACCGCTACCGACTCGCGCAGGTGTTCGGCTGCCTGCCCAGCCCGGTATTCCTGCACGAAATCAAGAGTGACGCTAATTATGATTATGGTGCTGATAATTAAAAAGCTTGCGACATCGCCGGTGAACGCTGAAAACGCGCTGGCGGTGATTAGGATGATGACCAGAGGGTTACGGAACTTGGTGAGAAATTGCAGGAGCAGTGCCCGTTTTCGCTCCGTATGAATCACATTGGGGCCGAAGCGTGTTAAACGAGCAGCAGCCTCTTTGTCGCTGAGCCCTTCAGGACTCGCCGACAAATTTTCTAGCACTGCCGTTAAAGGAAGTTGCCAGAAGGGGGACTCTGCAATAATAGTGGGTACTGCCATGTGTTATTCCAAGGGTGATAGGAAGAGCTATGTTTGATAATGAGGTGCAGCGAGGTTTTGGATTGAATAATCATAACCCCCTCCGACGGCAAGTCAACAAGCGCCGATAGGATGCTAATGTCCGGTCACGTTTCACTTCGGAGAGAAACAGGAGGATTTTCCCTCCTCCTGTTGCGCAGGGAACAAAATGTTTTTCAATGCCGTGTTGTCCCCCACAGCCTCTGTTGTTACATCACTCTTGGGTGAAGAGCATATCTGTTCGGCGACAGTCCGGAAATGAAAGCCGTAGATGGCCATGGTTATAGCCAGCGGGAGCAGTCGTGGTTTCCTCAGGAGCGACCAGAAGAAAACTTTCCAGTAGTGCAGCCGTTCCTTTCCCAGGATGCCGAGAAAAAGGATGGAATGGAAGAAGGCCCTGATATCTCTTTTCTGCAACATGGCAAACGGAGATGGCCCCGAGAGCCGGTACTCCTTCAAAAAAGTCATCAGGCGGGCGTAGAAATGGTCAGGCGAGTAGATTGCCCTGACGAGGCACTGGTATCCTGCTATCAGGAGCTGAGGGTTCATTAGCGGAACGTAATTGAGGGAGATATCCGTGTTGTTACCGTTCGAACTGCTGACGATTCTTCCCTCGCGGGATAGACGGCCATGTAACTTCGTCCCCCGCAGGACCATCAAGATCCCCACCATGGCTGTCACAATGCCGCTTTCCTGGATGAAGCGGAGCTGCTTTTCGAAGATGTTCGGCGAGTCGCTGTCGAAGCCGACGATGAAGCCGGCCTGCACCTGGAGCCCCGCCCGATGGATGCTCCGCACCGATGCAACAAGATCACGGTTCCGGTTCTGGACCTTTCCCGTTTCCCGGAGTGAGTCCTCCTCAGGGCTTTCGATGCCGATGAAGACCTCCTGGAAGCCTGCGGTGACCATCAACTCCATGAGAAGAGGGTCATCCGCAAGATCGATCGACGCTTCAGTGTAGAAGAAGAAAGGGTTTCGACGCTTCTGCATCCAGGATATCATCGCCGGAAGCACTTCTTTTTTCAACTTTCGCTTGTCACCGATGAAATTGTCATCAACGAAAAAAACCCCGCCCCGCCATCCCCTCGAATAGAGCGCTTCCAATTCCGCAATCATCTGATCGCACGTTTTGGTCCTCGGTTTCCGGCCAAAGAGTTGGGTGATGTCACAGAACTCGCAATCGAAAGGACATCCCCGTGAATACTGGATATTCATCGAAGCATATTGCCGCATGTCGATGAGTTCCCAGCGGGGGAGTGGCGTCAAAGCCAGGTCGGGGCGCCGGCCGCCAGAAGGATACAGCCGCTGCGACGTCCCATTTTCGAGATCTTCCAGAAACCGTGGCAAGGTCACCTCCGCCTCGCCGAGAATGAGGTGGGTCACCTCCGGGAATTCATCATGACAGGACGTGAAAAGCGGGCCTCCCCCAACTGTCTTCACCCGCAGATTCCGGCACCGTCTCAGGACCTCCTGCGCCGACTCCCTCTGGACGGTCATTGCGCTGATGAAAACGTAGTCGGCCCAGAGGAGGTCAGCGTCCGAAACCGGATCGATATTGAGATCGATGAGTTTTATTTCCCAATGAGCCGGGAGCATTGCTGCCACCGTCAGGAGCCCAAGCGGCGGGAAGACTGCCTTTTTGCCGATAAATGGCAATGCATGGCGGAAGCTCCAGTACGTATCAGGGTACATTGGATAGACAAGGAGAACCTTCATTTTCACCTCATGCTGGCAGGAAACAGAGAATTGGGATGAAGCCCTTGCTGACCCTGTGAAGGGGTGATCTGCTCCACGTTCTTCAAAGTCATCTGTCCATCGGGAAGATCGTGAAATGTGTAAATTTTAAATAAACATAATTTATTATAGCGTCTCACAAACCTCCTGCCACAATTAACCGCAGGAATCGGTCCGCCAGCTCAGCCCCTCTTGAGACAATTTTGCATTTTCGGGTACATCAACCGGCAATATTCTAATCATGCGCAGATGCGTCGCTCTTTCTGGTAAAATGGATGTAAAGATATTCTAATGCCAAACTTTGCAGAGAACCATTTCACGAGCCAACACTACCACGCAATGAGGAGTTGGATCATGGGAGAAAACCTGCCTGCGATAACACCCTTCGGCATCGCCGGTCTCGATGACATTCTCCAGGGAGGGCTGACCGCTGGGCAGGTTTATCTCCTTTCTGGCTTGCCCGGGACCGGCAAAACGACATTCTCGTTGCAGTTCATTGCCGAGGGCATCAGGAGAGGTGAACGCTGCCTGTATATTTCGGTCGGAGGCTCTGGGGAGGAATTTGTCGCCCTGGCAGGGACAGCCGGCGTATTCCCCGATCCCGAGCTTTTCAGCCTGCACTCGGTCCAGATCAGCAAAGAGGTTCTGGAGGGGCCGGAACAGAGGATCTTCCACCCGGCGGAAACTGAGCCAGCGGGATTAATAAGCGACCTCCTGACCCAGGTAAAACGGATAAACCCGGTACGGCTGGTGATCGATTCCCTTTCAGACCTGCGGCTACTGGCAGAGGACGTGATTGGTTTCCGCCGCTTGGTGCTCGCGATGCGGATGGAGTTCAGCGATAGAAAGGCAACGGTCCTCCTCACCAACACCATGGGACCGAGCGAGATCGATACTCACCTGGAAACCATATGCCACGGGGTTATCCGCTTGGAGCAGGTGGTGCGCGGATACGGACCGATACGCCGACGCCTTCTGGTTTTGAAAGTAAGGGGACGACCCTACCGGAGCGGCTGGCACGACTTCAGGATATTGACGGGAGGCATCGAGGTTTTCCCTGCCCTGGTTGCCGGAGAACATCGGCAGAGGGTGCTAGCTGAACTCCTCTCCAGCGGCAACCAGCAACTGGATATCCTGTTCGGCGGGGGAGTGGACCGAGGAACCACGATCGCGGTTATCGGAGCCGCGGGAACTGGAAAAACAACACTTTTAACCCAATATGCGGTGGCTGCTGCAAACAGAGGAGAGCACGTAGCCATTTACCTCTTCGAAGAGTCGGAGGAATCGTTCCGTGAACGTGCCAGAGGACTCGAGCTTGGAGTGGACGACCTCATCGACAGGCGGCTGCTCACGCTCCGCAAGGTAGATGTGGCGGAATTTTCCATCGGCGAGTTTACCGCCATCCTCCGCCAGGAAGTGGAAGCGAAAGGGGCACAGATGGTAGCGATCGATACCTTGAGCGGCTTCGCCAATGCCATGCAGGACGATGCATATCTGGTCATTCAGCTTCATGAGCTTCTGACCTACTTGTGCCTGAGAAATGTGACAACCTTGGTGGCAATTGAGCAGCACGGGGTATTCGGCAGCGATGTGGCCCATTTGAAAGATATCAGTTACCTGGCCGACTCAATCCTGCTCCTCCGATTCTTCGAACATCGAGGAGAAATCAGACGGGCGATTTCCGTGGTGAAGAAGAGAAAAGGGAGGCATGAGCTGACCATTCGTGAGTTGAGGATTACTGATCGCGGCCTCGCAATCGGCGAGCCCCTGAAGGATATGCAGGGAGTGCTGACAGGGGTTCCCGTCCTTGCAAGATGAGGAACTGACATACCGCGGACAGCATCTGCGGGTGCTCGTGCTTGTCCCTGACAGCAAGGACAGCCGCTCGATCCCCCCGGTGCTGAAACGGGTCGGCGTGGACGCCGTCATGTGCAGTACCCTGGAACAAGTCTGCTCGGAAATCGATAAGGGCACCGGCGCCCTTCTGCTCGACGAGAAAGCTCTCTCCCGGCCCACCAACCACTGCTTGACCTCGATCCTGGACAATCAGCCGTCGTGGTCCGAGTTGCCAATCATTATCCTGTTGCGTCACGGCCCCGAGAGTGGAGTCGCCCGCAGCTCATTGCTCCTCCCGGCAGACGTGACCCTTGTCGAACTACCGGTACGCGTGAATACCTTGGTGGCGGTGGTTCGCTCAGCCCTGCGCAGCCGTCTGCGGCAGTATATGGTTCGGGACCAGATGCAGGAGCGGGAGCGCCTGGTCGCGGACCTGGAGCGCTCGAACCGGGAACTGCAACAGTTCGCCCATGTGGCATCCCACGACCTCCAGGAACCGCTGCGAATGGTGTCGAGCTATCTGCAGCTTCTCGAAAAGAAATACCGTGGCAGATTGGACGAAACAGCCGACACCTACATACATTATGCCGTGGACGGCGCCAGGAGAATGCAGGCCCTTATCGAAGGGCTCCTCAATTACTCCCGTATTGCCCGCCCTCAATTTACCTGGGTTGATTTGAACCGAATCTTCGCGGATGCCACGGCGAATCTGGCCACGGCCATTGTTGCAAGTGATGCGGTGGTAAAGAGTCAGCCGCTGCCAACCGCTTGGGGGGATGCAACCCAGATGCTCCAGTTATTTCAGAACCTGATCAGCAACGGCATAAAATACAGAAAGCCTGGAGTCCCACCCCGGGTCGAGGTCTCAGCGATACAGAATCAGGAAGGGTGGGTATTTTCGGTACGGGATAATGGCATTGGAATGAAGAAGGAGGATCATGAAAAGATCTTTCAGATGTTTCAACGGTTGCACACCAAGGAGGAATATCCGGGAACAGGCATCGGTCTGGCCTCCTGCAAGAAGATCGTCGAACAGCATCAGGGGCGAATCTGGGTGGAATCATCCCCTGGAGAAGGGACTACCATTTCCTTCACTATACCAAATATTTGACATACTTAGATTTGCGGAAGAACGATTTCAAAGAGTACCTCTCGACCTTCTGCCGATTCTTCATTTGAGAGAAACCCTGGCTTCGCACTATCTCTTCGGAGCCAATTGCCTGCACGCCTGCAGCCGGCTGGGAGAAGGGTCAGATCGAAAAGCAGGTCGATTTCGTCAGACAGCGGTTCTTCAATCAGCGGCGCAAGTTCGCAAACCTTGAGGAGCTGTCCTTTTAGACAGCAACTTTTCGTTGACATGACATAATTTCTCATGCTATACAATTTATCTCTTTTCGCCACAAAGGTTTTTGGCACAAGAAGCGAGCTGTTTCGTAGACAAAAATTAGGCAAAAGAGCCGTAAGGTTAACAACTTACGGGAATTTTCCGTTCCCCAATAGCTCAGTCGGTAGAGCGGGTGGCTGTTAACCACCATGTCCCTGGTTCGAGTCCGGGTTGGGGAGCCAAACTTCAAAAGGCCACTTTCCTTCAGGAAAGTGGCCTTTTTCCTTTATTCGTCCATCACCAGACCTGGTTTCCGAGATTTTGCCAAAAAGAAAGGCTACAGCCTAAGCCGTAGCCTTTTTCCTTTTTATTGGCGCGCCCGGAGAGATTCGAACTCCCGACACCCTGGTTCGAAGCCAGGTACTCTATCCAGCTGAGCTACGGGCGCTTGATGCCGCTCTCTTCTTCTGGGCGGCTTGGCAAGTTTTCGCAGTCTAACCGCAAATAAATCGCCAGTCAAGGCCATTCCTGAGCCACGTGCTGCTACCTGCCGACAAAAAAGGCCCGGAGTCTGCCCGGGCCTTTTCATCATCATATGGTTGCCAGCCTGTCAGGGAAACTGCTCGCCTCTTTCCACCCCGGCCATGGCCGTTTTCACTTCCGGAGTTTGCAGCTGCCGGTCCACCTGCTCGTAGTGGGCTGCTTCGGCTGCAGCCTCCCGCTTCATGTTCATCTCGTTGGCCGCATCGATCTGGCCGATGATCCCGGCGGAAAGAATGATCGTCGCCATTACTATTCCCTGATAGAACCTTGTCATTGCCTACCTCCCCCCAGCTGGTTGCCTGACCTCACATTCCGATTTCAGGTTGTGCAAAGCGAGCATGCAGGGCAAGTATAAATAATTTTATATTAAAAGCAACTTAATTTTAAATATTTTTCATTTTGCCTCGTTTTCTTCTGGATCACCCTTCCTCAGCAGGCGCTGAATGGCCCGCAGGGGTATGAGCAGCCAGTCGGGGCGGTTATTAATCTCGTAGCCCAGGTCGTGGATCGCCTTGTCCAGGATGTAGATATCGAGGATCGTCTGCACGTCCGCCTGCACCGCAGGAATAAACTGGGCTCCCTTGACGTTTTCCAGATAGGCGTTGAGAAACGTGCCCGCCACGTGCCGGTACCAGGCCTCGGCCCACGGCTCCAGAAATGGGATATCCTCGGTACGGATGGTGGCATGCTGCACCAGCACTGCATAGGCCGCATACTGAAAGGAGTTGATCATGCCGGCCACGTCCCTGAGCGGCGAGTCCTTGATCCGCCGTTCCCGCATGGAGCGGGCCGGTTCCCCTTCGAAGTCGATGATGACGAAATCCTTGCCGGTGTAGAGTACCTGTCCCAGGTGATAGTCGCCATGAATGCGGGTTTTCATGGCGGCAAACCTGCGCCCGGTGAACTTGCCCAACTGCCTGATGATCTCCTGCTCCATGGTGAGGAGCTGTTCCGCCTCCAGCCTGATCTCATCGCGCAGGTTCTTCAGGTTGCGCCGAAGCAGATCATAAACGGTGCGGACCCGGTTGCGCATGCTCTGAAAGCGCGAGCGCTGGTTGAAAATGGAAAAGGGCTCGGGGGTGAAGGCCGGGTATTTGCTGGGAGAGGAGAGCGCCAGGTGCAACTGGGCGGTTCGCTTGCCCAAAAGCGGTACCATCTCCAGATAAAAGCCTCCCATCAACTCCTGCATCTTCGGCGACAACGTCCCCTGGTCGGCGTCGTAAATATTTGCCGGGAGCCGCGGCGTCACCTTCATATCCTCCTTGCCGGCCAGGACGCGCTCCACGTATTCGGACACCTCGTCCATGGTCAGTCCCCAGGCATCCCCCTGGTTCTCCACCAGCCCCTGCATGATGCCCAATGTCACCGGTTCCGTTCCCTTCTGCCAGTATTCCAGCACCCCAACCAGGGGCGCCACGTGGGCGAAACGGTTTTTTTCCGTCAGAAACCTGCCGATCTCCACCTCGGGATTGACCCCCTCCTCCACCCGCCGATAGAGCTTGAAAAAGAAACTCTCGTCGTAGTGGACAGCGGTATTGCTCTGCTCCACCTTCCCCACCCGGGACTGCTGCGGCGCCTGCCGTTCCCGGAACAGGGGAGCGAATGAATGTCCAGGCCGTCCGGAAAGCATCCTTCCCTCTGTCCCCTCGATCCGCTTTCTCCCCGCGATGAGACCGAAGATGATGCTCCGAAAGGATTCGCTGTACATGGCATCGTAGAGAATGCCATCCTCATTGTTCACCTTCAGCCTGGCAATGACCGCCTCGGGGCGTTCCTGGAGTATATCCTCCCCCTCGGCCAGGGGCAGGTAATGGAGCGGCAGTAGATAGGTCTCCGCCTGCCCCTCCGTATAGGCCGTCTCGATAAAGCTGAGGATGAAGGAGCTGGTATCCCCCGGGATCGCCAGGGTGTCGCCGATGACCAGCTTGCTGATGGTCTGCCCTTTGCTGCGGAACCAGCGGGCTTTGTGCAGGTAGCCGGGGAGGACCCGCCGCTCCATCTGGGCCAGCCCCGTTCTTTTCAGAACGTTTTCCCACGTGCCGGTCACGGATAGCTCGGGACAGACGTATTCCGCAGCGGGTGCCTCTGCCTCCTGTGCCTTGGACATGAGCAGGAGATGGTAGTTGTACGGCCCGAGAATGAGGACGTAGGGGGAGTCTTTGATGACCGGAAAGCGGTTGCGGCTGAAGATGTCTTCCGGCACATAGCCGAGGAACTCCGGCGATTTGATTTCGAGGACCTGGGAATAGCGGGAAAGGTTGATGAAGATGAGGATCGTCTCCTCCTCGTATCTTCTGATGACAGCTATGACCTTCGGGTTGCGCAGCCGGACGAAATCGAGAGAGCCGCGGCTGAAGGCCTTGTACTGCTTGCGCAGATCGATAAGACGGCGCATCCACCACAGAAGCGAGGTGGGGTTGCGGGTCTGGTTCTCCACGTTGACCGCCTCGTAGTGGTACTCCGGGTCAATGATAACCGGCAGGAACAGCCGCTGGGGATTGGCGGCGGAAAAGCCCGCGTTGCGGTCGGGACTCCACTGCATGGGGGTGCGGACGCCGTTGCGGTCCCCCAGGTAGTAGTTGTCCCCCATGCCGATCTCATCGCCGTAATAGATGATCGGCGTCCCGGGCAGAGCGAAGAGCAGCACGTTCATCAGCTCGATCTTGCGCCGGTCGCTCCCCATGAGCGGCGCAAGGCGGCGGCGGATGCCCAGATTGATGCGGGCGCGGGGGTCACTGGCATAGACCCGGTACATGTAGTCACGCTCCTCGTCGGTGACCATCTCCAGGGTCAGCTCGTCGTGGTTGCGCAAGAAAAGGGCCCACTGGGAATGTTCGGAGATTTCCGGGGTCTGCTCCAGGATGTTGATGATGGGGAACGATTCCTCCATCTGCAGGGCCATGAACATGCGCGGCATGAGGGGGAAGTGGAAAGCCATGTGACAGGCGCTGCTCCCCAGATAGGATACCGCGTCCTCCGGCCACTGGTTGGCCTCGGCCAGTAGCATCCGCCCCGGGTACTTCTCGTCCATGAATTGGCGGATCTTGTTGAGAAAGGCGTAGGTCTCCGGCAGGTTCTCGCAGTTGGTCCCCTCCCGTTCGTAGAGGTAAGGCACGGCATCGAGCCTGAGCCCGTCAACCCCCATGCCGAGCCAGAAATCGATCACCTGCAGCATGGCCTCGTGGACCCGGGGGTTGTCGTAATTGAGGTCCGGCTGGTGGGAATAGAAGCGGTGCCAGTAATAGGCCTTCGCCACCGGGTCCCACGACCAGTTGGAAGATTCGAAATCCTTGAAGATGACCCGGGCATCCTGGTACCTGGCGGGAGTATCGCTCCATACGTAGAAATCCCGCCATACCGACCGGGGACCCCCCCGGCGCGATTTCTGAAACCAGGCATGCTGGTCCGAGGTGTGGTTCAGCACCAGCTCGGTGATGATCCGTATCCCCAGCCGGTGGGCCTCGCGCAGCACCGCCTGGAAATCACCCAGGGTGCCGTAGTCCGGGTGAATGCGGTAGTAATCGGCGATGTCGTAGCCATCATCCTTCAATGGCGAAGGATAAAAGGGGAGCACCCACACCGCCGTCACTCCCAGGTCGTGGAGGAAAGGGAGTTTTCTCAGCAGCCCGCGGAAGTCGCCGATACCGTCGCCGTTGCTGTCGTAGAAACTTCTGACGTGCACTTCGTAAATGACGGCGTCCTTGTACCAGAAGAGGGGTTCGTCTTTCTGTCCAGTCATGGCTTTCGCTCCTGCATGTCACATGTAATAGTCGAAATCCGCCTCCTGGCGCAGGCGCGGGCGCACTTGGAATATGCGTGCCGGCATGCGGCGCGGATCCAGTTCGATGAAATTCCAGGCTCCCTGCCAAATGGATTTTTCATCGCTGATCAGGTCGTGGACCAGGTAGGGATGCCCCGGAGCGACCCCCAGCTGCTCCAGGGGAACGTGCAGCCTCCCCCCCTGTACCCGGGTCGGGTCCAGGTTGACGACGACCAGAATGATATTTCCCCCGTCCTGGGAGACCTTGCCGTAGAAAATGAGGTTGTCGTTGTCGGTCTCATAGAAGGTGACGTTGTAGGTGCTGTGGAAGGCTCGGTTTTCCCGCCGGATGCGGTTGATGGTCGTAATCAGTTCCTTCAGGTTGCCGGGAGAATCGCGGTCCCAGCTGCGGATCTCGTATTTTTCCGCATCCAGGTATTCCTCCTTCCCCGGCAGGGCCTCGCTGACCCCCAGCTCAAAGACCGGCCCGTAAATTCCGTAGCTGGACGAGAGGGTCGCCGCCAATACCAGGCGGATGATAAAGGCCGGCCGTCCCCCGTACTGGAGGTGCATGGGAAGGATGTCGGGGGTATTTGGCCAGAAATTGGGACGGAAGAATTCCCGCACCTCGCTACGGGTCAACTCTCCCATGTAGGCGGTCAGCTCGTCCCTGGTGGTCCGCCAGGTAAAATAGGTATAGGACTGGCTGAAGCCGATCTTTGCCAGGCGGTACATGACCTTGGGCCGGGTGAAGGCCTCTGCCAGGAAGATCACATCGGGCCAGTCGCGCCTGATCTCGGCGATGAGCCATTCCCAAAAGGAGAAAGGCTTGGTGTGGGGATTATCCACCCTGAAGATGCGGATGCCCTTCTCGATCCAGAAGGTGACCAGCCGCTTCAATTCCTGCCAGAGCTCCTGCCAGGCGGGGGTCTCGAAATGGAAGGGGATTATGTCCTGGTACTTTTTGGGCGGATTCTCGGCAAACTGGACGGTGCCGTCGGGACGCCAGAAAAACCACTCCGGGTGCTCCTTTACATAGGGGTGATCGGGGGAACACTGGAAGGCCAGGTCGAGGGCGATTTCCATGCCGTGCTCCGCCCCCTTTTTCACCAGCGACTCGAAATCCTCCATGGTGCCCAGTTCGGGATGGAGCTCGGCGTGCCCGCCGGTAATGGCGCCGATGGCCCAAGGGCTGCCCGGATCACCCGGCCCGGCCTGGGGAGTGTTGTTTTTTCCCTTGCGGTTGGTGAGGCCGATGGGATGGAGCGGCGGAACATAGAGCACGTCGAAGCCCATCCCGGCAAGCTCCGGCAAAAGCTCTTCGCAATCCCGGAAGGTGCCGTGCCGTTTGCCGTCGGTGCCGAGCGAGCGGGGAAACAGTTCATACCAGGCGCTGAAGCCCGCCTTCTCCCGCTCCACGACCACCGCAAGCTCATGGTGGTAACGTGTCGCCAGGGGGCGATCCATGATGGTGCCGTAGAGGTGTCCCTCGGAAATGAGCCCCAGGGCCACCCGCTGTTCCAGGCTGTGGCGGTTGGAAAGCTCGTCCGCTGCCGAGCTCAAACGATCCGCTGCTTTATGGTCCCCCCTCTCCGCCGCTGTTGCCGAGGCTTTCGTCAACTGCGCGGCGAGCAGATCCAGTTCCACCGTCACATCCTGCCCATCCTCGTATTTTTTCAGCAGGTCCTTCTGCCAGGATTTGAAATGATCGACCCAGGCGATGATGGTGTAATGCCAGACCCCAGTGCTCCGGAGAGGAAAGGAGCCCTCCCAGCGGTCGTTCCCAAGGTGCTTCATGGGTTCCTCGCGCCAGTGCTCTTCCTTATCACCACGATAGAGCAAATAAGCGCTCACCTCGTCATGGCCGTCGCAGAAGATATCTGCCCTGACCGTCAATTCCTCCCCGTAGATCCGCTTCACCGGGTACAGGCCGCAATCCACCTGCGGAAACACCCCTTCGATGACTACCCGCTTTCTCCCGTCAGACATATGGACCCCCATAGATGCCTTCATATATCTTGAAGAACCGATAGCGCAGTCCCCTGAGCCCTTCCCCCTGAGAACCTACAGGGAGAGGGTGCTACAAATGACGCATCCAACCGTTCTCGTTTCATTGAATACGCTCAAGCATGGCCACGGGCGCATCGGCGAATACTTCAGCCAGTAAAAGGGTGCTCCCCTGGTCCCTGTCCGCTCCGGCAACGATTTCGTCGCTAATAACGTTCCAGTATCGGGCACCGTTCCCCTGCCACGGCAGCAACAGAGTCGTATCGCCCCAGACTTCGCGCCCCACCGGTACTCGGGCCGGATCGCCTGCCAACTCGACAATCAGCCGGGATGCGGCAACGATCACCGTCTCCCCCCCCAGCCTGCGGGCAAAGGCGCAGCCATGTCGTGCTTTTTCACCTTCCAGCTCAAGGGGAAGGTATGCACCGGTGTCGAAGACGGGGCGCCTGGCGCGCCGGTAGTTGAGGGCACGGTAGATGAGGTAGAGTTTGATGCCGCCATCCTCCTTCGAAGCCAGCAGTTCACGGACCAGCCGCGCAGGACCCAGCTGCGCCTCGCGCTCCCTGAGGCGAGCGAGCATCTCCCTCCTTACGCGGAAGTCCACTGGCCGGCGGTTGTCCGGATCGACCAGGCTCAACGCCCACAATTCCGTACCCTGGTAAAAATCGGGGATGCCGGGAGAGCCGATCTTCAGCAGGACTTGGGAGAGGGAATTGAACATGCCGTAATGGGCAATGGGGGCGATAAATGCCATAAAATCCCTTATGAATCCCCCATCATCCAGAACGAGGTCAATAAAGCCGCCAAGGGCCTTTTCATAGTTCCCGTTGGGATTGATCCAGCTGGTATGGACCTTGGCTTCCCGGGTCGCCTTGACCATGTATTCCTTGATCCGGGCAGAAAACCCGGAAGAAACGGGATCGGCAGTCTCCTCCACGGGCCAGGCACCGACCAGGGTCTGGTAGAGCAAGTATTCATCGTTGCGGCCGGGTGCAGCCTGTCCATCGACCATAGTTTTTTTCCGTTTGTTGAGGCGGCTCCACTTCACCAGCGCCTTCTGCCATTTCTCCGGCACCTCAGACAGAACATCGATCCGCGTCCGCACATCCTCCCCCCGCTTTGAGTCGTGGGTTGCCGTAGCCACCAGGGCGTGGGGAAAGGTTCTGAAGCGCTCCGCATTCAGGCTGTGGAAGACATCAACGGAAATGCCGAACCGGTCGGGTGCTCCACCCACTTCGTTGAGGGAAACCAGGCGGTTATAGACATAAAAGGCGGTATCCTCCAGCCCCTTGGCGGTCACAGGCCCGGTCAGCTGCTGAAACTTCATGACGAAATCAAGCCATTCCAGCCGATCTCCCTCACTGGCATTCACACTATTGCGGAGCAGCAGGACGCCCCGGAGAAAATCGAAGATGGAGGTGCTGATGGCGGGGTTGCGGCGCTTTGCCTTGGTGACAGCGGTTTCAATGACCTGAACGTCCTGCTCACGGATGGTGGAGGAGTTGGCGTAGGTCCGGTAGACGGGGAAACAGGCAATGACCTCGGTAATGGCCCGGGTCAGACTGATAAGGGTGAAGTCCCGGGTCAACCGGTTCTTTTCGGAAATGTTGTTGAGGTAATGGCCGAGGGTATTGATCTCCCCCGACATGGATACCTGCATGACCAGCTTTTTCTTTTCGTAGACCGCTTCGGCAAAATTGATCGTCTGGCGGATGAATCTGGTATAGCTGCGGTCCAGCCATTTCAGATTTTCCTGGTGGATAAAAATACCGTTAAGATAGTTGAGGAAATCATAGCCGGTGGTGCCGAAGACTGGCCATTCCTCCGGCAGTTGCTCCCCCTTGAGGAGGATTTTTTCGCAGATGATATAGAGCGGCTTGTAGGAGGGGTGGTCGGCGATGATCCGGCTATAATCGTCGCTGCATGTCTTCAGCCACTGGGCTTCCGCATCCGCACCGGCCGGCTGCGGGCCTTCTCCGGTGCCGAGGCAGCGCTGGATGAAGCAATACTTCTGCAGGCGCTCAAGATACGTCAGCGGATCGTAGAGCCCATCCACATGGTCGATTCTAAGGCCGGTCACCTTCCCTTCCCGGATCAGCCGGAGGACCAGGGCATGGGTCTCCCGGAAGACGACTGGGTCTTCCATGCGGATGGCGCTCAGGGCATTGATGTCGAAGAACCGGCGGTAGTTGATCTCCTCCGTTGCCACCTTCCAGAAGGAAAGACGATAGACCTGGGCGCAGAGCAGCTCGTCCAGGAGGTCGAAACTGGCGGGCTCTCCGGTGGCACCGTTGAAAATGGCGACATTTTCGGTGATGAAGTTGAGGATTTCCACGCTCTGGCCACAGAGGAGCATAAGCCGCTTCTTCACCACCTCCTTCTCCCGGTACCGTTCTGCGACCTTCTCCGGGTCATGCTCGGTGGTCGGGGGAAGGTGCTGCAGGGCGGTGATGATGCTCAGCAGTTCCTGAAGCGGGGGGGCATCGGCGGAAAAAGCTCCCTCCACCACTTCCAGGCGGTACTTCAGGATCTGCAGCCAACTACTCGGCTCTAGGGGGAGCATGGTCTCGTAATAGGCAACTGAGAAGGAGCCCTCATCAAAGACCAGGCGCAATTCGCCGTTCTCCAGCACCTTGCCGTACTGGTCACCCAGAAGCGGCAGCAGGACCTTGTTGGTCAGCTCTTTTTTCACCGGCTGCCAGTTGATGTCGAAAAAGGTGGCATAGGTGGAACAGGGGCCGTTTTCCAAGACGTCCATCCACCAGATGTTCGCCCTGCTTTCGATACACATGTGGTTGGGAACGAAATCTAGGACATGCCCCATGCCGAAGCGTTCCAGTTCGGCAATCAGCTCGGTGTAGGCATCGGGGGTGCCGATCTCCCAGTTGAGGCGGTTCTGATCGACCACGTCGTAGCCGTGCAGGCTCCCTTCCTTGGCTGTCAAATAAGAAGAGGCATAAATGTCGGTCACCCCCAGATCGCTCAGATAGGAGACGATTTCCTGGGCAGCGGCAAAGCCGAATTGCCGGTTGAACTGGAGCCGGTAGGTTGCTGCGGGAATACGGGCAGCCGGCGGGTTCTCGTTTGCCATTGCACCTCCAACAGGATCAATAACTACTTTGGAAAACGTACCTCCCTGACTTGTTACCGTTCACCCTCTCCTTTAGGCCCTGTGGGTCTTGATGGAGAGGCCAGGGGGAGGTGGAAATATCGGTAATCAGCAATGCTGCCCCTCCTCCGGCCTCTGGCCCCTTCTCCCCTCCCATCTTACCCCTCCGGCAGGATCGTCCCCAGGTTCATGGAGAGCAGCTCCCCCAGTTGCCGGAAATTCTCGACCCATCCGGCGGCCGAATCATCCCCTTCCCGCGAACGCAGGATGAATTGGGGATAGATGTTTTTCGCCAATTTGTAATAGATGTTCTGCATGTCCCAGAGGTCCACCTGGATAGGAGTCCCCTTCTGCAGCTCGACGAACTTCCTGATCCTTTGCAGAAGAGCGTAATCGGCGGGATTCCCATGAAACCTGTCCATGAGGCCATCGGCAAAGGTGCGCAGGCTGTATTCCACCTCGGGGAGATCCACCGGCACCTGCCAGCGCTGCATGTTGGCCAGAACCCTGCGCACCTGGTCCCCGTCAATCTCCTCGGCCATGAGCGCCTCTTTAATCTCGGTATTGAGGCTCATTTCCGCGGCTGCCAGGAAGCGCTTCGGCACCGGCATCCCCGTCTCCTGGACGAATTCCATCAGGTGGCGATTATGCTCGTAGATGCTGCGGTAGTCCTGGGTGAATTCCTCCATGGTTGCATTGAGGATCAGGTTGAGAATCTCCCGCTGTTCGTCCCGGAAAAGATCCAGAAGGGAGAAATTATGCATGCCGAAATGCTTGTCCAGGAGACCGGCGATCTCCATGTAACGGCCGCGGTCGAATTCCTCCAGCAGTTCCTCCTTGACCGAAGCACACGCAGCCTCAATGAGGCAGGGACGTACCCCACCCTTGAAGTCATGGTGGCCGATACGGACCACGCAGAACATGAGCCGGGAACTCTCCTGGGTGATCTCGGAAACGATGCGGACCGTGCCAGTTGCCAGGGCCGCATCCTCGGTGACCATCTTCTTGTACTCTTCCACGTTGACCGTATAGGAAAATATCCGCGCCTGTTCCGGATACTCCCTGAACAGGGAACTGAAGGCAAAATGCACCGCCACCTTGGTCAGGTCCACCTGGGCAGGCAGGGCGAATTTCTCGTAAATGTCGGCACCATTACCGTTCTCAGGGATATTCGACCGGGCGGCGCTTAGTCGTTCCTTGAAGCCCCGCTCCAGGTCCTGCCCCAGAAGCCCCTGGGAGAGCTGCAGCGCCCTACCCGCATACTGGATCACCTGTACCGTCTCAATACCGGAGAGCTCGTCGAAGAACCAGCCGCAACTGGTGTACATGAGCATGGCGTGGCGCTGGATTTCCTGGAGCTTCAGCACGGCCACCTTGTCGTCATCGCTCAGGTTCCGGCGCGCCTCTTCCGCCAGGAAAGCGTTACGATTCGCCTCGTCCCGGTCCAGAACCACCCGGATGTACTCGTCCCGGGCATGCCACGGGTCACGAAGGTATTGGCGCCCCAGTTCGTCATACCGTTCGGCAATCCGGTCACGCAGCCAGTCCAGGGCGCCCCGCAGCGGTGCCCGCCACTCCTGATTCCATCCACCGTGCCCCCCGGAGTTGCAGCCGCAATTGCTCCGCCAGCGCTCCACTCCGTGGACACAGCTCCAGGAAGAGTTCTCGTGGATCCGCACCTCCACGGTGGGGGGGTGCTGGTCCAGGTATTCGCCGTAGTTGGTGAGACGAGCCAGGTTGTTGCCCTCGATGTGGTCAAGGGCGGCCGCCAGGGCCATGTCGCCGAACTTGTGGTGATGGCCGTAGGTCTCCCCGTCGGTGGCGATATGGAACAGCTGCGGCCAATCCCTGGCATCGTCGAAACCTCCCATGAGGCGCGCTGCGAAGGCCTCGCCGCGGCTCAGAAGGTCCTCGAAGGCAACCGCCTGGGAGATAGGGCCATCGTAGAAAAAGAGGGTGATGGTGCGCTTGGAAGGAAGGCGGCAGAGATAGGCGCGGGTCGGGTCGATGGAGCCGTTGCATTCCTGCCACTGCTCCTCGCCGATCCTGCGGAAAGCTGCCGCCTGGCGCGGGGCGAGAATGGTATATTTGATTCCCTGTTCAGCCAGAATATCCAGGCTTTCAAGGTCCACGGCGGTCTCCGCCAGCCACATCCCTTCGGGAAAGCGCTTGAAGCGGTACTGGAAGTCCTTGAGTCCCCAGACGACCTGGGTGCGCTTGTCCCGGGCATTGGCCAGGGGCATTATCATATGGTTGTATACCTGGGCTATGGCCGCCCCATGTCCCCCGCGCCACTGCATGCTCTGGTGATCCGCTTCCAGCACCGCCTGGTACAGCTCAGGATCGCACCCCTGCATCCACGAAAGGAGCGTTGGACCGAAGTTGAAGCTGATCTTGGCATAGTTGCTGACGATGTCCTTGATCCGCCCCTCCCCGTCCAGGATGCGGGACGCGGAGTTGGGGGCGTAGCACTCGGCGGCGATTCGTTCGTTCCAGTCATGGTAGGGCCGGGCCGAATCCTGTATCTCTATCGACTCAAGCCAGGGGTTTTCCCGCGGCGGCTGATAAAAGTGTCCGTGAATGCAGATGAAGCGATCCATTGTTACCCCGAGATTCTATGTTCTAGGTTCTAGGTTTTCCCCCTCACTCTTCACTCTTCTTCCGGTAGACGATAAAGCTCCATGGTACCAGAGCGAGACGCACTCTTCCTTCGGTTACTGTCAGGGTCGAGTAGGCCGTCTCCCCTGCCCCCCCCCACTGGGTTGCCGCCGAATCGAACAGTTTCGGCCACTTGCCGTTATCAAGCTCCACCGCCACGTCCTGGGGTGTCTCGCTATAGTTAAAGACGCACAGGGCACTGCTGTTTCCCACCCGCCGCGCCAGCGCCAGTACCTGCTTCTCCTCGAAAGGGGTGACCGTCATCTCTTTCCGTTCCACGCAACCCAGGGTCGGCACCTCCCTGCGCAGGGAAAGCAGTTTTCTGTAACAGGCGAAGAGCACGGCATGCTCTCCCCCCTGCCGCGCTTCCGGGTCCAGCTTGGACTGCTGGAAGGTCTCCGGGGCCTGGGGGTCAAGGGCCTCCTCCGCCCAGGCAAAGGCGGCAAATTCCTCCTTCCGCCCCTTGCGCACCGCTTCAATGAGAAAGCTGTCCCCATAACTGACAAAATAGTTAAAGGGAGCCTTCTCCCCATATTCCTCCCCCATGAAAAGCAGGGGGAGGTAGGGGGAAAGCAATACCGTGCCGGCGGCTAGCACCAGCTTCTGAAGCGGCAGGCCCGCGGCAAGGCGGTCCCCGTAGAGCCTGTTGCCGATCTGATCATGGTTCTGGGCAAAGGCCAAGAATTGAACGGGGGGGCGGTCCTTGGCCGAATTGCCATGGCGTCTGCTGCGGTACCGGGAATACTGACCGCTGTAGACATACCCTTCCTGAAATGCCTTGGCCAGGTGCTCAAAGTGGCCGAAATCCTGATAGTAGCCTCCCTTTTCCCCCGTCACCAGGGCATGCAGGGCGTGATGAAAGTTGTCGTTCCACTGGGCGTCCACCCCGTATCCCCCGATCTCTGGCGGGTTAATGAGCCGCACGTCGTTCAAATCACTCTCGGCAATGAGGTAGACCTGCCTCCCCATCAGCTGCCGGTGGCGGTGGACTTCGTCGGTCAGAGCGCGGAGAAAATGGGTGGCGCCGAAGTCGTAGATGCGGTCGATGGCATCCAGGCGCAGAGCGTCGAAATGGTATTCGTAGAGCCAGTGGAGGGCATTGCCGATGAAATAGTCCCGCACTTGGTCGCTGTGGGGACCGTCGAAGTTGATGGCGTCCCCCCAGGGGGTCCGGTAGCGGTCGGTGAAATACCAGCCGAAATCGTTCAGGTAGTTCCCCTCGGGGCCAAAGTGGTTGTAGACCACGTCGAGGATAACGGCCAGACCCTTGCCGTGGCAGGCATCCACCAGCTCTCTCAACCCTTCCGGTCCGCCATAGCTCGACTGGGGGGCGAAGGGATAGACGCCGTCGTATCCCCAGTTGCGGTTGCCGGGAAACTGTCCTACCGGCATGATTTCCACCGCCGTTACTCCCAGGTCCTTAAGGTAGTCCAGCCGGGGGATGACCGCTGCAAAGGTCCCCTCGTTGCTGAATACCCCCACGTGCAGCTCGTAGATGACGTATTTATCGAGGGGTATTCCCTGCCATCCCCGGTCCTGCCAGGAATACCGCCGGGGATCGACGACTGCGGAAGGGCCGTGCACCCCCTGCGGCTGAAAGCGGGATGCCGGATCGGGGCGTTCCATGTTGCCGTTCAGCAGGTACAGATAGGTATCTCCCGCCAAAACATCCTCAACCTGGACGGAAAAATAGCCCCCATTCTCCGGCAGCAGGTCGATCAGCCGATCGCAACGGCGAGATACCAGGCGCAATGCCACCTTGTCCGCCTTCGGCGCCCAGACCCGAAATCGTGCATGGCCGTCCTCCTGCACTTCGGCACCCACATCCAGCTTCCATGTTTCTTCAGCCATGATCGCTCCGTCTTCCACGGCTGCGGGACAAATTGCCGTCGAATCAACCGGCTCCAGCAGATTGGCAGCAATGCCGGGATTTGGGTTGTGTCTGAGACTTGAGTGCCCCATCAAGGGTTCGGGGCTGACCGCCGTGGTACACACGGCGCTGGTGGGATGACCGCACTGCTGTATGGGCTAGGGTCAGGGGATCTTCGCAGGTTTGAGATGCGCCTCCAGCTTCTCGTATTGCCTGTTCAGGTCCTGCATGGCAGCTTCCACTCCCGCTTTTCCCCTGTTCCAGGTCCTTGACGTGGCAGCCTTCAGCCTCTGCAGTTTTCCGGCAGCAGTCTTCTCTTTTTCCCTGAAGACCCTCAGATCTTCCTCGAAGCGCACCTTTGCTTCGTCTTTAAGGGGTGTGGAACGGGCCATCAGTTCATCGAGATTCTGCCTCAATGTCCTGAGCCTCACCTCGGTCTGCTTCTGATACTCTTCCCTTTTGCCGTCGTCCCCGCCAAAGGCCATGAGAAAACCAGAAAAGGTGAAAAAGGCCAGAACGAGTGCCACCCATGTGCGTCTCATATTCCCCGCCCCTTATATGTCGGTTGGTAACTGCCACGAATGCACCAATTCTTTTTCAGATGTGCCCAAGTAATGCCAGAATCAGCAATATCAACAGTAGCAGTCCCAATCCGCCGCTGGGGTAATACCCCCAGGAGGAACTGTATGGCCACAGGGGAAGAGCGCCCACCAAGAGTAAGATCAGAATCAATAGCAGGATAGTTCTCATGGCTTTGCTCCTTGTAAGAGAGAACAGCAGGAGACAAAAAAAGTGTAATTGAAGGGAGTTAAGGGACAATCGACCTTTAGGTCATTTTTTTCGCAACGGATAGGTTAATCGGTGGGCTAATACTTCGGGGGGAAAACGGGGGAAAGATGCGGGGCAAACGCCCCGCATCGAGTTATGTCCGACAGGCTGCTAGCGTAGAATGGCGCCTTGCGTTTCACCATGATGCGTCTCGGCATCATAGCGAATCTGGTCTTCCTTGAGGGTCTTGAGCCGTGCCTCCACCAGGCGGTCGACCATGGAGTTCAACTCGCGCCTGCTGCCGAAGGACCCCAGGGAAGAGAGCAAGTCGTTGACGTCGGCAGCGGCCTTGACGGCAAGATCCTTATGCCCCAGCTCATGGATGGTGACATGCTCCATGTAGGAGCTCCATTGCCCTGCCAGCTGTTCGGTGATGCCAGCCGTGCTGGCAAGCCTCGGGTAGCGGTAGACTACGTCAACCTTCGTTTTCACCGCGGCTATGGAATACCTGCCGCCGCTTTCTTTGATATCGTAGTCGTATCTGATATTCCAGGTGGTCAGGGCGGCATAGGTATGGTCGTCATTCCACCGGGTGCCGTTTTCCTTCATCTGCTTGCGCAGGTCGGCAAGGCTGGTGCCTTTGATGTCATAATATTCGTGTTTTTCCTTCAGAGCCAGGGCCACTTCCGGCTTTTTCAACTGGAAGAGATTTTTCTCATCATATTTGGCAAGTTGCAGGGATTCCGTCCCGACTTTCTCGGCATGCACCGGAGTGGAGCAGAGCAGTGCTCCGGCAATCAGATAAATGAGCTGTCTGGTCATGTCTGTTCCTCCTTTTTGTAAAACGCTTTCTGGTGAAAGCGCAGATCCAATAGAACATGAAACGGCCAAGGCCATAAGTGCGCCTGCTCACAAAAGGGCAACTATCAACGCAGACATCTGCCATGGGAATGTAATCGGCGCCTGCAGGGAAAACTTGAGGAACTGCTGACGGGAAAGGCTCAGGAAAAGAGCCAGTCACTTTATTTGTAAAAATTAATTTCACTGCTATAGTTGCAGTAAATGCCCGGAAACGGCCCATCTGCCACTATGGCGGGGAACTCAATAGCAGCAGACAGACAAAGGAGGAACGGCGATGGACACTGTGAAACGGTTGATCTTCACCACAGCAGCGCTGGTTGCCCTGTCAGGATTGGCATTGAGTGCGGAGGAAAATGAATACATCATTGATGAACCGGGGGCTGCGGTGAAGGGCCACAGCGGCTCGGGCGCCGGTGGAGCGGTCATCTATCGAAGCTACAGCAGCAGCGGTCCGGGCGGAGTGACCGTCTTTCGCAGTTACAGCAGCGCAGGTGCCGGTGGGGCTGTCATATACCGGAGCTACAGCAGCGGCGGAGCCGGCGGGGCGGCAGAAGAGAGCGGCAGCGGCGCCGGGGGAGCAACTTACAGGAGTTACAGCAGCGGCGGTACCGGCGGTTCGACCCACGGTTCCTACGGAATAGACGTGGATACGCGGACCGGCGGCAGCTATCCCGGAGTCTCTCCCGACACCACCACCGGGACCGACACCAGCCAGGGAATGGGGGGTATCACCGGCGGCCGGTCGGGGAGCTATAAATTCGGCATTGGCGGTAAAGGAACCGGCGGCACCATGGGCACCTATTCCAGTGCCACGGGCCGCTGAGCGTGATGGCGGAAATCATCAGCCTGAATCCGCGTGGGAGGACAGACAAAGACCGGGAGATTGCCATGGATTTCGACTATACGGACCATGAGTACCTGTCCCACTGCACCGACGGCTGTGGTGCCATTACGGGCTGGCTCCAGAGCAGGGAAGTGGCCAGGGAAGCGGGCAAGAACCATGAGAGGAACAAGGGACACAACTGGATGGTACGGGAAAGAATGAAATAGTTTCCAGATCGGAAACGAGGGATTTTAGTCCTGGCAAGGAAATCAAGGGATGGCGCGGAGGCGTACATCGGTACGCCGCACAAGCTATCCCACAGATTGACACCGCCAGGGCAAAAAAAGAACCGTTTCCGATGGAAACTAACTACTGACGAGGGTACAACCATGGACGACAGGAGCTTCCCACCTCAGCAGCAGGAGCAGCCGGGAGTCGAGCAGCAGATGGCCCCCCGGCCCGATAGCGGCGAGTTGTCCTATACCGGGAGCGGCAGACTCAAAGGGAAAAAGGCCCTCATCACTGGCGGCGACAGCGGCATCGGTCGGGCGGTGGTCATCGCCTTCGCCAGGGAAGGGGCCGATGTTGCCTTCGCCTACCTTAAAGAAGAGCAGGACGCCATTGAAACATGGGAAATCGTCAAGCGTGAAGGTGTAGACTGCCTTCATTTCCAGGGGGACGTGGCGGACAAGGCCTTTTGCGAGGGTATTGTGGAAAAGACCGCCGGCCGGTTCGGCAGGATCGATATCCTGGTCAACAACGCCGCCGAGCAGCACTATACCGAAACCATCGAGGATATTTCGGAGGAACAGCTGGAACGGACTTTTCGAACCAACATTTTCGCCTATTTCCACATGGCGGCGGCCGCCCTGAAGCACATGGGGGAAGGGGGGCGAATCATCAATACCACCTCGGTCACCGCCTTCAAGGGGAACCCGAAACTCATCGACTACTCCGCCACCAAAGGAGCCATCGTCGCTTTTACCCGGTCCCTGGCCATATCCGTTGCCGACAGAGGGATCCTCGTCAACGGCGTCGCGCCGGGTCCCATCTGGACGCCGCTGATACCGGCGAGCTTTCCCCAAGAGAAGGTGGAGCAGTTCGGTGAGAACGTGACCCTGAAGAGGGCCGGCCAGCCGGTGGAAATTGCCCACAGCTACGTCTTCCTCGCCTCCCAGGGGGGGTCATACATGACCGGCCAGATCCTCCACCCCAACGGCGGTACCATCGTCGGAGGCTGATCTTCACTACTCAATATTCGGATCATGGCAAACCTGCCGATAAGAGACTTCCTATTAATTTCCTTCTTATCGGCAGAGCAATGCTCCACATTCCCATCGACAACCCGCTGCTGCTCGTCGTCGTGCAACTTCTACTGGTCATGCTGATGTGATTCAAGAAAGCGGTCGATGAAGCGGAAGGTTTCCAGCGGCTTTTCTTCGTGGGGGTTATGCCCGCAGGCCTCGATTATTTCCAGCGTTGCCCCGGGAATCGCCTGCCTCAGCCGTTCTCCCTGTTCAATTCCGACAATCCGGTCATGCCTGCCCCAGAGCAAAAGCACGGGAAGGCGCAGTTTGCCATAGCAGGCAGTTATCTCGGCACAATCGGGGGGGACAAGGGCACGGCAGGTTTCCACCAGAGCCCGTTTCGCATCCCTCTCCCGGTAACAGGGGAGATAACGGGCCACATGCTCCCGGTCCACCAGCCGCCTATCGTAATAGGCGGCACGA
Organism: Geotalea sp. SG265; assembly: GCF_022808985.1. Taxonomy (GTDB): domain Bacteria; phylum Desulfobacterota; class Desulfuromonadia; order Geobacterales; family Geobacteraceae; genus Geotalea. The sequence goes on along the minus strand of NZ_JAKZFT010000005.1, from coordinate 160,680 downwards.
AGCCCGACTTTTACCCACGCTTCGGGAGAAGGCAGCGCGACAAAAATGGCGGCAGCCACGGGAACTTGAAATACCCGCGCAATGAGAGGCAGCCGCTGGATAAAGCCCGGTCCCCCCATGACGACCACGGATTTTATGAGCGCCTCCCGCCCGGTCATCGCCTTGATGGCCGCCAGAAGCACCACCGTCCCGCCAAGGGAATGCCCCACCAGCGTCACCCCCGACAACCCCTCCCCCTGGAGGAAATCCAGAAGCCGCTCCGCATGGGCGCGGATGGAGTAATCTGCCCCTGGCGGTTTGGCCGATTCCCCTGATCCGAGGAGATCAAGAAGATAGAGGTTATACTGGTTGCGGGGAAAGAGCGGGATAAGATCGGTCCAGGTCTCGGAGCGGGAGGCGAGGCCGTGGACCAGGACCAGCTTCTTTTTGCCGTGGCCATAGGGGCGGAAGGAGAGTATCTCCCCCGGGGAAATGTACCGATGATGCACGTTCATGCCGTGCAACGCCCCTCTTAGGTCAGGATATCCACCAGCTCGATTTCCAGGATCAGCTCCTCGCCGGCCAGGTGTGGATTGTTGTCCACAACGATACCCCTGTCGGTGGAGGTCACCGTGTAGTCGCCGGGAGCCATGCCGGTGACCACCTGTTGCTGGAAGCGTGCCGGACGATCCCCCAGCGGCGCGGCGGCATCCTGGGAGAGGTGGGTCGCCCCGGAGGGCTTTCTGCGGCCGTATGCCCTTTCCGGCGGCACGGTGACCCACTTGGACTCTCCGGGAGACATCCCCTCAAGTGCCTCCTCCAGTCCACGCAACGCCTTCCCCGCCCCCACCGTCAGCCGCACTGGATCGCTCCCAGCGGTGGATTCCACGATCTTTCTGTTTTTCAGCATTGCCGTGTAATGGACAAGCACCGTGCTTCCACGTTTTACTTGAGGCATCTCGCACCTCCTGGATTGGCGTGATACTAACAGTATAACAAGGGGCATGGCATCCGCCATGGGAGAGGAACGGGAGGTGGGGTACGCCGGACAGGAGGCTGCGGCGTGACTAACGATGGAAAGATCGGCAGGAAGCGGCAGGACCGGTCACAGGGAACCGTGGTGGCCCTGCCGCAGTCGGGCATTCAATAGGTGGCAAACTCGTCGTCCAGGTGATCATCCTCCATCCGTAAGGGCGCTCCCTGGGCAGCCCCCTTTCTGCCGTAGGCGGCTTCAGACTTCCGGTATCGGTCCACATTCACGGCTCTTACGCGTTTTTCTGCCGGCTGCTTCCGAACCAAGGGAATCATTGCAGACCGTTCACCTTTGCCGACGCTGAAAAAAGCAGCAATGTCCTTCAGCCGGTCTGCCTGGGAAGCCAGTTCCTCGGAGGTGGAAGCGACCTCCTCCGCTGCCGAGGCATTTTGCTGAATCACCATGTCGAGCTGCTGGATGGCCTTGTTGATCTGCTCGGCACCCGAGTCCTGTTCCTGGCAGGCAGCGGAAATTTCCTGTACCAGTTCGGCAGTTTTCTGGATGTCGGGCACCAACCTGGACAGCATCTCCCCGGCCTGCTCTGCAACCTGGACGTTTTTGATGGAAAGGCTGCTGATTTCCGCCGCCGCCTGCTGGCTCCGTTCGGCAAGCTTGCGCACCTCGCTCGCCACCACTGCGAAGCCCTTGCCGTGCTCCCCGGCCCGGGCAGCCTCAATGGCAGCATTGAGAGCCAGCAGATTCGTCTGCCGTGCAATTTCTTCAATAACGGTGATCTTTGCCGCTATCTCCTTCATGGCAACAACTGTGGCAGCAACGGCGTCACCCCCTTCGCGGGCATCGACGGCACTTTTCTGGGCGATTTTTTCAGTCTCATGGGCATTATCGGCATTCTGGCGGATGTTGGACGCCATCTCCTCCATGCTGCTCGATGCCTCTTCGGCTGCAGCCGCCTGCTCCGATGCACCCTGGCTCATCTCCTCTGAGCCGGAAGAAAGCTCCTGGCTTCCCGCCGCCACATAGTCTGCAGCCATGACCAATTCTCCCACCGGCCGGGCAATGCTGCGCATCAGGGCGACTATCATCAGAATGCAGGCGGCAAATGAAGCCAGGACCAGAACAAAGATCGTCACCAGCGACCGTTTAGCCAGGGCACTGAGAATCTTCCCCTCTGCCGCCATTTGCTTGACCCAAGTCTCGGCCAGTTCCTTTGCCATCCGTTCCAGGTTGTGGGTCTCGTCCTTATAGGAACCGATAGCCACATTGGCAGCGGCGGTATCGGCAACTTTGCCGGCGGCGATGAGCCCGGAAACTTTCTCGAACCCTCCTCCATAGCTCCCCAGGTAGCCGTTCATGACCTTGACATTGTCCTTCTCCTGCTGCGTCTCCGCCAACTTCTCCAGATCGGCGAGGCGGGCCCGGGCGCTATCCATCTGCTCCTTCCACTTGCTGTAATATTCGGACATCTTCTCCCTGTTGCCCATATTGATGAAATAATCTTTTTCGTAACGCCGTACCCCAACCACATCAGCCCTGAGACGGGCCGAGTACTCAGCCACTTTCGCTTCATGGTGCAGTATTTCGCCTATGGACTCCGACAGCTGATTGGTCACCCAATAGCCGGCCACCCCAACCAGCAGCAACATGCCCAACAACACACTGAAGCTCAGTTTCAGTCTCTTGCCCAAGTTCAGTTTTTCCATTGCCATTTTTTCCTCCGCTTCTTCCTGCATGGATGTAGGGACCAATGTCTGTCTTCGGTAAAAGGGAGAAAAAACTTTAATCTCGTGTCCATCCCCCTCCGCCCCACATGCCTTCTGCTTGACAATTCTGTACCCGGAGGTGTATGAAACCGGCAAAGCTGCAGGAGGGGGAGAAGCACAATGAACGAAAAACTGCAGGGGTTCCCGGTGATCGTCGAATTTCCCATTGCCTGGGGAGAAATGGACCCCCAACAGCATGTGAACAATGTCGTCTACTTCCGCTACATGGAAAACGCCCGCATTGCCTATTACGACAGGATCGGCGCCTGGCAGCTGGCTGAAGAGGAGGGAATCGGGACGGTGTTGCACTCCACCGACTGCCGGTACCGTATACCGCTCACCTACCCGGACACCATTTCGGTGGGGGCACGTGTCACCGCAATCGAGGCGGACCGCTTCACCATGGAATACCGGATAGTGAGCAACAAGCTGGGTAAAGTGGCAGCAGAGGGGAAAGGGGTGTTGGTCGCTTTCGATTTCCGGAAGAACGGGAAGACTGCATTGCCGGAGGTGCTGCGCCGGAATATGGAAGCACTGGAGGCGGGAATGATACGGGAATGATTCTGGCCAGCGTCATGGCTGTCCCTGCCGCCTATGAGCCCGGCCAGTTTTTACAAGACGCAACCGTCCCATTAAACATTTTTCTTTTAATTAGAAATGCATTGTATTATTGTCATTTAGTATCCTTTCCCGACCTCCGGTCGGGAGATTCATATTCAATGTCTAAGGAGGATGTCAGATGAAGAAAATCGGAATTGCCGGTGCAATACTGGCGATGGGAATGTTGGCCGGCTGCGCCAGCCCCTTTCCCCAGGGGATCGTCTACACCGAGTTGAAACTGCCCGTCGATGCTACCGGCAACGGGGGTAGAGCGCCGAAAACCGGCACCGGCGAGTGCATGAGCGTCCTGGGAATGTTCGCCACCGGCGACTGCAGCCTGGAGACCGCCATGAAGCAGGGGGGCATCAGCAAGATTCACCATGTGGATTGGGAATCGAAAAATATCCTCGGGCTCTTCGGCCAATACAAGGTTGTCGTTCACGGCGAATAGCCGTCTCTCACTGAAGCCGGACCTGCACCTGTGCGGCAGGTCCGGCCCCACCTTTTACCTCTCCATATTAATACAACCCCTCCCCATCGGAGAGCATCTTTCGCAGCTTCCGGAGATCGGCCCGCTCCATGGGCCGGCCGGTGATGCTGCTTCTGGGAATGCGATGGATATCTTCCAGGGGGTAGACGGTGCATTCGATCACCACCCTGTCCTCCTCCAGATAGATATGGGGATATTCGAAGAATTCACCGCCGTGGCGGATGGTGACGACCTCCTCGGCGAAATCTATCCCGTTTCGCTGCAGAAACATCTCCACCTCTTCCGGCGAGTCGGCAAAGAGATGGAGATCGATGTCACTTCGCCCGGTAATGGCACCGCTCAGGACCGAGCCGACCAGGTGGGGATGAAACTGCTCTAGAAGCTCCATTTCCCTTAACGCCAGAAGACGCATGTTCAGCAGCCGCTCCGGCAAGACCTTCTCTTCGTGCATGATGATGAGGCGCTGCAGCTCCCCATGAATTTCCCCGTTGGTGGGAAGATGGGAGCCAAGGGAAAGGGTCTTTTCCGAGCCGAAGCGGCGGGCGGCCTTGCGCTTGGCATCCAGGTACTCCTTGACCCCATCCTCGTACATGAGGCGCGCCGCTTCTTTGGCGATCAGCAGTCGTAATCGGTCCGATCCTGCCATGGAACAAGTATAACAAAAGGCCCGGAAATAACTCCCCGGGCCTTTTGTTATCGATCTGTAAAGGTTATTATTGCTGCGGCTCTCCCGGCTGCTCTTCCTGCACGCTTTCCTGCCCGGGTTGCACCGGCTCCCTTTCGGGCGGTGCCGGCGGCGCAAAGGACCGGTTGAGCATACCATTACTGTGCTTGGGGCAAAATTCTGTCGGTTCGGTACCGGGGATGAAGAACTCCTCCCGCTTGTCCGGACAGCCCGGGGCGGCCAGGTAACCGGTGGCAGGGTCGATGGTAGCGGAAACAACCATTGCCGGTTTTTGGAAATCCGCAGCCGGCCTTGACGTTACAGCTTGGCGCATGAAGCGCTCCCAGATGGGGGCAGCCACCGCGCCGCCGGTAAAGCCTCTCCCCCCCGGTCTCGGTTTGTCGTAGCCGAGCCAGACCCCGGTGATGATCCCTGGCGTATAGCCGACGAACCATGCATCCCGGTAATCGTCGGTGGTGCCGGTCTTTCCGGCGGCCGGGTGCAGCTGACTGAACTTCTTCAACCCTTTAGCTGTGCCATAAGTCATGACATCCTTGAGCATCTGGCTGGTAATGTAGGCAGTGGCCGGAGAAAGGACCGGCGTTACGGCGGAGGGATTCTCGATCCAGGTGCGGCGATTGCGGTCGTAGATGCGGATGATGGTCCTGGGCTCGGGGCGGTTGCCCCCCGTGGCAAAGGGGGTATACCCCCGCACCAGCTCGCTGAGGGTCACCTCGTCGCTTCCCAGTGCCAGTGACAGACCGTTTTCCCCCCGCATGGGGAGCCCCACCCTGCCGGCGAAATCCACAAAGTATGGAACACCCACCGTATCCAGCAGCTTGACCGTAATGACGTTATTGGAATAGGCAAGGGCTTGACGCAGGCTCAGCTCGCCGTACTGCTCGTGGCCGTAGTTGAGTGGCCTCCAGACCTCGCCGTTGCCGCGGTTGTAGGCGGCTGGCGCATCGCTCCAGATACTGCCGGCAGTAATACCTTTTTCAAGGGCAGCGGCATAGATCAGGGGCTTGATGGTGGAACCGGGCTGGCGCTTGGCGAAGAAGGCACGATTATACGGGCTGCGGGCGTAATCGGTGCCGCCTACCGCAGCCAGGACATCGCCTGTAGCCGTATCCATACAGAGTAGTGCGCCCTCCAGCTGCGGCGAAATGCGCTTCACGCCGTCACGCACCGTTTTTTCCGCCAATTTCTGCAGCTCCAGGTCCATGGCCGCAGTCACCTCCAGCCCCCCCTGCTCCATAACTTGCGGTCCGAACTGCTCAATCAGCTTGGACTTGATGTGGGCCAGATAGTAGGACCCCTGCCCGCTTCTGGTCACCGCAACTCGTTGTGCCTTCAGCCGCTGCTGCTGCCTGGGGGTAATGATCTTCAGCTCTGCCATCCGTTTCAGGACCACCGCCCGCCGCTTGGCCACGTCAGCGCCCTTCCCGAGAGGATTGTAGCGCCCCGGGTTTTTAGGCACTCCTGCCAGCAGGGCGCATTCCGCCTCGCTCAGCTCTTGGGGAGTCTTGTCGAAGTAGATCCGTGCCGCCTGGGCAATGCCCCAGGCCCCGTTGCCGTAATAGATCTCGTTGAAGTACATCTCCAGAATCTGCTTCTTGGAGTACTTCTTTTCGAAATCCATGGCCATCATCCCTTCCTTCAGCTTGCGGTCGATGGATTTCTCGCTGCTCAGGAACTTGTTCTTGATCAGCTGCTGGGTAATGGTCGATCCCCCCTCGGCCATCCTCCCCTTGACCACATCCTTGACCAGTGCCCGGGCGATGCCCCGCACATCGATACCGTTGTGCTCGTAGAAACGGGCATCCTCAACGGCCACCACCGCCTTCTGCAGGAAGGAAGGGATGCGGTCGATTGTGACCCAGTAGCGCTTCTCCGGCAGCAGCCTGCCGACGAACCGTCCCTTGTTGTCGAAGACCTTGATGGATGAGTATGACGGTGGAAGTAAGGGGTAGGCGGCAATGGTGTCCCGCGCCTGAACGGAAGGAACGACAAGCGCGGTGAGCAGCAAAGCCGACAGGGCAAAAAGGGCCGGTTTCCTGAGTAAGAGGGGAATCACAATCTGCTCCTTGGATGGCATTTCAAGCCTATTACTTCACCACTTCTTGCTCCAGGAATCAAATTATTTATTTTTTATTGGGGATCAACAGGAGGTGTCGGCACGGGCCAGCATCAGACTATGTCGCGATTCGCCAACAGACGCTCAAGGTAGCGGGATTTCATCTGCCGACCGGCCATGAGTTGTTTGATGCCGGGCAGGCGCAGGACGACGCCGAGGATGGCCGCCATCAAGCGGTGGCTGAAAAGGGCCTCGGTATCGAAGATCAGGTGCTGCAGTTTGCCCCGCTCGATGGCCATCAGCACGATTCGGTGGGCGGTATTGACCGGAGTTACCATCCGCTGCGGCCGTGGCACCAGTTTTATGGAGGCGGCGGGACAGGAACGGACGCAGATGCCGCAGCCCAGGCAAATGTCTTCATCGACCGACGCGATCCTTGCCGCAGCTGGGGTATTCCCGGCTGCAAGGGACACGGCACCCATGGGGCAGATTCCGGCGCACCGGGCGCAGCCGCTGCATGAAGCGCTATCCACCCGCGGAATGAAGTTGGTGGTGAAGAGGGGACGACCGATGGCCAGACGGCGCACGGCAATCAGCCCCTCGCAGCAGCAGCGGCAACAGTTGCAGATGAAATTGACCCCCTCCCGCACGTTGTCGGCGCATTGGAGGAGGTTGAGAGACCAGGCCTCCTGGAGCAGGTCGAGCCCCTCGGCTGCATCGATCTGCCTTGCGGTGCCATGGCGGATCAGGGAGGCAGCAGCACCGTTAAGGGTCATGCAGTTGCCGAGTGGTGCATCGCAGGCGCGCCCCAGGTGGCTCATCTTGTGCCGACAGTAACAAAGGCCGACTGCAATATGCCCGGCACTGCGGATAATCTCGCTTGCCCGTTCGTAATCGAGGACAACGGCGGCACTCTCCGCATCCAGGGCCGGTTCGCTGACCAGAACCCGGCCGAGCTGTGTTTCCCCCCCGGCAAAGAGGTCGCGGATGAAGGCATCCTCCACGTTCAGATATTGATGAAAGAGGCTGCTAAGTGTCTGCTGATCAAGGTCGGAGCGGACCCGCATCAGTGAGAATTCGAAGAACCCGGCCATGGGGGGTGGCAGCACATAATAGGTCGTCCCCTCCCGCTCCACATCCAGGAGCAGGGACCGTCCGGCAAGCTCATCCAGTACCTGTGCCGCCTTTGCCTCCTTCATCCGCCAGAGCCGTGCTGCCTTGGTCGCCGTTACCGGCCGGAGGGGCAGACGGGCCACGAGAGCGGCATCCTCTTCGGTAAATACGAGCGAGAGTATGCGAAAGAGCAGATCTGATGGAGGTGCCCCCTGGGGAAAGCGGTTCAGGCGGCTCGCCAGTGCCTGGTAGGGTCCCTGTGGCCGATGGTGGGACATCAGTTTTTGATCTCCGACTCCCGGGCTTTGGTGTAGAGCATGCGGATCAGCTCGTATTCGAAGGGGGAACCGGACTCGAAGTAGCGAAACTTGATCTTGTGGCGCATATCCACCAGGTACATGCTGTCGAAGGCCAGCTGCCAGTCCCGGTGATGCTCGAAATTGAAGGGGTCCGCCAGGGTAAAGCCCCCCACGTCGCCGGCAAGGCCGATGGTATCCCGGAGGTTGGATGGCCCGACAAAGGGGAGAACGATGTAGGGTCCGGCACCGGCGCCGTAATAGCCCAGGGTCTGGCCGAAATCCTCCCGCTGCTTGTCGATCTTCCACTGAGTGGCCGGATCGAACATACCCCCCAACCCCAACGTGGAATTGATGACGATCCGGCTGAAGGTCTTGGCGGTGCATTTCGGCTTCAGCTGCAGGATGCAGTTGGCCAGAGTGTTGAGCTCGGAGACATTGTTGAAGAAGTTGGTAAAGCGGTCCTGGACGAAGACCGGGGTGATGAACTCGTAAAAGTGGACCACTGACAGGAAGACATAGTTGTCCGCATAGTAGTTGAAGCGGTAGACCCCCCGGTTGAAGCGCTCCATGGGATCGTAGATATCCAGTGGATCGTCCTGCCGCTCCGTTTCCACAAACTCGTCCAGGGTGTGCCGCGGCGGGATTTCGGCCGGCATGGTCTGTGGCGTAGCGCAGGCAGCCAATACCCCGAACAGGAGCATGGCCGTTGCACTTCTGATAGCGGCGACCATGTGCCTCATTGCTTTGTCTCCGTGACACCGAAAAATGCCAGCATATCCGCCACATTCTCCCGATAGTCGATGTTGCCCAGGTGGCCCCCCAGCGGATAAATCCTGACCCGGTTGCCGAAAACCCCGGTCAGGTACTCCAGGTCTCCCGGCGCCAAAATCATGTCGTCGGCGTTGACCATCACACCGATCTTGTTCGTTTGCCTCAGATAGGCATCCAGGCTTTTGATGCTGTCACTGGCAATGAGCGCCTCTTTGGTCATGCCGGGATAGCGGGCCTGGAAAAAGGGAAAAAAGAACTCGTCGAAGAACTGGCTAAAGCTCAGCCGCAACCCTACTTTCAGGTACTCGGTGGTGGGGTCCGTGGGGCTGAGAACCTTGTTTTTCGGCACCAGGTAGCCTCGGTTGTTCATGATGTCGGCCGTCACCATCATGTTAGCCGAGACGAGCCGGAAGGACAGGCCTATCAGAGCTGCCATCTCCCGATCATCGGGCTTTTCCTCCTCGAATACCTGGTAGAGCACGTCGTTGTTGAAGTCCAGTGCCTCCATGCCGCGATACATGCCGGCAAACTTGGTCATCACCTGGTCCACAAAAGGGTTCAGCCCGGCGATGCCGCCGGGAAGGTTGTCCAGCAGCATCCGGTCAAGAACCATAATCGAAGTATATAGACTCACCGGCGGGTTGATCATCAAGACTTTCCTGAAGTTGAAGCCTTTGATCTCCTCATCGAGGTTGGCCACAAAGGCCGCATCCACTGCCCCGAGGCTGTAGCCGGTGAGAAAGAAATCCGAAACATCGGACCTTCCGTCCAATTCCTGCCAAACCCTGGTCATGGCCCGGTACAGGTCACGGGCATCATCGGGGACGTAGCCCGGAACGCCGGTCATTGACGCAGTCACCATGAAATTGGGGTGGGTCGGCGAAGAGAGGCAGATGACATGGAAACCCGCCTTGTAAAAGGCCCGCTGGAGAATATGAGTGGTGGGCGAATTGTAGCTGGAACCGGCAGCGGCAATAATGAACATGAGCGGCGCCTTGTGTCCCTGCATCGCCACCGAGTATTTCATCCGGTTCTGGAACCAGAAGATGGGAGGGACCTGGCGACCCTCGATTATCTTGATCTCCTTCTGCTTTTCCGGCACAGCCACCTTCAGGTCCGCCTTGTAGGCGGTCGGGGTCCCGGCGATGGTGGCAATATAGGGATTTTTGACCGGATAGTCATAGGCAGCGGCAGTGAGGGTACCAATGACCGAGAACCACGCGATCAGGATAAGCAGACGCCCCCCCATGCTCCCTCCTAAATTAGATGAAGATAATTAAAACAATACCCTAATCCGTTTTCCTGTCAACGAGCGTTTGTGCCGTGCCGGTTCCCGCAGTTCCGCCAGCCAGGGCAGGTTCCGGAAGCTGCCAGCCTCCCCCCAGAGCCCTGATCAGGAGGATGCTGGCGGTCATCAGGCGGCCGTGGACCTCGACCGCGTTTCGCCTGCTGGTCAGCTCGGCGGTCTGGGAGACCAGGACGTTCAGATAACTGGCGGTGCCCGCCTTGTACTGGTTGGTGGTAATGACAACCGCCTGCTGGGCCGCACGCACCGCCACCTCCAGTGCCTTTGCCTCGTCCGCCAGTATGCGCAGGGCCGCCAGATTATCCTCCACCTCCTGAAAAGCCGTCAGCACCGTCTGCCGGTAGCCGGCAACGGTGCCCTCGTAGGCCGCACGGGCCTGGTCGGTCTGGGCGCTGCGGAGAAAGCCGTTGAAGATGATCTCCGAGAGTCCGGCTCCAATGGACCAGAACCGGCTCGGCCAGGCGAGCCAATCGGCGATGCCTCCCGACTCAAAACCGCTGGAAGCAGTCAGTTTCACGGTCGGAAACCAGGCCGCCTCGGCAATGCCGATCTGGGCGTTGGCCGCGGCCATGCGCCGCTCGGCTGCGGCTATATCCGGGCGCCGCTCCAGAAGTTCCGAAGGCACCATCAGCGGAATGTCCGGCGGTAGCCGGTCGAGGGGGGCCGGGGCCAGGCTGAATTCAGAGGGGGCTGCCCCGATCAGGAGGGCAATGGCATTTTCCAGCTGGGCTCGCTGCACCCCCAGGTCCAGCAGCTGGGCCTGGGTAAATGCCAGCTGGTTCTCTGCCTGGAGCACGTCAGACTGGGCGATAACTCCCGCACCATAGCGGTTCCGGGTCAGCTGGAGTGTCTTGGCGTAGTAATCGACCGTCGTCCGCAGCAGTAACTGCTGTGCATCGACGGCGCGCAGTTGAAAATAGGCCTGGGCCAGTTCCGCCTGGATGCTCAGCCGCACGCCGGCCAGGTCCGCCGCCGTTGCCTGGGCCGTGGCACTGTTGGCCTCCACAGACCGACGGACCCTCCCCCAGATGTCCAGCTCCCACGAAAGGTCCATGGGCAGTGAATAGATCGTGCTGTCGCCCGCCGCGCTTCCCCGGGTAGTGCCCACCCCCCCCAAACGGCCAGATGGATGTGTGCGGGTGACGTTGGCTCCCAGGGTGGCGGTGGGGTAATAGCCGGCCCGGGCAACCTGGACCAGGGCCCGCGCCTGGCGGAACTGGGCCTCGGCTATTTTCAGGTTCTGGTTATCCACTGCAACCCGCTCCTCAAGGGCGTTCAGTTGCGGGTCGTGATAGAGTTCCCACCAGCGCTCGTTCAGTTCCCCGGCCGTGGGCTGGGCGGTCTTCCAACCCTTTGTCCCTTTCAGTTGGGTCGGTACCGGCGCGGCCGGCCTGACGTAATCGGGACCAATGGAGCAGGCTGATAACAGGAGCAAGAGCGGGAAAAAATGTATCAGCTGGTAGGTTCTCTTCGTCTGCGCCATCGCTCATCCCCTCCCTTTCGGCGGGATCATGCCGAATCTCTTACTGCATGTCGTTTTTTAAAGGCTCGCCTGGCCGAAACCCACAGGCGCAGGCGGTCCAGGTGGAGATAGACCACCGGCGTCGTGTATAGAGTCAGCATTTGGCTGAAAATCAGGCCGCCGACAATGGCCAGACCCAGAGGGCGCCGCAATTCGGAGCCGACGCCGGTACCGAGGGCCAGGGGCAGGGCCCCCAGCAAAGCGGCCATGGTCGTCATCATGATGGGACGGAAACGGAGCAGGCAGGCCTGGAAGATGGCGTCCTCCGGCCGCTTCCCCTGCGTCCTTTCCGCATCCAGGGCAAAATCGACCATCATGATGCCGTTCTTCTTGACGATACCGATCAAGAGGATGATGCCGATCAGGGCGATGATGCTAAGATCCGTCCCCGTCAGCATCAGCGCCAGCACCGCCCCCACCCCCGCCGAAGGCAGGGTTGACAGGATGGTGACGGGATGGATGTAGCTCTCGTACAGTATGCCGAGGACGATGTAGACCGACACCAGCGCCGCCAGGATAAGCAAGGGCTCGTTGGCCAGCGACGACTGGAAAGCCTGGGCCGTTCCGGAAAAGTTGCCCCTGATGCCCACCGGCATGCCCATTTCCCGGGTGGCAGTCTCGATGGCGGTCACCGCCGTCCCCAAGGAAGCTCCCGCAGCCAGATTGAAGGAAAGGGTGATGGCGGGAAACTGACCCTGGTGATTCACCGCCAGCGGCGTTGCCCGGTTTTCCAGCCGGGCAAAGGCAGCGATCGGCACCTGGCTTCCCCCCGGCGCCGTCACATAAATGTCCTTCAGGGATTGGGGGCGCTGTAGAAAGGAGGGCGCCACCTCCATGACCACGTGGTACTGGTTGAGCATTGAGTAGGTGATGGCCACCTGACGCTGTCCGAAGGCATCGTAGAGGGCGTTGTCGATGGTCTGGGAGGTGATGCCGAGACGGGAGGCTGTGGCACGGTCCACGTCCAGCGTCACCTCCTGGCCCCGGTCCTGCTGATCGCTGTTGACGTCGGTTAAAAGCGGCATTCCCCGCAGCTTCTGCAGCAACTGCTGCCCCCAGCGGTTCAGTTCGGCCAGGTCATTCCCCTGCAAAGTATATTGGTAGAGGGCATTGCTGGCTCTGCCGCCAATGCGCAAGTCCTGGACCGGCTGAAGAAAGGTCGGAGCACCCACCACCCTGCTCAGTTTCCGCCGCAGTCTGCCGATCACCTCGCTCGCCGTCGCCCGCCGTTCGGCAAATGTCTTGAGGGCGACAAACATCCGCCCGCTGTTGGTGGCGGCTCCTCCCCCTCCCCCGCCGCCGGTGAAACCGATGACATAATCCACCTCCGGGTCCTGCCTGATGATCTCCACCACCTGCAAAAGCTTCTGCTCCATGGCCTGAAAGGAGATGTCCTGGGCAGCCTGGATGTTGCCGTTGAGCCTGCCGATGTCCTGCTCGGGAAAGAAGCCCTTGGGCACCAGCACAAAGAGGAAGATGTTGGTCGCCAGCGTCATGATGAGAATAAGCAGCATCAGCTTCGAGTGCCGCAGGGCCCAGCGCAGGCTCACTTCATAGCGGGCATGCATCCAGCTGAACAGCCCTTCGCTCATCCGGTACAACCACCCGTGCCGCGCTTCCCGGTGCGGTTTCAGGATGAATGCGCACATCATCGGTGTCGTCGTCAGGGAGACGACCATGGAAACGGCAATGGCCGTCGAGAGGGTCACGGCGAACTCGCGAAAGAGCCTGCCGACCATTCCCCCCATGAGCAGGATGGGAATGAAAACTGCCACCAGCGACAGGCTCATGGACAGGACGGTGAAAGAAATCTCCCTGCTGCCGGAAAATGCCGCCTGCAACGGCGTTTCCCCCATCTCACGGTGGCGGATGACGTTTTCCAGAACGACGATGGCGTCATCGACGACGAAGCCGGTGGCGATGGTCAAGGCCATGAGGGAGAGGTTATCGAGGGAATAGCCGCACAGGTACATGACGCCGAAGGTGCCGATGATGGACACCGCCACCGCCATCGCCGGAATCATCGTCGCCCGCACGTTGCGCAAAAACCAGAACACCACCAGAACGACGAAGATTGCCGAGATGATCAGGGTCAGCTCCACATCCCGTAGCGAACCACGGATGGGTGGAGAACGATCGAGGACCACGGACAGTTGCACCCCCCCCGGCAGAGCTGCCTCCAACTGCGGCAACAGGGAGCGCACATTGTCCACCGTCTGGATGATGTTGGCACCCGGCTGGCGGAACATGATCACCATCACGGCCGGTTTGCCGTTCACATAGCCGGCTGCCCGGATATCCTCAACCGAGTCGGTAACCGTTGCCACGTCCTTAAGGCGCACAGCCGCACCATTACGGTAGCTGATGACCAGGGGAAGGTACTGCTCGGCCCGGCGCAGCTGGTCATTTGTTTCGATCTCAATGGTGGTATTCCCGTCCATCAACTGACCCTTGGGGCGGTTGGCATTGGTAGCGGCGATACCCCCACGAACCGTCGCCAGGCTGATGCCGTACCTGCTCATGGCCAACGGGTTGAGTTCGATCCGGACCGCCGGCAGCGAGCTCCCGCCGACAAAGACCTGGCCGACCCCCTCCACTTGGGAAAGGCGCTGCTGGAGGATGGACGAGGCAGCATCGTACATCTGCGGCTTTCCAACAGTGTCGGAAGTGAGGGCGAGGATAAGAATGGGGGCATCGCTGGGATTGACCTTGCGGTAGACCGGGTTGTTCGGCAGATTGGGAGGGAGGTCGCCCCGGGCGGCATTGATGGCCGCCTGCACATCCCGGGCAGCGCCATCGATATTGCGATCCAGCTCGAATTGCAGCGTGATACTGGTGGAGCCGCGGGAACTGGTGGAGGTCATCTCCGTCACCCCTGCTATCCGCCCCAGCTGCCGCTCAAGCGGTGCGGCAACCGAAGTTGACATGGTCTCCGGATCGGCCCCGGGCAGGGATGCGGAAACGGCAATGGTGGGAAAATCCACCTGTGGGAGCGGCGAAACCGGCAGCAGGCGGAAGGCAATTGCCCCCGCCAGGACCAGTCCCACCGTCAGGAGGGTCGTCGCCACCGGCCGGCGTATGAACGGCGCCGAGATGTTCATGTTTTTAACCCCTCCTGTCCTCCCCTTTATCAAAGGGGAGGGACGCTGGTTCCGAATCCGGCACAGGGTTCCCCCTCTTAGGTAAGAGGGGGTCAGGGGGAGTTACATGCTCCTTCTTCCGCCGCCGGGCCAGGCGGTCAAAGGCCAGGTAGATGACCGGCGTGGTGTAGAGGGTCAAAACCTGGCTGAAAATGAGCCCGCCGACGATGGAAATGCCCAGCGGCCGGCGCAATTCCGAGCCCACCCCGTGCCCCATGGCCAGTGGAAGGGCGCCAAGCAGCGCCGCCATGGTGGTCATCATGATCGGCCGGAAACGAAGGAGGCAGGCCTGGTAAATGGCATCCTCCGCCCGTTTCCCCTCCTTGCGCTCCGCCTCCAGGGCAAAGTCAACCATCATGATGCCGTTCTTCTTGACGATGCCGATGAGGAGGATGATGCCGATAATGGCGATGATGTTGAATTCGGTGCCCGTAAACATCAGGGCCAGCACAGCCCCCACCCCGGCCGAAGGGAGGGTGGAAAGAATCGTCACCGGATGGATGTAGCTCTCATAGAGGACGCCGAGGACGATATAGACGGTGACGAGCGCCGCCAGGATCAGGAGCGGCTCGTTGGCCAGCGAAGCCTTGAATGCCTGTGCCGTCCCCTGGAACATACCCTGCATGCTGGCCGGCAGCCCCATGCACCGGACCGCCGCCTCGATCGCATCCACCCCCTTGCCCAGGGAAACACCCGGCGCCAGGTTGAAGGAGGCGGTTATGGCCGGGAACTGCCCCTGGCGGTTGATGACCAGCGGGCCGACCGTCCGCTTGATGCGGCTGAAGGCCTGCAGCGGCACCTGGCCGGGCACCGGGCCCGCAACAGAGGGGATCCCACTGCGCAGGTAGACATCCTGAAGATTGTCGGGGTCCTGCCGAAATGCGCGCTGCACCCCGAGAATGACCCGGTACTGGTTCAATTCCGTGAAGATAGTGGAGATCTGCCGCTGACCAAAGGCGTCGTAGAGGGTGTCGTCGATCTGCTGGGTGGTGATACCGAGACGGGAGGCGGTGGTGCGGTCAATTTCCACCGCCACCCGCTCTCCCCGGTCCTGCTGATCGCTGGTCACGTCGCGCAGTTCCGGGACCAGGCGCAGCTTTTCAACGACCAGGGGGGCAAGGCGGCGCAGCTCCTCAGTGTTGGGATTCTCCAGGGTATACTGGTATTGGGTGCGACCGGCATTCACATCAACGGTCAGGTCCTGCACCGGCTGGAGAAAGACGGCAATACCCTCTGCCCTGGCCAAATGAGGCTGCAGCCGTTCGATGACCTCTGCCGCACTAATGCCGCGCACATCGAGGGGTTTCAGGTTGATAAGGATTCTGCCGCTGTTCAAGGTGGCGTTGGTTCCATCAATACCGACGAAGGTAGAGAGGCTGGCGACGGCGGGATCCTTGAGAATCAGCCTGGCCAGCTGCTGCTGCCGTTCAGCCATGGCGGCAAAGGAGATGGACTGGGGAGCCTCGGTTATCCCCTGAATGAAGCCGGTGTCCTGGATGGGGAAAAAGCCCTTCGGCACCAGCAGGTAAAGGACCACCGTCATGACCAGGGTCACGGCGGCCACAAACAGAGTGGCCGTCTGCCGGGCGAATACCCAGTGTAGTGTGCGGCCATAGGCGGCAATGACCCTGTCGAAGAAGTGCTGGGAGGCCCGGTAAAATCGTCCCTGACGCTCCTCCGGCACCTGCTTCAGAATGCGCGCACACATCATCGGTGTCAGGGTCAGGGAGACCACCGCCGAGATAAAGATCGTCGCCCCCAGGGTGACGGCAAATTCCCGGAACAGCCGCCCGACCACGTCCCCCATGAAAAGGAGCGGGATCAGAACGGCAATGAGGGAAACGGTCAGCGAGATTATGGTGAAGCCGATCTGCTGGGCACCCTTCAGGGCTGCCTGCAGGGGGGGCTCGTCTTCCTCCACGTAGCGGGCGATGTTCTCGATCATGACGATGGCATCATCGACAACAAAGCCGGTGGAGATGGTCAGGGCCATGAGGGTCAGGTTGTTGAGGCTGAAGCCGAGGAGATACATGACGCCGAAGGTGCCCACCAGGGAAAGGGGAACGGCGACGCTGGGGATGGTGGTAGCCGGCAGGTTGCGCAGAAAGAGAAAGATCACCAGCACAACCAGAAAAACCGCCAGCATCAGTTCGAACTGGACGTCGCGGACCGATTCGCGGATGGTGGTGGTCCGGTCGGTAAGGAGGGAGACCTGCACCGCCGCCGGCAGTGATGCCTGCAGCTGGGGGAGCAGTCTTTTGATGCGGTCCACCACCTGAATGACATTGGCCCCCGGCTGTCGCTGGATGTTGAGGATGACTGCCGGCGCAGTGTTCATCCAGGCTGCCTGGTTGACGTTTTCCACGTCATCGACCACCTCGGCCACATCACCGAGAAAGACCGGCGCCCCGTTTCGGTAAGCCACCACCAGCGACCGGTACTGCCGGCTGGTCAGGAGCTGATCGTTGGCCCCAATGATGAAAGACTGGCGGGGGCCGTCGAAGGCACCCTTCGCTTGATTCACGTTACCGGAGACAACGGCGCTGCGCAGGTCCTCCAAGGTCAGGTTGAAGGCAGCGAGGGTGATGGGATTGGCATGAATCCGAACCGCCGGACGCTGCCCGCCACTGATGGTCACCAGCCCCACCCCCGGCAGCTGTGAGATCTTTTGGGCGAAGCGGGTATCGGCCAGGTCCTCCACCTGGGGAAGCGGCATGGTTGCCGAGGTCAGGGCCAGGGTCATGATCGGTGCATCGGCCGGGTTGACCTTGCTGTAAACGGGAGGCACCGGCAGGTCGCGGGGAAGAAAGGTGAACGAGGAGTTGATGGCCGCCTGCACCTGCTGCTCGGCCACATCCAGGCTCAGTTCAAGGGTAAATTGCAGGGTGATGACCGAGCTGCCGCTGGAACTGGTTGAGGTCATCCGGGCGAGGCCCGGCATCTGCCCGAACTGTCGCTCAAGCGGTGCCGTCACCGATGAGGCCATGACCTCTGGACTGGCGCCGGGATAAAAGGTTCGCACCTGAATAGTCGGATAATCCACCTGGGGAAGCGCCGACACGGCCAGTTGCCTGTATGCGGCGGCGCCGGCCAGGAGAATTGCGAGCATGAGCAGGATCGTCCCCACCGGCCGCTGGATGAAGAGGCGGGAGATGCTCATTTACTTTTTCCCATGGCCGCCACTGCGCACCTCCACCCTGCTTCCTTCCTTGAGCCGCTCGGCGCCATCCACCACCACCAGCTCCCCTGCCTTCAAGCCCGCTTCGATCGCCGTCTCCCCCTCGCTGGTGATGCCGGTTTGCACGTGGCGCAATTCAACCGTTTTGTCCCCCCGGACGACGAAGACGAATATTCCCTGCGGACCCCGCTGGATCGCCGCTGTGGGAATGGCGATCACCCCCCTTCTGACGTCGGCAAGAACACGGGCATTGACGAACTGGTTGGGGAAGAGCATCCCTTCTTCATTGGGGAATACTGCCCGAAAACGAACCGTACCGGTCGTAGGATCCACCTGGTTATCGATGGTCAAAAGTGTCCCCTCGGCCAGCTTGTGTTTCTGCTCACGGTCGAAAGTCTCCACAGGGAGACGTGCCCCCTTCTTCAGCTGGGCCAGAACGGGAGCGATGCTGTCTTCGGCAATGGGGAAAACGACGGTGATCGGCTGCAGCTGGGTGATGACCGCCAGTCCCGTGGTATCCGAGCTGTGGATGATGTTGCCGGCGTCCACCAGGCGCAAACCGACCCTGCCGCCAGCGGGGGCGGTGATACGGCTGTAATGTAGCTGCAATCGGGCATTTTCAACCTGTCCCCGGTCGAATTTCAGCACCCCCTCCAACTGACGGACCAGCGCCTCCTGGGTATCCAGCTGCTGCCGCGGGATGGAGTTCTCCTGCCAGAGGATCCGGTAGCGGGCCAGATCGAGCCGGGCGTTCCTGAGCTGCTCCCGGTCCCTGGCCATCTGCCCCTCTGCCTGGAGCAGCTGCGCCTGAAAAGGTCTGGGGTCGATGGTTGCCAGCAGTGCTCCCTTTTCGACCATCTGCCCTTCACGGTAGTGCACCGCCATCAACTGGCCATCGACCCGGCTTCTCACCGTAACCGTGCTGACCGGCGTTACGGTTCCCAAACCATCGAGATAAATTCCCATATCGCGAACAAGCGCCGGCATTGCCACGACCGGTGTCGGCGGCGCCGGCCGTTTCCCCTTTTCCCGAGCAGCCTGCTTCGCCTGCTCGTAGCGGAAGAAGATGACCACCCCGACCAGCACCACAATGAGCATCAGCCATCCCCACCGATGCCTTCTCTTTTTCTCCGGACGCGGCTCTTTCCGCAGATCTTTTCGCTCCTGTATGGCCATGGCGGTCACCTTTCCGCTGCCGTGGGTTGCACCAGCTCACCGCCGGTCATGCCCGGTCTGGGATTGAGGACAACCTGCTCCCCTTCCCTGACCCCCTGGTTCAGGCGCACCTGCTTACCGTCACTGTCGCCGACCACCACCGGGCGCAGGGTCACCCGCTTGTCCCGGCCAACGACCACCACGAATGGTCTTTCTCCCTGCATGTGCAATGCTTCGACCGGTACCGCCACCGCCGGGGGCAAGACCAGATCGATCTTGACCTGGACAAAGCCCCCTGGGGGAATTTTTCCCGATCTGTTATCCAGGTCCAGTTCAACAAGCATGGTTCTGGTCTTCACATCGAGCTCGCCGCTGATTCGGCTGACCTGCGCGGCCACCTGGCTGCCGGGCCGTGCCGCATCGGCGATCAGTCCTTTATCGCCCACTTTGACGAAGGCGGCGCTTTTCTGGTCGAGATAGATGTAGACACGCAGCCGGTCCGTTCGAGAAATGGTCGCAATCGGCTGGGCCGAGGTCTGGGAGCTGGCGGCGGTCTGGAGCAATGCTCCCGGATCGACGAAGCGGGCGGTGACGGTACCGGCAAAGGGGGCACGAACTACCTGATACCCTTTCTGGGTCTTGAGGCTTGCAGCTGTCGCTTCGGCAATCCGGGCCGCGGCCTCAGCATTCTCTGCATCCTGAGTAGCGATGGATGCTGTTGTTGCCAGTGTCGCAGCCCGCGCCGCAAAAATTCTCTTGTTGCGGGCATCCGCCACCGCCGCCTGGTACTGGCTGTCCAGTTCCGGCGATTCCAGCACCGCCACCACCTGGCCCGACCGCACCTGGTCCCCCTTGTCCACCGTTATTCTTGCCAGATAGCCGCTGATCTTGGGAAACAAGGTGACGGAGGCATAGGGTCGGGCTTCCCCGGGCAGCTCAAGGCTGCGCCCCGATGGGGCACGCCTGGCCGTTGCCACCTGCACATGGGGGCCTGCTTGCAGCTCGCCGCTGCGCCGCGCCGCTTCGTTCTTGGTCAGGATATAACGCCTGATGAATAGAACAAGGATGATGACCACCGCCACGGTGATGATCAAGGCCGCGACCAGGTAGAGCCTCCTGCTGTGGGGCTGAAATTCCTTTTCGCTCATTGGTGCCTCGCTGCCTCGTGTTCGCCCCGTTCGGCGGCGGCAAAGCGCTCATCCAGCAGATGTTTGACCGGCATTTCCCGGCGAAGCAGCGTATAGATGACCGGCACGACAAAAAGGGTCATCAGGGTCGCAACCACCAGCCCGCCGATGACCGCCCTGCCCAAGGGAGCGTTCTGTTCCCCCGCCTCACCCATGGCCAGGGCCATGGGAATCATGCCGATAATCATCGCCAACGCCGTCATCAGTACCGGCCGCAACCGGGTCTTTCCAGCCTCCAGCACCGCCTCAAGGGGACCGAGGTTTTTCTCGATGCGCAGATCATTGGCAAAACTGACGAGCAGAATGGAATTGGAGGTGGCAATCCCCACCGCCATGATGGAACCCATGAGCGATTCCACGTTGATGGTGGTGCCGGTCACGACCAACATCCAGAGGATACCCGCCAGCGCCCCGGGAACGGCGGTCATGATGATGAACGGATCGAGCCAGGACTGAAACAGCACCACCATGAGGAAATAGACGAGGAGCGTCGCCAGGACCAGCCCCAGCCCGAGGCTCCTGAAGGAATGGGTCATGACTTCGTTCTGGCCGCGGACGGTGACCTTCGTCCCGGCGGGAAGTTTGCCCAGCCGCCCGATCTCCCGGTTGATGTCTGCCACCACCGACCCCAGATCCCGCCCCTCCACGCTCGCCTCCACATCCAGCACCCGCTGCACCGTGTAGTGGTTGATATTTTCCGGGCTGGCACGATGGGAAACCAGAGCGAGGTTGGCCAGGGCCTGGGCCGGGATCTGCGGCACCTGGGCCGGGGCGGGGGGCGAGGCCGGTTGGAGAATGGCGGTCCCTGCGGCAGGGGTCACCGGCAGGCCGATCAGGGTATCGAGATCGGCCTGGTAGCGTCGGGGAATCTGGACGGCAACGGTATAGTTGACGTTGTTTGCCGGGTTGAGGAAAAAGGAGGGGGCGATCAGAGTACTGGAGGACAGGGAGATGAGGGCATTGGTTGCCACATCCCGTTCCGTCATCCCCAGCCGGGCCGCCCTGCTGCGATCCACATCCACCTGGATCGCCGGGTAATCAAGGACCTGGTTCAGGTGCACATCGGCAATACCCGGAATCCCTCGCAGAGCATTCTCCATCTTGCGGGCATAATCGGTGGACCGGGCGAAATCGGTCCCCTCTATCTGCACATCGATGGGAGAGGTCAGACCGAAGTTGAGCACCTGGGTGACGATGTCAGCCGACTGAAAATAAAAGGAGCAGCCGGGGAATTTCACCGGCAACACCTCCCTGAGCCGCCGGCGGAAAACAGCGGTCGGTGAATGCCCCTCCTTCAGGGAAATGAGGATTTCCGCGTCCATGCCGCTGATGTTTTCCGTCTGGACGAAGGCAAGATTGTAAAAGGTCGGCACGCCGATCATGTTGTTGATGGTCTCGATCTGTTTTTTCGGAATCTGCCGCCGGATCTCCTCCTCCACCCGTGCCACCAGCTTTTCCGTCTCCTCGATTCTGGTACCGGAAGGGGCCCGGAAGTGAAGCTTCATCAAGCCCGCATCGACGGTGGGAAAGAAATCGGTGCCAACGATGAAAACGAGACTGATACTGACCAAGCCGAGCAGTGCGGCGGAGAGAAGGGTAAAACAGCGGTGGTGGAGGGCTGTTGCCAGGGCGCTGCTGTAAGCATCGTTGAAACGCCGGAAATGACGGTCGCGGAAGTCATTGAAGCGCCGCCCCATTCCCGCCAATCGCCCCGACCTCACCTCTCCCCCATGGTGCTCAGCCGCCATCAGCATCCGGGACAGCACCGGCACCAGGGTCCGTGAAAGGAGGTAAGAGGCGAGCATGGCCGCCACAACCGAAAACGCCAAGGGGGTAAAGAGATATTTGGCCGGACCGGTCAGGAGCACCACTGGAAAAAAGACGATGCAGATGGCCATGGTGGCAACGATGGCCGGCACGGCAATCTGCTGGGCGCTGGTCAGCACCGCCTGGGTCAAGGGGAGTCCCAGGGCGCGGTTGCGGTGAATGTTTTCCACCTCGACGGTGGCGTCGTCCACCAGCATGCCTATGGCGAGTGCCACCCCGCCGAGCGTCATGATGTTGATGCTCTGCCCGGCCAGGTTGAGCGCGACAAATGCGGTCAAAATGGCCAGGGGAATGGAGGTCGAGACGACGATCATGCTGCGCCAGCTGCCGAGAAATAATAGGATCATCAGCGAAACGAGAACAGAAGCAAGCACCGCCTCCCGAACGACGTTGGCAATGGCACCCCTGACAAAGAGGGACTGGTCGAAGTCGATCTTCAGCTCCAGCCCCTTGGGAGCCGTCTCCCGGATGCCGGGCAGCGCCTCCCTGGTGGCATCCACCACCGCCAGCGTCGAGGCGTCGGCATGCTTGAGAATGGCCAGGTAGGCGGCACGACGGCCGTTGACGTGGACAATATTCACCTGTTCCGCGTAGCTGTCGGATACCTTGGCCACATCCCCAATGTAGACCGGTGCATTGCCAACCACCTTGATTGGAATCGATTCGAACTGCTCCAGTGCCCGTGGGCTTGAATTGAGGAGGACGTTATAGTCCAGCCGGCCGATGCGGGCGGTACCGGCGGGGATGATGACATTGGAGGTCTGGAGGGCAGTTACCACGTCTGCCGGGGACAACCCACGGGAAGAGAGGGCACCGGGATCGATATCAATCATGACCTGCCGGTTCTTGCCACCGAAGGGGGCCGGGGTCGACAGCCCCGGGATGGTGAAGAGGCGGACGCGAATGAAGTTGAGGCCATAATCGAATATTTTTTCCTCGGGGAGGGTCTTGCTGAACATGGTCAACTGGGCCACCGGCACATTGGAGGCATTGAACTGGATTATGGTGGGGGGTTGCGTACCGGGGGGGGCAATGCGGAGGAGAGTGCTGGAAACGGACGAGATCTGGGAGATGGCAGCGCCAATCTCGGTCCCCGGCTGAAAATAGACCTTCAAGAGGCCGATTCCTGGGATGGACTGGGATTCGATGCGGGAGATGCCGTTGACCGTTGTCGAGTAGGCACGCTCGCTTATGAGGACGATGCGCCGTTCCATGTCTTCCGGCGAGAGTCCCGGATAATTCCAGACGACGACCACCACCGGAATATTGATCACCGGAAAGATGTCCACTACCATCCTGCTCATGGACAGGACGCCGAGCACCAGCATGAGAAGCGCCATGACGGCCACCGTGTAGGGCCGTCTGAGCGCCAGTCGCACGATCCACATGGCCTGGACCCCAGTAAGAGGCTTGTTTCAGGGATTAGGGAACAACAGGGATGAGAATGGCAAATAAATTAATTTTTATTTATTACATTGTACCGTGAGAATGTTCTTTGTCATTGGGGGTGATGACGGCAGGATCGGGGGGAAGAAGGGTCATCGCTGCATCGCAGCTGCCAGAACCGGATGAATGATCGCCCCGGCCCTGGTGTTTACGGCCCCGGCAAGCGCTGCATCCGCCTTCAGTGCTTCATCTATTCCCATCTGCGCCAGTTTCCAGATATAGGGCAGCGTTGCATTAGTCAGGGCCAGGGTCGAGGTCCAGGGATAGGCGCCGGGCATATTGGCAACGGTGTAGTGAATGACGCCTTCTTCGGAGTATATGGGATCGTCATGGGTGGTGGGGTGGCTGGTCGCCGCGCATCCCCCCTGGTCGATGGAAACGTCCACCAGCACCGCACCACGTTTCATAGTCCGCAGCATCTCCCGCGAAATGAGAAGCGGCGTTCTTCCCCCCGGCACCAGCACCGCACCGATCACCAGGTCGGCACTCCGGATCTCCTCCTCCAGGACTCTGGCGTTGAGCACCAGCGTCTTCAACCTCCCGGCATAGAGTTCCTCCAGGGTCTGGAGGCGCTCCACGCTACGATTGAGGACGGTGGTGTCCATGCCGAGACCGGTGCAGATCCGGGTGGCATTGGCTCCCACGACCCCGGCTCCCAAAATGAGTGCCCGTGCCGGTTTCACCCCCGGCACGCCGCATGGCAGGACGCCGGTCCCACCATCCGATTTGTGCAGGTAAAATGCCCCCACCAGCGGCGCCATCCTCCCTGCAACCTCGCTCATGGGGGTCAAAAGAGGGAGCGTCCCGTCCTTTTCCAGGGTCTCGTAACCGATGGCGATGATTTCCTTTTCCAGGAAGAATTGCAGCAGGGGAACGTTGGGGGCCAGGTGCAGATAGGTGAAGAGCACCTGCTCATGGCGGAATAGTGGAAATTCTTCTGGGAGCGGTTCCTTTACCTTGACGATGAGAGCGCTGCGCTCGAAGAGCTCCTCCCTGCCGCAGATTTTCGCCCCTGCCTCCAGATATGCCCCATCGTCGAAACCACTTCCGGTACCGGCCCCCCCCTCAACCAGGACGGTGTGGCCACTCCGCACCAGTTCCGCTGCACCGGCAGGGGTAAGGCTGATCCGGTACTCATGCCGTTTGATCTCCTTGGGTATCCCTATTATCATGCCATCCTCCTCTGCACTGCAGATTCCATCGTATTCGCACCATTCTATCCCACAACCGCCCTTTCGCAACCCCTGGCCCGGGTCGGCCTCCGCCTGCCGTAGCGGTTGTTTGACTTAGATTTTGCCCCGAGTACAATTAAATTAACCATGATTAATCAAAAGGAGAAAGCTCCGATGCCCCCGAATCTATTCATCCTGGGTCCCCTGCTGTTTCTTTTCCTTGCCGGTTGTGCGACGAACAAGTCGGTTACGGAGCAGATCCAGCCGCTATCGCACCGGATCATCCAGCTGGAACAAAAGGTGACCTCCCTGGAGAAACAGTTGAACGACCAGGACCAGAAGACGACCCTGTCGTTGCGGAATAGTGAAGCGGCACGTAACGGTGCGGAAGCAGTCAAAACTTCGCTCATCAATACGGAAAAGGGGGCACAGGACTCTGCAGCCCGTGCCGAGGCTGCTGCGGCAACTTCCGAATCAGCTGCCACCAGGGCGGAAAGCGCGGCAACCCGGGCGGAAGAGGCCGGTGCACGCGCCGTCAAAGCCTTTGAGCTCGAACAACGCAAATAAACGGGCCGCTCAGAACAGGAAGCAAGGGAAAACGGCGGGAGATCGGTTAGCGGATGTCCCGTTGTTTTTTTCGAGCTCGGGATATCTCCCTGGCCACAGTCCTGGATATGCCCCATGAACCCCGTGGCCCGAATCCTCATCTTCGCCGCGATCATGGAGGCTATCCTGCTCTGCCGGACTGTACCGGCCAGGACTTTTTTCCACGACGGCAACTGTATCGGCCTTGTCAATCTGTACCGGGTGCTGCCCGGCGAGTCCCTTGTGGAAATTGCGCGCGCATTCAATCTGGGTTTCAACGAGATTGCCGATGCCAATCCTGGCGTGGATCCGTTCATCCCTCCTCCCGGCGTCGCAATCGTGTTGCCGTCCGCATGGATCCTTCCCCGGTCGGCGATCCAGGAAGGAATTGTCGTCAATCTTGCGGAGATGAGACTTTATCTCTTCCTGCCGGGAGCCCGCAGAAAGGTCATGACCTTTCCTGTCGGCATCGGCGAAGCAGGTCGGGAAACGCCGCTTGGCTCTTTTTCGGTAATGGAAAAGCTGATCGATCCGGTCTGGCATGTGCCACCGTCGATCCGCCGTGAAAAGCCGGAACTTGAGAAAACGGTTGCGCCTGGCCCGGAAAATCCCTTGGGAGCCCGCGCCTTGCGCCTTTCAGTGAAAGATTTGCTGATCCATGGCACCAATCGGCCATGGGGCCAGGGAAGACGCGTGAGCCACGGGTGCATCCGCCTTTACCCAGAAGATATCCTGCAATTATACGATGCGGTACCGGTCGGAATCAAGGTCACCATCGTCAGCCAGCCGGTAAAGATCGGCAGCGGGGGAAGCAGAATATACGCGGAGATACACCGAGCCGAGGGCACCGACTACCTTGCCCAGGCACTGGCTTTGCTCGATGAAGAGGGACTTCTCGGGCGGATCGACCTGCAGAAACTGAAGGTCGCCATCTACCGTAAAGAAGGCATCCCCGTGGATATATCCCGGTAAACAGCTAAAACTGGCAAGGGGTCGGTATTCAAAACTTTTGGAGGCAGATCATGCTCAAATGCAGACTGGCCGTTATTCGCAGAGTATCTTTTCTGGTTCTGACCATTCTCGTGCTCAGCACCTCCCAGGGAGGTTGCGAGAGCAGGAACAAACCCGAGGTAAACAGCTCTCTGCCCTCTTTTGCCGATATTGCGGCAAAGGTGAAACCGGCGGTAGTCAATATCAGCACCACCTCGACCGTGAAAGTGCCTGCCAATCCCCTGGAGCAGTTTCTCGGTCCTAATGACGACAGCCCCCTGGGGGAATTTTTCAGACGCAACTTCGGCGAAAACGGCGATCGGGAAATGAAGCAACAGAGCCTGGGGTCCGGCTCCATCATAAACAAGGACGGCCTGATTCTGACCACCAACCATGTGGTGGATAATGCGGAAGAAATAAAGGTGAAGCTTTCCGACGGTCGGGAGTTCAAGGCCAAGGTTATTGGCAGGGATGCAAAAACGGATCTGGCCCTCATCAAGATCGCCTCCCCCTTTGAAAACCTGCCGGTCATCTCCCTGGGCGATTCCGATAAGATGCGGGTCGGCGACTGGGTCATCGCCGTGGGCAACCCCTTCGGCCTGGAGGAGACCGTCACCCACGGCATTATCAGCGGCACGGCACGGGTCATCGGTTCAGGCCCCTATGACAATTTCCTCCAGACCGACGCCCCCATCAACCCCGGCAACAGCGGTGGCCCCCTGGTCAACCTAACCGGGGAAATCATCGGCATCAACACCATCATCGTCTCCGGTGGCCAGGGGCTCGGTTTCGCGGTGCCCTCCACGCTGGCATCGTCGGTTGTCGACCAGTTGAAAGAGAAAGGGCGGGTGATCCGTGGCTGGGTCGGCGTCAGCATCCAGAACGTCAGTCCATCCATAGCGAAAGCCTTCGGCTTGAAAGAATCAAAAGGTGCCCTTGTCGCCGATGTCATAGCTGGCAGCCCTGCAGACCGAGCCGGGCTGAAAAGTGGCGACATCATCACCTCCTTCGATGGTAAGGAAATAAAAACCGCTAACGATCTGTCCCGTATAGTGGCAGGGACACCGGTCGGCAAGGAGATCAGGGGATCGGCCATCCGCAACGGCAAGGAGACCGAATTCAGGTTGAAGGTGGAGGAGCTCACCGAGGAGCGGACGACACCCAAGGCTTCCTCACCACTTCAAGGCTTCGGCATGAAGCTGGAAGACATGACGCCGAAACTGAAGGAACTGTTGAAAACGCCTGAAAAAACTGGGGTGGTGGTCGTTGATGTGGAACAGGGGAGTATTGCCGAAGATGCCGGAATCAAACCGGGCGACGTGGTCAGGGAAGTCAACCGCAAACCGGTAAAAAACCTGGCTGAGTACCAGGCGGAAGTGGACAAGATCAAGAAGGGAGAACCGGTCCTGCTTTTGCTCAAGAGAGGAAAGCAGACCTTCTATATCAGCATCGACCGGTCATGAGTACCGACCCGAAGCGGATTGAGGGTCCGTAGCCTAATGGTGTGCGGCGCGCGGCAAAGACCAGTGGTAGCGGATGGCGAGGAGACGCAGCAGGATAACAGCCAGTGCAGCAATGACTGAGGCGTAATTGTCCGGCAGCGTCGTAAAATGCAGCAGGTAGAGCAGTGCACCGCCCACCACACAGGCGGAAGCATAGACTTCCTTTTGGAGAACCAGCGGGACGTGAGTCGAAAGCATGTCGCGCACCATGCCCCCTGCTATGGCGGTCATGACCCCCATCATGACACAGCCGATGAATTCCATGTGGAAAGCAATGGCCTTGCTGGTGCCGATGACGACGAATGTGCCCAGCCCCACCGCGTCGAAATACAGCAAGGGATGGTGGAGCATGTCGAGACTGCGATGGAAGAGAAAGACGGCGAGCGATATGCAGAGTGAGAGATAGAGGTAGGTCTCGTTCTTGAAGATGAAGGGAGGAGTGTCACCCAGGAGGAGATCGCGGATGGTGCCGCCTCCTGTAGCAGTCACCAGGCCGAGGACAAGGACGCCGAAAAGATCCATATTGCGGCGCACTCCGGCCAAGGCACCAGAGGCCGCAAAAGCGGCAGTGCCTAAAAGGTCGAGAGCATAGAGCAGATTCATTCCGGCTCCTTCCAGAGAATTCATGGCTACGGAAGATGAGGCTACGGTTTGTGTTGCTAATTGTTGCTAAAAGAAAAGGGCTGACAAATTTGTCAGCCCTTTTGTATGGCGCGCTCGGAGAGATTCGAACTCCCGACCCCAAGATTCGTAGTCTTGTGCTCTATCCAGCTGAGCTACGAGCGCATTATCCTAGCCTGCAGGGACGAAATCCTGCAGGGTAAAGCCGTAACGGGGGTGCTGAAATGCGTGGGTCGTCGGATAGAGGGTAAAGAGCCATCCCTTGAAGATCTCCTTGCCGTTTTCTATGACACGCACTTGTGCAGCCGGGTTTTTCGGCTCGTTAGACTGGGAGGTAAGCGTCGTCCCTTCCATGACGAACTGGGGCAGAAAGTTATCCACCTTGATAGTCAGGTTTCCACCAGGAAGGGTCACCTCGGAACCGATGTTCACGGTATAAACGGTATCCTTCTTGGTCGTCTTATCCGTAACGGCTATTTTGACCGCTTTCCACTTGCCCTTGACACTGTTCGGAACAACTACCGTTGTTTGTTTTTTTGTCACCTGCCCTTGCGGGGCTGCCGTTTCGCCAGGCTTTTTTTCCTCTTGTTTGGAACAGCCGACCAAAGCGACTATTGCCATGAGGGTAAAAATTACCGATTTCAGTACTGTATTCACATAACCTCCAATCGAAGCATCAAGCATCCCACTGATAAGTGGCGGAGAGAGAGGGATTCGAACCCTCGATACCGGTTTCCCAGTATACTCGCTTAGCAGGCGAGCGCCTTCGACCTACTCGGCCATCTCTCCTTAAAATCGGTTCTACGTTTTATGTTCGATGTTCCAAGTTTTTTGCTTTAACAGGGATACTTAGGACTCCCGAACTTAGAACCTGTTTTGCTGGCGGAGGAAGTAGGATTCGAACCCACGGAACTTTCGTTCAACGGTTTTCAAGACCGCCGCCTTCAACCACTCGGCCATTCCTCCGGAAAGCTAACCTATCTTTTCGGCACCGCCCATGTATGGCCTGAGCGCCTCCGGTATTACCACGGAACCATCAGCCTGCTGGTAGTTCTCCAGAATGGCCACAACCGTTCTGCCCACTGCCAGCCCGGAACCGTTGAGGGTGTGGACGAATTCCGGCTTGGCTTTTTCATCCTCCCGGAAGCGTATGGAGGCTCGTCGCGCCTGAAAATCTTCAAAATTGCTGCAGGAAGATATCTCGCGGTAGCAGTCCTGTCCCGGCAGCCATACCTCAATATCGAATGTCCGGGCAGCCGAGAAACCGATATCGCCGGTGCAGAGATCGACCACCCGATAGGGTAGCTTCAGCAGCCGCAATACCTCTTCAGCGTTGTCCAGAAGTTTGTCCAGCTCGGCGTAGGAATGATCGGGATGAACGAACTTGACCAACTCCACCTTGTTGAATTGGTGCTGGCGGATCAGTCCTCTGGTATCCTTGCCGTACGAGCCGGCCTCCTTGCGGAAGCAGGGGGTGTACGCAGTGTAGCAGAGCGGCAGGTCCGAGCCCTTAAGTATCTCGCCGCGGTGAATGTTGGTTACCGGCACTTCCGCTGTCGGGATCAGAAAATAATCAACCTCTCCCAAATGAAAGAGGTCCTCCTCGAACTTCGGCAGCTGGCCTGTCCCGGTCATGCTTTCCCTGTTTACCATAAAGGGCGGAAGCATTTCAAGATAATTGTGGCGCCCCGTGTGAAGATCGAGCATGAAATTGATCAGTGCACGCTCCAGGCGTGCGCCCAGCCCCTTGTATAGGGTAAAACGCGCACCCGTCAGCTTGGCACCCCGTTCGAAATCCAGGATATCCAGTGCTTCACCGATCTCCCAATGGGGCTTCGGCGTAAAATCCATCCGGGGCTTTTCCCCCCAGACCCTGATCTCCACGTTGTCCGCTTCCGAAGCACCGACAGGTGTTGCCGGGGAGGGCACGTTCGGCACAGTGAGGAGGAAGTGCTCCAGGGTCTCTTCCACCCCCTTCAGCTCTTCATCCATCCCTTTGATCCGCTGTGACACCTCACGCATCTCGGTAATGCGATCCTGGGCCTGGCTTTTGTCCTTGATCCGGCTGATCTCTTCGGAAACCTTGTTGCGTAAAGCCTTGAGAGTCTCGGTCTGCTGCAGAAGCTCGCGCCTCTGGGAATCCAGCTGCCGGAACCGCTCCAGGTCGATACCCGTACCGCGGGTTTTCAGGCGAGTTTCCACCAGCTCCAGGTGTTCGCGAATATATTTGACGTCCAACATGGGCAAAGGCCTTTACAATCGAATAAACGAAGCTATATTTTGTAGCATTTGATCAATAAACAGTCAATACTTTTATAGAAAAAATCCATTAACGAGAAAAGCTTCCATGAAACCTGTACGTCTTTTTCTCCTCCTGGTCGCAACTATCGGCATGCCTTCCATTGCCATGGCAGACAAATTGGTCATCAACGCCGTTGGCGACATCATGCTCGCTGGAAAGGGGAGTGCTGTTCTGGAGCGCCTCGGCTATGATCACCCCTTTGCCGCCACTGCTTCGGTGCTCAAAACGGGCGATCTGACCGTGGGAAATCTGGAAACCCCCATTGCCTCAGGCGGAAGGGAATTCAGAAACAAGAGATTCCGGTTCAAAGCGGCGCCGATGGCTGCAGCAGCCTTAAAAAGAGCCGGTTTCAATGTTCTGTCCATGGCCAATAACCATATGCTCGATTACGGCGAGACCGGATTGCTGGAAACCATCAACCATCTGGACAACCTAGGGATCAAGCACAGTGGAGCCGGAAAATCGTTGGCCGACGCCCGTCGGGAAGCCATCGTCAGCTGCAACGGCAGTACAGTCGCTTTTCTTTCCTATTCCCTCACCTACCCGGAAGAATTTTTCGCCCGCAGCAGGCGCGCCGGCACCGCCCCCGGCTACCCCCCCTTTTTCGAGAGGGATATTTCCAGGGCAAAGGCCGCTGCAGACTATGTCGTCGTTTCCTTTCACTGGGGGAAAGAAGGAGCAGCCATGCCGCAACGATATCAGATATCAACTGCGCGAAAGGCAGTCGATGCAGGAGCCAACCTGGTTATCGGCCACCATCCCCACGTGCTGCAGGGTATTGAAAGCTACAAAAATGCCCTGATCTTTTACAGCCTCGGCAACTTCGCCTTCGGCAGTATGAGCAGGAACTCGGATCGGAGCGTCATCGCCCGGATCACTCTGGACAAGGGGGTTGCAGAGGCAGAGCTGATCCCCATCAATGTCCTTAATCGGGAAGTGAAGTTTCAGCCGGCCATATTGAAGGGGAAGAAAGGGAACGATGTCATCCGGCGGCTGCGCACCATATCCAGCGCCATGGGCACGACCATCCGTGACGAGGGGGGGCGCTACCTGGTCGATCTGCAGCAGGCCAGACAGATCGTTGCAGCGGAAGGGGAATAACCATGAACAGGCTCTTTGTGGCCATCGATTTACCCGAACCGGTAAGGAAATCGATAGTCGATCTGGCATGTGCACTGCCTGGAGCCCGCTGGGTAGCAATGGAGCAACTGCACCTGACGTTGCGCTTCATCGGTGCCGCCGACGATTTGACCATGCGGGCTATACGGACCGCGCTGCAAGGGGTGACTGGACCATCCTTTTCCCTTGCCCTCAGCGGCATCGGCCATTTCCCGCCAGGGAAGCATCCGCGGGTACTCTGGGTGGGATTGACGGCATGCGAGCAGCTGCTTGCCCTCCAGCAACAGGTGGAACTTTGCTTGATGGAAGCAGGCATCCCACCAGATGAGCGGCAGTTCTCCCCCCACATCACCATTGCCCGGCTGAAGGAAACCCCGGCCCGCTTGGTGCTGGCCCTTGAAGAGCGGGAAATGGAGTTCGCCACCGAGTCATTCGACGTCAGCGAATTTCACCTCTACGCCAGCACCCTCACCAGTGCCGGAGCAATCCACACAATATTAGAGAGCTACCCGCTGGCAGGATAGGCGCTACTTATCGTCCGGCAAGACCAGCTGTTTCTGCAGCCGCTTGTAATAGAAATTCTGGCCATAGAGGGCTGCCGCCGGGTTGTGGCCCGTGACCCGGTCCTTCACCACCAGGGTCGTCACCGGCACTTTGGAGTATTTGCTGAAGAGCATGTCGTGGCCGATACAGAGACCGACGATGATGTTCATCTCGCAGCCCAGGCGATTGCAGATTTCCGCCTGGGCGATGGGATTGCAGGCGGGCTCAAAGGTGCCGGGACGGACCTTGTCGCTCTCACTGAGGCCCAGTTCCTTTTTGTCGATGCTCCCTGCCTTGCAGCAGACGCTCTGCGGTTCCAGTCCCTGGGCCTTGAGGATGGTCACCAGCCGCTCCGTTTCGTCCAGAAGCCCGATGCAGGTGGCAATGCCGATCTTCCTGTAACCCATCAGCCTGGCAAAAGCAATGGTATCCTCAACCCGGGTCCAGCGGGCGTTGACCGCATCGCTCCCCGGTACCGGCTGATAGCAGAGCCCCTCCACCCGGGCCGCCACCCGGGCAAGTCTGGCATCTTCGCTCTCCCCCCCATATTCGGTGAATGCGGCAGCGATGACATCGCCATATGCCTGTGACGGGCAGTTACCCGGTTTGGGCGGGGCGGTCTCGGAACTGCCGCTCCAGCAGTTGGTGGCGCCGCTCTTCTGCCAGACGGCGCTGCATTTGGAACAGGATACTGATTTGTCGTCAGCCATGGTTTTGCCCTCCCTTACTGGATGTGCAGCGCCTTGTCCTGAATAAGGATGTAGGGGCTGACGATCAGCATCTGGAACTGTCTTCCCTTGTCGCCATCCCATGCGGCAATCTGCGCCGCCGAAGGTTTGCCGATCTTGCCCGATGCAATCCAGCCGCCGACAGTATCGGCATCATCGGTGGCTATCCGCCATCCCGCTTCGGCCAGGTCCATGTCCGCAGCAATCAGAATCAACCCGTCCCGCTCCAGGTGGGCCCGCAACCATCCCCATTCCGCCATATCGATTGTCAGTGCCAGCTCTTCCTTGTCAGGTATCACGCAGGAATCTCCTCTCTTTATCAATAAATGCCGCCGATCCCATTGATCTGGTGGAGCCGGAAGCTCCGTCCGCTACCCCCCCATATCGGGCACCAGCTCGAAAAACCGCTTCACCATGCGGTAGGTGAGCCCCCACAGGGGTGGTTTACCCGATAAGGGCACAATGACGGCCGGGAAATGAACCAGTTCCCCTTTTACGCTCACCGGTGTGAGGATATGGCGGTTCAGGTCCCGGAGATCGGCAAGCGAAACCCAGAATACGTCCTGAACCTCCCCATTGAGCGTCAACTGGGGAGTCTGTTCCAAGGCAAAGACAAAACAGGTCACCCGGACCGGCAGCGTGGCACCGGCAATCTCGGCAAGGCATCCGAGAAATCGCGCCGCTGACAGGTCCAGACCGATCTCCTCCACGGTTTCGCGCATGGCGGCTGAATATGCATCGCCATCGCTGACCTCAACCTTCCCCCCCGGAAAACCCAGATCACCCGACCAGGGGTCCCCCTTGTGCCTGGCCCGCTCGATGAAGAGCATCTCCGGGCCAATCTCCCCTTCCCGGAGGATCAGCGCCACTGAAGCCTTGACCCGGCGGTCGGCGGGCAGCATCTCCGGTTCCCGCAGGGCAAGGGTCGATTCGACAGTGTCGAAGAAGCTTATTTGGTTCGCACAGGTTCCACTGTCCATTTTCTACTCGAACTGGGCCTTGAATTCTTCCACCAGGCGGCGCAGCTCAGCCACCTCGCCCCGCAGTCCGGCAACCTCCTCCTCAAGCCGGGCCACGCGCTCGTTTTCCGCCTGCACTCTCAGTCGGGCCGCTTCCGGCGGGGCCGGTTGTTCCGGTGCAGAAGCAGGTTCACCGGCCAGGAGGTGGGCATAGCGGCAATCCTTCCTCCCCGGCTGGCGCGGCAGTCGTACCACCAGGGTTGGATTCATCGACATCAACTCTTCCAGGGCCGACTCAACGGCCGGGATATCGGGAAAGGGATGCATCCGTTCACCCCTGGTCCGCAGCTCCCCCACTGTCTGCGGGCCGCGCAACAGGAGCTCCGCCAGGATCGCCAGCTCCGGAGGGTCCAGGCGCAGTTTTTCCACCAGGGTGTGGCGGTATTTGGGCACCCTCCCACCTTCGCCCGACAACAGGGCCAGCTGCTTGAACCTCAAGCCGTCCAGTGCCCTGACCACCTCCGCTTCATCCAGGCTCAGGACCGGATCGCGATTTGATTTCTGGTTACAGGCATTAGTCAGTGCATTCAGGCTCAAGGGGTAATATTCTGGCGTCGTCAGCTCCTTCTCCATGAGGGCGCCGAGAACGCGGACCTCCGTTTCGTTCAGGGTTACATCCATCTCCGTCCGTCTCCTTGAAAATTGCTGCCATGGCACTATAGCAAGTTTTCGGCCGCTATGCATCAATTTCGCCACCGCACCTCAGTGGCGCCCATAACTATTTTGCTGCGCTTCGCCAAAAAAGGTGTATAGATTATATTATATGGTTTTATGAATATGTAGTTCTTCAGGAGGGATGGCCATGGCCACGTTTTTCGAGTATCTGGCGATCATCGTTTTTGCCGTCATGTGTTACCAGTTCTACGGCTTTACCGTTTCGCGCAAAGGGAAAGAAAAACAGCAGAAATGCCAGAGACTGGGGATATGCTACATCTGCCTCGGCACGATGCTGCTCCTGTTCCGCAATGCGCCGGGGGTCTTTACCGGTCTGTACCTGGTAATGCTGGGACTGCGCCTGGTGGCCCACGGCCTGGACCGCATCGACAAGAAGATCTACATCGACCATTACGCCGACGACGACACCGATTCAGGTTGATTCAGGTTTTTCACCGCATCCATCACCGCCCCATAGTCCGGTTCCCGGGTCACCTCCGGCACGTGCTGGATGTAACGGATGATGTCTGTCCGGTCGATGACGAAGATGGATCTGGAAAGCAATTTCAGTTCCTTGATCAGCACCCCGTAAGCCAGGCCGAAGGAGCGCTCCTGGTAATCGGAGAGGGTGATGACCCGGTCGATATTGGCCGCCCCGCACCAGCGTTTCTGGGCAAAAGGGAGATCGAGACTGATTGTGAGAACCACCACCTTGTCCGGCAATGTTGCCGCCTCCTGATTGAAGCGTCGCGTCTCCATCTCGCATACCGGAGTATCCAGGGAAGGCACGGCACTGATCACCTTTACCTTCCCGCTGTAGGTGGCCAGGGTAACAGGCGAGAGGCCATTATCGACGACGGTAAAATCAGGAGCCCTATCCCCCACATGCAGTTCGGGGCCGAGCAACGTTACCGGTTTTCCCTTGAACGTTACCACGTTGTTTCTCTCCATAACCATGGTGAACCCTCCGATCAAAAAAATTTTCTTCAATTGTACCGGCTGACAGGCATAAGACAAGGCCGGGGATTCACCGGCCCGGTTGCTTGAGCGGCTCGATCAGAGTTTTTTCACCTGCAAGCAGCGCCCCGGCTTTATCTGCGGTGACAGGAGCGCTGAAATAATTCCCCTGCATCTCCAGGTAGCCGAGCGAATGGAGCATCTGCATCTGCTCTTCTGTTTCCACCCCGTGCGCGATCACCGACAGATGCAGCCCATGGGCCAGGCCCACAACTGAGCGGACAATGGCTTTGCTCGCCTCGCTGGCCGCAATTTCGGACACAAAAGAAAGATCGATCTTCAATGCATCCAGTGGTAAATCCCCCAAATGTTTAAAGCATGAATATCCGGTGCCGAAATTATCGATGGCAACCCGCACCCCCAATTCCCGCAGGGCGGAAAGCACCTGGATATTCTCCACCATCCCCTCGATCAGCACCGATTCCCGGACCTCCAGCTCAAGCCAGTTTGCCTCCAGGCCGGTACGATCCAGGACCCTGGCGAACTTCTCGACGAAATCATGCTGTCGCAGCTGTCTCTGGGAGTAATTTACAGAAATCTTCACGGGGGGATAACCGGCATCCTGCCACGCTTTATTTTGAGCGCATGCCCGTTCCAAGACCCACTCACCCAGTTCGAAGATCAGCCTCGTTTCCTCTGCCTGGGGAATGAAGGAGGCGGGCAGGAGCATTCCGCGTTCGGGATGATTCCAGCGGACAAGGGCCTCGATGCCGGTTATGCAGCCGGTCTGCACCTGCACCTGTGGCTGATAATGGAGCACCAGCTCGTCATTCGCCAGAGCCCGCCGCAGGCTTGTCTCCACAGCCAGCCGTTGTCGGTTCTTTTCCCCCATGGAAGGGTTGTAGAGGTTGTAGTTGTTCCGCCCCTGCTGTTTCGCCCGGTACATGGCCGTATCGGCATTTCGTGCCAAAGTGTCCACATCGCCGCCGTCATGGGGGTAAATGCTGATGCCGATGCTGGCGCTGACAAAAAGTTCATAGCCGGAGATGATGAAAGGCTTCGTCATCTCCGGCAGAAGTGCCGTAGCGAGCCGCACGGCATCATCCGCGTCTTTTATTTCGGAAAGGAAGAGAAGAAACTCATCCCCCCCCTGGCGGGCAATGGTATCCTCAGCCCTTCTGCAGCAATTCTTGAGCCGTGCCGCAACCTCCTGCAGCAGCTGGTCTCCGATTGAATGACCGAGGCTGTCGTTGATCTCCTTGAAACGGTCCAAATCTAGAAACACGACTGCAAGGAGTTGGCCGTTCCGCTGGGCATGGGCAATGGCCTGGGCCAGCCGTTCGTTGAACAGGCGCCTGTTGGGAAGGCCGGTCAAAGCATCGTGGAAGGCCATCTGCTCTATGGCCAGCTCCATCTTCTTTCTCCCGGATATATCGCGCACCACCTCGATACCGGCGATGATGGTCCCATTGTAGTCGCGAAGGGGGGAGGCTGTTACTTCCAGGTGGAGCGTCTCCCCGTTCCTTTCCAGAAGCCGTTCGGCCGTATGGACCTCTCCGTCGTCAAAACACTCCGCCACCGGACAGCCGCTGCAGACAGCCTCTTTCCCCTGAAATCCCCGGTAACAGTGACTGCCGGTAAAATCACCGCCGAACTGGTTCTGGTGTACCTGATTCTGGTACAGCACCGTGTAGTCGGTACCGACCATGCTTATGCCGTCACCCATGGCAGCAACAATCGCCTCGGATTTGGCCCGTTCATTTCTGGCAATGAGTACAGCGTCACGTAAGGCTTCCTTTTCGTTCTCCACGCGGCACAGCAGATCGTTGAACGCCCGTCCCAGTTCCGCGATCTCGTCCTCCGATTGTATTTCCACATGAAATCGGCTGTCCGGCTCTCCGTTCAAGGTCCTTATTTGTGCGGCCATATTCAAGAGCGGCAGGGTCAGATACCTCATCCCCAGCCAGACGAACAGGATCGAAAGCATGACACAGAAAAAAGCGGCTACAGCCGTATAGAATTTCGCTTGCTCCACGGGGGCATAGGCTTCCTTGAGTGGATAATTCGCGCCAAGCACCCAGTTTGCAGTACGCAGACGCTTATAGGTGGTAAGAACCCGCACCCCTCTTGAATTTTCTCTTTCCTCTGTGCCTTCTACGGCTTTGGCAGCACGTTCGAAAAAGTCGTGTCCCGCCAGACTAAACGGCTTCATGATTCTTGATTCGTCCGGGTGCATGACAAAGCTGCCGTCAGTGGTAAAGAGGAAAAGGTAACCGGTCTGCCCCAGCCTGATGCGGGAAAACTTGCCGAGGAAATTGTCTCTGGTCAGGTCGAGACTGCCGGCAAAGATGGCTTGCAGGCGGCCGTAGTCATCGAATAGGGGAACGGTTATGATGATGGCCGGTTTACCCGGATTGTGGGTTGAAATGTAAGGATCGGAAATCTGCGGTTTCCCGCTTGCCACCGTCTTTTTGTAGTAGTCGCGAAAGGAGATGTCGCGCCCTCTGCGGCCGGGCAGGTAGGGGCTTTCGGCTATGATCTTCCCATCGGCCGAGAAGAGAAACAGCCCATTATCGAAAAGGGAATGGGTGCCCGGGCGATCATCGAGGAATTTCTGCGCCTTACCCGGGTCTTTGATGACTGCGGGAGGAATACCCCTGGAAACGGCAATAAGGGAGTTGCGGGAACCCTCGACCTTGTCGTCTATATCACTGGCAATTTCCGAAACAAGAACGATGAGGTGTTGGACAATGGACTTTTTCGTCTCGCGCTCGAAAAAGGAGAACAGGGAAAAAGCCAGCGCACCCACAAGGGCGATCACCAGCAACGAGACCGCAACGGACATCTTCGTTTTCAGGCTGACGAATGACAATCTTCGTCCCTCACTGTAAATTACCAGTCAGTCCGCATTCTCCACGGGCAGGCGAAAGACTATTTCCCACCTTTCAGCTCGCAGCACCGTCGCCTTGACCACCGGCGCCTCTCGGCCAAGCACTGTGCAGTCCAGTTGCAGCAGCATCTCTGTTCCCGGGGCAGGCACCTCTTCAAAATCGGCAACAAGCAGGGTCTCGTCGTCACTGACATATCTGGTGGTGCCGAAGACCGTCCCCTTACCGGGCCAGGTTATCTTCATCTTCAGGGCAACTTCTATTCTCTCATGCAATTGCAGTTCCGACATCCTCATCCCCTGCCCTGAAATGTTCTACCTGCCCCATAGGCGGCATTGCAGTTCTTCTTAGTTTTATCGGCACCTAGGGGGTAATATTAAGTTTTTTTACCCCATTCCGCCCCTACAGCCGTGAAGATTTTGCTGGATTTATGGCTACGCAACCCGTAGAGTCTATCCCTGCTCGACAAACAGAAAATAAAAAACAGGATAAGGAAGGATTGATATGGCATCGGCAAAAAAGGGAGACAAAGTGGTGATCAATTTCGCCGGCACCCTGGAAGATGGTACGGTCATCGACACCACCTACGAGAGCCACGACCATGCACACGATTGCGGCTGCGAAGATGACGGCTGTGGTTGCGACGCAGGACCGATGGAACTTGTCATCGGCGAGGAGGAATTCTTTCCCCAGATCGAGGAGGCACTGGTCGGCATGGCTCCCGGGGAGCGGAAAAAGATCACCATTTCTGCAGCAGATGCATTCGGCGAATATGACGAAGAGAAGGTTTTCAGCATCGGTCGTGATCAAATACCGCCCGAAATCACCCCCCAGGTGGGGCAGGAGCTGGAATTTACCGGCGACGATGACGAAGTGCTGGAAGTGACGGTCGTCGAGGTCTCCGACGACGCGGTGCTGCTCGATGCCAACCATCCACTGGCTGGCGAAGATCTGACCTATGAATTCGAGCTCGTCCAGATCCTCTGACGGCACCGGAAACAAGCGGCCTCTGCCCTGGCAGCCGGGGAAGCGACCGCTGCTTCTTGCCCTCATGCAGGGGGTGACGAACCGGGCCATGCGCTCCCTGTTCATCGACTGGGTCCGCCCCGACGCGGTTTTTACCGAATTCGTCAGGGTCAATGCCGCGGCTCCGGTCCGGCGCATCGCTGCCGGCGACCTGAAGGAAATGGCCCCCGAGGAAAAGAACGTCCCACTGGTGGTGCAGCTGATCGGCCACGGCACCGAGGCGCTGGTTGCTGCTGCCGAGGCAGCCCAGGCAGCAGGGACTGTTCATATCAATCTGAACATGGGCTGCCCCTATGGGCGGATGACCTCGGGTCCCACCGGCGGCGGTCTGCTCCGGCATCCGGAGATGCTGGCAGAGCTAATACCCGAACTGCGCCGGACCATTACCGGCACCTTTTCCGTCAAGGTCCGGGCAGGGTACGACGACCCGGGGGAGATATTCCGCCTGCTCCCCCTCTTTGAATCGGCAGCGGTGGATTTTATTGTCCTTCATCCGCGGACCGTGCAGCAGCATTACACCGGAGCGGCTGACCATGCCATTACCGCGCAGGTCGTCCGGGAAACGGCAGTACCGATTATTGCCAACGGCGATATCCGCACGGCTGCGGCAGGATTGCAGATCCTAGATGAGACCGGTGCAGCCGGACTGATGCTCGGCAGGGGTGCCATCGCCGACCCATTCCTTTTCAGGAGATTGCGGCAGCACGATATTAGGGAGCCCGACCAGGACGAGCGGAAGGCAATGCTGCAGGGATACCTGCGGGAATTGCTGGTGCGCTATGGAAAGGTATTCTGCGGAGAGGCGCAGGTGCTGGCCAAGATAAAGGAGGTCTTCCATTTCGTGGACGAGGCGCACCTGGAAAAACCGATCAAGCGGCTGCGAAAGGCGAGAAACATCGGTGCCTTCATGGCGGCACTGGAGGAGTTGCAATGACCGGGACCGTCCCAACGAATTCCCATCTCCTCCTGGAACTGTCCGAAACCCGCATGCCTTTCGGCAAGTACCAGGGGGTGCGGCTCATTGACCTTCCCGAGCCTTACGTGGTCTGGTTTGCCGGGCAGGGATTTCCCGAGGGGAAACTGGGAGATCAGCTGCGGACCATCTATGAGATCAAGGTCAACGGCCTGGAATATCTCTTCGACCCGCTCCGCTCCGGTCAGGTTCTGTCGAAGTAATCCCGTGCAAAGGAAAAGAGCACGATGGCCACGGCCAGCCCCGCCACAGGAAAGATGAACGCCCCATGGAATGCCTGAGGCATTCCTCCCATCCCCCTTTTCATCACCCCGATAATCAGCCCCATCACATGCTGCGTGATTGCCGCCCCCATTAGAACGAAGAAATTCAATGATGTGAGCGCCGTGCCGACGATGGTCACCGGGAACATGGAGCGGATGATGGGATAAATCATCACCCCGCTAGACACCGCCAGGCCGATGGCATAGAAGAGCACCGCCAGAGCCGGCAACGGCAGGCATTCGGCAAGGCCGAAAAATCCGCACATGAACACCAGCAGTGCCCCCTGCCCCACCAGCAATGTCTTCTTGTAGGAGTGGAGGACCTTGCGCGCTATGGTATCCGTGATCATGCTGCCACAGATGAAGCCCAGGGAGGTGAACATCAGCATCTGTCCGGTGGTAGCGCGGGAAAGGCCCATCACCTCCATCAGATACGGCCCCCCCCACAAACCCTGCAGTGCAAGATAGTTGCCGTACCAGAAGAAAGAGACGATCCCCAGGAGCCAAAAATCGCCGCTGGTGAAGATCCGGTGCCACGCTGCCATGAGCCCCATGGGCCTGGTCTCACCCTGATCGGAGACGGCGGCTGATTTGGCTGGCCGGTCCTTGGCCATGAGGAAAACCAGCACTGTTACCAGGGCTT
Source organism: Geotalea sp. SG265 (assembly GCF_022808985.1). Classification (GTDB taxonomy): domain Bacteria; phylum Desulfobacterota; class Desulfuromonadia; order Geobacterales; family Geobacteraceae; genus Geotalea. The sequence goes on along the minus strand of NZ_JAKZFT010000005.1, from coordinate 119,187 downwards.
GGGCAATGCCGATGGCAAGGAAGGAGTTACGCCAGCCTAAGGCAGCCACTGCCAGTGCCAGGGGAGCCGTTGCCGACAGATTGCCCAGATTGCCGACGGCGACCATGAAACCGGAAACACGGCCGAATTCCTGCTTGTCGAACCAATGGCTGAAGATGGTAAAGGTCGCCATGAGCACGGAGGCGGTGCCGATACCGATGAGCACCCGGGCCGCCATGGCGCTGGACAGGCTCCCCGCCTGGGAGAAGAGGATGCCGCCGATGGCGGTGAGCACGCCGCAGCCGCTGATGACCAGCCGGCTGCCGAGGCGATCGATCATGGGACCTAAAGGAATCTGGGCAACGGCATAGACATAGAAGAGGATACCGGAAAGGGAGCCGAGCTGCGGCGGCGTCAGCCTGAGCTCGCGGGAGATGTCGCCGGCAACCACCGCCAGGGACACGCGATAGAAATAGACTAGGATGTACATGAGTGCCAGCACGGCGAAGATAATCCACCGCTGACGACGGGTTTGCTGGTCGGGCATTGCCCCTCCTGGAGCCTGCAATAGACGGTAAGGCATCCTAACACAAGCACGGGAGAGGGTAAAGGAGACTTTGCTTTATTTAAACCTTTGTTTTATTAAATCAGGTATTTATATACCAAATTACCCGCTTCTTTCTCACCAGCTCGTTGCGCGCCGCGCATTCCCATATGGAGCGGCGCAGCAGATCCTCCGTCAGCAGCCCCCTGGCAATGAAGTAGCGCCCAAGGGCTGGTGCAGGGATCGCTGGTGAACGAGCAGTACCCGGAGTTGCTATTCACTCAGGAATCCCAACACCGCCCGGTCGGCAAATACCCGGGGATTTGGGTGCCTTGAGCCTGGCCGGAATGGCTTACTCTTCATCCAGCCTGACCTCCCACACAACAAATGCACGTGATTATGCAGCATCATGAGGTACAATGGGTACTGTATAATTTTCGCAGCAATTTCGATAAGCCGGGAGGTTGGCAATGCGGGTGGAGACGGACCTGAAACTGGGCTTCAAGGATGTGCTGATCCGGCCGAAGCGATCGAACCTGAAAAGCCGGGCCCAGGTAAAGCTGGAGCGAACCTTTACCTTTCTCCACAGCAAGAGGCAATGGGCCGGAGTGCCGATCATCGCCGCCAACATGGATACCATCGGCACCTTCGAGGTGGCCGCGGTGCTGGCCGAACACGGCCTGCTCACTGCCATCCACAAGCATTACACCCCTGCCGATTGGCAAACCTTTCTCAAGGACCGGGACAGTGGCATCTACGCAAGGATCATGGTCTGTACCGGCACCTCCGACGACGACTTCGGCAAGCTTTCCCGCATCGCAGGCAATCATCCCCAGCTTCAGTTCATCTGCATCGACGTGGCCAATGGCTACGCCGAAAGCTTTGTTGCCTTCGTCAGCCGTGTCAGGGAGGCCTATCCGGACAAGACCATTGTCGCCGGCAATGTGGTCACCGGCGAGATGGTGGAAGAGCTTCTCCTCTCCGGTGCCGACCTAGTCAAAGTTGGTATCGGCCCCGGTTCGGCCTGCACCACCCGGACCAAGGCAGGGGTCGGCTATCCACAGCTTTCGGCTGTCATCGAGTGCGCCGACGCCGCCCATGGCCTGGGTGGCCGCATCGTCTCCGACGGCGGCTGCACCTGCCCCGGAGATGTGGCTAAGGCCTTCGGCGGTGGTGCGGATTTCGTCATGCTTGGCGGCATGTTCGCCGGGCACGACGAAAGCGGCGGTCAGCTGGTGGAACGGAACGGCCAGCAGTTCAAGCTTTTCTACGGCATGAGCTCGAAAACCGCCATGGCTCGCCATGCCGGCGGCGTCGCGGCATATCGCGCGTCCGAAGGCAAAACGGTCGAGGTCCCCTACCGCGGGCCTATCGCCGAAACGGTCAGGGACATTCTCGGCGGTGTCCGCTCCGCCTGTACGTATGTGGGAGCGGAATCGTTGCGGGAGTTGACCAAGCGCACCACCTTCATCCGCGTCCAGGAGCAGGAGAATCGCCTTTTCGGCTGAATTGCCATGTCTCTCCTGCCATTGCGGCGGCTACCCTATCGACGATATCCTGAACGGTGAAAGGTTTCTGGACGAAATTCGCCAGCTCTATCCCGTTCCCCAGTTGCACCACGCTGTCCGTATAACCCGACATGAAGATTGCCTTCAGTCCCGGATGCACCGCAAGAAGCCTTTTGTGCAGCTCCGGCCCGGCCATTTCCGGCATGATGACATCGGTCAGCAGCAGATCGATCTGCCGCCCCTCGGCCAACAGCAACGCCTGGCGTGGATGCCCGGCTTCGAGCACCTTGTAACCGACTCCGAGGAGAACCTCCTTTACCATGGTCCGCACCAGTTCGTCATCCTCCACCAGCAGTACAATTCCTCCGGCCTTGCCACTGGCGACCCGTTGAGGCGCCGCCCGTTCGGTCGAGGCAGAAGCAGCCTCGGCAACAGGGAAGTACATCTTGAAAACCGTCCCCTGTCCCTCTTCCGAGTAGACCCAGATACTCCCACCATGCTGTTTGACAATGCCGTACACCGTCGCCAGACCCAGTCCCGAGCCTTTGGCGCTCGTTTTGGTAGTAAAAAAGGGCTCGAAGATGTGCGACAGGTCACCTTTTGCAATACCGCCTCCGGTATCGGTCACGGCAAGGAGAACATATCGCCCAGGGGCCGTTTCGGCATGGAAGCGCGTATATTCCTCGTCGAGCATGACCTCCGCCGTCTCGATGGTAACGGTGCCGGTTCCTTCTATGGCATCCTGTGCATTTACCAGCAGGTTCATCAGGACCTGTTCCATGTTTGTCCTGTCCGCGCGGACGCCGCCAAGGCCGGGGGCCAGATGCAGGCGGATTTCGATCCGCTCGCTTACTGTTCTGCGGAGAATATCGTAGAAGGATGAAACGACCCCGTTGAGGTCGATCGCCTGCATGTGGAGAACCTGGTGGCGACTGAAGCTTAAGAGCTGCCGGACCAGATCCTTGGCCCGCATCGCCGCCTGAATGATCCGGTCGATCTTCACCCGGGTATCGGCCTGTTCCGGGACCTCCTTTACCGCCAGTTCCGCAAAACCGATAATGGGAGTCAGCAGGTTGTTGAAGTCATGGGCTATCCCCCCCGCCAGACGCCCAACCGACTCCATCTTCTGGGACTGGTTGAGCTGCTCCAGGAGGGTCTTCTTTTCTTCTTCCGCAGCTTTGCGCTCCGAAATGTCCCGGACCAGGACGATCAAGGCATCGCCGCTCCCGATCCTCGCCCGCCTCATGCTCACCTCGGTCCAGAAGACCGAACCGTCCCGGCGCCTGGCCCACCATTCGAAGAGTTGGGGTTCGCCCCGCTCCGCCAGCTTCATGTACTGCCTGGCCTCGTCGATGGAATAGGGAGGGTCCCCCTGGCTTATCTCACCAACGGTCAAGCCTGCAGCCTCCGCCGCTGTCCATCCGAACATCTCGCACATGGCTCTGTTCACCTGGGTAATGCGGCCACTGCCTACCTCCTGGATGAAAATCGCATCGTTCAGGTAATCGAAGATCGCCTTGAGCTGCGCCTCGGCCGCATTTTTTTCCCGCAACCGCTCCCCCAGGGATGCGGTCATGGCGTCGAAAGAGCGGGAAAGTTCTCCCAGTTCGTCGTTGCAGGGAAGAGCGGTCCTGACGGAAAGATTGCCTCCGGCCACTTCCCGCGCCGCACTGGATAGTCGTTCCAGGGGATTGGTCAGATAGCGCCCCGCCAGTCGCCTGCTCAGAAAGAATGTTAATCCTGCGGCAAGGAGGACCACCGCCAGAGACGTTATAATGGATTGATTGACCGGTGCCATGACCACATCCAGAGGGATGGCGACCCTGATGTACATATAGGGTTCCTCATCCTGCTGCAGCCTTACCTTTTTAAAGGCAAACAGCTTATTTACCCCGTCTAGCCCCCTCTCCACGAAGGTTCCTTCGTCAGCAACGCTCTCCATCCTGCGGGCAATCACCTGTCTGTCCGGACTGCCTGCCTTCAGCCCCCTGACGGCGGGATAGGTGTGGAGAACGATTCCCCGGTAGTCGGTAATGGTAAGATTGGAAGCATACGGAAAACCCTGCTGATTGAAAAAAACGTTGAATTGCCCCAGGTCGTGGGCGGCATAAATGACCGCCTGCGGCACTCCCGCCCCATCGAAGACCGGCAAGGCGAAATGAAGGGCAGGTTTGCCCAACGCCCGGCTGATGGTAAATTCACCGGCGCTGAAACGGCCGGTCCTGACGGCATCCCGAAAATACTTCCTGTCGCCGATGCCGAACCTGCGCGTAAGAGGGGTGGCCCCGGAAGCAATCAGGTTTCCCTGGAGGTCGGCAATGCCGATATTGGAACTGGAAGGTGAGTTGCGTAATATCTCTCTAAGAATTCGGCTGCAAGCCTCTTTGTCCCTTACCCTGACCGCCGGATGCTGGGACAGGGCGTTTAACAGATTGCGGAACCCTTCCACCTGGGCGCTGTGCCGATAGGCAATGGCACGGGAGGTAACAAGGGCGCGGTACTGTGCATTGCTGTAGTCCGCACGGTACTTGCCGTAAAGGAGCAAAACGACCGCCAACACCAGCGGCAGTCCGGAAAGCACCATGACGCCGAGCAGCTTCATCCGTATGGAAGCCCGTTCGAAGAAAAGAAGCACAGGATCTCCTGACCCACTTGAGAATCACTCCTTTGTCTTTTCGGCTTTGCCATCTATGAGCTGAAAAGAAATCGGATTTATTAAAATAGATTATTTTTATTGAAAGAGCTGCCATGACAGGAAAGGTTGACCTGCCGGCAGCGGCCAAGCTTGAGGATGAACGGAGGCACCATGTAACGCTGCAATAGCTGAAGGAATTTTCGGCCAAAAGAAAGCGGCCACAAGGGCCGCGACATAAGTTCCGATAGGATAGCTTCTTCACTGTCTGCTCTCGACACGCAATCCCGCCTTCTTCCAAGCCTCCACGCCTCCCAGGAGCGCCGAGACATTGGTGAATCCCTGCTTCCGATACTCTTCCGCCCGACCGGCGGAGGTGTGTTCCGTGGGTCATGCGCAGTAAAAAATAACCTCCTGCCCCTTGTCCAGGGTCGGCACGCGCTCGCGAAACTGGGCAAGGGTCATGGCCCCCGCAATGAGCATACCTTTGCAGACCTCTTCACTTTCATAGGCGCAGGCCAGAAGCGCCCGTCCTTCCTCCACCCGTTGCCGTGCATCAGAAACTGTTGTACGTGGTATATCTCCCATGGAGATCTCCTTTCAGGTTCATTCTGCAGTCACAGGAAACCGGGCTGCCCCCTCGTGCCGCTACGAAGCCGTTCCTGTGATTACTGATGGACCTTTTGTAGTGGCCGCTTCGGCCTCCTCAACAGGCTGAATATTTAACTATTGATTTTTAACAAATCGATGTTACTATTTATCGGCCCACATTAATCAGACAGCGAGGTTATCCATGCACAGAATTTTCATCTCCATCCTTGTCACCCTTATTGCCGTGCCGGTTTTCGCCGCAGAAGAGCCGAAGACCGACGAACAGAAGACCTTTTACGCCATCGGCACCATCATTGCCCGCCAGCTTTCCGTCTTCGACCTCGCCCCTGCCGAACTGGAAATGATCAAGCAGGGGCTGACCGATGCGGCAACCGGCAAGAAGCCTGTTGTGGATGAAGCGGCATACACGGCTAAAATCCAGGAGCTGGCCGCAGCCCGCCGCAACGCACAAGGCGAAAAGCTCGCCGCCGAAGCAAAGCAGTTTGTAGATGCGGCGGCAAAAGAGAAAGGAGCGGTAAAAACTACGTCCGGGCTCATCTACATCCCTCTCAAAGAGGGGAGCGGCGCCAATCCAAAGGCTACGGACAAGGTGAAAGTAAATTACCGGGGCACCCTGGTCAACGGCCAGGAATTCGACAGCTCGTACAAGCGGGGCACCCCGGCTGAATTCCCCCTGAACCAAGTGATCCCTTGCTGGACCCAGGGTGTCCAGATGATGAAAGCCGGCGGCAAGGCGAAGCTCATCTGCCCGCCCGAAATCGCCTATGGCAAGTCAGGCTCGGGAAGCATCCCTCCCAATGCCACGCTCGTCTTCGAAATTGAACTTCTGGATGTGGTCAAGGAGCAAAGCCACAAGTAAAGGAAAGAGGTGCCGGTCAAGGAGGGGCAGGATGTTTCCCGCCCCTCTGCATCTCTCAATGTGACTTTGCCTTCCCACATGAGCAACTTCGACGGTTCTTGGAAATCCCCTCACCTTTTCCCGTACCATCTGCCTTTCCATCTCACTCCCTGGATTCCCTGTTCTTACAGCGGTGCCTGGTTGGTCCTGGCATAGGTGCCCATCAATTCCGTCGTCGCCAGTATATGCCCCTCCATTGCCATTTCCAGCTCTTCCCTGACCGCCTGTTCTGCCAGTTTTGGCCTGATATCCAGGGCAAAGAGCCTGAAAAAATAGCGATGAGTGCCGGAAGGGGGGCACGGTCCGCCGTAACCGATCCGTTCCCAGCTGTTTATGCCCTGCCGCGCGCCAAACGGCACGGTGTGCTCCCGTATTTCCTGCACCTCAGGTGAGATATCCCATAAAAGCCAGTGGACCCAGGTTCCGGCCGGTGCGTCCGGGTCATCCACGATCAGGACCAGCGATTTTGCAGCTGCCGGCGCTCCCTGGATCACCAGATATGGGCTGATGTCCTCTCCATCACAGGTGTAGCGGGACGGAATCTGTGAACCATGGTGAAAGGCGGGACTGGTCAATTTGAATTCCATTGCCAAACCTCCTCCTGCGGATTGGTGCTCTGCTTAAATTCTGGCAGGAAACGAAGGGAATGCAAGAACAGGTGGAGGGACCATGGGATGATCTTGGATTGACATCTACCGGTAATTCGGCGAAAATCCCCTGCATTTTTCCAGTGAAAGGAGTAACTCAATGGATCGCAGCCGTCTCTCCTGCATCGATCTCGACCAGCCCAGCCTCGAAGGCTTTCGCAAATTCATCAGTTCCTGGCTCTATCAGGGAGATGACTTTACCATCCTTGTCGATCCCGGGCCCCTTTCCACCATTCCCCGCCTCTGCAGCGAAATCCGCCGAAAGGGGGTCGAGCACCTGGATTACATCCTCCTTACCCACATCCATATCGATCATGCCGGTGGAACCGGCGCCCTGGTCAGGGAATTTCCCGGGGCAAAGGTAATCTGCCATCCAGAGGGGGTCCGGCACATGACTGCTCCGGAAAAGCTATGGGAAGGGACACGCAAAGTGCTGGGGCCTGTTTTGGCAGAGGCCTACGGTGAGATCGTGCCGGTGCCCGCGGAAAACATCGGCTATGAGGAAACCGTGGGACAGACAGGTGTCCGCGCTTTTCTCACCCCCGGCCATGCCCAGCACCACTGCAGCTATCTGCTGGATGATCTGCTCTTTGCCGGAGAAGTGGCAGGTGTGCACTGCGAACTTGAGGAGGGCCTTTACATGCGCCCGGCCACCCCTCCCCGCTTTATTCTCCAGGTAGCACTGGACTCCATCGGCCGGATGATCGACGTTGCGCCGAGCGCCATGGTCTTCGCCCATTACGGGATGGTTGACGATGGGGTGAAGCACCTGCAAATCGCCCGTAACCAGCTCCTGCTCTGGACACGCGCGGTTGCCGTCAATATTGACATGGGGGGGTCAAATCGGGAAGGAGCCATCAACAACTGGCTTTTACAGCACGACGAGTACTACCGCAACGTGGAGCGCCTGCCCAAGGACATTATAGCCCGTGAACGCTACTTCCTGGGGAACACCCTGCGCGGCCTGATCGAATACGTGGAGAGCCTGCCGGAGGAAGAACGGCAGGCAATGGCTGCAGGATAAAAAAGGGCGGTCGCTCTGACCGCCCCCTCTCAACAACCTGCTACAGGTATTTCTCCCGCAGGGCAACCTTATTTATCTTGCCGACGCTGGTCTTGTCGATCATCTCTACCAGTCTCACCCTGGCCAGCACCACATGCTTGCTCACCACCCCCTTCTCGGCATACTGCTTGAGGTGATGGGTCAGATCCTTCTCGCTGGCCGTTTCGCCCGGCTTCGCCACAACCAGTACCAGGGGGCGCTCACCCCATTTCTCGTCGGGCTGGCCGATTACCGCAACTTCGGCAACCGCCGGATGGTGGGCGACGATGTCCTCCAGTTCCAGGGACGACATCCACTCCCCTGCCACTTTGATCACATCCTTGGTGCGGTCGGTGATGCGCACGTAACCTTTCTCGTCCCGCACTGCCACATCTCCCGTGTGCAGATATCCGCCTTCCCAGAGCCGCTCCGAAGCCTTGTGATCTTTCAGGTACCCCTGGGTCAGCCACGGGGCGCGAACGACGATCTCGCCGCTGCTGGTGCCGTCCCATGGCTGTTCCTGCACTCCTCCGTCCGTAACCTTCAGGTCCACCAGCGGCAGAGAAATACCGGTACGGCAGCGGATCGCCGCCTGTTCCTCAGCAGGAAGCGCAAGCATCTCCGGGGTCAACTGGGAAACGGTGATGATCGGACAGGTTTCGGACATGCCGTAACCGGTGAAGACATCCATCCCCCGGCCAAGGGCCTCAAGACAGAGGGTGCGGGACATGGCAGCCCCGCCGATGATCAGTTTCCAGCCGGAGAGGTCCATGCGCCCGGCATGGGGATGCTTGAGCAGCATATGCATGATGGTCGGTACGCAGTGGGAGAAGGTCACCCCTTCCTTCTCCTTCAGCTCCAGCAGCAAATCCGGCGAATAACGACCGGGATAGACCTGCTTGACGCCGAGCATTGTCGCCACATAGGGCATGCCCCAGGCATGCACGTGAAACATGGGGGTCATGGGCATATAGACGTCGTCCCGGCGGAATGCACCATGGCCGACCACCGAGCCGAGCATGGCCAGGAGCCCCATGGTGTGCATCACCAGCTGGCGGTGGCTGAAGTAGACCCCCTTCGGCAATCCGGTAGTGCCGGTGGTGTAGAAGGTGGTCGCCCGGGTATTCTCATCAAGGTCCGGAAAATCGAAGCGGGGAGAGGCCTGGGCCAGCAACTGCTCATACTCCCCGGCAAAGGGGACCATGTGGGAATCGCACGGCTCGTCGGCAATGAGGACATAGGTCCGCACCAGGTCGATACGCCCACGAATCTGTTCCAGGATCGGCAGGAATTCGCTATTGATGAAGAGAACATCATCCTCGGCATGGTCGATGGTATAGAGAATCTGCTCCGGTGACAGCCGGACGTTGATGGTGTGCAGGACTGCACCGATCATGGGGACGGCGAAAAACAACTCCAAATACCGGTGGCTGTCCCAGTCCATCACCGCCACAGTGTCTCCGGGCTTTACCCCCAGACCGGTCAGGGCCGAAGCCAGCCTGCAGACCCGTTGCCGCAGATCCCGGTAGGTGCCGCGGTAGTGGTGGCGATAAACAATCTCCTGATCCGGATCATTGACCATCGGGCTATAGAGCAGGTTTCTGATCAGCAGTTGATAATCATGGGCGGAGGGAGTGCGGGGAATCAGCATCTCGTTCGTCATGGAGCTTCTCCTGGGAGAGTTACTTAGTTGTAGGGCGAGGTATAGTTATTGGCATGACGGCAGGTAGGAGGGGCACTGCAACTTGTTCATCAGCCTCGGGCGGCCCTGGAGACCGTCCGAGGCTGTATTCAGCTAAACTCCCAGATCAGTTGGGTAGCGCCGGCAGTTCGAGGCCGGCCATTTTTTGCAGCATGCGCACAACCTGACAGCTGTATCCGAACTCGTTGTCGTACCAGACATAGAGCACGCAGCGGTTGGCCTGAACGATGGTTGCCAGAGAATCGACGACACCTGCGTGGCGGGAGCCGACGAAATCGCTGGAGACCACCTCGGGGGAGTTGGTGAAATCGATCTGGTTCTGCAGCGGGGAGTTCAGGGAGATGTCGCGCAGATAGCCGTTCAGGGTTTCTACTGTCGTCTCTTCCTTGAGCTGCAGGTTGAGGATCGCCAGGGAAACGTTTGGAGTCGGCACGCGGATGGCGTTGCCGGTCAGCTTGCCGGTAAGCTCCGGTAGAGCCTTGGCAACCGCCTTGGCAGCGCCGGTTTCGGTGATGACCATGTTCAGGGCGGCGGCGCGCCCACGCCGGTTTTTCTTGTGGTAATTGTCGATGAGATTCTGATCGTTGGTGTAGGAATGACAGGTCTCCACGTGGCCGCTAACGATGCCGAAACGGTCGTTGACCGCCTTGAGCACCGGCACGATGGCATTGGTAGTGCAGCTGGCGGCGGAAAAGATGTTTTCCCCGGCGGTGATCAGCTCGTTGTTGATCCCAGCAACCACGTTGGGAATATCACTCTTGCCGGGAGCCGTCAGGATGACCTTGGCGATGCCCTTTGCCTGCAGGTGGCGTCCCAGCCCGTCACGGTCGCGCCATTTGCCGGTATTGTCGATGAGGATGGCATTGCGAATGCCGTACTGGCTGTAGTCGACGTTTTCAGGAGCATCGGCATAGATGATACGGATCAGGTTGCCGTTGGCGATAATGGCGTTTTCCTCTTCGTCAATGGTGATGGTGCCGTTGAAGTGTCCGTGGACCGAATCGCGGCGCAGGAGGCTCGCCCTTTTAATGAGGTCTTCGGAACTCCCCTTGCGCACCACCGCTGCCCTGAGCCGCAGCTTTTCGCCGCTTCCGGCCTTCTCCACGAGAACGCGCGCCAAAAGCCTGCCGATGCGGCCGAAACCGTAAAGGACCACATCCCGCGGCTCTTCCAGCAAGGGCTGTCGCCCGGTATTCACCGAAGCCAGCTCGCGACGGAGAAATTCATCAACAGACAGTTTTCCCGATTCCGCCTGATAGGCAACCGTCAGCTTACCGATGTCAATGCGGGCGGGAGCCAGATCTAGCTTTGCCAGCCCCTGAACGATAGGAAACGTATCCCCTACCGTTAGTTCCCCGTCCAGGATGAGCCTGGCAAAACGATGGGCCTTGAGGATATCGATGGTGGAGTTGTTAACCAGGGAGCGACCATAGACGTTGGTCACCACGTTGTGGTCACGGTAGAGCTTGCCGATCATCGGCAGCATCTGCTCAGCCAATTCCTCATAGCCTTGCCATTCCTTCAAATACGCCGTCTGTTTCTGATTCATCATTGTCGCTACACTCCTCTCATTCAGATAACATCATTGAATTACCGCCGCCATCCGGCCGACAGTCGTCAAGAAAAGACTGCAATCGAGCTTCTTCCACACCGGCCAACCCGGCAATACGTGATAATCGGGGAAAGGCCCAGGAGCAGGAACTTTCGGCCAGGACCTCGCCATCCAGGTCTTGCACCGTGCCCTCAACCAGCGCTGCCTTATTGTCAAAGAAAGTGATGCGGGCCTGGACAACAAGGTCCTGCCCGGTCCGCACCGGTTTCAGAAAGCGGACAGTCATTTCCCGCGTCACCCCCAGCTTGCCGTGCCTCGCCATGAGCGCCCAGGCAGAAGCCTCATCCAGCAGCGTGGTGATGATGCCGCCGTGGGCCATGCCGTCGAAGCCGCAAAATTGCTCTGTAACGGAACAGAGAGAGGCGACCCCGTCGCTGGTGCGGCGGAAACGCAGGTGCAGCCCATGGGGATGATCAGCCGAACAGGCAAAACAGGAGCCTGGCCACTGTGCCGTCACCTCCGGCAGGTTTTCGAAAGACTCCCGATCCAATCCCACTGCGTTTCTTTCTCCTTATCTGACTGCCGCTGCCGAACCTGTCGGTGAAGCGGCGGAGACCTCGCCATAGATCAGGGCGGAGAGATCCCTGATCACCGCTGCCAGCGCGGTTGCATCACGGCCGCGGGTCATGATGCCGATAATGTACGGTCCTTTGGGATGGTAAACAATGCCGAACTCATGCAGCTGCTTTTCGCTGCCCTGATGCGACTCGCCGAACTTGGCAGCTACGGCTGTCCCCTTGGGAATCCCCGCGGCAATCCCCTGGGGAAAATCCTCCAGGGTAAGGAGCTGCAAAGCCTTTTCCGACATCTCCCTGTTCAGGTATGCCGCATTGTAAAGAATACGAAAAAAACCCGAATAACCATGTACGGAAATGGCATTATTCCCGCCACTGGAGTCATTGTCGATGTCCATGCCGTCCAGAACGTCGTTCAATTCCTGGGGGGGCAGGGCATTGTACAAAAGCGTCGTGGCGTTGTTGTCGGAGTAGTTGATCATGTAGCGCAAAAGCTGCTCCACGCTGTACCGACGCCCTGGAGCTATGGTAAGGCGCGGCTTGATCGTCTGCACTGCCGTCAGGTCTTCCTTACCGTCATAAACGAACTGCCGGTCCAGTACCCGCGGGTCTTTTTCTGCACGCTTAAGCCACGCGATCATGACCGGCACCTTCATCATGCTGGCGGCATCGAACCTGGCATTTTCGTTGATGCCGAACCAGGGCCCGTCGAAGAGATCCCGGAAATAGACGGACATGCTGCTGATGCGGCCCGATCTCTTCTGCTGCTCCACGAATTCCGCCACCTTCGCCTTGAAGTGGATCGGCTCCTGCAGGTTGTTCACCCCTTCGGGAAGTTCCACATCCAACAGCGGACTGATGAAACGGAAACCGCCCGCCCTGACCCGACGGGAGGCACTGCGGCTATCGTGGCAATGGTACCAGCCATGGGCATACCAGCCGATGCCGACCAGGACCATACCGGCCAAGGCATATCCAACCACTTTTTTCAACGACGCACGGTTCATCTTATGCAGTTGTTTATCTGATGTTCTTGCTGGTGAAGAGTATTGCCTTTCCCCCAACGAAGTTGACGGTGATGTTCTTTTCTTCGCTGCCCCAGATGCAGCTCCTGGCAATGAGCGCATCGGAACAGTTGTCAGGTTTGCCAAGGATCGCTGTAACCTGGTCGTATTCCATCCCCATTTTTATTTTGTCATAGTTTGCCATAGTCAGCCTGCTGCACCCGGAAACCAGGAGAAGCAGCAACAGCATCACCGGCATGAAAAATCGCATTATTTGCCCCCCTCGCAGAAAAAAACAGATGCCTGCACCTCACCCTCCGGCAAAAACGCCTGAAGATAGCATATTTTTAGCACATTTGAAAAGCTTTTACTCCGTGTAAAAAGGTTCATATGCACTACTTAAACAACTGCAAGCCATGGAAACTGCGGGAAAGGTTGTCGAGCTCGCTCTAAGACCGGACAAGCGCTAAAGAAGACTCAGCAACATCTTCGTTCCCATGAAGACGAGCAGCAGGGCGAAGATCTTTTTCAGCCCGGCCACCGGCAGGGTATGGGCCAGTTTTGCCCCAAGCGGTGCAGTGGCGATGCTTGCCGCCGCAACTCCGGCCAAAGCCGGAAGATGAACGAAGCCGAGGGTATGGGGAGGAAGGGTGGCGGCAAGACCGTTGACCACATAGCCTGCCGCACCAGCCAGGGCGATGGGAAATCCGATTGCCGCGGAAGTGCCGATGGCATTGCGCATGGCAACGTTGCACCAGAGTAGAAAGGGGACGGACATGCTGCCGCCGCCGATCCCGACGAAGCTCGATACACCGCCGATCAGGCTGCCGACACCGAAGACAGCCCCCTTACCCGGAAGCTGCCGATGGGGCTGCGGTTTGATATTGAAGAACATCTGCAGGGCGACATAGAAGAGAAAAACGACGAAGAACCCCTTGAGAAATGCGGTGGATAGCCGGGACGCAACCCAGGAGCCGAGAAACGTGCCGACGACTATGCCCGGGCTGATCTGCTGTACAACGACCCAGTTGACGGCGCCCCGCGCATGGTGGGCACGGAGACTGGAGATGGAGGTGAAGATGATGCTGGCAAGCGATGTGCCGAGGGCCAGATGGAGGATGTGCTCAGGAGGCAACTGCTGATGGACGAAAATGAACGACAGCACCGGTACTATCACCAGTCCCCCGCCGACACCGAGCAGTCCTGCCAGGACGCCGGCGAATGCCCCCAGACCTACATATGATAGCCATACAGTCGTCATATCTCCCTCCTTGCCTTGAGGCCCCATAATAGCCGGTGGGATGGCGCTTTTCCAGCATTTTCACCCATAAACGGCAAAGGCGGCCGAAATGGCCGCCTTTATCCGTCGTGAAAGTATATCGCCCAGCTCTTTAATTGTTACCGCTGTTCTGCGCTACGGCCTTTTCATTGGGGCTGATTTCCAGCTGTACGCGGCGGTTGAGGGCACGGTTGGCGTCGGTATCGTTGGGCACTGCCGGACGGCTGGAGCCGTAGCCCACTGCCGACATCCGCGAGGCGGGCACGCCGTTGGCTGTGAGAAAATCACGGACATGGGCGGCGCGCCGCTCACTCAACGGCTGATTGACAGCATCAGAACCGGTAGAATCGGTGTGACCCTGGATGATGATATTCGTCTCCGAATTCTTCAGGGTTACGGCCGCCTTGCTCAGCGACTCCTTTGCCCCCGGTTTCAGTGCATCTTTACCCAAGTCAAAGAGGATGCCCGAGGGGAGGGCCACATAAATCTTGTCTCCGTCCCTGACCACCTCAGCCTCGGGGAGGTTCTTCTTCAGGGCTGCCGCCTGCCGGTCCATGTAATAGCCGATCCCGCCGCCGACAACGGCGCCCGAAAGGCCACCGATAGCCGCATTACGTCCCCGGTGGGTCTTGCCTCCGGCCAGTGCACCGATGCCTGCACCCAATGCCGCCCCACCCAGTGAGCCGATGGCGGTTCTTTTGAACTCATAGCTGCCATCGGGATTCGTTGCGCAGCCTGCAACCAGCATGGCCACCATCAGTGCACCTGCCACAAACACCATCAAATGTCTCGCTTTCAATTTCCTTCTCCTTTGAGTCATGGTCTTGAGACCCGGAGGGCTCGCTATCTTGCCGCAGTATAGTACCCCGACCGGAAAAGCGCAAGACCGTCGGTACAGCACCCCAGGCTCTTAATCCGCCGGATGCTTGTTCATCCATGAGGCTTTAACGGGGAGCCTGATGCCGTCCTCCAGGGTCGCCTGGGTCAGGCTCCCCCCCTCGCTCTGGATGCAAAGGAAATAGAGGTCAGCATCCCCTGCCCTATATGCCCGTTCGCCGGACGGCGCCACCCGGACCAGGCTCCCTTCGCTCACCGGGAACTCCTCCCCGTCCACGTAAAAGATGCCGTTGCCCCCCAGGACGATATATAGTTCTTCGTTCTTCTTGTGGGCATGGACAAAGGGCATCCCCTTCCCTGCCGGCAGCCTGTTGAGCGATACTTCGCAGCCGGTCAGCCCCAGGCTCCCGCCGATGAAGTATTTGCCGTGAAAGCCGAGAAAATCCCTCTCAAGAAGCGTTGCAAACGGTCCGGTATGCTCTGCGGTAAAGTTGTTTCCCTGAATGGTCACAGCATCCTCCTTTTGAAGTTATGGACCTTCTGGTCCAGAAATGGCTAAAAAAAATTTATCCCAAAGCCCGCAGAGTAACGGCAACGATATCTCGAACCCGCTGCTCATCGGCCCCACTCTTGACGACCGTCTTGATTCCCCCCAGGCTGCTGATCAGATAGCCCGCCAAAGCCTCGGCCTCCACTTCCCGGGTAATGGCCCCCTCTTCCTGGCCACGCCTGACCGCCCGACAAAGCAGGGCGTGCAGCCCGTCGAAACCGGAGGATACCTCCCCTGCGATGTCACCGTCTTTCTGGGCGCACTCGGTGGCGGTATTCATCAGCAGACAGCCGCGCCTGGCCTCGTTGGGACGCCTGGCTTCGGCTGCCGAATTCAGCAGCATCCTCTCAATGAATTCCCGCGCCGATCCGGAGTTCCCCAGCAACTCGATGAGCCCTTGGCCGATTTTTTCCCGATAGCGGGCAATACAGCGCAGGAAAAGCTCTTTTTTGCCGCCGAAGGCTTGATAGAAGCTGCTCTTGGAGAGTCCCATGGCCTGGAGCAGGTCCTGTAGAGTGGTCGCCTCATAGCCACGGGACCAGAATACTTGCATGGCCGCATCCAGCGCCTTCTCGGGATCGTATGCGAGGGGTCTTCCCATTGACATGGGCAAACTTTAGGACCAAAAGGTCCAGAAGTCAACCTGTTTTTCTTTTCGTGTCCGTTCAAAGGCATGGCCGCTCAAGATGCCGTATAATCATAGAAGATCCACAAAAGCCACCAAAAGGAGGATGCGTCATGGCCAATCCCTTTGTGCATGTTGAGCTGATGACAACCGACCTGACCAGAGCCAAGGCGTTTTACTCGGCGCTGTTCGACTGGCAACTGGAAGAGATACCGGGCATGGACTATACCCTCATCAAGGTGGGGGAAGGAACGGGGGGCGGCATGATGCGTACCCCAGGACCGGAGGTTCCTTCCTCGTGGCTCGCTTACGTCCAGGTGGACAATGCGGTCACCACTACCGAGAAAGCTCGCTCACTGGGCGCGACAATTCGCAGGGAGGTCACCGAGATTCCCGGCATCGGCTGGTTCAGCGTCATCACCGACCCCACCGGCGCAACTCTTGCATTCTGGCAGATGCACTCGACCAGTTACAACTCGTAGGAGTAGCCGCTCATTTTGGGAGGTGCCGTATGGGATGGTTCATGTCCAACTATGTCCCTCACTGTTACGCGGCCCTGCGCATGGTCGCCGGCTTTCTCTTCCTCTGGCACGGCATGCAGAAATTGTTCTCCATTCCAAGCCCCATGCCGCCAGGAGCCCCCCCGTTCATTATCTATGGAGCCGGCCCCATCGAACTCATCTGCGGAATTCTGGTCATGATAGGATTTTTCACCCACTGGGCCGCCTTCATTGCCAGCGGCGAAATGGCCTTCGCCTACTGGATCCATCATGCAAAGATGTCCCTGCTGCCACTGCAGAACCAGGGCGAGTTGGCGGTGCTCTACTGTTTCGTCTTTCTTTTCATCGCGGCGCAGGGAGGTGGCATCTGGAGCATCGACAGCCGCCGGAAAGGGAGCAGCCATGGGCACTGACGCGCGAGCTGGATAGGGACTTATTTCCGATGGAAACAGGAATTCGGCTGGATAGGGAGGCGGTTCGAGGAAAATGGTGCCAACCGGTACCGCATTAGGAGTCGATAAACCGTTGACAATCAGCGAACACACATTTATTTATACTAAGATATATTTATACCTATGGAAAAGGTGCCTTTTACATGGATGGGAAAACGGGAACGGACTACACCGAAGCGGAAATGGCTGCCGCCCAGGCCTCACTCAAGCTGGGCTTTCCGCGGCTCCGGTTTCCGGTGAAGCTTGAGGCGGCCTTCAGCGGGTATTATTTCAAGAACACCCTGAAGCAGGTACGCATTGCCCTGATGACCGGCATCGTTCTGTATGCGGTGTTCGGCATTGTCGATTTCATGCTCCTCTCCGCAGACAGGGAGCACATGTGGTTCATCCGCTACGCTGTCGTCTGCCCTGTGGCGACTGCCGGCCTTGTCTTCACCTACATGCCTGCATTCAAACGTTACGCCCAGCCTGCCATCTGGCTGGTGATGCTGGTGGGTAGCCTGGGCATTGTCGCCATGGTCCACTTCGACCCGGCTCCTGAAAAAAATTTCTATTACACCGGCCTGTTATTGCTGATAATGGCCGCCTTTACCTTTGTAGGAATGCGATTCTGGTATGCCCTGACATGGGCGCTTGCCACGACCCTTGCCTATGAGGCTGTCGCCATTTTCGACCGGCATGCCGCCTTGACTACCATCGTACATAACAGCTTCTGCATCCTGGCCACGATCAATATCGGCACCTTTTCCAATTATCTGATGGAACATTACCGGCGGCGGGATTTTCTGAATTCCATTCTCCTCGTGGCGGAAAAACAGCAACTCCTGGAAACAAGTGATAAACTGCATCAACTCTCTATCTCCGACGAATTGACCGGTCTAGGCAACCGCCGACACCTGGAATACCGGCTGGATCAGGAATGGATGCGCGCCCTGCGCTCCAGAAAACCCATATCCCTGATCATATTCGACCTGGATTTTTTCAAAAATTATAACGATACCTACGGCCACCAGGCAGGAGACGAATGCCTGAGGGTGGTGGCGGAGGAACTGGGCAGCATGGCACGACGCCCAGGAGACATGGCCGCCAGGTACGGTGGCGAGGAATTTGTGCTGGTTCTTCCCGAGACCGACCTCCCCGATGCCGCCTCAATCGCCGAAGACTGCAGGGCACGTGTGGAATCCCTTGGCATACCCCATGGTTTGTCACCTGCAAGCGTGGTGACCCTCAGTGCCGGCGTCGCCACCATGGTCCCCGACAACCGCACCAGCAGGAGCATGCTGCTCCAGGCAGCAGACAAGGGTCTGTACCAGGCAAAGAGGGATGGCAGGAACCGCATAACCTTCGCTGACGGCACCACGCCGGAATCGCCGCTGCCGCTCCCCTTTCCCAAGCATTTGCGCTCTTCCCTGAGCGCACCGCCGCCGGTCTCCCCTCTGCCGCCTGTCTGACGGTTCAAGGCAATCCCGCACCCTCATCATCCGCCGTCTTGCCGCTCGCAATGACCATGGTGGCACCGGCACCCTGGCCGAACCTTTTCCTTCATTATCGCGCGACAATACGGCATAATGCCTCCCATGATCGGACTCCGCCGCAATATCCCCCTGCTTTATGCCTTCTCCTTCCTGCAGATGACCCTCTTTCCCATGGCGGTCATCACCCTGTTCTGGAAGGAGCACATCGGCCTGTCCCTCTCCCAGATCCTGCTCCTGCAGAGCATCTTTGCCGTGGCGATGGTGGTAATGGAGTATCCCTCCGGCTACATCAGCGACAGGCTCGGATACAGGACTGCCCTGACCTTCGCCACCGTGCTGGGCATCATCGGCTGGGGGGTCTACACGGTTGCCTCCTCCTTCTGCCATGTCCTCATCGCTGAAATCCTCCTCGGCATCTCCACCTCCTTCATCAGCGGCACCGATAGCGCTCTTCTTTTTGAATCGCTCAAGGGAACGGACGAGGAAGCGGCCTATGCCCGCTTTGAAGGGCGCTCCACCGGCTTCGGCCAGACCGGCGAAGCGGCAGGGGCGTTGTTCGCCGGGGTGCTCTATGCCCGATACCCCCTCCTCCCCTTTATGCTCCAGGTAGTGATCTGGGTACTGGCACTGTTTGTCACGCGCGGATTGATTGAACCTAAGCGGGAACAGCATCACCAGGTCAGCCACTTGCAGGAAGCTCTTGCTTCAGCACGGTACGTCTTCATGGAGAACCGGCGGCTCCGGGTTACGGTCCTCCTCAGCATCGTCCTGGGAATAGCATCCTTCTACCCGGTGTGGCTGATCCAGCCCTACATGCGCGACGCCGGCGTCCCCATCGCTTCCTTCGGCCCCATCTGGGCCGGGGCCAACTTTATCGTCGCCGTCTTTGCCGTCTTGAGCCACCGGGTACGGGAGCGCCTCGGTACCCGAGGGATCGTTTTTCTTCTAGTGGTGCTGGTCTGGGCAGGATACCTGGGGTTGGCGCTGTCGGCAGGGGTGTTGGGGTTCCTCTTCTATTACCTGCTCACGGCCATGCGCGGCATGCGGGGGCCATTCATGCTACACCTTACCCAGGCAGAAATACCTTCAGCCACCCGGGCCGGCATGCTCAGCCTTCAGTCCCTCTGTTTCCGGCTGCTCTTCGCCATCACCGGACCGCTGGTGGGGAAATATGCCGATCACCGCGGTGTGGCAAACACCTTCATGCTCCTCTTCATCGTCTTTCTCCTGGTCCTTCCCCCGCTCATGTACCTCTTTCTCAAGCATCGTCACGCACCTCAATTGGACTGCTGATTGTCAGACACGGACTTGCCCCCGGCCATACCTGTGGCACAATTTTTTAAAAGGCCTGCTCATTACTGCAGATGGGAGGGCTGTCATGGAGAAGACACGGTTCACTTTGTCACGCCGGAGGTTCATGGCTGCGGCGCTTGCCGCCGGCCTGGTGCCGTACCTGCCGAAATCTCTCGAAGCGGCAATCGGCGGCGAGATGCCCTACCGCACCCTGGGGCGCACCGGCGAAATAGTTTCCCTCGTCGGTCTCGGAGGATTCCACATCGGCAAGCAGCCGAGCGAGGCTGAAAGCATCCGCATCATTCGCACCGCCATCGACAACGGCATCACCTTCATGGACAACTGCTGGGATTATAACGGCGGCCAGAGCGAAATCCGCATGGGCAAGGCGCTCAAGAACGGCTACCGACAGAAGGTCTTTCTCATGAGCAAGATCGACGGCCGCGACAAAAAGACCGCCGCCGGACAGATCGATGAGTCCTTGCGCAGACTCGGCACCGACCGGATAGACTTGATGCAGTTCCATGAGATCATCCGCAGCACCGATCCCGGTTTGGTCTTCGCCTCCGGCGGCGCAGTGGAGGCGATTCTGGAGGCAAAAAGGGCGGGCAAGATCAGGTACATCGGTTTCACCGGCCATAAGAGCCCCGCCTACCACCTGCAGATGCTCAAGATCGCCCGGGAGCACGACTTCCGCTTCGACACGGTGCAGATGCCGCTCAACGTCATGGACGCCCATTACAACAGTTTCGAAAAGCAGGTCTTGCCGGAACTGGTGAAGCAGAAGATCGGCGTCCTTGGAATGAAGCCGCTCGGAGGGGAGTACATCGCCAAGAGCAGGATCGCGCCCCCCATCGACTGCCTCCACTACGCCATGAACCTCCCCGTCAGCGTGGTCATCACCGGCTGCGATTCCCTGGATATCCTCCAGCAGGCCCTAAAGGCGGCACGGACTTTCAGGCCCCTTTCCAGGGAGCAGGTGGCGGCACTTCTGGCGAAAACCGCCCAAGCGGCGCGACACGGAGAGTATGAGCGGTACAAGACCAGCCACACCTTCGACGGTACCTACCACAGCCCCCACTGGCTGGGACCGAAGGCCTCCGGTGATGCGCCGGCAGTGGGTCCGCAGGCGGGGGTTGCAACTACTGGACAGGACTGAGGTGGCATGATGCGCATCGATGACGCCACATACCGGGCAATTTTCGACACCATGGCCGAAGGAATTGTCTTTGCCGACAACGACAACCGTCTGGCCTACATCAACCCTGCGGCTGAGCGGATACGCCACATCAAGGCCGAGAGGTTTCTTGGTCTGGACCTGCTCAGTATCCACTCCCCCCGCCTGCGCGATAGTGTCACCGAGCTTCTCCGCGCCTTCAGAACGGGACGGCAACTTTTCCACCGCAAAAAAACAAAGATCAGGGGGGAGCTCTTCGAGAACAGCTACCATGCCGTTCGCGATAAAAAGGGGAATTACCTGGGGGCGCTGATGGTAAGCCGGGCGGTGGCGGGGTAATCGCGGGAAAGGGAATCCATGTAAGTTGAAGGTTTGCCGGCAAAAAAAATGTTCATCGGACATTTCCGGGGAAGGCAGTCGTGGCATCGGGAGAGAGCGACGAGTTACAGCGGCGAGCGGACACCCGCCGCATGTGGAACGGAGAGGCAACCAACAAGTTCAAGTATTGTGCACTATTACGCGGGCGGCACCGCAAGGTCCGCAACTGTGGCGACAGAGCGAACGGACGATGTCGCGACTGCCTTTTATTTCCACGGAAGTACCGGATGAACCAAAAAAAAGCCCCTGCATTTTCGCAGAGGCTTTTTTCCGGTAACGCCCGCCAATCAACTTGGCGGGCTAGCTAGGGCAACCTTCCTTGCAATGGGATACAGGGCGAATACGGAATCTTGCAGTCCACATGGCGTAGTCTCCTTTCAATCCTGATTTGCGGGGTGTTGTTCATTTATAGCCAATAAGCCGGACACCGTCAACCATGATAAGAGATAAAAACATCTTTTTTGTTAACGCCTGCTTATCATGACCACCCTCTCACCTGCTACAATGATTGGAGGGGGTGCAGCATGAGAAATCACGAGATCGCCCGGATCTTTTCCGAAATTGCCGACATCCATGAGTTCCGGGGTTACGACATCTTCAGGATCAGGGCTTATCGCCGCGCAGCGCTGAATCTGGAGGGGCTGTCGCAACCGGTCGACAACCTCTCCCACAAGGAACTACTGGAAATACCTGGCATCGGCAAGGATTTCGCCGCCAAGATCGAGGAATATCTTGCCACCGGCAAAATCGAAGCCCACGAAAAACTGAAGGAAGAGGTACCGCTGGGAATGTTGGAACTGCTGGTTATCCCCGGCCTTGGACCGGCAAAGGCGCGGCTACTTTACGACAAACTGGGGGTCAAGGGGATCGACGACCTGGAACGGGCCGCCACCGAGCACCGGCTGGCCGGGGCTGTACCCAAATTCGGGGAAAAGAGTGAGGAAAACATCCTCAAGGGGATCGAGATGGTGAAAAGGGGCCGGGAACGCTTCCCCCTCGGCAGGGTGTTGCCCCTGGCCAACAGCCTGGTGGAAAACCTCCGCAAGCAGGGGCCCGTGGAGCGGATCGAGCTGGCCGGCAGCATCAGGCGATGGAAGGAGACAGTGAAGGACATCGACATTGTCGCCACCTCCCCCGATCCGCTAGCGCTCATGGCCGTCTTTACCTCCCTTCCCCAGGTGACCCGGGTGCTGTTGAAGGGACCGACCAAGTCGTCGGTAATCGTCACCGAAGGGATCCAGGTCGACCTGCGGGTGGTGGAGCGGGAATCCTACGGAGCCGCCCTTGCCTATCTCACCGGCTCTAAGAACCACAACGTGCGCCTGCGGGACATGGCCGTCCGCCAGGGGCTGAAGATCAACGAGTACGGCATCTTCAGGATTGAAGACGACCAGCGCATCGGCGGCGCGGAAGAGGAAGACGTCTACCGGGTCCTGGACTTGCCGTTTATTGCGCCGGAACTACGGGAGGACAGCGGCGAGGTGGAGGCGGCCCTGTCGGGCGCCTTGCCCCGGCTCATCAATCTCAAAGATATCCGGGGGGATCTGCACGTCCATTCACGGTGGAGCGACGGCATGCATTCCCTGGAGAAGGTGGCCGCCGCGGCCAAAAAGCGCGGGCTTTCCTACATTGCCCTCACCGATCATTCCCGATCCCTCGCCGTCACCCGCGGCCTGACCGTGGAGCGGCTCATGGAGCAGCGTGAAGAGATCGCCGCCTTCAACCGGGAGAATCCCGATTTCCGGGTGCTGCACGGCACGGAGATGGACATCCTCCCGGACGGTTCCCTCGATTTTCCAGATGAGGTGCTGCGGGAGCTGGATTTCGTCATCGCCTCGATCCATTCAGCTTTTAAGCAGCCGCAGGAGCAGATCACCGCCCGGGTGGCGGCCGCCATGCGCAACCCGTGGGTGACCATGATCGCCCATCCCACCGGCCGAGTCCTGGGAGAGCGGGAGGCGTACGAGATCGACATGGATGAGGTGCTGCGGCTGGCGGCCGAGACCGGCACGGCCCTGGAGATCAACGCCTATCCGCTCCGCCTTGACCTGAACGACCGCCATGCCCGAAGGGCCAGGGAGCTCGGCATTCCTATGGCCATCAACACCGATGCCCACGTGGTCAGCAACTTCGAGTTTCTGCCCTATGGTGTCGCCATTGCCCGCAGGGGATGGCTGGAAAAGGGAAATGTGCTGAACGCGCTATCGCTGCCGGAGCTTTTGGGAAGGAAGAAAAAGAATTCGGGCAAGCTCAGTAAACCTTGAGGTCCTCGCAGAAACAGCAAAGGCGGCCGGGTTGGCCGCCTTTTTGATTTTACGGATCATTAAAGGCCGATTGATCAGCGCTTCCTGGTTAAGGAATCCAGCGGCGACAGGTCCACCTCCCTGGGGCGGCGTTTGATCACTTTTCTGCCGTCGGCACCGGCTAGCTGGGCCACCAACTCAGGGAACTCCTGGTTCAGCAATTGGCGGATTGCGGCATAGTCGAAGGAGAGGTGGTCATCCGGGTGAATGCCCTTGCGCTTAATCAGGAAGCGGTCCAGATGGGGATCGGTCTTGCGCAGGAACTCCAGCATATCCAGGACGAACAACTTGCCGGCCGGGAATTTGCCGCTCATCAGCCGATTGAGGTCATCCATCTTCAGATTATTGGCAGCAAGATGCCGGATCCACTTATAGCAGTCGGTGCTGTAAGCCGTCTGCAGATCGGCACTGGTAATGGTGAATCTGATTTTCTCTCTGGCCATGTTTCAACTCCGTCAGGTCGTTATGCTTTCCCTTATACCGAAAAAATGCGGTCGGGGCAACAGCCCCAGGTGGCACTATTTTCGGTAGCCGCCGGAGTAAGACCCCCAGCACCTTTTCCAGGTGTGGTTTAAAGCAACAGCATTTCTTCGACCGGGTTTTGGCAGCTGTGGCATTACTTGATAGTGACCTGAGTCATCCCTCCAGCTTCCCGACCACCTTCTCTCGATACTCGGGAAACTGATCCAGATTGAAGGGACGGTTGCGCATCATAGAAAGCTTGAGCAGCTTGAAATCCAGTTCCCGCTGCTTTTTCCGCCGCTCCTCGTCATCCTCAACGGAGTTCACCAGTTCCCGCAGGCTGACGATCTCGTTGCGGAGCGTTACTTCCGGCGGGACAAAGCCGGCATTCTTCAATACCTTGTAAGCCATGCGCAACTCAGCGGGGGACACAGGAGAGGTCCTCATCCATGGCCTGGGGCTTTCCTTTGCCGGCCAGGTCCTCGAATTCACCTCGCTCCATGGATTCCCGGATCTTTCGTTCGGCAATTGTCGCCAGTATTTCCATCGCTCACAGTCCTTCAAAAAGCGCCCCCATCCACTGGGGAGGGTTGCGTACAATTCTTTTTCCCGAAATCACAGCTTTTTTATTGCCGTCTCCAGCGTCTCTGCACCGATGGTGAGATACAAGACCCCTTCGGTGATGGTGATCGACCAGTTGATGAACCGCTCCAGCCGCTCAACCAGGCTGGCGAGGAATGCCTGGTCGATAGTAATGACGGTGAGATTTGTGATGTTGGCCAGTTTGGGGAGATGCTGCTGTTGCCAGTTGGTGAGCGCCCGGCCACAGGCCATCAGGGCGACCTTTTCTGCATGCCGGCTCGCCTTGATGATCCGCTCAGCATCGGGCAGACCGACCTCGACCCAGAGCTGAACCCGGTCGTCGCCCCCTTTTACCCAGAGGTCCGGCTCGTCAGCGGCGCAGAGCCCCTTGGTAAAGGTCAGGTCGTCCTCAAAGAAGATGGCGTAGGCCAGAAGCCGCACCACCAGCCGCTCCTCCGTCTCCGACGGGTGCTGGGCCACGGTGGCCTGCAGGGTTTCGTACCGGCCGCGGTCGATGTCCGACAGCTCTATGGCCGCCTTGTAGATTTTTGAGGGTAACGCCATAACAACATCTCTCAGCTAGGTCGTTGACCTCGCATTATAAGCGTAAGGACGCGATCAAGAGCAGACGCGAATCGATTGCGGTCGGGCAGTCCAAACGGGGCCGGGCCCCCCTGGAGCATACCACCGTCCCGCAGCTCGGAAAGCAGGTCGCGCATGGCCAGCCGGTCGCCAATAGTCTCTTCCATATAGAGTTCGCCGCGGGGATCCAGGGCGATTCCCCCTTTGGCGACGATCCGAGCGGCGAGGGGAACATCGGCAGTGATCACAAGATCTGTCGGTGCAGCATGGAAGGCGATATAGTCGTCGGCCACGTCGAAGCCCTCCTCCACCACGATTGTCTCCACCAGCGGGCCCGCATGCTTGGCGAGGCTCTTGTTGGCCACCAGGCACAGCGGCACCTGCAGTCGGGCCGATGCCCGAAACAGTATATCCTTCACCGCCCGTGGGCAGGCATCTGCGTCTATCCAGATCTTCATGGGCCTCCTACACCTGCTTCCTGAAACCTCGCAGCAGGGCTCACCCGCTAAAACCGAATCGCGCTGCCGCATCGGCATAGGCAATGACTCGCAGGGTCGGCGGTCCGCCGACAAAGGGAAGCACCTTCTCCCAGAGGCGGTTGTCCTGCGGGTCACGGTAGAGCTCTGCTCCTTCCTCCGGCTTCTCCGCCAGCTTCTGCAGCCGTGTTGCAGTCAGCCACTCCACACGATCGGCAATGGCATCGCCGGTTACCTTCAGGCCAAGGTCGAGCCACATGCCCACCAATTCCTTCTCTTCTGGTTTCAATTCTTCGAACATCTGTCCTCCCTTCAGTAAATACAGACGGCTGAATATATCCTATTCCCTGCTCGCACACAACTACCTGGGTTTTCGCGGCCCCGGCGCAGAATTGCGCCCCAGGCGTGCATCCAGTTCGTCTATCCAGCCAGCTCTGGCCTCGGGAAATGCATCGGCATAGGGAACGTAGGGTTTGATGTCCAGCACAGGTGTGCCGTCCAGGAGGTCCACACCGCGGAGATGGAGTGTCCTACCTTCGATGGTAACCAGTTCCACCGCCGACAGGCCTATGGAGTTGGGACGATGGGGAGAGCGGGTCGCCAGGACCCCCCGTTTTGGCCCGCCCCGAGGAGGTTTTACACTGCTTCTCCAGCCTTCGCTCAGATGAAAAGCAAAGATGAGCCACAGCCTCTCAAAGCCGCTCAAATCCTGAATGACTTTCTCGTCCAGCCAGTGCTGCAGCTCCAGCGTGGCCAGGGCGAAATTGCCGGTTTCAGTGCCTGCCACCACAGTGCTCTGGTGGGGGGCGTCGATGCGGCGTGCATAGGGGGATTTGAGGATGCCAATAGGGCGATAGATAAAACGGGAATCGTCAGTCATCAGATTTATTGGAGTGGGTTGGTTTCGTTACCTGAGGAATCATATTACGCTGCCCATTGTTGCTCATTAAAGCAGGAAATTTCAAGTATTAAAACGGCGCATGGAGATAAGTGTATTGCCCTCCTTATGCCATAAACTCAACAGATAACTTGCGTCACAGCGGTAGAAAATGTTAAAAGAAAAGGCTCACCTCTTAATACTGAAGAGGTTTTGGCATGCGGTGTCATATCAAATTACGAGGGTGAAAGAATGATGATGAATTATTTTGGTCCGACCAAACTGGATGCAGCGCTCATCCCGAAAATAGCCCAGCAGTGGGGAACTCCGGTCTATCTCCATGATCAGGCATACATAGAAAACAGCTGTGAACAATTGCTGAACATGCCCAACGCCTACGGCCTCCATGTGCGCTATGCCATGAAGGCCAACTCGGACCGCACCATTTTGCGGGTCGTCACCAACAAGGGGCTGGACCTGGATTGCTCGTCCGTCGATGAAGCCGCCCGCGCCCATGCCGCAGGAATTCCCTACAGCCGGATGATGCTCACCACCCAGGAGGTGCCAGCCGGCGAGGAACGCGCCGAACTGGAGTCGATGATCCAGGCAGGCCTCAAGTACAACGTCTGCTCTATGACCCAGTTTCAACTGATTGCCGGCTTTGCCAAGAATAACAGCGTTGACCTGTCGATTCGCGTCCACCCAGGCGCTGCCGGCGGCGGCGAGAGCGCAACCCGCGACACCGGCAGCGAATATTCCTGTTTCGGCGTCCACTTGAACGATGTCCCCAAGGTCAAAGCAATGGCCGACGAGCAGGGGCTGCGCTTCAACCAGGTGCACGTCCACATCGGTTCCGGAGGCGACCCGGAAAAATGGCGGGAAAACATCGACCGCGAGCTGGGCTTTGTGAAGAGCTATTTCCCCGATGCCACCACGGTAAGCTTCGGCGGCGGGCTCAAGGTTGCCAGGATGCCGGGGGAAAAACAGGCTGACATCGCCTCGCTGGGCGCCTATGCCAAGCAGCGGGTCGAGGAATTCAAAGCAGCCACCGGCCGGGAACTGCGGATGGAGATCGAGCCGGGAACCTTCGTGGTGGCCAACTCGGGCCATATCATCACCCGGATCATCGACAAGAAGCTGACCAATGGTATGAACTTCCTCATCGTCGATGGCGGCATGGAACTTTTGACCAGGCCGCTCCTCTACGGGTCCGAGCATCCCATCGCCATCGTCCGCCAGGACGGGACGCTCCTTTCCAGCGAGTATGACCAGAGGCCGACAGCAGGACT
This sequence comes from Geotalea sp. SG265, assembly GCF_022808985.1. Lineage (GTDB taxonomy): Bacteria > Desulfobacterota > Desulfuromonadia > Geobacterales > Geobacteraceae > Geotalea. The sequence continues at coordinate 91,355 of NZ_JAKZFT010000005.1, read as the reverse complement.
GAAAGAGTTTGGTATCGTCGGCCGCTGCTGCGAGAGTGGCGACTCGGTCCGTCTCGACAAAGAGGGCAACATCGTGCCGGTGCTGATCGTCGAGCCGGAAATCGGCGATTTCGTGGTCATCGGTGGCACCGGGGCCTATTCGGAAAGCATGTCGCCGGAGAACTACAACTCCCACCGCAAGCCGGGCGCCGTCATGAAAACCAAGAGCGGCGAACTGGTGCTGATCAGGAAAAAGCAGGTGCGTGAGCAGCTGGTGCAGAATGAGCTGGATGTGAAGCTGTAGCCGCCCGCTAAGACCAGAAACAAAAAGGCCAAGGGACATCCTCCCCTTGGCCTTTTCTATTTTGGTCATTGGGAATCTCTCGATTGGTGATTCAGGATGTTGTAGCCGAGCTCAAGGCACCACGGCTGCCAGCAGTCCCCGCAGCAGGTACGAGACTTCATCGACACCCTTTTCGCCACCGCCCTGACGAAAGTATGCGTCGGCTAGTGACTGCTACGTGCTCTTGCGGGTGAGGAGGGAGAGTGAAACAGCAAAGACGGCCAATGTGGCCGCCTTTGCATTATTAATGATGTCGGGACAGTTATACATCACATATTACTTTAAAGATATATCTTGCAAATATCGTTTTAAAGGAATAATTTTTAAATATATCTTTAAAGGAATAAATGGAGGAGCTATGAGCATTCGTTCTCCAAAAGAACTGGGAGAGGAACTTCGCCAGCAACGCAAAGCAAGGGGATTGACACAGGCAGCTGTGGGAAAGCCTGTCAATCTGGTGCAATCCAAAATATCGCAGATCGAAAACGGAACGCTTGCCATTGAGTTGAATACCCTGTTCCGGCTTCTGGCAGCTCTCGACCTGGAACTGGCGGTACAACCACGGCAGAAGCAAGAACTAAAAGGGGATGAGTGGTAATGCCCAGGAACCTAGCGGTTTACCTCAATGGCATCAGGGTAGGAGCCTTGGCTCGTACTGCCAGAGGCCTTCAATTTGGTTACGATAGCTCCTGGATCACTTCCGGCGTGAGCCGCCCCCTGTCTCTTTCCATGCCCCTGCGGAGGGAGCCGTATTTTGGAAATATCGTAGAAAATTACTTCGATAACCTGCTTCCTGATAACCAAGCGATCAGGAATCGTATCCAGACAAGATTTGGTACTCCGTCAAACCGTGCATTTGATCTATTGTGGCATGCCGGCCGAGACTGCGTCGGCGCAGTGCAGTTGATACCAGGGGATGCGGAGGCTGTAGAGGTCAGAAGGATAGAAGCCGTTCCTGTTTCGGACGAAGAGATAGCGGTCCTCCTTAACAATTACCGGACAATGCCGTTGGGCATGCGACCGGATGTTGAGTTCAGGATTTCTATGGCAGGAGCGCAGGAGAAAGCCGCTTTGCTCTGGCATGATGGCAGGTGGCACCTCCCTTCGGGAGTGACCCCGACAAGTCACATTCTGAAGCTTCCCATTGGCACGATTGCCCATAGCGGCCTAGACCTTTCTGATAGCGTCGAGAATGAATGGCTGTGTCACCTAATCCTGAGGGAATATGGTATTCCGGTCGCTAGCGCAGAAATGAAAGCCTTCGACGGGGTAAAAGTTCTCGTGGTAGAGCGATTCGACCGGCGCTGGGCAGAGGATGGTTCGTGGCTCATTCGGCTCCCCCAGGAGGATATGTGCCAGGCACTGGGAGTAGCTCCAGCATTGAAATACGAAAGTGACGGCGGCCCCGGCATCCAGGAGATAATGACCTTTTTGCTCGGATCGGCAGACGCATTGCGGGACCGGCGGGTATTTATGCAGACACAGCTACTTTTCTGGCTTTTGGCTGCCATTGATGGCCATGCCAAAAACTTCAGCGTTTTCATTCGACCAGGTGGCGAGTTTTCTCTAACCCCGATGTATGATGTGCTTTCCGCATATCCTCTTGTGGCAAAGGGACAACTGGAACCGCGCAGGGTGAAAATGGCAATGGCTGTCAATGGCAGGAACCGTCATTACGAACATGCCTCTATCCGCTACAGGCACTTGTTGACCACAGCCCAGAGAAGCAACGTATCCTATGAGGAGATGACACTCATCATCGATGAACTACTTGATCGGATGGACGACGTTATCACGGCTGTAGCGGCCAGATTGCCCGGTGATTTCCCAGATGAAATCGCTGCCGGCATCTTTGGCGGGATGCGACAGTCACGAGATCGGCTAGTATCGCAGCGGCACGAGCGTTGAAAGAGCACTTGGTTTATGTCCCAGGTTCCCGAGATACATCATAAAAACTCTCTATTGATTTCTACTTTCCAAATTGTACCCCCAGCAACTTGTTCTCCGGCCTGTCCCCACGCAATGTAACTGAGACACTGCTGCGCAATTGATCCCACTCGGCATCAACCAGATACTCCTTCATCGCCTCATAATTCTCCGTATTCAGCGATGCAACATACTGCTTACTATTTTGCGCCGCCGTGGCCATGACATGGGCAAACCATGCTCCCCTCGGCTTCGGGTCCATATGGGCGAAGAGCCGGTTGTCATGCCAGAGGAAACCGCAGTTGTGGTTGGCACCGTTGAGTAGTAATTCCCAATCGAAACAGACAACCCTTGCCGCATTGATGCCGTCGGACTCATCCCCTTCGATATTGACGGAAAGATTGTAGCGAAGCTGGTTGTTGCCGTCATTCGCTTCCAGGAGAATCCCGGCCGGCGTTTTGGGATAAAGTTGCTCCGCCAGTTCGGAAAAATAGCAGGATGCCGCCTGTAAAGGGGTAGTATCCGCATAATCGGCCGCCTTGCGATCATCCTCAATCATTCGCTCTTTAATGGTTCGCTCCTGTTCCTTGAGCTTGTGAACCAAATCAAGAAATTCTCCCAGTTTCTCCCGTTCCCCTTCGTAGCGCACAAGCTGCTGCGCCAGGGCTGCGTATTCATCCAGCGCCTTTTTCCCTTGAAGCGTGGCCAGCAGTTGATCCCGCTTTGCGCCAACTCTTTTGTGTTCGCTTTCCAAACCTCTCATGCGCGAGTCGAAGCGGATTTTGTCTGCTTCCAGCCTAGCTTTGCGATTGCTGGATAGGGACTTGTGAAATTCCTCCACCGCCTCGAAATGCGCCAGCATCTCCGGCTTGAAGACATTCTGAAGCCCTGCGTACAACTCCAGCAGTTCATTTGCGCCGATATCCGGTTGATTGGCCAGGGCCTTGTCGATGCCATCAATCTGAAATTTCAGAACTGCAAGCTGCTTCTCGATCTCCCGCAGTTCACTAGTCAGTTCGCCCGACTCAAGCTCGACGGCCCGGTAATCCTCGGCCACCCGGAACCGGGCGAGATCTGCCTTGAGCCGGGGGATTTCCTTGTCGAGCCAATCGGCGCGAACCTTGGGCTGGTTACCAGCCCTGAACATGTCACGCAATACGTGGTCGGTACTCCAGCTTTTCAGGTTCCTTTTCAGTTCATCAATTCTGTTCTTGTGCGATTTCTTGTCAGCCACCAGCTGGCACTCAGCACCCAAGAGATACAAGCTGCGCAACAGGCCGTCAAAATCTGTTTCCCGTGATGTAACAATTGGATCCACGCAATCCTTGAGGGAGCGACGCCCGAACCGTGTGATCAGTGACCTGAAAGAGAGGCCCGGCAGTTCCTGATCAAGTCGGAATACCCCGGATGCGTTCAGCCACTCCAGAAGCTTTTTGGGCTGGATCGTCCTTTCGTCAAGCGCCAGCTTTTTACCGTCGGCGCTCCGTTCAATCAGGTGATCTGTACCGTTAATGCTGAACTCAAGGGAAAATACCCATTCGGGAATCGCCGTTTTCAGTTTGCTGTCCAAAGTGGCTCCAAGGCAGTGATGCACCAGCTTCAGTGCCAAGGTCTTGCCGACTCCATTACTGCTCCCATCCTTCCGGTCATGGGAACTGTCGCCGACGATGAGGGTCAACCCTGTGGGATTGAAGCGGATCGTTTTAAACGATCTCTGATTTGCCGCGAGCTCGATAAGTTTCATTGTGCCTGCTCCGATGTTATGCGGCCATCACCCACCAATTGCACCGCACCGATAGCATACAACACATCCACCGCCAGCACCATATGAGTGAACGAGGGGCGGGACTGCCAGCCGGAGGCATCCCGGTCTATCTGTGCCCAGAGTTCGTCCAGCGTACGCGGCTCCACCAAGATTCGGCGCAGATAACCGGACAGGCCGATTATCGAATCGCTGAAGCGGACGTGCTTATGAGGGATTAATGCTGTTTGGATGCTCATAAGCGTCACACGTTTCAAAATATTTGGCAATGATAACCTGAGCAGCTTGGCGATAGGCCTTCATGGTATGAGGATGGTGTGGAATTGATGACGGAATGAGGCTATCGACCAGCCAGACATAGCGTTCATTCGGTGCGTCAGCAGAGTCAGGAATGACATCTTTACTCTGCTGATACAGCGCATTGATTTCAATGGCGATTTTTTGGGCAAGACCAGTATCTCTGGCACTCAAGAATCTATCCACGTCGGCAACCTGATAAAAATAGAAGCTCAGATGTTCCGTAACAGGCGATTTGATCCCGTTCAAGGCTATCTTGGCATGAAAATCGGGACTTACGCTCTCAAGCAGGGGCAGTAATGAGCTGTCGCTATCCGCGAGGTGGGTAAGCAGTTCACTGACTGCGTTCGGATCGATAAAGTCCGGAAGCTCTGATGGTATGCCATATACTATATCCATCTTTTCCGAAGCCAGTAAGTTCATGAACCGGTTTGTCAGATCAGCCGATGAAAACGGCGTGGCTTCAAGTAGTTTCTCCTGCTTGGCCAGTTCCAGCAGCATATTGCCGATAGGGGCGGGCATGCCGCAATAGCGGTCATTGCAGACAAAGTGATAACGCTCGACGTGCGGCCACTTGATTTTTAATTTGCCAAAGTCGTCAATCGCCTTTGCTGTTGCTTGTACTGTGTTCAGCTCTGTAGTTGCTTCCGGGCCATATACTTGGAAGTAACGATTTTCTTGCGGACACCAGCCGTCATTACCGCCATCTCCCCAGCTGCCCCATGGCGCGACTGCCTGATATCCAGGCAGCGCATACTGCATTACAGCGCTGAACAGCTTCTGGAAAGCATTCCCGGAGGCTTCATACAGCCTAAGCTTGAACAAGGTTCTGTACCAGAAATCTTCGTGGGGTGAAGACACAGATTCCCTCTCAAAATAGAACTCAAATTATCAACAATGCCAATCAAGACTTGAATTATGGGACATTACGCTCTATTTCCTTAAACAAAAGGCAGCCTAATTGGCCACCTTTCAGTTTCACTCACTTCAAATTCTTCTTTATCCTCTCCACCGCCTCGATCACGTTCTCCCGATGACCGAAGGCCGACAACCGGAAGTAACCTTCGCCGCTGGGGCCGAAGCCGCTTCCCGGCGTCCCCACCACGTTGCACTCTGTCAAAAGCTTGTCGAAGAAGTCCCAGCTGCTCATGCCGCCAGGGGTCTTCAGCCAGATGTAGGGGGCATTGACGCCACCGTAGACGGTGAGGCCGGCTTCTTTCAAGCCTTCGCGGATAATGCGGGCATTTTCCATGTAATAGTCGATGATTTCCTTGTTCTGCTTCCAGCCCTCGTCGGAATAGACGGCTGCAGCAGCTCGCTGAACCGGGTAGGAGGCGCCATTGAACTTGGTGGTGGTGCGGCGCAGCCAGAGACGGTTGAAGCTGTAACGCTCGCCGTCTGGGGTGGTACCCATCACCTCTTCGGGAACGACCACAAGGCCGCAGCGAACGCCGGTAAAGCCGGCGGTCTTACTGAAGGAGCGGAACTCGATGGCGCACTTCTTGGCCCCTTCTATCTCATATATGGAGTGGGGGATGGCGGGATCGGTGATGAATGCCTCATAGGCCGCGTCGTAGAAGATCACCGCGTCGTTGGCGTTGGCGTAATCGACCCACTTCTTCAGCTCCGCTTTGGAAGCGACGGTGCCGGTGGGGTTGTTGGGGAAGCAGAGGTAGATGATGTCCACCTTCTCCTTGGGGAGCTCTGGAATGAAGCCGTTGGCTTCGGTGCAGGGGAGGTAGACGATCCCCTTGTAGTAGCCCTTGTCATCCGCTTCGCCGGTGCGGCCGATCATGACGTTGGTGTCGTTGTAGACCGGGTAGACCGGATCGCCGATGGCTACCACGTTATCCAGGGCAAAGATATCGAGGATGTTGGCGCAGTCGCACTTGGAGCCGTCGGAGATGAACATCTCCTCGGTCTTGAGGGAAACGCCCAGGGGCTTGTAAGACTTCTCAATGATAGCGTTGATCAGCCAGTCGTAGCCCTGCTCCGGGCCATAGCCGGCGAACTGGTCGATGGTGGCCAGATCGTCCACCGCCTGGTGGAAGGCCTTGATGACGGCTGGGGCCAGGGGACGGGTAACGTCGCCGATGCCGAGACGAATGACCTTGGCAGAGGGGTTAGCCTCGGCAAAGGCCCGCACCCGGCGGCCGATTTCGGGAAACAGGTAGCCTGCTTTCAATTTCAGGTAGTTATCATTGATTTTCGCCATTACAGAAAATCCCCCTTACTTTTACCACACTGTATGTGCGTCATATTTTTGGATCAATGGATCAGCAGTTATAATTGGCAGGTGCTCGCTGATTGCCTGAGCAATCAGCATTCTATCGAATGGGTCTTTGTGGATTGGTGGCAGGCGTAAAGTTGCCATGCTGTGCCGAACTGTGATTGGGAGCATCTCGATCCCGTTAACGCGAATTTGCTCAAGCACAAACTTTTCCGGTTCGTCAGGAAGCTCAATGCGCCCGAGTTGGGACTTTATTGCAATCTCCCACGTACTGGCGCTGCTTAAATACAGGATATTCCTGCTATCGGCAAGAATTTTCCGTGCTGGAGGAGAAAGTCGACGATCATCTAGCAGCATCCACAAGAAAGCATGAGTATCTAACAGTGCTTTCACTTGTAAAACTCATTAAGAATGTCGTCCGGCAGTGGAGCATCAAAGTCCTCCGCCACCTTAATCTTGCCCCTTGCAGAGCCGAGGGAACGTTTGCGAACTCTGGGGCGGATAGGCACAAGCTTCGCAAAAGGCTCGCCTTTGCGGGCAATGATAACATCCACACCAGCCTCTACCTTGTCCAACAGTTCACCCAGATGGGAACGTGCCTCAGATGCTCCAACGGTAATGCTCATACATCACCTCAACGTAATCCTAATACATCCTGCATATCATACAACCCCGGCTTTTTACCCACCACCCATTTGGCGGCCCGGACGCTGCCACGGGAGAACATATCCCGGGTCATGGCCCGATGGGAGATCTCGATCCGCTCTCCCATGCCGATGAAGTAGACCGTGTGCTCGCCGATAATGTCGCCGCCGCGGACGGTCTGCATGCCGATCTCTTCCTTGGTCCGCTCGCCGCAGATCCCTTCGCGGTGGTAGTTGGCCACTTTGTTGTAGTCTCGCCCGAGGGCCTCGGCCACCACCTCACCCATGCGCACCGCGGTCCCGGAAGGGGAATCCTTCTTTTTGTTGTGGTGCAGCTCGACGATCTCCACATCGAAATCGTCCCCCAGGGTCTTGGCCACGTCTTTCAAAACCTTGAAGCAGACGTTGACGCCGACACTCATGTTTGGGGCGAGCACCGCTGGAATGTCTTTCGCCAGTTCGGCAGCCAGCGCCCGCTCCTCGGGGGTGAAGCCGGTGGAGCCGATGACGATCGCCTTCTTCTTCAGGGCACAGGCTTCCAGGTTCTTCAGGGACACCTTTGGGGTGGTGAAGTCGATCAGCACATCGCAGCCCTCAACGACGGCATTGAGGTCATCGTTGATCTTCACCTGCAGTTCGCCGCAGCCGGCAAGAAGCCCCGCATCCTGGCCGACCAGGGGATGCCCCTGGCGCTCCAGGGCACCGGAAAGAACAGCCCCGTCAGCTTCAGTAATAGCAACAATAATGCGCTGACCCATACGACCGGCAGCACCACAAACGGCAACCTTTACCATCTTGGACTCTCCTGGGTTTTAAGTTTAACCTACCGGGCAAGGATTTTTCGTCCTGGCAAGGCTGTCAAGGGATTGCGCGGAGGCGTGGTACCCAGGAGGGCATAAACAGCGCCACGCCGCACAAGGAAACCCGCAGACTACGCAGGCAGGGCGGAAAAGCATTGTCCGTCTAAATCAACTTGTATTCCTTCATGACTGCTACCAGCTTCTCTTTATTGGCAGCCGCCATGGTTGCCAGCGGCAGCCTCACTTCATCGCTGCATTTGCCCATCAGGCCGACCGCTGTCTTCACCGGCACCGGATTGCTCTCGATGAACATGGCGTTGGAGATCTTCAACAGCTTCAGGTGCCACTGACGGGCCTCTTCCATCTTACCGGCAAAGAAGGCATCCACCAGGGCGGCCACCTCTTTCGGCATGATGTTGGCGACCACGGAGATGACCCCCTTGGCGCCGCAGGCCATCATGGGGAAGGTGATGAAGTCGTCGCCGCAGAGGACATCGATCTTGTCGCCACACAGGGCCAGCACTTCAGAGGCCTGCTGCAGGGAGCCGGTCGCCTCCTTGATGGCAACGATGTTCTTGTGCTCGGCGAGTCGTGCCACTGTTTCCGGCAACAGGTTCACGCCGGTGCGCCCCGGTACGTTGTACAGGATCTGTGGAAGCGCCACCGCATCGGCAACGGCCATATAGTGCCGGTAGAGCCCTTCCTGGGTCGGCTTGTTATAGTAGGGGGTGACAAGGAGGGCACCGTCAGCGCCGAGCTGTTTGGCATGCTCGGTCATCTCGATAGCCTCGCGGGTGGAGTTGGAGCCTGTGCCGGCAATGACAGGAACCCGCTTGTTCACCTGCTGGACAACGATCTCGATGACACGGTCATGCTCCTCGTAATCAAGGGTGGAGGACTCCCCGGTGGTGCCGCAGGGGACGATGGCATCGGTACCCCCGGCAATCTGGAACTCTACCAGTTCCCTCAGTTTCTCTTCATCGACCACACCGTTTTTGAATGGGGTGACAATGGCGACAATGCTTCCTTTGAACATATGCATCCTCCGTTTGGGTCAGACCGGGGTGTGTCTGCCGCATCAGGGCAAGATCTTGCCCACTGAAATGGATTTTTAGAATCGAGTAAGGGATAGAAAACGACAAAAGTGGGTATTTTTAACATACGGGAGGGGAAAAGTCAAAATAAACGACGTTATATCAGCAGATTGAAGGCCACCTCTATTCAGGCTCCGTCAAAGCGCCGGCCACCTCATTCGAAGGGAGACTCTCAACTGCTTCTCCGGCAACCGTGGCAACAGTACGTACCGTATAGCGATAGGTCACACCACGCTGCACCCGCAGATCTTCGAAACTCGTGCCGGTGACAGGCTTATCGTTGATGGGGAGCGGCACCAGTGACTCTCCCTGCCGGCTGCGATAAATATTGTAACCAACGATGGTAGTTTCTTGTGGCGGAGTGATCGCTAGAATAATGCCAGTTGCCTGGGATACGGCCCTCACCACAGGCGGCTGGGGAGGCTGGACCTTCCGGCGGCGAACCTTATTTGACTCCGGGCTGGGTGTGCCGTCCTTCTTGCGGGAGATGACCTTGTACTGGTAGGTCCTGCCCGTATCCACACCATTGTCGTTGGTAATCAGGAGATTGCCGACTCGCTCCACCCCCTGCAGGTACTCCAGATCCACCGTTTTCAGGAGGAGATAGGCAGATGGACACTGTTCGCAGTCCTCTCCAGGGGGCAGCACCTGGCGGCGGAAGAGTTCAAAACCGGCCAGATCAGCCAGACGCTTGCCACCCATTTCCTTAGTTGGCGCAGACCAGGAGAGCTGGAAATACTCTCCCTTCTGAGCTACGGCCAGATTATTCACCGCCGCCGGCACCAGCGCCTCCGGCGGCACCAGCGGTCCCTTCTTGCCGCAACCGGCAAGCAGAAAAAATATAACAATAGAAAAAAATAAGGTTTTCATTCTCAACCTACCGGCTGCGGATTTTTAGTCAATTTCAAGGCGCCAAAGGAATCCCGCGGAGGCGTAGCAGCGCTACGCCGCACAAGAGGATGACGTCGGGTAACGCCGAAATTGGCAAAAAGCCACAGCCGTCTTATTTACCAGCACGAATCCTGGTAATTTCCTTTCTCACCCCGTCCAGCGACGTCCCCCCCGTTGCCCGCCGCGCATTGACGCTCGCCTCCAGGGTGATGGCCGCGTAAATGTCTTCATCGATCATGTGGGAGAAGGTTTTCCATTCGTCGATGGTCAATTCCGGCAGATCCTTGCTGTTGGCGACGCAGTAGGCAACCGATTTCCCCACCACCTCGTGGGCATCGCGAAAGGGCATCCCCTTGCGCACCAGGTAATCGGCCACGTCGGTGGCGGTGGAAAAACCCTTGGCCGCGGCGTTGCGCATATTTTCGGTGTTGACCCGCATCTCACGGATCATGTCGGCAAAGATCTTGAGTGATCCCTTGACCGTGTCAATGGTGTCGAAGAGCGGTTCCTTGTCTTCCTGCATGTCCTTGTTGTAGGCCAAGGGCAGCGATTTCATCACTGTGAGGAGCGCCATCAGGTTGCCATAAACCCGGCCGGTCTTGCCCCGCACCAGTTCCGGAACGTCAGGGTTCTTCTTCTGGGGCATGATTGAAGAGCCGGTGCAGAAGCCGTCGGAAAGCTCGATGAACTTGAACTCGCTGGTGGACCAGAGGATCAGTTCCTCAGAGAGACGGGAGAGGTGCATCATCAGGATCGAACTGGCAGACAGGAACTCCAGGGCAAAGTCACGGTCAGAGACCGAGTCCAGGGAGTTGCGGGTCACCTCCGGGAAGTCGAGCAGCTCAGCCACGTGCTCCCGGTCGATGGGGAAGGTGGTCCCGGCCAGGGCACCGGCCCCCAAGGGCAGCACGTTGGCTCGCTTCAGGCAATCCTCCATGCGCCCCTTGTCCCGTTTGAACATCTCCACGTAAGCGAGCATGTGGTGGGCGAAGAGGATGGGCTGGGCGGTCTGCAGGTGAGTGTAGCCGGGCATAATCACGTTGATGTTCTTTTCCGCCTGGCCAAGCAGGGAATCCACCAGCAGGTCCAGATAGGCGCTGATTCCTACCAGCTCGTCCCTGAGATAGAGGCGGATGTCCAAGGCGACCTGGTCGTTGCGGGAACGGCCGGTATGGAGGCGTTTGCCCGCTTCGCCGATCTTCGCAGACAGCCGCGACTCGATATTCATATGGATGTCTTCCAGGGAGATGGAAAAATCGAACTTCCCCGCCTCGATCTGTTCGAGGATTTCCTGCAGGCCACTGACGATCAGCTCCACGTCCTCCATGGGGATGATCTGCTGTTTGCCCAGCATTCGGGCATGGGCGATGGAGCCGCGGATGTCCTGGTGATAGAGGCGCTTGTCGAAATCGATGGATGCGGTGAATTCCTCGACGAATTTGTCGGTGGGCTGGGTGAAACGGCCACCCCACAGTTTGTCTTTGCTCATCTGTCTCTCCTGAATGTTAAGTAATGCATGAATGGCGTCAGCCGGTCACAGCCGTCACCATCTCGCCCCCCTGGATCTTGGCCCACTTGCCGTCGATCCAGCCCATCACCACATGCACCTTGAGAGGGATCCTGCTGGTGCGGGGATCCAGTTCGTGGTAAAGGGGGAGATTGATATAGTAAAGGCGGGTCCCGGTGCCGAAGCGCAACCGGCAGACCGGGGCGCCGTTGAAGTTGTCGGTGACGAACTCAGGGTGCTGGATCTTTCCCAGCTTGTACTGCTTGTTCATGACGACGAACGAATTGCCGTATGGTGCCTGGGAAACAAGCCCCTCCAGGCTGGTCTCGTCGGAGCTGTTAGCAAAGACCGAGACGGTCTCCCGCACCCCGGGCGTGTCCTCCAGATATTCACCGTAGAAGCCGCTGATCACATCAAAGTAGGCCCGGTGCTCAGGTTTCGGATTGCACTGGATGACGAACAGGGCGTCCAGCCCCTGCTTAGTGCTGAAGAAGAGGCGGTCTGCATAGTCGATGATCTGCTTGATGTTTGAAGCATAGAGGTCCCGATAGATGTAGTCCAGGCAGATCAGGGCCATGAAGTTGAAACAGGACGGGCGGCTGCGGAAGAGGTAGAAGTGACGGCCGCGATACAGGTCGTGGTACTTGTCGAGAAACTCCTCCCCGTGGAAAGGGTGGGACTTGGCCTCAAGAAAGACCCGCAGTTTGCCGCTCGCCTCCTTGACGACGATACAGCACCAGTTGACCGGCATCTCCAGGATGTCCCCGGAGTCGATGTCCCGGTCCACCAGCTCGATCGCCTCAAGGTTGTCCTCCCTGAAGCGCTCCAGGAGATCCCGATAAACTTTGAGACGAACGTGCTCCACACCGAAGATGGTGACCGTGTTGGGGCGGAAATCCTTGTCAAGAATGCCCAGCATCTCGTCGAATCGGCCGAAGGGGATGCTCGCCTCGGGCAGCACCAGGAAATGGAGCTTTTTCAGGTTTCCTTCGCCGACACTGATCAGGTCAAGGATGGCGCGGACCTGGGTCCATTTCTCTTCCGGGTCGGTCAAGGCAAAGCCGCACTCAACGCGCCGCAGGTGGTTGGGAACCTGGGCGATCAGGCAATGGAGGTGATGACCCTGGGGGAACTCCAGGTTGACCTTTTTGTCGATGATCTGGACCATATAAACCCAATGGAATGGGGATAATGCGGTTTCAGCAGATTGGTCGTCGATAGAAACGAAACAGGTTTAACTAGACGACACAGCTACATAACTCTGGAAAGATCTTGCCGAGGATAAAGCGGGTGCCGTCGGGCATGTCATAGCGGGACAGATCTTTTCTGGGCACCCAGCGGGCTTCGGCCACCTCTGCGGGGTTGTGGGTAGTATCGCAGTAGAGGGGGCGACAGCGGTAATAGAGGATGACGAAATGGCTGTTGTGGGGACCGGGAGTCAGGTGTTCGAAGACATCCACCAGCCCCACCACCTCCACCTCCAGGCCGACTTCCTCCATCACTTCCCGGTGCAGGGCCTCCAGCATCGGCTCCCCCAGGTCAATCTGGCCGCCGGGCATGACCCACTGGTCCATGAACGGGGGGATGTTCCGTTTGGTCAGCAACACCCGCTCGTCGTCATCGACAATGACCGCCACCACCGAGGTGACGATATGTTCTTTTTTGTACTTTCGTTTCAGCATATAAGACGGTAGGGGCACGCTATTGCTGTGCCCCTACAGATCGATCCATCATGGCCGTTGCAGCCGCTATTATTTCTTCTTTGCCGCAGCCTGCAGTGAGCGGATACGCAGCCGGAGCGAGTTAAGCTTGATGAAGCCTTCCGCGTCCTTCTGGTTGTATACTTGGTCCTTTTCGAAGGTGGCAAAATCCAGGTTGAAGAGGGAGTTGGTCTCGGATTTGCGGCCGACGGTGCGGCAGTGTCCTTTGTAGAGCTTGAGCCTGGCAACGCCGTTGACCGTTTTCTGGGAGTCATCGATGAGGGTCTGGAGCATCTCCCGCTCGGGAGAGAACCAGTAACCGGCATAGACCATCCGGGCGTATTCGGGAATGAGGGAGTCGCGGACCCGCATCACCTCACGGTCCATGGTGATCTGCTCCACCGCCATGTGCGCCTCGCGGAGGATGGTGCCCCCCGGAGTCTCATAAACGCCGCGGGATTTCATTCCCACGGAGCGGTTCTCCAGGAGATCGACCCGGCCAATGCCGTGCTCGCCGCCGATGTAGTTGAGGTGGGCCAGGAGCTCGGCAGGGGACATTTTCTTGCCGTCAACGGCAACTGCATTGCCGTTCTTGAACTCTATCTCCACGTACTGGGGCTTGTTGGGGGCCTTTTCCGGGGCTTTCGTCAGGACGAACATGTTCTCGGGCGGCTCGGCCCAGGTATCCTCCAGGATGCCTCCCTCGAAGGAGATATGGAGCAGGTTGCGGTCGGAGGACCAGGGGCGCTTTTTGGTGACAGGGATGGGGATGCCGTTCTTCTTGGCATAGTTGACCAGTGCCTGGCGGCTGTTCAGCTTCCAGTCCCTCCAGGGAGCGATGACGGTGATGGCCGGATTGAAGTGATAGTAGCCCAGTTCGAAGCGGACCTGGTCGTTGCCCTTGCCGGTGGCGCCGTGGGAAACGGCGTCGGCACCTTCGATCTTGGCGATCTCCATCTGCCGTTTGGCGATAAGCGGCCGGGCAATGGAGGTACCAAGCAGGTAGTGCCCCTCGTAGATGGCATTGGCCCGGAACATGGGGAAGACGAAGTCGCGGACGAACTCCTCTTTCAGGTCGTCAATGTAGACCTTGTCCGCGCCGGTGGCAAAAGCCTTCTCCCGGATCGGTGCCAGTTCGTCCCCCTGCCCCAGATCGGCGGAAAAGGTGATTACTTGGCAGCCATACTCATTCTTCAGCCACTTGAGGATGATGGAGGTATCCAGTCCGCCGGAGTAGGCAAGGACAATCTTCTTCACTTCTTGCTTAGCCATTCACATATCTCCTTTTCCATCTCGTTTTCTTAGCTTAATTTTTATAATCAAACGAGCAATTTTTCGCAAGATCAAGGCTGTCGAGGGGTGACGCGGAGGCGTGGCAGCGCCACGTCGCACAAGGAGCACCGAAGACTTACGCAGATATTGCGGAAAAGTGTTCGTTTGCTAACCCATGAGGGTGGCTAGGATGGCTTTTTGTACGTGTAGTCTATTCTCCGCCTCATCCCATACCGCCGAATGTGGCCCCTCGATAACCTGATCGGTGATCTCCTCTCCCCGGTGGGCAGGGAGGCAGTGGAGCACCATGCAGTTCCCTTTTGCCAGATCCAGGAGCGCCTCGCTCAGCTGATAGCCGGCGAAGTCCTTCTCACGCTTTTTCTGCTCCGCTTCCTGTCCCATGCTTGCCCAGACGTCGGTATTGACCACGTCGGCGTCTTTCACCGCCTCCTGAGGATCATCGGTGAGGACTATCTTGGAGGTCGTCCTGCCCAGCGCCCACTCCATAACCGCAGCATCGGGCTCATAGCCCTTGGGGCAGGCCAGGGTCAGATCAAAACCGAAGATGGCGGCCGCTTCAATCCAGGTGTTGGCCATGTTGTTGCCGTCCCCGACCCAGGCGAACTTCAACCCTTCATAGCCGCCACGGTGCTCGATGACCGTGAAGAGGTCGGCCATGATCTGGCAGGGGTGGTGCAAATCGGTGAGACCGTTAATCACCGGCACCGTCGCATAGCGGGCGAATTCCTCGACGATCTCCTGGCCGTAGGTGCGGATCATGACACCATCGCAGTAGCGGGCCATGACCCGCGCCGTATCCTTGATCGGTTCACCGCGACCCATCTGGGAATCCTTGGAGGAAATAAAGAGTGGGTGCCCCCCCAGTTGATACATACCCACCTCGAAGGAGATCCTGGTCCTGGTGGAAGACTTTTCGAAGATCATCGCCAGGGTTTTCCCCTTGAGCAGGTGATGCTCGATTCCTTTTTTCTGCTTCTCCTTCAGCTCCCGGGTCAGAGTAAAAATACCGTCGAGTTCGTTTTTGCTGAACTGGCTCAGTGCCAGGAAATCCTTGTTCATGGTCTCATCCTTCGATGTGATGTCTTACAGTTCCGCCAGGATGCCGGAAAGGATGCCGATCATCTCGTCCACTTCCTGCTTACCGACAATAAGCGGCGGAACGAAGCGGAGTACCGTATCGTGGGTCACGTTGAGCAGCAGGCCCCGCTCCAGGGCTTTCTTGACGATGTCCCCACCTGGGATGGAGAGTTCCGCCCCGATCATCAGGCCGATGCCGCGCACTTCGGTTATGACCGGAAACCGCTTTTTCAGGCCTTCCAGTTCGCCCAGCAGGTACTCGCCGATCTCCTCGGCATGGTTGAGAATCCCCTCTTCGAGGATTGCCTTCATGGCCGCAACGCCGGCCGCAGTCACCAGCGGATTGCCGCCGAAGGTGGAGCCGTGGGTGCCGGGGCCAAAGAACTCGGCCACTTCTTCCCGTGCCAGCATGGTGCCGATGGGAGCGCCGCCGGCCAGTGCTTTGGCCAGAGTCATGATATCGGGGGTGACGCCGAAATGCTCATGGGCAAAGAGCTTGCCGGTCCGGCCGATGCCCACCTGGACCTCGTCGAAAATGAGCAGCAGCTTGTTTTCATCGCAAATTCGGCGCACCTGGCGGAAATATTCCCCGTCGGGAATGACGATGCCACCCTCCCCCTGGATTGGCTCCAGCATGATGGCGCAGGTAGCAGGTGTGATCGTCTTTCGCAGTGCTTCGGCATCGTTGAACGGCACATGGACGAAGCCGTGCAACAGGGGATCGAAGAATTTCTGCACCTTCTCCTGGCCGGTCGCCGAGACGGTGGCCATTGTCCGGCCATGAAAGGAGGAAAGGGCGGTGATGATCTGGTAGCGGTCGGCGCCGAATTTTTCGCGACTGTATTTTCGTGCCAGCTTGATGGCAGCCTCGTTGGCCTCAGCGCCGCTGTTGCAGAAAAAAGCCCGGTCGGCAAAGGAGTTGCTGCAGAGGATCTCTGCCAGCTCGATCTGGGACGGAATGTGGTAATAGTTTGAGCAGTGGATCAACTCGCCGGCCTGCTTCTGCAGAGCCGCCACCACTTTGGGGTGGCAGTGGCCAAGGTTGTTGACGGCGATCCCGGCAAGGAAATCCAGGTAGCGCTTGCCGTCCGCGTCCCATACCCGGCACCCTTCACCCCTGACTGGCACCAGAGGATAGCGACCGTAGGTCTTCATGATGTACTTGTCGCCCTTGGCGATCCATTGCTGTGCGTTCATACTGTCTCCCTTTCTACAGGAGTATCAAGCCTGTATTTCCGTGCCTATACCGATATTGGTAAAAATTTCCAGCAATATGGCATGCTCGATGCGGCCGTCGACGATATGGGCCTTGTGCACCCCGCCGGTCAGAGCATCGGTGCAGCAGGTGACTTTGGGAATCATGCCGCCGGTAATGGTGCCATCCTCGATCAGCCCCGGCACATCGCCGAGAGCGATGCTGGAAAGGAGCTCCCCGCGCTGGTCCTTGACCCCCGAGACATCGGTAAGGAGAATCAGCTTCTCCGCCTTGAGGGCTGCAGCCACCCGGCCGGCAACCACGTCGGCATTGATGTTGTAACTCTCGCCACCGGCACCGACCCCCACCGGAGCGATGACCGGAATGAAGCCACCCGCCTCCAGGGAGACAAGGATTTCCGTATTGACGCGGACCACATCACCCACGAAGCCGATATCTATCTTTTCCAGGATTCCCTGCTCGTTTTTCACTTCCTGGAGCAGTTTCTCGCACAGCAGCAGGCCGCCATCCTTGCCGGAAAGCCCGACCGCTTTGCCGCCATGCTGGTTGAGGTAACCGACCACTTCTTTGTTCACCTGGCCGGTCAGCACCATCTCGACGACCCCCATGGTCGCCTCGTCGGTCACCCGCATCCCCTTGACGAACTCGGAGACGATGCCGTAGCGCTTGAGGGTTTCGTTAATCTGCGGTCCGCCGCCATGGACGATGACCGTATTGATGCCGATGTACTTGAGCAGGATGACGTCGAGGGCGAAGGATTTTTTCAACGCCTCGTCGGCCATGGCATGGCCACCGTACTTGATGACGACGGTTTTGCCGGAAAAACGCCTGATGTAGGGAAGCGCTTCCATCAGGGTATTGGCCTTTTCGATCAATTTCTGCATGTGCTCTTCGGGAAGATTCATGGGGTGCCCCTCAGAAAAAAGGTAAATATAGCAGATAAGGCGAAATAATCAACATCAAAGGGGATTTTCACGGCAGGATAGTATTAAATTGGACAACCTTCGGCGGCAGGCAGTGTAATGGTTACCCTCGTTCCGTCGCCCGGCTCACTCTCGATGACGAGCTTGCCGTGGTGTCGCCTGATGAATTCCCGGGCATAGAAAAGCCCCAGGCCGAAACCACGGATCTGGCCGGTATTTTCCCGATCAACCTGGTAGAATTTCTCGAAAATCTTCGGCAGGTCTTCCTTGCTGATGCCGATTCCCTGATCCTCGACAATGATCCGGCAGAACTCCTCCTGCCTTTCGATGACGATGGAGACCTTCCCCTTGTCCTTTGAAAACTTGAAGGCATTGTCGATAACCTGCTTCAGGGCAAAGCTGACTTTTTCCCGGTCCAGGAACAGGCTGGGGATCGGGTCCAGGTTGAAGGCGATCTCGACCCCATTTTTGCCGGCCACCTCCCGTGAAGCGGGCAAAATATCGAGGATGATGCTGTTCAGGTTGCACGGCTCCAGGTTGAGCTGATCCCCCTTGTCCATCATCTGGCTGAAGTTGAGCAGATCGGTAACCAATCCCCCCAGGTAGCACGATTCCTTGTAGATCATGCCGAGGTGTTCCCGATATTCGGGGTCTTCCGGATCATAGATCCCAGAGGCGAGGTTTTGCAGGAAGAGGGAAATGGAGGTAATCGGGGTACGGAACTTGTGGGATACGAGGGAAAGGAAGTTGGATTTGAGGCGGTCAACATTCTTCAGGTTGGCGATTTCTTCCTTGAGCGCCTTTTTCACCAGGGCCTTCTCAATGGCGGTCTTCAGCTGCAGCAGATTGAGCGGTTTGGTGATGAAATCATCCGCATCCGCCTTCAGGGCATTGAGAATGATGTCCTTGTCCGCATAGCCGGTCATGACGATAACCACCAGGGTCGGCTCCCGTTCCTTCAGGCGTTTCAGAAGCTCGATCCCATCCATATTGGGCATCATCACGTCGGTGAGAATGACATCGACGCCGCCATTCTCGAAAACCTTCAGGGCCTCTTCGCCGTCGACAGCCTCCAGCACCCGATAGCCCTTGAGTGCCCGATGGCAAAGATCGCGGATGATCGCCTCGTCATCGACAATGAGAATGCATTTCTCCTCCTGTCGTTGCCGGAGCTCTATGTTCTGGGTCTGAACGACATCTAGCATGGCGCCTCGCACCTGGCTTGAGACTATTTCAGCGGCGGGGTAAAAACGGCAATAAGTTCCGCCGGGACATCGCCGGTATTGCGCAGCCCGTGGGGTATGCCCGGCGGCGCAAAGCCGCAGCTTCCGGCCACATAGGCGATTTTTTCCTCACCCATGGTGCATTCCAGCCGGCCGGAAAGGATGTAGAAGGTTTCCGACTCCACTTCGTGGGTGTGGACGAAAATCTCCCCCCCCGGCTCGATCCTACCGCGGTGAACACTGAGGAGGCCGCTGTCGGCCTTGACGACCAGGTCCTTGAGATAATATTTGTTGTGCTTCGGATGGAGGTTTTCGGGCAAAGCGTTGGAATCGACTGTTTTTCCGTTCATGGTCACTCCGGTTAACCGATAATTTGATAGGCGGCTGCCAGTGCTTCATCGAGATTCTCGGGTTTTGTTCCCCCGGCCTGCGCCAGTTCCGGCTTGCCGCCGCCGCTGCCGCCGATGATGGGGGCCAGGGATTTTATGATGTCCCCCGCCTTGCAGCGGCCGGTAAGGTCTTTCGTAACCGCCACCAACAGGTTTGCCTTGCCGGCAGCAGCACAGCCCAGGACGATCACCCCTGACTGAAGCCGGTCTTTCAGGCTGTCTGACAGGTCCCGCAGCCCTTTCGCATCGCCGGTTTCCACCTTGGTGGCGAGAATCTTGATGCCGTTCGTCTCCCGGACCGCTGCCAGCAAGTCGGTCGATTTTGCCGCATTAAGGCGCGACTGCAGCTCCTCCACCTCCCGCTGCAGCTCCTTCTGCCGAGCCAGCAGTCTTTCCACGCGGTCGATGACGCCCCCCCCCTCAGCCTTGACCAACGCGGCTAGTTGTTTTTGCTCATCCTCCAGTTGCTGGACGTACTCGACGGCACCGCTGCCGGTCACAGCCTCGATGCGGCGTACGCCGGCGGCAATGCCCGCTTCACCGACGATCTTGAAAAGACCGATGTCCCCAGCCGCCCGGACATGGGTACCACCGCAGAGTTCACTGCTCACTTCGCCGACGCTGACCACCCGGACCCGCTCGCCGTATTTTTCTCCGAACAGGGCAGTGGCACCGCTCTGCATGGCCTCAGCCGCCGCCATTTCCACCGAGGTCACCTCTGTATTGTCCATAATGAAACCATTGACGACATTCTCCACCCGGCGCAACTCCTCCGCCGTCATGGCAGAAAAATGGGTAAAGTCGAAGCGGAGCCTGTCGGCAGTAACCAGCGAACCCGCCTGCTTCACGTGATCCCCTACCACCCGGCGCAGGGCCGACTGCAACAGATGGGTGGCCGTGTGATTGCGGGCGGTGGCATTGCGCTCACTGGTCAGCACGCGGAGGTCTGCCGCATCGCCGACTTTTACCGCCCCCTTCTCCACCAGGGCGCGGTGCACGGTCAGATCTGCAAAGGGCTTGCTGGCGCCGATCACCTTGAGATGGGCATTGCCCGTGGAAATGGTGCCCGTATCCCCGGCCTGACCGCCGGATGCGCCATAAAAGGGGGTAGTATCGACGATGACTTCCACTTCCTCGCCCGCTGTGGCCTCGGCAACCTCCCGGCCTTCCCGCACGATGGCCGTTATGGGGGAATAGGCGGTCTGTTCATGGTAACCGACAAAGGAGCTCCTGATCCCCCTGCCGTGCAGGCTCTTATATATTTCGGCGAGACCTTCCTCCCCCGAGCCTTTCCAGTTTTCCCGCGCCTGGAGGCGCTGTTTCTCCATGCAGAGGGCAAAGCCGTCTTCGTCAATGGTCAGCCCCTCGTTGGCAACGATATCCGCAGTCAGATCCACCGGGAAGCCGAAGGTATCGTAGAGGCGGAAAACAACCTCCCCCGGCAGCACGGTCCCGGCCAGCTTCTTCAGCAGGGCAACCTCCTCGTTGAGTATGGAAAGGCCCCGGTCCAGGGTCTCAATGAATCGTTCCTCTTCCGCATGGATCACCTTCTTGACGTACTCCTCACGCTCCAGAAGTTCGGGATAGGCACCACCCATCATGCCGTTGACCGCATCGACAATGCGATAGAGCACCGGCTCGGCGAAGCCCAGCATCTTGGCATGGCGGGCGGCGCGGCGCATGATGCGGCGGAGGACATAGCCGCGCCCCTCGTTGCTTGGGAGCACGCCGTCACAGATGAGGAAGGTGATGGCCCGGGAATGGTCGGCAATGACCCGCATGGAAACATCATCCTTCTCGTCCTGGCGGTAATGCTTGCCGGAGAGCTTTTCCACGTGCCTGATGATCCCCTGGAGAAGGTCGGTGTCGTAATTGGAGGTGACCCCCTGCATGACTGCGCTGATCCGCTCCAGCCCCATTCCTGTATCCACCGACGGCTTGGGAAGCGGAGTCAGAGTGCCGGAGGCGTCCCGGTTGAACTGCATGAAGACGTTGTTCCAGATTTCCATGTAGCGGTCGCAGTCGCAACCAACCTCGCAGGTGGGGCTGCCGCAGCCTGTGCCGGGACCATTGTCCCAGAAAATTTCCGTACAGGGGCCGCAGGGGCCGGTATCTCCCATGGACCAGAAGTTGTCTTTTTCCCCGAAGCGGTAGATCCGCTCCACCGGCACTCCTTCCTGCCGGTGCCAGATCTCGGCTGCCTCGTCGTCGTCCTTGTAAACAGTGACATAGAGGCGATCCTTATCCAGCTTCAGTTCCTTGGTGAGAAATTCCCAGGCGAAGGCAATGGCCTCTTTTTTGAAGTAATCGCCGAAGGAGAAGTTGCCGAGCATCTCGAAAAAGGTGTGATGACGGGCAGTACGCCCCACATTCTCCAGATCGTTGTGCTTGCCGCCGGCTCGGACACACTTCTGGGAACTGCAGGCCCGGACGTAGTCGCGCTTTTCCAGACCGAGAAAGAGATCCTTGAACTGGTTCATCCCTGCATTGGTAAAGAGGAGGGTCGGGTCGTTACGGGGGATGAGGTTGGAGCTCTCCACCACCGCATGACCCCGCTCCTCGAAAAATTTGAAGAATTTCTCTCTGATTTCCTTGCCTGTCATGAAAACC
This sequence comes from Geotalea sp. SG265, assembly GCF_022808985.1. Classification (GTDB taxonomy): domain Bacteria; phylum Desulfobacterota; class Desulfuromonadia; order Geobacterales; family Geobacteraceae; genus Geotalea. The sequence continues at coordinate 69,451 of NZ_JAKZFT010000005.1, read as the reverse complement.
TCTGCAATAAAATTATAAATAACTAAAAAAGGTTGCCTCGGCAACCTTCATGCTCATGGAGCACATCCAGAATCAACGAAAGGGAAAACCCGCGCCGTTGCAAGTAGGCGACCACCCGCCGTTTCTCACGCTCCTCGGATCTGCGATAGTCGAAGGTGCCGAACTTCCTTGCGACAAGCGTTTCCAAGACCTGCCGTTCCTGGTAATCACCGTTCAGAAAGGCCAACACTTCGCCGATAATCGCCTCGGCTACCCCCCTGCGAAGTAGTTCCAACCTGATTCTCGGCCCGAACCCCCGTCCGTTGCGGATTGCCGATTCAGCCCATTGGCGGGCAAAACGGCGGTCGTCCAGGTAGCCAAGTCCTCGCATCTTCAGTAACGCAGCATCGGCTTCACTGTCGTCAAAACCTCTTTCCTGCAGCTTACGCCGTAGTTCCGCCTCACTGTGATCCCGACGGGTTAGAATCCGCAGTGCCACAGCCAAAACATCGGCCTTGCCGTCCATCTCAGTACTTGTCGATTTCCAGCTTTTCCCCTTCTTCATTCCCTTCGGCGGCAAACTGATCCCAGTTGCTGTCCGAGGTGGAGGAAATACCGGAGACTTTCAGAGCAAAGTCGTCGGGGTTGGTGGATTGGCGCAGTGCCTCTTCGTAGGTGATTAGTTTTTTCGAGAACAACTGCATCAGTGACTGGTCAAAGGTCTGCATTCCGTAGGTAGTAAAGCCCTGCGCAATTGCTTCCGGAATTTGCTTTGTCTTTTCCTTATCGTCGATGCAGTCACGGATCCGGGCCGTACCAACCATGACCTCGACGGCCGGCACCCTCCCCTTGCCATCGGCGCGGGGGACCAGACGTTGAGAGACAACACCTTTGATGATGCCGGAGAGCTGCATCCGCACCTGGCGCTGATGATAGGGGGGGAAGACGGAGATGATCCGGTTGATGGTCTCAGCGGCATCGAGGGTATGGAGTGTTGACATGACGAGATGGCCGGTTTCGGCAGCAGTCAAAGCGGTCTCGATGGTTTCGAAATCGCGCATCTCCCCCACCAGGATCACGTCCGGATCCTGGCGCAGGGAACTGGTCAGTGCTCTGCCGAAAGAGGAAGTATCGAACCCTACTTCCCGCTGGCTGATGATGCTCTTCTTATCCTTGTGCAGGTACTCCACCGGATCTTCGATGGTGATGATGTTGCAATTGCGGTTTTCGTTGATGTAATCGACCATTGCCGCCAGGGTAGTTGACTTGCCGCTGCCGGTGGTACCGGTCACCAGCACCAGTCCTCGCTCTTCCAGGGCAATTTTCTTCAGCACCGGCGGCAGGTTGAGGGTATCCAGTGATGGAATGCCGAAGGGGATGGCGCGGAAAACCATGGCAATACTGCCGCGCTGGGCATAGACACTGACGCGGAACCGGCCGAGCCCCGGCACCCCATAGGCCAGGTCCACCTCGAAGTTCTCGTCGAAATGCTTCTGCTGCCGCTCATTCATGATCCCCATGGCCATGTTCATGACATGCTCGGCGGTGAGCCGTTCCGCATTGGGAATGGCCCTCAACCTGCCATCGATGCGGACAATGGGGGGCATGCCGGTCTTGATGTGAATATCCGAACCGCGCGCCTTGACAGCAATAGTCAGAATTTCGTTCAGATCCATGGGTTATGCGCCCCCTCCGGAGGGTAATGCCTGCTGGGCGAGTTTTTCCTTTATTTCAACGCATATGTCCGGATTCTGCTTCAGGTACAGACGCGAGTTTTCCCGTCCCTGGCCGATCCGCTCCTTGCCGTAGGAGAACCAGGCGCCGCTCTTGTCTACGATCCCCTTCTCCACGGCCAGATCGAGGATGTCACCCTCCCGGGAGATCCCCTCGCCGTAAAGGATATCGAACTCGACCTCCTTGAAGGGGGGGGCCACCTTGTTCTTCACCACTTTCACCTTGGTGCGGGAACCGATGACGTCATTGCCCTGCTTGAGGCTGGCGATCTTTCTGATGTCCATACGCACCGAGGCATAGAACTTCAGGGCGTTGCCGCCGGTGGTCGTCTCCGGATTGCCGAACATGACGCCGATCTTCATCCTGATCTGGTTGATAAAGATAACGCAGCAGTTGGATTTGCTGATGATGGCAGTGAGCTTGCGCAGGGCCTGGGACATGAGCCGCGCCTGCAGCCCCATGTGGGAATCCCCCATCTCCCCTTCGATTTCGGCCTTCGGTACGAGTGCCGCCACCGAGTCGATAACCAGCACATCGATGGCGCCGCTACGCACCAGGGTTTCCGCTATTTCCAGGGCCTGCTCGCCCGTATCCGGCTGGGAAACCAGCAGGTCGTCGGTCTTCACCCCCAGTTTCCGTGCATAGCCGATGTCCAGCGCGTGCTCCGCATCGATAAAGGCGGCTATACCCTCCGTTTTTTGTGCCTCGGCGACAATGTGCAGCGCAAGAGTCGTCTTTCCCGAAGATTCCGGGCCATAAATTTCGATAATGCGCCCCCTGGGCACGCCACCCACCCCCAGAGCCATATCCAGGGAGAGGGAGCCTGTGGGGATGGCTGCCACATCGGGCAGGGCCTCTTCGTTACCGAGGCGCATGATGGAACCTTTGCCGAACTGCTTTTCTATCTGGCTCAACGCCAGATCAATGGCCTTTTCTCTTTCCTGCATTCAATGAGCCTCCCTTTTTGAGTGCCTCTCCACGCCTACTTTACCCTGGAGCGTACCCACAAATAGCACATTTATCAGTTTCTTTTCAAGTTATCTTTGTGCCGGGAAGAGCCGCTTCCCTTACTGATTGCGCCACCGGAACCCCACTCAGAGCCCTTCGAAGGGGAGCGACTCCTGCTGCACAAAGGGAAGCGTCGGCTGCCCGGGAATCTCTTCCAGCGGCAGGAGCAGAAAGAAGGTGCTGCCCGATCCCGCCGACGATTCCACCCATACCATGCCGCCATGGGCCTCGACCATTCCCTTGACGATGGCGAGCCCCAGACCGGTCCCCTTTCCCTGAAACTTGTGCTTGCCACTAGAATGGTGGCGAATGTCTCCAACTTCGTAAAACTTATCGAAGATCTTCAGCTGTTCATCCGCAATGATGCCGATGCCGGAATCCTGCACCTGCACCTCCAGATAGCAGGAACCGGTGAGGTGCTCATAGAATCCCGGATTGAAGCGGATCAGCAATTCCGCCTTTTCCGCCAGCGTCTGCCGGTCCACTACCCTCCCGGCAATGACGATTTCGCCGCCGTCCGGGGTAAACTTCACGGCATTGACCACGAGTTCGTTGAAAACCTCCTCCAGATACTCCCGGTCACCGTTGAAATAAGGCAAGGAATCGCAGTTGCGGAAGGTCAGAGTCTGCTTCCGCTCGCCGAGGAGGGGCTTCAGTTGTTCCTGCAACGCTTCGATAATCTCCCCGAGCTGCAACGATACCTTCTTCACCGGCGAGGCGCTCGTCTCCAGCTTTATCACCGTCAGAAGATCGCTGACGATCTCATTCAGACGATGGCCGCCATTATAGATCATTTCCAGCATGCGGTGCTGCTCCGCGGACAGATTCCGGTTATCGAGGTTAAGGAGATATTCGGCGCCGCCAAGGACACTGGTCAGGGGGGTCTTGAACTCATGGGAGATCATGCCGATGAAGTGGCTCTTCATCCGGTCAAAGCGCTCCAACTCGGCATTTGCCCGTTCCACCAGGGTCAGGTTCTTCTTCAGCCGGTTCTGGGAAACGGCCAACTTGTTGCTGCTCTTTTCCAGCAGTCGATGGGAACGGAGCAGTTCCTCGTTCTTCCAGTTGAGCTCGCTGAAAAGCCGCGACTGCTCAATAACGATGCCGGTCTGGTTGCCCATGGTGGTGAGGAAGCGCAATTCCTCATCGGTATAGCGCTGGTCCCGGTGCGTCATGATATGCATGATGCCGATCAGGTCCGTTTTTGCCATGAGAGGGGCGGCGGTTATGCACTGCCATCCCGCCTCGACCGCCGCCCGGGCAATGAGACACGGAACCTCCTCCCGCTCATTCAGCACATGACAGTGTTGAATTGATGCCATGTAGCAGTCCGATGGGCATTGCAGCCGGTTGAGGGTCAGCTGTTCCTGCAATTCCGGAGAGATATTGATGGCGGCGGCCAGAAGCTGGCTCTGCCCGTCGTCTTCCAGAAGATGGATGGTGCCTGCATCAGCCGCAAAGATTTCAAGGGTCTCTTTGATGGTGGTTTCCAGAACGGTCTGCAGATCGGAACTTTGGGAACTAGCCAGAATATTGTTGAGAATCGACAGCTCCCGGTTGCGCTGCTGGATCTCCAGCCGTGCCCGGTGCCGGTAGGTCACGTCGCGCACGATCACGTGCACGACGTTTTTATCCCCCAGATTGATGAGGCGGGCGTCAATCTCGCCAAGGAAAGAAGTTCCGTCACTCCTTTCGAAGGTAATGCCTTCGGCATGGGAACGCCCGCGCCGCTTCACCCGGTAAACCAGAGAGGTGAATTTTTCCTGCTCCGTTTCGAGCACCAGATCTTTGCCCCGCATGGCTGCCATTTCCGACTTGTTGAAGCCGAGAAGTTCGCACCCTTTCCTGTTTACCTCCTCCAGAATGCCGCTGTCGGCATTGAAGACGAAGATGGCATTGCCGGCCCCTTCAAGAAGGCTTTTGTAACGGCGGATAGTTTTGTCCACCTCCCGCTGCATCTCCTGCAGTTCCAGGGAATGCTCGCTTTCCCTGCGGTTTTTGGTTGCGCCCCCTGCTATTTTGAGGGCGACCAATAAAACCGCCAGCAGACCGACAACAGAGAGGTGAAGAAGGGGGGAGAAGACAGCGGCGGGAAGGAGTGCTTCGGCAATGAGCCCGGCAAGCATCAGCCCGATTAAGAGAATGAAAATTTTAGCACCGTATTTTTTGCTGGCAGACGTCATCGATCCACCTGTGGTCATGCTTGGTGATGGTGCTTATGGCTTTGGGAGCAGCTCCCTGCGCAGCCAGTTGAGGGCTGCGAACGAGGTGACCAGGCGAATCTGAGCCCTGTCGCCATGGAACTGAAACCGCCTGACCCGGCAGTCGTTCTTGTCGGCCACTGCCATGAAGACCGTGCCGACCGGCTTTTCCGCCGTGCCCCCGTCGGGGCCGGCTATGCCGGTAACTGCCAGGGCAAGATCACTGCCGGCGCGCTCGCGGGCACCTCGGGCCATGGCAATTGCCACTTCGGCGCTGACCGCCCCCTTTTCTTCCAGCAGTTTACCAGGTACCCTCAAGAGCTCGATTTTGGCCAGATTACTGTAGGTGACGAAACCCTGGAGGAAATAGGCCGAACTTCCGGCAAGATCGGTAATCCGCTTGGCGATAAGGCCGCCGGTACAGGATTCCGCAAGGGCCAGGGTAAAGCCGCGTGTTCTGAAGAGTCCGGCTACCACCGTGTCAATGGTATCGGCATCCTCGGCGACGATACGATCACCGAGAATATCCCTGATTCTGCCGCCAGCGGCAGCGATCATCGCTTCTGCAGTTTTCTCATCGTCAGCTTCGGTCCGGACCTTCACCTGTATCTCGGGAAAATCAACGCAGTAGGCGATGGAGACCTCCTCCCCTTCTGTCACCCCCTGCAGCATCACTCCCAATTCGGCTTCGGAGATACCTGAAACCTTGAACACCTTGGTCCGCAAAGATTTGAGCATGCCCGATGCGGCAAGGGCGGGCAGCACAGTCCCCTGGAGCATGACAGCCATCTCGGCAGGTACACCAGGGAGGAAAAAGAACCGGCAGCCCGCATGAATCAGGGAGAAGCCGCAGGCTGTCCCCACCGGGTTCGCGATAATCCCGGCGCCCGCCGGCAGCAGCGCCTGCTTTTCATTTGCCGGATGCAGCGTTACTGCCACCCTTTCGGCAAACGCCCTGAGATGGGCCAATGCTTCCGGGTTTGCTTCCAGAGGCATCCCGGCCAGCTCTGCCGCAGCCATGGCGGTGACATCATCCACCGTCGGTCCCAGGCCGCCGGTGACGACAACCGCTTCGACTCGCGCAGCCAAAAGGCGGCAGGCATTGACGATGTCATGCACATTGTCCCCGACCGTCATCTGCAGGGGCAGATGAATGCCCAAGGCGTAGATGCCTGCCGCAATGGCGGCGGCGTTGGTGTCGACCACTTCCCCCAAGAGGAGTTCGTCGCCAATGGACAGGATGGCAGCTCTCACAGGAACCTCAGCAGCAGGTGCAGGACGATGGCCGCATAAATCCCGGCAACCACGTCGTCCAGCACCACACCATAACCGTTTTTCACCCGCTGGTCGAAGAACCGGGCCGGCGGAATCTTGGTAATGTCAAAAAAACGGAAAAGGAAGAAACCGGCCAGCACCCACTGCCAGCGGCACGGAACACCGGTCATGGTGACGAGAAACCCAATGACCTCGTCGATGACGATTTTTCCCGAATCCTTTTCGCCGAAAAGAAGCTCCGCCCGGTCGGAAGCCCAGCAGGCATAAAAGAAAAAGGCCAGCACCGTAAGCAGATAGAGGGGAAGGGGCAATCGGGCCAGGGCCAGGTAAAGGGGAATGGCGGCGATGGTGCCGACCGTCCCGGAGGCCACGGGACTGAAACCGGTTCCGAACCAGGTAGCGGAGAGAATCACCAGGCGTCTCATTTCTCTGCCGCTTCCCGTTCGACAAGGCGGTAGACATCCATGAGCGGCAGGCCGCGTTCCACGGCCAGGCGGCGGCACTCCTCGAACTCCGGCACCACTCGCCTGATCCGGTCATGGCCTTCAACCACCTTGACCTTGACCGGTCCGAGACTGGTCGGACGCTCTTCGGTTGTGCGGGAAAGGACGAGCCGCTGTGCCGGGTAATAGCGAACGCCGATGGCGGTCGATTCGGCAAGGATCAGACGTGCCAGCTCGTCGCGCTTGTGACAGGGGGCGATAACCGTCACCTGGGTGCCGGGACGGTTTTTTTTCATCTGCAGGGGGGCAAAAGATACATCCAGGGCGCCTTCGGCAAAGAGTCGTTCCATTAGAAAACCGAGGAGTTCCGGGTTCATATCATCTATATTGGTTTCAAGGACAACAATCTCGTCCCGCTGCATGGTTCCTGTCGTCTCTCCCAGCACCAGCCGTAGCAGATTGGGCATGTCGGCAAAATCTTTGCTGCCGGCTCCATAACCGATTTTTTTTATCTCCATGGCAGGGGGAGCGCCCCATGCGGTGGCAAGAGCGGCGACAATGGCCGCGCCGGTGGGAGTAACCCGTTCGCCCGGGCCGCTGTTGCCATGGGCAGGTAGCCCACGCAGGAGTTCTGCCGTTGCCGGGGCCGGTACCGGCAGTCTGCCGTGGGCCGTCTCGATATAGCCGCTCCCCAAAGGGAGCGACGAAGCGTATATCTCCCCCACCCCCAGGTAGTCAAGGCCGATGGCAGCGCCGACGACATCGATGATGGAATCGACGGCACCCACCTCGTGGAAGTGCACCCGGTCCAGCTCCATGCCGTGCACCTTTGCCTCTGCCTCGGCAAGGCGGCGAAAGATACGCTGGGCTTTATCCTTGGTCGTCCGGGTGAGGGAACTGCCGTCGATCATGGCAACGATGTCCCCATAGTGGCGATGGGGCTGGTCCTGGGCCACTTTGACGCTGAAATGACAGCCGGCAATCCCCTTGCGGCTGACGGTCTCAACGGAGAGGTCATAGGTGGAGCCCGGGAGTGGAAGCCTCGCCAACTCCCGGCGCAGATGGTCCAGGGGCAGGCCCAGTTCCAGCAGCGCTGCCACCGTCATATCGCCGGCAATCCCGGCAAAACAATCAAAATACAAGACGTTCAAACAATACTCCGCAAATAGAAACTCAGGAGGAAGCTTCCCTGTTGATAAGACTGGCGGCATAGGCAGCGCCGAAGCCATTGTCGATATTGACGACGGTTACCCCGGCGGCGCAGGAATTGAGCATGCCGAGGAGAGCGGCAACCCCGCCGAAAGACGCTCCGTAACCAACAGACGTGGGAACGGCAATGACCGGCTTGTCCACCAAGCCGCCGACGACGGAGGGAAGCGCCCCTTCCATCCCGGCGACGACGATGATCACTGAGGCGGAGAAAAGGAGCTCCTTCCGGGACAGCAACCGGTGCAGCCCAGCCACACCCACATCGAAGAGAGTTTCCACTTCGTTGCCCATCATCCGTGCCGTAATCACCGCTTCTCCAGCCACCGGCATGTCGCTGGTGCCGGCGGAAACCACGACAATCCTGCCCCGCCCCCTGGGTTCAACCGGCTTCTGCTCCATGGTCAGACAGCGCGCTTCGCTGTGGTAGCGGGCAGTGGGAAACTTGTGCATGAGCGCTGCCCCTTTTTCCCCATCGACCCGCGTCGCCAGGATATTGTTCCCCTTCGCAGCCAGGGCGATGATGATCTGCTCCATCTGGCCAACCGATTTGCTTTCACCGAAAATGACCTCGGGAAAACCCTGGCGCAGCGCCCGGTGATGGTCCACCGTCGCACAGTCCAGCTCTTCGTAGGGCAGGTGCCTGAGGCACTCCAGCGCCTCATCCACCTCCATGCGGTTTTCTTTGACCTTTTGCAGCAGAAGTTTCAGTTCGATGGGATCCATATCCGGCCTTACAAGTGGTTTGGCAGAGGTTCCGCTATAAAGCGGGAAACCGATCGTGGAAGTATATCACTTAATTCGATAAATCAAGCATTTTTATCGGTACTGCCGGCGGTGATAGAGGATTGGTTGGTCCTGTGCGGCGATCAGCTGATCAGCCGCACAGGAAACTAGAGGCGGTTCAGGTAGGCCTGGATCTCCGCTGCCATCTCCGGAGAATCGATCATGACCGAAAGTTCGTTGTTGTACTGGAGGGCGCTCTGGGTCAGGTTGTGGCTGCCGATAAAGACGTAGCGGCTGTCGATGACAGCAGTCTTCAGATGGCTGGTGATGCCGGGAGCATCAAAGAAGACCCTGACTCCCCCCCGGGTGAGCAGGGCGGCCGTCTGCCTGTTCTCATCATTGAGCTTGTCTCTCGCATCGGTGTTCCGTTCCAGGATGACCGTCACCTCCACCCCCCGGCGGGCAGCCTTGATAAGTTCTGCGGCGATGGCCCTGGGGCGGTTGTTGCGCGACTCAGCAATCTTAAACAGGTAGAATGAAAAGATAACAGACCGGCGCGCATCTCCGACAGCCTTCAGCAGGGCATCGTCATACTCCTGGTTGCGCAGCAGGGTGGTGGTCGCCGTATAGCTCCCCTCGGCATGCACCGGCACGGTGGCAAGACAGAGAGTGGCCAGGGCAAAAATCACCACAGCCACCCACCATTTTTTCAGTGTAGCGCCGGTGCCGTTCAATGGAGCAGATCCATGACCTTGGAGAAGAAGTTCTTCCGCATAGGGTTCACATCCTCGCCGCTGATTCTGGCAAATTCCTCCAGCAGCTCCTTTTGCTGCTTGGTCAGATTGGTGGGGGTTTCCACCTTGATGATGACCAGGTGATCCCCCCTGCCGTACCCCTGCAGCACCTGGATCCCCTTGCCACGAATGCGGAAGATCTTGCCGGACTGGGTTCCTTCGGGGATCTTCAGATGGGCTTTCCCATCCAGGGTGGGGATGTCCAGCTCGCAGCCCAAGGCAGCCTGGGTGTAGCTGATGGGAATTTCGCAGATGACGTCGTTGTTTTCACGTTTGAAGATGGAGTGTTCCTTGACGGTCAGGGCCACATAGAGGTCACCGTTTGCCCCCCCCTTGGATCCTTGCCCCCCCTCTCCGGAAAGTTTGAGGCGGTTGCCGGTCTCTACCCCGGCCGGGACCTTCACCGACAGGGTCTTCTTGTCACGCACCGTCCCAGCGCCACGGCAGGTGGGGCAGGGATTGTCAATGATCTTTCCTTCGCCGTTACAATGGCTGCAGGTCTTACTGACGCTGAAGAAACCCTGCTGAAAACGTACCTGGCCCGCACCGCGGCACGTGGGGCAGGTCTTCGGCTCGGTGCCGGCCTTGGCGCCGCTGCCGCCGCAGCTGTCGCAGCGCTTGGCATAGGGAACATCCACTTTCTTTTCCACGCCGAAGGCAGCTTCCTCGAAGGTAATCTCCATGTTGTAGAGCAGGTCGTCCCCCCGCTTGCCCCTGCTGCGCGGCCTGGCGCCGAAGACATCGCCGAAGATGTCGCCGAAGATGTCGCCGAAGGGAGACCCGGCGCCGAAGCCGAAGCCGCCGGAGGAGAACCCGCCACCGGCCATGCCGGCGTGGCCGAACTGGTCATAGGTAGCCCGCTTCTGCGGGTCGGAAAGGACCTCATAGGCTTCCGTCAATTCCTTGAATCGCTCTTCCGCCGCCTTGTCCCCAGGGTTCTTGTCCGGGTGATGTTGAATTGCCAGTCGCCGGTAGGCCTTCTTGATTTCTGTTTCAGAGGCATTCCTGTTAACCTCAAGCACCTCATAGTAGTCGCGTTTGTCACCGTTTGCCAAAATATGGTTCCCTTTTATCCTGAAAATACGTATAGGGGCGAACGCCAAAGCGTCGCCCCTATTGTTCGAACCCGGCAGCTTACAGCCGGTTTATTTCTTGTCTTCCTTCACTTCCTCGAAATCTGCATCGACCACTTTCTCCCCTTTGGGTTCCTCGTGGCCTGCAGCACCCGCCTGCTCTTCACCGGCAGGTTGAGCCTTGGCATAGACCGCCTCGGCCAGCTTGTGGGAAGCCTGCATCAATTCGTCACTCGCCTTTTTGATGGCGTCGGCATCGTTGCCTTCCATGGCTTTCTTCAGGGCAGCCAGCCCCTCCTCGATCTTCTGCTTCTCGGCGGCATCGATCTTGTCGCCGAACTCCTTCAACGACTTCTCCGTGGAATACACCAGACTGTCAGCCTGGTTGCGGGCTTCGATCACCTCACGCTTCTTCTTGTCCTCGGAGGCATGGGACTCCGCCTCTTTGACCATCTTGTCAATCTCGTCCTTGGAGAGACCGGAGGATGCGGTGATGCGGATCGACTGCTCCTTACCGGTACCCAAGTCCTTGGCCGAAACATGGACGATGCCGTTGGCGTCGATATCGAAGGTCACCTCAATCTGGGGCACGCCGCGGGGTGCGGGGGGAATGCCGGTCAGCTCGAAATTACCCAAGGTCTTGTTGTCGCCGGCCATTTCCCTTTCCCCCTGGAGCACGTGGATGCTCACTGCCGGCTGGTTGTCGGCGGCGGTGGAGAAGATCTGGCTCTTGCGGCAGGGGATGGTGGAGTTCTTCTCGATCAGCCGGGTCATGACGCTGCCCAGGGTCTCAATGCCCAGGGAAAGAGGCGTTACGTCCAGGAGCAGCACGTCCTTCACGTCACCCTTGAGGACACCACCCTGAATGGCGGCGCCGATGGCAACAACTTCATCGGGGTTGACACCGCGGTTGGGGACCTTGCCGAAGATATCCTGCACCTTCTTCTGAACGATGGGCATGCGGGTCATGCCGCCCACCAGGATGACCTCGTCGATGTCGCTGGGTGAAAGTCCCGCATCCCTGAGGGCAGTACGGCAGGGGCCTTCCAGTTTGTCGATGAGGTTGGCGCAGATCGCCTCCAGTTTTGCCCTGGTCAGCTTCAGATTAAGATGCTTCGGGCCGCTGGCATCGGCAGTAATGAACGGCAGGTTGATGTCGGTCTCCATGGAAGAGGAGAGCTCGCACTTTGCTTTTTCCGCCGCCTCCTTCAAGCGCTGCAGGGCCATCTTGTCGTTCCTCAGGTCGATCCCCTGGTCCTTCTTGAATTCATCGGCAATCCAGTCAATGACGTTCTGGTCGAAGTCTTCGCCACCCAGGAAGGTATCCCCGTTGGTGGACTTGACCTCAAAGACCCCCTCGCCCAGTTCAAGGATGGAAATATCGAAGGTACCGCCACCCAGGTCGAAAACAGCAATTTTCTCGTCTTTTTTCTTGTCCAGACCATAGGCAAGGGCCGCTGCAGTCGGCTCGTTGATGATGCGCAGCACATTCATGCCGGCGATCTTGCCCGCATCTTTGGTTGCCTGGCGCTGGGAGTCGTCGAAATAGGCCGGGACGGTGATGACCGCGTCGGTCACCGTCTCCCCCAGGTAATCCTCGGCGGTCTTCTTCATTTTCTGCAGGACCATGGCTGAAATCTCGGGGGGGGAATACTTCTGCCCGCGCACCTCCACCCAGGCGTCGCCGTTATCCGCCTTGACGATTTTGAAAGGAGAAATAGCAATGTCCTTTTTCACCGCATCCGACTCGAACTTGCGGCCGATGAGACGCTTGATAGCGAAGAGGGTGTTTTCCGGATTGGTTACCGCCTGGCGTTTTGCCTGCTGGCCGACCAGCCGTTCACCGCTGTCGGTGATCGCCACCATTGAAGGGGTCGTACGGCTTCCTTCGGCATTGGCTATGACAATGGGCTCGCCACCTTCCATGATTGCGACACAGGAGTTGGTGGTTCCCAGGTCTATCCCTATAACTTTACTCATGAATACTCCTCCTTTTTGATATCTGTATTCTAAAAGCTAGTCATCACCCGGGCAAAAAGCAAGGGAGATAGCTAAAAAAAGTTCGAAGTTCTGGGTTCGAAGTTCGAGGTTCATGTTACGTCGAACTTCGGACATCGCACCTTGAACCTGCTCTTTTTACTTCGCTACCGAGACCAGGGCCGGCCTCAGCAGCCGCTCATTGAGCAGATAGCCCTTCTGGAATTCGGCTACGATGGTATTCGGTTCCTGGCCGGCAGATTCCACCTGGCTCATGGCCTGATGAAAGGCCGGATCGAAAACGGTACCCGGCCCTGACTCTACCGGAACGACTCCGAATTTTTTCAGTGCCGACTGGAGCATACCCTGGGTCATTCTGATTCCCTCGACGATGGCGGCCATGCTCTCCTCATTGGCGTGCTCAAGGGCACGCTCCATGTTGTCGATGGCGGGAAGGATTTCCAGGATCAGCGTTTCGTTGCCGTACTTGAGCAGCTCTTCCTTTTCCTTCTGCACCCGCTTCCGGTAGTTCTCCAGATCGGCCCGTTCGCGGAGGAATTTATCCCAGTTGGCCGCCGCTTCGGCCTCTTTGGTTTTCAATGCTTCTTCCAGCTGCGTTACTTTATCTGGTTCTCCCCCGGCCTGCTGCGCCGCCTCTGTCTCCGGCTCCTGAGCTGCAGAAGCCTTTTCCTTGAGGGCATCGCTGATCGTGTTGGTACCATGTTTCTTTTTATCCACGATTGATCATCTCCTTGGTATCACTGGTGAAGTTGAATGTATTTAGTTTAGTTATTTATGCCAATGAGGCCCTTTGCAAAACGTCGTAAGGACCAATATGCCTAAAGAGTCCAATGTGCAGGGAGTCTCATTCCATTTCCAGGAGCCTGCTCACCAGCTTTGCCGTGTAGTCCACGATGGGTATGACCTTGGCATAGCCCATTCTCGTGGGGCCTACCACGCCCAGCACTCCCAGGGTGTTCTGGCCGGTGACATAGGTGGAGGTAATCAGGCTCATGCCCGGCATATCGCTTAGATGCGATTCGGCACCTATGTATATCTGCACCCCCTCCGCAACGAGGGCACGATCGAACAGCTGCAGTATGGTGCTTTTTTTCTCGAAGGTGCGGAAGATATCCTTCATCTTGGCCACATCGGCGAACTCCGGCTGATCGAAGATATTCACCTGCCCCTCGATAAAGACCTCTGCGTCGTCTTCGTTCACCGTCTTGGTCGAAAGGGCCAGTGCCCTGGCCATCAACTGGTCATATCTGGCCTTGTCGCTCTGCATCTCCTGCAAGAGTTTCTTCCGCACCTGGGCAATTGTCAGCCCTTCCAGGAGTTCATTGAGATAGTTGGACATCTTCACCAGGTCATCGGCCGGTATCTCCTCATCCGCCTCGATGATCCGGTTTTGAACGGTGCCGTTCCGGGATACGAGAATTGCCAGAATCCGTCTGCTACCCAACCTGACGAACTCAATCTGGCGGAAGATATTGGCATCGAAGCGGGGCGCAACGACGATACCCATGTAGTGGGAGGTTGAGGAAAGCATGCGGCTCGTTTCCTTGAGCACCTCCGCCATGTCCTTGCCTGCCACAGAGCAGCGTCTGAGGATCTCCTCCTGTTCGTCGCGGCCGATGTTCCGCACCGACAAAAGGGAGTTCACATAGAACCGGTACGCCTTGTCGGTGGGGATGCGTCCAGCCGAAGTGTGGGGTGAAGCAAGGAATCCCATCTCTTCCAGGTCGGCCATGACATTTCTCACCGTCGCCGGCGAAAGGGACATGGGATGCCTGCGGGTGATGGTCCTGCTCCCCACCGGTTCCGCGGTGACTATATAGTCCTCGATGATCGCTTCGAGGATCTGCCTGCCTCTCGAAGAAAGCTGCTCATCCATGAAAGTTTACCTCTTTAAAGCACATTAGCACTCAAACAAATCGAGTGCTAATGCTGTCAAAATAACAACCGGCATGGTCTTTGTCAAGGGATTTTCCCCCCTTTTGACGGGCTTTCAGAGCTTGACGGACAGCTCAGACGAACCGTGAAAAGATCCGGTTGGCAACCACGATTGCCCCCGGAGCAAGGGCGAGGCGTTGGCCTGAACTAACAAGCAGCTCCTTGGCCAGAAGATCGTCGATGGTCTTGCCATATTGGTCCTGCAGGCAGGCGCCAAACTCATCCCGCAACTGTCCGATGTCGATGCCGTCCAGCAGGCGTAAACCGAGAAAGAGTGACTCGGAAAGAGCCTCCAGTTGCGTCAGTACCTGCCGTTCCTCATTCTGCAGGCAGTCTTTCTCCATTGCGCCCAAAAAGGAACGGTGGCCGCGCGGGCTCACCCACCGCATCCCCCATCCCGGCTCCCGCAGAAAAGAGTGGGCACCGGCACCGAAACCGAGATAATTGCCGCGCCGCCAGTAGACTTGGTTATGGCGTGAACGGAAGCCGGGCCGGGCAAAGTTGGAGATTTCGTAGTGCTCGTAGCCGTCAGCGATCAGAAGGCTCCTGGTCGCTTCGAACATGGCCGCCGCCTCATCCTCATGGGGCAAGGGCAACTCTCCTCGCTCTTCCATTGCCGCGAAGGGGGTCCCCTCCTCAACACTGAGGCTGTAGGCGGAAATATGCTCCGGTGCAAGTCGGGTGGCGGTCTCAAGGGTCTCCTGCCACATGGCGAGGTTCTGGCCGGGAAGGGAATGGATCAGGTCAATGCCGATATTGCTGAAGCCTGCTTTTCGCGCCCAGGCATAGGCTGCCACAGCCTCATCCACAGAATGCACCCGGCCGAGCCGCTGCAAGAACCGGTCGTCCAGCGCCTGCAATCCCAAGGAAAGGCGGTTCACCCCCGCCACCCGATAACCGGCAAGTTTTTCCGCCGTCACCGTGCCCGGGTTCGCCTCCAGGGTCACCTCTGCATTGGCCTCAAGGCCATAGAACCGCGCCGCCGCATCAATAATCCGTCCCACCAACTGCGGAGGCATCAGCGAAGGGGTTCCACCTCCGAAATAGAGCGTCGGCGAAGATACTGATCCGGAAAGTTTCGCAGCGCGCAGCTCCATCTCCCTGGCCACCGCCGCAATATATTCATCTGGGGTGATCGGTGAGCCGGCTATGGAATCGAAGTCGCAATAGAGGCACTTTTTTACGCAAAAGGGGAAATGAATGTAGAGGGAGAGTTGCATAGGGAAATAATAATTCATCTATAAGGCAATGCCAAGCTTAACTCCTCTTGAAATAGGTGTTCATTTGCATTAAACTTCCCCACATCATAATGAAATTTTATTTATAGAAGGAGGCCTCCGTGAGCAAACAGATCAAGGCTGCCGCGGTGCAGTTCACTATCAAGGTCGGCGATATCGATGCCAACGTGGAACATGTGCGGGAAGCCCTGCACCGGCTGCATGATGAAGGGGTGCAGCTGGCGGTGTTGCCGGAGATGTGGAGCTGCGGCTTTGCCTATAAGGAGCTGAACGAGCTGGCCAAACGGACCCCAGAGGTGGTGGAGGAGATGGGGCGGCTTTCGGCAGAGCTGAACATGGTGCTGGTGGGTAGCCTGCCCGAGCCGGATGGGGAGAAAGTCTGCAACACCGCCTATGTCCTCGACAAAGGCAAGCTGGTGGGCAAGTATCGCAAGATCCACCTTTTTTCACTGATGAACGAGGATCGTGCCTTTACCGGCGGTGATTCCTGGCTTTTGGCCGATACCAGCCTGGGCAAGATCGGCGTCATCATCTGTTATGACCTGCGCTTTCCCGAACTGACCCGGCGGCTGGCGGTAGAAGGGGCGGAAATCATCGTCGTCCCGGGAGAATGGCCCAGGCCGCGGGACGAACACTGGCGGCTGCTTCTCCTGGGAAGAGCGATCGAGAACCAGCTTTTCGTCGTTGCCGCCAATGCCTGCGGGGTGATGGGCAAGCTGGATTTCTTCGGCGGCAGCATGATCATAGGTCCCAAGGGGGAAATACTCGCCGAGGGGGGTTACGAAAGCTGCGAACCCGCGGCTGTCCTGAATTTTGCCGGCATGGAGAGCTGGCGCCAGCAGATCACCTGCTTCCCCGACCGCAAGCCTCAATTTTATTGAGCCTGTGACTGCCGGTCCAGCTCCTAAAAATCGTGTTGACTTCGCCATGCGGAAGGCATATGTATTGGACTTTGTCCCCATAGACGGACCATTTCGTCCGAAATTCGGAGGTAACAAGCCTTGGGAATTTTTGCCACAACCGGACTTGTCGTAAAACTGGTACTTTTCGTTCTTCTCTATTTTTCCGTCGTTTCCTGGGCAATCATCTTCTTTAAACTGCTCCAGGTGCACCGGGCCAAGAACGAATCCGAGCGTTTCCTGGAATTTTTCTGGAAGGCCAAGCGTTTCGATGCCATCAATGCCCAGTTGGACCGTTTTGCCAACTCGCCTCTGGCTGTCCTCTTCAACGAAGGGTATGGTGAGCTGAAGAAGCTCATGGAAAAGGGAGAGGAAAAGCAGGACCCGACGGTTATCAGCACGGATCTGGCGGGCATCGACAATATCTCACGCGCCCTGCGCCGCGCTACCACCTCCGAGATCACCCGCCTGGAGAAATATACGACCTTCCTCGCCACCACCGGCTCCACAGCCCCGTTCATCGGCCTTTTCGGCACCGTCTGGGGCATCATGACCGCTTTCAAGGGGATCGGCGAAACCGGCTCGGCATCCCTCGCCGTCGTTGCCCCAGGCATCGCCGAAGCGCTCATAGCCACGGCGATCGGTCTCGTTGCCGCCATACCTGCGGTTATGGGGTATAATCATTTTCAGCACAAGATCCGCGTAATCGTCGGCGAGATGGACAGCTTTTCCACCGAGTTTCTCAACATCGTCCAGCGGACCTTCACCGGCAAATAGGAGAGCAGCATGGAACTGGGAAGCAGGGACAACAACAGCCGCTCCACCATGGCGCAGATCAACGTTACGCCGCTGGTGGACGTCATGCTCGTCCTTCTGGTTATCTTCATGGTGACCGCCCCCATGATGCAGCAGGGGGTGCAGGTCAACCTGCCCAAGGCAGAAACTAAAGCACTGGCCCCACAGGAAGAGACGGTGATCGTCACTCTGGAGCGGTCGGGCAGGATATTCATCAACAAGAACGAAGTGCCCCAGGGGGAGTTGAAGTCAAGGCTCTCCGGCATGTTTGCCTCGCGCACGAAAAAAGAGGTTTTTCTTAAGGCGGACAAGGATGTTCCCTATGGTGAAGTGGTAAAAACCATGGCCGAAATCAAGGGTGCCGGCATCGAACGCCTCGGCATGGTCACGGAGCCTGCCCAAGGTAAATGAAACACACATTGAAAAGAAGAGAGCCCGGCCCAGGGGGCATGCTGGTCTGTTCCTTCCTCTGCCACGCGGTGATTTTCCTGATCGCAACCAATTTGAATTTCCTGCCGGGGCTGCATACTGACAATTCCCCCGTCTACTATGTGGATGTGGTCAACCTGCCGGTGGCAAACCCTCAGGCAGGCTCGCCCGCGGGAGGAACGGCATCAGCTCCCCCCGCTGTTGAGCCGCCGCCCCAGATCAAAGAGCCGTCACAGATGAAGCTTCCCGCTGTTAAACCGGCCCCGAAGGCTGCGGGCAAACAGCAGGCAAAGCTCTCGCCCGGCACGGAAACGGCCCAGGAATTCGAAGAACGGCTGGCAAAGTTGGAACGTGACACAGAGGCCCGGCATCAGGCCGCCGCTCTGGAAGCGGCACGAAGGAGGGCCACCGGTGCAGGCAGAGGACAGGCCGGCATGCCGGGAGCCACGGGAACCGAAGCCGGCAGTGATTATGCCAGCTACATCCGCTCCCGCCTGGAAGACGCCTTCCGGCAGGAAGATATTTTCACCCCCGACCGGAACAAGGTGGTGGAAGTCAGGCTGACCATCGGTCGCACCGGCAGAATCATCGGCAAGCGCTACGACCGCAGCTCCAGTGACATGATGTTCAACAATGCCGTTGAACGGGCCATCAGCAGGGCGGAACGGGATTTCCGGCCGCCACCCGGCGGCGGCACCTTTGAGCACGGCTTCGTCTTTAAACCACAAGGGGTCGGGAAAAATTGAAAAAGCTCTACATCCTCATCATGCTGCTCTGTCTGCCTTGTTCCATCATGGCCGACGATTACCTAGAGATCACCGCCCCCGGCAACCGTCAGCCGCAGCTTGCCATCGCGCGGCCCATTCCCCTGTCCGGCAGTGCGAATACCGAACTTGCCAAAGCCATCGCAGATATTCTCGCTTTCGACCTGACCCTGTCCGGCAAATTCACCATCATGCCTTCTCCCCCTGCCGAAACGAAAACCGGCATTCGCTCCGGCGAATTCGACCTTGCCCCCTGGCAGACTGCGGGCGCCAACCTGCTGGTGAAAAGCGGCTACATTGACAATGGCCAGACCGTCACCATGGAATTCCGCTTTTTCGATGTGAGCCGCGGCAAGGAGCTGGCGGTCAAGCGGTACACGGGCAAACGCGCGGACCACCGCAAGATTGCCCATATGTTCAGCAACGATATCCTCCGTTCGGTTACCGGCGAGGCCGGTCCGTTCACCGGCAAAACCGCCTTCGTTTCCACCGCTTCAGGAACCAAAGAGATATACCTGATGGATTACGATGGCTATAACGTACAGCGCCTGACCAAGAACGGGTCCATCAACCTCAACCCAGACTTCTCACCCAGCGGCAAGGAACTCATCTATACCTCCTACAAGCGGCGCAATCCCGACCTCTACCGCCGAGAACTGCTCTCCGGCTCTGAGGCCCGCATTTCCTCCCATCCCGGCATCAATGTAACCGGCGCATGGTCCCCCGACGGCAGCAGAATCGCCCTGGCCATGAGCAAGGACGGCAACTCGGAAATTTACACCATCTCCAAAGATGGTAAAAATCCTGCCCGTCTCACCCACAACCCGGCTATCGACGTTTCTCCCGCCTGGTCTCCCGACGGGTCCCGCATCGCATTCGTTTCCGATCGCCTGGGCAAGCCCCAGATATTCATCATGAATGTCGATGGCTCCCACGTTACCCGGCTGACGACCAGCGGCGCCTACAACGTCAGCCCGCGCTGGTCCCCCAAGGGAAATACCATTGCCTACTGCCGCCAGGAGGGGGGCTTTCAGATCCATGTCATAAACGTAGACGGAAGCAACGATATCCAGCTGACCAATGCAGGGAGCAACGAACATCCCCGGTGGTCCCCTGACGGCCGCTTCATCACCTTCAGCTCGACCAGGGGGGGTAAGGAAGGGATCTACGTCATGAGAAGCGACGGCACCGGCCAGGTTCGGGTTTCCCGCGGCAATAACGCCGATTCCCACCCGACTTGGTCCCCGTGGTGGTAACGTCATTCATGTATATTTCTTAAGCCGATAGTTGAAATTGCTTCGGACTTATGTATAATCCATCTAGTTTTGTCTCGGCGAGGAACGGATCCTCAGCCCTTAAAACTGCAATCAAAAAGGAGAAAAGCAATGCGTAAGGGTATGGTAGGCTTGGTGACGGTTTTATTTTGCGGTGCTCTTTTATGCGGCGGCTGCGCCAAGAAGGAAATGGTGAAAGCGGAAGAGGCGACTGTACCACCAGTTACGACTGAGAAGCCTGCCGCAACCCCTTCCAAGCCCGCCCCGAAGGAGGAGACCGTTAAGGAGCAACCGGTCCAGGAAGCACCGACAGCCACTGGGGAATCGACCGTCAAGGAACAGCCTACGGTTATCGCTGCCACCGAGCTGGAAAAGGTGTTATTCGATTTCGATTCCTATACCCTTTCCCAGACTGCCCGCGACACCCTCTCCAAGGATGCCCAGTGGCTGGAGAAAAACAAGCAGACCAAAGTTCAGATCGAGGGGCACTGTGACGAGCGTGGTTCCGACGAGTATAACCTTGCCCTCGGCGAAAATCGTGCTAAGGCTGCCATGAAATATCTCATCTCCCTCGGCGTGCCCGCTTCCCAGTTGAGCGTCATCAGCTTCGGCAAGGAAAGGCCTGCCGATCCGGGCCATGATGAAGCTGCTTGGGCCAAAAACAGAAGGGCGGAGTTCGTTATTCTCAAGTAGGCCGTCCCATATGGGCTAAAAAGGGAGCCTCCTTCAGGCTCCCTTTTTATATGCCGTTCGGATCGGCTCTTCAGTACTGCTTCATTACGGAGGATTCAATATCATGCAGTTCATCAGGAGAGCTTTGCCGTTCATTCTTGTATTCGCCCTTGCCGGTTGTGCAACGAGAGAGACGGTGGATTCCCTGCAAAGGGACATGGAAGAAATGAAAAGCCGCCTCTTCAAAATGGAGAAGGATCTCGGCGGGATGCGCAGCGAGACCAAAGAGGGAATAGAGAAGACGATCAAAGATTTTCATAAGGAAATGGAGGGGCAACGTAAGGGAGCCGCCGATCTGCAGGCAACACTGGATAGCACCAAGGTTGACATGCAGGTCCTGACCGGAAAGATAGACGATATCCGCGTGCTGGCCCAGAAGCCGGCCGATGACCTTGCCCTGCTCAAGGAAGATACCGACCGCCGCCTTGCTGCCGTGGAAGACCGGCTTACCAGACTGGACAAAAGCTTCGACGATTTGCAGAAAAAGGTGGCCGAGGCAAAAACAGCGGAGGTGGAACAAACGCCGGAATCGCTCTACCAGAAGGGGCTGGATACCTTGCGCAAGGGAGATTCCCAAAAGGCCAGGGAATACCTGAACCGGTTTCTGGAATTGTATCCCCGCCACAACCTCTCGGCAAACGTGCATTACTGGCTGGGGGAAACCTATTATGGTGAAAAGAAATTCGACCAGGCCATTCTTGAATTTCAGGATGTTATCAAGAACTACCCCGGTAACGAAAAGATCCCTGCCGCCATGCTGAAACAGGCCATGGCTTTCAAGGAACTGGGGGATGCAAAAAGCGCCAGATATGTATACAAGAAACTGGCGGAAGATTATCCCCATACGGATGAGGCACGAATCGCCCGGGAAAAGTTGAAAGAACTAAAGTAAAAAAAAACGGGGCTTACGCCCCGTTTTCCATTTCAAATCGCCCTCTTTCCAAGAGCAATCTAAACTTTCTTTGTCGCCGCTTCCGTCTTCTCCTGTGCCTCAGTGCCCTCTTCCGTCCGAACGAGCTTTTCCTTCTCATCGGTAACGCGGGATTCCTCCTGAACACTCTGCTTGAAATCCTCGGTAGCCCGCTTGAACTCGGCGAGCCCCCGCCCGAGTGACCTGGCCAGTTCGGGAAGTTTGTGGGGACCTATCACCACCAGCGCAATAACAAAAATGACAATCAGTTCCGGCATGCCGATGCCAAACATAATGGGCTCCGCTAAGTGTCAGTGACCAGAAAAACCGCTTTCTGTCCGTAAATCCTGCCAAAATAATAGTGGTTTTGCCATAGGGTGTCAAGTGGCGTAATTTAAGGATTTGACATGGGCAGGAACATTGACTACTATCGTCCGGTACTGTATACGGCCGCACGGCGGTTTTCACAAGGCTGATATACGGTTGTACCTGCATGCAAAGGAGACGGTAACAGCTGCCATGTACCAGGATGATATGAAAAATGAGATCAGGGCTCTGCTCAAGGAACGCAACGGCATTCTACTGGCCCACAATTACATGCGGGACGAGGTCCAGGAGATCGCCGACATTACGGGCGATTCCCTCGGACTGTCGGTGGAAGCGGCCAAGACTTCCGCCTCCGTCATCGTCTTCTGCGGTGTTCACTTCATGGCTGAATCGGCTTCGATCCTGGCGCCGAAAAAGACTGTCCTTCTGCCGCGCCTTGATGCCGGCTGTCCCATGGCCGACATGGTAACGGTTTCTGCCCTTCAGGAAATGAAAAGACGCCACCCCGGCGTGCCGGTTGTCACCTATGTCAACTCCTCGGCAGCGGTAAAAGCAGAGAGCGATATCTGCTGCACCTCGGCCAACGCGGTCAAGGTGGTGCAATCCCTTGCTGCACCGGAAATCATCTTTGTTCCCGACCGGAATCTGGGGCGTTATGTGGCCCGTTTCACCGACAAAGGCTTCCATTTCTGGGACGGTTACTGCCCGACCCACGAACGCCTGAAGCCGGATGCGGTGATTCGCCTGAAAGGGGAATATCCCGACGCCCTCTTCATCTGCCATCCGGAATGCAACCCCGAAGTGGAGGCGCTGGCCGATCACGTCTGTTCCACCACCGGCATGTACGACTTCTGCAGGAAAAGCCCTGCCAAGCGCTTTATCATCGGCACGGAAGCGGGTATTCTTTACCGGCTGCAAAAGGAAAATCCGGACAAGGAATTTATCCTTGCCTCCCCCGCCCTTGTCTGTCCAAACATGAAACTCACCTCCCTTGAAGACATCCTTGCCGCCCTGAAGTCCATGTCACCGGTCGTCAAAGTACCCGAGGAGATTCGCGAGCCGGCCAGACGGGCGCTTGACCGGATGCTGGCCATTCCCCGGGACTGATGTACCAGCCGCTGCAGCTGGAAAACTCTACAGGGAAAAGCGAAGAGCTGCTCTCGGTATTCGCCGCCCTGCTTGAACGCTATGGCAATCTGCACTGGTGGCCTGCCGAAACGCCATTCGAGGTCTGCGTCGGTGCCATTCTGACCCAGAATACCAACTGGGGCAATGTGGAAAAAGCCATCGTCAACCTGAAACAGGCAGGACTTCTGTCGGCAGCGGCATTACACCGAGTGCCGGTTGACGCGCTTGCCCAGGCCATCCGGCCGGCAGGTTTTTTCAATGTGAAGAGCGCCAGGCTGAAGGATTTCGTCAACTGGCTTTTCGAGAGACACGATGGCAGACTGGATGTGATGTTTGCCGGGGACTGGCATGAATTGCGCGAGGAACTGCTGAAGGTGCGGGGTATCGGGCGTGAAACCTGCGATTCCATCCTGCTCTATGCCGGGAATAAGCCCTCGTTCGTTGTCGATGCCTACACAAAGCGGCTGTTTGCCCATCTGGGCCTGGTTTCTGAAAAGGACGACTATGAAGGGGTGCGCGCCCTGTTCATGGATAACCTTCCGGCCGACGTGGCATTGTTCAATGAGTATCATGCCCTCATCGTCCGGCACTGCAAGGAACACTGTCGGAAAAGACCGCTCTGCAGCGGTTGTAGTCTGCATCTTTCCTGTAAATCCTTATGAAATCATGACCTCCACCCTGTTTCTCCCCCCCTGCTTGGCCCGATAGAGTGCCTCATCCGCCTGCCTGAACAGGGAATCGACACAGTCCACTCGCGCGGAAGGAAATGTGGCTACGCCGAGGCTGACTGTGATGGTCAGGTTCTTTATCGTCCCGTCAAAGGCAATCTCCTGAACAGCACAGCGGCACCGCTCGGCAAAAAGCATTGCCTGGGGCAGTGCCGTCTCCGACAGGATCACGACGAACTCCTCGCCCCCGTAGCGGGCAGCAACATCATAGCTGCGAACCATGCCCTTCAGCAGGGCTGCAACCGCAACCAAGACATTGTCCCCTTCCTGGTGACCGTAGTTGTCGTTGACCTTCTTGAAGTGATCGATATCCACCATTACCAGGGAGAGGGAGGTTTCTTTCCGCACAGCACGCTGGTATTCCCGCTCCAATGCCTCCATCAGGTAACGGCGGTTGTACAGGTGGGTAAGGGGGTCGGTGTTGGAGAGCTGCTTGAGGAGCTCGTTGGAACGCTTCAATTCATCCTGAAGCCCCTTGATCTTCAACTGGACCTTGACCCTCGCCACCAGTTCCCCGGCATCGAAAGGTTTCGTAACGTAATCGCAGGCTCCTTCCTCCAGCCCTTTTATCTTCAGGTCCCGATCTTCCCGCCCCGTCAACATGATCACCGGAATATCCTTCAATTCATCCCGCGTCTGCAACATGGCGATGAATTTAAAGCCATCCATGCGCGGCATCTCCAGGTCGCAGAGAATCAGATCCACCTGGGTGTTGAGAACGAGCTTGAACGCTTCGATACCGTCTGATGCCTGCAGGTAGCTATCGAAGAGGGACACGCGCTGCAGGGTCTGCACGATCTGGGCGCGGATCTGGTTGGAATCGTCGATTATTAGTACCGTAGTTGCCATAGTCCCCGACCTGGTGAGTTACCCGTTTGCCTGACCAGCCGTCACAGCACCGGCTCTTTGGCGCGGCGCTTCATTTCGGCAATGGTGGCCGCATAGTCGCTGCTGCCGAAGACAGCACTTCCCGCCACGAAAACATCGGCGCCGGCATGGGCTATCTGGGCGATGTTCGATTCCTTAACCCCGCCATCCACCTCCAGCTCGGTCTCCAGCCCCTTTTTATCCAGCATGCCGCGCAGGGCCTGTATCTTCGGCAGGCAGGCATCGATGAACGACTGACCGCCGAAACCGGGGTTGACGGTCATGAGCAGGACAAGGTCCAGGTCTTCCAGAATGTAGTCGAGGGTGTGCAGAGTCGTGGCTGGATTGAGGGAAACCCCCGCCTTTTTGCCGAACGACTTGATGAGCTGCACCGTCCGGTGCAGGTGATGGGTCGCTTCGGCATGGACGACGATTATGTCCGCTCCGGCCTTGGCAAAATCGCCGATGTACCGGTCGGGGGCATCAATCATCAGATGGACATCAAGGGGCAAGGGGGTCACCCGGCGCACCGCCTCCACGACCAGAGGTCCGATGGTGATGTTGGGAACGAAGCTCCCGTCCATTACATCGATATGGATATAATCGGCTCCCGCCGCTTCCACTGCCCGTACCTCCTCTCCCAGACGGGAAAAATCCGCGGAAAGGATGGATGGTGCTATTTTTTTCATGACAACCTCCGGATAGTAAAGACCTGTGCCACATAACGCGAGTCCGGGGAGGCTATCCCGGGAATCCGCCCCTAACTCTTTGGCCTTTTTTATTTTTTCTTTAGTCGTGCGGCGAAAAACCCGTCCATGCCGTGCCGGTGCGGCCAAGCACGGAAAAAGCCATCGGGGGTGAAGAGTCCTGCCAGTTCAGGAAAGAACTTGCGCAGATCATCGGCTGCAAACTCCCCGTGGCGGGACAGAAAATCCCTTATTACCGCTTCGTTTTCCTCCACCGTCGTCGAACAGGTTGCGTAAAGGAGTGTGCCCCCCTTCGCCACGTGCCCAGCCAGGTTCTCCAGCAAGGCTCTCTGCCCCCTGGCGAGATCATCCACATCGGCAGCCGTTTTCCACCACTTCCCTTCGGGATTGCGCCTGATGACCCCCAGTCCCGAGCAGGGTGCATCAAGGAGAATCCGGTTGAATGCTTTGTCACCCTGGGATTTCAACGGTCCGGCCGTATCGAGGAGCACGGTCCGTATGGACTTAATGCCTAGCCTGGCAGCGTTTTCATCGATAAGCCGAAGCTTGCGGGGAATTACGTCGCAGGCGACAACCTCGCCACAATCCTCCATGAGCTGCGCCAGCTCGGTCGCCTTTCCCCCCGGCGCGGCGCAGGCATCAAGCACCCGCTCCCCCGCCTGGGCGCCCAGAAACATGGCTGCCAGCTGCGAAGACTCGTCCTGAACGAAGAATAGGCCGTCCTGAAAGGACTTAAGCCGCGAAACGGAACCGGAGAGGGCGATGCGGACCGCCATGGGGGAGAACCGCCCGGCCTCGCACGACACCCCTTCCGCCGCAAGGATCTCCATAAGTCGCTGGCGGCTTGTTTTGAGGGTGTTGGTCCTGATGGTCAGGGCAGGGGGCTCGGCCATGGTCTGAGACAGTAATTCAGCCTCGGAGAGTCCCAGCTGCTCGATCCAGGCCATTGTCAGCCAGGACGGGTGTGAGTGGGCGACGGCCAGGTAGGTGGCCGGGTCCTTCTCCCGGTCCGGATAGGAAATAGCCCCCCGATTCCGGTCGGCGTTGCGCAGGATCGCATTGATGAACCCGGCTGCCCGGGGAACCAATACCTTGGCCAGCTTGACCGTCTCGTTTACCGCTGCTGAGACCGGCACCCGGTCCAGGTAGAATATCTGGTAAAGCCCCAAGCGCAGGAGCAGCAGCACTGCACGTTCCAGACGCTCCAGCTTCTGATTGGAGAACTGCCTGATGATGTGATCGAGGGTTGCCTGGCGGCGCAGCACTCCGTAGACCAACTCGGTAAGCAACCCCCGGTCGGGGCCGCGCAGTGCCCCGACAGACAATTCCCGGTCAATGAGAATGTCCGCATAAGACCGTTCCTTGTCGATGCGCAACAGTATTCCGAAAGCGGCACTACGCGGATTTGGGCTGGACACTGTGCCTCCGTGAATTATTCGGTAAAGGGAACTGCCATTATATGCATTCCGGGCAAAACTGCAAGGCTGGCGACTCATTTCTTGACATCACCTTGACGGACGTTAACCTTTTAGGAAAAGCTATCAAACACCGGGAGGTGCAGTCATGATTCAATGGGAAAGCGACATCAAGAAGGCCTTGGCCCGGGGACAGGCAGAAAAGAAATGCGTGCTGCTGGATTTCTTCAGCCCCGGCTGAATCGGCTGCAAACAGATGGGTGCGGTTTCGTATCCCAACAGCACTGTCACCGACTTTGTCACATCACGGATGGTTCCCCTGCAGGTAGCTGCCGATGGCCAGGTGGCCAAGGACTTCCGGGTCGTCTGGACCCCAACCATCGTCGTCCTCGATCATTACGGCAACGAGCATCAGCGGACCCTGGGATTTCTCCCACCGGAAGAGTTGGTACCATCGCTGCTCCTTGGCGTCGGCAAGGCCGACTTCAACAACGGCGATTACAACGACGCCATCCTCCGCTTCAACGAAATCCTCTCGGGACACAAAAACAGTGCGGCTGCCCCTGAGGCGCTGTACCTGACCGGCGTCTGCCGGTACAAGACGACCCATAACGCCAGCAATCTCAAGGAGACTTTCCAGCGTCTTTCCGCCGAGTATCCCGATAGCGAATGGGTAAAACGTGCCTCCCCTTACAATCTGCTCTAACCGGCAGGACTGATTGCTTCTGTTATGACGTGAAGGAGGGTGTTTGGATCATATTCTGTATGGCCTCTTCTACAGCTCGCTGGCCGCGCTGGCGCTGCTTTCGGCTGGGCACGCCCTGCTCCTGAAGCGCGACCCCCGTTCCGCCCTGGGCTGGATTGTCGTCTGCCTGACCATTCCGTTTTTCGGTCCGCTCCTTTACTGGAGCATGGGCATCAATCGCATCTCCCGCAGAGCCCGGCAGTGGCTGGAAAGAGGCCAGCGCCTGGCAGGATGGGGGAATTTCCCCCTGGGGAGAAAACAGCAGAAGGTTTGCTCCCTTCCTCCCGGCGCAGAACACCTGCAGGAACTTAGGGCATTGGCAGACCGTGTGGTCGCTGCCGATCTGCTGCCGGGAAACAGGCTTACCCCCCTGGAAAATGGCGACGAAGCCTATCCGGTCATGCTGAAGGCGATCGGCAGCGCCGTCAGCACCATCAATCTGAGCACCTATATCTTCGACGGCGACGTCACTGGCAGGAAATTCGTCACAGCTCTGGCTGAGGCCGCCGAGCACGGCGTCGAGGTGCGGGTCATCATCGACAGTTTGGGGGAGAAGTATTCACGCCCCACCGCCCGCAGATTGCTCAGGGGTTCGAAGGTAAAAGTGGGAAGGTTCCTCCCCCTGCGCCAGGGGGGCTACGTCAACCTGCGCAATCACCGTAAGATACTGGTGATAGACGGTAAAACTGCCTTTACCGGCGGCATGAATATCGGCGACCGGCATGTGACCGCGAGGGGAGGCAGCCCCCCCATCGTCAAGGATTTTCATTTCATGGTGGAGGGGCAGGTGGTGAATGACCTGCAACGGACCTTTCTCGAAGACTGGTTTTTCGTCACCGGCAACCTGATCAACGATGAACGGTTTTTCCCCGCCATACCAGCGACAGGGGACGCCATTGTGCGCGCCGTCAGCGACGGTCCGGACAAGGAATTCAGAAAGCTGAACTGGATCATCTTGGGAGCCCTCTCCTGCGCCCGGGAACAGGTGCGGATCATGACCCCCTATTTCATCCCGGACCGGCCGTTGATTTCCGCTCTCATTACCGCCGCATTACGCGGCGTCCGGATATCCCTGGTGCTGCCGGCACGGAACAATCTTCCCTACGTCCATTGGGCCACCCGGGCCTATCTGTGGGAGCTCCTCCAGCATGGCATCCGGATTTACTACCAACCTCCCCCATTCGTCCACACCAAGCTGCTCCTGGTAGATGGCATCTGGAGCCTTGTCGGCTCGGCCAACCTGGACCCCCGCAGCCTCAGGCTCAATTTCGAGTTCAACCTGGAAGTCTATGACCTTGATCTCACCAGGCAACTGTCGGCAAGCTTTGACCAGACGGTGGCCCGCTCTCACGAAATCAATCTGGCAGAGGTGGACGGCAGAAGCCTGCCGCTAAAGATCCTCGATGGCGTGGCAAGACTGGCTTCACCGTACCTGTGATCACCCTGTCACTGCAGATAACGACGAATGCCCTCCTCCAGATCCTGTGGCTCGAACCTGAAGGTGTCGCGCCACGCCCCGTCGCAGATGTTGTCCTCGATGAGCATGAGCAGCTGGTCCATGGTGATGGGAAAGGCGGGGATGTTCTGGAAAAGGGGAACCACCAGCTTCACCAATCCGAGTGGATTGTGGATCTTGGTCGGATTAGCTTTGCCGGTTACCCTGGAAATGGTGTCAAGCAGCTCGTTGTAGCTTATGCGAGTGGGGCCGCACAGCTCAAAGGTCTTGCCGATGGTTTCCGGCATCTCCAGGGCCATGGCGAAACAGCGCGCCACGTCGTCGGCGGCAATGGGCTGCAGACGGTAGGTGCCGTCGCCGATGACCGGCACCACAGGCAAGTTCCTGATCATGCCCGCAAGCTTGTTGATGAAGTCGTCCTTGGGACCGAAGATTATCGAGGGGCGAAAAATGGTAAAATCCAGGCCCGATTTCCGCACGTACTGCTCTGCCTGATATTTTGACCGCTGATAGGCTGAAACGGCACCCTCCCTGACCCCCAGGGCCGACATCTGCAAGTAGCGACCGATTCCGGCCTGCTGCGCCGCATCCACCATGTTCTTCGTCCCTTCCATGTGGAGGCGCTGAAAGGTCACTCCGCGCGAAGGAAACTCGCGAATGATCCCCACCAGATTAATGACTGCGTCACAACCGGACACTCGCCCGGCAAAAGTCTCCGGCCGGGTCACGTCCCCTTCCACCTGCTCGATCCCCGGCAGGAGGCGGTCGCTGCGCCGGTGGACCAACAGCATGAGGCGATGCCCCCGGTCCAGCAGTTCCTTTTGCACATGACCGCCGACAAATCCCGTACCGCCGCTGATAAAGATCTTCATGGTCGCCTCCCGCCATATTGCACCTTGCCGAAGGATATTGTATCGCAGCCAGCGGGCATTGCCACTACATCAGAGGACAATAAAAAACCCCATCGCAGGAGACGGGGTTTTGTCAGGAAGGGGGGAGGCCGGGGAACCTCTCAGCTTTACCTGCCGCAGCACTTCTTGTATTTCTGCCCGCTGCCGCACGGACAAGGATCGTTGCGCCCCACCTTGTTGCTGGTGATGGGCCTGGCCGGGACAGCGGAGCCGTCGGTAAACAGCCAGCGCCCGTCCTCTTTTTTGAACTCGGCAAGCTCGTGGTGGGCTTTCCGCATGCCCTTTTCGCGATAGCGGGCGATGAATTCCACCGTCCCGTCCCGGTCGTCCGCGCCCCCCTTGGTGGTGGCAACGATCTCCAGGCCATCCCAGAGCGATTCTTCCGCCCATTGCTTCGTACCCTTGAGGTCAAAGTTCTGCCGGTGCTCCGGATGGGTCGTCTCTAAGATGTAATCGGTTTCCACCTTCACATAGGCAGAATAACGGGAGCGCATCAACTGCTCCGCCGTCTCCGGCAGGATTGTTCCATCGATCAGCGGCAGGCAACAAGCCTCATAGGTGTTGCCGGAGCCGCAGGGACAACTGTTCATAGCTTTTCCTCTTTCCGGGGGTTATTTTCCAGATGGGGCCGAAGCGCCGGGTTATCCTGGATGAACTGGAACAGAAACCCGCTCCACTCGCTGAAGGACTCACCTTGGCGGTCGGTTGCCGCAACATACTCGCTGTACAGTTTTTCGTGGGTGTCCATCTCCGCCTTTCTACCCACCCTGAGCGCGGAGATATGCGACTTTGAGTAATAGAGCAGGGATTTGAAGGCGATGAGATATGCTCTGACCGCCTCTTGGTACTGGCGGTAGGAAACATCATCCAGCTGCGCCAGCGGCAGAAATGCCTCCAGCCCAGCGGCGGTCAACTTCTCCCTGTTGACCGCGACATAAGCGGTCAGTGCCGCAAGTTCCCCGTTTGCCGCGGTCAGCAGCTTTTCGCTCTCCGCCACCTGCGCCAGGACCTTGTTAATGCGAAAGATACTGGAGACCTCTTCACCGCTGTTCAGGTCGTCGAGGGATTTCTGCAGCGCCTGCAAGGCCTGCTGGTAACGCGAACAGCGGGCCTTGATGGCATCGGTCTGAACGGTCTTGTCCAGGTCGTCGAGAACCTTGACCTCGGCGGCATGAAGGGGCACTGTCAAGACCAGGGAAAGTGCCGCTCCCATGGCCAGAAAAAACATTTTAATAGCTACCATGATGACTGTCCGCCATGGCTCAAGCGCCGATTCTCAGAACGATCTTGCCAAAATGCTTGTCCTCTTCCATCATCCGGTGGGCATCCACCACCTGATCGATGGTAAAGACCTTCTCGATGATGGGAACTATGGTCCGGTCGGCGAATTTCGGCAGCGCCCTTCTGGTAAATTCGGCGACGATCTCCCCCTTCTCGCTCACCGGCCGGGAGCGGAGGACGGAACCGATGATCTGCTGCCTCTTCACCATCATCAGCGCCAAGTTGAGTTCGGCCTTTATGCCGCTGGTGACACCGATAATGACCAGCTTGCCCCGGTAAGCCAGGGAGTTCATGTTGGGGGCCAGGTATTTGGCGCCGATATGGTCTAGGATCAGATCGACCCCCTTCTTGTTGGTGTATTTTTTAACGATCTCACTGAAATCAGGCGTTTCACGGAAGTTCACCAGCAGGTCGGCGCCCACTGCCTTGACCCGCTCCATTTTCTCCGGTGCAGCGGTGACAATGAGCTTTGAGCTGGGCGCCAGCGCCCGGCAAAGCTGGATGCCTGCCGTATTGACCCCGCCGCCACCGCCGTGGAGGATGGCAGTCTGGCCGTCCTTGAACTCGCCGAGGATGAAGATGTTGAGGAACGCGGTGATGTATGATTCGCAGACGCAGGCGGCTTCTTCGAAGCTCATGGATTCGGGAATCGGCATCAGGTGGTTGGCGTAAGCCACGGCATATTCGGCATAGCCGCCTCCACCAACCAGCGACATGACCCGGTCCCCCACCTTCCAGCCCGTCACGTTTGGGCCCAATGCCTCAATGACGCCGGCGACCTCCAGGCCGAGGATCTCCGAATCCCCCGGCGGCGGCGGGTATTTCCCTTCCCGCTGCACCAGGTCGGGGCGATTGACCGTAGTCGCCATCACCTTGACCAGCACCTCGTTCTCTTTCGGTGCCGGTTTGTCCACCTCACCCACCTTGAGTACCTCGACCCCTCCGAAACCTTCGAGCAATACCGCTTTCATAGATTCCCCCGCATATGTAATGAATTTCCAGCTTGCGTATCGATAAAAATGGTTTTTAATATCATCGTATACAAAAAGGTGTCAACCTTTTAACCGCCTCTTTCAGGTTTTCTTCCCTTCATGGTTCGTATGGCTGAAAGCGCCAGGTTAACAAGACACACCTCATTTTAATGACACAGGAGGGAGCACCATGGCTGAAGAGAATCAGGTCTGCTATACATTTGAAGCCGCCATAGAGATGGCTATTTCTATGGAGAACGAGGGATTTCGCCACTACCTGGAGGCTATCCGCAAGCTGTCCAATAAAGGCGCCCGGGAAGTACTCAAGGATGCGGCACTGGACGAGCTTGAGCACAAGCATCAGCTGGAGAAGGCACTGGTGGAGGGAAGCATGGGAACCGGCAACCAGCTGAGCCAGCCGGTCAAGACCATGAACCTGACCTATGTCCTGGCAAAAAAGGAACTGAGCCCCAACTCCGATGCCCGCGAGGCGCTGGTCTATGCAATCCACCTGGAAAACGGCTCCATCG
Source organism: Geotalea sp. SG265 (assembly GCF_022808985.1). Classification (GTDB taxonomy): domain Bacteria; phylum Desulfobacterota; class Desulfuromonadia; order Geobacterales; family Geobacteraceae; genus Geotalea. The sequence continues at coordinate 36,972 of NZ_JAKZFT010000005.1, read as the reverse complement.
ACTTTTACAAGCGGATGGCCGAGGGCTGTGCAGGCGCTCCCATGGCAGCATTGTTCGATCGCCTGCTGGCCGATGAGACCCGCCACCTGCAGTCACTGGAAGACCTCTACGAAGAGCACTTCATGACCGAAAACTAGGAGGCTGTCGGAACGGCCTTCCAACACAGGTCTTGTTGCGGAAAAACAAAAGGGACAATCGAAGGATTGTCCCTTTTTCAGTCATCAGCCGATTTCGACCAGACGAATATCGAAGTTGAGATCCCGTCCCGCCAGGGGATGGTTGGCATCGATGGTCACCTGATTGTCGGTCACCTCGGTGATCACCACCTGAAAAGCGTTGCCATCCTCTTGGGTCACCTCAAGCTGCTGTCCCACCTCGGGCACCATGTCGGCCGGCAGTTCGCTACGCGGCACCTGGGCGACCATTTCCTCTATCCGCTCCCCGTACGCCTCCGCCACCGGTATGTGTACGGATCGAGTCTCGTTGATGGCCATCCCCTCCACCGCCTGGTCAAAACCAGGGATGACCTCTCCCGCACCCACTGTGAATTGCAGTGGAGCGGAGCAGTCGCAGTCGCTATCGCCGCATTCCGAGGAATCGAAAACGGAGCCGTCGTCGAGTTTCCCCGTGTAGTGAACCTTCACCCGGTCCCCTTTCTTTGCCTGTGCCATAGGATCCGCCTTTCATGATGGATTTTTAGCCCGGAGACAATATCAGATTGCGCGCTGTTTTGCCACTAGTTTCATTCCGGTCGATCCTTCAGTTGAAACGCAGCCTTCAGGACTACCTGATACTCGCCGACCTTGCCATCCGGCTCCACATGGCCGTGGATTTCCTCGACCTCGAACCAGGAGAGATTTTCCAGGGTTTCCCCCGCCTTTTGCACCGCCGCTTGGATGGCCGCCTCGATACCGTCTTTGGAAACGCCGATAATCTCCACTTTTTTGTAGATGCGGTCATGACCGTACATGGCACCTCCCCGCCTATCAGTTAATTTTCTTTAATAGTAGCACCCACCCCCGGTCTGTAAAGTGAATTGGGCTTCACTTCCCCACAGAATGATGCTATGAATCCTGAGAATACCTATCACAGGAGCAGGCATGGAAACCAGAAACGGCACCATGGTCTTCAATGGCATAGTTGTCGCCATCGAGCAGATGGAGGTAAAGATCGGCGACAAGGGCTGGCATCCCTACCAGATTGTCCGCCATCCCGGCGGAGTAGGTATCCTGCCGCTCCACGAGGACGGCACCGTCACGCTGATCCGGCAACTGCGCCCGGCCACCGGCGGTTTTACCCTGGAGCTTCCCGCCGGGCGTCTCTGCCCGGACGAAGCACCCGACCGCTGCGCCCATCGGGAACTGATGGAGGAGACCGGTCTGCTCGCCGCCGAGCTGATTTCTCTAGGCTGCATCTATTCCTCTCCCGGCTTTCTCGACGAGCGCATTCATCTCTTCCTGGCCACCGGTCTCTCCCAGGGAGAGCCCCAGCCCGAGGTGTATGAAGATATCGAGCCGGTACGCCTTTCTCTTGATGAAGCGCTGGCAATGGCCATGGATGGCAGGATTGCCGACGGCAAGACCATTACGGCTCTTTACCGGGCGCACGGGAGGAAGAAATGATTCTGAAAGCCGCGGTCACCGCCGAGGCAGCGGGCATGCGCCTGGATGACGGGGCAAAATTGCTCTTTCCCGAGCTCTCCAAGGCCCAAATCAGGCGCATCATCGACTGGGGAGGCTGCACCATTTCTGAATCACTGGTGCGCGTTGCTTCGCGACAGCTGCGGGAAGGAGACCTCGTCGCCCTAGGTGTCATGGAACCGGAACGTTGCGTGGAGATCGTCTATCGGAAGGAAGACCTGCTCTTCGAAGATGGAGGCTATCTTGCCATCAACAAGGCGGCAGGGATCAACAGCCAGCGCACCCCTTACCAGCTGAAGGGGACGGTGGAATATGCCGTGGAATGCTATCTTAAATCCCTCGGCTCAAAGGAGCCGGCCCGGGTCATCCACCGCCTCGACCGGGGAACTTCGGGGGTGATGTTTTTCCCCAAACACAAGAAGGCCGCCACCCACATTTCCTACCTGCTCAAAGAAGGGAAGGTTGAAAAGGTCTATTGGGCCCTGGTTGCCGATGTTCCAGAGCAGGAGGAGTGGACGGTGGATGCGCCCATTGCCAAGCTGAACAAATTCCGCTATGGAGTCGCTCTCCCGGGGCGGGAGGCACGCACCGCGTTCCGCGTTATCTCTGCAGGCAAGGGGGCGACTTTGATAGAAGCGCACCCGTTTACCGGGAGAACCCACCAGATCAGGGTGCATCTAGCCCACAGCGGCCTGCCGATTGTGGGGGATGCCACCTACGGCGGCGAACATGCCTTGCGCATGATGCTCCATTGTCGCTCCATGGCCTTCAGCACCAGGGATGGGAAGGCAATCAGCGCCACCGCCCCGGTAGATAGAGCTTTCCGGCAGGTCTGCCAGGATCACGGCATCGACCTTGATTAGCCTGAAAAAATCTTGTACTCCGCACCATGTATGGCTATATTTGCATAAATTATTTTTTTTGGAGGTTGTAATAGATGAGGAGAATACTCGCTGGAATCACAGCATTGGCCATTGCCGTCGCCTTTACCATGCCGGCTGCCGCAGCGCCGAAAAAAAACAAGCCGGTACAGGCCCAGACATCAACCTGCACGAAATGCAGCAAAAAAGGGGTTGGGAAAGCAAAAGCGGCTAAGGCGGGTAAAGCGGACTGCAAGAAGGTCAACTGCGATAAAACCAAAGGCGGCAAGCCCTGCCCCAAGGATTGTCCCGACAGGACCAAGTAAAGGATCCGCTGCAGGCCGTCCCGCCTGCCGTCTTCCATTTCACCAAGCGCTTCAGGAAAGGGGCCACTTGCTCGTATGGGGGTCAAACTCCCCTTCCCCAACTGCATCACGACCGATCAGAACCGCCCGTACCGGCGCACCATCCCCGTCGGCAAGTTTCATCGGCAGACAGATCAGTTGGTAATGCCCGGCGGGTACCTCCTCAAGCCTGAGCCCTTCCACGATCAGGATATCATTGCGCAGCAGCAGCCTGTGAACCTCCAGCCCACCCTCCCCTTCTATGGAAAGGGCATCGGTCCCGACCAGTTTGGCTCCCGATTCCAGGAGGAATTCCGCACCTTCCTCGGTCAGATAGGCAGGCTCTCCCGAAGCGGCGTAAGTGGCGCCCGTCTTCAGCAGGACCCGCTCTTCCCCCTTCACCGGTAGCCTTTTCAGCTGCTCCCGTCCTATCTCCCTGGCCCCCGCCGCCTCCACCACCACTGCATTGCCGATAAGCTGCCCTAGGGGCAGCAGATCAACGGACAGTCCATCTTCGAAGCAGTGCCGCGGCACATCGATATGGGTCCCGCTGTGGCTGCACATGCTAACGGCCGAGACATTAGCCATCTCCCCCAGGTCAAGGCGCATTACCGGCTCGATCCGCACCGGCGGGTCACCGGGATAGACTGGCAGCCTTTCCGAAATGGTCCGGGAAATGTCGTAGATCCTCATAATCTTTCCTCCGTAGATATACGCGCGTTCCGTTGCACATCAACAGTATACACGCCCCCATCCCTTTTGCGAGGGCAAAGCTCCTCCCTGTGGCCGACCCCGATGGATGCCTTGACAAAAGGCCGCCCGTATTGCTTAATAACGGTTCCTACAGGCACGCACGACAGCCTTGTTGCTCCCATTGAAAAAGCATCCAATGAGGTAACCATGACCGAAAAAACTGCCGTCCTGCTCCTGCAAATGGGAGGGCCCGACTCCATAGAGGCAGTGGAGCCATTCCTGTTCAACCTCTTCTCCGACCGGGAAATCATCAAGATCGGCCCAGCCTTTCTCCAGCCGTTCATCGCCCGTTTCATCTGCCGTCGCCGCGCCCCAAAGGTTGAAGGCTATTACGAGAAGATCGGGGGAAAGTCACCGATCCGCGAGTTGACCGAGGCCCAGGCCCAGGCCCTGGAAGCGCAGCTGGGGGAAGGTTACCGTGTCTTCGTCGCCATGCGCTACTGGAAGCCTACCACCATCGAAGCCCTGGCCGCCATCAAAAGGGAAGGGATCTCCCGCATCATCGCACTCTCGTTGTATCCCCACTATTCACGCGCTACCACCGGCTCCAGCATCAACGAGCTGAAACGGGTCCTGGGGGAGGCGGGGGTCCATTTCGACGTCCACTATATCGACCGCTTCTTCAATCATCCCCTCTATATCCAGGCCCTGACCGAGCGGATCGAGGAAGGCCTGAGGCAGTTCGGCGACCGGACAAATGTGACCCTGGTCTTTTCGGCCCACTCTCTCCCCCAATCATTCATCGACGATGGCGATCCATATCTGGACCACATCCTGGAGACGGTACGCCTGGTCATGGAGCGGCTGGGGGACGTGGAGTACCATCTGTCGTTCCAGTCCCGGGCCGGACCGGTCAAGTGGCTGGAGCCCTCCACCGAGGAGATGCTAAGGAAGCTTGCTGCAGAAGGGCGCAAGGAGCTGCTCATGGTACCCCTATCCTTCGTTTCCGACCATATCGAAACCCTGTATGAGGTGGATATCCAGTATGCCGAAGAGGCGAAACTGCTGGGGATCGAGAAGTTCCGCCGTTCCCCGTCCCTCAACTCATCGCCGCTCTTTATTGAATGCTTGGCGGAACTGGTAAAAAGTGTGAAGAGTGAAGGGTGAAGTTTGAAAGAATGTGCAATCTGTAAAAGTGAGTTCGCTGAGGAGGACGCATCATCGTCCCCCTTTACCGAGGCTGGTGAGTGGCTGGCGGGTGAGGTCTGGGACGATGCCGGAATGCTGTGCCCCCAATGTTTGGAGAATCGCGCCATGCTCTCCATGATGTACCTGCACGAAAAAAACACCTGAGAAACGCAACCGGAGTATCAATGGACAACATAACCCTCGATGGCATAAATCTTAGCCTGGCCAACCCGGTCAAGCTCAATCTCAAGTGGGTCGGCCAAGGAGAGCTATTGAAGCAGCTTTTGGCCGTCTGGATGGTCATCGATGAGCGTGACATCCCCTTTAACCCGCGACTGATCGGCAAGCCGGGGGTGGGGAAGACCACCCTCGCCTATGCAGCGGCCCAGACCCTGGGACAGCCGGTCTACCTCTTTCAGGCCACCATGGATACCCGTCCCGAAGACCTGATCGTCACCCCGGTCATCGGTCCCGACGGCAAGATCCAGTATGCCGCTTCGTCGCTAGTCTCGGCCATGGTTGCCGGCGGCGTCCTGATCCTCGACGAGGGAAACCGCATGAGTGAAAAGGCCTGGGCCTCCCTGGCGCCGCTCCTGGATGACCGCCGCTACGTGGAATCCATCATTACCGGTCTGCGTATCCCCGCCCACAAGGATTTTCGTATTGTCGTCACCATGAACGAAGACGCTTCAACCTTCGAAGTCCCCGAATACATCCATTCCCGGCTCCAACCCCAGCTTTACATCGATTTTCCCGAAGCTGACGAAGAGCTGATGATCCTCAAGGAAAATCTTCCCTTTGCGGCGAGCTCCATCCTCAAATACGTCGTCGACTTCCTCCAGCGAGCCCATGCCGCCGATGAGCTTTACTCGGTGCGTGACGGCATCAACATCGCCCGTTATGCCCTGAAGATGATGGCCGCCACGGAACAGGAACCGCGGGAGCTCCTGCCCCTGGCGTTGGAGCGGATTCTGGGGGAAGAGGCGCTGCGGTATCTGAAATAAGATTTGAAATTGATCGGCCCCTCTCCTGCATCCCCTGCCATGGAAAAACTCAAGCAACTCCGGCCTCGATCCGATAAGTCCATAGAGCGTAAACCGCTCTCGCCCATGGAGTTTCGGAATGTTGCTGTCGCTGCCCATACGTCTACGCGTCTCCCTCCCCGAGCGAGGCTTCACGCTCCTCGAGCTCATTCTTATTGTGTCTGCCCTGGCCATCCTTGCCGCCATCTGTCTCCCAGCCCTTTCCACTTACGTCCAGAAGGCCAGGGTGGCCAGAGCCATTGTGGAAATCAGAGGGCTGGAAAAGGATATCAAAATGTTCCTTGACGACAACGGCCGTCTGCCCGAAGGCCTGGGCGAACTGGGACAAGGAACTCCCCGTGACCCGTGGGGAAACCCCTACCAGTACCTGAAGATCGCCGGCAGTCAGCTTAAAGGTAAAGGTTCGCTCCGCAAGGATCGCAACCTGGTGCCGATCAATTCGGATTATGATCTGTACAGCATGGGAGCAGATGGTCAAAGCATTCCGCCAATTACGGCCCAACCGAGTCAGGACGACATCATTCGTGCCAATAACGGCGCCTATATCGGCCTGGCTCGCTACTATTGACCGGTACCGGCCATGAAACGCCAGTTTATCCATTATCTGCACAGCACGGTGGCACGCCGGATATTGAGCCTTTTCGTACTTTGTGCCCTCCTGCCGACGGCAACTCTCGGCATCTTTTCCCTGGGCCAGGTAGCCAATGACCGGCGGGAACAGGCCTACGAGCGCCTCCACCATGCCAGCAAGGATATCAGCATGACCATCCTTGACTGCTTGACCTTTCTCAAAGGAGAGGTCACCGCCCTGGATGGAATTCCCCCCACTTCCCTCCGGCTAGCCCGTGATCCCTTACATGAAAAACTTTTGGGGCTGACCCTTCTGCAACCGGACTCCAAGACAAGGGTCCTGTTCGGCAAACCTTGCCCGCCGGCCTTGGTATCAGAGCCGTCACTGAAGAAACTTGCATCGGGCAAGGCGCAGATTCGTTCGGTTCCGGGCAACGGCCCACAGATGCGGCTATTCATCGCCGTCGGCATCGGCAAACATAGTGGGCAACCTGGGGTCCTGATCGGCGAGATAAATCCCGGCTATCTTTGGGAGCGGGTCAACGATGCTCTGCCCCCCCTGACCGAAGCTGCAGTCCTCAATGGGAGGGGGCTCCCCCTCTTTACCTCCCGTTTTTTCCCGAAAGGTGCCGGCGCATATCTGCAAAACAGGCCGCAGCAACCATCCTTCGGCGAGTTCCAGATACCCCTGACGGGTAAATCCTACCTGGGCAATTCCCGTCTCCTCTTTCTCCAGGGATACTTTCTCTCCGATAACTGGCCAATCATCGTCACCCAGTCCAAAGCCGATGCCTTCCTGGGCCTTACCAGGTTCGCTCGCACCTTTGTGCTCATCCTCGTGCTGATGCTTCTGGTGGTCTGCTATCTGAGCAGCGTCCAAATCCGCCGTAGCATGGTGCCGCTCACCAGGCTTATGGAAGGGACACACCGTATCAGCCATGGAGATTTCACCAGCAGAATCCAGGTCAAAAGTGGAGATGAGTTCGAAGAGGTCGCCGATTCCTTCAATATGATGGCGGAACATCTGCGGCGACAATTCGAAACACTTTCGGAAACGGGGCAGTTTGTCCGTACCATCCTTACCGCCCTTGACCGCAAGAAGATAATCTCGGCCGTCATCTCCCAAATGCAGACGGTCATATCCTGCGACCAGGTCGCCCTGTTTCTGCTGGATCCCGGTCTTAAAAACACGGCCATAGCCTACCACAGCAACGGTGGAGAGGCCCCCGCCTACACGAACGTCCCCCCGGAAGAACTGGACCGGTTGCGGCAGATCTCCGAGTGCCTCCTGGCAGAGCCGGGTGAATTTCCCGGGCTGCTCGCCACCATGGGGGAAGATGGACCAATGACCCATCTCCTTTTGCCCCTGCGTTTCCACGACAACCTGGACGGCCTGCTGGTCCTGAGATACAGGGACAAACCGGAACGCATCGAAGAGGACCTCCTGCGTGCCCGACAAATAACGGATCAGATTGCCGTTGCCATGGTCAATGCCGATTTGATGGATGAACTGGCACAACTCAGCTGGGGCACTTTGACTGCCCTTGCCCGGGCGGTCGATGCCAACTCGCCGTGGACTGCCGGCCACTCTGAGAGGGTTACGGAACTGGCCCTGAAAATAGGAAAAGAACTGGGACTTTCTCCCGAGGAACAAGCTTTGCTGCATCAGGGAGGTTTGCTTCACGATATCGGCAAGATTGCCGTTCCCGGCGCCATTCTGGATAAGGCCGGCCCCCTCACCAATGAAGAATTCGCCATGGTTAGGCAACATCCTGCCACAGGGGTTCTGATCCTCGAACCTATCCCTCCCTACCGTGATGTCATCCCCCTGGTGGAACAGCACCATGAGTGGTTCAACGGGAAGGGATATCCCCACGGCCTGGCTGGAGAGGCTCTTTCCTTGGGTGCCCGCATACTGGCCGTCGCCGACGTCTACGATGCTCTCCTCTCCGATCGCCCTTACCGGCCCGGCTGGAAGTTCGATGCAGTAGTTGCCTACATAGAAGAGCGTGCGGGACAACAGTTCGATCCCGCCGTGGTTGAAGCTTTCCTGCATATATGCAGGGATCCAGTCCCAGGGGATGGAGGAACCGGTCATCGGCAAGATTCAGCCTGATAAATGTCTAATTACATTAGAATATTGAAGGCCCCCGGAGATCGCCCGCATCCTTGGTCAGCGCCTGTGATAGGCCAGCGGCGCGCTGACTCAGTTCATCCAGTTTGCAAAGGCCGGTTTCTTATGTGATAATCTCCTCTCCATGCCCCACAAGATCCATCTCGAACAATTCGGCCCGGTACATGCTCTCCCCGTCCTCCACTACCGGATGGAGTTCGCCCACCTGGTACGTGAGGCGGTAAAGAGCCTCAAGCCCGACTGTGTCTGCATCGAACTTCCACCCACCCTGAAAGGGCACCTCATCCGTTCCCTCCAGCGGTTGCCGCAGATTTCCATCCTCAGTTATGAGATGAAAACAGGGAAAAGCCGGCCGGCCCGGACGGTCTACCTGGTCATAGAGCCGGCCGACCCCTTGGTGGAAGCGGCACGACTTGCCATCGAGCAAGACCTCCCCCTGCAGTTGATCGACATCGACCTGGACGATTACCCGCTACACCATGAAGCGCTGCCCGATTCATACGCCATACACCGTCTTGGGTTGAAGCCTTACTATGAAGCGTTCCGAAAATCGATTGGGGCTCCCCCCGGCAGGGACGACCTGCTCAGGGAGAAAGGAATGGCTTTCCAGCTGCAAGAGCTGGCAAAGAATCACGAGCGGATCCTCTTCGTGTGCGGCATGTATCATCTGGAAAGGGTCGCCTGCTTTTACCGGAAGCCCCAGGCAGCGCCCCTTTCACGGGTACACCGGGACGGCATCCGCATCCACAACCTCCATCCCGATTCCTGCCGTGAAATCCTCGGAGAATATCCATTCCTTTCCGCCATTTACGAACTGCGCCGCACCCCACTCCCTGCTGAGCCTGAAGCGATCGACCTGTCCCTGCGCAAACGCTTCAACGCCCTGGAGCTCATTAGCGGCGGCAAAACGGAGATTCCCGAAGAGGAGGTACTGCGCCAGGCGGTGACAAGAAGCGCCCGTCACGTGGGAGGAGCAGAAGAGATGATCGACCGCCAGCGGGTCATGCTCCGCCTCTTCCAGGAAGCAGCCCGCCACTACCGCCAGGAAACCGGCGATCCGGTACACATCTGGCAGAAGCGGGCCTTTTCCCGCTTTGCCAGGAATTACGCCCTGCTCAGCGACAGGCTGTTACCCGACCTCTTTCAGATGCTCAACGCCGCCCGTTCCTGCATCGACGACAATTTCGCCTATGCCCTCTATCGCCTGGCCACCTTTCCCCTCTTCCAAAAGGAAGAGAGCGACTTTCCCACCATTCGCCTGAGCCCAGAAGATCTCTGGTCGGGCAGCCGTCATATCCGCTTCCGCCCAAAGGAACAGCGCCGGGGCAAGGGGCTTTCTCCCCTCGCCTTTCTCAGGCGGAAAAAGGAAAAGCGCCCCGGCGAATGGCTGGAAGGTTTCGACAGCCGGTCCATCTGCTCCTATCCCCCGGAGGATTTGGTCATCGAGGATTATGGCCGCTTCCTCAAGCAGAAGGGGGCGAAGCAGCTCTCGGAAGAACAGAGCCGGGTCGAGCCATTTTCCGCATCGATGCTGGATGGCATCGACATGCGTGAAACGCTGCGCAACCTGCATGAAGGAAGGATCTACGTGCGGGAGAATCAGCGGGTGAAGGGGGGAGTTGGAAGCGTCGTCGTCATCTTCGACGAAGACCGGGGCAACAAAGGCTTTCCCTACCATATGACCTGGCTCGGTGAACATGCCCAGGAATCGGACATGGCCTTTTATGCCACGTCACCCGAGGATAACATCGTCGGCCCGGGTATCTGCCGCTGCGAATACGGGGGATTCATCCTCTCCTACCCGCCGCGGCGAATGCTCGACGTCTGGAGCGACGGCGACTATGCCTTTGCCCGGGGAAAGGCAGAGGTCCTGCTCCTGGCAGCCATGGACTACTCACCGGAAAAACATGTGGTCTATGTGGCGGCAAAGCCACCCCGCAGCTATTTCCGGCAGATCGCCGCACGCCTTGGGAAAAAGATCGTCTATATCCCCCTCGGCTCCCTGTCGCCGGTGAAGCTGAAGCGGCTGCGGGTTTTCCATGTCCTCTTCGGGCACGACAAGCGGGAGATTGCCAAAGATTACGTCTGGTAGGGATAAGAACAAAGGCTGCCGTGGCTTCGGGAGTGAGCGACCGAGCCGCAGCGACAGAGCGACCGGACGAAGTCACGGCAGCCTCTCCGCGCGCTGATGTTCCACATGATTCCCTACTTCCCCGCCCCCTTCACCAGTTCCAGCTTGCCCGTCACATTGTTCCTGATCCAGGAGGGATCCCACCATTCGATGGGATTGACCGACTCTCCCGATATCACCACCTCAAAGTGGAGGTGGTCTCCTCCGGCCATGCCGGTCGCCCCGGTGTTGCCGATTGTCTGCCCCTTTTCCACCTTGTCCCCTTCCTTGACTGCTATCCTGCTCAGGTGTCCGTAGATGGTCTGCAGGCCGAGACCATGGTCGATAACGATGCAGTTGCCGTAGATGCCCAGATCACCGGCAAAGATCACCACGCCCCGGTTAGCCGCCGGCACTGCCGCATGGGCCAGGGATGCCAGATCGAAGCCAAGGTGGGTCTGGGTATCCACCTCTTTCCCCTCATAGATATAGGTGCGGGTCTGGGCAAAGCCTCCCAGGGGGGCGGCATTGGGCATGCGCAGGAACACCCCCTCCCAGAGCGGCACCGGAGAAGTCCTGCGTCCCAGTTCAGCGATAGTCTTGCGGTTCTGGGCGCGGACCTCGCCGTTAACCTTGAGGAACACCTCCAGAGGAGAGGTCTGCTGGGGATAGCGGTCCTTGAATTCTGCCGCAATTTTGTCGACGAAGGCCGGCGCCAACTTGATCGTGTCGGGGGGAAAATTCTTCGGGATGAGGTGATAGTTGATTCCCACGACCCGCTCATTCCCCGCCTTATCCACCGCCGAAACCCTGGGTATGTACTTGTCCGGGTCCATATCGTAGGGGAAAGGGAAGAAACAGACGTAAAAATTTCCCCCATGCCGGTAGCCGGGATAAAACCGATTGCCGAAAACAACTCCGCTCTTTTCCACCTCTTTTGAAATGGTATAGACTACCACCGCTGCACCGCCACGGGTAATGTTGTGGGCAACGCTCAATACCTCCACCACCGGCGGCTTGTTCTCGAAAGTGAACTGATATTGCTTACGAACCGTTCTCTCGGCTCCAAAACGGCGAGGAGAGCTGGTCGCCTCGACGGCGAGGGTGAACGGGCCTTCTTTCAGGCCGGACTGGAGCAGGTTGAATGCTTCCGTTGCCCCATGAGCAGCCGCCGGGTAGTCCTTGACCAGCACCTTGACCCCTTTTTCCCCCTGGATTGCCTCGACAGTGAGTTTTTTCAGTATCGCCCGCCCCGCATCCAGCTTCAGACTCAGATCGCGCCTGATGGCAATCGGCCCGTTTTCCGGCATCAGGGAAACTGTTGGAGCGGGCGTTCCCAGAAAATAGAAAAGTGCGACGGCGATGATGACGAGAAAGAAAACGGGAAGCAAAAGAGTCAGTCTGTTCATGGACACCCCTTGGATTATTATCGGACAAGGACTGCAAGATGCCCGTGATACCGGTTAGTATATCAGACACGGCCGCCACCGCCAGTGCCCGGAGAATCTCAGTTTTTCCCGCAGCTCTGGAGATACTGGACTACCTCACAATGTTTAGTAAAATTTCATAAAATAGCAACCCATGAAACCTGAAACTTTTTCCCTGTATGACGCTTCAAACAAATCCAGGAAGCAACACCACCAAGAGGAGAAGCTCATGAAAAAGGACATGACCCAGGTCTACGAATGCGATGTCAGTGACTGCGCTTACAACAAACACAACTCATGCCATACGCTGGCCATCACCGTCGGCGGACCGGAAGATTGCCCCCACTGCGACACCTATATGGTCACCGCCCTTGCTGGAGGAATCGAAGACGTGAAAGCCGGAATCGGCGCCTGCAAGGTCTCATCCTGCACCATGAACCAGGACTTTGAGTGCAATGCCGAGAGCGTCAGGATCGGCTGGCATGCCAATCACCCTGACTGTAGGACCTTTCGGCCCCGAACCACAACATAAGCATGGCGAGGTTTATGCTGCGCCACGGCCGCCCCTGGAATGGCTGCCGCGGATTCGGGAGAAGTGCGAAACGAAGGAGGCGCCATGCCCAGGGGAAAGGGTCTGCTATCTACAGCAGCTTCGCTGATCCCGGAACACTATGACCTGGAGCAGCTGAAGGAAGCAGCCGCAGGCTGCCGGGCCTGTCCCCTCTGGGAGCGCGGTACCCAGACCGTCTTCGGAGAAGGGCTGCCTACCGCCCGGCTGATTTTGGTCGGCGAGCAGCCGGGCGATGCAGAAGACCGCCAGGGACGTCCCTTTGTCGGTCCTGCGGGGCGCGTTCTCGACCGGGCACTGGGTATGGCGGAAATCGAACGCAGTGATGCCTATGTCACCAACGTGGTAAAGCATTTCAAGTGGGAGTCCCAGGGGAAGCGCCGTCTGCACACCAAGCCCAATGCCCGTGAGATCGGCGCCTGTCTGCCATGGCTCGACGCGGAAATCGACCTGATCAGGCCACAGGTGCTGGTGGCCCTTGGAAGCACCGCTGCCCAAACGCTCTTTGGTCCGAAGCTGCTGGTGACCCGGGATCGCGGCCACCCCCTGGCCAGCAGCCGAGCTCCGGTCGCCCTGGCCACCATCCATCCATCAGCCATCCTCCGGGTCGAAACGGACGAACAGCGCCGCCAGGCCATGGAGCTCTTTGTCGCCGATCTGCGGGTGGCGGCAGCTGCGCTACGCAAGGCCTGAATAGGGCCGCTTCCGTTCATGAAAGGGGGAGATGGCCATTACCTCCAGATGCGCCGCCCCCTGTTCCCGCCGCAGTATCCCTTCCACCAGAAACGGCCCCGGCGTCACGATCCGGTTGCCCAATCGACGATACACCGGAGGAAGCACTACCGCCTCCAGCAGGCCAGTTTCATCCTCAATGGTGAAAAACTGCAGTATGCCCTGTTTGGTTATCACCCGGCGCATGGCCGCCACCAGTGCTGCCAGTTTCACCGACTGTCCGCCACTGGCGCCGTGGGTCGAGGCAACGGTCACACAGCCGTGGCGCGTCGCTTCGTCCCGCAGCAGAACCAGAGGATGGGCCGAAAGGTGCATCGACAGGTAACGCAGCTCATTCTTCACCCGCACCAGCGATCTGTAAAGCTCCAACCTTGGACCTTCCGCGGCTGGGCTGGGCATGGAAAGGAGATTGAGACCGGCTGGGGCACCTCCCTCCTCCAGCCATTGAACGACAGTCTCATGGGCAAAGGGATAAAGGCCTGGGGCGAGGGGGAAAAGGCCGTCGCAGGCCCCGGAAAGAATCAGGGAGGATAACTCCCCCCTTGATGGCCGGGCTCGGCCCAACAGATCAGCCAGAGACCGGAACGGGCCTGCTTCGTCCCGCTCCCCAAGGATGGCGGCAGCGGTCCTGCGGCTCAGCCCCTTGATCCCGGCCAGACCGACCCGCACCCCGAGCCCCTTCTCCCGCTTCTCGCAGCGGGCAGTCAGGGCAGAACCGTTGACATGGGGAGCCGCTATCCTTACCCCAATGCGGATGAACTCTGCTGCCAGGGTCCGCAGGGGATAGAGCCCCTGATGATGATTGATGACGGCACAGGCGAACTGGACGGGGAAATGGGCCTTGGCATAGGCGGCACAGTAGGCAAGCACTCCGTAACTGGCAGCATGGGCCTTGTTGAAAGAGTAGGCGGCAAGGCGCGCCGCGGTCCGCCATGCCTCTCTGCAGGTGCCAATGTCGGCAGAGGATCGACGCGCCGCCTTGCGGAGAAACCCCGCCTCCAGCCGGGAAAGCATACTTTGATCGCCGCCGCTTTTGACGATGGCCCGGCGCAGCTCGTCCGCTTCTTCGAGGCTGATGCCACCGATCCTTGACAGGAGGAGCATGAGATCCTCCTCGTAAAGAAAGAGGCCGTGGGTCTGTTCCAGCCGGTCCTGCAACTGGGCAAACGGCACCTGGTCCGGCTCCTCGCCATGGGCACGGCGTATATAGATCGACTTGACCGCCCCGGCCGCCGTTCCTGGCCTGATCAGTGCCAGGGCCGCTATGATATCACCAATGCTCCTGACAGGCATCCTCGCCAGCAGCGAGCGCATGGTCGGGCTTTCCAGCTGGAAACAGCCGATGGTGGCTGCCCGGTCCACAAGCCGCAGGGTGCGCCGGTCGTCAAGGGGGATCGTCTGCAGAGATCTCGTTCTTCTGCCGGGAACGAGGCTGAATGTTTCGTCCAGTTCGGAAAGGCAGCGATTGCCGAGGAGGTCGATTTTCACCAGGCCGAGCCGGGCCACCCCGACCAGGTCGTACTGGGTCATGACCACCCCCTTGGGGGCGCGTTCAAGGGGCACCAGATCCACAAGGGGGGCGCGCGAGACGACAATGCCACCCGGATGGACAGCCACATGGCGGGGTTGGCCCACCAGGCGACCGATCAGGCTCAGGATTCCCTCAAGTCCCGCTGCGCCTCCTAAGAGCTCAAGCTCTCTCCCGGTCAATGCCGGCACCTCTTTACCCAGGGGCGCCAGATCGAGAAAATCCATCTCCTCTGCCGCCAGGTCGTCCGCCGGAAGGGCGGCCAAAAGCCGCTCAATCAGGGCCGGTGCCGCTCCCCACGCCTTAAGCCCCTCCCGCAGGGCCGAACGCCAGCGAAAGGTATGGTGCGTTGCCACCATCGCCACCCGCTCCCGTCCATACCGCTCGTAGACCCAGTCGATCACCCCATCCCGCCTGTGCCACGGCAGATCCAGGTCCACATCGGGCCAGGCGGTCTTCTCCCGGTGGAGAAAACGCTCGAAGAGAAGGCCGTGGGCAAGGGGATCGACACTCAAGCCTCCCAGCACCTGCAGCGTCAGGGAACTCACTGCCGATCCGCGGATGACCACCGGCACCCCCTGTTTGCGGCAATGGGCAAGAATTTCGGCAACGACCAGCATGTAACCTGAAAAGCCAAGCCTTTTGAAAAGGCGCAGCTCCTCCTCCAGCCGCGCTCCATGGGCCGCGCTCCAATGCCGCCACACTGTCGTCTCCGCCAGCGCTTCCCGGCACAAATCCTCCAGTTCATTTGCCTGCGCTTTTTTTCCCGCTCTCCCCGCCAGGGCAGGGCGTGCTGCCACTGCCTGGAGATTGAAGCGGCACATGCCGCCGAGGCGGCTGGCCGCGGCCACCGCCTCCGGCAGGTCGGCATACAAGGCAGCCGCTTCGGCAGGAGAAAGTAAGCGGCGCTCGGTGTCCTCACCATCGGTGGCCGCCAGTGCCCGGCCGTAGGGGATACCCTGGTGGACGGCACGCTGCAGTACATGGAGCGCATGGTCCTCTTCCTTAAGAAAGACCGCATCCAGATCTGCAACTACCGGCACTGCCAGTCGTCTTGCCGTCTGCAGCAGGAGCGGTTCTTCCCGGCCCCTCGCCGGACGGATCAACAGGAGCCCCAGCCGTTCAGAGGAAAAGCAACCTCCTGCCATAAGCCGCTCCACGACCGCCGGGTCGTCGCTCAGGGCAACCAGCCCGGCAGGGTGCCGCCGTGCCAACGCCACCGGCTCCAGGTCCGCGCACTGAAAAGCTCCGCGCCTGCTGCTGATCATTTGGCAGAGGCTGCGGTATCCCTGCACATCGGCCGCAAGCAGTATGAGACGACCTTGCTTGCTCCCAAAACCGCCGCGGGGATCGAAACCGGGGCGGAGTTCGATGCCGGTTATGGGAGCAATACCATGTAAGTGGCAGAGGTGGTGGAACTGCACCTGCCCGTAGAGATTGTCCAGGTCAGTCAGAGCCACAGCCCGATAACCCAGGGTAGCAGCCCTTTCCACAAGTTCTGCTACGGAAGAGGTCCCATAGCCCAGGGAGTAATGGCTTTTGGCATGGAGAAGTGTGTCCATGGCGGGCACCACTGAGGAAATGAACCGTGAAGGAATGTGTCGAAGTGATGACTCAAATTGTCAATCCGAGCCTGAAAAAAGGTGATGGTGGTCACTTTCCGGCATTCGATGTTCCTGTATAATCGCCTGCAGGTTGCCCTCACCGGGGTTGCAGAAGTTTTTGGCGTGGAAGTTGCATTATAGAAGAGGCTAACCAGGCCTCACACGCTTCTATAATTTCCGGTTCAATTGCTGTGAGAGGATGTCTTATGCGCCTTGTCCAAATATGCCTTATCGTCCTCCTCTCCTGCGCCCCCCTTGGTTCTGCGTGGGGCGAACAGCTTGACCGTGAGCGCTCCAGCACCATCGACCTGCTCATCGACCGGGCAATATCACGTAATCTCATATCCGGGGCTGTCGTCGTTGTCGGCAGCCATACCGGCATCCTCTACAGTACCGCCAAGGGTGAGACCGGCAGGCCGGGCTCGCCGAAGCTCAGTGATCACACCATGTTCGACCTGGCATCGCTGACCAAGGTCATCGCAACGACCCCAGCGATCATGAAACTGTTGGATGAGGGAAAGCTGTCCCTGGTTGACCCGCTCCCCCGCTGGTTTCCCGAGTTCGCCGGCACGCCACTGGAAAACGCCACCGTCCTCAATCTGCTGACCCACACCTCAGGGCTGAATGACTTCGATATCAGCAGCGACAATGCCATGAGTTCCGCCATCCACAAGGCAGCCTCGGAAAAGGTCCGTTGCCGTCCCGGCACCAGTTTCAACTATGCCGATATCAATTTCATTCTCCTGGGAGAACTGGTCCACCGGGCTTCGGGGAAAACACTTGATGCCTTCTGCCGCGACGAAATCTACGGTCCCATCGGAGCCGGCGCCACCATGTTTCTCCCCCCCAAAGAACTTGCTGACACCATTGCACCGACTCTCGGCTTTTCCGGCGGTGTAGTTCAGGACGCCAATGCCCGTCGTCTCGGCGGCGTCGCCGGGCATGCCGGGTTGTTCAGTACGGCGTACGATCTGTCGCGCTTTGCCCGTCTCATTCTCGGCAACGGCATCATCGACGGTACGCGTATCCTGTCTGAACGGGTCGTGACCCAGATGACCGCACCCTATTTTTATTCCAATGGCCGGGTCATTCGAGGCCTTGGCTGGGACATGGAATCCCCTTTCTCGGCACCGAAAGGGTCACTGTTTTCCGATGTTTCTTTCGGCCATACTGGCTACAGCGGCACTTCCATCTGGATCGATCCCAAGCAGGATATTTTCGTCATTGTCCTCACCAACCGCCTGAATTACCGGGATACGCACACGTTCAACCAGTTGCGGCGCGATATCTCCACTATCGCCGCTGCTGACTTTACAGTCGCCGACGACCTGATAAGGCTGATCGCCCCGGTGGAGGTAGCGCGGATCTCCGCCGAGTTATTGCGACCCGCCTTGGCACCAGCCACGCTCAAGACACCGATTCGCAAAACTAAAGTCAAACTGCTGGCCTATGCCTCCGAGACGCGCTCCCATCATCCGTCGGTGAAAAAGCGGGGCAAAGGTCACCGGCATAAATCGTACGGCAAAATCCGCCGTGCTTAGCCTGCTCATCTCCTGATCCTAACCACCATAAAGTGAGGCTGCGCCTAGCGCAGCCTCATATCGTCGAAACGTCAACATCTGCTCTTCCATCTGTTTCTTCACGGGCTCGACAGCGATTTCAGATATTCAACCAGGTCTGCCTTTTCGTTGGCCGTCAGAGCAAGGTTCAAGAAGGTGTTGTAATGATTGACCACATCGAGCAGCGTCTTGAATCTACCGTCATGGTAGAATCTGCCCTTGTTCTCCGACTTCATGAATTTCCCGTTTTCCCTGATGAATAATCCAGCCAGGTTCTGGGTCTTGTAGACCTTGTCAGGAGACCGATCGGCCTGAAAACTGTCGATGCCGATATCTTGGGCTCTGTGGGCATTCCAGCCTGGTTCGGTCCAGAGGGGCTCATGGTGACAGTTGTTACACTTCGCCTTGCCGCTGAACAGTTCGTCACCCCGCTTTGCTGCCTCCGCGTTAAAATCTACACCTGGTTGCGGCTGCGGGGCCTGTAGCGCCAGTTGATATACCTGCAATGCCGGCAGTTTCCCTGTCACCTTATCAGTATCAGGGTCAACCGAGACATGACCGAGCTTGTTTGCCACAGCTATCGGGAAGCGCGGCGCGATATCGGGAAATTGTGCCGGGTCATCAAGACGCGGATCGAAAAAAGTACCTATGCCTCCCATTTCAAGAACCGCAACGATGGAGTTCCAGTAAGGCACCGATCCCCAGGCGCCTGTCCAGGTATGAAGATTGAACCCGGCCAGGCCGAAGTTATTGGGAATCAGTGTTGCGGCGGGTCCTCCATCCGGCCGGGCAGTCTTGCCGTCAAGTAGCAGTTCGGCATCGAATTTGCCTGGCCCCCAGGAGCTCAATACCTTGCGCACATCCTGCTGGGTGATCTTCTCATTTCCCGGTGCAGATTTCAGCAATTCCACAAACCGCGAGAGATCGGGGGCAAGGGCGATGACCTTCCCCACATCCAGGTCATGGTTGGCCCAGCCGTCCAAACGGCGCCCGATACCGAAGGTCAGTGAATTGTCAACGGTGGAATGGCACAGGGCACAGGTAATACCCACCGAAGTAAGTTTGTCCCCGGAAAATACACCCTTGATCCCAACCACCCCGTTCAGCTTCAAAAGTGCCACTGTTGTCGCCGGCGCCGAGAGATCGACCTTGCCGGCACGGAGGTCCTGAACCAGTGCATCGGGCAAGGCTTCCACATCCACTTTCAGCCCCAGGTCAAGTGCGGCCTTGGGTGTCAAGCCGGTACCTACCCCTCCCAAAGCCGATCCCGCGATGGCCTGATGCAGCTTCAGTTTTCCTCCCCAAAACTGTTCGTCGCCGAAGGTGTCAAAGCGGAAAATCTGCGCTCCATCCTTGACTTTAGCCTGTGCATTCTCCAGCGCGGGCTGCAGTTGCACGGGCTGGTTCTGTGCCTCAACAGGGGGTGAGGCAACTAACGCACCAAAAGCAACGAATGTAGCAACTACCTTCATACACTTTTCTTTCATCGGTTACCTCCATTAGGAATGTTTACTGCTCAACTCTCCTTTTAATAATTATATACTTTTAATAAATGTCAAGTTATTGGCACTTGCCGACGTGGATCTGGAACCGCGCAAGGGCCTCTTAGGCCCTTTTGCAACCTGCTGCTGGAAATATGTTGAAGGATGCGAAGGGTAGGAAATGACGAGATGCTACAGCTGGACGACCAGGGGACGCTGGAGATAGATGGTTTCCTCCCCCACCTGGGCCTGGTAGGCAAGGAGTTCCACGCCGGCGGCGGCGGCGAGACGAAGGAGCCGGCCATATTCCGGATCGATGGCATCGGCGGGAGAGACGGAGTTGCAATCCGGGCGCTGAACGACGAAAAAGTTGACCGCCCGGTGCCCCAAGCGGACCATTTCCATCAGCTCTCGCAGGTGCTTCTGCCCGCGCACCGTTGCCGCATCCGGGAAAAGAGCGCGGCCGTCCTCCATGAGGGTGACGTTCTTCACTTCCACATAGCAGCGCTCATCTCCCCTGGTCAGCAGGAGGTCAATACGGCTGTTGGTGCCATAGGGAACCTCGGGACGGATCGCTTCGTACCCCTGGAGTTCAGTGACGACGCCGCATTCAATGGCCTTGTGTACCAGGCGGTTCGGCAGGCCGGTATTGATCCCGACCCAGCAGCCATCGGCCCGGACCAGCTCCCAGGTGTAGCAGAGCTTGCGCCCGGGCTTGTCGCAGCGGGAAAGGAAAGCAGGGCTGCCGGGAACGGCGCAACCCTTCATGCTGCCCGAATTGGGGCAATGGGCGGTGACTATCTCACCGCTTTCCAGGGCAAAGTCGGCGAGGAAGCGCTGGTAGCGGCGGATAAGAACGGCAGGAATCAGTGGAGGGAGGAGACAGGCACCGGCAGCTGTCATTCAAACCTGCGCTTGTCGAAGATGCGTTTGGTTTTTTTCTCCGAGCGGGGAAGGGTCCCGTAATCCACCATCTCAACACTGCAGGAGACAAGGAGAGTACGCTTGATACCGGAAATGATGCTCCTGATTACCTGGCTGTCGGCAAAAGCCTCTCCGTTACGGGCTCGCTCGACCCTGGCAAGCATGTAATCCCTGCCGTCTTCGCCATGGTCGAGGATTATCTGATACTCGCTGCCGATGCCGGTGATTTTTGTCAGGACCTCATCGATCTGGCCCGGATAGATGTTGACTCCCCTAAAGATGACCACATCATCGGAACGGCCGAGAATGCGGTCGTGCCGGGGAAAATTGCAGCCGCACGGACAGTCTCCTACCAGGAGGCGAGTCAGATCGCGGGAGCGGTAGCGGATCAGCGGTGCTCCTTCCTTGCCCAGGGTGGTGAAGACCATCTCCCCCACCTCGCCGGGGCCGACCGGCTCCATGGTTTCCGGGTTGAGCACTTCCAGGATATAGTAGTCGGCCCAGTAATGGATGCCGGTACCCAAGCGGCAGGAGAGCCCGGTGCCAGGGCCATAAACCTCGGTGAGGCCAGTGATGTCATAAATCTCTTCAACGCCGAGAAATTCGTGCATGGTTTCCAGCATGGCGCTGGAACTGCGCTCGGCGCCCATGATGATCTTTTTCAGCTTCAGGGTGTCCTTGAGGCCGAGCCGGTGGACCTCTTCTGCCAGGAGCAGGCCCATGGACGCCGTGCAGCAGAAAACGGTCGACTGAAGGTCCTGGAGAAAACCTATCTGGATCTCCAGGTTGCCGGGGCCGACCGGAATGGCCATGGCGCCGAATTTCTCGCAGGCAAGCTGGAAGCCGATGCCGGCAGTCCAGAGACCATAGCCGACGGCAATCTGCACCCGGTCCTCCCGGGTGACCCCTGCCAGTTCGTAGCAGCGGGCAAACATGGCCTGCCAGTCGTCCAGGTCCTTCTGGGTGTAACAGAGGACCTTGCGCTTGCCGGTGGTGCCCGACGAGGCATGGATGCGGACGATGTCCTCGAAGGGGGCAGCGCGCAGGGCAAAAGGATAACCGGCGGCAAGATCCTGGGCGGTGGTAAAGGGAAGGCGGCGCAGGTCGTCGAGCGAGCGGATCTCTTCCGGTCTGACCCCCGCCGATTCCATGCTTTTGCGGTAAAAAGGGGAATTATTCCAGGCATGGCGCACTGTCCATTGCAGCCCCGCGAGCTGGTGAGCGGCCAGTCCGGCCGGAGTTGCACATTTGAGGGGAAAACGCTTCAGCATTTACTCTTTTACTCCTTTCCCACGAGCTTCAAGCCCGGTGCGGAAGGCAACCATCGCCGTTTCCAGCTCTTTCTGCTTACCAGCCAATTTCCGGCCGATGGTCCGTTCCACATCGGCTGCCGTGCAGAATAGCCGTTCCGGCTCGGCCAGGGCCAACCCCAGGATCATCAGGTTGACCAATTGGGGATTGCCCATGGCAAGGGCAGCGGCATCCGCATCCATGGCGGCAAGGGGATGCCCCGTCTCCACCAGGGACAGGGGCGCAGCATTGGCTACGATCCAGCCGTTTTCCTTCAGAAAATGCCGGTGCAGGGCCACCGTCTCCGCTTTCAGGGACAGGAGGCCGTCCGCCTGCCCCGGGCGTACCAGAGGACTGAAGAAGTCTCCCACCTTGAAGTGGGATACGACGATGCCACCGCGCTGGGCCATGCCGTGGGTCTCGGAAGTCAGCACCGGCAAACCCTTGTGGATGGCCGTCTCCGCCAAAAGCCGGGTGATGAAGAGGATCCCCTGGCCGCCGACACCGGAAATGATCAGTTGCTGGTTCATGGCTTCTCCCTCCTTGTGATAGAGCGGGAAGGACAGACGTCTAGGCAGACGCCGCAGCCGCTGCAAATCAGCTGGTCAACGGCAACCTTCTTCGTTGCCTCGTCAAAAACCAGTGCCGGGCATTCGAACTGGCTGGTGCAAACCCGGCAGCCGGTACAGTCATCCTCCACCTCCGCCTGTGGTCGCTGCTGTTTCGGACGGCTTTTGTCCACCAGGCATGGGCTTTTGGCAATGACCACCGCCACACTGTCCTTGCAGGCAAATTCGACCGCCTCACGGACCAGGCTGGTGAATGCGGGAAGATCAAGGGGATCGCCCGTCTTGCAAAAGCGGACCCCGCATCCCTCCACCACGGAGGAAATCTCCACCGGCACTCCACCCGGAAGGGGCATGGCCGGGGTAGGCTGGTTACCGGTCATGGCCGTAGTGGAGTTGTCGAGAATAACCAGGACGAAGCGAGCCTTCTGGCTCACCGCATCGATCAGCGGCGGAATTCCTGCGTGGAAAAAGGTGGAATCGCCGATGGTCGCCACCACGTCCCGCTCTTCGCCGGAGATGCGGTAGGCGTGGTGGAAACCCGCAGCCTGGCTTACTGCCGCCCCCATGCAGAGTACCGTATCGACCCCACCCAGATTGGCCCCCAGGGTGTAGCAGCCGATATCACTGGGATAAATCCCCTTGGGCGCAGCCTTCTTTATGGCATAAAAGCTGGCCCGGTGCGGGCAACCGGGACAGAGCGTCGGCCGCCGGCCGCCACCGGCGGGCGCTTCCGGCGGAGCGGGCACCGTGACCCCGGCAAACTCGCCGATGATTCGCTCCACTGCTTCAGGTAAAAGCTCTCCCGCCTCTGGAACCGCACCGGACAGCTTGCCCCGCACGGTAGCACGGTTGCGTAGCTGCATCTCAACGACACCGGTGGTCTCTTCCAGAACGAGGATCTCGTCAAATCCATGCAGAATTTCTTCGGTAAAGCGGGTATGAAGAGGATAAGGCTGGAGCACCTGGAAAAAAGGGATTTTATCCATCAGGCCGAGGTTGGCCATGATCTCTTTGGCATGGCCTGCAGCTGCTCCGGATGCCACAATGGCCTTCTTAGATCCTGCGCCAGAATTGAGGCGGCGGGGAGCGGTCGGCGCGTAATCGGCTATCTGCGCCAGTTTTGCGTTCAGCTCCAGGTGGAGCCGGTAGCGGAAATTGGGGGTCGCCGCCCACCGTGACGGCTCTTTCCTGAAATCGGCCCGCCGCTCCTGCTTCTGCACAGTTGCGAGGTGAATATCCTGGCAGGCGTGGCAGACCCGGGTCGTCGGCCGGAGCATGACCGGCACCCGGAACTCCTCGGAAAGCTCGAATCCCAGGGCCACCAATTCCCGGGCCTGGGCCGGCGAATCGGGATCAAGCACCGGCACTTTGGCCAGCATGGCCAGCAGGCGGCTGTCCTGCTCTGTTTGTGAGGAATGGGGGCCCGGATCGTCAGCGCTGATGACGAGAAAGCCGCCGACCACCCCGAGATATGCGGCGCTCATGAAAGGATCGGAGGCGACGTTGAGCCCCACCTGCTTCATGGCGACGGCAGTCCGCAGCCCCGACTGGCTGCCGGCATAGGCTATTTCCAGGGCCACCTTTTCGTTGATAGCCCATTCCACATGCATGGCCGTGCCTTCCGCCTTCTGCCATGCCATGACGCCGGTCAGGATCTCGGAGGCCGGGGTCCCCGGATAGGAGGTGGCCATGACGCACCCGTTTTCCACCAAGGCACGGGCGATTGCCTCGTTGCCCTGCATCAGTCTTCGTCTGCCACTACTATGCAAAAAAAGCCTCCTCCACCTGCCGGATCTTCGGCAAAAAAAAGCGATTTTCCGTCCGGCAGAAGTATTTGTCAACTCCAAAACCGGACATGACCACCCCTTCGGCAATCAGCAAGCGCCCGATAGAAGCCAGTTTTCAGAAAGACCGGTCTTGCCTGGCGAAGAGGGCACTTACTCCGAGAGAACCTTCCACGGTAATGGTACAAGTGTTGGCCGCTCCAGAACAGCCCCCCTGCCAGCCAATAAATTGGGAGCCAAAGTAGGGAGTTGCCTTGAAGGTTATGGATGTGCCGGGGATGAAGCTTGTGGGAGATCCCGGAGGACAAGGGATGCTGCCGTCGTTGCAAGTGATAATTCCTTCGCCGGTGCCCGCCTTGGTGACCGTAACCTGGGCACGGTATGGCGGATCGTACTGCCAAAGGGAGGCGTGACGAGGGGAACTGCATTCCCCCTGCCACGGATCGGCCAGCTCATTGCCGAATTGCCGCCGAATAAAGACGCCGAAATGGAGGTGCGGGGCCAGGGAAGCGCCGGAGTTTCCCACTTCGGCGATCTTATCCCCTTTTTTCACCCGAGTGCCGCTGGTAACGGCGATGGAGCCACGGCGCAGATGGGCATAGAGGGTAAAAATGAGCTGGGGGGGCTCCCCGTGGCGGATAAGGACGAAATTCCCGGCATCGAAGCCCCAGGAGAAGCAGCCGTCGGTCCCGACACAGAGTGCCCCGGGATCACCGGTGGCAGCATCAGCCTCCAGGCAGCGGTCTCCGGCAGCATCGCCGTCACCCGAACAGTGATCCTCCTGCCCTCCCGAAACCAGCAACACCTCGCCATCAGCGGCAGCCAATACCCCGACCCCATCCTTTACCGAGGAAACGGTGATGTCGGTACCCGTATGGCCTGTGTAGCCAGGCTTGCCGCAGTCGAAGGCCTTGCCGCTCCCACCGATGTCCGGATAACCGATGTAAAAGGCGCTTCCCGTGCAGTTGACACCGGGAATGCAGGCGACGGGCCAGGCAAGCATGCCGGCACGGGCTGCTACCGGCAGAAGGAACACGCTTGCCATGATTAACAGTATGCGTAGATGAGTGATTGGGTGCAAATGAACCGTTCCTGCGGGGATTCCAACCGGTCCAGCCGGTTCTGCAGCCAATATAAATACGCAAAAAATCGGAAAAGTTCCAGCTTTTTCTTGGCGGGGTATCCTGGCCAGAGTACAATTGATTCAGGGAAACGCTGGAACTATCTGGGAGGGGAATATGGGATTCATCCTCAGTTGGCTGATATCCGCTCTGGCCATTGCCATAACCGCGTACCTGCTGCCAGGGGTCAGACTGTCGGGATTCCTTGCAGCCATGGGCACTGCCGCCGTCCTCGGCCTCGTCAACGCCATCATCAAACCGCTCCTGCTCATTCTCACCCTTCCCATCACCATCATCACCCTCGGTCTCTTTACTCTCGTCATCAACGCGGTGCTCATCATGCTAACCAGCGCCATCGTTCCCGGCTTTGAGGTGAGTGGCTTCTGGCAAGCGCTCCTCTTCAGTCTGGTGCTGGTGGTGGTCAATTATCTTCTCGGCCTGATTTTCTGACCAACCTGCTAAGCAATGTGCTGCTCATCCGGATGCTGCAATGCATCGGACTGCACCAGCAGTGCATGATCAACCGGTACGGCAACAGCCGCCATCGCCGGCAGTACCGAAGAAATGACCGGCGTCGGCAAGGGCGCAAGCTCTGTGGCCCTTTCCCGGTGAAGCTGCAGAAGAAATCGCATAACGCCATGAAAGACAACACTCATCCCTGACATCTCGCAAAATTCCTCTATCGCCACCTCCAGCACGTAAAACCGGCTGGCGTCTTCCAAAGAGCCGCTTCTCAGCAAATCACCGATCACCTCCATGCCCAAGGCTCCAAAGAGAAACACAGCCATGCCCCCCAGAACCCAAATAAGCTCCCGACGGAAATCGCGCCACAGGAAATAGAAGTGGCGCCCCATAACCAGCACGAAAAACAGCCCGGCAATGACATAGAAGGGAATCCAGGCGCCATGGCCATGGATGGAGGGAACATGGGGCAGTGATTTCAGGACCGTCCCGACCCGTTCGTGAATCATGGCCGCCTCGTCGGCAGAAATGTAAATAAATCCGGCACTGGCCAGCTTTAAAAAGAGAGGCGACGGCTTTTCCCGTCGGCAGGAGCGGCTTGCCAACCATAAAAGCGCTCCGGTCATGAAGAGCTGCATGGAAGAAAACCATGCGGGAATGCAGGCTTCGCCGTCCAGATCGAACAGGGCATGGATGGTAAAAGATGGTCTGCCCAACAGGTAGCTGAGGAGGTAGATGGAAACTATGGCCGTTTCGCAAAGGATAAGCGTCTTCAGGATATTCACAGCCTCGCGGGTGGTATACCGAAATTCGATGGTCATTGGATCCCTCCGGCCGCCGTATCAGGCGGTAATGGTAATGCCTCCAAGTGCCGACAACTACAAATACCATGCCTGAGGTAACACACTGTTTTTACGATCAAAAATCCACGACCCTCTTCCTCGTCCTCCATTTCCGCCGTACTTTTTTACAGGGCAGGGTAAAAAAACCCGACACCGCGGCGGCTTCGGCAAGTAAATCGGCCCCTTGGCTTTTCCTCCTAAAGAATCGCGAAACAGCCCCGATAAGTGTCTGCAAAGGAGTCACCCATGCCAAAGACTGCACTTGTCGTTGATGATGCCGGCGTTGTCAGGCAGCTATGCGCCCTGACCCTGAGAAGGGTCGGCTATGATGTGATCGAGGGGATAAACGGGAAAGATGCCCTGGCAAAAACGGAAGGGGTCCATCTGGATCTTGTCATCACCGATCTGAACATGCCGGAAATGGATGGCATTGAGCTGGTCAAACAGCTCCGCCTGCGACGGGAGTCGAAGTTCATTCCCATCGTCGTCCTGTCTACCGTGTCCCAGGAAGCAAAGGTCGACGAAGGCAGGGCGGCCGGCGCCAGCGGCTGGATCTTCAAGCCTTTCGACGCCAACAAACTGCTGGAGACGATAAAGAAGTTCCAGTAGAGCCACCTTGCACTGCTTTCCATGATACACGCTTTTCCCGCTCCTGCGACAGCTTGCACCCCAGCATAAAATCCTTGACGAGATGGTGAAATATGGGCAATGACTAGAATTATTGCCCATATTCCTGCCGACGCCATATGCGGGGAAACAATGCTCAACCTCATCATTCATCTTCTGGAAAGACTCGGCATCTTCGCCATTGCCTTCATCCTCATCATGCGTTTCGATGTCTTCAAGAGGCTCCTGGTGGGCCGAGCGAGCCGCTATGAACGTCTTTCCCTGTCCCTTGTCTTCGGCCTGTTCGGCATTGCCGGCACCTATCTTGGGGTTCCGGTGCAAAACGCCATCGCCAATTCCCGCGTCGTCGGCGTCGTCCTTGGCGGTATTCTGGGAGGGCCGCTGGTAGGCTTGTCTGCCGGGATCATCGCCGGCGCCCATCGTTTTCTAATCGAGATGAACGGCTTTACCTCAGCAGCATGCGGCATAGCCACCATCGCCGAGGGGATTGTCGGCGGCATTCTCTACCACCGGATCAGGCGGACCCGTTACGACCCGACAGCCGCTTTCGTCACGGGAATAGTGGTCGAGACGCTGCAGATGGCCATCATCCTGCTTGTAGCCAAGCCGTACCCGGCGGCCCTATCCCTGGTGCGAACCATCGCCTTCCCGATGATCCTGGTCAATGCCCTGGGACTTGCCCTTTTCGTCGAATTGGTTGCCTCACTTTTCCGGGAGCAGGAGCGTTTTGCAGCCTTTCAGGCCCAGGCCGCCCTCAACATCGCTCTCCGCACCCTCCCCTTTCTGCGCGGCGGGCTCACCGCCACCTCCACAACCCAGACTGCTCGCATTATCCTGGAGATGACTGACCTGGATGCTGTTGCCTTTACCGACCAGTCCACCATCCTCGCCCACGCCGGTGTCGGCGAGGATCACCACCGGCCCGGAATGGCACTCATGACCGACGCCACCAGGGACGCCCTCGCCTCCGGCCGTATTGCCGCGCCGCTGACGAGGGAGGAAATAGGGTGCACCAAAGAGGGATGCCGCCTGGGCTCGGCAATTATCGTTCCCCTGAGAAGCGAAGAGCGCGTTATCGGCGCTCTCAAGCTCTATCGTATCAAGGAAAACGGCATCACACCACTGGATATGGAGCTGGCCCACGGGCTTGCCCATCTCTTTTCCAGCCAGCTCGAACTGTCCCAACTGGACGAGCAGAAGAAACTGGTGCGGGAGGCGGAAATCCGTGCCCTGCAGGCCCAGATCCATCCCCACTTTCTTTTCAACGCCATAAACACCGTCAAAAGCTTCATCAGGACCGATCCGACCACCGCTTCAGAGCTTCTGGTCAAACTTGCCGAATTTCTGCGGCGCAATATCCGTCCCGCCGGAGGGCTCGTCACCCTGGCGGCCGAACTGGAACACTGCCGGGCGTACCTCGCCATCGAGATGGCCCGTTTTGGTGATCGGGTGCGGATCGCCTATCGCATTGAGGAAGGGGCGCTGACCTGCCTTCTTCCGCCGCTTACCCTGCAACCGCTGGTGGAGAACGCCCTGCGGCACGGCATCCTGACCCGTGAGGAGGGGGGGGAGGTGATGGTGGTCGCCCGGCGCGTCGGCGATGTGGTGGCTATCGAGGTCCGTGATACCGGCGTTGGCATCACGCCGGAGAAGCTGGCCGGGCTCTTCGCGGAAAAAGAGGCCGATTCGGATGAAGAGGTGGGGATCGCCCTGCAGAATGTCAATGGCCGCCTGGGTGCATTTTTCGGCAGGGATCACCTCCTCCGCATTGAAAGCACCCCATCCCGGGGCACCACCGTATCCTTCACCGTGCCTGCCGGCAGCGCTGAGGGAGAAGGAGCACACCAATGACCATCAAAGCCTTCATTATCGATGATGAAACCCCGGCCCGGGAAGAACTCCGCTACCTTCTGCAGCAGATGGAAGACGTTGACGTGGTCGGTGAAGCAGGCAGCGGCAGCACAGCCCTGGCAGGGATACGGGAAACGGGCCCGGAGCTGCTTTTTCTCGATATCCACCTGCCAGGCCTCAGCGGGCTGGAGCTGGCGCAGCTCCTTGCCGAGCTTCCCACCCACCCCCTGATCATTTTCGCCACTGCCTTCGAACATTATGCCTGCGAAGCCTTCGAGGTAGAGGCGGTCGATTATCTGCTGAAGCCCTTCACCCTTGAGAGGGTGGCCAAGGCCGTCTCCAAGGCTGCCCGGCTCTTGGGGAGCAAACCCGCTTCTGGGGATGCAACCCCGGCTGTCGGCGATGGACACGATGGCTGCTCCGGAAAGCTTCCCCTCTACCAGGGAGAGCGGATCATCCCTACCTCACCCGAACGGATAGTCTTTGCCCAGGCAGACGAAGGCGCAGTCCTCGTCCATACTGCAACCGACCGCTACCGGAGCCGGTCCACCCTCACTGAACTGGAGAGCAAACTCGCCCGTCACGGCTTCGTCCGGGTTCACCGCAGCTTCCTGGTCAACACAAATCATGTTCTGGAAGCGATCCCCTGGTTCAACGGCAGTTTCAGGCTGACCATGGACGACCTGAACCGGACCGAGATCATGGTGAGCCGTTATCATGCCAAAGACCTGAAAAAATCCCTGGATCTCTGATTCCGAAACGCCACAACCATTCATCGTCTCAAATCGACCATTCATACCAACATCGGCACCATTGGGCCGGTACCCTTTTTCATCGTATCCCACATGAATTATTCTGGAGACAATCGGCACCATAACCGGATTATTCATAGGAGGCATCAATGAACGCATTGACTCTCATCTTCACGTCCCTCTGCGTCTTTGCCATCGGCTACCGCTTTTACGGGTTGTTTATCGCCAGACGGGTCATGGCGTTGAACGACGAGCGCCCGACCCCGGCAGTAACCCTTGCCGACGGCCACGACTACGTCAAGACGGACAAGTACGTCCTTTTCGGTCACCACTTTGCCGCCATCGCCGCGGCAGGACCACTGCTCGGGCCGGTTCTTGCCGCCCAGTTCGGCTTCCTCCCCGGTGCCCTCTGGATCATCATCGGCGCAGTCGTCGCCGGTGCCGTTCACGACTCCATCGTCCTCTTCGCCTCGGTGCGCCACAAGGGGAAGAGCCTTTCGGCCATCGCCGGGGCTGAAATCGGCAACGTCGCCGGTAAAGTCGCCTCCATCGCCATTCTTTTCATTCTCATCCTCACCCTGGCGGGGCTCTCCATAGCCGTCGTCAACGCCATGTTCGCCAGCCCCTGGGGCACCTTCACCGTCTTCTGCACTATCCCCATAGCCATGGTCATGGGAATCTACATGCACAACATCAGGCCAGGCGACGTCAAAGGGGCAAGTGTCATCGGCGCGCTGCTCTTACTTCTTGCTGTACTGGCCGGACCCTACGTGGCAGCAAACCCCACCCTGGCCTCTTTGTTCACCTTTTCCAAGAAGCAGATCGCCCTTATCATCCCCATCTATGGCTTTTTTGCCTCAGTACTGCCGGTCTGGTTCCTGCTTGTTCCCCGCGACTACCTCTCCACCTACCTCAAGATCGGCACCATCGCCTTGCTGGCCTTGGGCATCGTCGCCGTCCATCCCCAACTGCAGATGCCCGCCATCACCCAGTTCGCCGCCGGCGGCGGACCGGTAATCCCGGGGGCGGTGTTCCCATTTATTTTCATCACCATCGCCTGCGGCGCCCTTTCCGGATTCCACGCCATCATCGGCACCGGCACCACGCCAAAGATGATCGCCCATGAGAAGGATATTCTCTTCGTCGGCTATGGCGCCATGCTTACCGAGGGCTTCGTGGCGATCATGGCCCTCATTGCCGCCTGTACCCTGGTCCCTGCCGATTACTTCGCCATCAATTCCGCCCCAAAGGCATTCCAGGCACTGGGCATGGCAACCGTAAATCTCCCCGAACTGGCACGCGAGGTGGGCGAGCAGGTTCAAGGGCGCCCCGGAGGCGCCGTTTCCCTTGCGGTGGGTATGGCCTACATCTTCTCATCCATTCCATTCATGAAAGGGCTAATGGCTTACTGGTACCACTTCGCCATCATGTTCGAAGCGGTCTTCATTCTCTCCGCCGTCGATGCCGGTACCCGAGTCGGTCGCTATCTGCTTCAGGAAATGCTGGCCAAGGTCTATCCCCGCTTCTCCGATAATCGTTGGACGCCTGGGGTAATCATCACCAGCCTCATTTTTACTTCGGCCTGGGGCTACCTGGTCTATACCGGTGACATTACCACTATCTGGCCCCTCTTCGGCATGAGCAACCAACTGCTGGCCACCTGCGCCCTCATCGTCGGCGCCACCATGCTCATCAGGCTCGGCAGGGCACGTTACGCCTGGATAGCCGCAGTACCCGGCCTTTTCATGATACCCATCACCATGAGCGCCGGGTATCTGAACATCACGCGCAACTTTCTCCCTAAAGGGCTGATGCTACTGGCAGTTCTTTCGGTTATCCTCATGATCCTCATGTCCATTGTATTCATTTCCGCCTTTCTGCGCTGGTACAAACTCCTCCAGGTAAAGGAGCGGATTGTCGATGCCAATGGCGACTCTGTCGTGGAAAACGTTGAGATAGCCGATGAACGGTATGCCCTGCCGGCTGCCCAGGAATAAAGTATTGTGGTATAGTCTCGATATGTTTCCCATGACTAGTAAGGAGGGAATCGCCCAATGAGCAAGCGACCGGCCATCGTCATCCTCGATGGCTACACCATCAACCCCGGGGACAACCCCTGGGATGCCGTCGAGACTCTCGGCAGTTGTACCATTTACGACCGGACCCCTCCCGAACTGAAAGTGGAACGGGCCAGGGATGCAGAGATCATCCTCACCAGCAAGGTGAAGGTCGATGCCGCCGCCCTGGCCCAGCTCCCAAACCTGCGCTACATCTCGCTTCTGGCCACCGGCTATAACAATGTGGACGTGGCAGAAGCAGGAAGGCTCGGCATTCCGGTCGCCAATGTCCCCGCTTATTCCACAGAGTCCGTTGCCCAGACCATCTTCGCACTGCTCCTGGAGCTGACCACACGGGTCGGGCTGCACGACAGCGCAGTCAGGAAAGGGGAATGGGTCCGCTGCCCTGATCATTCTTTCTGGAAGACCTCTATTCTGGAGCTGGACGGCCTGACCCTCGGCATCGTCGGCTACGGCGCCATAGGCCAGGCCGTCGCCAGGATCGGTGCCGCCTTTGGTCTGCGTATCGTCGCCTACAATCCTCGCCCCAAAGACCCCGGCCCGCTACCGGTCCGGTTTCTTCCCCTTGAGGAGCTCTTCGCCATCGCCGACGTGGTCTCCCTCAACTGCCCACAGACCGACGATAACACGGGCTTCGTCAATGCCACTCTCCTTTCGGCCATGAAACCGACTGCTTTCCTGATCAATGCGTCACGCGGCGGCCTGGTCAATGAAGCAGATCTGGCGGCAGCCCTCAAGGCAGGGCGTATCGCCGGCGCGGGGCTGGATGTGGTCGCCCACGAACCGATGCTTGGTGATAATCCGCTGCTTGCCGCCCCGAACTGTATCTTCACTCCGCACCTTGCCTGGGCTTCCCTGGCAGCCCGGCGCAGGCTGACCGCCATCGTCGCCGGAAATATCCGCTCTTTCCTGGCCGGCACACCAGTCAATGTTGTGAATGAAGCCTATCTGCAATGCCGTTGACCGCAGACTCTTGACAAATTTTACGGGTCAGGATATTTCTTCGGGTAATAAAACAATGTTCTTACATTTAGCACGCCTGGGGAAAAAGGAAAACCGATGCGCGACTTCAATGATACCGACCGTCAAAAGAAAAAGGGCAGGATCACCCTGCCCGAAAATCCCGATAATCTCTCGTCGGAAGCCCTCCAGAATCTGGAGACAGCAGTGAGGGGCGCCGTCCGAGATGGCTACGTACCCTGCCCATCCGCCTGGAGGATTGCTGCCGATGCAGGCATCTCCCGTCTCGCCGTCGGTGCCATGATCGACCGGCTCGGCATCCGCATAACCGACTGTCAGCTCGGCTGTTTCAAGGTGAGCAAGACCGCCCACGCCGGTACGGTATCCGAACCGTTCACCGAAGAAGTGGCTCGCCAAACGGCAGCCCTCGCTGAAAAAGGAGAGCTGACCTGTGCCGCCGCCTCTGCCCTCGCTCAGGAGCTCAAGGTCAAACCAATGGCCGTTGCCGAAGCTGCCAATGTACAGCTGTATAAAATCAGGCAGTGCCAGCTGGGGTGCTTCTAGGCACCCCAGCGACGCCTTTACAGATGTTGCCTGCACCCACCCTATCGCCTCACCAGTCCTGCCTTTTTACCGAAACCATGGAGCCACATTCTTTGTCAGATACGAACCGGAGGCGGATTTAGGAAGCCCTCTCCTGCAATAACCATATCCGTCATCCATCCGTGACATTAAGCAAAAAGAAAGGCCGGTTTCCCGGCCTTTCTTTTTGCTGCTGTTGTATTGAATTCGAATTAC
Source organism: Geotalea sp. SG265 (assembly GCF_022808985.1). Taxonomy (GTDB): domain Bacteria; phylum Desulfobacterota; class Desulfuromonadia; order Geobacterales; family Geobacteraceae; genus Geotalea. Next base: position 3,433 of record NZ_JAKZFT010000005.1, on the reverse strand, counting down.
AATTTGCTGTGACAGGACTGGCAACTGATGGTGGTGTCGGTCCAGGTGACGGATTCGCCCACTCTCAGGTTGTGGCAGGAGATGTTGGAGCAGGTACCTGCCGTAGCGTTCCACATATTGTCCGTCAGAGCAGTCTTGGCGGTGTCGAACGCACTGATGCCGTTTTTGTAGTTGCTGCCGTTACGCACCCAGAGACCGGAGTAGTTGGAGAAGCTGCTGGTCCTGAGCTGTGCCTTCGAAATGACCTTGAGTGCGGTGGTCGGGAAAGCAATATCCTTTTTGCCGTTGACGTGGATAGCGAAGTCGGCAATCTGGGCATTACCCTTAACCAAAGCGCCGTTGACACCCTTGGTGTGACAGGTGTTACAGAGGGTGTTCTGGTCGTTCTGCGCGAGTTGCATTGTCTTGTAATGGCAGACATTACAGGTAATGGTTGTGGATTGGCCCGCTACACCATGGCTGGAGTTTCCGGTTGATGCTGCAGCCAGTTTTCCGGAAACGCCGTTGTAGACGTTGTCATAATGGATACCCACCTGGTGCGCATTATGCGCGGCTGTCTGCGGGGAGTTGCCGTGACACTTGGCACAACGATCGCCACCGAGGGTAGCAAAGGTCGTGGTCCAGACCGGTGCATGGCCGTTGCCTGTGGGTCCGGCAACCATGGCATTTTTGCCGTCACTGTGGCAATAGACAAGGTCACAGCTCTTGTCACCGTTCATTGCAGCGCCGACACCGTTTTTCTGGCGCAGAGCGCCGGCACCGGCAGTTGCCGGATCAAGTTGCACTTCGACACTGCCATCGATATGGAAGGTAGATTCCACCAGTGGATGACAGGTACCGCAACCAAAGCCGTACTTGACGCCATTGGCCGCTTCCGAACCGGAAGACTTGATGGCAGTGTAGTTATAGAAGGTAACGCCGGTGCTCAGGTTCAGATTGGCGTGGACCGTGTGGGCGGCTGAGAGGTTCGGATGGCAGCCGTCGCATTTGAGGGTACCACCCCATGTTGCTGCTGTTGCTCCGCCAGAGGTGCCGTTGCTGTGGCAGGAAATGGCCGAACAGCTGGTGGTGCCGGTGAAGCTGACATTGACCAATTTGAAGCTGCTGCCCTGGTTGACCCCGACCGTGCGGTTGATGTGCTGGGCAACGGCGGCAATGGTGCCGTTGGTCTGGGTGGTATTCCAGTGACAGTTCTGGCAGGTTGCCCCTGCAACAAGGTGGGCGTTGTGGCTTCCAGATGTCAGGTTGGCAGAGGTGGAGCCGTGGCAGCCGCTACAATCTAGGGTCGTGCCGCTGGTCCAAGTTGGGGGATTGACAGAGACGCCTTTGCCGTTGCTGTGGCAATAGAAGTTGGCGCAGGATTTGTTCTTGCCGGCATTGACGCCGGAATAGTCAACGAACTTGTTGACGTGCTTATTGAAGTTGTTTGCCGCGATGGCGGTATCACTGCTGACGGTCGTGGCATGACAGTCGATACAGCCGAAGCCACCGCCGGTAGAAGCACTGCCGATATGTGCCTTGTGGGCGCCGGAGAGCATGGTCGGTGTGGTGGTCGGATTGGTTCCGGCAATGGTGGTTGTGGCATTACCATGGCAGGTAGAGCAGCTTGCATCCCTGGCGGTAATACCCCAGTTGACCGTCGTGCTGCCGCCGTTGCTGCCGCGGCCGTTGCTGTGACAGTAGGTGGCGGTACAGTTTGCGTTGCCGCCGGTGGTCCACTGGTAGCCCTTGAGGTCGGTGGAACCCGTAAGCTGCGGCGCATAGGCGCTGTTAGCTGATGCACCACGTCCGGCGGAACTGAAGCCGAAGAAGATGGTTGCATCGGATACGTCGGTGACCGGATAGTTGGCATGCTTGCTGGTATCGGTACCGTGGCAGGAGGAGCAGGCAAACTGGTAAGCAGTGGCGCTCTGGCTGGAGGTGCCGGGGGCTGCGCCGTAGAGGCCGGTTGCCACGGTTGCCGTGTTGTAGTGAATCACGTGGGCACCGGGAAGGGCCATGCTGGCTTCGTGACACTTGTTACAGGCCAACGGTCCGGCGGTACCCCAGGCATCGGAAGCTGCTGTGCCGTGGCAGTAGGTGGTGGAACAGGTCCTGGTGCCGGCATTATACGCACCGGAGTTGTTGGTAAAGGTGTTGGGCTTGCTAAAGCGGACATCACGGGCGGCATTGATGTGCTGGCTGCCGGCGATGATGGCGCTGGTGCCGTTGACGGTGGTCCTGTGACAGTAGACGCACTTGCCGGTATCCTGGGTCGGCAGGTGCTTGGTGTGGCTGTTTACGCCAACAGCATCGGGGGTCGGCATACCGCTGGTGTTGCCGGTGGAGCCGTGGCAGCCGTTACAACCGAGGGTGGTGCCGCTGGTCCAGGCGGGCAGGGTGGTTACCGGTCCTTGGCCCTTACCATTGCTATGGCAGTAGAAGGTGGAGCAAGACTTAGTCTTGCCGGCATAGAGACCGGAGTAATCGACGAACTTGTTGACGTGCTTGTTGTAAGCGGCAATAGTGGTCGCGCCGCTCAAAGTGTTGGCATGGCAGTCGGTACAGGTGAACACACCACCCTGAGTAGCATTACCTATATGCGACTTATGGGCGCCGGAGAGCATGGTCGGGGTAGTAGTCGGATTGGTTCCGGCAATGGTGGTTGTGGCATTACCATGGCAGGTAGAGCAGCTTGCATCCCTGGCGGTAATACCCCAGTTGACCGTCGTGCTGCCGCCGTTGCTGCCGCGGCCGTTGCTGTGACAGTAGGTGGCGGTACAGTTTGCGTTGCCGCCGGTGGTCCACTGGTAGCCCTTGAGGTCGGTGGAACCCGTAAGCTGCGGCGCATAGGCGCTGTTAGCTGATGCACCACGTCCGGCGGAACTGAAGCCGAAGAAGATGGTTGCATCGGATACGTCGGTGACCGGATAGTTGGCATGCTTGCTGGTATCGGTACCGTGGCAGGAGGAGCAGGCAAACTGGTAAGCAGTGGCGCTCTGGCTGGAGGTGCCGGGGGCTGCGCCGTAGAGGCCGGTTGCCACGGTTGCCGTGTTGTAGTGAATCACGTGGGCACCGGGAAGGGCCATGCTGGCTTCGTGACACTTGTTACAGGCCAACGGTCCGGCGGTACCCCAGGCATCGGAAGCTGCTGTGCCGTGGCAGTAGGTGGTGGAACAGGTCCTGGTGCCGGCATTATACGCACCGGAGTTGTTGGTAAAGGTGTTGGGCTTGCTAAAGCGGACATCACGGGCGGCATTGATGTGCTGGCTGCCGGCGATGATGGCGCTGGTGCCGTTGACGGTGGTCCTGTGACAGTAGACGCACTTGCCGGTATCCTGGGTCGGCAGGTGCTTGGTGTGGCTGTTTACGCCAACAGCATCGGGGGTCGGCATACCGCTGGTGTTGCCGGTGGAGCCGTGGCAGCCGTTACAACCGAGGGTGGTGCCGCTGG
>NZ_JAKZFT010000041.1 GCF_022808985.1 Geotalea sp. SG265 | reverse complement strand
AACGGCTTGCGCCCTTGACCCGCACCGGGGCGTTTCTCAGCCCTGGTCGGCGTCCAAGGGCCTGGTTGAGCGTTGTCGTAATTATGCTACTTCAGCAAGATCTCCGCTGCCTTCAGTTGGGCGGTCGATGCTTTTGGCTGTATGGAGGGATTCAAAGGATAGCCAGTGCCCTTGAAACGCATAACGACTTCGCCAATCTTGTTAGTGTTCACAATCAGTGTTTTCCATCCATTTCTTTTTTCTGCTGTGACTTTAATAGGTTTCCTGGTAATTGTGCTTCTTGAACGGAAAACAAAACTGTCTTTATTCCCTTCAAAAACTAGCATCGTACACCCGCCAGACCCACACCAGGCTGATCCTGTCAGCAATACAATGGCATCGGCTTGCCCATCACCATTAAGATCTGTCAAAGCATGCTGAAATGTCAGCTCTTCACCTACTCCTGGTTCTTTAAGATATGCTTTCACTGCTGAAACAAGGTTTGATGGTGCACTCTCGGCTTTGAGCAATGACGGTGCTGCCAACATGACTACCAATAAAACGAAGGATACAAATTTCATATGGGGTATGCCTTTCATCTTTCTCCTCGCTCAACGG
>NZ_JAKZFT010000040.1 GCF_022808985.1 Geotalea sp. SG265 | reverse complement strand
AGCCGTTATACAGGACGAAAAATGAAGAAACTTCGCCTAATCCTGATTGTCATCTTAATTTCTGCTGTAAGCTTGTTCCTGTTCAAGAGCCACTTTGATAAAAAAAATAAAGAGGCTGAAGTTTCTGCTATTCGTGCAGTTGTTGAAAAATACATCCAAGCCGACCTGGCTGGTGCAAATCTCGGAACAGACAATTTTGTCGAGTCAGGTCTTGAAAAGATATTGGTCCCCGGAGAGGAAGCTGCGCCCGGATGGGACACAGTGAGTTTGGTCAAAAGTTACAAACTGAAGTCGATCGAAAATAAAAAAGTAAAAGGAAAGGATCTTGCGATTGCATCCGTAGCCTATGAAATCATCGGTGAAGTCCCTGGCGCAGTTGAAGTAGTTCGACTAAAAGAGACGGAAAATTATGTTTTTAGGCTTGTCAAGGAAGACAAAACCTGGAAGCTGATCCAGCCGTTCGATTTGAGGCCGCACGTCACGATTGAAACAACAATCAAGCATCTGAAAACTCTGGTCGGGCACGAGGGGCAAGGGAAGGTGCCAGAAGTGATTCAACAGCTTGAAAAAATGAAGGGGAACGTATAACACGCCGCACGAGCCCGTCTCGCTGACGCTCGCGGCTCAGCGGCAGCCCCGTTGGAC
>NZ_JAKZFT010000004.1 GCF_022808985.1 Geotalea sp. SG265 | reverse complement strand
CTGAAGAAGAACTGCATTTCATAATTGAAAAGGTGAATCATCGACCCAGAAAATGCCTTAACTACCAGACACCACACGAAGTCTTCTTTCAAAATTCACGTGGTGCACTTGCAATTTGAATCCACCTAGTGGTACCAGAGATAGAGGTGACAGGCTTTCACTTTTGCAACACTGCAACCATATTGCAACAAGCACCACTAGGCTGCTTTTGCATGACGTGGACCGGGCAGCGACTCCCCTATTTTCAGCGGTCCCCTGTTTGCCTGAATTAGAAATTATTGACATTTATTCTATCGACAGGCAAAGAGGGGAACTTAAGAATTTTCTTTTTTGTGGATTTGGTTTTTGCTTGCAGAAAAAGAAAGGAGAAGAAGTGGGGGCAGGCTTTGCATATGTGTATTCTGGGGTAGTAAAAGGGGCAGAGGGAAAACTAAAGGGTCGCGCCTCCAACTTCGATTTTCAGGATACCGTAAGCCGGGCACAAAAATATGACGTGGGCACGATATCCAAGGATTTTATGGATTCAAAAGGCAACAAGCGTCCGCTTTTGTTGCGCAATAACTAGGAAGGGGATAAAGGGGACAGGTACTTATTCGAAAAAATAGCGTCTCCTTGTTTATTACTCCAATACCTACATCGAACCGGCCCAAACGCAACAAATTGCCCCATTCCATATCCCAGCACAATGAAACCATATCGATTGGAAGAGGTGACCGATCATGGAAACGAGGGCTTCCCTACTCCTTACCCGCTTTGAAGACCTTCAAGCTCCATGGTCCCCTGGTCGCAATCTGCAGAATCGTTTCCTCGTCTACCCAGGCATTGTGGACCATTCCTGCGGGGAGAGAAAAATAACCGCCAGTTGGTAAAACGGTGGGATTTTTCTGCTCATCACCCATGGCCAGATTGATGCTCCCGGAAATCACCGTTACCCTTTCCACGTTTCCGTGTGTATGGGGAGGTATCTTCGTTCCTGCAGGCAGCATGATTCGCATGACGAAGAATCCCTTTTTCTCCGGATTCCCTTCCAGTACCGCCACCTTGGATGTGGGCAACGATGGTGGGCCCGCCTTCCACTGGAGCTGATTCGGTGCCAGAATGATCTTGCCGGTCGCCGATCCCTTTTTCTTTTCCGCCGTCAATCCTGCCGTTACCCACGTAAGCGAAACCAGCACAAGGAATGCAAACGATAGCCATTTCCCTTTCATGAGCCTTCCTCCTGTAATGGATTTTCCAGTTTAAGATAACTTTAATATCCATTTCCAAGTCGTCAACTTTGGCGGAGGGTGCCGTTAATTCATCGCCGGGAAACTGTCCTACCTGCTGTGACGACCGCAGCCAGCCCGACCGCACCGCAGAGCGCCATGGTCATTGTCATGGGAAGGGCGGTGCCGTTGTGAAAAAGGCCGACCAGTGCACCACCCGATGCTCCGAGCATGTACTGGATGGTGCCGAGAAGTGCCGAGGCGCTCCCTGCTGCCTTGTCGAAAGGGGCCATGGCAAGGGCAGTGATATTGGGATAGAGCAGTCCTGTCATACAGAGAGCGATGAAGATGAGCACGGCCTGTGCCGGGAAACCGCCGATGCCGGTGACGACCGCGGCAGCGAGGGCCGCCGAGGCGCATGCATTGATGGCAAAGGCGGTGGCTGCCAACGTTTGCGGGGTGAAACGGCGCAATAGTCTCCTGTTGACCTGGGATGAGCCGATAAGGCCGAGGGCGTTGATCCCGAAGAACACGCCGAATTGCTGCGGGGATATGCCGTGCAGTTCGATGAACATCAAGGGGGCGCCGGAGATGTAGGCGAAATTTACTCCGGCGACGCAGCCCAGGGCAATGGCGTACCGGATATAGTGGCGATTCTTGAACAGGTGGACGTACACCTTCACCATTTCTAAAAAGGTCCGGTGGTGACGGCGTTCCACAGGGAGCGATTCGGGAAGACCGAGGGCCGCCGCGACAAGAGAGGCGACTCCGAAGAAGGCTAAGAAGCCGAAAATACCCCGCCAACCCGTGATCAGCAGCAGTTGCCCCCCGCCAATCGGTGCCAGGATTGGCGCTATCCCCATAATCAGCATGAGCAGCGAGAACATCCGTGCCGCTTCCGTGGTGTCGTAGAGGTCACGAACGACGGCGCGGGCAATGACCATCCCCGCCCCGCCACCAACCGCCATGGCCACTCGCCAGAAGAGGAGGGCGGAGCCGGTGTTGACCAGGGCGCAGCCGATGGTCGCGGCGACATAGAGTGCAATTCCCGCCAAAAGGGGGGCGCGACGGCCCCATCGGTCGGCAATGGGGCCGTAGAAGAGCTGGCCGACGGCCGAGCCGAAAAGAAAGGCGGAGACCGAAAGCTGCACCGTGCTCAGCGGCACCTTGAGATCGCGCGCCATTTGTGGAAAGGCGGGCAGGTACATATCGATGGACATGGCGCTGAAGGCGGTCAGCGCGCCGAGAATCAGTACGAAGAAGGCAAGCCGGCTTTTGGACATGTCCGCCGGAAGCGCGGCTGTTGATATTTTCATGAATATAGACTCCAAAAAGGTTGCAGGATACAACTATGTGCTTACAAGTTCACCTGGTGAGGTTGGCGTGGGCGCGGCGGAGGACGGCGCGGCAGGTTTCAAGGTCTTCTTCGCTTATCCCCTCTTGCGCCTCTGCCAGAATACTCCTGGCAAGACCGGTTGCTTTATCCATTAGCTCTTTGCCCATGTCCGTCAGATAGAGCAGGCGTTCCCGCGCGTCGCCGGGACCGGGAAGGCGGACGATCAGCCCCCTCATTTCCAGGTTGGCAGCCAGGCGCGCCATGGTCGTCTTGTCCTTGGCGGTTTTGGCGGCCAATGCTCCCTGCGGCAGGCCGTTGTGGTCCCAAAGCTGCACCAGCAGCGAGTATTGCTCCGCCGAAATAGGGAGCTGATGCTGTGCCAGCAGTTCGTTCAATCGCCGCAGCACTACTCGGGAAAGGCGCGCAGCCAAGTGCCCCAGGGATTTTTCCAGTCTGTATTGATCGTTTCCGGTTCGCATTTAGTTGTATTATACAACCAAATAAATAGGAGGTCAAGGGTGAAGCGTGATGGTGGTGTGGTGTGTGGTGGGAAAGAACCTATTCCATCCCCAGCCGCTTCATTTTTTCCACCAGGGTGGTGCGGTTCAGCTTGAGCATAGCGGCGGCCCGGGCTTTTACCCCCTTGGCCAGGATCAGGGCGTCGCTGATCATCTTCCGTTCGATGTCGTTGACCGTTCTCACCATGTCGATGCCGTCTTCGGTGACCTTGGTGGAAGAATGCTCCTGTTCCCCATAGGTCCGGGCAATGTTCGGGGGGAGGTCGTTGAGGGTGATGTGATTACCTTCGGTGAGGGCGACGATGCGCTCGACGGCGTTTTCCAGTTCCCGCACGTTTCCCGGCCACTGGTACATTTCCAGGGCTTCGCAGGCATCCTTATCGATTGTCATGGGGGGGCGCTTCATGTCCCGGCAGTTCTTTTCCAGGAAATGCCGGGCAAGAAGGAAAATATCCTGGGTGCGCTCCCTGAGAGGCGGGATGACGATGGGGATAACGTTGAGGCGGTAATAAAGGTCTTCCCGGAAGGTGCCGCGCTTGACCTCTTCTTCCAGGTCAACGTTGGTTGCGGAGATGACCCGGGTGTCCAGCTTGATCGGCTTGTTGGAGCCGACTTTTTCCACTTCCTGCTCTTGCAGAACTCGCAGGAGCTTGGTCTGCAGGTGCATGGGCAGGGTGCCGATTTCGTCGAGGAAAATGGTGCCGCGGTTTGCCGCTTCGAACTTGCCCACCTTGTCCTTGATGGCGCCGGTGAAGGAGCCCCTGGTGTGGCCGAAGAGCTCGCTTTCCAGGAGATTTTCAGGGATGGCCGAGCAGTTGACGGCGATGAAGGGCTTGTCCTTGCGGGCACCGTTGAAATGGACCGCCTTGGCTACCAGTTCTTTGCCGGTACCCGATTCACCCAGGATCAGCACGGTGGAATCGGTCTTGATGATTTTTTTCATCCGGGAAAAGACCTGCTGCATAGGTTCCGAACTGCCTATGATGTTGGCGAATTCGTAGCGGTCGCGCAACTGCTCTTTCAGGTAGACGTTTTCGTTGACGAGCCTGTTCTTTTCCACCGCCTTGTCGATGATGATGCGCAGCTCGTCGATATTGAGGGGCTTGGTGATATAGTCGTAGGCACCTTCCTTCATGGCCTTGACGGCGGTTTCGGCCGAGGCGTGCCCGGTGATGAGGATGACTTCCGTGTGGGGGGAGGTATCCTTGATCTTCTTTAGGATATCGAGTCCGCTGATGTCGGGGAGGAAGAGATCGGTGATGACGATGTCGAAGCGTTCATCCTGCATCTGTTTCAGACCGTCCGCACCGGAGCTGCTTCCCTTGATGGTGAAGCTGTTCCCCTGCAGCAGGAGCAGCAGCGCCTCGCGGCTAGGCCTTTCGTCCTCTATGAGCAGTATTTTCACGCGTTCTTTCATCGGAAGACTCCCAGATTGTGAAAAACTAACATGATCATGCCGAATTGGCAAGGCACGATTTGACGTGGGACGGTTACCAAGTATACTCTTTCCGGATAGGCTGGGTGAGAATCCCTGCCATGGAGGAGTCGTCATGTTCGATATTTTCAGTTACGTGCCGCTCGTTTTTGTTGCCATCCTGCTGCTGATGTTCGTTGCCAGTGCCGTCAGGATACTTCCCGAATACGAACGGGGGGTGCTGTTCCGCCTCGGTCGTTTTGCCGGGGTGCGGGGGCCGGGGCTATTCTTCATTATTCCCGGCATCGACCGGCTGGTGCGGGTCTCCTTGCGCATGGTCGCCTTCGACGTGCCCCCCCAGGACGTCATCACCCATGACAACGTGACGGTCAAAGTATCGGCGGTCATCTATTTCCGGGTCATGGCACCGGAAAAGGCGATCATCGATGTGGAGAACTATCTCTATGCCACCAGTCAGCTCTCCCAGACAACGCTGCGCAGCGTGCTCGGCCAGGTGGAACTGGACGAGCTGCTGGCAAACCGGGAGAAGATCAACAAGGAGCTGCAGGAGATCCTGGACCGGCATACCGATCCTTGGGGGGTCAAAGTTGCCAACGTGGAGGTGAAGAACATCGACCTTCCCCAGGAGATGCTGCGGGCCATTGCCAAACAGGCCGAGGCGGAACGGGAGCGGCGGGCGAAGGTGATCCATGCCGAAGGGGAGCTGCAGGCCTCGGAAAAGCTGGCCGGCGCCGCTCGGGTTCTGGCGGACGAGCCCATGTCCCTGCAGCTGCGATACCTGCAGACCCTGACCGAGATTGCCGCCGAGAAAAATTCCACGACCATCTTCCCGGTGCCCATCGATCTCATCAAGGCTTTTCTTGACAGTACCGGTCAGCGGCCAAAGAACTGACCGCCACCAGATGTATTCTGATCAGTGACAGGAGGAGATCATGCTCAACAAAAAGATGTATACGACAATGAACAAGCACATGAATATCGAACTCTACTCAGCTTATCTGTACCTTTCCATGTCTTCCCATGCCAATGCCATGGGCCTCAAGGGAGCCGCCAACTGGTTCATGGTCCAGTACCAGGAGGAGATGGTCCATTTCATGAAGTTTTACAACTACGTCAACAGCCAGGGGGCGGCAGTCACCCTTTCAGTCATGTCCGCGCCCCCCAGTCAGTACAAGTCACTGCTGGACATGTTCGAGCAGACCCTGAAACATGAACAGTTCATCACCAATTGTATCAATGATCTGACCGATCTTGCTCTCAAGGAAAAAGATCATGCCTCCCATATCTTCCTCCAGTGGTTTATCACCGAACAGATCGAGGAAGAAGAGAATGACCGGGATCTCATCGGCAAGCTGAAACTGGTCGGGGACAATGGCCATGGCCTGCTCATGCTCGACGCGGAAATGGCTGCCCGGGTCTTCGTCCCACCGCCGACGACAGCTGCCTGAAATATTACTCCGCCAGACAAAAGAAAAGCCCGCTATTTGCGGGCTTTTTAACCTCTCCTGATCAGGGTTTAGAACTTTTCCGTCTTTGCCGTTTTCTTCAGCTCTGCCAGGTAATCGCTGACATCCTTCTGGATTTTCTGGCTCTTCAGGTAATCGATTATCTTGGATTTCACGTCGTCGAATTTCACCATGCCCGCTTCTTTCTTTTCAGCCAGTTTGATGATGTGGTAGCCGAACTGAGTTTCCACCACGTCGCTCACTTCACCCGGTTTCAGGGCAAAAGCGGCCTTTTCGAATGGTGCGACCATCTGTCCCTTGGCGAACGTTCCCAGATCGCCCCCCTGCTTGCTGCTCGGACAGGTTGATTCCGCCTTGGCAAGAGTGGCAAAATCCTCTCCGGCTTTGATCTTTTTCAGGATGCCTTCGGCTTTTTCCCTGGCCTTCTTCTTATCTTCGTCGCCGGCTTTGGCATCAGCACCGATCAGGATGTGGCTGGCTCTGACGCTTTCCTCCTGTTTGAACTTGTCGGCATTGTCGTCATAGAATTTCTTGGCATCGGCCTCGGTCACCTTGATCTTGGAGACGATGTCCCGTTCGATGAAGGTAGTGATGACGAGATCCTTGCGGGTGAAATCCTTCAGGTCCTTTTCCGACATATCCACCGACTTCAGTGCCTTGTCGAATTCTGCGCTGCTGGAGAACTTCGCCCTGTTTTGCCCGATCTTTTCCTCGACCTGTTTGTCCAGGTCCTTGATCTCGCTTTTCTGTCCCGCCTGATAAAGGAGCTCTGCGGAGATCAGCTGGTCAAGGGCGGCATCTTCCGCCTGCTTCTGCTGCTCCGGGGGGAGGGGCTGGGGAAGCCTGTTCTGTGCCACGAGGACTTTCACCGCCCGGTCCAGGTCCTGGCGCGTGATGATGGTGCCGTTAACCTTGGCCACCGGATCGGCAGGAGAACCTTTCTTGCCCGCTGCCGCCGCTTCCTTCTGTGCGGTCGATGCCTGGGATTTCTGCGCCTCTGCACCATAGGCCACCACTGCGTGGATGGCAAAAACCGCAAGCGCTGCAACAAGAGATATGTTTTTTGCCCGCATCAGATCTGTCTCCTTTGGGAATTTTTGCAGGAATATAGCACTAAAGAGGCATCAGGTAAACAAGCATCTGGAAAAGGATTAGATAGTGCACATAATATAACAGATGTTTACTGTTGACAATAAAAGGTGATTCTGCTTTTATTGGTTACTGTTGTCTGCGCACTCTAAATATCTAGAAAGACTAAAGAATTTTAGCGAAGATAAATATTTACCTATAATTTATCTGTTTTATTTTAGATAAAATTGCTGATGGAGGCATTAATGGAACAACGTAAATTCAGAAAGATCATGGCGGCGAACCGCGGTGAGATTGCCATCAGGATCTTTCGCGCCTGCACCGAACTGGGTATCGGCACGGTGGCCATCTATTCCGAAGAAGACAAGCTGTCCCTGCATCGCTATAAGGCCGATGAGGCCTACCTCATCGGCAAGGGCAAAAGCCCCATCGATGCCTACCTGGGCATCGACGAAATCATCGCCCTGGCCCTGAAGAGGGATGTGGATGCAATCCACCCCGGTTACGGCTTCCTCTCCGAGAATGCCGAGTTTGCCGAGAAATGCGAGGCTGCCGGCATTACCTTCATCGGCCCCACCGCCGAGATGCAGCGGCGCCTGGGGGACAAAGTCGCGGCCCGCAAGGTGGCCATCGAGGCGGGTGTACCGGTCGTTCCCGGTACCGAGGACCCGGTCGAGCATGAGGAAGATGCCCTTATTTTTGCCAAGAACTACGGCTATCCCATCATCATCAAGGCGGCCGCCGGGGGCGGGGGGCGCGGCATGCGGGTGGCGACCAACCGTAAGGAGCTTGTGGAAGGAATCGCCGCTGCCCGCAGCGAAGCAAAAGCTTCCTTCGGTAATCCCGCAGTCTTCCTGGAGCGCTACCTGGAAAACCCCAAGCATATCGAGGTCCAGGTTCTCGGCGACAGCCACGGCAACCTTGTGCACTTCTTCGAGCGGGACTGCTCAATCCAGCGCCGCCACCAGAAGGTGGTGGAGTTTGCCCCGTCACTCTGCATCACCCCCGAGATGCGCGAGGAGCTGTGTGCCGCGGCCCTGAAGATAGCCGGCCACGTCAAGTACCGGAATGCGGGGACGGTGGAGTTCCTGCTGGATCAGGAGGGAAACTTCTATTTCATTGAGATGAACCCACGCATTCAGGTGGAGCATACAGTTACCGAGATGATCACCGGGCGCAACTTAGTGCAGACCCAGATCTTGGTGGCCGAGGGGAAACCCCTTTCCGATCCGGAGATCAACATTCCCAACCAGGATGCCATCAAGATGTGGGGCTATGCCATGCAGTGCAGGATTACCACCGAGGACCCGGCCAACAATTTCGCCCCCGATTTCGGTACGCTCAAGGCCTACCGGTCGTCGGCAGGTTTCGGCGTCCGTCTTGACGCCGGCAATGCCTTCACCGGCGCGCAAATCACCCCCCATTATGATTCGCTGCTGGTCAAGGTCAGCGCCTGGGGGCTTACCTTCGACGAGGCTGCCCGCATCATGCACCGCTCCCTGCAGGAATTCCGCATCCGTGGCGTCAAGACGAACATCTCCTTTCTGGAGAATGTGGTCACCCACCCGGTCTTTCTCAACGGCAAATGCGACACCTCATTCATCGAAAAACACCCCGAACTGCTCCAGTTGCGGGAGAAGAAGGACCGGGCCACCAAGGTGCTCAACTTCATTGGCGACGTCATCGTCAACGGCTCGCCGGGCATCGTCAAGCCTCTCAAATCATCCGAACTGATGGAGGCAAAAGTTCCGGAGGTGGATTTCACCAAACCGCGTCCTGCCGGTACCCGTGACATTTTTATGGAAAAGGGGGCGGAAGGCCTTGCCCAGTGGATTCTGGAGCAGAAAAAGGTCCTTATCACCGATACCACCATGCGTGATGCCCATCAATCCCTCCTGGCCACCAGGGTGCGGACCTACGACTTATTGAAGATCGCCGAGCCCACTTCCCATTTGGCGGCTGACCTCTTCTCCCTGGAGATGTGGGGGGGGGCCACCTTCGACGTCTCCATGCGTTTTCTCAAGGAGGACCCCTGGCAGAGGCTGCACAAGCTGTCGGAAGCCATTCCCAACGTGCTGTTCCAGATGCTGCTCAGGGGCTCCAATGCCGTCGGCTATACCAACTACGCCGATAACGTCGTGGAGCGCTTCGTGGAGGAGGCGGCCCAGTCGGGGATAGACATCTTCCGCGTCTTCGACTCCCTCAACTGGACCACCGGTATGAAGGTGGCCATGGAGGCTGTGCGCAAGCAGGGCAAGATCTGCGAGGCGGCTATCTGCTACACGGGAGACATCAATGATCCCAAGCGGGACAAGTATCCCCTGGAATATTACGTCAACATGGCCAAGGAACTGGAGAAGATGGGAGCCCATATCCTGGCCATCAAGGATATGGCGGGCCTGCTCAAACCGCTGGCGGCCTCCCGGCTGATCAAGGCGCTGAAATCGGAGGTCGGCATACCGATCCACCTCCATACCCACGATACCTCGGGCAATGGCGGCGCGATGCTGCTCATGGCCTGCCAGGCGGGGGTCGATATCGTCGATGCCGCCCTTTCCTCCATCTCGGGCCTGACCTCCCAACCCAACCTCAATGCCCTGGTGGCTGCCCTGAAAGGGAGCGAATGGGATACCGGTCTCAACGAGGAAAACCTGCAGAAGCTGGCCAACTATTGGGAAACGGTGCGGGATTACTATGCCCCCTTCGAGTCCGGCCTGAAAAGCGGCACCGCCGAGGTCTATCACCACGAGATACCGGGGGGGCAATACTCCAACTACAAGCCCCAGGTGGCTGGCCTTGGGCTACTGGACCGCTGGGAAGAGTGCAAGGAGATGTACCACCGGGTCAATCTCCTCTTCGGCGACATCGTCAAAGTGACGCCATCGTCGAAGGTGGTCGGGGATATGGCCATGTTCCTGGTGAAAAACAACATGGATGTTGACGATGTCTACATTAAGGGGGACGACCTCACCTTCCCAGAATCGGTGGTGGGGATGTTCAAAGGGATGATCGGCCAGCCCTACCAGGGCTTTCCCCGGGAACTGCAGCGCATCATCCTCAAGGGGGAAGAACCGATCAGCTGCCGCCCCGGAGAACTGATCGAACCGGCGGATTTCGACGAGGAACGGCTCAAGGCTGAAGCAAAGGTGGGACGGCCGGTGGACGACAAGGGACTCATCTCCTACATCCTTTATCCCCACGTCTTTCCCGAGTTCGACCGCCATCGCCAGGAATATTCGGACACCTCCGTCATCCCGACCCCGATCTTCTTTTATGGTCTCGAGCCGGGGCAGGAGACCGCCATCGACATCGAGCCGGGCAAAACCCTCATCATCAAGCTCAACGCCATCGGCCGCGTCCACCCGGACGGCACCCGCCACATCTTCTTCGAACTGAATGGTGATGCCCGCCAGGTCATCGTCCGCGACCAGACGGCCATAACCGACGAAGCGGTGCGGGAGAAGGCCGACAAGGGGAACAGTCTGCACATAGGCGCGCCCATGCCTGGCAAGGTCTTGAAGGTAAATGTCAAACCCGGCGACGAGGTTGCAGCGGGGGATGTGCTGATGGTGACCGAGGCCATGAAGATGGAAACCAACGTCAAGGCCAGGGAAGACGGCAAGATCGCCGAGGTCAAGTTCAGGGAGGGGGACAAGATCGAGAAGGATGATCTGCTGATAGTGCTGGCGTGACAGCAAACATCGAAGGTACTTCTGCATGACGAAAGGGACGGTCACTTGGTCGCCCCTTTTTGTTTTCCATTACGAATCGATCTTTCCGCACAGTTTCACCTGCTCTCCAGCGGTGAAAGGTTGCTTGTCGCTGTACCGCAAGAGCAGCATGTTGGTCAGTGCATGGGGAAAACTGCGTTTGCAGAGATTGAATTCATGGCTGGCCAGGTTGTAGTCGGTTATGGCTTCATTAAGACGGGCTTCTGCTGTTTCCATGCGCTTTTGGGCGGCAAGAAAGCTCTCGTCCCGCAAAAAGACCGGACTGTTGCCGGTGGACAGATGCAGCCGTGCCAGTGCCAGGGTCAGCTCTGATTGGACTTGGCGAAATTTCAACAGCCTTTTCCCATCCGGCGGTATCAAAGGGTACCCCTCCTTGACAGCCTTTTGCAAGGCCTTCTCGGCCTCCTTTACGACCTCGTTGTTGAGGGAGACATGTCTTTGCACCGCCTCCATGTAAACAGCCGCCCTTTCCATCCGCTGCCGGCACGAAAAGCCGAGATCGCTCCAAGCGCGGTTGGTTTGTTCCTCTTTTGCCTGCAGGGTGCGGTATCCGCATGTTGAAATCAGCAGCAGCGCTAGCATGCCGATCAGGATTTTATGCATGGCAGTTTCCGCCTGTTGGTGAAGTGTTAATATTGATTATTAATGACTCGCTAATAATCGCACATTCATTTTGGATGGTCAAGGGATTTGGTATGCAGGCGAGAGAACGGCAGCTCCAGTAGCGGCAGGCGTTTCTATTCCGGGTAAAGGCGGAAGGATAAATGGCCAGGCTCGATTTTTATAAGGAAGAGATGGGATGGGAGAGGGGCGATCCACGCAACAGCTGCTACAGTTTGAGGAGGAGCCTCGTCTTTTCCAGGTAGGCGCGGATTGCGGTGCTGCTCTCCAACTGCAGCGCTTGTGCGGCAATCTCCCTGGCATCGGCCATGGTCGTCTGACGCACGGCCTGCTTGACAAGGGGAATGTAGGGGGCGGATAGGCTGAAATCGGTGATGCCCATTCCCATGAGCAGGATTGCATTCATGGGGTCAGCAGCCATTTCTCCGCAGAGTGAGGCCTTTTTCCCGGCAGCAAGCGCCACGTCGGCCACCCGTTTGACGGAATGGAGTATGGCCGGGTGGTAGGGGTCGTAATATTCCCGAACCTTCGGGTTGTTGCGGTCAGCGGCCAGGGTATACTGGATGAGGTCGTTGGTGCCGATGCTGAAAAAATCCACTTCTTTCATAAGCATGTGGGCGATCTGCACTGCCGCCGGCAGTTCCACCATTATCCCCAGGGGAATGGAGGGGTCGAAGGGCCTGCTTTCTGCCGACAGCTCCTCCTTCACCTCCCCTAAGATCCTCTTCACCGTCCTGATCTCCTCGATGCTGGAGATCATCGGAAACATGACGGCAACCCGGCCGTGGGCGGAGGCCATGAGAATCGATGCTAGCTGCTCGCGGAAGATATGCTCTTCCTCCAGCGACACTCTGATTGAACGCCACCCCATGAAGGGATTGTCTTCCTTGGGAAATGGGAAATAGGAGAGCCCCTTGTCGCCGCCGATATCCAGGGTCCGTATGGTGACGGGGAAGTCGGGGAATCCCTCGACGATTTTGCGATAGAGATTGTATTGTTCGCTCCTGTTGGGAAAGGTCTTGCGGGTCATGTAAGGGAACTCGGTGCGATAGAGCCCGACTCCTTCGGCTCCGTTTGCCTGGGCAACCTTGACGTCGTTCAGCAGACCGATGTTGGCCCTTAGAAAAACACGGCTGCCGTCGGATGTCTCTGCCCGCAGGTCACGCAACCCTTCCAGTTCCCGCTGTTTCAGGCTGAAGTCCCGCACCAGCCGCTCGTATTCCTCTTTTATTCTCAGGGTGGGATTGATGTAGAGATGGCCTGAGGTGCCGTCGACAATGACCTCGGTGCGGGGGGAGAGCTGCTTGGTCAGCCCTTCCACGCCTACGATGGCTGGAATCCCCAGGGATCTGGCCATGATCGCCGCATGGGAGCCGGCGTTCCCCTTTTCGGTGACGATGCCGAGAATCTTTTCGTGATCCATGGTTGCCATATCCGAAGGAAGGATATCGTCAGCAATGATGATCCTCTTTTCACGGAATTTTCTCCAGGAGCCGTTGTTGCCGTTCATGGCGTCGAGCAGCCGCCGGCCGATGTCTTCCATGTCCGCCGAACGCTCGCGCAGGTAAGGGTCTTCCATCTTGGCAAAGGCGTTCACGTAATAGCCGACCACTTCCCGCACGGCTTGGCCGGCGCTGAAGCCGTTGTCGATGTGATCGGCGATCTTGGCGATGAAGCCGCGATCTTCCAGAAACATCAGGTGACTGTGAAATATTGCCGCATCTTCCTTGGACATGACCTGGGCAACGCGCTTCTCCATGTACAGGGTCTGGATTTTTGCCTTTTCCAGGGCGATCTGGAACCGCTTCCGTTCTTCCGAAGGAGTGCCGGCGTGCTCCATGGCTATGCCGTCATGTTCGCTGCGGCTGAAAATGTATATTTTCCCCCAGGCGAATCCGGGGGATACCGGAGTGCCGATCAGGGACGAGGTGCGGTGCTTTTTCTCCTGGTCAGCATGCATTTTCCCCTTGCGTTCACCCGCCCGCATTTTTTCCAGCTCGCTGGCGAAGAAGGCCCGCTCCTTCTCCTTCTGATTAATGGAATCCAGGAGCTTGGCGTTGATGACGATGCTGCTGATCTGGTAGGCAATGGTGGAAATGGTGCTTATCTCGGCAGGGGTAAAGACCCGTGCTTCCCGGGTCTGAACGACCAGTACGCCGACGGGGGTCTTGCGCTCGAAGAGGGGCACGCCGAGGAAAGAGAGGAACTTTTCTTCCCGAGTCTCGCGAAAATATTTATACCTTGGATGGAGGGGGGCATTATCGGTGGCAATGATGCCCCGTTCCTCGACGGCAAGGCCGGTGAGGCCTTCCGAGGTCTTCATGGTGATTTTGCCCACCGAGCCCCGCGACAGACCTTTGGTTGCCTTGAGCCGCAAGGTTTCACCATCGTTTTCCAGAAGATAGATGGAGCAGACGTCCGAGCCGACCCGCCTGGACACCAGGTTGACGATATTGTCCAGTGTCTCCTGCAGATCGTGGGAGTGGAGGATCAGGCCGCTGATGTCTTCCAGGGTACGCAATCCCAAGGTTTCGTTGTGCTCTTCGCCCATGCGGCAGCCCTTTGCTCAAAAATATTCTAATTATAGAGCAGTGGGCGGAAAAGGAAAGGGTAAACTTTTGTCTTGGCCACGTGGTTGCGGTAGCAATCATTGGAACATTTTGATATAGTTCCATCCTGAAACGGTGCTGACGTGATTGCGCTGGAAAAACAGACTGGAGGAATACATGGAGACAAATTTCGATGAGCGGCTGGCGCAGGGAATTTCTTTGCTGGAAGCGGGAGAGTTCGGCAAGGCTGCGCTTGAATTCAAGGCTTGCGTAGAACTGGAGCCGGCCAATGCCGAGGGGTACTTTTACCTGGGGGAAGCTTTGGCCGAGAACGGCAAACAGGCCGAAGCCATAGAATCGATCAAGGCGGGACTCAAGCTTGCACCTGAAGACGTTGAGGCATGGACCGCACTGGGGGATATCCATTTCGAGAGCGGTGAGCATAAGGAGGCGATCACCGCCTACAAGAAGGTCGTGGGCATCCGTCCCGACGAAGCCGACGGCTATGTGAGCCTGGGACTGGTCTACAACAGCCTGGAACGGGCGGACGACGCGCTGCAATCCTTCAACCGGGCGCTGGAACTGGACCCGCACAATGTCTTCGCTCTCAACGCGCTGGGTGACCTTTATTACGGCCTTGGCAAGAATGAGGAGGCAATCGACGCCTATCGCAAGGGGCTTGCCCAGGACCCCAACGATGCAGCTGCCCATTTCAACCTGGGTGACCTCTTCTACGACATGGGAAATCTGGAGGCTGCCGAAAAGGAAACCCTGGAAGCGGTGCGGCTCGATCCGAATTTCACCATGTCCTACCTGACCCTGGGCAATCTCTGCATCGATCAGGAGCGCCTCGCCGAGGCAAAAAAATATTTCGAGCAGTATCTGAAAATGGAAAAATCTCCCCAGGCCGCCGAGATGATCGCCGAGGTGAAAGCGGTCGTGGAAGGGCTCAAGGAAGAGATGCGCGGCTAGGGAAAAGTAGCGCGGGAGCTGGGATTTTCCCGGCGGCGTGGTACAATAGCTTCTGAAATTCGACCTGGGGGTGTGCATATGGAAGAAAACAACAACGATGTACTGGTAGGGGCGCTGTTGCTGCTTGCAGGGGGGATCATCGGGGCCGGAGCGGCGCTGCTTTTCGCCCCCCAATCGGGCAAGAGGACCCGGCGGGACCTGGCGCGCTACGTGAAAAAAGCCCGGCAGAAGGCGGAAGGTATTGTGGATGAGTTTTCCGCCCATGTATCGGATGTGGTGGAAACGGTCGGCGACAAGGCCGAGGAAATCCTCGACAAGGCACCGGACATGGCGCACCAGACGAAGAAAGAGCTGCTGAAGGTCCTGGAAGAGGGACAGCAGCGGCTGGAGAAACAGCGAAGCCGGCTGTCAAAAATTATAGGCTAGCAGGATTCATGTTTTAGGGGCGCACTTTTTCCGGTGCGCCCTGTGGTTTCCCCACCAGAAAAATATCCCCGTAGTAAGCAGTCGCTTCATCCTGGGTATCGTCGGTGTCGGTCATTATTGCCACCCCCCCCAGAAGGGGCGGCTCTTCACCGAAGACCTTCCGGTAGTCATCATAAATGTTTCGCTCTTCGCTGACCCATTTCTTGACGCTTTCATCCCCAGATTCAACGGCAATAATCACCGAGTTGGAGGTGTAGGGGCTGGGTGCGAAGGATTCCTTGGCCATCTTCGCTGACCAGACGTAATTGATGGCCCGCATCCGCCAAAAGAAGGTCCGAGGGAAAATAACATAAACTCTGGCCGCAAAATCATCCCCTTTTTTCGTCTTGATATCTTCCTTCTGCAAGGTGTGATCGATCTTCCACGACCAGCGCAGGATCGGAAATTTTCTGGTGTCGACAGAAAGCTTCTTTATCAGCCCGGACCCGGCCTTGAGGCTGTGGGCCATGAGGACGCTTTTGCCTTCGTCCTTGGTCAGGGAATAGAGGGTCTTCCCCCGGAAAGGTTTCTCCGTCCACCCTCCCAGGTCATCGGTGCTGAATTTGCCGACGGCAAGTTCAGTTGCCAGGGATGGTGCGGAGACGAGCGCCAGGATCAACGCAATGAGCAGGATAGGCATGATTGGTACTCCAGAGATGTTGTGGCCGACGACGGATCCATCGGGGAGGTGGTACAATAATCTAAAAACAAAAAATCCGCAACGGTGTTCATGGAGCGATTTATGGCCATCTCGGAGCATTATCGGGACGAGAACGAACTGGTGCGTCAACTGGCATCCCTGGATAAAAGCCGCATTCCTGTCGATGGCGGCGCCGAGTTCAACCGGCTCATCTTTACCGACAGTCCATATCTCTTGCAGCATGCCACCAACCCGGTGGACTGGTACCCATGGGGAGAAGAGGCCTTTGCCCGGGCAGAGGCTGAGGACAAGCCAGTTTTTCTTTCCATCGGCTATGCCACCTGCCACTGGTGCCACGTCATGGCCCGCGAATCTTTTGAGGACCGGGATGTGGCGGCGGTGCTCAATGCATCCTTTGTCGCCATCAAGGTCGATCGGGAGGAGCGGCCGGACATAGACGACCAGTACATGGCGGTGGCCCAGATGTTGTCCGGAAGCGGCGGCTGGCCGCTGAACATCATCATGACCCCGGACAGGAAGCCATTCTTTGCCGCCACTTACCTGCCCAAGGTCCGGCGAATGGGGATGCCAGGCATTATCGAGCTGCTGGACCGGATCATGCAGTTCTGGCGGGGGGAGCGGGATAAGGTGGAGGAGACCTGCAGGACCATCATTGCTTCTTTGGAGCGCCTGAATAAGTCGGAGCGCGTCGAAGCCGGGCCGGAGCTGGAAGAGGCGGCTTACCGTCAGCTGGTTGATTTGTATGATCAGGAGTGGGGCGGTTTTGGCCAGGCACCGAAATTTCCCATGCCCCACTACCTTTCCTTCCTGCTGCGCTGCTGGAAGGGAGGGCAATCAGAGGCGCTGCAGATGACAGGGCACACGCTGACCATGATGCGCCAGGGGGGCATTTACGACCAAATCGGTTTCGGCATCCACCGGTATGCCGTGGACCGGCAGTGGTTGGTGCCCCACTTCGAGAAGATGCTCTACGACCAAGCCCTGGTAACAATTGCCTTTGCCGAAGGGTTCCAGGCGACCGGCTCGGAACCATACCGGGAAGTGGTGCGGGAGCTGTTGAACTATACCCTTGTGGAAATGAACGGCTCCGAAGGTGGGTTTTGTTCGGCCCAGGATGCGGATACGGAGGGGCAGGAGGGGAAATTCTATCTCTGGACGCAGGCCGAGGTGGAGCAGGTTTTGGGGAAAGACGCTGCCCGGCTCTTCTGCCGGCTTTTCAATTTGACGGAAAAGGGCAATTTCGAAGGGGGAAACATTCTTCACCTGCCGATATCTGTTGCCGCGTTCGCCGTGCGGGAGGGGCTTGATGCCGGGGAATTGAAGGGAGAACTGGTAAAATGGCGGGCAAAGCTTCTCACAGTCAGGGAAAAGCGGGTCAGGCCTCTTAGGGACACGAAGGTGCTGACTGCATGGAACGGCCTGATGATTGCGGCCCTGGCCAGGGGCTATGGCATAACCGGAGACGAAAGCTATCGTGCCCGTGCGGAGAGCACCGTTGCCTTCGTCTTGAAACATCTGCAGACCCCGGAAGGTCGCCTGTTGCGGAGTTACCACCGGGGGCAGGCAAAGATCCCGGGATTCCTGGAGGATTATGCCTTTTTCGTCTGGGGGCTTCTTGAGCTTTACCAAGTCACCCTGGGACCGGACTATCTCTCCCAGGCACTGCTGTTGACGAAAGACATGCTGCGGCTCTTTTCCTCACCCGATGGGGGATTCTACGACAGCGGCATCGATGGTGAGGAGGTCCTGATCAGGCAGAAGAGTGCCTATGACGGGGCCATTCCGTCCGGCAATTCCATTGCAGCCATGAATCTGCTGCGCCTGGGCAGGATGGTGGGGGACGACGTGTTGACAGCGGCGGGAGAAGGGACGGTGCAGGCCTTTCTCGGCAAGGCTCTGCAGCAGCCGGCCGGTTACCTGCAGCTGCTTATGGCCCATGCATACGGGCTCGCGGAGCCTATCCAGGTGACCCTGTCCGGCGCACGGGACGGGGTGGAGATGAGGGCGCTGCTTGCAGCCCTCAACAGGCGCTTTCTCCCAAGACTTGTGATACGCCACGGGGTGGGCGGAACGGGGGAAGGGGATACCTTTAAGGCATCGGCAGGGGGGGCGGCGGCCCATGTCTGTGCCAGAGGAGCCTGCCTGCCGCCGGTAACTGCCGTAGCCGAACTGGAGAGGCTTCTGGCGGAGCTTGCTTGGCGGTGAGACACAAAAAGTTCTTTAGAGTATTCCGGGAAAGGCAGTCGGGACGCCGGGAGTAAGCGACGAGCCGCAGCGGCGAGCGGACACCCTCCGAATGTGGAGCGAAGAGGGTCAACTGTCTAAGCATCATACGGCATTAGGTGGGCGGCACCGCAAGGTCCGCAGCTGTGGCGACAGAGCTAACGGACGACGTCGCGACTGCCTTGGTTTTCTCCGAAGATCTCGGACGAACCTAAAAAAGCCCCGACCGTTTCCGGCCGGGGCTTCAGATTGCTTCACAATCTCCTTACTTACCTTTTCCCGTGAGCTTGACCAGCGCCTCCATGTATTTTTCGCCGGTTTTCCTGATGATTTCCTCCGGCAGGGGGGGCGCTGGGGCTGTTTTGTTCCAGTCCAGGGTTTCCAGGTAGTCACGCAGGAACTGCTTGTCGAAGCTGGGCTGCGGTCCGCCGGGCTTGTAGCCGTCCTTCGGCCAGAAACGGCTGGAATCGGGGGTCATGCACTCGTCGATGATGATCAGCTCACCTTCGTAGATGCCATACTCGAACTTGGTGTCGGCAATGATGATCCCCTTGGCGTCGGCGATGTCTCGCGCTTTTTCGTAGATCTTCAGGGTTACGTCCCTGACCTTTTCTGCGGTTTCTTTGCCGCAAAGCTCCACCATCTTTTCGAAGGAGATGTTTTCATCGTGGGTGCCGAGTTCCGCCTTGGTGGAGGGGGTGAAGATCGGCTGGGGCAGCCGGCCCGACTCCTTCAATCCTTCCGGCAGCTTGATGCTGCAGACGGAGCCGGTGGCCTTGTAGTCCTTCCAGCCGGAGCCGGAGATATAGCCGCGGACGATACATTCGGCGGGCAGTGGCTTTGCCTTTTTCACCAGCATGGAACGCCCTTCCAGAATGTCTGCATATTTCTGGCAGGTAGCAGGGAAATCCTTCACTTCCGTCGAAATGATGTGGTTCTTGATGATGTTCTCCATCTGTCGGAACCAGAAGGCGGAAATCTGGGTAAGAACGAATCCTTTTTCGGGAATCCCCTCGTTCATGATGACGTCGAAGGCGGAAATGCGGTCGGTGGTGACGATGAGGAGAGTCTCCCCCAGATCGTAGATATCGCGCACCTTCCCCCGTGCTGCAAGTTTCAGGTCGGGAAAGTCTGTGGTCAAAACAAGTTTGGACATGCCGTGAACTCCTTTTCAAATAGCTAGTCTGCAAGTATGGTTGGATTGATTTGAATTTTGGCCTTGGCCTTCAGGTCTTTCAACCACTTCTCCAGGACCTCCTGTTGCTTTTTCGGCAGCAGGGTCTGTCTGATCTGTTCCTTGTTCTTCTGGAAATCTGCGGCGTTGAGCTCGATGCGCTGCTTGAGTTTCACCGCATACCAGCGATCCCCAACTTTGAAGGTTGTTTTCGGTGTCGGGGCAGCGGTGGTCAGGCTGAAGGCCGCCTCCATAAGTTCGGGAGCGGTGCCGATGCGGGGGATGGTACCGTTGGCGGCATAGGCGAAGAGACCTGTCTCCTGGGTTTTTACGGAGCCGGTACTTTTTGCCAGTTGGGCCAGCGCTTCATCGGCTCTCTTTTTCGCCAGTTCCCGGGCCTTTTCATCCGTCACCTTCTGGGTCAGCCGCCCTTTGATTTCTGCCAGCGGAGGAACGGCAGCAGGTTTTTTGTCGATGACCTTGAGGAGGTAAATCCCTTTGGCGGTTTCCACTGGCCCCCCCAACTCTCCCTGCTTGAGGAAGAGCGCCTTTTTTATGACTTCTCCTTCATCGGCAAGGGCGGCAGGAGGTGTATTCGCCGTGAAAAGCGGCGTCTCGTTTACCGTTACCCCGAGGCTGGCGGCAGCGGCTTTGATGTCGGAGGTCTTGAGGTTTTTATTGACCGCATCAGCGGCCTTTTCGTAGGCTTCCCTGGCCCCTTTCTGCTTGGCAGCGTCCGCCTTGGCGCGGTCCTTCACCTCGGCGAAGGGAAGGATGCCTCCTTTGCCCTGGTAGCGGTCGATGTTTTTCCGGTAGTAGGTTTCCGCCTCCTCATCGCTTACCGTCACCTTGGAGGAAAACTGGGCAGGCGTGACAATCGCGTAGGCAATACTAACCTTTTCGGGTGTCTTGAATTCTTCCTGGTGCCCCTGCAGATAGCTGGTCAGATCCTGATCGGTTACCTTCACCTCGCTCCTGACGTCAGCAGGGGAAAAAGAGACGAATGCAAAATCCACCTTGTCGTTCTGTTTCCTGAAGGCCTGCTGCAAATCCTGGTCGCTGACCGTGGCGCGCTCCTTGACCTTTTCCCGGGCTTTCTTCACCAGGATGTCCTGCTCCTGGGCCTCCTCGAACTGTGCCGGGGTCATCCGGTTCGCCCTGAGCAGTTGGGTATACTGGTCGAAGTTAAAGACACCGTCTTTTTGGAAGGAGGGTATCTTGGCAATCTCGTTGGCGATTTCGTCCCGGTTCACATCCAGCCCCATCCGCTTCGCCTCCTTGACGATCAGGGCGTTGTCGATGAGCGTATCCAGGGCCATCTTGCGGATGCCCAGCTGTTTTTCCATCTCCGGGGTCATGGATTTCCCGTAGATTTGCTCATAAAGATTCTTCAGGCGGTAATAACTTTTCTGGTAGTCGTCGAACGATATCTTTGTCCCATTCACTTTAGCGGCGAAGTCTCCACCGGTTTCCTTGTCGCCTCTTCCCCAGACGAGAAAGATGGTGCCGACGAAGGACAGGACGATGATGCAGAAAACAATCTTGATTAGGATTGATTGTTTGTACTTTCTCATTATGCCGAGCATTGCAGTGGGACTCCTTTTCCGGGATATTTAGCTGTAAGCCTTAAGCAACGGTGACGAATAGTAATATACTTTAATAGCAAAAGCAACAGGAGAACATGAGACCGTCGCCACCGGTCCCGCCCTTTTCCATGGATGGGAAAGAGCCCGTTTCCCCCTTGAAGAATCATCCGTCACGGACCTCGACTATGGAGAAAATTGTAGGAAAAACGAGTTTTTCTCTCTTGCATGAACAGGGGCTTTTTGCTATTGTTCCATGGTTTGCTTTAATGACTAAGCCTATGAATACCAAGGAGTTATTCAATGTTAAAGATATTCGATTCCGTATTGGGAATGTTTTCCAACGACCTGGCCATCGACCTGGGTACTGCCAACACCCTTGTCTACCTCAAGGGCAAAGGAATTGTCGTCCGTGAGCCTTCCGTGGTAGCGGTTCAGAAAATGAGCAACGGACAGCAGAAGTCGCTGGCGGTGGGAATGGAAGCGAAAAAAATGCTCGGGCGTACGCCGGGGAGCATTACCGCCATTCGTCCCATGAAGGACGGGGTCATTGCCGATTTCGACATAACGGAGGAGATGCTTCGCTACTTCATCCACAAGGTGCACAATCGCAAGACTCTGGTGCGTCCGCGGATCGTCATCTGCGTGCCGTCAGGCATCACACAGGTGGAGAAAAGAGCCGTGAAGGAATCGGCCGAATCGGCCGGTGCCCGTGAAGTCTATCTCATCGAGGAACCTATGGCGGCCGCCATAGGCGCCGGACTCCCCATTACCGAAGCCAGCGGCAACATGATCGTCGATATCGGGGGGGGCACCACGGAGGTTGCAGTTATCTCTCTGGCGGGCATCGTTTACACGAAATCAGTGCGCGTCGGTGGCGACAAGATGGACGAGGCAATCGTTCAGTATATCAAGCGCAAGTACAATCTGCTCATCGGCGACCGGATGGCGGAGATCATCAAGATCGACATCGGGGAGGCCTATGCGGGCAACGATCTGCGGAGCATGGACGTGAAAGGGCGGGACCTGGTTTCCGGTATTCCCAAAACCATCGAAATCAACTCCAACGAGATACGCGAAGCCCTGTCCGAGCCGGTCAATGCCATCGTCGATGCCGTACGTATCTGTCTGGAAAGGACCCCGCCCGAACTGGCGGCCGACATCGTTGACAAGGGGATCGTCCTTGCCGGCGGCGGCGCATTGCTGCGCAACCTTGATAGCCTGCTCAGGGAAGAAACGGGGCTGCCGGTGGTTACCGCCGAAGATCCGCTCTCATGTGTCGTTCTCGGCTCGGGCAAAGTGCTTGACGAGTTGGCGCTCCTGAGAAATGTGGCTATCAGTTCCTGACGAAGCACAAGGCACTGGCAGGGGGGTGATTCCCCCTGCCTTTCCCCGATCGACATCCCGTATCCTGCCCGATAATGTCCAACCTTTACCTCGGAAATTCCCGGAACTGCCATGAAGCATGCTGCAATCGACATCATTGTGCCTGTATGGAACAGGCCCATAGAGACACGGAACTGCCTCGTTAACCTTATCAACTATTCCCCCGATGCACGACTGGTGATGGTCGATAACGGCAGCGATCGCGAGACGGAAAAGCTGCTGCAGGAATTTTCCGAGGGGCTCGAGGAGCGGGCTTTTCTCTTGCGGAACGATGTGAATCAGGGGCTGGTAAAGGCACTGAACCGGGGATTGGAGAAAGGGGAGGCGGAATTTCTCCTTATTGTCAAAAACACCTCTATAGTGAGTCCGGGATGGCTCGACCCCCTGCTCGCTTTTGCCGGGCAACGGAAGGATGCCGGCCTGATCGTGCCTCGCCTGGTATTGAAGGGCAAGGGGAAGGTCAAGGAAAAACCGGGTAGCCCCTGTGAGGTGTCCCAAGGCTCCTTTGCCGCCATGCTCATCAGAAAGAGCCTCTACGATGCCGTCGGCGGGTTCGACGAGGAGATGGACGGCGGGGGCTGGTGCCTCCGGGATTATTCACGCAGGGCCTGCAGGGCAGGCTTTCTGACTTTCCTTTTACCGGGTTCGGAAGTCCTCTACGAGGAGGACGTGCAACTGGGCTCCGAAACAAGACGCCGGGAAAATCTGCAGAGGACCATCGCCGAGTTCAGGCGCAGGTGGGGGCAGGACTCTTCTTACTGTCTGCTGATGCCAGATGGTGCCGACCCTGCCGTGGTCCGTTCCCGGATCGAGGTCCTTTTGCCGGCTGCACGTAGTGGCTCCCTCTTTCAAATCCTTGTGCCTTCACGTCTCTACAAGGAGCTGATTAAGTCCGGCCACTGCAGTCTGCATGAAAACATCGTCATTCACGTCATGCCCTTTTTCCATACCGCCGGAACCATGAGCAAAGCCGCATCACGGATAGTCGCGGCGGCTCCGGAAACAATCGTGGTGGCCGGGATAGACGGCATGAGCTACAAGGGGGATGCACCCTTGCTTCCCTTTGCTGAACTTGAGACCAGGATAAGGAGATGCGATGATTGAAGAGATCAAGGTCCAGATACAGTCCCATCAAAGGGTAATGGATTCCATCGGTCAGGAACTGTCGCCGAAGATCGCGGCGGTGGTCGAGCTGCTCTCCGATGCCCTGAGCAACGGCAAGAAGCTTCTGGTTATGGGAAACGGCGGCTCCGCTGCAGATGCCCAGCACTTTGTGGCTGAACTGGTGGGACGCTTTAAGATGGAGCGCCAGGGTCTTCCCGCAATTGCCCTTACCACCGATACATCCATTCTCACAGCCGTCGGCAACGACTATGGATTCGAAGATATCTTCACCCGTCAGGTGGGAGCTCTTGCCAGACCGGGGGATGTGGTGGTGGGAATTTCCACGAGCGGCAGTTCCAAGAACGTGCACAAGGCACTCCTCCTTGCCGACGAAAGGGGATGTCGGACCATCGGCCTCTTGGGAAAGGACGGGGGGACCATTGCCGGAATCGTCGATGTTCCCTTGACGGTCCCTTGCGACGACACCCCGCGCATCCAGGAAGGGCACATCACCATCATACATATCCTCTGTGACCTTCTGGAGAAGCGGTTGTTCAGCGGAGCGCCAGGCAAGTCGTGACCGGGATGACGGAAACGAAGCGGGCGGTTTTCCTCGACCGTGACGGCACCATTAATGTGGAGAAGGAATATCTGTACCGGATCCATGACTGCCGGCTGATCCCCAACGCGGCAGAAGCTGTCAGGTTGCTGAATGATGCAGGGTTCCTGGTCGTAGTCGTTACCAATCAGTCCGGTATCGGCAGGGGCTACTATGACGAGCTGCAACTGGAAGCGTTGCATCGCCACATGGAACAGGAGCTGACCAGGGCAGGGGCGCGAATCGACGCCTGGTACTTTTGCCCACACCACCCGGACCACGGTACGGGAGATTACCGCAGGGAATGTGCCTGCCGCAAACCGTTGCCCGGCATGCTTTTGCAGGCTGCTGCAGACCTGTCCATCGATCTTGCCGCCTCCTTCATGATCGGGGACAAGATGGCCGACGTGGAAGCGGGACGTGCCGCCGGATGCCGTTCCCTTCTGGTCAGGACAGGCTACGGCAGTAGCGAGGAGCAGTTCCTGCCGCCGGATGTGGCAGTCTTCGATGACCTTTGGGCTGCCGGACAAGCCATTGTCAGCGGGGACGGGACCCGTGCCGGAAATGATTAGTGTTTGACGATCTTTCTCCCAGTATGCTAAGAATATAAGGATTTTAATATTGTTGCATGTGACGGAAGGGGTGCTATGAAAGGGATCAAAAAAGGGATTCTCTTGGCCGGTGGAGCGGGAAGCAGGCTGTATCCTTTGACGCTGGTGGCAAGCAAACAGCTGCAGCCGGTCTACGACAAGCCGATGATCTACTATCCCCTTGCCACGCTGATGATGGCCGGGATCAACGACATTCTCATCATCTCCACCCCTCACGACACGCCCCGCTTCAGGGATTTGCTGGGGGATGGTTCACGCTGGGGCATTCGCCTCTCCTACGAGGTGCAGCCCGAGCCGAAGGGAATCGCCCAGGCCTTCATCATCGGTGAGCGATTCATCGGCACCGATCCGGTCTGCCTTATCCTGGGGGATAACATTTTCTACGGCAAAATGGGGCTCGACCGGGCCGTCGCCGAATTTCGCAGCGGAGCGAAGATCTTCGGCTATTACGTGCAGGACCCGGAACGCTATGGTGTGGTCGAGTTCGATAGCCAGGGAAAGGCGGTAAGCATTGAAGAGAAGCCGGCGCGGCCCAAGACCAACTATGCCGTGCCAGGCCTGTACCTTTATGACGGCAAGGTGGTCGAGATAGCCAAAAACATGAAACCCTCCGCCCGGGGGGAACTGGAGATTACCGATGTGAACCTGGAATACCTGCGCCGGGGGGAACTGCAGGTGGAGAAACTGGGGCGCGGCATCGCCTGGCTGGACACCGGAACCCATCAGAGTCTCCTGGAGGCCAGCCATTTTATAGGTACCCTGGAAATGCGCCAGGGGCTGAAGATCGCCTGCCTGGAGGAGATCGCCCTCCGGCTTGGTTTCATTGATTGCAAGGGGATGGCGGAGGCCATCGCCAACACGCCTAAATCCACTTATCGCGATTATCTGCAGCATGTATACAACGAGACTAATTTGTGTGGGAGCAAATGACATGGAATTCAAAAAGGGCAAGATTCATGACGTGCTGGCAAGGCCGCTGACGAAATATCTCGACGAACGGGGCTGGCTTGCCGAACTGTTCCGGTCCGATGAGGTTGCGGAAGGGGTGATGCCGGTGATGGCATATATTTCCATGACCCAGCCGGGAGTGGCCCGGGGTCCCCACGAGCATGTGGACCAGACCGACTACTTCTGCTTCATCGGTCCGTCCAATTTCAAGATCTACCTGTGGGACAACCGTACCGACTCCCCCACCAGCGGCATCAAGCAGGTCATTTTCGCAGGGCAGGACGTGCCGATGATGGTGACGGTGCCGCCGGGGGTGGTGCATGCCTACAAGAACGTTGGCATCGACAACGGCATCGTCTTCAATGCCCCCAACAGGCTCTTCGCCGGGGAAAACAAAAAACAGCCGGTGGATGAGATTCGCCACGAGGAAGTCGCTTCCTCTCCTTTTGTTCTGGATTGAAATATAGGTGGGAACATATAAGCTGAATGTTTAGGGGGGCACCAGTCTCCCTTTGACTTTTCCAGAGCGCTACATGATCGAGCTGTTCAAGAAATACAAGATTTATCTTCTCGCCGGGTTGTCGCTGTTGGCGGCCCTGATCTTTTACTCATTGCACCTCAAAAACAGGGATCATGCCGGCCCGTTGGAGCGAAGCGTCATGAATGTCACGACGCCGGCAGTCAGGCTCGGATCTGCGGGCAACGGATTTTTTTACGGTTTATGGTCAGATTACCTTGACCTGGTGAATGTACGGAGAGAAAATAAGGAACTACGGCGCATCATCAAGATATATGACGCTCGCGAAACGGCAAGCCGCGAGGCGCTCGCGGCCAATGAGCGCCTGAAGAAGCTGCTGGAGCTGAAGTCGGCCACCCAGGTTCCTTCTCTGGCTGCCGGAGTCATCGGTGAGGACGGTTCTCCCTGGTTCAAGACGTTGGTTATCGACCGCGGCGCAGCCGACGGCCTTCAGGAGGGAATGCCGGTAGTTGCCGTCGATGGTGTCATCGGCAGGGTGGTCAAGGTGGCGGCCAACAGTTCCCGGGTGCTCCTTCTGACCGACCATGCCAGCGGCATTGCGGCTATCGTGCAAAGATCCCGGGCCAGGGGAGTTGTCAAAGGCGCCGGCGACGGCCGCTGTTCCCTTGAGTTTTCCCTGCGGGACGAAGATGTCAAGGTGGGGGACGTTATCGTCACCTCCGGTATCGGCGGCGTCTTTCCCAAGGGAATAAAGGTGGGTGAAGTCACCATGGTGAAAAAAGGGGCGTACGGCATATTTCAGACGGTAGAGGTGCGCCCGACGGTGAATATTTCCAGACTCGAAGAGGTACTGATCCTCCTTCAGCAAAAAAATGATTAAATTCGTCAAGGCTCTGTCTATTGTCATTGCCGCTGTTCTGCTCCAGACAACCATCTTTCCCCGCTATCTGCTGGACCCCTTTCATCCCAATCTGCTGGTTATCCTGGTGGTGTACCTGGGCTTGCGCTCCAAGAGCCGGTTCGGCTCCTTGGCCGCCTTTTCTCTGGGGCTCCTCCACGATTGCTTCAGCGGCATTTATTTAGGCATCAACGGCTTTTCCTATCTGTGCATTTTCCATGCGCTCCACAAGACGGCCGACCGTCTCTACACTGACAGTCGTTACCTCATGGTATTGACCGTGTTTCTGGCCACCGTGGCAACCGGACTTATAAACATGCTGCTTTTATTCATATTCTCCGCCGCAAACGGCATCTATGCAACGCTTCTGCCGTCGCTCGTTCCCCAGGCACTCGTCGATGCACTCATTGCCTCCCTCGTTTTCATGATGCCCCCCTCGGCCGTCCCAGAGGAACAGTAAAATGAAAATGGATCAGCATTACATCAGGGAAAACGCAGAGCCCAAAAGGCGCATTTTCGGCCTCTCCCTTGCGGCCGCAACCATGTTTTTCCTGCTTTTGACCCGGCTCTGGTATCTGCAGATCATCGAATCGGACAACCTGCTCGATCAATCGGAGAACAATCGCCTCCGGTTCGTGCCGGTCGCTGCGCCACGCGGGGCAATCCTGGACCGTAACGGCAAGGTGCTGGTCAGCAATACCCCTTCCTTCAGCGTCGCTCTCATCCCCCAGGACGTCAAGGACAAGGAGGCCCTTCTTGACAACCTCTCCAAATATCTAGGGCTGAACAGGGATGAATTGCAGCAGAAATGGGAGAAGGGCAAAGGGCGGGCCAAGTATTACCCGATCATCGTCGCCTCGGGAATCACCCGTGACCAGCTGGAATTCCTGGAAGAGAACCGAATGAGGCTGTTCGCCGGGGTCGATATCGAGATGAAGCCGGTGCGGGCATATGCCAACGGCATCCTTGCCGCCCATCTCCTCGGCTACCTGGGAGAGATCAGCGAACAGGAGATGGCCAACGAGCGCTTCAGCGAATATAACCTGGGTGACTACATCGGCAAGAGCGGCATTGAGCGGAATTGGGAGGCGGAACTCCACGGCGCCGACGGCGGGCGACAGGTGGAGGTGGATGCACGGGGGAGATTCCTGCGCACCGTTGCCGAATCCAACCCGACCATTGGCAACAGTCTTGTGCTTACCGTGGACACGGATATGCAGAAAGCCGCAGAAGAAGCCTTCGGCGAACAGGCCGGTGCTGCCGTCGCGGTTGATGTGAATAGCGGTGAAATCCTGGCCTTTGCCAGCAATCCCGGCTTCGATCCGGCTCTCTTTTCCGGTCGCCTCTCGCCGGAGCAGTGGAAATCCTATGTGGAGGACAAGCGGCATCCCCTGGAGAACAAGGCCCTCAAGGGGCAGTATCCTCCCGGTTCGACCTTCAAGATCGTCACGGCCATTGCCGGCCTTGAGGAGGGGCTGATCGACGAACACACCACGGTCAACTGCAGCGGCTCGTACAAGTTCGGCAACAGTACCTTCAAATGCTGGGACAAAAAAGGGCATGGCCGGGTAGATTTGAAAAAGGCGCTTAGAGAGTCCTGCGACGT
Organism: Geotalea sp. SG265; assembly: GCF_022808985.1. Lineage (GTDB taxonomy): Bacteria > Desulfobacterota > Desulfuromonadia > Geobacterales > Geobacteraceae > Geotalea. The sequence goes on along the minus strand of NZ_JAKZFT010000004.1, from coordinate 290,415 downwards.
CTACTTCTATCAGCTTGGTGAGCGCCTGGGGGTGGACAAAATTGCCCAATATGCCAAAAAGCTCGGCCTTGGGCAGGCCTTGGGGATCGGGCTCGATAACGAGAAAGGGGGAGTCATACCGACTTCCCAATGGAAATTTAAGAAGTACGGCAAAAAGTGGTACCGGGGCGAAACACTTTCTGTTGCCATCGGCCAGGGGTATGTACTGACCACACCCATTCAGCTTGCTTCGATGATCGCCACCGTTGCCAATGGCGGCACAATCTACCGGCCCCATCTGATCAAGCGCATTATCGATCCCGACGGAAAGCTGGTCAAGGAGGTAAGACCGGAAATAGTCGGCACGGCGGGCATAAAGCCCTCCACATTGCGGCTGGTTAAGGAAGGTCTGGCCGCCGTGGTCAACGAGCCCCACGGCACCGGGGCAGCGGCACGGCTTTACGAGGTAACGGTGGCCGGCAAGACCGGCACTTCACAGGTGGTGAAGCTGCGGGACAGCAAGGGGGGGGTACCCTACCAGTTCCGGGACCATGCCCTTTTTGTCGCCTTTGCCCCCTTCGAGAAACCTGAAATTGCGGTCGGGGTCGTCATCGAACATGGCGAGCACGGCGGCGCCGCAGCGGCTCCCATTGCCGGCCGTATCCTCAGGGCCTATTTCGAGGGCAAAGGGGTAATCCGTAAGCCGGTTAAGAAAGAGGTCGTGGAGCAGGCTGACGACGAAGTGCCGACAGAAGAGGAGTGAGCAGCGTGAATATCTTTCCCTGTGAAAAGACGGCGGCTTACGGAAGCCGTGTTAGCGGAGTTCTTCATGTTTGACAGAAGGTTGTTTACCAATTTCGACTGGACGTTGCTGGCGCTGGTGCTGCTCATCTGCAGTATCGGAGTGGTCAATATATTCAGTGCCACCGCCTCATACCAGATGGCCGGTCCTCCCTATTTCATCAAGCAGATTTACTGGATCATCGCCGGCGTTTCCCTTTGCGTTGTCGCCTGCAGTATCGATTATCACATCCTGGACGACATCGCCTACTGGGTCTATGGGGCGATCGTCCTGTTGCTGGTTGCCGTGTTGGTGGTGGGAAAAACCTCCATGGGAGCCACCCGCTGGCTCAACCTGGGGTTCGTCAACATTCAGCCCTCGGAACCGATGAAGATCGTCGTCATCATGACCTTTGCCCGCTTCTTCAGCAGGTATCCCGTTTTCAACGGCCTTACCCTGAGGGACCTGCTGTACCCCTGCATCATCCTTGGCGTTCCCGCCCTGCTCATCATGAAGCAACCCGACCTGGGAACCGCCATCATGGTCATCCTCATCGCCTCTTCCATGTTCATGTACGTGAAAGTCAGATGGAGCGCCATCGTTTCGATTATTGTCGCCGCCGTACCCTCCTGTTACCTGGCCTGGCACTACTATCTGCGCGACTACCAGAAGGACCGCATCATCACCTTCATAAATCCGGAACAGGACCCGCTCAAAAGCGGCTACCACATCATCCAGAGCAAGATTGCCGTCGGTTCTGGGGGGGTGCTGGGCAAGGGGTTTCTCCATGGGACCCAGAGCCAGCTGCGCTTCCTGCCCGAGCAGCATACGGACTTCGCCTTTTCGGTCTTTTCCGAGGAGTGGGGCTTCATCGGCTGCATGATCGTGCTGGCCCTCTACCTGTTTCTGATCCTGTGGGGGCTGCATATCGCCTCGCGGTGCAACGACCGGTTCGGCAGTCTCATGGCCGTGGGGGTCACGGCGATGCTTTTCTGGCATGTGATCATCAATATGGGGATGGTCATCGGTCTCTTTCCGGTAGTGGGGGTGCCGCTTCCCTTCTTTTCCTACGGCGGGACCTCCATGGTCACATCCATGGTGGGGGTGGGGATTTTGCTGAATATCAGCATGCGCCGCTTCATGTTCTGAGAGGCTGCATCAGCCTCTAAAGGAAACTAGATGAAGATTACCCTCCTGGAGCCATTCTTTACTGGGTCCCATGCCACCTGGGCCGAGGGATATGCCCGCCATAGCCGGCACCAGGTTGAGATACTCAGCCTCCCCGGCAGACACTGGAAGTGGCGGATGCATGGCGGTGCCGTCGCCCTTGCCCGCCAATTTCTCGATTCCACATTCCAGCCGGACCTCCTGCTCGCTACGGACATGCTGGATCTGACCACCTTTCTTGCCCTGACGCGGGCACGATCCGCATCCTGCAAAACCGCCCTCTATTTCCACGAAAACCAGCTCACCTACCCATGGTCTCCCGGTGACGGCGACAAGGCCCGCGACCGGGACATGCACTACGCCTTCATCAACTATGCAAGCGCACTTGTCGCCGATGCCGTCTTTTTCAACTCCGCCTACCACAGGGACTCCTTCATGGCGGAACTCCCCAGCTTCCTCAAGGCAATGCCCGACAAACGGGAAATGGGCAGCATCGGGACAATAACCGGCAAGTCGAGCGTTCTGCACCTGGGCATGGACCTGCGGCAGTTGGACCTCTACCGTCAGCAGCACAATGCCGCTTCCCCGCCGCTAGTACTATGGAATCACCGCTGGGAGTACGACAAGAACCCGGAGGCATTCTTCCGCGTCCTTTATCGCCTTGCAGCCAAAGATATCGCTTTTGAGATTGCGGTGGTGGGGGAGAGTTTCCCCGGCAAGCCTGCTGTCTTCGAGGAGGCTCGTGCACGGCTCGGCGACAGAATCGTTCAGTTCGGCTTTGCGCAAACCTTTGCCGAGTATGCCCGGTGGCTGTGGCGGGCTCACATCCTTCCCGTGACCTCGTGCCACGATTTCTTCGGTGCCAGCGTCGTCCAGGCCGTGTACTGCGGCTGTCATCCATTGCTGCCCAAACGCCTTGCCTACCCGGAGCACCTTTCCCAGGAGGAACACGCGTCGTGCTTTTACGATGATGAAGCGGAGCTTGAGGCGAAACTAGGGAGCCTGCTGCAGCAGGGCCATTGCCCGGCGAACCTGCTGCGGGAGGCGGTCAGCCGCTATGACTGGCAGATGATGGTTGGTGTTTACGATGAGGCACTGGAAAGGGTCGTGGCAGGATAGGAAAAGGCGGAAAAAATACTCCGGGAGCCCGGGGCCGGGCTCCCGGTATGGCGGGTCAGGCAGCCTGATCGTTCAGCAGGACGATCTTGCCCAGGTAATCGGTCCAGATGGCTCCGCATTCGTCGCATTCCAGCAGGTCCTTTGCGTAACCGTCGGCGTGCATGTCTATTTCCACATTCTTGCTGCTTTTACAGATGGGGCAATGCATATCTTCTCTCCTCTTGTCTTTTTGTTTCTTCCATCTTAGGTAATCGGTATTTTTCCCGCAAGACTAAAATTTTACAACTATTGAATAAAACGATGGTTTGGGCGTGCTTTGGCCGTCAGCCCTTGTGACGAGCGCCCGGAGCATTAAAAAAATGCCCGGGAAGTCCATTTTATGACCGCTTTTTATCCAGCTGCCTAATGGTACAGTTATGGTAGTTTGTTTCCATCCGGAAACGGTCCTTTTCCGGAATTCGGGAAATTTTCCCCTTGGTTTTTCGTAACTTCAGCCGATGAATGAGAGGAGGAAGCCATGAAAGAGGCCATGTTCTATGAAAAAAAAGCTGGCGACGCGGTGAAGTGCGGTCTCTGCCGCTTCCGTTGTCTGATCCCTTCGGGCAAACGGGGCATCTGCATGGTACGGGAAAATCGGGGGGGAACCCTCTATACCCTGGTCTATGGCAAAGCGATTGCAGAGCATGTGGATCCCATAGAGAAAAAGCCGCTCTTTCACGTCCTTCCTGGAAGCAGGTCGTATTCAATTGCCACGGTGGGATGCAATTTCCGCTGTCTCCATTGTCAGAACTACGCCATCTCCCAGCCGGTCGGCGGCACCCTGGAGATTACCGGCATGGAACTGAGCCCTGAAGAAATTGTTGCCAATGCAAAGCGCCGGGGATGTGCGTCCATTGCCTATACATACACGGAGCCGACCATCTATTTCGAGTATGCCTATGAGACTGCCGTGCTGGCGCGGGCAGCGGGATTGAAGAACATCTTTGTCACCAACGGCTATATTACCCCCGAAGCATTGAGCCAGATCCGTCCCTATCTCGATGCGGCCAATATCGATCTCAAGGGATATTCGGAGCGCTTTTACAAGGAAGTGGTGCATGCCATGCTCCAGGAAGTCCTGGACTCCATCGTGGAATACAAGCGGCAGGGAATATGGATCGAGCTGACGACGCTGGTGATCCCCAACTGGAACGACTCCGACGCCGATCTGCATGGCATCGCAGCCTTTATCGCCGAGCAGGTGGGGATCGAGGTCCCCTGGCATGTGAGCCAGTTCTATCCCACCTACAAGCTTCTCGACCAGCCGCGGACCCCGCTGGCTACCCTGGATCGTGCCGGGCAGATCGGCAAGAAAGCCGGCCTGCGTTATGTGTATGAGGGAAACGTCCCCGGGAGCCAGGGGGAGAATACCTTCTGTCCCAATTGCGGTCAGCTGCTCATCCGCCGTACCGGCTATGCCGTGAGTGCCGTTAACTTGACGGAAGGCACATGTGGACATTGTAAATTCCCGGTTGATGGGATATGGTTATGAGCATTATTGAATCTGTGAGGGTTGATGACTGACAAAAAGATCAAAAAAGCCAGCCATAACATAGTCCCCCTTGCCATGGTCCTTCTTGCCCTGTTCTGGGTGGGAGATGCCGTCTTCGATGCCCATCTGATCGGGGAAGGGACTCTTCATCAGCAGCTATTCAGGCCGGAACTGCGGGAACTGGCGATGCGAGCGCTTTTTGCTTTATTCTTCCTGGCTTTCGCCTTTTATGTGAAGAAGGTCATGGTGCAGCGCGATGCATTGGAGGCAGCCCTGCAGTCTGCGGTGGACGAGGCTGAAGCGGAAAAGGAAAGAACCATTGCGATCGTATCCGCCATGGGGGACGGCATCAGTATCCAGGACACCGATCTCAGGGTCACCTATCAGAACGATGCGCACAAGGCGCTGGTGGGTGACCATGTTGGAGATTACTGCTACCGCGCCTATCAGCTGAAAGACGAGCCATGCGACTATTGCGATCTGGTCAAATCGTTCCGGGACGGTAAGGTATACCGTCGTGAATCATCCCCGGCCATATCCCACGGTAAAATCAATGTGGAGATCATTTCATCCTCACTGCGCGATAAAAGTGGCAGGGTGATCGCCGGTATCGAGATGGTCCGTGACATTACAAAGCGCAAACAGGCCGAGGCTGCGCTTGAAAGTCAGGCAAACCTGCTGCAGCGCCTCATCGACACCATTCCCAGCCCCATTTTCTATAAGGACGCAAAGGGGGTCTTCCTTGGGTGCAACGAAGCCTTCACCCGGTGCAGCGGCATTGTCAAAATGGATGTTATCGGCAAGACAGCTGCTCAGATCCTGCCTGCCGAGCTTGCTGCAGCACAGCAATGCATGGAGCAGCAGCTGCTCGCTGAGCCGGGTGTGCAGGCCATCGAGACGACCATCCCTTGCGCGGACAGCGGTCCCCGGCAGGTCATCCTGAACAATGCGACTTTTACCGATGCCGACGGCAACGTGGCCGGAATGGTCGGCATCGTCATCGACATTACCCAGTTGATGGAATCGGAAAAGCAGATCAAGAAGCTGAACGAGGAACTTTCCGCCCATGCTGCGGAGCTGGCTGCGGCCAATAAGGAGCTGGAGGCTTTCAGCTACTCCGTTTCCCACGACCTTCGGACCCCTTTGACGCGCATCTTCAGCGCCGGCCAGGCACTGGAAGAGGATTACCTGGAACTGCTCGACGAAAACGGCCGCTTTTTCCTGCAGACCATCACCGATGGTTGCCAGCAGATGGAGGAACTGATTGAAGCCCTGCTGAAACTTTCCCAGGCAACGAAGGCAGAGATAAAACGGGAAGAGGTGGATCTGAGCAAGCTTGTGATGGAGGTTTTGACCGACCTGAAGCTGGCAGAACCCGGGCGGCAGGTGGTATTCCAGGTCCCTCCCCAAATAATGGCAGGCTGCGATCCTGAGCTGGCCCGGGTGGTGCTGGAAAACCTCATCGGCAATGCCTGGAAATACACGGGCAAACGTACAGATGCCTGCATCGAATTTGGCGTGATGGAAGAGGGAGAGCGGAAAACCTATTTCATCCGGGATAACGGCGCCGGATTCGACATGAAGAAGGCAGGAAGCCTGTTCAAACCCTTCCAGAGGCTGCACAGCCGCTATGAATTCCCCGGCACCGGCATTGGGCTCGCCACAGTGGAGCGAATCATCAAGCACCATGGCGGCCGTATCTGGGGAGAAGGTGAGCCGGGAAAAGGGGCTACCTTTTATTTCACCTTCAGTTGAGATGGCCCGGCCTGCCGCTGCACGTCCTCCTATTCAACTCAAAGTTGCCCCCGTTGGTTCAATCGTGCTATAAATTAAAGCTAATCCAACACACGAGGTTTCCTTGAAAGTTTCATTCCTGCGCCGCTTCTGGGTCACGTTTTCCTGCCATGTGGTCGGTTTCTATGCATCCACCGTCAACAACTTCCGCATCAAGGGGGATGAGAACATTCCCTCCTCCGGCGGAGTTCTTATCGCCTCCAACCACATCTCCGCCTATGAAACGATCTTCCTTCCCTGGGCGGTGATCAGGCGGCATGTAATGCAGATGCTCTGGGCTCCGGCCAAGGAGGAGCTTTTCGCCAAGCCCTTTCAGCGCCTGCTTTACAGCTCGTGGGGCGCCTTTCCCGTCAAGCGTGGCCGCGACGTTCGCGCCGGCAAAACCATCAACGATCTGCTCAAGGACCAGAAGGTCATGCTCTTCCCCGAGGGGACCCGCCACAAGGACGGTGTCCTCGGCAAGGGGAACCGTGGGGTCGGCAAGATTATCTATGACACCCGGCCGGTGGTGATACCCACGGCACTGGTCGGTCTCAACCGCTGGAAGTTTCCCGGCGTCGGCCAGCAAGCCACCGTTGTTTTCGGTAGCCAGCTGGATTTTTCCGACTTCTTTCTATTGGAAGACTGCAAGGAAACCCACCAGCTGATTGTTGACCGGGTTATGTCTGCCATAGCTGACCTTCTAAAAAGGGAAGGGGCCTACATTGAGAGTTGAAATTTTCTGTGATGGGGCATGCAGCGGCAATCCCGGTGCCGGCGGCTGGGGCTGCATCCTCCGCTATGGGGACAACGTCAAAGAAATGTCCGGCGCCGACGGCAACACCACCAATAACCGCATGGAGATGACCGCCGCCATCGAGGCGCTTGGTTCCCTGAAACGACCGTGCGAGGTTCATCTCACCACCGATTCCCAATACCTGGTCAAGGGGATGACTGAATGGATCGGCGGCTGGGTGCGGAAAGGCTGGGTGAACAGCAAGAAAGAGCCGGTCTTGAACCGGGAGTTGTGGGAGCGGCTTATGGAACTGTCCCGCATTCACACCATCCACTGGATCTGGGTGCGTGGGCACAACGGCCACCCGGAAAACGAGCGTTGCGACGAGCTTGCCCGGGCCGCCATCGAAAACTTCCGGCGGTCCTGTTGAAGGCTGCTCCCATGTATTCCACCATCGGCTAAGCGGCTGCCGCGGCTTCGTCCGCTTGTTCTGTCGCTGCAACTGCGGACATTGCTGTGTCTATTGATGTATTCACCTTGGTTGCAGGCTGCCACTTAAGCATTAGTTTTCGAAACCGGCGGGTGTCCGCTCGCCGTTGCCGCTCTGTCACTCACTCCCGAAGCCGCGGCAGCCTTGGCGGCTGGAGGTAGGAAAATTTGTCGTTCATAATCGAGGTATCGGAACAGGAAATAAAACGGGAGCGGGAAAAGGCCCGTGAACTGCGCAAGTCCCAGTGGTGGAAGAACCGCCTTGCCCGGGGGATCTGTCACTACTGCGGCGGCAGGTTCCCGGCATATGAGCTCTCCATGGACCATATCGTGCCTGTCATCCGCGGCGGCAAGAGCACCCGGGGCAACGTGGTACCTGCCTGCAAGGAGTGCAACAACCGCAAGAAGCACCTGCTCCCCATTGAATGGGAGGAATTTCTGCAGGGTGTGAAGAGTGAAGCGGGCACTGTGAGGGGTGAGGAGTGAGGAGTAGGGAGTATAAAGCGGTCATCTACGATTGCGACGGGGTGATGTTCGATTCGTTCGAGGCGAACTTTGCCTTCTACCAGCGGATCCTTGCCCATTTCGGCAAGCCCCCCCTGGACCGCAATGACGCCGAGATGATGCGGGTGCTGCATACCTATGCCAATGCCGATGTCATGGCCTATCTCTTTGCCGGCGACGACCGCCGTGCCGAGGCGCAGGCCTTTGCCGGGACCATCAATTACGGAGACCTGGTGCATCTCATGTCCATGGAGGAGAACTTCCGCGAGACTTTGGCCGCGCTGCAGCCGCTGGTCCATCTGGCTGTCTGTACCAACCGCTCCACCTCCATGGACATGGTTCTGGAATCCTTCGATCTTTCCCGCTACTTCAGCTATGTAATGACTGCGGCCAAAGTGGCGCGGCCGAAGCCTTACCCCGACCCGCTTCTCAAGGTTCTGGAATTTTACGGTATCGAACCTGAAGAGGCCCTTTTCGTTGGCGATTCCGATGTTGATCGTCTGGCCGCCGAGGCAGCAGGCGTTCCCTTCATTGCCTACAAGGCCCAGATGCCCGCATTGGCACGGCTGGACCGGCACGACGAGATACTCTCCTTTTTCGGTTGAGATAAGCCATGGCCCCTTCAAAGTACACATTCCTTCCGTTTTTCATTCTCTTTTCCCTGCTGTTCTTTACAGTTTCCGACTCACCGGCGGCAGATCGCCTCTCCGGAAAACTGCTCATTACCGGCTCCGGAACCATGGCGCCGCTCATCTCGGAAATGGCCAGATCCTTCGAGCGGCTGCACCCGGGGGTGACCATAACCGTCCAGGGCTATAATTCGACCAGAGGCTTGAGCGATACCCGAAGCGGCAGGAATTCACTCGGCATGGTATCGCGGGTGCTCCAGGGAACGGAACGGGACCTGAAGGCTTTCCCCGTTGCCCTGGATGCCATCTGTTTCATCGTTTCCAGCAGCAGCCCGGTGAAAAAATTGAGCAGAGCGCAATTGACGCAGCTTTTCACCGGAAAGGTAAGCAACTGGAAGCAATTCGGCGGCGGCGATCAGCCGCTCAAGGTATTACTGAGGGACGACCGGCGATCTTCCACCAAGATAGTCGCCGAATACCTGCAGACCCCGGTTGCGCAGCTGCAGGGTGTTCTAATTCCTGCCCAATCGACCGTCACCATCAAGGCGGTAGCCAAAAACAGCGGCGCCATTGGCTATGTTTCCTTCGGCGAAGCCTACCGCTACTCAAGCCAGCAGGGGAAAATACGCATGATTGCTCCAGACGGGCAAGTTCCCACCAAGGCCGCCATCCTCAACGGCTCGTATCCGTTGATCCGCGTCCTGACCCTGGTATCGAAAGGTGAACCGACCCCGCTCGCCCGGGAATTCATCAAGTACTGCCGCTCCAAAGCCGTTGCCGACATTGTACAGGCCTTCGATTTCGTCAATCTGGAATTGTAAAAGCTGGCTCTGCTATATCCCCAACACCTCCGCCAGGCGAAGCATTTCGTCGTGCGGCTTCTTCTCACCTTCGACCACGTCTTCCAGGGAGGTGGTGATGATGGAGTTGTTGGAGAGGCCTACCATTAGCCCCTTTTCCCCCTCCAGGAGCAGATCCACGGCATTTTTCCCCAAGCGGCTTGCCAGGAGTCGGTCGAAGACGGTGGGGGCGCCGCCGCGCTGGTAGTGCCCCAACACCGTGACCCTGGTTTCGAAGCCGATGGCGTCCTTGATGCTGTCGGCGATCTGGTGGGCGTTGCCCGCCCCTTCAGCGAGGATGATGATGGCGTTGTCGCGCCCTTCCTCGTAGCGGGCGCGGAGCTGCTGGCAGATCTCCGAGAGGTCGAAATCTCGTTCCGGCACCAGGGCGTATTCGGCACCGGCCGCAATGGCGCTGATGCTGGCCAGGTATCCCGAATTGCGCCCCATGACCTCGATGACGAAGGCCCGGGCGTGGGAGCTGGCGGTGTCCTTGATGCAGTCGACGGCGTAGATGATGTTGTTGAGGGCCGTATCCACCCCCAGGGCCATGTCGGTGTAGGGGATGTCGTTGTCGATGCTGGCTGGGATGCCGATGACGGGGAAGCCCAGGTTGTGCAGGGCCAGGGCGCCGGTTAGGGAGCCGTCGCCGCCGAGGATGATCAGACCATCCACCCCCAGCTTTCTCAGGTTTGCCAGGGCCTGCTGCTGTCCCTCCGGGGTGCGGAATTCGGGGGAGCGGGCCGACTGGAGGAACGTTCCCCCGCGGTGGAGGATTCCAGACACCGCCTTGGAGTCGAGCGTGATGTAGTCGGCCTTCATCAGTCCGAGATAGCCCTTGCGGAAACCGATCATGGCCAGATTATGCCGTAGACCGCTGCGGACTGCGCTGCGGATGGCGGCATTCATCCCGGAGCAGTCGCCGCCGCTGGTGAGGATGCCAATTTTTTTCATTACTCCTCCCTTTTCTTCCCTTTCAGCCATTCCATCCGCTCTTTGATGGCCTTCTCGTAACCGTAGCCGGCGGGCCGGTAATAGGTGCGCCCCTTGAGCCGTTCGGGCAGGTACTCCTGCTCCACGTAGCCTTCTGGATGGTCATGGGCGTAGCGGTAACCGGCGTGGTAGCCCAGATCCTTCATCAGCTTGGTGGGGGCGTTGCGGATGTGCATGGGTACCGGCTGGGCGCCGCTCTTGCGCACCTCGGCCAGGGCTTCGTCGATGGCCAGGTAGGAGGCGTTGGACTTGGGGGCGGTGGCCAGGTAGGTCACAGCTTGGGAGAGGATGATGCGACCTTCGGGCATCCCCACCATCTGGAACCCCTGCAGTGCCGCGACTGCCACCTGCAGTGCCCGGGGGTCGGCATTGCCGATGTCTTCTGAGGCGAGGATCACCATGCGCCGCAGGATGAAGAGCGGGTCTTCCCCCGCCTCTATCAGCCTGGCCAGCCAGTAGACGGCGGCATCAGGGTCGCTGCCCCGCATGGATTTGATGAAGGCGGAGATGACGTTGTAATGCTCCTCTCCCCCCTTGTCGTAGAGGAGCGGCTTCTTCTGTACGGCTTCACGGGCGGCTTCAATGGTGATCATGCCCTTTTCCGCCAGCCTGGCCGCAGTTTCCAGGGTGTTCAGGGCGATCCTGCCATCCCCCCCCGCCTGCTCGGCAATGTAGTCCAATGCCTCGTCGTTGAGGGTCAGCTCCAGGTTTCCCAGACCCCGTTCCCGGTCTGTTAGGGCATTGACGATGATCTTTTTCAGGTCGTCGTCGCCCAGGGTGTTGAGCACCAGCACCTTGCAGCGGGAGAGGAGGGGGGCGATAACCTCGAAGGAGGGATTTTCCGTGGTGGCGCCGATGATGGTGAACACGCCGCGCTCCACGTAGGGAAGAAAGGCATCCTGCTGGCTCTTATTGAAGCGGTGGATCTCGTCCACGAAGAGGATGGTTCTTTTCCCTCGGAATTTGCGGACCTCCTCCGCTTCCTTGACGATCTCGCGGATCTCCTTGATCCCAGAGAGAATGGCGGAGAAGAAGATGAAGTGGGAACTGGTGGCACCGGCGATGATGCGGGCCAGGGTCGTTTTTCCCGAGCCGGGGGGGCCCCAGAAGATGAGGGATGTGAGCTGGTCGCTCTCGATGAGCCGCCGCAAGAGCTTTCCTTCGCCGAGGAGCTGCTCCTGGCCCACATACTCGGCAATGGTCCGGGGGCGCATCCGCTCGGCGAGGGGGGCTTCATTTACGGCGTCGTCCGCCGCCCTTTTGTCAAAAAGATCCATGGGTGGAGGGGTCGCCCTGGCGGGATTCGGCGCCCTTGACGCAGACCGGGGTGATTCCCCAGATGTCGCGGGCGTACTCGTCAATGGTCCTGTCGCTGGAGAATTTGCCCATGCCTGCTGCATTGATGATAGCCCGCCGGGTCCATTCGGCTTGGTCCCGGTAGATTTTGCTCACGTCGTCCTGGCAGGCCACATAGGAGGTGTAATCGGCCAGAAGCATGTAGTAGTCCCCCTGGTTCAGCAGAAGATCGACGATGGGGCGGAAGATGTCCGGAGCGGTGGGTGAGAAGAAGCCGCCGGCAATCTGGTCCAGCACCCGGCGCAGTTCGGGAAGCTTGTTGTAGTAGTCGCGGGGATTATAACCTTTGCTCCTGGTGGCGGCGACCTCATCGGCAGTCAGCCCGAAGATGAAGATGTTTTCCCTCCCCACCTCTTCCATGATTTCGATGTTGGCGCCGTCCAGGGTGCCGATGGTCAGGGAGCCGTTGAGGGCGAACTTCATGTTGCCCGTTCCCGAGGCCTCAGTGCCGGCGGTGGAGATCTGTTCGGAAAGGTCGGCTGCCGGGAAGATTTTTTCCGCAAGGGAGACGCTGTAGTTGGCCAGGAAGACAACCTTCATTCGATCACCGATTTCCGGGTCGTTGTTGACGACGGCGGCGACGGCGTTGATGAGCCGAATGATCAGTTTTGCCGTGGCGTAAGCGGGGGCGGCCTTGCCGCTGAAGATGAAGGTGCGCGGGACGAAATCGCCGTCGGGGTTTTCCTTGATGCGGTTGTACATGGTGATCACGTGGAGCACGTTCAAAAGCTGGCGCTTGTATTCGTGAATCCGTTTCACCTGGCAGTCGAAGATGGAATCCACATTGATTTCGATGCAGTTGTGCTTGAGAATGTAGGCGGCGAGCTTCTCCTTGTTGTGCCTCTTCACTGCCTGCCAGCGGGCGGTGAATTCCGGGTCCGCGGCGACCGCCTGCAATTTTTGCAGCTCGTAGAGATCGGTGACCCAGCCGTCGCCGATATAGTCGTCGATCAGTTCGGCAAGGGATGTGTTGGACATCTTCAGCCAGCGCCGCTGTGTGATGCCGTTGGTCTTGTTGTTGAAGCGCTCTGGGTACATATCGTGGCAATCCCGGAACAGCTGGTGCTTGATGATTTCGGTATGCAGCGCTGCCACGCCGTTTACCGAATGGCTGCCGACGATGGCCAGATGGGCCATGCGGATCTTCCGCTCCCAGTGCTCTTCCACGATAGACATGCGGGCCAGGCGGGAGTTGTCGCCGGGGAAACGTTTTGCCACCTCTTCCAGGAACTGCTTGTTGATGTCGAAGATGATCTGCAGGTGTCGGGGAAGGATCTGCTCGAAAAACCAAACCGGCCACTGCTCCAGTGCCTCTGGGAGAATGGTGTGATTGGTGTAGGCGAAGGTTTTCCTGGTGATATCCCAGGCGTCGTCCCACGCCACGTTTTCCAGGTCGAGGAGCACCCGCATCAGTTCCGGAATAGCCAGAGCGGGGTGGGTGTCGTTGAGCTGGATGGCCACCTTGTCCGGCAGGAGCTTGAAGTCGGTGTGCTTCTTCTTAAAGCGGTAGATGACGTCGTGGATGGTCGCCGAGGCGAGGAAATATTCCTGTTTGAAGCGGAGTTCCTTCCCCTCGATGACGTTGTCGGCCGGATAGAGCACCTTGGAGATGGTCTCCGTCTGCATCTTCTTTTCCACGGCACGGATGTAGTTCCCCTCGTTGAAGAACTTCAGGTCGAAGTCACGGCTGGACTTGGCGCTCCACAGGCGCATGGTATTGACCGTGTTGTTCCTGTAGCCCGGAATAGGTGTGTCGTAAGCCATGGCCATGACATCTTCCGTGTCAACCCATTCGTGCACGATCTTGCCGAACTTGTTGGTGGTGGTAATCACCCGGCCGTAGAACTTCACCGGATGCAGGTGTTCCTGGCGGTCCAGCTCCCACGGGTTGCGGTAGCGGAGCCAGTTGTCCGGGAGCTCCACCTGTGCACCATCTACGATCTTCTGCCTGAAAATGCCATATTCGTAGCGGATGCCGTAGCCGTATGCGGGAATGGACATGGTGGCCATGGAATCGAGGAAGCAGGCGGCCAAGCGGCCTAGACCGCCGTTGCCGAGCCCCGCGTCCTGCTCCTCGTCGAAAATTTCCTCGAAATCGTACCCCAGAGAGGTGATGGCTTCCCGGAAATCTTCCAGGATGTCCAGGTTGATCAGGCTGTTGATCAGTGACCGGCCTATGAGGAATTCCATGGAAATATAGTAGATTCGCTTGTTGTCGCTGTTGTAGTAGGCCTGCTGGGTGTCGAGCCAGCGCTCGACCAGCTTGTCCCGCACGACATAGGCAAGGGCGTTGAAGGCGTCGTATTTGGTGGCAGTATATTTGTCTTTGCCGAGGGTATATTCAATATGTTCGAGGAAGGACTTGATGATGAGGATGAGATTATCGAGTTCGGGGGCCGGATGGGCTTCTTGTTGGTTCATAGGCTTCCCTCTGTCCGGAAGTGCGGTTGCCGTGGACTTTCCATTGGACATGGTGGTTGAGATGTGCTAGTAAAGCCTTATTTTTTATACCATAGATAAAGGCTCGCGCCATGAAAAAAATAGCGATCTTCGCCAAGGTCCACGACCCCCGTTGCGTGGGCATAGCGGAAGAGCTGATCGAATGGCTGGTGGCAAAGGGACTCTCGCCGATGGTGGAATCTCACCTTGCCAAGCACGTTGGCTCTGCCTATTCTGCGGAACGGCAAGATATCCAGGAAGAGGCCGACCTGGTGGTTGTGCTCGGGGGGGATGGCACGCTGATCTCTGTGGCCCGCCTGGTGGGAGACCGGCAAGTACCGATCCTGGGGGTCAACCTGGGGAGCCTGGGATTTCTGACGGAAATTACCCTGGCGGAGATGTATCCTGCCCTGGAGCGTTGCCTCAAGGGAGACTACGAGGTCTCCGGGCGGATGATGCTGCGCGTCTCTCTTCATCGGGAGGGGGAGGAGATCGAAGGACATCAGGTCCTGAACGATGTGGTTATCAACAAGGGGGCTCTGGCCAGGATCATAGATCTGGAGACGGAAGTGGATGGCCGCTATCTTTCCACCTTCAAGGCCGACGGCCTGATCATCTCCACACCCACCGGTTCCACCGGGTACTCCCTGTCGGCAAACGGACCAATCGTCCACCCCCAGCTGGACTGCCTGCTGATGACCCCCATCTGCCCCCATACCCTCACTAACCGTCCCATTGTCGTTGCCGGTGATGCCCTGATTTCCATTACCCTGCAATCGGTCAACGAGGACGTATTCCTTACTCTGGACGGACAGGTGGGGTTCGAGCTGAAACACGGCGATCAAATATGTATCCAGAGGGCCGAGCATCAGACCCGGCTGGTCCAGTCACGGAGCAAGGATTACTTCGAGGTGTTGCGAACCAAGCTGAAATGGGGCGAAAGATAAAATCGGTTCTATGTTTTTACCTTGAACATAGAACATAGAACATAGAACATAGAACATAGAACATAGAACATAGAACATAGAACATAGAACATAGAACAGGTTCTCATGCTTACCGACCTTTCCATCAAAAACATCGCCATCATCGACAACCTGACGGTTTCCTTCCGCGGCGGGCTCAACATCCTCACCGGGGAGACCGGTGCCGGCAAGTCGATCATCATCGATGCCGTCAATCTCATTCTCGGTGGCCGCGCTTCGGCTGACCTCATTCGTGCCGGAGCCGAAGAAGGGACCGTGGAAGCCATTTTTGACCTGGCGGGCTACCCTTCGATCCTGGCCGAGCTGGAGAGGATCGGCATCGAGTGCGATGGGGAGCTCCTGATCAAGCGAGTCGTTTCCAGGTCGGGCAAGAACCGGGTCTTCATCGGTGGCGGGCTTTCGACCATCGCTATCCTGGCGGAAATTTCCAGACTGCTGATAAACATTTACGGCCAGCACGAGGCCCAGACCCTGCTCAAGCAGGAAAACCACCTGCTGCTCCTGGACGGATACGGGGGGCTCCTGGACCGGCGCCGGGAGTTCGCCCTCCTCTATGATGAATACCGGCAGGTTGATGGTACACTCAAGGCATTGGAAGAAGGGGAGCGGGACGCTGCCCATCGCTTGGACCTAATCTCCTTCCAGTCGGACGAGATCGGCGCTGCTGCCCTGGCCCCCGGCGAGGAAGAGGAACTGGAGCAGGAGCGGACCCTGCTTTCCCATGGGGAAAGACTCCTGCAGAATAGCCAGGAAGCTTTCGTCGAATTGTACGGCGCGGATGATGCGGTCCTCGGGCGGCTGGCCCAGGTCAAAAGGCGCCTTGCCGAGGTCATTGCCATCGATCCTTCCATGGAAGGCAGCCTGGCCTCCCTGGATGCGGCCTCTATTCAGCTGGAGGATGCGGCGCTTGCATTGAGAACCTATGCTGCCAAGATCGAAGCCGATCCGGAGCGCCTGCAGGCTGTGGCGGACCGGCTGGAGCTAATCCAGAGATTGAAGAAGAAATACGCCCCCGACGTGCCTGGTATTCTTGCCTACAAGGAAGCCGTCGACCGGGAGATAGAGACGCTGCGGTCGCGGGAGGAAAACCGGGATGGGCTGGTGAAGCGGCTCGGGGAGTTGGAACAGGCCGTAAAGACAAAAGGGGAGGCCTTGCACGAGGAGCGTTCCGCTGCGGCGGAGCGGCTGGCAGCGGCCATGGAGAAGGAGCTCTCGGAGCTGGCCATGAGGAACGCCCGCTTTCAGGTGGCTTTCGAAGGGCTCTCCCAGCCTAGGTCAAGCGGGCTCGATCGCGTCGAGTTCCTCTTTTCCCCAAACCCCGGGGAATCGCCGAAGCCGCTGGCCAAGATAGCCTCCGGAGGGGAGCTGTCACGGCTGATGCTGGCATTGAAACAGCTCCACCCGGAAAGCGACGTGCCGACCTTGATTTTCGACGAGGTGGATACGGGCATTGGCGGAGCAACCTCGGCTCTCGTGGGGGAGAAGCTTAAACGGGTGGCGGCGGGACAGCAGGTCCTCTGCATTACCCATCTTCCCCAGGTGGCTGCCTACGCCGATCTCCATTTCAAGGTGGAAAAGAAGGTGGAAGAGGGAAGGACGGTGACGTCCGCTACCCCCCTGGATCGGGAAGACCGGGTGGCGGAAGTGGCGCGGATGCTGGGGGGCATCAAGATCACCGACACCACCCTTGACCATGCCCGTGAGTTGATAGGGGAGTCGCTGAAGTAAGCGGTACCCGCCAGAAAGGAACGCCATGCTGCGCAAAGCCGAGATCAGTGATGTCAAGGAAATCCAGAAGCTTCTGACTTTCTACGCCTCCCGTGGGGACATGCTCTCCCGTTCCCTGGCAGAGCTTTACGAGTCCATTCGGGACTTCAATATATTCGAGATCGATGGGCGCATTGTCGGGACCGCTGCCCTGCATATCGTCTGGGAGGATCTGGCCGAGGTCCGTTCGGTGGCGGTGGCCGACGACGCCGGCCGGAAAGGCATCGGCACCCAGGTGGTGCAGGCATGCATCGACGAGGCACGGGCACTGGGGCTGAAGAAGGTCTTCTGCCTCACCTACAAGCCCGATTTTTTTGCCAAATTAGGCTTTCACGTCGTCGATAAGTCGGAGCTCCCCCACAAGGTTTGGGGAGACTGCATGAAGTGCGTGAAATTCCCCGACTGTGATGAAATTGCCATGATCCTTGAATTCTGAGGGAGAATATATGGACTTCGACCTTCACGCGGCAAGAATAGAAAAGCTTCTCAAGGCCCGTGCCCTTGACGGTTACGAGATCATGCTCGGGGCTTCCCGCAATCTCTCCATCGAGGTCAGGGAACAGAAGGTTGACACTTTCAAATGCTCCGAGCCGGTGGGGGTCGGCATCCGGGTCCTCAAGGACGGCGGCATGGGATTTTCCTTTTCCACGAGCATGGACGACAAGGATCTGGAGCGGATGGTGGCCAATGCTGTAACCGGTGCCGAATTCCAGACCAAGGACGCATGCAACTGTCTCCCAGGACCTGCAGCCTATCCGCAACTGTCCGGTCTGGCGGATGAGAAGTTGGCAGGCGTCGGGGAGGAGGAAAAGATTTCCCGTGTCATTGAACTCGAGCGGCTCACCCTGGCCGAGGATCCGCGCATGAAGAAAGTGCGCAAGAGCAGCTACGGTGAGTCCCGCTACGAGGTGCTGATCAGGAATTCCCGAGGCGTAGAGGGAAATTACAGTGGCACGTCCGTTTCCTGCAGTGTCTCAGCCGTGGCCGAAGAGGACGGTGACTCCCAGATGGGCTGGGATTTTGGCTTCAGCAACTATTTTGACAAAATCGATGTGGCGGTTATCGCAAAAAACGCCGCCGCCAAGGCGTCGGGCATGCTCGGTGCTCGCGCCATGGCTACAATGAAATGTCCGGTCATCCTGGATAATTATGTTGCAGCCGAGGTGCTGGAGGTGCTGGCGTCCTCCTTCCTCGCCGAGAACGTGCAGAAGGGGAAATCGATTCTCGCCGGCAGGAAGGGAGCTCGTCTCTTCGCCCAAGATATGATAATTGTTGATGATGGGCTCCTCGCGGGTGGAATGGCCACTACCCCCTTCGACGGGGAAGGGGTGCCAGGTCAGAGGACCGTCCTCGTCGAGGACGGCGCGGTGCAGGGCTTTCTTTACAACAGCTACTGTGCCTGTAAGGATGGGGTTGCTTCCACGGGTAATGCGGTGCGTGGCGGCGTCAAGGGACTTCCCCGCATGGGGGTGACCAACTTCTTCATCGAAAATGGCGTGACCCCCACGGCAGACCTAGCCAAGGGGGTGGAGACGGGGGTGCTCCTGACCTCGGTAATGGGGATGCACACCGCGAATCCGGTTTCAGGGGATTTTTCCGTGGGTGCGGCAGGGTATTTCATCGAGAACGGTATGGTCGCCTACCCGGTCAAGGGGATCGTCATTTCCGGGAACATCCTCGACCTGTTCCATGACGTATCCGGGGTCGGCAACGATCTGCGCTTCTTCGGGGGGGTCGGGTCCCCGTCACTGAGAATTGAAGGACTGGACGTGAGCGGAAAATAAAAATCCCCGACGGGCGGGGATTATGGCAGATTGCAGGTATTTTTCAGAGGACGGCGATCAGTTTCTTCGCCAGCGGATGCACCACCGTGTAGTGAACCTCCACACCCTCCCGCTTCCCTTCGATGATCCCCTTGTTCTTCAACAGCGCCAGGTGCTGGGAAACCGTTGCCTGGGGCAGCCCTAGACATTCCCAGATATATTTGACGTTACATTCCTTGGTACAGAGCCCGGCAACGATCTTCAGTCTGACCGGGTGGCCGAGGACCTTCAATACTTCCGCTTCCATATCGAAATTTCTTGTCTTGTCGAATTCCACATCGCCTCCGGTGCTGGGATACTCAATGGCAAAGCGTCTAATGCTATAGAGATTAAATCATTTTTTGTCAATAAAAAAGGTTTTGATTAGCGGAAGAGCTTGGTGCTGAAATGGCACGCTGCCAGGTGGGCCGCTTCCTTTTCCTCCAGGGGGGGAGGATCCGTCCTACAGATGTCCTCCACATAGGGACAGCGGGTATGGAAAGGGCAGCCTGCGGGGGGATCGACCGGCGAAGGAAGGTCCCCCTGCAGGACGATTCGAGCTGTTGTTCTGTCGGGGGCAATGCGCGGCACCGCCGAGAGCAGGGCCTGGGTGTAAGGATGGAGAAACCGGTCCAGCACCTCGTCCCTCGTGCCCGTTTCGACCACCTTTCCCAGATACATGATGGCTATACGGTCGCTCAGGTGACGGATGACGGAGAGATCGTGGGTTATGAAGAAGAAGGAAAGCCCGTGCTCCCGTTTCAGCTCCATGAGCAGGTTTATGATCTGAGCCTGGATCGAGATATCCAGGGCGGAGACCGGTTCGTCGGCGATGAGCAGCTTGGGTGAGACGGCAAGTGCGCGGGCGATGCCGATCCGTTGCCTTTGCCCCCCCGAAAACTCATGGGGGTAGCGATAGAAATGCTCCTCCGACAGGCCGACCTTTGCCAGAAGGCCGAGGACTAGCTCCCGTTTGCGAGCGCCCGCCGCCAGCCCGTGTACGGTGAACGGTTCGCCGACGATGTCTCCCACCCGCATGCGCGGGTTAAGGGAAGAGAAGGGGTCCTGGAAGATCATCTGCACGCTTTTGCGAAAGCGGAGCCGCTCATCCCTGTCCATGAGGTTGAGGCTTTTGCCCTCATAGGCAATGGTTCCGGAGGTGGGGGGCATGAGCCCCATCAGGAGTCTTGCTACCGTGGATTTGCCGCATCCCGATTCTCCTGCTACGCCGAGGGTTTCCCCCTTGCCGACTCGCAGATCCACACCATCGACAGCCTTGAGCAACTGCGGCTTTCCGAATCGGCCGGTTTTGACCGGGAAATGTTTGACCAGGGATGTTGCCGTAATGAGGTCGTTCATCGAACCTTCCAGCAGCGGACAAAGTGGCCGCTGTCAATTTCTTTCATTTCCGGCTCAGCTGTTTCGCACTGCCAGTCCTTTGCCGGGCAGCGGTTGCAAAAGCCGCAGCCGGGCTGGCGGACCAGGAGATCCGGAACCGATCCGGGGATGGTATGCAGTGGCTGGCCAGGCCTGGCGTCCTGGGGCAGGGACCTGAGCAGACCCTCCGTGTAGGGATGCCCCGGGTTATGGAATAGCTCACGTGTCGGACCGTATTCGACGATCTTTCCCGCATACATCACCGCCGTACGATGCGAACGCTCGGCCACGATTCCCAGATCATGGGTGATGAGGATGAGCCCCATGCGATTTTTGCTTTTCAGCCGGTCCATGAGCTCCAGTATCTGTGCCTGAATGGTCACATCCAGCGCCGTCGTCGGTTCGTCAGCGATGAGAAGCTCCGGGTTGCAGGCAATGGACATGGCGATCATGACCCGTTGCCGCATCCCTCCGCTCATCTGGTGCGGATATTCATCGAATCTCCCTTTAGCGGAACCGATTCCCACCTGTTCCAGCAGGCCGATGCCCACCTCCCTGGCCTCCCGCCGGGAGAGCCCCCGGTGAAGCCGCAGCCCTTCCATGATCTGATTGCCGATGGAAAGCACCGGGTTGAGCGAGGTCATGGGCTCCTGAAAGATCATGGCGATCCGGTCGCCACGGATCTTGCGCATTTCTTCACCATCGAGTTTAAGCAGGTCCCGGCCGGCAAAGACGATTTCTCCGGCGGCAATTTTTCCGGGCGAGGGAATCAGTCCCATGATGGAATAGGCGGTGACACTTTTACCGCAGCCCGATTCGCCGACAATGGCCAGAGTCTCTTCCCGGTCGAGGGAAAAGCTGACGCTGTCCACAGCGCAGAGCGTACCCCGGGGAACCCTGAAGGTGACGGTGAGATTTTTTACCTGAAGCAGAGTTGACATGGGGATTACCGCTGGAAACGAACAGGAAATGAGCTGAAATTTCAGATTGTTATACCATGATTCGGCGGGAGGGGCAAATGGTTTACGCCGGAAGGCCCGGCGGGAGAGGGTTCTGCAGGTAGGCGGGTCAAGCGGTGGCTGCGGTTTTGACTCTGCTGTTCTGGAATTGCGAGTCCTTGAGAAGTTCCACGAAATGGGGCACCAGTTCGGGATCGAACTGGCTGCCGGCATTGCTGTACAGCTCGTTGATGGCCACCTCGACCGGCAGCGCCTTACGATACGGGCGATCGGAGGTCATGGCGTCGAAGGCGTCGGCTATGGCCAGGATGCGCGATTCGAGCAGCAGTTCCGCCGCGGGGATGGAGTTGGGATAGCCATGGCCGTCGTAGCGTTCGTGATGCTGACCGATGCAAAGCCTGACGTCCTGAAGGAACTCGATCGGCTCCAGGATCTTCATGCCGATGGTGGGATGCTGCTGAAGGTCGTTGATGTCGTCCGCCGTCAGCCGTCCTTCCTTGTGCAGCAGGGTCAGGTCGATGCCGATCTTACCTATGTCATGGAGAATGGCGGCCCTTTCGATGACCTTCAGTCTGTCCTGGGGCAGCTCCAGTTTTTTGGCCAGTTCCAGGCTATAGTAGGTAACCCGCTCGGAATGGCCGCGGGTGTAGCTGTCGCTGGCCTCGATGGCGGAGACGAGAGCCTGTATGGTATTCAGGTAGGTCTTCTGCTGCTCGTCATATAGCTTGGCGTTCTTGATGGCGATACTTGCCTGGGCGGCAATGGTTGAAAAGAGTTCCAGTTCCTCGTGATTATAGGTGGAATTGTCGATCTTGTTGACGACGGTAATGGTACCGATTATCTCGTTTTTGACGATGAGAGGCGCGCAGATCAGCGTTTTTCGCTCATAGCCCATGGAACTGAGACGGTCGAATTCGGGAACCTGGTTGATATCGGCAATGAGGAGCGGCTTTCCGTTTTCGATAACCCAGCTGGATACGCTGGACGGCGTCATGGGCAGTACCGTGCCTGACGGGGAGAGCCCTTCGTGTCCGATCAGGGTCGTGATGACCATCTCGTGCCGTTCCATGTTATAGAGGATAATGTAGCCGATCTGGGCGCGAAGGGTATCCATGCTGGTTCTTACAATCAGCTTGAAGAGGCTCTCCGTTTCCATGGTGGAGTTTATGGCGAGACCGACCTTGTACAGCGTGGATAGTTTCGAGACGGCATTTTCCAGGGTGGTGTTCTTGTCTTCCAGTTCCCCGGCCAGGTCGGCGATCTTGTAATTTGCCTCTTCTATTTCCTCGATTCGTTCTTCGAGGGTGATATTGAGATTTTCGATTTCCTTGATCTGCTCTTCCAACTTCTGGTTCATCAGGTGGGTTTCCCGGTGGTGGCTCAGTTTTTCCTGGGCTCGGGCCAGTTCCCGTTCATGGTTGATATTTGTCTCCATCATGTCCTGGAACCGCTCGACCATCCGGTTGAAGCTCTGGGAGAGAATTCGCATTTCGTTGCTGCTGGTTATCATGGTACGCTGGTCGAAATTCCCATTTTCCACCGCTTCCATATTGGAAATGAGCTTCCTGATCGGTTTGTCCACGTAGAATATAAGGAAAATGGACACGACAACGATGATCATGGCTATGATCAGGACGGTCGAAACGGCGGCGGTCCGTTTTTCCCTGTCGAGGAACCGCTCCATATATCCCATTGATAGTTCAGTTTCCAGGAAACCGAGGGTTTTAAGGCTCGGACTGTGGCATTTGTAGCAGAGGGGATTGTTGGCGATGCGGGCGAAGGAATGGAAAACCTGCCGGTTCTCGGATAGGGTGAACTTCTGTTGAAAGTTGCTCTTCAGCTCCTGGCGTTCGCGCTCCGGCAGGAAATGGCCGATTTCCGCCTGATCTGCAGAATTGATGATCTTTCCCGACTCGTCGACGATGCGCAGGTTAGAGATGAATTCCTTTGAACGGAGGCGGCTGAAAATGGCGCTGATCTCCTGGGAGCGGCCGGAGCGCATGGCATCGCTGATGCTGTTCTTCACCGTCTCGTTCAACACGCTGGTGTTGTACGTGGCCATGTCGTAGAGCATCTCTTTCTGGTGCCGATAGGCAATGTAGGAGACAAGGGAAACGATGCCTATGATGGTAAGGGTGATCAGCCCGATTATTTTTATCTTGAGAGAATTGATCATCTATCTACTTTTTTACTCATGACTGCTTCCGTTCTCATTTTGCCGACGGACTTATGTGATTTGACGGTTAGTTGCTCTTCATTTACAAGGTCTACTTTGTCCAGGGATGGACTTACTGAAGTATTCCGGGGCTACCGGTTGTTCCCCATCGGCAGTATTAGCGGCGTTTACAGTGGCTGTCGTGGTCCGTGCCGACAGAAGGGGCCGTGACGGTGGTGAGCCGGTTTCGGGAGTGCCGGTCGATGTCCTGGTGCCCCGTGTTTCTTTAATGAATAAGCAAATCGCTTGCCAAGCGTCAAGTAAAATCAGGCTCATTGGAATCATAAAATTATTGACTTTAGCCCATGTTCTATGGTCTTATCGACCAGTTTAACGGCCGTATCAAAGGTAACTCCTTGAGAATTTTCAGCATCATAATCCTGTTGGTCTTTTTTCCGGCGGCAGTCCTCGGTATTGACATGAGGCCTGAAACCATACGGGTGGCGGTTCTCAAGGGGGTCGAGAATTTGACGCTTGAAGGGAGCGGCATTCTGCTCATGGACGGCAACGGACAGCCGTTGCGGCTCGATACGCCGATCCAGGTGAAAAGAACCCGGGACGGCATTGCGGTAAACAACAGGAAGGTCGGCGGGCTGAAGGCAACGGCCCCAGCCTCCCTCCTGGTCAACGGCAAAGGGTATCGGGGCGTGTTGGAGATTCTCCCTGCCGACAGGGGCCTGCTGGTTGTTGACGAACTTCCCCTTGAAGATTATTTGGTCGGCCTGATCAACTGCGAAATATCTTCCCAATGGCCCATTGAGGCCGTAAAAGCGCAGGCGGTCATCGCCCGCTCCTATGCCGTTTATCAGAAAGCTGCCCGAAGAAACGCCCTGTACCATCTGGAATCCAGCGTCATGGATCAGGTCTACGAAGGAAGCGATATCGAAGACAGCCGGGCGATCCGCGGTGTAAGGGAGACAGCCGGCGAGGTGCTTACCTACGCCGGCGCCGTCATTCAGGCCTTCTACCATTCCAGTTGCGGCGGGCACACGGAGGCTGCCGAGAATGTCTGGGGAAATGCCGTTCCATATCTTACCGGTGTCGACTGCAAATACTGCCTTCCTGCACCATCGGTCAGATGGGAGCAGACCATTCCGTTGAAAAAACTGGAGTCTCTCCTGAAAAACGCGGGGTTTCAGGCGGCAGGCCTGCGGGAGATCAGGCCCGGACGTCGTAACCGGAGCGGACGTCTGCAGGATTTAGTAATTGTATCAGCAAAGGGACGTTTGATCGCCAGTGCCGTCAATTTCCGTAAGGCTGTGGGATACAGCACCATCAAAAGCACCAATTTCGAAATCCGGGGTCAGGCTGACGAAATAACCTTCACCGGTATCGGTTACGGCCATGGGGTCGGCCTTTGCCAGTGGGGGGCCAAGCAGCGGGCAGGCGACGGTTTCGATTACCGGGAGATCCTTTCCTATTACTATCCGGGCACCCGGTTGGAAAAGATACCGGCAAACTAACCATGCAGCTTAAGGATTTTTATTACCATCTCCCGACGGAGTTGATAGCGCAGGAACCTGCGCAGCAGAGGGAAGCGGCCCGCCTTATGACCCTAGACCGGAGGAGCGGCGAGATCGGTGAAGGAGTTGTCGCCGATATGGCCGGTCTTTTCGTCGAGGGGGACCTGCTTGTTATCAACGACACTCGAGTGATTCCGGCCAGGCTCCTTGGACGGAAGGAAACCGGCGGCAAGGCGGAGGTATTCCTGGTCAGGCGCAGGCCCGGAGCGGGCCAGGTGTGGCAATGCCTGATAAAATCATCCAAACCTCCGGTTCCCGAATCGTCCATTCATTTGGCAGAGGGGGTGACGGCCCGCATCGTGGAACGTGACGGACAGGATTCATGGCTTGTTTCCTTTTCTCCCGAGGAGGGGTTTCTCGACCGTCTCGACAGAATCGGCAACATGCCCCTTCCTCCGTACATACGCCGTGCCGCCCGTACCGATGACGGAGAACGTTACCAGACGGTCTTTGCCCGGGAACGGGGTGCTGTGGCAGCGCCCACCGCAGGACTCCATTTTACCGAGAGTCTATTGCAACAGATCCGGGAGCGGGGCGTCGATATCGTGCCGCTGACCCTGCATGTGGGACTCGGCACCTTCATGCCGGTCAGGGTGCAGGAGTTGCGCGAACACCGCATGCACCGGGAATATTACCGTATACCGGCGACAACGGCACAGGCGGTCACCGACCGCAAAAAGGCGGGGAAACGGGTCATTGCCCTCGGTACCACGACCACCCGGGCTCTGGAGCACGCCGCCGCCGCGGATGGCAGCCTTGTGGCAACGGAAGGGGAGGCGGACATCTTCATCCTTCCCGGTTATGAATTCAAGGCGGTAGATGCCCTGATCACCAATTTTCATCTGCCGGAATCGACCCTGCTGATGCTAGTATCCGCATTTGCCGGGAAGGACAAGCTCTTTAACGCGTATGCCGAGGCAGTACGGAGAAAGTTCCGCTTTTTCAGCTACGGCGACGCCATGTTCATCCATTGAAGGTTTACTTGCCGGCCATTACGTTCGATCTCATAAAAACCTGCAGCGTGAGCTCTGCCAGGCTTGGTTCCTTGACAACACCCCACGGCAGCTTCGAGACCCCCATATTCATGCCGGTGGGGACCCAGGCGACGGTCAAAGCCATGACCCCGGAGGAACTGGTTCAGGCGGGAAGCCGGATCATTCTGGCCAACACCTACCACCTCTACATGCGTCCCGGCCATGAGCTGGTGGCGCGACTCGGTGGGCTCCACAAGTTCATGCACTGGGACGGGCCGATCCTGACCGATAGCGGCGGATTTCAGGTCTTCAGTCTTGGTGAACTGCGCAAGATCACGGAGGACGGGGTCAAGTTCCAGTCGCACCTGGACGGCTCCTATCATTTTATTTCGCCGGAGACATCCATCGCCATCCAGGAGGCCCTGGGGAGCGACATCATGATGTGTTTCGACGAGTGTCCTCCGTATCCGGCGGATTACGCCTATGTGGCCAGGTCCATGGAGATGACGACGCGCTGGGCGTTACGCTGCAAGAATGCCAAACGGCGGGACGATCAGGCGCTCTTCGGCATCGTTCAGGGGGGGATGATGCCCGAATTGCGGGAGCGGAGCGCCGCGGCATTGCAGGAGATAGGCTTCGATGGTTATGCCCTGGGAGGGGTGTCGGTAGGGGAAGAAAAGGCGCTCATGCACGAGGTGATGCAGTTTTCGGCACCATTCTTTCCGGCGGATAAACCCCGCTATGTCATGGGCATTGGCGCACCCGAAGATCTGATCGAAGGGATCAATGCCGGCTTCGACATGTTCGACTGCGTCATGCCCACCAGGAATGCCCGGAACGGCATGGTATTCACCTCCTTCGGCAGGCTGAACATCAAGGGTGCACGGTATGCGGAAGACACGCTTCCCATAGATCCGGAATGCGACTGTTACGTTTGCAGGAATTACAGCCGCGCCTATCTGCGGCATCTGTTCCGTAGCGGCGAAATACTGGCGTCACGCCTTAATACCTGGCATAACCTGCACTATTACCTCTCGCTGATGTCAGCGGCGAGAAAGGCCATTGCCGAGGATCGGTTTCCCCGGTTCCGACAGGAGTTTTACAAAAAAAGATCCACTACGGACGGTTGCACTTAGCATTTTTTTCCGCCCCCGCAAAGGGAACGAAAGATTCCAATATATTAATGGAGGTTTGACAATGTTTGGTTTGGCTTTCGCGATGGGAACACCTGCCGGCGGACCGACTGCCGGAGGGGGACAGTCTGCTCTCATGAACCTGGTGCCGCTGATTTTCATGTTTGCCATCTTTTATTTTCTTCTCATTCGCCCCCAGCAGAAAAAGGCCAAGGAACACCGTGCCCTGCTGGATTCCCTGAAAAAAGGGGATCAGGTCGTCACCGCCGGCGGCCTGCACGGCAAGGTAACTGCCATCGATGAAAATATCGTTACCCTGGAAATTGCCACAGGAGTAAACGTCAAGATCAACAAAGGTTTCATCGCCAGCCTGAAAAAAGACTGATTTGACGAACTGAAAGGAGCTTCATCCATGAGCAAGGGTTTTACCTGGCGAATCAGCCTGATTGTCGCGTTCCTTTTGCTTTCTTTCCTCTACATGACCCCGACTCTGGTCTCAAAGCTCCCCTCCTGGTGGGGGGTGCTGCCCAAGGACAAGATCCATCTGGGCCTAGACCTGCAGGGGGGGAGCCATCTGGTTATGGAAGTGGAGACCCAGAAGGCGGTCGAAGGTTCTCTGGATCTCATTGCAACGGACCTTGAGGATTCCCTCAATGCCCAGAATATCCGCTTCAAGCGGGCCGGCAAGGTCGGTTCCGACCGGGTCCAGCTGGTGCTCTACGACCGGGGCTCCGCCGATACGGTGCAGAAGCTGGTCAAGAAAAAATATCCGGATCTTGAGCTTCTGCCCGTTTTCGAAGAGGGGGGCTTTGTCAATCTGCAGCTGAGGGTTAATGAAAAAGAGGCCCAGGTCAGGAAGGACAAGGCCGTACAGCAGGCGCTGGAAACCATCCGCAACAGGATCGACCAGTTCGGCGTTTCCGAGCCGGTCATCCAGCGCGAGGGCATCTCCCACATCGTTATCCAGCTTCCCGGCATCAAGGACCCAAAGCGGGCCATCGAGCTGATCGGCAAGACGGCGCGGCTGGAGTTCAAGCTGGTGGACGAGAACATCAATGCCGCGACCGCGACTCCTTCATCCCTGCCCGAGGATGATGAGCTCCTATACGAGAAGAAGACCGATTCCACTACCGGCGCCGTTTCCGAAACACCCCTGGTGGTGAAAAGGAAGGCGATGATCACGGGAGACCTGCTCACCGACGCCCAGATACGGATTGACTCCCAGTACAACCAGCCCTATGTGGCCATCGAGTTCAACTCTACGGGCGCCCGGCTCTTCGACCAGGTTACCGCGGCCAACGTGGGCAAGCGTTTTGCCATCGTCCTTGACAACAACATCTACTCCGCTCCGGTAATCCGCGAGCGCATCTCAGGGGGGAGCGCCCAGATTTCCGGCTCCTTTACGGAGAAGGAAGCCTCCGACCTGGCCATCGTTCTGCGGGCCGGCTCGCTCCCCGCCCCGGTGAAGATCATCCAGAACGTGACTGTCGGTCCGTCCCTGGGACAGGATTCCATCAACAAGGGGCTCATAGCCGGTCTGATCGGCGTTGCCCTGGTGGTGGTCTTCATGGCTATCTATTACAAACTGGCAGGCCTTGTGGCCAACTTCGGCATGGTGCTGAACATCATCTTCCTCATGGGCTCTCTTGCCGCCCTCGGCGCTACCCTCACCCTGCCGGGCATCGCCGCTATCGTTCTCCTGGTGGGGATGTCAGTCGATTCCAACGTGCTTATCTTCGAGCGGATCCGTGAAGAGGTGCGTATCGGCAAGACCCCCAGGGCAGCCCTGGATGCCGGTTACGACAAAGCCTTTCTGACCATCATGGACTCCCATGTGACCACCCTGATTACCGCCGCCGTTCTTTTCCAGTTCGGCACCGGCCCGGTTAAAGGGTTCGCCGTATCCTTGAGTCTCGGTATCATCATCAATCTGTTCACTTCGCTTGTTGCCACCAGGGTCATTTTCGATCTGTTCCTGGAGCGGGCCACGGTGAAGAGACTGAGCATATAAGGGAGGAACCGATGGAACTGATCAAGAAGACCAAAATCGACTTCATGGGGATGAAGAAGATATCCTTCGCCATCTCGGCCATTATCGCCATTATTGGCCTCGTTGCCATCATCCAGATCGCCCGGGGAGCCGCCAACATGGGAATAGATTTCTCCGGCGGGACGGCAATGCAGCTGAAATTCACTGCGCCGGTAACCATCGATCACGTGCGGAGCAGTCTGTCCAACCACGGTATCAAGGAGGTGGAACTGCAGGAGATCAAGGAAGGAAACAAGCTCCTGATCAAGATGCGGAAATCCACCGGCAACCTTTCGGAAACGGTCCAGGAGGCGCTGAAGAAGGATTTTGCCGCCAATCCCTTCGTCGTGGAGAGCTCCACCGAAATCGGCCCGTCCATCGGCGACAAGCTGCGTAAGGATACCCTCATTGCCGTCGCCATTTCCATGCTCGGCATCATCCTCTATATTGCCTGGCGCTTCGACTACAAATTCGGCGTCGGAGCCGTCATTGCCACAATGCACGACGTTCTGGCCATTTTTGCCGTCTTTTTCGTCCTCAACAAGGAGGTAAACCTCCTGCTCATAACGGCAGTTCTGACCATAGCCGGTTATTCCCTCACCGACACAGTCGTCGTCTTCGACCGGATCAGAGAGAATCTGCACAAGAACCTGAAGGAATCCGTTCCTTCCATTTTCAACCAGAGCATCAATGAAGTCCTTTCCCGGACCATCATCACTTCTCTGACCACCTTCCTCGCCGCCACCTCCCTCTTTCTCTTTGGCGGAGAGGTAATCCATGACTTCGCGTTTGCCCTGGTGGTCGGGGTTGTCGTCGGGACCTACTCCTCCATCTTTGTGGCCAGTCCGATTGTTTCACTGTGGGAAAAAAAACCCGGTCCAGCCAAAGCATAAGGAGCCCTTTCCATGAAAAAAGAAAGCATACTCGGCATTGTTGTCGCACTGATTATCGGCCTGCTCGGCGGGTTTCTCATCTTCAGCGTCAGTTCCAAGAAAGAATCCGCTCCCGTTGGCGGTGGACTGCCGGCGGGGTCAGGCTCTCCCACTGACTACCAGCAGCGCATAGCCGAAGCTGAAAAAATAGTGACCGCCGATCCGAAAAACGTCCAGGCCTGGATTCAGCTGGGGAATGATTATTTTGACACAGATCAGGCGAAGAAATCTGTCGATGCCTACGGCAAGGCCCTGGAGCTCGATCCTACCAACACCAATGTCCTGACGGACCAGGGGATCATGTACCGGAAGATCGGCTGGTTCGACAAGGCCGTTGCCAATTTCGAAAAAGCTCAGCAGATCGACCCCAAACACCTGCAGAGCCTTTACAACCTTGGTGTCGTTTACGCCACTGACCTGAAACAGCCGGACAAAGCGGTGAAAGCCTGGACCCGTTACCTGGAGCTAGATTCCACGAGCCCCACCGCACAACAGATAAAACTGCAGCTGGACCAGCTCAAGTCGGGCTCCAAATAACTGCCGGTGCAGTCAAAGACCCCGCTCAGGCGGGGTTTTGGGGCTGATGAAAAAGCCCCATCTGCGGCGTTGCCCTCACCATTCGTCGCTGCGGCGTACTCTTAAGTACGACTCACTCCTCAGGTTTCGGGCGCCTTGCACCTGGGACTTTTGATCAGCCTTAGAGATTGTGACTTTGTCAGCAATCTGACCCCGCTCAGGCGGGGTTTTTTTATGAAAAAATGCCGTGGAGCAAAAGATGCATCATCTGCAGGAAAAAAAGTGGGAGCTGAAAAAGTGCGAGCCGGAAGCTGTGGAGCGGCTGGTACGGGAAGGAATCGCATCCCCACTTCTCGCGCGATTACTCCTCAATCGTGTCTCCTGCGACGGTACGACCGCTGCTGCCTTTTTTGCTCCAACCCTTGCAGGGCTGCACGATCCTTTTCTCATGCTCGGCATGGAAGCTGCGGTGGAAAGGCTTGTGCAGGCAGTGGCCGACAGGGAACGGGTTTGTATTCATGGCGATTATGATGTGGATGGCATAACTTCGGTGGTGCTGCTCCTGACTTTTTTCCGGGCACTCGACATCGATGCCTTTTATATCATTCCCGATCGCCTGGTGGATGGGTATGGCCTCTCCGGCGAAGCGGTACGAAAGGCGGCGGGGCAGGGAGCCAGAGTCATGGTGACCGTCGACTGCGGTATCACGGCCGTGGCCGAAGCAACACTCTGCGCCGATGCCGGCGTAGACCTGGTCATCACCGATCATCACACCCCGGGGGATGTTCTTCCGGATGCCTGCGCCGTCATCAATCCGCATCGGGCAGGCTGCCCTTACCCGTTCAAGTCTCTCGCCGGGGTCGGCGTTGCCTTCAACCTGGCGATTGCCATGAGAAGCCGCCTCCGGGACCGGGGATTCTTTTCCGGGCGAGACGAGCCGAAACTGCGGGAGTACTTGGATTTGGTGGCTTTGGGCACCATTGCCGACGTTGTACCGCTCGTGGACCAAAACCGCATCCTGGTTAAGCACGGTCTGGTCGAGCTGGCCCAGTCGAAACGCCCAGGTGTGCAGGCGTTGAAAAAGGTTTCCGGCATAACCGGGGAGGTGGGGTGCGGCGCAGTGGGCTTTCGTCTCGCGCCCCGGCTCAATGCCGCAGGACGGCTGGAGAACGCTTCCATGGCGGTGGAGCTTCTGCTCTCGGAGGATTTGAGAAACGCCGAACGACTGGCAGCCGCTCTCGATGCCGGCAACGTAGAGCGGCAGGCGGTGGAGCGGGAGATACTCAACGACGCCCTGAAGATTGTGAAGGGGAATGCAGTTTTCAAAGGCAGGAAAAGTATTGTACTTGCCTCCGAAAAATGGCATCCCGGGGTAATCGGCATCGTCGCCTCGCGGCTGGTGGACCTCTACCACCGGCCCACAATCCTCATCTCCCTGAAAGACGGCAACGGCAAAGGCTCCGGCCGCAGCATCGCCGCCTTTCACCTGCACGAGGCGCTCGCTGCCTGTGCGGAGCACTTGGTCAAATTCGGCGGACACCGGCATGCTGCCGGGCTTACCATTGCCGAAGAGACGCTGGAACAGTTTGTGGAGCGCTTCGACCAGGTTGCTGACGGTCTCCTTACCGCAGAGGATCTCATACCGGTACTTTTTCTGGACGCCGAGTTGAAGGCGGAGGAGCTCACCCCGGAGCTCGTGGGGGAACTGGATAAAATGAAACCCTTCGGCATGGGAAATCCGGAGCCGTTGTTCCTTTTACGCGATGCACGGGTGCTGGAGAGCCGGATCGTCAAGGATACTCATTTGAAACTGCGCCTTCAGACCGGGAACAGGAAACTGGATGCCATCGCCTTTTCCATGGCAGGGAGGGCTGCGGCAGGAGATCGCATTGACCTGGCCTTTTCCCCTGCTATAAATAACTGGAATGGCAGAAGTTCCCTGCAGTTGACGGTGAAGGATCTGCGCAGGGCAGGGGGCATTTAGTGCAAAGGACTGAGCGTTTCAACGAGGCGGACCGGGTTATCAAGCTTGGATTCTGGATGAACGCGGTGCTTATGGTGATGAAAATAGCGGCAGGTCACTTCGGCAATTCAGAAGCGGTTTTTGCCGATGGCGTAGAGAGTGCCTGTGATTTCGTCGCCCTCCTGACGACGATTATCGCCCTGCGGATCGGGCGAAAACCCTTCGATGAAAAGCATCCCTACGGTCACGGCCGTGCCGAAAGCATCTCCGCCATCCTGGTGTCGCTGGTCATTTTCATCACCGGGTTCGGCATCCTCTATAAATCGGGAAAAACGATTGCCGCCGGGGGTTACGAGGAGCCCCGATTGATCGCCGTGGCGGCTGCCCTGATCACCATACTGGTCAAGGAATGGCTGTGCCGTTTTTCCCTAAAAGTGGGCGGGGGGCTCGGCAGTCCTGCCGTCATGGCCATTGCCAGGGATCACCGCAAGGATGCCGTCACCTCCATTGCCACCCTGGTAGGTGTTACGGGCGCTTTTTTCGGTGTAAAGGTGCTGGACCCGCTGGCTGCAGGCCTCACCTCCTTCTTCATCTTCCATATCGGCTACCAGACCTTCAGTGGCGCAGCCCATGACCTCATGGACGGCCAGCCACCACAGGAGATGCTTCACTCCATAACCGCTTTGGCCGAAGATGTCCAGGGAGTAGAACATGTGCATGAGATAAAGGGGCGCCGTTCGGGCCAGTATGTCATCATCGATCTCAAACTAGACATGGACCCGGAGATGACGGTCAAATGTTCCCATGCCATTGCCACAGAGGTAAAGAAGCTCATCTTCGACCGGTTCTCCAACGTGGGGGACGTGATGATCCATATCAATCCCCATGAGGAGGAGCACGAGGATCTGATCCGGCTTTGACGAGTTATTGAAAACAGCATAGAAAGGTTCTCCAGAAATTTCCAGGGAAGACAGTCGTGGCGACAGACGAACGGACGACGTCGCGACTGGCTGCCTTTCGCTGAAACTTCCCAGAAAAACCAAAAAAAAGCCGGACCGACTTCGATCGGCCCGGCTTTTTTGCGTCATCTAGCTGATGTTATGCCGCTTTCACCATCAGCTCCGAAATGAGCCGGGTGAAGCGGAGTGGGTCGGGGATGGGCGAACCTTCTGTGAGCAGGGCCTGGTCATAGAGCAGACCGCAGTAGTCGGCGAGCTTCGGATTGTCCTTGTCCTTCTCGAAAAGCCCGTTCAGGACCTGCATCAGCGGGTGGTCGGGGTTGAGCTCCAGAACACGCTTCGACTCGGGCACCTCCTGATTCATTGCTTTGAGGATTTTTTCCATATTGGCGTTAAGCCCGTATTGATCGGCAACGAGGCAGCAGGCGCTGTCGGTGAGGCGGTTGGAGAAACGAACCTCCTTGACCTTGTCCTTCAGCTGCTCCTTGATATAATCCAGCACCCCCTGGTAGTGCTTCTTTGCCTCTTCCTGCTTGGCTTCCTTCTCTTTCTTTTCCTCTTCGCTGTCCAGTTCCAGGTCTCCCCGGTCTACGGCATGGAGCTTTTTGCCGTCATACTCTGTGAGGGCCTGAACCACCCATTCGTCCACCGGGTCAGTCATGTAGAGGACCTCGAAGCCCTTCTTGCGGAATATCTCCAAGTGCGGGGAATTTTCCAGGCCCGAGCGGGAGGGGCCGGTTATGTAGTAGATATCCTTCTGGTTTTCGGGCATGCGTGCCACGTATTCCTTCAGGGAAACGAATTGCCCCTCGTCGGTTCTGGAGCTTTCGAAAAGGACCAGGTCCTGCAGCTTCTCCTTATTGGCGAAATCGAAGTGGATTCCTTCCTTGAGTACCGGCCCGAATTCCCTGTAGAAATTCAGGTAGTCTTCGGGGGTTTTTCCCTTTGTTTCCGCCAGGGTGGAGAGGATCTTGCCCACCAGGTTCTTCTCGATCCGTTTTATCTGCACATCTTCCTGGAGTATCTCGCGGGAGACATTGAGGGGCAGGTCGCTGGAGTCAACTACCCCCTTCATGAAACGCAGGTAATCGGGAACCAGCGCTTCGCAGTTGTCGGTGATGAAGACCCGCTTCACGTAGAGGTGGATTCCCTTCTTGTGGTCGCGCATGAAGAGGTCGAATGGTTTATGGCTGGGAATGTAGACCAGTGCCTTGAACTCACTGGTTCCTTCCGCGGAGTAGTGGATGGTGCGGAACGGTTTGTCGTAATCGTGGGAAATATGCTTGTAGAACTCTTCGTATTCCTCTTCGCTGATCTCGCTCTTGGGCCGGGTCCAGATGGCCTTCATGGAGTTCAGGGTCTCTTCGGTTGTCTTTTCGATGGTACCGCCACCCTCGATGACTTTGCCGTCCACCCCCTTGACCGGCTCTTCCCTGGTTATATCCATGACGATGTGGTACTGGACGTAGTCGGAGTATTTCTTGATGATGCCGCGAATCTTCCATTCGTCCAGATATTCCTTCATCTCTTCTTTCAGATGCAGGGTGATGTCGGTACCGCGGGTCTCCTTTTCGCAGTCTTCGATGGTGTAACTGCCGTCACCGGTGGATTCCCAGCAGCAGGCGGCATTCTTGTCTCCTGACTTGCGGGTCATCAGGGTCACCTTGTCGGCCACCATGAAGGAAGCATAGAAGCCGACGCCGAACTGGCC
Source organism: Geotalea sp. SG265 (assembly GCF_022808985.1). Lineage (GTDB taxonomy): Bacteria > Desulfobacterota > Desulfuromonadia > Geobacterales > Geobacteraceae > Geotalea. The sequence goes on along the minus strand of NZ_JAKZFT010000004.1, from coordinate 255,234 downwards.
GATCAGCTCCGGGTTGTCCGCAAGGTTTTTCCCTTTCAGGTCGTCCATGAAGGCGCGGGTGCCGGAGCGGGCAATGGTGCCGATATTTTCTTCCACCTCGGCCCTGTTCATGCCGATACCATTGTCGCGGATGGTCAGGGTGCCGGCGTTTTTGTCGGGGATGATCTTTATCTTCCAGTCGGCGTTGCCTTCCAGAAGGTCCATGTTGGAATGGGACTCGAATTTGATTTTATCGATGGCGTCTGAGGCGTTGGATACAAGCTCTCGCAGGAAGATGTCCTTGTTCGAGTAGAGGGAATGTATAACCAGGTCTAGTAGCTGCTGTACTTCTGTTTCGAACTTTTTCGTGCTCTTGGTCATGAACGGTGGTTCTCCTTTGTGCAAAAGTAGAGTCGGTTTGCAACAACCTAATCATTGTCGGTGCAATTTTCAAGGTGTAAATTGCTGTAGTGGCCTCCCCGGCTTATTAAAAGCGCTAATTATGGACAATTAACTGACAAAATTATATGATGGCTCAATTTTCGCCGGGCATAGCCGACATGTAACTAGTAGTATGAGTCCACGGGAAGGGGGGTGCATGACCATTCGTATTTTCCCGCAGCTTCTTTTGATGTTTTCCCTTCTGTCGGTCTTGGTGCTGCAGTCGGGTTGTCGGAACAAGCAACCCATTTACCTCGGTTACGCAGGGCCGTTGACCGGAAAATTTGCCGACCTGGGAATCTCCGGCCGTGACGGCGCCCTTTTGGCAGTGGAGGAGGTAAATGCGGCCGGCGGTATACGTGGTCGGAAGGTGGAGCTCCTGGCCAAGGATGATGCCCAGGACCCTGAGCAGGCCAAGAAAGTTGACCGGGAACTGATTGAGGCAGGTGCCGTTGCCGTCATCGGTCACATGACCAGTGTCATGTCGGTAGCCGGCCTTTCCGTAACCAACCCTGCACAGCTGGTAATGGTGAGCCCCACCACCGGCAGCAACGACCTGACCGGCATCGACGATTTTTTCCTCCGGGTGTATCCTCCCAGCAGGAAAGTAGCGCAGCTGCTCTCCACCCATGTCATTGAAAAAATGGGCATTCGCTCAGTTTCCGTCATTTATGACAGCACCAACGAAGCGCATACCCTGGGCTTGTACAGATATTTCAGCGAAGACTACCGCAGACTGGGAGGAAGGGTCGTCCAGGGGCTTTCCTTCAAGGGAGGTGGGGGTGCTGATTATCCACGCTTGGCCGCGCAGATCGCCAGCGACGGTTCCCAGGGACTCTTCATCATCGCCGGCGCCATGGACACGGCAATGATCTGCCAGCACTTGCGCAGGGCTGGCTCCCGCATCCCGGTCGTCGTTTCCGAATGGGCGACCACAGACGATCTGCTGAGCCAGGGAGGGCGGGCAGTAGAGGGAATCACCTTCTTTCAGACCTTCGACCGCAACAGCACCAACCCGGCATACCTGGCTTTCAGAAGAAACTACCGGGAAAGATTTCGCCGCGATCCCACCTTTGCCGCAGTCCATGCCTATGATGCGGCAAGGGTGGTTTTTACCGCTCTGGCCCGCGACAGCGACCCGAAGAAGCTGAAGTCAACCATTCTCTCCATTGTGCATTTCGATGGATTGCAGGATCAAATAGTGATAGACAGGTTCGGCGACCCCAAAGAGTCACCTTTTCTTATGGTGGTAAAAAACGGTTCCTTTCAGAGAGTGAAATAAGACGTGAAGAAAAAAATTACCCTGAAGAATGCCTTGCTGTTGATTGCCTTGCTGATTGTCCTTATTCCAACCCTGTTCATGGGTATGATCGCCGATCGTTTTCTTTTCCAGGACCTGCGCAGCGATATCTCACGCCAGAACAAGAACCTGGCAACTGCCGTCGCCGGTGAAGTGAACAGCCATCTGGACGGCCAGCTGAAGATTGTCCAGGAACTGGCAGGACAGCTGGATGGAGATTCCCGGCTGAGAACGAGCCCCGATCTTGACCTGGTCCTTAATGGGGAAGTTGCGGCTGATGAATTCTTCGAATCCATTTTTATTCTGGATGCACGGGGCAGGATCAGCCACCTGGGCCATCGGAAAATCTCGGGAATGATCCCGAAAAATTACCTGGGTATCGATCTGTCCGGCCAGGAATTTTACCGTAAGGCAAACCGGCAGGGGGGACCCTACTGGTCGGGGACCTTCATTTCGCCCATCAGCGGTGAACCCACCGTTGCCGTGTCCGTTCCCATAAGCGGCGGACTGGTCATCGCCAACGTCAACCTGAGGGAGCTGACTTCCATCACCAAGCAACTGGACCATACCTCATACAGTTATGTCTACGTGGTCAACAGGGCCGGCAATGTCATCGCCCATCCCGAAGAAAGGCTGGTTCGGCAGCAGTTCAACCTGAACAACCTTCCTATCATCAAGGATGCCTTTGCCGGCCGCTTCGGCACCTACCGCTACACCTTTCTCGGCAAGGAGAAAGAAGGAACGGCGGTACAGATTCCCGAAACCGGCTGGCTTGTGGTCGTTGCCCATGATGTGGATGAGGCCTATGCTCCGGTGCGAAAAGCCGAAAAAATCTTCATGTACGGTCTTCTGGCAGCCCTGGCGTTTTCTGTTTTGGCAGCATCATGGGGGCTGAAAAAGATTCTCCTTCCCCTGGACCGGCTAATGACCAATGCCCATAAACTTGCCGGAGGAGACTATTCCCTGGTTCCGGTCCCCGGTGAATTTCGGGAGATCGAGGCCCTTTCGGCAACGTTCTTTTACATGGCCGATGCCATAAACAAGCGTGAAGAGGAGTTGATGGAGCGCAACGAGGAGCTGACCTCCATCGAAGAGGAACTCCGCCAGCAGATCGACGAGTATCTGCACAGCCAGGACGAGTTGTCCAAGAGCCATGGAGAGATACGGCGTTTGAACGAGGAACTGGAACAACGAGTGGCCGAGCGTACCCTGCAGCTCGAAACGGCGAACCGGGAGCTGGAATCCTTCTGCTACTCGGTTTCCCACGACCTGCGCGCGCCCTTGCGCCATATCAACGGCTTCAGCCAGGCACTTCTTGAGGATTGCCTTGAATCCCTGGATGACCAGGGGCGGAATTACCTGCGGCGCATCTGCGCGGCGACCGATCGCATGGGACTTCTGATCGACGAACTCCTTGAGCTCTCCCGGGTATCCCGCAACGAAATGAAGCATGAGCAGGTCAATCTTAGTGAGATGGCCTGCTCAATCATCGAAATGTTCAAGGAAACGGCTCCCGAAAGAAACGCCGCCTTCAGGTGCGCCGCCGATATCAAGGTCAACGGTGACCGTAACCTTCTCCGCATTGTCATGGAGAACCTCATGGGCAATGCCTGGAAATACACATCCAAGAACGATGAGGCATCCATAGAATTCAACACCGTGACCAAGAATGGAGAGCAGATATTTTTCGTTCGGGATAATGGGGTCGGTTTTGACATGAAATATGCCGACAAGTTGTTCGGTGCTTTCCAGAGGCTGCACAGCGATGCCGATTTTGAAGGGATGGGCATCGGGCTTGCCACCGTCCAGCGCATCATTCACCGCCACGGTGGCAAGGTCTGGGGTGAAGCGGAGGTCGGAACCGGTGCTTCCTTCTTTTTTACCCTGCCACAGGTAGACGTCGCTCCTTAAGCCGGCCCGGATCGTTGTAAACGCTGATTGGGCACCATCATTGCTTGCGCTCCTGATTCATGTGCTGAGCAGGGGAGGAGAACCTGTAACATTCTTGCCCCCGAGCTTGACTACAGTCAATCGAGAGTAGCGGATGAGATTACGCCAAAAAAGCCTGCTGGTCATCTGTCTCACCTTAGCCGGTCTTATGGCGTTTCTCTGTGTCACGTCGAACCAGATTCTGCTCAATAGCTATTCCTCGCTGGAAGAGCAGGAAGTCGGGAAAAACATTGACAGAGCAAAAGATGCCTTTGCGGCAGAGTTGAACACCATCAATGCCACGGCAGGCGATTATGCCGGCTGGGACGACGCCTATGCCTTCATTGAGAATGCTAATAAAGAATTCATAAAAAAGAATCTCGCTGATTCCGCTTTCGCCAACCTGAAAATCAGCCTCATGCTGTTCGTTAATTCCTCCGGCCACATTGTCTATGCCAAGTCAGTCAACCGGCTGACCGGTACCGCCAGCCCCTTTCCCCAAAGCTTTCTGCGCCAGATTACCCCGGATAATCCCCTTGTTCACCACAGGGATACCGGTGGCTCCGTTTCCGGCATCGTCACGCTGCCTGAGGGCATTCTACTCCTCGCTTCCCGCCCGATACTCACCAGTGAATTCAGAGGCCCTGTGCGCGGATCTCTCATCGTCGGCCGTTTTCTCGACGCGCAGGAGATCGACCATCTGCAGAAAACGACCCATTTGTCTTTGATGATGCTTCCGCTGGACCATGCTCAGAAGCGGCCCGATTTGCGGCAGGCATCGTCGCTTCTGGCTGATGGAACGAAACCGTTGCTTGTCCGACCAATCAATTCGGAGAGAATAGCCGGTTACACCGTGCTGAAGGATGTGTACGGCAAGCCGGCGCTCCTCCTGCGTGTGGAGACGGCGCGCGACATTCTTGGCGAGGGCAGGGCCACCATCCGCTTTTTCATGTTATCCTGGATCCTTATCGGGACAGTCTTTGCCATCGTTTTTCTCTTGTTGCTCGACAAACTGGTGATCTCCCGGCTGGGCAACCTGAGCAAAGGCGTGGCGGACATAGGGATCGACAGCAATTTTACCGGGCGTGTCTCGACCACGGGTAATGATGAGATTCGTGATCTCGCCTGTGCCATAAACGGCATGCTCGATGCCTTGTCTCAGGCCCAGGCAAACCTGAAATTCCATGCTCTTGAGGCTGATGCCGCCAACCAGGAGCTGGAATCTTTCTGTTATTCGGTCTCCCACGACCTGCGCGCGCCGCTGCGTCACATCAACGGTTTCAGCCAGGCGCTTATTGAAGATTGCCTGGAATCCCTGGATGAGCAGGGGCGGAGCTACCTTCGGCGCATCTGCGCCGCGACGGACCGTATGGGTGCCCTGATCGACGACCTTCTCGATCTTTCGCGGGTATCCCGCAAGGAGATGAGGCACGAAACTGTCAATCTCACCGAGATGGCCTGTTCCATCATGGAGATGTTCAGAGATACGGCGCCACTGCGGAAAGTTGCCTTCAAGAGCAAAGGTGATATCTTCGTCACTGGCGACAGAAACCTGCTACGGCTTGTCATGGAGAACCTGCTGGGTAATGCCTGGAAATATACCTCGAAAAAGGATGAAGCAGTCATTGAATTCGACAGCATGATCAAGGACGGCGAGCAGATAATTTTCGTCAGGGACGATGGTGTCGGTTTCGATATGGCGTACTGTGACAAATTATTCATGCCGTTTCAGCGGCTTCACAACGAAAGTGAATTCGAGGGAACCGGCATCGGCCTTGCTACCGTTCAGCGCATCATCAATCGCCACGGCGGCCGGATATGGGCTGAGGGTGATGTGGGCAAAGGGGCGGTGTTTTACTTTACCCTGCCCCTTTCGGTCCCCATTTCTTGACACCTTCCTGCTGCTATGCTATTTAAATCCTTTCCGTTTTTATCCGTAACCACATCACCCACTCACCCTGTCCACGGGGGCTTTCATGTACTACCCCGATTTAGCCGCATTCCGCACCCTTGCCGCAAACGGCAATCTTATTCCCGTTTACCGGGAAATCATGGCCGACCTCGACACCCCGGTCAGCGCCTTCAAGAAGATTGACGACGGCAGATACGCCTTCCTCCTGGAAAGTATCGAGGGTGGGGAAAAATGGGCACGCTACACCTTTCTCGGTTCCAATCCTTCCGTTGTCATCCGCACCATGGGTAATACAGTGGAAATCATCGAAGAGGGGATCGGGCGAAAACAGGCCTGTGCCGACCCCCTGAACTTCGTCCGGGATTATCTCGGTCGGTACCAGCCGGTAATGATCGACGGCATACCCCGGTTTTTCGGCGGGGCGGTTGGTTATCTAGGCTATGACATGGTGCGCCATTTCGAGGAACTGCCGACGGGAAAGCCGGCTCTCATCGGGGCGTATGATTCCTACTTCGTCATCACCGACACCATCCTCATCTTCGACAACGTCAGCCAAAAGATCAAGGTCGTATCCAACGCTCATCTGGACAGCGGCAAGACGGTGGAGGCTGCCTACGCAGAGGCCACGGCAAAGATCGACGCACTCATCGAGAAATTGAAAACGCCGCTTCCGGCCCCCGCAGTTTCCCCCCAAAAAAAGAAAAGCTCCTTCAAGTCGGGCATGGACCGGGAAGCCTTCGAAGGTGCCGTGGAAAAATGCAAGGAATATATACGGGCCGGGGACATTTTCCAGGTAGTGCTCTCCCAGCGTTTTTCCGCCGAGCTTACCGTAGATCCGCTGGACATCTACCGGGTGCTGCGAACCCTCAATCCTTCACCCTACATGTTTTTTCTCCGCCTTGACGATACTCTGGTGGTCGGGGCTTCGCCGGAGGTCATGGTGCGCCGGGAGGCCAACCGCGTTGAACTGCGCCCCATTGCTGGCACGCGGCCGCGGGGCAAGACCCTCGAAAAAGACCTGGCCATGGAAGAAGAAATGCTGGCCGATCCCAAGGAGCGGGCCGAGCATGTCATGCTGGTGGACCTGGGGAGAAACGACCTGGGACGGGTCTGCAGGACAGGCACCGTCAATGTTTCGGAGCTGATGGTGGTGGAGCGCTATTCCCACGTTATGCACATCGTCTCCAATGTCCAGGGGGAATTGGCTGAGGGGAAGGACGCCTTCGACGTGGTGCGGGCGACGTTTCCTGCCGGTACCCTTTCCGGTGCCCCAAAGGTCAGGGCTATGGAGATCATCAACGAACTGGAGCCGGTGCGGCGGGAAGTATATGGCGGCGCCGTCGGCTATTTCTCCTTCTCCGGCAACATGGACCTCGCCATCGCCATCAGAACCCTGGTGATCAAGGACGGCATGGTGCACCTCCAAGCGGGAGCCGGTATCGTCGCCGACTCGGTCCCCGCCGCCGAATACCAGGAGACGGTCAACAAATCCATGGCTGTGGTCAAGGCCATAGAAACAGTGGAGCGAGGCCTGGAATAATTGCAGTACAAAGTATGGAAGGGTTTCAACTTCGAACCTCGCACCTCGAACCACGAACTCTTCCAAAGGAAGCCACATGCTGCTGATGATCGACAATTACGATTCGTTCACCTATAACCTGGTCCAGTATTTCGGCGAACTGGGGGAGGAGGTGCGGGTCTTCCGCAACGACCGGATCACCCTGGACGAGATTGAGCACCTGCGACCTGAGCAGATCGTCATCTCCCCCGGACCGTGCACGCCGGTCGAAGCTGGCATTTCCATGGCGACGATCCGACATTTTGCCGGCAGGATACCCCTGTTCGGCGTCTGCCTCGGCCACCAGTCCATCGGTGCCGCATTCGGCGGCACGGTTATCCGCTGCGACTACCTGATGCACGGCAAGACCTCCCGGATACACCATGACGGCAAGGGGCTCTTCAATGGGCTCGATAACCCCTTCGAGGCGACCCGCTACCATTCCCTGGTGGTGGAGCGGGCCTCCCTTCCCGACTGCCTGGAGGTGACGGCCTGGGTTGACGATGGCCACATCATGGGCCTTAAGCACCGGGAATTCCCCATCTGGGGGGTGCAGTTCCATCCCGAGTCGATCCTGACCGTTGGCGGCAAGGATATATTACGGAACTTTCTGCAGATGAGCAGGGGACGGCAAAAGTGAAGGGTGAAGAGTGAAGGGTGAGGGGGGCGTCATGATTAAAAAGGCGATAGCAAGGGTTGTGGAGCGGGAGGACCTTTCCCAGGCCGAGATGATCCAGGTCATGGACCAGATTATGTCTGGAGAAGCGACCCCGGCACAGATTGCGGCATTTATCACTGCCCTGCGCATGAAAGGGGAGACGGTGGCGGAGATCGCCGGTGCGGCAAAGGTGATGCGCGACCGGGCGACACGGATCAATGTGGGGAGAAACCTGCTGGATCTGGATCGGGACGACATCAACATCGACCTGGAAACGATTCTGGACGTGGTCGGGACCGGTGGCGACGGGACCAATACCTTCAATATTTCCACCACCGTTTCCTTTGTTGTTGCCGCCTGCGGCGTCAAGGTCGCCAAGCACGGCAACCGTTCCGTTTCCTCGGCTTGCGGCAGCGCTGATGTGGTCGAGGCGCTGGGGATAAGCCTTGAGGTAACACCGGAAACGGTGGAGCATTGCATTAACGAGGCGGGTATCGGCTTTCTCTACGCTCCGGCCCTGCACGGTGCCATGAAGTTCGCCATCGGCCCACGTAAGGAGATCGGCATCCGCACCATCTTCAACATTCTCGGCCCCCTGACCAATCCCGCCGGGGCTCCCTGTCAGGTGCTGGGGGTATACCGGGAGGAGCTGGTTGAAAAGCTGGGCCATGTTCTGAAAAACCTAGGTTGCCGCCGCGGCTTCGTCGTTCACGGCATGGACGGCATGGACGAGATCACGCTGACCACGGAAACACGCATGGCCGACGTCACTCCCGAAGCAGTAAAGACATGGCTTTTCAAGCCGGAAGACCTGGGTTTCAACCGTTGCACCATGGATGATCTGCGAGGTGGGGATGCCGCTGTCAATGCGGTAACCGTGCGGGGCATTCTCGAAGGTCAGAAAGGGCCCAAGCGGGATGTGGTCCTGATCAACGCCGCCTTTGGGCTGGTTGCCGCCGGCAGGGCGGCCGACCCGGCCGAAGGGGTGAAAATGGCCGCTGAGGCCATCGATTCTGGCGCTGCTCTGGCCAAGCTGGAAATGCTGAAAACATTGACCAACAAATGACGGGCAAATATCCATGGCCGATGCACCGGACATACTGAAAAAAATCGTCTCCCACAAGCGTGAGGAACTTGCTGCTGTTAAAGCGGCAAAGCCGCTCGCGGAGCTGCAGTCGCGCCTTGACGACCTTGCTGACCGGCCGCGGGGATTCGAGCAGGCACTGCGCACGGCGGGCCGATCGGGACGAACCGCCATCATCGCCGAGGTGAAGAAAGGCTCCCCATCCAAGGGGCTCATACGTGCCGATTTTGATCCAGTGGCCATTGCCGCCGTTTATGAAGAACACGGTGCCTCCTGCTTGTCGGTGCTCACTGAGGAGCGTTTTTTCCTTGGGAACCTGGGCTACCTGGCCCTGATCCGTGACCGGGTGAGGCTTCCGCTGCTGCGCAAGGACTTCATTTTCGATCCCTATCAGATCTACGAGGCCCGCCACGGGGGAGCCGATGCGGTTCTGCTCATTGCCGCCATGCTCGATCTCCACCAGCTGCGGGACTTGTCTGCCTTGGCAAGGGAGTTGTCACTGGATGTTTTACTTGAAGTCCACGACCGGGGAGAGCTGGAAACGGCCCTGCAAACCGACTGCACCCTGATCGGCATCAACAATCGGGACTTGCGCACCTTTGTCTGCGACTTGGCCGTAACCGAGCGCCTGGCGCCACTGGTCCCGCCGCAGCGGCTGATCGTGGCGGAGAGCGGGGTCAATGCCAGGGGCGATATCGTGCGCCTGCAGCAGTCCGGTGCCGGTGCCTTTCTCATCGGCGAATCCCTGATGCGCGAGGCGGATGTGGGAGCAAAGCTGCGCGAGCTCGTTTCCTGAAGGGTATACATCGATGACAAAGGTGAAAATCTGCGGTATAACCACAGTTGCCGACGCCATGATGGCGGCGGAAAACGGTGCCGATGCCCTCGGCCTGGTCTTTTACGACAAGTCCCCCCGCAATATTCAGCTGGCACAGGCGATGGAAATAACTAGGGTGCTCCCCCCTTTCGTCCAGGTGGTGGGGCTTTTCGTCAATTCATCCATCGATTTCGTCAACAGCGTTGCAGACCAATGCCGACTGGACCTGGTTCAGCTCCATGGGGACGAATCGCCGGAATTCTGCGCCGGGGTTACAAGACGCGTCATCAAGGCGTTTCGCATCAAGGACATATCCAGCCTGGATCACTTGGGCGCATACAACGTGGCCGGCTATCTGCTGGATGCCTGGTCTCCCACGGCCTTCGGCGGGACTGGCGTCACTTTCAACTGGGATACGGCGATCATCGCCGGGAAATTTGGCCCTATCATCTTGGCTGGGGGGCTGACCCCTGAAAACGTGGCGGATGCGGTGCGATACGCTGCTCCATATGGGGTCGATGTTTCAAGCGGAGTGGAAGTGGCTCCTGGGATCAAAGACCTGGAAAAGGTTCGGCAGTTCATTCGGCGGGCCAAAGGTGCTGATTCGGTTCAAAATTTCAAGTTTCAGGTGGAAGTCCGGTAAACCTGGAAATAGCATATGTTGAATGGTTTGATTTAAACAAAGGAAGGAAAAAGCAATGAAGGTTATCGTAACTGATGAGGTGGCCCAGGAAGGATTGGAACTGTTGAAGAAGGACCCCAGGGTGGAGATGGATGTCCGTCTTGGCCTGAAAAAAGAGGAGCTGTTGGCGCTGATCGGCGACTACGAAGTTATCATCACCCGCAGCGGAACCACCGTAGACAAGGATCTGCTGGATGCGGGGAAGAAGTTGAAAATGGTGGCTCGGGCCGGGGTCGGCATCGACAACGTAGATGTGGATTATGCCAGTTCCAAGGGGGTCATCGTTGTCAATGCGCCCTTCGGCAATACCAACAGCGCTGCTGAACATGCCATGGCGCTCTTGCTAGCCTTTTGCCGCAACATCACCAAGGCTAACACCAGCCTGAAGAGCGGCGAATGGAAGCGAGCCCCCTTCACCGGTGTGGAACTCAAGGGGAAAACCGCCGGCGTCATCGGCCTGGGCAAGGTTGGCGGCAGGGTTGCCACCAGGCTCAAGGCCTTTGAATGCGAGGTTCTGGCCTGCGATCCCTACATTGCCGCCAAACGCGCCCATGATCTGGGGGTGAAGCTTGTTTCCCACGACGAGATCTACAAAAACTGCGACATCATCACCGTGCACACCCCGCTGAACGACGAAACCCGCAACATGATCGGCGAACGCGAACTGTCCATGATGAAGCACGGGGTAATACTAATCAATGCTGCCCGTGGGGGCATCATCACCGAAGGGGCGCTTTTGAACGCCCTGAAGAGCGGCAAGGTCTACGGCGCCGCCGTTGATGTCTGGAGCGAAGAGCCGCCCAGGAGCGAAACTCTCAAAGAATTGATCTCCCAGGAGCGGCTGGTGGTCACCCCACACCTGGGGGCGAATACCTTTGAAGCCCAGATCAACGTGGCGGTGGACGTTTCCAAGGAGATCCTCAACTACCTGGATGAGCAGCCCTTGGAGAACGCCGTCAATATTCCCCGTTTCGACATGGCGCTCATGGACCAGATGCGTCCGTTCCTCAACCTGATGAGCGTCCTTGCCGACTTCGGCATTCAGCTGGTGGACAATAACATCGCCAAGGTCACCTTCAGCTATTCGGGCAACATCGCCCATTACGACTGCTCTCCCCTGAGTGTCTGCGGTCTTTCCGCGCTCCTCAATCGCCGGGTGGACCAGGACGTGAATTTGGTCAATGCCGGACTGATCGCCGAGCAGATGGGCATCGTCGTCGAGGAGACCAAATCGACCCAGGCCGGGGCCTTTTCCAACCTCATTACCCTCATCGTGGAGACGGAGGGGGGGAAAAAGCGTACTATCTCGGGCACCCTCTTCGAAGGGGCGCCGCGCATTGTCCGTCTGCGTGACTACTCCATGGATTTCGCTCCGGACGAGCACATGCTGCTTCTCAATTATACCGACCGTCCAGGCATGATCGGCCAGATTGGCACCATCATGGGCACCCACGGCATCAACATCGCCTCCATGAACCTGGGGCGGCAGGAGAAGAAGGGGGAGGCGATGGTCATCCTCTCCCTGGACTCGGCAGTACCCCCCGAGGTGGTAGAGGAGATGAAGACTGCCATCGATGCCACTTACATCCGTGCCATCCACATGCGCACCGTCAAGTGCAATCGAGGGTGCTGCGCTTAAGAAGAGTGAAGAGTGAAGAGTGAAAAAAAGCCCCGCCGGGAATTCCCGCGGGGCTTTTTTTCACTCTTCACCAATCACCGGATTTAAGCTTTTTCCCTCCCGCCGCAGGCCTTGAGGTCGGCGTGGGCCTTGCGCAGGATCGTTTCGGTGGTCTGCCAGTCGATGCATTTGTCGGTGATGGAGACGCCGTACTTGAGCTGATTAAGATCCTTGGGCATGGGCTGGTTTCCCCCTTCCAGGTAACTCTCGATCATGACACCTGAAATGGAAGTGTTGCCCGCAGCTATCTGCTGGATAACGCTTTCCAGCACCAGGGGCTGCTTCTCGTGGTTTTTCTCCGAGTTGCCGTGGCTGCAGTCGATCATGATAGTGGGATTGAGGCCTGCTGCCTTGAGCTTTTCCTCTGTGGCGCGGATATCTTCCGGGGAATAATTGGGCTTCCTTCCCCCCCGCAGCACCATGTGCACGTCGGGATTACCGGTGGTCTGGACGATGGAGGTGAGCCCCTCCCGGTTGATACCCAGAAAACTGTGGTCGTGCCTGGCTGCGATCATGGCGTCGATGGCGATCTGTAGATTGCCGTCGGTGCCGTTCTTGAAGCCGATGGGAAAGGAAAGGCCGCTGGCGAGCTCCCGGTGGGTCTGGGATTCAGTGGTACGGGCGCCGATTGCTCCCCAGGAAAGGTGGTCCGCCAGGTATTCGGGGGTGATGGGATCGAGCATTTCCGTTGCCACCGGGATCTTCATGGCGGTGATTTCGGTGAGGAGCCGCCGGGCGGTGCCGAGCCCCTTGGAGATGAGGTGGCTGCCGTTCATGTCCGGGTCGTTGATCAGTCCCTTCCAGCCGACCGTCGTCCGCGGTTTCTCGAAATAGACCCGCATGATGAGGAGCAACTGATCGGAGACTTCCTTGGAAAGCCTGGCCAGCTTTGCCGCATATTCAAGGGCACCCTTGGGATCGTGAATGGAACAGGGACCGACCACCACCATCAGTCGTGAGTCCTTGCCGTGGAGGATGTTCTTAATGCTATCCCGGCTGGTACTGACGAATTCGCTGGCCTCGACGGAGAGGGGAAAGACCTGCCGCAGATCCGTGGGGGCGATGATGGGGGTAATGCTCTTGATTTTCAGGTTATTGGTCTTGATCATGGCGATTCCTTTATGGGGGCGGGTGAGGTAAAACTGCGATACTCTAGCGCTTTTACGGGAAAATGTCAACGAAGTCGCCGTGATGGAAAGGCTGGCCGGCGGGAGATCAGCTGGAGAGATTGTTGGATGGAATGAACCGACTGCTAATAGGCTTCAATCCTTCAGGTACGATAGCCGCTGGGGTCAACGGTTGAGAGGTTGGCTGTTTCTGCCCCGGCGGCTTGCATCTCTGCCATGGCACGTTCGCTGTCGCCCGGCTGGAGATCCACACCCCGCACGGCATCTTCCAGAACGGTCACCGCAAACCCCTGCCGCAGGGCCGCCAAGGCCGTCTCCTTGACGCAGTAGTCCGTCGCCAGTCCCCCCATGAATATCCTCCCCACCCCCAGCCGTCGCAGCAGCTCGGGTAGCGGCAGACCGGTGTCATCGACACCATCGAAGGCCGAATAATCGTCCCGGGCGGGATCCATCCCCTTGGAGATAACGATGGCCTCCCGGGGCAACTTGAGCAGGGGGTGAAACTCAGCTCCTTTGCTTCCCCTGACGCAGTGCACCGGCCAGATGCCGCCGTAAGCCTTGAAGTGGGTGGTTTCCGTCGGGTGCCAGTCCCGTGAGGCGAAGACCGGCAGCCCTTCACTGGAGAAAAGCTCCCCATAGATATTCAGGACCGGAACGACCCGATCCCCTTCGGCTACGGCCAGCATCCCCCCGGGGCAAAAATCATTCTGCACATCCACGATCAGCAGCGCCGATTTTGCTCCATGATCAACCATAGTCGGGCTCCTTTCCCCCTTTGTGTAAAAAAATGAAAGCTTGTCTTTGCTTCCGGCAAACTCCTGCTATTATTGTTTGTGTTAAAAATTGTAAATTAAATTGTGGATATGCAACCAATCCGATCTCTTCCGGGAGGGGCCATGTACCAGTCGCAGACGCTCGTTCATCATTTTCTTGAGACTAACGCAATTGTCAGGCCTGTCAAGACAGCCTTCGTCCATGACGAGATGCGGGTCAACTATTTCCAGATCAACAACCAGGCGAACCAGTTCGCACGGCATCTTCTGGGATGCGGCATTACCCCCGGCGAGAGGGTTATCATCTTTGTTGAGAATGGCTTCCAGTACCTGGTCGGCTATTACGGCACATTGAAAGCGGGTGCAGTAGCGGTGCCCTTGAGCACAGATCTGCACCCGGACCGTCTGAAGGTGCTGTTCAGAGAACTTGAGCCCCGGGCGGTGATGACTGCAGCCAAGCATGAGAAGATCTTCTTTGACCTGACGGCCGAACTGGAAGAGTGCAGCCTTCAAACCCTCGTCATAAAGGAGCCGGTCAGGTCTTTCGGCAATGTTTCCTTTGCCGTCACTCCCTGGGATGACATCATCGGCAATGAGATCGCCGAGAACCCGGACGTTGGCGTCGACCCGTCGGACCTTGCCGGCATCGTCTACACTTCGGGCTCTACCGGCTCACCTAAAGGGGTTATGCTTTCCCACCGCAACTGTGTCTCCAACACCCATGCCATCATCCAGGCCCTGAAGATCACCGAAGCGGATATCCAGATGAGCGTGCTCCCCTTCCATTACGTCATGGGAAAGTCCCTGGTCAACACCCATTTTTCCGCCGGCGGCACCGTAGTGCTCAACAACCGCTTTGCCTTTACGGGGCAGCTGATCGAGCAGATGGTGAAGGAGCAGGTGACGGGATTCTCCGGGGTCCCCTCCAGCTATGCATATCTGCTGCAGCGCTCCCCCCTCTTGCAGTATCGCGACCGGCTGGGGGCGCTACGCTATTGTTCACAGGCGGGAGGGCATATGTCGCGGCAGCTGAAAGAGGAGCTGTTGCAGGTTCTGCCACCCCACACCAAGCTATATGTCATGTATGGTGCCACCGAGGCCTCGGCACGCCTGACCGTGCTGGAACACGAATCACTGCGAGGGAGGATCGACTCAATCGGCAGGCCCATAGCCGGCGTCACCCTGCGGGTTCTGGACGAAGAGGGGAGGGACGTGCCGGTGGGGGAGACCGGGGAGCTGGTGGCGGCGGGGCCGAACATCATGCAGGGATACTGGAAGGATACTGCTCATACGGCGAACGTCCTCGATGGGAGCGGTTACCATACGGGGGATCTCGGTTACCGGGACCGTGAGGGATACTATTTTGTCGTCGGTAGGAAGGACAACCTGTTGAAGATCGGAGGACACCGCATCAATCCCAGAGAGATAGAAGAAGTGCTGATGGGGACGGGGCTTTTGGCGGAGGTGGCGGTTGTGGGGGTGCCCGACCTGCTCTTGGGACAGCGGCTCTTGGCGGTGGCAGCCCCCCTGGAACGGGGCTGCACAGAGAAGGAGATCCTGAATCGCTGCGTAAAATTGCTTCCCCGGTATAAGCTGCCGGCCGAGGTGCGGTTGGTGGATGCCCTGCCGAAGACGGCCAACGCCAAGATCGATTACCTGAAATGTGCCACGGTTGGACAGGGGACGGGTATGGCGGCTCTCAGTGCGACAATGCTGGAGGCAAAACAGGATCAAGAGGTCAAGCCGGATGTGGCGATGGTTCCGGGGAGCGGGCCGCAGGGGTAGTGCAGATCAACCAAGGTGCTATGCCTGCTGCAGCTCTTCCATGAGCCTCAGCCGCAGGTCCTGCAGACCGCTACTGATGGAGACCTTGTAGGTATGGGGATTGACGAAGCGCAGGCAGCCTTGGGGGAGGCAGGCGAGCTGCTGCCGGCACCGGTCTGCGAGCTGGTCGAGGGTTTGGCGGCTGCCGGTCCGTCTGCCGTTTTCCATGACCACTGTGCGCAGGTCGGCCAAGTGCACCTCAGACGGAATGTGGGTGAACTGCAGCGGGTTGAGGGGGTTGTAGACCTTCTGCCCCTGCCGGATATCTTCATCCGCCAGGGCGATGATATCCATGACGCAGCCGCCGTCGTCCATCATGGCCCGGAGCAGTTTTTTCCGGTCGGGGAGGGTGGCTTTGGCGATGTCGCTGGTCACCTTGAGTTTCGGTTCGGTGCCGATTCTGACCAGCTTGTAGACTCCACCCAGAGCTCCCCCGCCGTCTCCCATGCCGACGGCCAGCTTGGTGCCGACCCCATAGATATCCACCTCGCCCCCTTCTGAGAGGATCGATTCGATGACATGTTCATCCACTTCGTTGGAAGCGACGATCCTCGCTTCGGGAAACCCCGCTTCATCAAGCATGTGCCTGGCCTGCCTGCTCAGGTAGGCCAGGTCCCCTGAATCGATGCGCACCCCGACCAGTTCGTGCCCCTTGGCCCGCAGTTCTCCGGCAACGGTGATGGCGTTGACCATGCCGCTTTTGAGGGTATCGTAGGTATCCACCAGCAGAATGCTGCTGTCGGGGAAGACCTGGGCATAGGCGCGAAAAGCGGTCAGCTCGTCGGGAAAGGCCATGATCCAGCTGTGGGCGTGGGTTCCCTTGACGGGGATGCCGTACAGCATGCCGGCCATGACATTGCTGGTGCTGCGGACGCCGCCGATAAAGGCTGCCCTGGCGACGCTTGAGCCCCCATCTGGCCCCTGGGCGCGGCGCAGGCCGAATTCTATCACCTGGGCATCGCCTGCCGCATGGGTGACGCGGGCCGCCTTGGTGGCGATCAGGGTTTGGAAGTTGACGATGTTGAGCAGGGCCGTCTCCACGAACTGTGCCTCGGCCAGGCTTCCCTCGACGGTCAGGAGCGGCTCGTTGCCGAAAACCACCGTTCCTTCTTCGGGCGCGGTGATCCGTCCACGGAAACGGAAATCCCGGAGGAATTCCAGGAAGCGGGGGCGGAAGAGGTTGAGCCCTTGCAGATAGGCGATTTCTTTTCCGCTAAAGGCGAGATTTTCCAGATAGTCTAGGGCCATGTCCAGCCCGGCGAAAACGGCGTAGCCTCCTCGGAACGGGTTCTGACGGTAGAAAAGGTCGAATACTGCCGGTGTCTCGTGCATCTCTTCTTCAAGATAGCCGGCCAGCATGGTCAGCTCGTAGAGGTCGGTGATCAGGGGTGAAAATCGCATGTTCTTCTCCTTTCCTGATGAAGAACTATAACACATCTTCCCCTACTGTCATGGGCTGTAACCGGTGTTGACACCGGAGGGGTGAACGGTATAGTTGAAATTCGGAATTCAATCTGCTCCGGAGGGGCTGAACGATGGAAAGAAGGGCGTTTATCAGGCTTTTGGGACTGTCGGCGGTTTTTCATCACTGGCTGCTCACGGATCTTTTCGCTGCCGGCGGTCCGGTGGTGGCCGTTGCCGAGGGGAAAGACCATGCCCAGCTTGCGAGAAACGCCATTGCCGCCTTGGGGGGCATGGGTCGTTTCGTCAAAAAAGGGGATGTGGTGGTGGTCAAGCCCAACATGGGATGGGACAGGACCCCCGAGCAGGGAGCCAACACCAACCCGCTGGTGGTGCGGGCGGTGGTGGAGGAGGCTTTGCGTGCGGGAGCTAAAAAGGTCAAGGTTTTCGACCGCACCTGCAATGACGAGCGGCGCTGCTATGCCAGCTGCGGCATTCCGGCGGCATTGAAGGGGATGAAGAAGGTCGAGGTCAAGTACATGGACAGCGACCGTTACCGCAAGGTGCCTATCAGGGGAGGTGTGCTGAGTGAATGGGAGCTGTACGACGAGGTGCTCAAGGCAGACGTCTTCATCAACGTCCCGGTCGCCAAGCATCACGGGCTGACCAGGCTGACCCTGGGGCTGAAGAACGTCATGGGGGTCATGGGGGGGAACCGGGGGAGCATCCATAAAAACATCGATGGGGCGCTGGCCGATGTGAACAGCGTGGTGAAAAGTCACCTGGTGGTGGTGGATGCCACACGGGTCCTTGTCGCCCACGGTCCCCAAGGGGGGGCGCTCGGTGACGTCAGAGTGCTCAACAAGGTGATCGCCTCCACCGATATCGTTGCCGCCGATGCCTATGCAACAACGCTTTTCGGCCTGAAACCGAAGGATATCTCCGTTACGGTCGCCGCCGCCAAGCGGGGCCTGGGCGAAATGGATCTGAAAAAGGTGAAGATAGTAAAAGCATGAAAAAGACAACCCCTGCCCGGCTGAGCCAGTTGCTGTTTTTGGCTCTTTTTTTCGCCCTGTTCGTGCAGACCGAGTACCGTGGCAACGACACCATCTCTGCGGCGGTCAACAGCTTTTTCCGCACCGACCCACTGGTGCTGGCCACCTACCTGGCGGCGGTCCGTTCTTTTACCTGGCTGCTTCTGCCGGCGCTTTTGGTCGTCGTCTTTACGCTGCTTCTGGGCCGTTTTTTCTGCGGCTGGATCTGCCCCCTGGGTACCATCCTCGATCTGGTCACCGGCAAGATCAGAAAACGTGCGCCGCTCGCAGTTCTCAAGGGGAAGCTCAAGTACTGGCTGCTCCTTCCCCTCCTCTCGCTGGCCCTGTTCAATATCAACCTGGCCGGCGTGCTCGATCCCATCGCCATTCTCCTTAGGACACTGACCTTTTTTCTCTACCCCCTCATGGGCGATACCGTTCGTCGGGGCTGGACAGAGCTTTACCATTTGATGGGGGACCGACGCGATTACCTGGAGCCGGCCTATGGCGTCCTGCGCGACCAGCTGCTGCCGTTCCGGGAAACCTTCTATCCCCTGGCTTTCCTCTCTGCCCTGATGTTCCTGGGCATCGTCTTTCTGGAGCGCTACGAGCGGCGTAACTGGTGCAGGAACCTCTGCCCCCTGGGCACACTTCTGGGAATCCTTGCACGTTTATCGCCGCTCGGCCGCATGCCCGCCGATCTTTGCCCCGACTGCAAGGCCTGCCGCACCGTCTGCCCTACCTCTTTCGATCGGGAAATTCTTCAGCGGGACGAGTGCATACTTTGCATGGATTGCCTGCGCTCCTGCCGTTTCGCCAGGGTCAAATTCAGGTTCCGGTTTGGTGAACGGTCTGTTCAGCCCTACCTCCCCGAACGGCGGGTCCTCCTGGGAGGGCTTGCATCCGGATTCTTTCTTTCCGGCTTTTTTCGCTTTCGCCGGCCAGAGGCAGCGGCCGGGATGCTGCGGCCACCGGGGGTCAGGGACGAGGCCGAGTTCTTGAAGAAGTGCGTCCGCTGCGGCGAGTGCATGAAGGTCTGCCTGAAAAGCGCCCTCTATCCTGCCGTTATGGAGACAGGAGGTGCAGGGCTCTTTACCCCGGTGGTCATTCCCCGGCTTGGTTACTGTGAATATAATTGTACCCTCTGCGGCCAGGTCTGCCCGACCGCCGCCATACCCAATCTCTCCGCTGCCGATAAAAAAAGGGCAGTCATCGGCAAGGCCGTTTTCGACAAGAACCATTGTCTTCCCTTTGCCCGCAGGACGAACTGCATCGTCTGCGAAGAGCACTGCCCGATCCCGCAGAAGGCGATCAGATCGGAAAGAGTTCAGGAGTTGGATTTGCAGGGGAGAAGAATCACCGTGCAGCGGCCGTACGTGGTGGAGGAACTGTGCAACGGCTGTGGTATCTGTGAGAATGTCTGTCCTCTTGAAGGAAAGGCGGGGATCATGGTTTTTGCCGTCAAGGACCGCTCTCCCCTGAAAGGAGAAGCGGGAAAAGGGGATACGGAGGATCCCTACGGGGTTGGGGGAAGCTGAGGCATCCGTCATGGACCGATGAATTGGAGCAGCTCCAGTGCCAGTTCCTTATCCGTTGCCAGCAGCAGTTCGTAATCCTTCAGGGCCGATTCCCGGTCTCCCAGACCGGCATAGACAATGCCCCGGTTGTAGCGGGCATCGGTATCGTCGGGTTTCAGGCGCAGGGCCTGGGTGTAGGCTTCCAGGGCTTCTTCAAACCGCCCCAGTCTGCCGTAGACCGCTCCAAGGTTGCTGTAGGCCACCATCATATCCGGATCGAAGGTGACTGCCTGATTGAGGAAACCGGCCGCCTCTTCGTACCTGCCGCTGAAGGCCTTGGCCGTTCCCAGGCTGAACCAGGCGACGGCGTTTTCGTGATTGATCGACAAGACCTTGAGGAATGCCTCCGCCGCCGCGTCATACTGGCCCTGCCCGTTCAATTCCAGCCCCCGTTGCATCCATTCGTCGGCGCCCAGGAGCTCGACTTCTTTTTTTTCTTCAATGGGGGGCGCTCCATCCACCAGGGCATGGACAGGTGACCTCATCAGTGAAACCATACAACTTAAAAGGAAAATGATTATATATTTCATTATTCTCTCCTAATCATTCCAGTATAGCAAAAAATTAGGCGTCTTCAGGTCTGAGGGATTTTTGTGGAAACCGGGGGAGGATTCTGTTAAGAGACAGATATGGATTTCGTAGCGCAGGGAGGACCAGCGGTGAACAATGTGGTCATAATCGGATGTGGAGATATCGGCAGGCGTATTGCCGCTCTTTTCAAGGAGAAAGGGGCTGCAGTCACGGCCCTTTCACGAACGGAGGGGAAAGCGGGCCAGCTGCAGGCATTGGGGATCGGTGTCGTATCAGGGGATCTGGATGATCCGGCCTCTTTGGCCGAGCTGCAGTTACAGGACGCCCTGGTTTACTACCTGGCTCCCCCGCCTGGCGGGGGAAATATGGATTCAAGAATGCGGAACTTTTGCGCATCCATAAAGGCCGGAAATTCACCTCGCCGCATCATCTACATGAGCACAAGCGGCGTCTACGGTGATTGCGGCGATGCCCTCGTTACCGAGGAAACACCACCCAATCCCCAGACCGCCCGGGGAAAGCGGCGCCTGGATGCGGAAACGGTGCTTCAGGGGTGGGGGAAGGACCAGGGGGTCGCGGTGATAATTCTGCGTGTGACTGGTATTTACGGGCCGGGACGGCTGCCGGTCACCCAGTTGGCTTCAGGTCAGCCGGTTCTCCTTGAGCACCTTTCACCTCCCACCAATCGCATCCACGCCGCCGATCTTGCACAGGTCTGTGTTGCCGCTGCGGACAATGGGGAGGATGGGGACATTTTCAATGTCAGTGACGGACAGGTGGGGACCATGACCCAGTATTTCAATGCTGCCGCCGACCTGCTCGGCTATCCGCGCCCCCGTCAGGTTTCCCTGGAGGAGGCACACCAGGTGATGAGCCCGCTGATGCTCTCCTATATTGCCGAAACCCGGCGCATGGACAACAGCAAGATGCTGCGGAAGCTGGGGATCACGCTGCTCTATCCAACCCTTGAGGAAGGATTGAAAGTCTGCCGGTGATAATTATCGGATCGTCCGGTCCTTTTGCGCCGCGCCCCGTTTTTTCCGGAGATCGCTCAAGGGCGATATGGTGAAACCGCCCGAGAGGAGCGTCTTCCCCGAGCTGATCCAGCGAACCGGCCTCGGAGGGGTGGAAAGCTCCCTGATCATGCCGGTCTCCAGAATCTCATGCCTAAAGCCGTTTTTACCCTGCGACTTAACTTCGTACATGAGCCCGTCGGCGCGCTTCAGCATTTCATCCACTGATAGCGGCGCGCTGTAATAGGTTACCATACCCACACTGAAGCTGACAGGCCATTTCTTTGCCTCCATCCGCTCCATAAGTTTTCCCTGCAGTTTAGCCATTACCAATCGGGCCTCTTCCGCTCCGGTCTCCGGCAGGACAACGACGAATTCGTCTCCACCGATGCGGGCCACCGTATCGGCACAACGCAGGTTTTCCGTTATGGTGGCGGCCACGGAACAGAGCAGGTCGTCACCCACGTGGTGCCCCCTGGTGTCGTTGATGCCCTTGAAGTTGTCCAGGTCCAGATACGCTATGCTGAAACAACGATTGTAGCGTCTTGATCTGTATATCTCCTGTTCTGCAATTTCATATAGATAACGGCGGTTCAGCACCCGGGTCAGCGGGTCGATCCGCGCCAGCCGTTTTTCCTGGTCGTGTTTTTCCCGCAGGGTCGCAAACATCATCCCCAGGAGAATCATATAGGTGGTTTCGATGGTGAAATCCCATGAATGGTGGAAGACAGTGGTGTGGTGGGTGAGGATCTTGTTGAAAAGGCTGGAAATTGAGGCGCACAGGCAGATGAGAATGGCTGAGGGCTTATTGACGAACCAGCCTACCAGGAAAATGGGAATCAGATAAAAGAGGATGATCGAAAAGTCGCCGGTTAAGTAGTCCACATAGGCAAGCATTGCCACAAGGATATAGCCCAGAGCGAGAAGTGAAAATTTCGACCGTTTCTCCAAATATTCGAAAATCCTGTTGTGGATGGCATTATACATCGCATCTGCCTTCTCTGGGAGGTTCGTTAATGAAAGACAGGAGCAATAAACCTGCCATTATTTGATTTCTGAGAAATATTTAAATTTCCCAGTGATAATAATTTGGGAGATATTGTGGTTTCTTGGTGATATGGAATTTTTCAGTGATAATTATTTTAGGTGGCTGGTATTGGCAGGATGGCGTCGTTCATAGGGCGCTAAGGCCTTGGAAAAGCAGATTTGACAGGTAAAGGAGGAAGGTGGGGCGCGCCGAGGTGTTAAAAGGATAGGACCATGTGTTTTAACGGAGAAGGTTTCCGCTCACGCCTCGAAACCTTCCCGTTGTTGCTTAACTAGGCTCTAAATCCAGCCGTCGCCACCGTCATATTGAAGTGCTTCCCCTTTGGTTTTGGGGCTCATTCTGAACTTTGCCTCTTTGGCGCAGCATTTAAGCTTGTCCAGGGCCTCATCCTTGGCTTCGCCGAGTTTCTCACGCACTTCTTTCCCTGTTTTCGGGGTGAGCAGGAGCGTGATGCCGGCTGCAATGACGGCGCCTGCTAAAAAAGCCATGATTGCAGTGCTTTCGTTGCTTTTGTTATTTGACATGGATAGATCTCCCTTCGGTCGTTGTGGAAAAGCACGGGAATATTAATAACATATATTTTGCTGCAAGAAAAGCCCTGTTGTTATCTTTTGTTTCGGTGAAAAAACCAGGTCTTTCGGTGAAAACGCCGGAAATTTTCTCTGTTTAATGATGCCTGATTTTTTCTTGACAAGGGCACGCTCATGTTTTATATAGTGAGGTCTCTTGTAACCATCCCTTGGTTATTTCGCACAGTTTTTTCACATAGTCCTGTTTTCGGCGGTGTAGCTCAGCTGGTTAGAGCATACGGCTCATATCCGTAGTGTCCGGGGTTCAAGTCCCTGCACCGCCACCATATAACCCCTCATCTGAGGGGTTTTTTTGTATCAGAAGCATGTGCGATCGTTATTCGAGGCCTCAGTTATGTTGAGGAAGGTCAACAGCTATATATGGACACACCGCTTGATCAGCCCTGGCGACGCCATTGTCGTTGCCGTTTCCGGCGGGGCCGATTCCGTGGCACTGCTGGATATCCTGGCAGGTCTCAAATCGCTGAGGCTCCGTCTGGTTGTCGCCCACCTCAATCACTGCCTGCGCGGTGCCGAATCCGATGCCGACGAGGCATTTGTCCGGGACCTTGCCGACAGCTACGGAATCCCCTTCGTGGCAAAGGCTGTGGATGTGGGTGCCCTGAGCAGGCAGGAGAAACTGTCCCTGGAAGAGGCTGGTCGTTTGGCCAGATACAGTTTCTTCAGGGAGCTTGCGGCAGATTGCAAGGCCGGCTCGGTGGCAGTTGCCCACCATGCCGACGACCAGGCGGAAACGGTGCTGATGCGGCTCATTCGGGGGGCAGGGGGGAGCGGCTTATGCGCCATGTCTGCGACCACCGCCGGCTTGATCATCCGTCCGCTACTTTCCGTGACCCGCAACGAAATCGAGTCCTACCTGGAGAAAAAGGGCCTGAATTACCGGACCGACAGCAGCAACACCGACCTCGAATTCCTTCGCAACCGCATTCGCAACGAGTTGATCCCTTTCCTCAAAACCTACAACCCAGCCATAACGGATCGCCTGGCTGCAACCGCCTCCGCCCTCGCCGAAGATGAAAAAATAGTGGAAGCTGTTACCGCTACCGCATTTACAGATCATGCTTCCATGGGAACCGATGAAATATCGGTCTCTGTCGCCGGAGCGCGCCTTGAGGCCCGGGGAATACGCATCCGCATGTACCGGCAGGCGCTGCAACTGCTCAAGGGGGATCTCTCGACGGTTACCGCCGCCCATCTCAACCATGTTGATTCCCTGCTCCTATCGCGCAAGCCGAACGGCAGGATTACCCTCAGCCGCAGTATCGTTGTGATGCGCTGCTATGACAGACTCATCTTTACAAGCCGGAAAGAGGGCCGGCCCGACCCTTTTGTCTTGCAGGTGGAGGGACCGGGATCATACGCCATCCCTGGCGGCGTCCTTTCGGTGGCCTTTACCCATTCTCCCAGCTCATGGAAAGATGTGCCGGCACATATCGTCTATGTTGATATGGATGCCGTGCCTTTCCCCTGGCGGATCCGCAACTTCAGGGCAGGGGATGTCTTTACTCCCTTGGGCCTTGGGGGAACGAAGAAGGTCAAGGACCTGTTCATAGACCGAAAGGTCCCCGTCCCATCCCGGCACCGCATACCGCTCTTTTTCTCCGGAGACACCCTGTTCTGGGTAGGGGGTATCATGCCCTCCGAATCGGGCAGGATAACCGGCGCCACCACATCGGTTCTGAAGGTGGAGATTGTTGCCTCCCAAGCTTAAGCACTTGTCAACCACCCTCCTTTATGGTAACTTTTCAACCTTATATGCGGCAAAATAAGCTTTTCAACCTATCACGGGGGTAACCTTGAATCAGTTTTACAAAAACCTGGCCCTTTGGCTCGTCATAAGCCTGATGATGATCCTGTTGTTCAATCTGATCAACAAGCCGAAGCCGACCCAGGAAAAATTGGATTACAGCGATTTCATCGAATCGGTGGAAACCGGCAAGATAAAGAATGTGGATAAGCGGGTTGCCAGCGTCACCATCCAGGGGAATGAGATCATCGGCAAGTTCGCCGACGGCAAGGAGTTCCGCAGCTACAAACCGGCCGACGCCAAGCTGACCGACCTTCTGCTGGCGAAAAAGATTCCGGTCAATGCGCGACCGGAGGAGGAGAAATTTTCCTGGTTCTCCATCTTCATTTCCTGGTTCCCAATAATCTTCCTTGTCGGGGTCTGGATCTTCTTCATGCGCCAGATGCAGGGGGGGGGCGGCAAGGCTATGGCCTTCGGCAAGAGCCGCGCCAAGCTCCTGACCGAAGCCCAAGGGAGAGTCACTTTCGAAGATGTGGCCGGTATCGAGGAGGCCAAGGAAGAGCTGGAAGAGATCATCTCCTTTCTTAAAGAACCGAAAAAATTCACCAAGCTTGGGGGACGAATTCCCAAAGGGGTCCTGCTCATGGGACCTCCGGGTACGGGAAAAACCCTGCTTGCACGTGCCATAGCCGGGGAGGCGGGAGTACCGTTTTTCTCCATCTCCGGTTCCGACTTCGTGGAAATGTTCGTTGGCGTCGGCGCCAGCCGGGTTCGCGACCTCTTCGTTCAGGGGAAAAAGAGCGCACCCTGCATCATCTTCATCGATGAAATCGATGCGGTCGGCCGCCATCGCGGCGCCGGTCTCGGCGGGGGACACGACGAGCGCGAACAGACCCTGAACCAGCTCCTGGTGGAGATGGACGGTTTCGAATCCAACGAGGGGGTCATTCTCATTGCCGCTACCAACCGCCCCGACGTTCTCGACCCGGCCCTGCTCCGCCCCGGCCGCTTCGACCGCCAGGTGGTGGTGCCCCGCCCCGACGTGAAGGGGCGCGAGGCGATTCTCAGGGTTCACACAAAGAAAACCCCTCTGGGACCCAATATCGATCTGGCGGTCATTGCCCGGGGCACTCCCGGCTTCTCCGGGGCGGACCTTTCCAACGTGGTCAACGAGGCAGCGCTTCTCGCCGCCCGCAAGGACAAGAGCGTTGTCGATATGCAGGACTTCGACGATGCCAAGGACAAGGTGCTGATGGGGGTCGAGCGCCGCAGCATGGTCATTTCCGACGAGGAGAAGAAAAACACCGCCTATCATGAAGCGGGACACACCCTGGTGGCGAAGCTCATCCCCGGCACCGACCCGGTGCACAAAGTCTCCATCATTCCCCGCGGTCGGGCGCTCGGCGTCACCATGCAGCTCCCCATCGAGGACAAGCACAGTTATTCCCGCGAATCGCTGCTGGACCGCATCGCCGTCCTGCTCGGGGGGCGGGTGGCAGAGGAACTCATTTTCAGCTCCATGACCACCGGCGCAGGCAACGACATCGAGCGGGCAACGGAAATCGCCCGGAAGATGATCTGCGAGTGGGGCATGAGTGAAAAGCTCGGACCGGTTAGTTTCGGCAAGAAGGATGAACAGATCTTCCTCGGGCGGGAGATGTCCACCCACAAGAACTACAGTGAAGCCACGGCGGTTGAGATCGACGTGGAGATCAGGCGCATCATCGAGGACAACTACGGCCGGGTGCGCAAGCTGCTTTCCGACAACATCGACACCTTGCACAAGCTCTCCCTGGAACTGATCGAAAAGGAAAATCTGAGCGGCGAAGAGGTGGACAAGATCATTCACGTCGGTGGAAATTCACCGGTACCGGCAGCACCCGAGGTGGCACCCGCATAATGGCTGGATTTCCTCTTTCCTGGTCTATCGGCAGGCGCACCATCGACTTTTCCGGACGCCCCTGTGTCATGGGCATCCTCAACGTCACCCCCGATTCTTTTTCCGACGGCAATACCTTCTTCAACCATGAAAAAGCCGTTGCCAGGGCTCTGGAAATGGAAGCCCAGGGGGCGGACATTATCGATATCGGCGGCGAAAGCACCCGCCCCAATGCACCGCCGGTCAGCGAGGAGGAAGAGCTGAACCGGGTCATCCCGGTGGTCCGGTCCCTGGCGGGCCGTCTGCAGGTCCCCATCTCCATCGATACTTACAAGGCATCCGTTGCCAAGGCTGCACTGGCAGCGGGTGCCGAAATCATCAACGACATCAGCGGTCTCACCTTCGACAACCGCATGGCGGAAGTTGTCGCTTCAGCCGGTGCCGGTCTCATCGTCATGCACACCCGGGGAACCCCCCGGGAAATGCAGTGCAACACTATCTATGGGGACATAGTTGCCGAAGTTTCGGCCAGCCTGCGCTCCTCATTGGAACTGGCCCAACAGGCGGGCATACCGGCAGAGCGGGTCGTCATCGACCCCGGCATCGGCTTCGGCAAGGACATGGAGGGGAACCTGGAGCTCATCCGCCGCCTGGGGGAGTTTTCAGCGCTGGGTCGTCCCATTCTTCTGGCCGCTTCCCGCAAGAATTTCATCGGCAAGGTAACCGGCAAGGAGCCGTCTGAACGGATCTTTGGCACGGCCGCCGTAGTCGCCATCGCCATTTATAACGGCGCAGCCCTTGTCCGGGTGCACGATGTCCAGGCAATGCGGGATGTTGCCGATATGGCCGGAGCTCTGCACCCGAAGCGAAAATAAATAACAACTATCAACCGGGGCAGGTTCCGCATCTGCAATCTGACCACAGGTGATTAATGACGGTGTCTCCGCACAACATAAGCCGGATACTGCCGGCAGTTG
This sequence comes from Geotalea sp. SG265, assembly GCF_022808985.1. GTDB lineage: Bacteria > Desulfobacterota > Desulfuromonadia > Geobacterales > Geobacteraceae > Geotalea. The sequence continues at coordinate 227,675 of NZ_JAKZFT010000004.1, read as the reverse complement.
ATATTGCGGTTGCAGCCTTCGTCATTTACAGGCTCAGCCGGCTCATCAATGGCGCCCTTGCCGTGCGTATCCTCGCCAGCCTTTCACTGCTTCTCATCTCTGCAATGGCGGCACGCCTTGTCGGCCTGCAGACGGTGTACCTGCTGTTGAAGGCGATCATCGCCTCGTCCTTTGTGGCACTGGTCGTCATTTTTCAGACCGACATCCGGCTTGCCTTCGCTGCCGTGAACCGGGGGCGTCAAGGGAAAGAACGCGAAATCGAAGAGGTGGACTCCATTATCGAGGAGCTGGCCGTTGCCGCTGAATCCCTTGCTGGCAGGCAGATCGGGGCACTGATCGTCATCGAGCGCTCCATGTCCGTGGATAATTTTATTGCCGTCGGCACCGACATCGACGCCAAGGTCACCAGCGAGCTTATCTCCTCCATTTTTCTGCCCTATTCTCCCATCCATGACGGCGCCGTCATTATCCAGAAGGGAAAGCTGACCAGGGCCGGCTGTTTCCTCCCCCTGACCCAGAATCCCGAGGTCAGCAAAAACCTGGGAACCAGACACCGGGCTGCCATCGGTCTGACCGAGCTGGTGGATGCAGTTGTCCTCGTCGTCTCGGAAGAAACCGGCTCCATATCCCTGGTGGTGGGGGGACGCAAAACGAACGACCTTGATCCCGCCACACTGCGTAAGGTCTTGCGCAAGCTCATCGAGCCCAGGTGGCTGTCATGACCATGGACCAGCCGGAAAAAAAATATCTGCTCGTGGGGCTGTCCCTGCTTCTGGCGCTGCTGATTTTCTTCTTTGTCGTAGCCGAGACGACCGGAGAGCAGAGGATGGTTGCTCCGCTGGAATACGAAGGGGTACCCTTGGGATTGAAGCTGGAAATACCCCCTCCGGCCCGCATCGAAGTGGTTGTCGCCGGCCCGCGGATACTGCTCCTCAAGGCACGAATGACCGGGTTGAAGCTCACGCTGGATCTGCACGGGCTGCGTCCGGGAAGGAACAGCTTTGCCGAGCCGGGACAATTCTCCCCTGCCGAAAGCGAGTTGCGGGTGAGGAAGGTGCTCCCGCCTGTGGAGATAATCGCCAGGGTTTCCCAGTGAAAAAAGCCGGATTAAAGGGCAAAGGTATAGTATAAATAAATGTTGTAGCGAAAATTTTCTTCCAACACTCGGAGGAACGACAATGAAAAAACTTTTCGGCACGGACGGCGTCAGGGGCGTTGCCAATGTCTACCCCATGACAACGGAAATGGCCATGCAGATCGGTCGCGCAGCCGCCCATATCTTCCGCAACGGCAAACGCCGGCACCGGATCGTCATCGGCAAGGATACCCGGCTCTCCGGCTACATGATCGAAAATGCCCTGGTCGCCGGCATCTGCTCCATGGGGGTGGACGTGCTCCAGGTGGGCCCGCTTCCCACGCCCGGCATCGCCAACATTACCTCCTCCATGCGGGCTGATGCGGGGGTCGTCATCTCCGCATCCCACAACCCCTTCCAGGACAATGGCATCAAATTCTTTTCCCGGGACGGTTTCAAGCTGCCCGATGAAATGGAGCTACGCATCGAGGAGCTGATCTTTTCCGGGGAAATGGATGCCATGCGCCCCATCGCCAGTGAAGTGGGCAAGGCTTACCGCCTCGACGACGCGGCGGGGCGGTTCGTCGTCTTCCTCAAGAGCACCTTTCCGAAAGATCTGGACCTGAGCGGCCTGAAGATAGTCCTCGACTGCGCCAACGGCGCCGCCTACAAGGTTGCGCCTGCCGTCTTCGAGGAGTTGGGAGCGGAAGTGATCGCCATTGGCGTCAAGCCCAACGGCACCAACATCAACGCCGGTTGCGGTTCGTTGCACCCTGAAGTCATCAGTGCCGCGGTCAAGGAACATGGCGCCGACCTTGGGATTGCCCTGGACGGCGATGCCGACCGGGTCATTTTCGTCGACGAATTCGGCAACGAGGTCAACGGCGACAATATCATGGCCATCTGCGCCACTTATATGCTGGAGCACGGCCTGCTGAAGAAGAATACCCTTGTGGCAACGGTCATGAGCAATATGGGGCTCGACATTGCCGTGAAAAGGGCGGGGGGGCGCGTCATCAAGACAGCCGTCGGCGACCGTTACGTGGTGGAAGAGATGCAGAAGGGGGGCTACAACCTGGGTGGCGAGCAGTCGGGGCACATGATCTTCCTCGACCACAATACCACCGGCGACGGCATACTTTCCGCCCTGCAGGTCCTGGCGGTGATGCAGCGCCGGGGCAAGCGCCTCTCCGAGCTGGCCGAGGTGATGACCGCTCTGCCCCAGGTTCTGGTCAATGTGCGGGTGGCCGAAAAGCGGGACGTGATGACCATTCCGGCGGTGGCCGGTCTCATTGGCGACATCGAGGCCAAGGTCAAGGACGAAGGGCGCATTCTCATCCGCTACTCCGGCACCGAGCCCCTGTTGCGCATCATGCTGGAGGGGCAGGACAAGTACCAGATCACCGGCTGGGCGAAAGAGATCGCCGATCTGGTCGAGCAGAACATCGGAGGAAGCAAAGTTGGCTAGACTGGGTGTGAATATCGATCATGTAGCAACCATCCGCCAGGTAAGGGGAGGGGCAGAGCCCGATCCCATAGCGGCAGCGGCCATTGCCGAACTGGCCGGCGCCGACGGCATCACCATCCATCTGCGGGAAGACCGCCGCCATATCCAGGACCGGGACCTGCGCCTCCTGCGCCAGACCATCAAGACCAGGCTCAACTTGGAAATGGCCGCCACCGAAGAGATGGTCGCCATCGCCCTTTCCGTGAAACCTGACATGTGCACCCTGGTGCCGGAAAAGCGCCAGGAGTTGACCACGGAAGGGGGACTGGACGTGCGGCTCCACCTGGATGCCGTGAGAGAAGCCGTGGGAAAACTGCAGGATGGCGGGCTGATCGTCAGCCTTTTCATCGACCCGGACACCGACCAGATCAAGGCAGCCGACAAGACTGGCGCCGACTACATCGAGATCCACACCGGCGCCTTTGCCGATGCGCCCAACTGGAAGGCCGAGCAGGAAGAGCTGAAGAAGATTGAAAACGCCATCAGACTGGCCGGAAAGCTGGGGCTCGGCATCAACGCCGGCCATGGCCTCAATTATCACAATATCAGGAAGGTCGCGGCCTTGGGGGGGATCGAGGAATACAACATCGGCCATTCCATCATTTCAAAGGCGGTGCTGGTGGGACTGGATCAGGCGGTCAGAGACATGGTCGACCTGGTGAAGTATTCATGAGTAAAAAAAGGCCCATCTGCCGCAAGAGCACAGCAGACGGGCCTTTTTAACCTAGAGCATAGAACTTGGAATTTAGAACCTCGAACCTGCCTTTCACCCTTCACCCTTTTCCCCTTTCACCGACAAATACCGCGGAATGGTAAAGCGAAAGGTCGTCCCCTCCTGCTCATTGCTGGTAAATGAAATGTTTCCCTTCAGGTAGCGCTCGCCGAACAGCTTGATGCTGTAGGTGCCGATACCCCTGCCTTCTGCCGCCTTGGTGCTGAAAGAGCGCTGGAAAAGCTGCAGCTGCACATCATCCGACATGACCCCCGGGTTGTTGACCATGAAGGTGATCGACTCCGTATCCTCCGTGCAGGAGAGAGTGACGGTCTCCCCCTTATTGCATGCCTCCAAGGCATTTTTGATCATATTCCCCAGGATGCGGCGCAGGATCGCCGCATCGGTGACGATGCTGGTGCCGGTCGAGCAGTTCAGCACCAGGTTGCGCCCCTCGGCCACATCGTGGTTGGCAAAGAGGGTCTGCACTTCCTTGAGCAACTTGGCCACCTCCACCATGCCCGGATCGGGTCTGAATTCCCCCTTTTCCGCAGCCAGCAGGTGCCGCTGGTAGACGATCTCATCGATCAGCTTCGCCGAAAGGCTGACCATGGACTCTTTATAGTACTTCTCCTCATCGGCAGTAGGCAGCATCCCCTTGGCCAGCACTTCGGCCATGCCGCGAATCCCACCCGCCGTATTGATCACATCATGGAAGAAAACCTGTTCCAGCACCTTGCGCCGCTTCTCCGCGCTGATGTCCCGCATGACAAACAGGATTAGCTGCAGATCTCCAATCTGCAAGGGCGAGACGACCACCTCCAGGTCAAGGGCGCTCCATTGGCCGTTGTCGATGGTGATGCGGTACTCCTTCACCACCTGGGCGTTGGCCTGTTCGCTTTCGATAATGGAGAGCACAGCGGCGCATTTTTGGCAGTGCTTGCCGGTACCGCACCCATCCGGGTTCTGCTCCGCATGAATGCAGTGCAGCGCCTCGCCGGGCTTAAGGCCGATCAGCATCTGTGGGTCGTCCAGCCCGAAGGCATCCAACAGCCGGGTATTGACGGCCAATACCTGGTATTGCCGGTCCAGGACCAGCACGTAATCGGGTATCGCCTCGATAATTGCGGGAATGGCGCTATTCAGAAGGATCTTGCGCCGCGAGTCACCTGCGGCAGCAGTAATGTCGCGCTTTTTGACAGCCGGTAAAGGAGTCCGTTTCGTGACCTCGACCAGTTCGCTCATTTGTGGCAACCTCATCTGTCCATGGGAAAAAGGAGAAAAGACTTATGTGAACGAATCTAGCAACAGGGGGGGATAAGGTCAAGGTGAAAGAAGGGAGGCAGCGCCGGAAGAAAGGGAGAAATGGGATCACTGATTAATTGACGGCAAGTTGCTGCGCCAGGAATTCGGTTTACGTTTCACGTGCATGATAGTGACAACAAGGATCTGGTCGCCCTTTCCTTCAGAACCGAGGATGGGAATAGGCCAAGGCGGCCGGTAGTGCTCCTCCGGCTACCAGCCACCTTGTTGTCCTTGATTCTACCAACGCTTCTTCGCCTGTCTGTTAATCGCTCTGACTGCACAGTGCCGCACGGTCAGGTGTTCCAGCAAAAGCAGGATCAGCCCCACCGCCATTACGGAGATAAAGCTGCTCCGGTCCGTATCGGCTATGAGATAGAGGGGATAGAAGAGCACCGGCATGGCGATGTTGATCCAGCTGTAGTCGGGGCGGGTGTGGCCGGTGATCCTGCCCAGGATGAGGATCAGCGCCGAAACGGTGGAGGCTGCCATGGCAAGGTGGATCAGCACCGGTGGCGGCGTATCCCCCAACAGTGCCCGCACCGTTTCCGGCAGGGCGGCTAAAAGCTGCGCATCCCGTACTGCCAGTGCACAGAGGCTGATGCCGAGAAAGATGACCATGCCCCACAGCCCCCGACGGGACGGGGCGGCGATGTTCGGCAGATTTTTCTCCTGTTTCATGTTGGTCGTATGGACGGTCATGGCATCCTCCTTTCACGCTCTGTAATTGGCTGACGGTCAATGATGAACTTCGGCCTCATCCCCTTCGGTCTCTTCCCATCCGCTCCACATGGGCTTGATGTACGCCGTTGGAGTGCGCCCTAGTGTTGCCAGGTAAACATGGGTGAAGAGGAAGGCGCCCAGGGAACAGGCGAGCAGGAAATGGACGGCGACGAGGATCTTCAGACCGCCGCTCAGGAGGATCAGCTCCCTTAGGGGGGTGACATTCATGAGCAGGATGCCGGTCAGGGCCACCAGGGGCATGAGGACGAACATGATGGCCAGATAGGCCGACTTCTGCATGGGATTGAACTTGTTGTCGGGTGTGGCGTGATGGGGGCTGGGGTCGCCGCGGAAGTAGCGGAAGAAATAGAAGAAAGCCTGGCGTACCAGCCCGTACTTGAGCTCGTCAGGTTTCGGGACATAAATCTTCGCCAGCTTCCCCGACATCTTGTAGTAGAAAAACCACAGGGAGAAGGAAAGGGAGACGACTATGCCGGCCGTATTGTGGAGCATGATGGCGGTCTTGTAGCTGCCGAAGATGGCCATGAACTCGGGAAAGCGAATCTGTATGCCGGTGATGCAGAGGGTGACGATTCCCAGGGCATTGAGCCAGTGCCATATGCGGACCGGGGTCGGCTGCAGGTAGATCATCTTATTTTCACTCATGGCGGTGACTCCTTTCTTTTCTGTTTTTACGGGTCACAAAGCGCAGGAAACCATGTCCCACGGGCATTACCAGCCCTCCGGCGATGATGGCCAGGCCGACCTTGTTCAGGGTGGCATTACGGGTGGCGCCGGTCATATAGAAGTCGGGGGTGCTTCCCAGTGCCTCAAGGACTGCCCCCTTTTCCACGTCGATACGGGTGAAGGAGCCGTTTCTTTCCGGCAGGGCCAGGGTGCTCCTCTGCATGGCTTTGGGTCCGGATGCATGGCAGAAGGTGCAGTTCCAGCGGCTCTCCAGAGCTTTGAAATCGTGGGTGACCTGTTCCGGGACCATGACCCCCTGGAGACGCAGCAGCCTCTGGTTCTGCTTTTGGTTGAACTGGCGCAGTTCTTCCAAGGAAATGTACGTGTCGCTGTTGGTGTCGATGAGTGACCGGATATCTTTGCCTTCCGCCAGTTTGTCGAGTTCGGCGAACGTCGCCAGCCTGAACTCCCCATAGGGATTGTCACCGTCCCGTTTTATGATGTGAAGGGTGATCAGGTAGTTTTCTGAAGCGGTGTGACAGGTCACGCAGGGAAGCATGCCCAAGTGCAGATCGGCCTGGGGCAGCCATGCAGCATGCCGTGCCTCCATGGCTTCCTTGCTGTGGCAGCTGGCGCACATCCGGTTCATTTCCTGCCCCGATATCTCTTCCGGAGCGCTTACCTGGTGCGGATTGTGACAATCGCCGCAGGATGCCTTGCCGGCATGCTTGCTGCGGCCATACTCCTCGGCCGTGTCCCTGTGGCACTGGTTGCAGGAGGTTTTCTTCGAGACGATGCGGTCGGCGGGATGGCCCGGCGAGATCCCGTCGTGACACGCGGCACAGCCGATTCTGGCGTGGCTCGTGTGGTTGTACTGGCCGGTGTCGATCCGGTAGCGGGGGGCAACGGCCTTCCCGTCCCGGTGGCATGCCAGGCAGGTGTCGCTTTTGCCTTCGATGCTGCCGTAGGAATAGCCCTCTTCCCCTGCATGGGCGGCGGCCACGGCCAGGAGCGTGATACCGGCAATGAGCAGTAGTAGGTTTTCTGTCTCTTTCACGGTGTACCTCCCCCTGTAATTTGATGGATCATCACTGCCTCTCTTCCCCTTCCCTGACCGGAACGGCTTCGCCGGCAGCCTGTTGCGCCCTTTTGCGGTTGATGCGGGTCCGAAAGATGGGCAACAGCTGTCCTACGACAATCAGGGCACAGAAGGCCAGGAAGATGGCGACCGCCAACCCGCTACCGTCCTCCCGCGGTTCCCCTGCCGCCACTGCTGCGGTGGCCGTTCCTGCAACTGCCGTAATCGTCTTGGCTGCAAGTCTCATGGTTCATTCCTCCCTTTGCTCGTTATTGGTGCCGGATGGTTCCGGTACGTTTCTCTTCAGGGCACAGACAACCGCCTGGCGAAGCTCTTCCCGGTCGGCCGGGCCGGCAGGTCTCAGGGCATGGTAGAAGATTCCTTCCTGTCGTATCTTTCTGGCCAGCGACAACGGCACCTGGTCCGAGACGACGATGATCGCCAGGCGGCGGTTGCACCGTTTAAGGAGAGGGATCAGGTCGGCGGAAGCGATCTTGCTGTCGAAGTCCTCTCCAAGCAGGATGACGGGGATATGCTTTTCGACGATGCTGCAGAAGGCATGGATAGCGGAATTGGTCGTCTCCACAAGGTAACCCGCACGCCGGAAATACTCGGCGATCTGGTTGCGGAACTCGTTGTCCCTGTCGGCTATGAGGATTGCCTGCTCGTTCATGTTTTTCTCCTTTACTCTTCTTTTTCCTTGCGCAGCGCGGCGTAAATGCCCTTGATCATTGCTGCGAAAAGCATGAGTCCCGGCACCAGCTGCAGCGCGATGATGGCGCCCATGAAGACGATAAAGAAGGTGGCCAGCATGCTGCTGCCGGCCGGCAGGTTGGCAGCCCCTGCCACGATCAGGGTGCCTGCAGCGATCAACCCGACGATCATCATACTGGTGTATTTCCACAGGCTGTTTTCGACCGGATGTTTCATAGCGCTCTCCTTTCGCCTTTGGCGTTGGTTTCAACCGATAGAGAGCAACAGTAATGCCGCAAATTAGTATTGATTCATTTTTTTAAAGCTGATTAATTTCGCATGGTTACGGGAGGAGTGGTTGCGGCGGAACAGCGGAGCCTTCCTGTGAAAGAGGGGAGCATGGGCGGTATTCCTATGGGAATCGTGTAATTACAGAGGTTTGGGGGTTTCCTGCCGGGCAGGAAATTTCCTGAGAAACAGGAATGACGATGTGGAAGGCTTCAGCAGCTTTTCGGCAGTTCAAGCTTTTTCAGCAGTGCATAGAGGCGGGATTGGGAAAGGCCGGAGAGGCGGCAGGCCTCGGTGATGTTTTCTCCCGAGAGGGATAGCAGGTCCTGGAAGTACTGCCTTTCCGCCTGGGTGTAGATGGATTCGCGGAAGTCGTGGAATCGGGGGAAGGAAACCATGGAAAGGGTAGGGGATTCGGCCTGGGACTGACCGGTGCCGACGGATGCCTTCGCCACCTGCACCCTGATCTGGGTCGGCAGGTGCTTGGGGAAAAGGATCGCTTCGCTCCCTGCGGCGGCAACAGCGCGTTCAAGGGAATTGAACAGTTCCCGCACGTTTCCCGGCCAGACATAGGAGGCGAGCATCCGCATGAAGTCCGGGGTAAAGCCTTTGGCGCCAAGGGAATATCGCTCGCAAACCCTGTCCACAAAGGTTCGGGCCAGAATTCTGATATCCTCCCGGCGCTCCCGCAGGGGGGGGAGCTCGATGGCAAAGGTCCGGAGACGATAGAGCAGGTCCTGGCGGAAGCTTCCCCTATCGGCCATCTCCTCCAAGTTCCTGTTGGTGGCGGCGATTAGCCGGAAATCGCTGGAAATTTCCAGCCGGCTTCCCACCGGTCGGAAGCGGTGCTCCTGCAGAACGCGCAGAAAGGCTTTCTGGACGGCAAGGGGAAGCTCTCCCACCTCGTCGAGAAAGAGCGTCCCGTCGTCGGCCTGGGCGACGAGCCCGCTCCGTGCCTGCTCCGCGCCGGTAAAGGCACCTTTTTCATGGCCGAATAGCAGGCTTTCCACCAGGGTATCGGGCAGGGCGGCGCAATCGACCACGACGAACGGTTTTTCTGCCCGGGCGCTGTTGGCATGGATGGCCCGGGCAAAGAGCTCTTTCCCCGATCCGGTTTCGCCGGTAACGAGAACTCCGGCGTCACTGCCCGAAGCCTGCGCCACCTGCTCTAAGCAGGCATTGATGCGGGGGCTGGCGCCGACTATGCCGTCACGCTTGAGCATCACCACGTTTCTAGCCCCGCTTCCCTGCTGCTTCTGCTTGCGGTACTCAAGTGCCCGGACCAGGGAAAGGGTGATGTCCTTTACCGAAGCCCCTTTTTCGATATAGTCCCAGGCGCCGTTGTTGATGGCCAGTTCGGCCCCCGTGGGGTTGCCGTAGCCGGTCATGATGATGGCTTCCGGGGCAGATGGGGCAGCCTGAATCTCTGGCAGAAGGGCCAGCCCGTCTCCATCGGGCATGCGCACATCAAGGAAAACCACGTCGAAATCATTGGCAGAGAGCTGCTGTCGCCCGGCCGCCAAGGTATGGCAGCAGGCCACATCATGCCTCCAGCGCATGGCCACGTGGGACAGGGACTGGCACATCAGTTCGTCGTCGTCGATGATGAGGATCTTTGCCATTGATTCCTCAAAAAACCTTTAACCACGAATGACACGAATGGTCACGAATACAAATGGCTTTAGGCGATTCTCTTTGAACCATGATGCTGCTTTGTCATGCGTTGAGCCAGAGTGATTCTTTCAATCATTTCCGGAAAAGGTTTTATTCGTGCTGATTCGTGCCATTCGTGGTGGAGTCTTGGGTGTTACCCTTGATCCAGCACCCGGCGTATCAGCCTGGCCATTTCCCCTCGTTCGAAGGGTTTCAGGGCCAGCTCACGAATGCCGATGGATTCCTGTCCCTCGCGGGTGGCGAATTCCTGGGAGGCATGGCCGAAGCCGGTACATAATATGACCGGCATGTCTTTCCTGATCCGCAGGATCTCCCTGGTCAGTTCCGTGCCTGTCATGTGGGGCATGGTCTGGTCGGTGATAACCAGGTCGTAGCCATGGGGCTCCAGCCTGAATGCCGTCAGTGCCTCATTGCCGTCCCGGCACGACTCCACCCGGTACCCCAGCCGCTCCAGCATCTTTTTGCCCGCAAAGAGCAGGTCTTCTTCGTCATCGACGAAGAGAATCCTCTCCCGCCCCTCCATGGGGGGGAGCTGCCGATTATCGGCTTGGCATGATTCCGGATCATCGGTTCGGGGGAGAAAGATGTGGAAGCAGGTCCCCTTGCCAGGTTTACTGATGACCGTGATGGCCCCTCCGTGGTTCTTGACGATGCCGTGCACCACCGACAGCCCAAGTCCAGTTCCTTCCCCCCGGGTCTTGGTGGTGAAAAAGGGATCGAAGATCCGCTCCATGGTTGCCTGGTCCATGCCGTGCCCGGTGTCCTGCACGCTCAGCTTAAGATAGCGGCCGGAAGGGAGGTCGGGAAAGCCTGAGACGGCGGCCGTGTCCAGGTCCACGTTGATCAGGGCGATCTCCAGAACGCCGCCGCTCTCATGCATGGCGTGGCCCGAGTTGGTGCACAGGTTCATGATGATCTGGTGGATCTGGGTCGGATCGGCCAGTACCATGCCCGGCGCGTTGCAGATATTGGGGCGGATGGTGATGGAGGTGGGAAAGGAGGCACGCAGCAGCTTGAGGCATTCGTTAATGACGCGCTCCACATGAACCGGCTGCCGCTCCTGTTCCACCTGACAGCTGAAGGTGAGGATCTGCCTGACCAGGTTCCTGCCCCGGTAGCTGGACTTGAGCACTACGTCCAGAAGTTCCCGGACTGGGCTCTCCTCGGGCACGTCATCTCTGGCCATCTCGGTGCAGGTGATGATGGAGGCCAGGCTGTTGTTGAAATCGTGGGCGATCCCTCCGGCCAGGGTGCCGATGGACTCCATGCGCTGGGCCTGGCTCAGCTGCCGCTCAAGTTTGACCTCGTGGGTCACATCCCTGATCAATGCCACGTAGGTAGTGGCATTGCCGGCTTCATCGGCGATGGACCAGAGGGTGGCGTCGAAATAGTAGGGGAGGTGTTCGCCCCCCTTCTGAATAGCATTGGTGATGCGTGTTTCGCCGCGGGATACGGCTTCCCAGATGGCTGTGTAGAAGCCGTGCATGTGGGGCTCGCAGTCGATATCCCGGATGTTCCTGCCGGTCATGGTGTCCGGGGCATGGCCGATGATCGCCTCCACGGCGGGGTTAGCGTAATGGATCCGACCGCTGTCGTCCATGAGGATGATTCCCTCCTGGGCTTGCTGGATCACCGAGGCGAAAAGGGTCCGTTCTTTTTCCGCCTCCTTTCGTTCCCCATCCTTGCGCAGTGCCCTGATGCCGAAGGAGAGGTCGGCGGCCAGCTCTTCCAGGAGCTTCACCTCGGTGGTGTCGAAGGCACCTTCTTCGCCGGCAAGGATGACCAGGGCGCCGGACGGACCCTTTTCGAAGGAGAGGGGAAGGGAAATGGACGCAGCAAAGCCATGCTCCATGGCCCTGTCCCGCCACAACTCCCAGGCCGGGTCCGAGGGGATGTGCTGCACGACGATGGTCTTGCCGGTGCGCAGGGCCGTCCCCGTCGGGCCCCGTCCCCACTCGTTATCCAGCCACGACAGTTTCAGATTCTGCAGATAGCCGTTCCGGTCCCCCCAATGGGCAACGGGGCGAATGCTTCCTTCCTCGTCCTTTTCGGCGATGCCGACCCAGGCCAGACGATAGCCGCCGATCGCCACGAAGGTCCGGCAGATCTGCTCCATGAGCTGGATTTCGTCGGTGGCGTGAATGAGGGCCTTGTTGCACTCGCTCAGCGCCTTGAAGGCGCGGCTTACCCGGTGCAGCGTTTCTTCCCGGCGCATGATCTCTTCCATGCTGTGATGGATGAGAAAGTAAAGCATGAGGGCGGTGACGACGATGAAAAAGGCGTGGTTGGCGATCTCGAAGCGGATGAAGGTCAAGTATCGGCCCATCTGACCCGAATGGAGTGTCATGGCCGCCACTGCCCAGAGGACACCGGTCAGGGTGTAGATAAGAACGATAGACATGGGGGTGAGTTTGATTTGTGGAGACAAACGGAGCATGCGTGCCTCCGGCAGTCATTATATAATGATAGCTTTTTAATTCTACCACAGGATTTTTCCGCTGCCAGGGGACGCGATTGTCAGTGTATTTCCACCGGACCCCTGTGTCGCTTGGGCTTTTTCAGCAGGAGGAGGAAGGGGATGATGATGAGAAAGGCGATACCCACGATCCAGAAAATGCGGTTGTAGGCAAGCATGGCCGCCTGGCGGCGGACGATGCCGTAGATGGAGGCGAGGGCGGTCTTGTCGGCGGTGGCGGCGTCGATGCCTCTTCTCAGGGCCGCCTGTTTCAGGGCGGCCAGTCGCTGGCGGACCGCCGGATCATATGGCGTGATGTGTCCCACCAGGCTGTTCTGGTAGAATTGCCCGTAGCGGGCGAGCATAGTGGCGGAAATGGCGATGCCGACGCTGCCCCCCACGTTGCGCAGCAAGTTGAAGATACCGGTGGCGTTGCCCATTTCCTCCCGCTGGATTGTGGCCAGGGTGACAGTGGTCAGGGGGACGAAGATCATGGCCAGGCCGAAGCCGAGTATGATCCGCGGCCAGACGAAATCCCAGTAGGAGGCTTCCAGGGTGAAGCCGCGCATGATGAACATTGACCAGGCGCCGATGATCAGTCCGCAGAGTACAACCTTGCGGCCGTCGTAGCGCTGGATGGCGGCGCCGACAAAGGGCATGGTAATGAGGGTGGCCACCCCTCCCGGGGCCAGAACCATCCCGGCCAGGGTGGCATCGTAGCCCATGAGGGTCTGGAGAAAGAGGGGAATGAGCATGATTGAGCTGTAGAGGCAGAAGCCGACGATGAACATGATGAAGTTGCCGGCGGAGAAGGAGACATTCTTGAACAGCCGCAGGTTGACGATGGGATGGGGGTGTTTCAGCTCCACGTAAATCAGTGCTGAAAGTGTTAAGGCGGAGATAACGGCATTGGTCAGGATGAAGGAGGAACTGAACCAATCGTCCTGCTGCCCCTTGTCCAGAACCACCTGCAGGGTTCCCAGGCCTATGATCAGCAGCGCCAGGCCCCAATAGTCGATGGCGGCGCGGACCTTCCCTTTCAGGTAGGCGGGATCATAGATGAAGTAGGCGACCATGATGACGGCAATGACGCCGATGGGGAGGTTGATGTAGAAAATCCAGCGCCAATTGAGGTTATCGGTGATCCACCCCCCCAGGGCCGGGCCGATGATCGGGCCGAACATGGCGCCGACGCCGAAGATGGCCATTGCCATCCCCTGTTCCTGGGGGGGGAAGGTTTCCATCATGATCGCCTGGCTGGTGGGGATGAGGGCGCCTCCGGCCGCTCCCTGGATGATGCGGAAGAAGATGAGCAGTTCCAGCGTTGGAGCGGCACCGCAGAGAAAGGACGAGACGGTGAAGAGGACGATGCAGGTCAGGAGGAAACGCTTCCTGCCGAACATGCGCGCCAGCCAGCCGGTCATGGGGAGCACCACAGCGTTAGCAACGAGATAGGAGGTGAGCACCCAGGTGATCTCGTCGGTGCCGGCGTTGAGGCTCCCCTGCATGTGGGGCAGGGCGACGTTGGCCACCGAGGTGTCGATGATCTCCATTATGGTGGGGAGCATGACCGCGATGGTGATGAGCCATTTATTGATTGTTTTCGGGCTGGTTGTCATAAATGGATGTCGTTATGATTGAGCAGGCAGCCGTGACCTCGTCCGTTCGCTCTGTCGCCACAGCTGCGGACCTTGCGGTGTCGACCTCCTAATGCGGCATAATGCTTGAACCCGCGAGCCATTCTCCGTTCGCCGCACGGCGGGTGTCCGCTCGCCGCTGTGGCTCGTCGCTCACTCCCGACGCCACGTCTGCCTGCTCGGCAGTGGTTTATGCTAGAAAATTTCCCGCAGAATCTCCCCCAGAGGCTTGTCAATGATGATCGTGGGGACGACGCTCATGCCGACCCGCAGGACGTGTTGGGGGTCGCTCTTCCGGTCGATGTCGATCCGGACCGGGATACGCTGCACAACTTTGACGTAATTGCCGGTGGCGTTTTCCGGGGGGAGGAGCGAGAAGGCGGCCCCGGTGCCGGCCATGATGCTTTCCACCGCGCCGCGGAAGGCCTGGCCGGGATAGGCATCGACGGTGAAGGTGACTTTCTGGCCGGGCCGGACGTTAGTCAGCTGGCTTTCCTTGTAATTGGCCGTCACCCAGCCATCTTGCAAGGCCACCAGGGCCATGAGCGGCTGGCCGGTCTGCACGTAATTCCCGGGTTCCACTGATTTGCGGGTGACATATCCGTCGGCGGGGGCGGCGATCCTGGTATAGGAGAGATTGAGCCGGGCCTCGTCAAGCTGGGCCTTCTTCTGGGCCACCTTGGCATCCCTGCCGCCGGTGCCGAGCCCCACTTCAGCTTCCGCTTGCCTCAGGGCCTCCTCAGCCTGGCGCTTGTCCATGACCGCAACACGGTAGGCCGTTTGCAGTTTGTCCAGCTGGTCCTTGGGGACGACCTCCCGGTTAAAGAGCGCCTTACCTCGATCGAGGTCGATCTGGGCCTGGTCCAGCCGCACTCTTGCCAGATTTACCGCCGTCTTCGCTGTGGCGACCTTGGCGTGCTCTCCAGAGGTCTCGTTCCGGGCCATGTCCATGGATGCGTTGGCCGTGGCGACCTTCATCTCGTAATCCCTGGGATCCAGTTCCACCAGCAGGTCCCCTTTCCTGACAAACTGGTTGTCCACCACCAGCACGCTTTTCACCGTGGCCGGAATGCGGGGGGATATGGAATGGACGTGAGCCTCGACGAAGGCGTTGTCCGTGGTTATATGGGTTCTGCTGGTGATCCACCAGCGGCCGCCGAAGAACAGCATCAGCACTACCATGACCAGAAGGATGATGCCGGCGCGCCTACGCTTGCCTGGGCCTTTACCGGACTCTTCCGAGGTATTCTCAATAACTTCTGCTGCCATTACTCCTCCATTGTGCTCCCTTCTATCCCCCCATTTCACAAGGGGAAGCGAACCCTGAGTGAGCAGGGGGGGCTACAACTCTCCAACGGCCCGCTTGACCCTTGCCGCCGCCACCTGATAATCGAACACCGATCTGAAATAGTCGTTGCGCGTCTGGGTGAGGAGAGTCTGGGCATCGATGACATCGGTGGCCGTGCCGACCTTCTCCTGGTAGCGGTCGCTGTTGATGCGGAGGTTTTCCTCGCTCTGGCGGATCGCCACCTCCGAAACTGCGATCCGCTCCTCCGCCACCTTCAGGTCATTCATGGCGGCCTGCAATTCGAGGCGGACGGATGCCTCCAGGTTGCGCAGCCGCTCTTCTTCCCGCGATTTGATCTGTAATGCCTGCCGTTTACGTGCGGTGGTGGCGAGCCCGTCGAAGAGGTTGATCTTGATCCCCACCGTGGCCGACATGATGGTCTGCTCCTGTACCTTGTCGTTTTCCAGGTAATCAAGACCAAGCTTGGCGAAGATTTCTGGATAGTAGTTGCTCTTGTTTTCCCGGACCACCGCCTCATCGGCCTGGATGGTTTTCTTCAGTGCAGCTATTTCCGGGCGCTTGCGCAGGGCTATTGCCATCATCATGTCCAGATCGGCCGTTTCCGTGTGCTGTGCCGGTTCCTCAAGGTCGGAACGGAAAGCGGGAGCCTGCCCAGTGAGGAAATTCAGGTAGAGCCAGCTGTTGTCCAGGCTGTTGGCGGCAGAGAGCCTTTTCTGACGGCTGTTGGCAAGTTTAACCTGGGCCTGGAGCAGGTCGTTGCGCGTCACCACCCCCTGTTCGTACATATCCTGGGCCACCTTGCGGTGGTGAGTCATCTGTCTGACCTCGTCTTCGGCCGTGGTCAGGTATTTCTCTCCGGCCAGGATACCGTAGTAGGCCTGCACCACCTGGAGAAAGACATCCTGCTCCTCTCCCCGGTAATTCTGCTGCACCGCCTCCCGGGTCAGCTTCGCCTGCTCCCGGCGCGCGCTGGTGCGGCCGAAATCGTAGAGAGTCTGATAAATGGCCAGGTTGGCGAAGGCATAATCGGCCTGCTGGGTCGGCAGCGACTGTTGCCCGAATCTCACGGCCTGGGGTGCCTGCTGGGCAACATAGCCCGCCTGCAGATCCACCCGCGGCAGGTAACCGCTGGTGGCGATGTTGACCCCTTCGGCGGCGATCCGTTCGTCATAGGCGGCGGCTCTGAGCTGGGTATTGGCTGCGGCCGCCTTGGCCAGGCAGTCTTTCAGCGTCAGCGCCGGGGCCGGTGATGATCCCAGGCAGACAAACGCCAGCATGGCGAGTATCATCGGAGTCTTCATGGTTTCTCCAGATCAGCTGCGGAGTTTGTTCAGCAAGTGTCTCAGGGTTTCCACTTCCCGGTCGGTCAGGGGCGCGGTGAACCGGGCCAGGGTCTTCAATGCCAGGGGAGCCAGCTGATCTTCCATGGCTTTGCCCAGCTCAGTCAGGCAGACCTGATAGGCGCGGCGGTCATGGGGATGGACCAGCCTCTTCACCAGCCCCTCCTTTTCCAGCCGGCCGATGAGACCGCCGATGGTGGTGCGGTCGATCTGGCTGCGTGCCGACAGCTCTGCCTGGGAAAGCCCGTCCTCCTGCCATAAGAAGCCGAGCAGCCCGAACTGCTGCGGGGTCAGCTCGTATCCCTCGAATTCTTCCTTGAAGATGGCGCTGGCCCGTTGGTATGCCTTAGCCAGCAGGAAACCGACGTTTTTCTCCATGTCTATCATTGCGGAATTCTTCATAAATGTCGCACATTCAACCATATTGTCAGTATGCTGTCAATCGGTGATGAACGCTTTTTTGCAGAAAAGAAAAGTGTTGGTACTGGGGGAGTAGGGACGCAGGTAAACTATTTTGACATTGGGGCAAGCGGGGATTATAGTTGCACGCTGATCAGAGGTTTATTTCGATGGTGGCGAAGGCTGTTCAATCCCCTCAAGAGGATGATTATGTGACCAGCAACAAACATAAAAGGAGCCTTTCATGTTCAAGTCGAAATTGCTCGGCAAAATTCTCATCGGCATAGGTTTGGTGGCTGCTTTATCGGCATGCGAAACAACGCAGAATGGCGGAAATAGGCGGAAGGTGCAGCTTGATGATTCGGTGGTGACGGCCAAGGTGAAGGAAGCACTTGCCAAGGATCCGACGCTGCAGAAATATGATATCCAGGTGCAGACGGTCTCAGGGAAAGTGGTGCTCAGGGGCCGGGTCGATTCCATCAATGATGTCTACCGGGCCGCCGAGGTTGTCAACCGGGTTGAAGGAGTGCAATTTCTTCTGAACGATCTTTCGGAGAAATAGGCCTCAGGCGGGAGCCAAGGTTTAGACCAGCATGGAGGTGGTTCAGCCATGGAAGTTCAAGCGGGAGGGGGTGGCGCCGCGAGAGACTCCGTCTCACGGTGCAATACTGCCGCGTCCCGCCGCCAACCTGCTGTCCCTGAAATCTTCCGAGCCGGGTGATCCCCCGGCTTGTTCCACCGGTGCCGCCGCCACCTTTCCCGTCGGCGCTGCAGACGCCTCTGTCGGTACTGCCACCGCTTTTTCCGCAGGTTTCTCCGCCAGCTTCCGATCCAGGCCGTAGAACCGCTGATAGAGTTCCATCCCAGCCAGTACCTTCTTCACGTATTCCCTCGTTTCGCCGAAGGGGATGTTCTCGATGAACTGGTCTGCAGGCATGTCCCCCAGCCGTTTTTCCCATTTGCCCACATTGCCCGAGCCGGCGTTGTAAGCGGCTATGACCTTGACCAGGTCGCCGTTGTGGTAGGTGAGCAGGTCTTTCAGGTGTTTTGTGCCGAAACGGATATTGATGGTGGGGGAGGTGAGGCTGTTTTTATCCACGCTGCCCCTGGCTACGGCCGAGGCGGTGGCCGGCATGAGCTGCATCAGGCCGACGGCACCAACGGGAGAGAGGGCAGTGGGGGAGTAGGTGCTTTCGGCACGCATGATGGCATAGACAAGGCTTTCGGGGATATGGCTGTCGCCGGCACTCTTGGCCACGGCGTCCCGGAAGGCAAGGGGGTAGTTAAGCCCCCATACCAGGGCGGAATCCTTGTCGAGCCTCGACAGACGCTCTTTTTTGAAGAGGTGGACGACGGCGTTGTAGTTATCCATTTCCAGGTAGAGGCGGGCGATGCCCTGTTGGTTCCTGGCTTTCTTCCGGTCGGAGAGCTCTTTTTTGGCCTCATCGTAAAAACCCAGGGTGATCAGTGCCTTTACCCGTTCGAAACCGGACGGGACCGGCAGGGATCCGGCCAGGTCGGCAGGCGGCTGGATCGTTTCCCCGGCGGTCGTGCCGGCTTCTTTTGCATGGGCAAGGGCATAGTACCCAAGTGGAAATTCCGCCGTCAGCCGGGAGAAGGAGGCATCCGCTCCTGCACGATCCCCTGTGGCGGCCTGGGATTTCCCGAGCCAGTAGAGAGCCCGGTCGCGGGCACCTTCAAAAGTGGCCAATTTAGCGAACCAGTCGGCGGCTGCCTTGTAGTCGCGGGCCTGGTAACGCTCCCAGGCAATCTCCCAGATCAGATTCTTCTTCAGGCCGGATTGGGGATAGAGATAAAGCGACCGCTGCAGCAGCTGCAGCGCTTCGTCGGTCTTCTTCTGGGATTTCCTGAGCTGGGCCGCTTCCAGCAGGGCATCATCGGCAAGTGGAGCTTTCGGCCAGGTATCTGACAGCTGCAGGTAGGCAGTGACGGCGTCATCTTCCTTGCCGTTTTTGGCCAGAGTCCTTGCCAGCCAGAAGCGGATTTCCTCATTCATCCCTTTTATTGCGGCATCGGTCTTGGCCAGTGCGGTGAAGAGCTGCTCCGCGTCTTTGTAGTGCCTGGACTTGAAAAGCGCCTGTCCCTTCTTGAACTGGAGCCGAACGGCCATTTCCGGGTCGGTGGTTTTCTGCAGCCCGGCATCCAGCGTCTTGATGGCCTGGGCGTATTTTCCCAAGTCGAAAAGGGTCGTCCCCTGGCGAAGCATCTCCCCTGCGGAAAGGGGTTCGATGCGCACCCCCTGCTGTGCCAGCCGCTCCAGGTCTAGGGTCGCCTTGGGGGTGAGGGACGAGGCGGGATAATTGAGGGGGATGGAGCGCAAAATGGATGCTGCGGTGGTGGTGTCCCCCAACTGCTCCCGGCAGAGTGCCGACTTGTACAGTGCTGCCAGGGAGTCGGCCCCCTGGGGATAGAGTTCTATGAAATCGGTGTAGGCGCGGAGTGCCTCCCGGTGGTTGCCGCCGTCGAAAAGCTCGTTCCCCTTGAGGAAGAGGGCGGCGCGATTGATCGGGCTTTCGGGATAGACCTTAAGCATCCTTGACAGGGAAGCCAGGGCCTCGGGATGCTTGTTCATTTTGGAAAAGGCAGCTGCCTGATTATAGAGGGCGTAATCCCCCAAGAGGGGAAAATTGTCGGCGGCATAGCCGAGGCGGGTGGTGGCCTCCTGCCACTGCTCCAGTTTCATGGCCGTCATGCCGAGCATGAATTCGCGGATGCCGCTTTGAGGGGCCCTGAGGGCCTCTTCGTGGGCTTCCCGGTAGTCCTTGTCGCGAAAGTGCGTTGCTGCCTGATGCAGCGCCTCGTCGGGCAGGACAAAGAGAGGGGTGCCCGAGGCGGAAATGGAAAAGAGAATGATCAGGACCAGGACGATGAGACTGCGGAACAACATTGCAACTCCTTGAAAAAAACGTTCAGTGCTCTATAGAAATATTTGAGTGATTAAATGAGTAATTATTACAAGGGATTAGCCGGCAAAACCTGCTTATACTAAACGCATGCTCTGCAAAAAAGCAAAGGTTTTATGGCCAAAGTTGTAAATTGTTTGACAAGTTCTAAGCTATTTTAGCATAGTTACTAATTCTTTTTTTAATGAGCGGGTGGAGAGGGTATGAAGATAAAAAAAGAAGCGGTTGTGCGGCTGCTGAAGAATCATGCCGGGGTTCCCATGGAGTTCCGGGAGATGATGCAGGCTTTCGGCATCGGCAAGGCTGAACGCCCGCGCTTCAAGGAGATCATCGACGGCTTTGTGGACGAAGGGGCGCTTTTGCGGCTGAAAGGGCGTCTTTACATTCTCCCTGCGGAAACCGAGGGGGTGGCGGGCAAACTGAGCGTACACCGGGACGGCTACGGCTTCGTCATGCCCGACGAAGGAGGTGAGGATGTCTTCATACCGGCCCGCTATCTCCGGCAGAACATGCACGGAGACCGGGTCAGGGTGCAGATCGTCTCGAAAAAGCGGGACGGTAAGCAGGAAGGGCGGATCATCAAGACCCTGGAACATGGCTTTACCAGGATCGTCGGTCGATTGGAAAGAGGTGCTAAGCTTTCCCGGGTCATACCCGATGAGATCCGTATCGGGCGGGATGTCGTCATTCCAGCCAAGGATGCCGGCAAGGCGGTCAACGGCCAGGTGGTGGTCGCCGAAATCACATCCTACGCCGCTGCCGGCCGTTCTCTGGAGGGAAAGGTCGTCGAGGTGCTGGGCTGGCCGGATGAGCCGGAAGTGGAGGTGCAGACCATCATCAGGAAACACGAGCTCCCCCACGTTTTTCCGCCGGCAGCTCTGAAGGCTGCCCGGGCCGTTCCCCAGACCATTGCCGAATCCGACCTGGACGGTCGGACTGACCTGCGCGGCCAGCTGACGGTGACTATCGACGGCGAGACGGCCAAGGATTTCGACGATGCGGTGGCCGTGAAAAAAGAGGCAAATGGGGTGATCCGGCTCTGGGTTTCCATCGCCGATGTCTCCCACTATGTGAAACCTGGCTCAGCCCTGGACAAGGAGGCTTATTTGCGGGGGACGTCGGTCTATTTCCCTGACCGCTGCATTCCCATGCTTCCGGAGGAACTTTCCAACGGCATCTGCTCCCTCAATCCCCAGGTCGATCGTCTGACCATGACGGCGGAGATGCTCTTCGACCGGAGCGGCACCATGGTGGAGGCAGACTTCTATCCCAGCGTCATCAGAAGCGTGGCCAGGCTCACCTACACCAAGGTGAAAAAGATCGTTGTCGACGGGGATGCCGAACTGACCAGGGAATACGCGGAGCTGGTGCCTGAGTTGAAAACAATGGAGGAGTTGGCCCTGCGCCTCATGGAAAAGCGCCGCAAACGGGGGAGCATTGACTTCGACCTGCCGGAGCCGGAGATCCTGCTGGACATCACCGGCGGCATCACGGCCATCGTCCGGGCCGAGCGTAACCTGGCCCACAAGATCATCGAGGAGTTCATGCTCGCTGCCAACGAGGCGGTGGCCTCCCATATCGAAGAAAGGGATATCCCCTTCCTCTACCGGATCCACGAGAATCCGGAGTTTGCCAAGCTGCAGGATTTCAAGGAGTTCATCTTCAATTTCGGTTATGAACTGCGGCTTCAGGAGGAGAAGGTCAGCCCGGGTGAATTCCAGCGCATCCTGGACCAGGCGGCGGGGAAGCCGGAAGAGCGCATGATCAACGAGGTGCTCTTGCGCTGCATGAAGCAGGCGCGCTACTCCGCGGAGAACGTCGGTCATTTCGGCCTGGCTGCCGCCACCTATACCCACTTTACTTCTCCAATCCGCCGTTATCCGGACCTGGTGGTGCACCGCATCCTGAAGAAACAGCTGGCAAGGAAGATCGGCGAAAAGGAGCGGGACAGTCTGGCCGCGACCCTGCCGGAGACCGCCCTGCATACCAGCAAGCGGGAGCGGGTGGCCATGGAGGCCGAGCGGGAAATCGTCGAGCTGAAGAAGATGCAGTACATGCTGGACAAGGTGGGGGCGGAATTCGACGGCATCATCACCGGCGTCGCCTCTTTCGGTTTCTTCGTGGAGCTGGTGGAGATTTTCGTCGAGGGGATGGTCCATATTTCCACGCTGAAGCAGGATTTTTACGAATACGTGGAGAAGCAGCACGCCCTGATAGGCGAGCGGAGCCGCACCACCTACCGGATCGGCGACCCGGTGCGGATACGGGTTGCTGCCGTCAGCCTGGAAAAGAAACAGGTGGAATTCGTCCTGGCGGACCATGACGCACGGCAGACACCATCGACTGAAACCTACGACGGCGGCGAGTTCCCACGTATCCCGGTCCGGGGTAAATGGCCCACCGCGGCCAAGGGAGCCAGGGGGGAAGAGCGCCGCTCCGGGGAACAGGACCGCCGCGCCGGCTCCAGGGATCGACGCAAAAGCAGTCCCAAGGGGGGCCGGAGACGCAGGTGAAATGGGTAGGTAAGGGTGAGGCACATGTGAGGGATCGGAATACGGAAAGCGGCACGTCAAGGGTGTGGGGGCTTTTTTTCAAGATATCTGCAGCCATCTTTGTGGTGGAAACCGTGATCATGGTTCTTTTGGAGTATGTGCCCCACAGGCCCATCAGCGGACTGATGGAGGACTTGCTTGACGGGTGCCTGCTCCTGTTGTTCCTGTCACCCACATTTTACTTTATTTTTATCAGACCCCTGAGGCAGAGGGAAGCTGAACACAAAAAGTTCCAGACTGATCTGAATGAAGCCTTTGTGGAGCTGAATGAACGGAAAACATTCATAGAATCTGTCTTGAAGAACATCCAGAGCGGCATCATCGTCATGGACCCCTTCTTGAAGATCAAACTGGCCAATGATTATGCCCTTGATTTCTTTGCCGGAAAGGAATGCGATCTGGTGGGAGTGCGGCTTGACCGGATCTGCCCGCGTATCTACGACCTTATCCGTGCAGGTATCGATGCTGCAGAGGTGGGCGAGCTAGGCACTCAACAGAGAATGATCGGCTATAAACGATTCAATCTGAAGCAGGCGGACGGCTCGACTGCGGGGCACATCATCACCTTCATCGACATTTCCGAGGTGGAGAGGGTCCGCAAGGAAATGCGCCAGAAGGACCGTCTTGCCACCATGGGGGAAGTGGTCGCCCGGGTTGCCCATGAGATGCGCAACCCTCTCTTCGGCATTACCGCCTCTTCCCAGATACTGGCCATGGAACTGCCTCTCTCCGCAGAGCAGAAAGAGCTGATGAATTCCATACTAACAGAGGGGCGGCGCATGAACCGGCTGGTGGATGAACTCCTTGACTGCTCGAAGGAAATGAAGTTGAAAAAAGCTTCCTTCGATATTGTAAGGGCGGTGCGGGATGCCATCAGCTTCAACGAACCCTTACTTTTGGAGAAGAAACTGTTCTTGCACAAATTGTTTACCGACGAAGAAATTACCGTTGAGGCCGATAAGGAAAGGATACGGCAGGTGCTGGTCAACCTGCTGAAAAATGCCGTCGATGCCGTCCCTGTGGAGGGGAACATAACTGTTCAGCTGGAGGAAGAGGGTGAAAATATCCTGATCGGCATCTCCGATTCCGGGCCAGGCATTCCCCTGGAGAGCCTGGAAAAAATCTTCGACATCTTCTATACCACGAAAAAAAGCGGGACCGGTCTTGGTCTTGCCGTCAGCAGAAAAATCATGGAAGCCCATGACGGGGCCCTTTCGGCCAAAAACAATCCGGCAGGCGGGGCCATTTTCACCATTACGCTCCCCAGGGGAAAGATGGCATGAAAGCACTTGTCGTCGATGACGAAAAAAGCATCCGGCTTGCCCTCAGGCATTTCCTCACCAAAAGAGGCTATATGGTTACATTGGCTGCAACCGGAGAGGAGGGGGTGAGGCTTGCCCGTGTTACCTTGCCTGATATTGTTTTCCTCGACCATAGGCTCCCCGACATGGACGGAGATGCACTGCTGCTTCCCCTTGCTGGGCCGGAAATCGGCGCCAGGGTGATCATGATGACCGCCTACGCGGAACTGGATAAGGCCGTGCAGGCCATGAAAAACGGGGCGACTTATTTTTTCCCGAAGCCCCTCGACCTGGAACAGGTCGCCGAGATCCTGGCAGGCCTGGAGGAAACCTTGAGGCTGAAGAAGGAGGTGGAATTCAGCAGGAAATACAGCGGCACGGACATGGATGACGATGCCATGGTCGGTCATTCCCCGCAGCTCATAAGAATCAAGCGGCTGGTCGAGCTTATGGCAGCCAATAAAAACGCTCCCGTACTCATTATGGGGGAATCCGGAACGGGCAAAGAGCTCGTTGCCAAGTCGATCCATCGGCAGAGCGGTGTGTCCGGGCCGATGGTGGAAATTAACTGTGCCTCCCTTTCTGAGCAGCTACTTGAATCGGAGCTCTTCGGGCATGAAAAAGGGGCTTTCACCGATGCCCGGGAAAGCAAGCCGGGGCTTCTGGAAGTGGCGGATTCAGGTACCATTTTTCTTGATGAGCTGGCGGAAATGTCCCTTGCCATCCAGGCCAAGCTGCTCAAGGTGCTCGACACGAGAAAGTTCCGCAGGGTCGGGGGAATCGTTGACAAGCGGACCGAAGCACGGTTCATGGCGGCCACCAACAAAAACCTTTCGGCGATGGTCAAGGATGGTTCTTTCCGTGAAGACCTCTTCTACCGCATCAATGTCCTCCCCATCACCGTTCCTCCTCTGCGTGAGCGGGGTTCCGACGTGGTTATTCTTGCCGACTACTTTGCCCGGAAGATCGGCAAAGAGATGGGCAAGCCCAAAGCGGGTATTTCGGCCGAGACCATGTCCTGCCTTTCCGGCTACCATTGGCCCGGAAACGTGAGGGAACTGAGAAATGTCATCGAAAGGGGGCTGATGCTGGCGACCGGCAGCGAAATCACCCCTGATTGTCTCCCCATCGAGCTTTGCCGGATTTCCGCTTATCCTGCCGTCGGTGGAGTAATCGAGCAGCTGCGGCCGTTGTGCCAGGTGGAGGATGAATATATCTCCCGTGTGCTGGATGCAACCGGGCACAACCATTCTCGAGCTGCCACAGCCCTTGGTATCAGCCGGTCTACCCTTCTGGCAAAGCTGAAGAAAATGAAGGTGTAGCAAAATCGTACACTGTTTTCTTCCGCTACACTGCCCATCTCTCCCGTTGAGCCTGCCCATTCACCCCTTCTTTTCCATTTCTCTGCTGGCCTGAAACTGTACAGCCGGAAAACGGCTCCGTCCAAGACCGTGCCTGTTGTGATGGCTTGCCAAGCTTCGCCGGATAAGGTTCTTCGGCACAAAGCCGGCCCTGGGCATGATCTGTGCTGATCCTCCTCCACGTCTTAAGGGGGGCTGCATGAACAGCAAACCAATGAAGAAAATTCTTATTGTGGATGATGAGCAGTCCATACTGAAGAGTCTTTCCTATGCGCTGAAAGCTGAAGGCGTACAGGTGTTGACCTGCGATGAGATCGAACAGGCGGAGGAAGCGCTGGAAACCGCCCGATTCGATCTGGTCATTACCGATATCCGCATGTCGGGGGTTACCGGTATCGAAGGGCTGGAGCTCCTGACCTATATCCGTGACCGGTACCATACGGAGGTCATCGTCATGACCGGTTTCGGCACTGAGGAAATCGAAGCTGAGGCGTTCCGACGCGGAGCTCTCCACTACTTCCGCAAACCGGTGGACATGTGCGAATTGCTTAGGAAAGTTGCCGAGATAGGCATTCCGGTCCGAAAATCTTTTTTGAATTGATCCTCCAATCTTCCTAAAAATATATCTCCATCAAGAGGGTATCATGCTCAGCAAAATTCTATTGGTCGACGATTCGTCTCTCATCCACCAGATGTACCGCCTGGTTCTGTCACGCTACAACAGTGAGCTGCTGGACGCCATGAACGGCCAGGAGGCCCTGGACCTGCTTGCCGAGCGCAGAGACATTCAGCTGATACTGCTGGATATCAACATGCCGGTGATGAACGGCGTCCAATTCCTGGAAAAGGCCGCAGCTCTCGGCATCCACACTCGGATACCCATCATTGTCATCAGTACCGAAGGGAAGGAAGAGGACACCATCCGCTGCCTGAAACTGGGGGCTAAGGCCTACCTGAGAAAGCCCTTCAATCCCTCCGACCTCCACGAGCTTATCGACAAGATTCTTCCAGATGTCGTCGCAGCCTGATCCCATAATTTCAACGATGGAGTGAATGGTGGACCATACAGTCGATATGTCAGCACTGCTGGAGGAGTTTTTCGATGATGCCTCTGGGCACCTGGAAGCGGTTGAAACCGCGCTCCTGGAACTGGAGAAACGGCATGCCGGTGGTGTCGTCGATGAAGCCCTGATTACTAAGATCCTGGGGAATCTGCACACCATCAAGGGCAATTCCGGAATGATGGGGTTCAGCGATATCCAGCAATTTGTCCACAACCTTGAGGCTGCTTTCAAGCAGGTTCTGGAGAAAGAACTGCATCTTTCGGGGGCGTTTTTCGAAACCGTCTATGCCGCTCTCAACAGCATCCGGGATGCGCTGGCAAAACTGGCTGCAAATCCTGCCCACCAGCCCGATTTCAGCGACCTGGTCATGCTGCTGCAATGTCTTGCCAGTGGAGTGGTGGAAAAGGAACTAGTCAGGGGATCAGCTGAAACACACGAAGATAATGGGTACATCAGCCACAAGTCCAACACACTGAAGGTCAATTTCGAGAAGCTTGACGACCTGCTCAACCTGGTCGGTGAACTGGTGATCCATCGGACAGGGCTCCTTGCCCTTGAAGCCCGCATCAGGGAAATTAACGACAAATCCCTGGTGGAGGCCTTTACGGAATCGAGCCAGCTGATCGGTGATACTGCGGCCCAGCTGCGGGAAGCGATCATGAAGGCGAGGATGCTGCCGGTCAAGGTCGTCTTCCAGCGGTTCAACCGTCTGGTTCGCGACCTGTGTCAGCGGCACGGCAAGGAGGTAAATCTGGCCTTCATCGGTGAGGAAACCGAGCTCGACAAGACGGTCATCGACGAAATCGGAGAGCCGCTTCTTCACCTGATCCGCAACGCCGTCGACCATGGTTTCGAACCACCCGAGACGCGCAGGCGGAGCGGCAAACAGCCGAAAGGGAATCTTACCCTGCGGGCACGACACGAAAACAACCACATGGTAATTTCGGTCGAAGACGATGGACGGGGGATTTCACCGGAAAAGGTGCGAAATGCCGCGATTGCCAAAGGTTTGATCGACAGCCAGCAAGCCCGAACGTTGTCTGATCGTGAAGCGCTGCAGCTGATTTTTATGCCGGGTTTTTCCACCAAGGAAGAGGTTACGGAGACCTCCGGTCGCGGCATCGGGCTCGACGTGGTGAAAAACATCGTCTCCTCCTTCAACGGCATGATCGACATCGACAGCACCGTTGGGGTCGGTACCACCTTTACCATCAAGCTGCCCCTGACCCTGGCCATCATCACCTCCCTTATGGTTGAGGTCTCGGGGGAGACCTTTGCCATTCCCCTCTCAGGTGTTTTGGAAAGCATCAAGGTTAGCCGTAAGGATATTCACGAGGTAGCTGAGGGGGAGGTCATACAGCTGCGGGACCGGCTCCTGCCCCTGGTGCGGGTGGACCGGTTCTTCGGTCTGCCGGAGGCTCGGGGTGCAGAATACGAATATGTGGTGGTGGTCGGCAGCGGTGAACGGCGGGGAGGGCTGGTGGTGGACAGGCTTATCGGCCAGCAGGAAATTGTCATCAAGGCAATTGACGATTATCTGGGAACTCTCCCCGGCATTGCCGGCGGGACGATTCTCGGTGACGGGAAAATAGCACTGATCTTCGACATAGCATCTCTGTTGGGCAAAGCAAAAGGAGGGAGAAGCGATGCAGGGAAATGACAAGACGCTACCGGCTTCAGGGCTGGCTGAAGACATTCTTGCCCAGTTCATGGACAAGGCGCAGAAGGAGCTGAACACTGAACTCATCGCCGCTGACGAACAGGAAAAACAGCTCCAGCACCTGGTCACCTTCAGGCTTGGCCGGGAGGAATATGGGGTGGACATCGGTTGCGTGCAGGAAATCATCCGCGCCAGCGATATCACCCAGGTTCCGGGAGCTCCACCCCATGTACGGGGGGTCATCAATCTGCGCGGCAAGATCATTCCAGTGGTGGACCTGCGCACTCGCCTCGGCATGCCCGGAGTGGAGGATACCGAGGAACAGCGGATCATCGTCGTCGATATGCACAACAAAAGGCTCGGCATGCTGGTTGACGGAGTTTCCCAGGTATTGAAGATCGCTTCCTCGGTTATCGAGGAAATCCCCGAAGAGGCGATCAGCGTCGACCAGAATTACATCGATGGCGTTGGCAAGCTGGACGGCCGGCTGATCATCATTCTCGATCTAAATCGTTCGCTCTTTCTCACTGAGGGAGCCAGTCTATAAATTACTTCTTCCCTGACATGGGGAAAATGGAGGTTACAATGTTTGCAAATTTGAAAATCGGGGTCAGGTTGGGATTGGGTTTCGGCCTGCTGCTGTTGCTGATGCTGTCTGTGGGTGGAGCTGGTTACTGGGGGGTAAAGACAAGTACCGACGCCACCATCAGGATGCTTAAAACCGATTCCCAGGTTGCCGAGCACTCTGCCAGGGCCAGGGCGGATGTGCTTGCCCTGCGTCGCTTTGAAAAGGACATGTTCCTCAATGTGAAAGATAGTGCCAAGGTTGCCGAATACAAGGGCAAATGGAAGGAGATGCAGGATCATCTCTCTGCCCGGCTGGCTGATTTGGAAAAAGTGGTTACTCTGGCCAAGGACAGGGATGCTCTAAAGAGCATGAAGCAGGACATGGACGAATATGACAAGGGGATGGCGAACGTCATGGCCATGATCGCTTCCGGGAAGGTGAAAACACCCGAGGAGGGCAACACAGCCATAGGTTCTTACAAGGAGCCCATTCACAAGCTGGAAGCGGTATCTGCCGAACTGGCCACTGCAGGCAACGATCGCATGGACGCCATGGAAAAAGTGATGACGGACCTTGCCCGGCAAACGGTCAGGATCATCGCTATCTGCATTGTCGCGGCGCTCTGCCTGAGTGTGCTTGTCGGCATCCTGCTCACCAGGAGCATTACCTTGCCTCTGGGCGCAGCTGTCGCTGCGGCAAACAGGATGGCGGCCGGGGACCTTACCGCCTCCGTGGAGGCCAAATCGAAGGATGAAGTCGGGCAATTCATGGCGGCCATGAACACCATGACCGAAAACCTGCGCACCATGATCGGCAAGATCAGGACCAGTTCCGACCAGGTGGCTTCGGCGGCAAACCAGATCTCCGCCGGGTCGAACCAGCTCACCAAGGCGGCTCACAGCCAGGCCTCCGCAACAGAGGAGACCTCCAGCACCATGGTGCAGATGGCAGCTTCCATCCAGACCGTGGCCGGTAATGCCGACTCTCTGGCAAACAACGCCGACGAAGTGGCCTCTACGGTGCAGGAGTTGGGCGCCACCAGCGAACAGCTGGCAAAGGGGGCGGAGACCATGTCTTCTTCCGTAGCCGAGACTTCGGCCACCATAGAACAGATGACCATTTCAATCGACAAGGTGGCCCAGAATACCGAGGAACTCGCCTCCTCCGTAGCCGAAACTTCCTCCACCATCGAGCAGATGACTGTCTCCATCGATCAGGTTGCAGGCAATTCCCAGGAATTGCAGAGCGTGGTCACGGAAACGGCTGCCATAGTGGAACAGATGGCGGTATCGGTTGGCCAGGTGGCGAAAAATGTGGAAGAGGCCGATAGCGTGGCCAAAACGGCTGCCAAGGAGGGATATGCAGGCAAACAGGCAGTCGAGGAGGCTCTCGCTTCCATGAACAGGGTTGCAGGTGTCATCGAAAAGACTGCCGAGTCCATTCTCAATCTGGACAAGCGTTCGGAGGAGATCGGCAGCATTGTCAAGGTCATCAACGAGATTGCGGATCAGACCAACCTGTTGGCCCTCAATGCTGCCATCGAGGCGGCCCGGGCCGGCGATGCGGGGAGAGGTTTCGCCGTCGTCGCGGAAGAGGTGAGAAAGCTGGCGGAGCGAAGCGTCAACGCCACCAAGGAAATCGGGCTGGTCATCAAGCAGGTGCAGGTGGATACCAGTAACTCGGTGAAGTACGGTGAGCTTGCCTCCAATGAGGCCAAGGCCTCCATGGAGCTTTCCAATGTGGCAGGAAACGCCTTGGAAAACATCGTCAGCAGCGTGGAACAGACCAGCAATCTCATGACTTCCATCTCGGCAACCGCCAATGAACAGGCGAAGGCTTCGACGCAGGTTCTGCAGGCGGTGGAGCGGATGAGCCAGTCTTCGTCTCTCGTCGCCACTGCTGCCAAGGAACAGGCCCTTGGCGGGCGCCAGATCAGGACTGCCGTCGAGCGGATGAACAACCTCACACAGGAGGTGACCGGAGCCACCAAGGAACAGACCCAGGGCAGCCGCCAGATCAGGATCGCGGTGGAGAATATGAACCATGTCACCAGTCAGGTGGCTATCGCCACCAAGGAACAGGCCCTTTCGGCGCGGCAGATTGCCGATGCCATGACCGCCATGAATGCCATGACCCAATCGGTGGCCAATGCCACGGCTGAGCAGAAAAAAGGGGGAGAGATGGTGGTTGCTGCCGTGGAAAATATCAGCGACATCACCAGGGAAAACCTCTCCTCTGTGGAGCAGCTCTCCAAAGCGGCGCAGAACCTTTCGGCGCAGGCGGTAGATCTGGCAGCCCTGGTTGCGGCATTCAAGGTGAACTGAGAACACGGTAGTTATGGGAGACCCATTGTTTGCGGCAATAGAGAAATTCATCGGCGAGCGGAGCTTGCTGCACTTCACGGGGCACAAGAGACAGGTCCTCAAGGGCCGGCTGCATGAGCGCACAGCCCTCCTCGGTCTGCCCGACCTCGCCTCGTACCTCGATCTTCTGCACGGCTCGGGCGCTGAGGAAGCTGCACTGATGGATCTCATCACCACTAACGAGACCTTCTTCTTCAGAAATCTCCCCCAGTTCAAATTCCTGATGGAGAAGATCGTGCCCGGGATTGAAGTGCGACGGGGGAGAGATGTTATCCGGTCGTGGGGGCAGGACGCGCCGAGCCCCGCCGCTTCCATCATGAAGCTCCGCATTCTCTGTGCGGGCTGTTCCACTGGGGAAGAGCCCTATTCCGTTGCCATGGCTCTGCTTGAATCCCTACGTTATCCGAAGGCCTGGGATGTGGAGATTCTTGCGGGGGACCTGAGCCATTCCTGTCTGAAGAAGGCGGAAACAGGTTTTTATGGGGAGGACCGGTTGAAGGGCCTGCCCACCTCTTTTCGCGAGAAATACCTGGAGCCGGTGGAAGGGGGTGCCATGATTCGAGAAGAGGTGAAGCGCCTGGTTCGCTTTTTCCCTTTCAACCTGCTTGCCGTGGTCAACGGTGATCCCCTGCCGGTTGAGGCGGGCTTCTGTGGTTTTGACCTTATATTTTGCAGAAATGTGATGATCTACTTTTCAGTGGATTCCCAGCAGCGCTTGGTAAACGCCCTCTATGACCTGCTGATGCCGGGGGGATTCTTTTTTACCGGCGACGCAGAAGCACTGCATATTTACCATCACGGCTTTCGGGTAGTACGCGACGCCGAATGCCTGGTCTATACCAAACTGGAGAAAAACGAAGATGGTGAAGCCACGTCACAGTAAACAAGTGGTGGATGACGGTCTTGCCGGTAAATCCATCGAAGAATTGCTGCTGCTGATAGGGGATCGGGACCTGGGTTACGCCATGTCCGCCATGGACACCGTCGTGGCCATGGGCTTAGATGCGGTATATCCGGTCCTGGAGCGTGGGGTAAGAGATGATGACAATGCCGATCTGAGAAACGGCGCCATGGAGGTGCTGGTCCGGTTCGGCCGGGCATCCGTTCCTGCCCTGATCGTGCTTTTACAGGACGCCAACGGGGAAGTGAGGAATTTCAGTGCCGTCATGCTCGGCGATATCGGCGACAGGGGGGCTGTTAAGCCGCTTATCCAGGCTCTTGGCGATCCGGATATCAATGTCAGCCACGCTGCAGCCGAGGCCCTGGGAAAGATCGGCGATGACGCAGCTTTGCTCCCCCTCATGGGGGTGCTGCACGGGGATATCTGGCTGCAGTACCCGGCTGTCGTGGCAATGGGCGCAATGGCCGACAGCCGGGCGGTACCCAGCCTGATCCCCCTTCTCGACAATGAGCTGCTGCTTGAGCCGGTAATCGCCGCACTTGGCAAGATCGGGGATCGGCGGGCTTTGCCGGCCCTTATGGCGATTCTATGCGATTGCCGGAGAAAATCTGTTGCTGCGACTGCCGAGGCTGTTGTTGCCATTGTGGAGAAGCAGGGTGGCGACACGAAAGCCGAGCTGGTATCGGCAATCGACAACCAGGGCATTAAAAATCTCCTCGGGCTACTTTCCGGCAGCAATGCCGGGGAACGGGGCGCCGCCATGACGCTGCTGGGGCTTGTGGGGGAAAAAGCCGTAATCCCGGCGCTGTTGACGCTTTTGGAAGAGGATAATAACGAAGAGGTTGTAAAGGAAGCAATTGTGGGCATCTTCTCCTCATCCCCCCTACTTGGTGAGAAAATCCTTCTCAGCAATACCCGAAAGATCCAGGTGCTGGTGCTCAGCCTGCTGCGCAATCTGAATTTTCAAGGCCAGGTTCTGCCAGATTGTACTGAACTGTCTCGACGATGAAACTTCACGAAGATCATTCTATCGACTCAAAGGACAGCACTGCCATGGCAGCAGATAAAACACGCAGCATCCGTGTTCTGGTGGTCGATGACTCTGCATTTGTCAGGCGGGCTATCATCCGCATGTTTGAGAGCAGTCCCGACATCAGGGTCATCGATGTGGCTTCCAATGGCGAAATGGCCGTCGATCTGGTCAAATCGTTGAAGCCTGACGTTGTTACCCTGGATGTGAAAATGCCGGTATTGGATGGCCTATCGGCCCTGGAACGGATCATGACGGAATGTCCGACGCCGGTGATCATGCTCAGCTCCCTCATGGAGAAAGGGGGGGAGAACACACTGCGCGCACTGGAACTGGGGGCAGTGGATTTCGTTGATAAATCCGCCGCTGGCGGCCCCATGGATATTTCGGTGCTTGCCAGAGAACTGACTGCAAAGATCAGGGTCGCTGCCCGGGTAGATGTGGACAAGCTGGGGGGAGGGGAAGAAAAGGGGGAGCCGGCGCCGGTTCCGGTGGTGGCGGATAAACGTGAAACCGAGGTGGTCCTTATCGGTACCTCCACGGGAGGTCCGCCGGCATTGCAGAACATCCTGACGCGGCTTCCGGGGACATTTCCCTGTCCCATCCTCATTGTCCAGCATATGCCTGCAGGTTTCACCTCTTCGCTGGCGGAGAGGCTCAATCGTCTGAGCGCCCTGTCAGTCAAGGAGGCGAAGGACAACGAAGCCGTGATGCCTGGTACCGCCTACATCGCACCGGCAGGGACCCATCTTAAGCTGAAAAGGTCGGGAGGACAATTGCGCATTGTTCTGGACCCGCTTCCAGAGGGGACGCTGCACTGCCCTTCGGTGGATGTCCTCTTCCAATCTGCTGCGACTGTATGCGGAGAAAATATCGTTTCCTTCGTGTTGACGGGAATGGGCAGGGATGGCGCCTGTGGCGCCAAGGCTGTCAAGGATGGGGGAGGGAAGGTCTTTATTGAAGCGGAAGAGACCGCCATTGTTTTCGGTATGCCCAAGGCAGTCATGGAGACTGTGGACATAGATGGTCAAATCCGGCTGGACGAAGTGGCAGGGGCCATGTTGCATTCCGTCTGATACGGCTGTCGCTGGCTGGCAGACCCTCTTAGCTGTTGCGCTTTGGTTTTCTGCTGTGCTATAACCCTCGATGGTGTCCAGGTCAAAAAGAGGGATTTCATGGCTGACGAGAAAGTCCTGCCGTTTATAGAACATCTGGTGGAGTTGCGGAAAAGGATCATCATCTCCTTCGTTGCCGTGGTGATCGGCATGGGAATATCGTGGAACTTCTCCAATACCCTGCTTAACTTTGTCGAGAAACCACTCACAGGCAAGACCTACCTGACCGACCTGAAAAAGCAGGTCTACAACGAGGTGAAGGAGCGGTATCCTTCGATCTACAACCGCTATAAGCTGGACGACGAGTTCAAGGCGCCGGTCCGGGAGCGGGTTCTCAACTACAGCGCACCACTTGAGCCGTTTTTCATCCAGTGTAAGATTTCCATCATCGCAGGGCTGATACTTGTGCTGCCGGTGCTCTTCCACCAAGTGTGGCTGTTCGTGGCGCCGGGGTTGACCGGCAGGGAGCGACGGATGGTCATTCCTTTCGTTACCGCCAGTACCGTCAGCTTCTGCATTGGCGCGACCTTTTTTCTCATCGTCATCTGGCCGGTCATTATCAACTTCTCCCTTTCCTATGAATCCCAGGGGCTCCAGAGCTGGTTCAATCTCAGCGCTTACATCAACTTCTGCCTACGCCTTATTCTGGTTTTCGGCCTGATCTTCGAATTGCCGGTGCTGGCGCTCCTTCTGGCCCGCTTCGGCCTCGTCAACTATCAGCTTCTGGCCCGAAACCGCAAGTACGCCCTTCTGGCCAGTGCTATAATAGCTGCCTTCCATGCCGACCTGATCACCATGTTCGTCATCATGGTACCCTTGTACCTCATGTATGAGATCAGCGTCTGGATCGCCCTGCTCTTCGGCAAAAAGAAAATGGTGCCGGAGACTGTCACAGGCTGACCATGGGTGAGCATAATCTATGAGAATAATTAAGGATCTTGCTGAAATAACAGAGCCGCTCCGCAATGCCGTAGTTACCGTGGGGAACTTTGACGGGGTCCATCTGGGGCACCGGGAGATTTTCCGCAGGGTGAAGAGTACGGCAGCCGATTCGGGTGGGGTGTCGGTCGTGGTGACCTTCATCCCCCATCCCTTGAAGGTGCTGGCTCCCGAAAAAAGCCCCCGGTTGATCAATACCTATGCCGAGAAGGAAACGCTGATCGAGGCATGCGGCCTGGACTATCTCGTGGAAATACCCTTTGACCGCCGGTTCGCCGCTATGCCGGCCAGGGATTTCGTCGCCGAGGTGCTGGTGGGAAAGCTGGGAATGAAGACCTTGATCATCGGCTATGACTACGCATTCGGCCGTAACCGTGAAGGGAACGTCTCGCTGCTCACCCTTCTGGGCGATGAGTTTTCCTTTAAGGTGGAGGAGCTGAAACCGATAAGCAATGGGAGTACCGTCTTCAGCAGTACGGCCATCAGAAAGATGATCGCCGCCGGCGATGTGAAGGGGGTAGTTCCGCTGTTGGGCCGGCATTTTTCCGTTGGCGGCACGGTCGTTCATGGTCATCACCGGGGGAAAGGGCTCGGTTTTCCCACGGCAAATCTGGAGACGGAAAAGGAGTTGCTGCCGAAGGACGGCGTTTATGCGGTCAAGGTGAAGGTGGACGATGTTTTTTACGACGGGGCCTGTAATATCGGCACCAATCCCACTTTCAGGGATGAGGGACTGAGCGTCGAGGTCTTTCTCTTCGATTTCGAGGGGGATATTTACTGCAAGGGTGTCAGGGCCTATTTCATCGACCGGGTCAGGGACGAAAAGACCTTTGCGGATGTTACCGCCTTGCAGCAGGCCATCGCCGACGATATCCAACGGTGCCGTGACATTTTGAGCAAGGCCTTCGTCATCGAATACGACGAATACCTTAAGGGTTGAGCGTGTCCGGTAAGACGATCGATAAAAAATTGCTGGTGGGAACGGGCATCAGCTTGTTCTTCCTGGTGCTGCTTTTCGCCAAGATCGACTTCGGCAAGGTGCTGGCGGCTTTCAAGACCATGGATTACCGTTATCTGCTTCCCGTGGTATTTCTGACCTTTGTCAGCTATTATCTGCGGGCGGTGCGATGGAAATACCTGATTCTGCCGATCAAACATACCGCCATGAAAAGTCTTTTTCCTGCCACAATCATCGGCTACATGGCAAACAACATCCTGCCGGCGCGGTTGGGGGAGTTTGTCAGGGCGTATGTGCTGGGAAAGAAAGAGGATATAGAAACCAGCGCCGTCTTCGCAACATTGGTGCTGGACCGCCTCTTTGATGGGTTCACAGTCCTGCTTATCCTGCTGATAACGTTTTTTTCGGTCAGGTTGCCGGCCGGCATGGAAAACGTTCAGAGCGGATTGAAAACAGGGGGGTATATCACCCTCGGCCTCTACGGATTCGTGCTGGTCTTTCTCTTTCTGTTAAAGAAGCGCACTGTGTACACCATTCACGTGGTGGGAATAATGCTGAGGCCCTTCCCGGCAAAGGTTGCGGAGAAGACAATACCGCTCCTGGGATCATTTATCTCCGGCATTCGCCTTTCATCGAAACCTGCGGAGATCATCATCCTTCTCCTCACTTCCTTTGCCGTCTGGGCTACCTGCATCTGGCCTTTGCATCTGATTCTTCAGTCATTCGCCATCAGCCTTCCCATCACCGCTTCCATGCTGATCATGGTTTTTCTGGTCTTTGCCATCATGGTCCCGGCCTCTCCCGGCTATGTGGGAACCTATCATGCCGCCTGTGTCTATGGGCTGATGGCGTTCAACATCCCCATGGAGCAATCGTTGAGCGTTGCTCTCGTCATGCACGCTACGGGATTTTTCCCGGTGATCCTTGCTGGGTTCTACTATCTGTGGCGCGATAAGATTTCCTTGAAAAAAATAAGCGAGAGTGATGACAAAAGCTAAACTGATGAGGCCGATGTAGGTCCCGGTATAGGTAACGGTACGATGCTGATCATCCTTTTAGTCGTTGCCATAGAGGTGCATTAACATGCAGTGGTATCCAACTCCCAGTTACCTGCTCAAGAGAAAAGTCATTCTCGATTTTCTCGGTACAGTTACCGTAGATGATTTCTTGGAAATAGGCTGTGGCGCTGGTGATCTTCTGTTGGCATTGGCGGAAAGGGGATACAAAGGGACCGGCATCGACCTTTCGGATGATGCGGTGTTGACTGCCAGGGAAAAAGTCGCCAACACGTTGATAACGGTGGCAAAGGGGGAGATACGGGCAGTTGCCGGTAAGTTTGACGTGGCAATAGCATCAGAGGTATTGGAACACTGTGAGGACGATGTGGGGATGATGCGCGAACTTGCTGCAAAAGTCCGGCCCGGTGGGTATGTGGTGCTGACTGTTCCGGCACATATGTCAAAATGGGGGGCTAATGACGATTTCTGTGGGCATATCCGTCGATATGAGCGGGAAGAGTTGCATGACAAACTGGTGGCGGCTGGTCTCCGTCCTATCCGTATTTACTCGTATGGGGTCCCGGTTTACAACCTGATGAAACCTTTCTATGATCATGCCATCAGTAAGCGCCGTTGCGAAGAGCGCGATCTTCAGGTGCGTACCAAGGAGAGCAGTGGCATGTGGCTTTTTACTGGAATGCAGAAGCTTTTCTTCTTGTTATTCAACGATCTGACAATGTATCCATTCTATTTGCTTCAACAACTCTTTTTTAAAACAGATCTGGGTAACGGCTACTTTGCCGTTGCACGGCCCATGGAACAGCAAGGTGATTAACATGAACCGTTTGTTCTCAGATGTTCAACACCGCATCGACATATTTGCCGTGGCATCAGTCATAATTCCTTTATTAATCTACCTGTTTACCTTGGCCCCTTCTGTGACTTTCTTTGACAGCGGTGAATTTCTTACCGCTATTTTCTCTCTCGGGATTGCCCACTCTCCTGGCTATCCACTTTTTGTCAATTATGCAAAACCGTTTACTTATCTTCCCTTCGGCAGCATTGCTTTCCGAGTCAATTTTGCCACCGCTGTTTCCGCTGCCGCGGCATGCTACGGCGTTTATCTCATTGTCTGTCATTTTCTTGCTGAAGAGTCCCTTAATACTGGTGAACGACAGTCCTCGGTTTACAAAAAGATAATCGCGCTCTGCGCAGCAGCTACCTTCGCCTTTTCCGCCAGGCTCTGGCTGCAGTCCAATCATGACAAGCCGTATCCTTTGATCTCCTTTCTATCGGCAATGGTCTTCTACCTTCTGCTTCTATGGAGGGACCGGTATCGCCAAGGGGAGGAGCATCCTGCTTATGTTTACCTGGGTGCCTTCCTCTGTGGTCTTGCCTTCGGAGCCCATCAGACAATAATTCTTCTGCTCCCGTCCTTTGTTTTCCTTATCCTTTCCATGAACTGGCGGCTGATCACCCGAGTCAAGGAATTCATACTTGCCGTTTTCTTTGCCGTTATTGGATTTTCCGTTCATCTTCACATGCCGGTTAGAGCCACGCAAAACCCGCTTCTTAACTGGGGGGACTCCAAGACGTTGCCCCAGTTTCTATGGAACCTGTTACGCCAGGGCTATCCATCTGAAAAGCCGGTAAGGGACCTGACTCTGCTCTGGGATCAAATCAACGCCTTCAATATACCACATGAATTTACTTCGGGGGGGCTGGTGCTGCTCGTGATCGGGCTGATTGCTTTTCTTAAAAAGAAGCGGGGCGAGGCCGCAGCCTATCTAATTGGTATAGTCGTTTTCCTTCTTGTAATCGTAGGATATTTCAATGCTCTGCCAGACCTGATCTTTCTCACGGAAGAATTTTTCACCCCTCTCTATCTTCTCTCTGCAGTCTTTGTCGGCCTGGGGCTTTTTGTCCTGGTCCAGAATGCTCTGGTTTTGCTTCCCGGCGGCTGGGTTTCGTCACTTTCCTTTAAAGTTTCTCTGGTACTACTGCTTCTTGCTACTCCGGCAACGGTCTGCGCCCTTCATTACATCGAGAATGATCAGCATGAAAATTACATAGCCTATGACTATGCCACCAATACCCTCCGATCTTTGCCCCAGGGGGCAGTCCTCTTCACCTGGGGAGACAGCGGCGCCTTCCCCCTCTGGTATTTGCAAGGGGTGGAAAAAATGCGGGGAGACCTGGATATCCCCCATACGCCCCATCTGGTATTCAAGTGGTATTTGGACACCTTTCCCCAGCTTTTCCGGTACAGCATGCTCCGGTCGGTTCCGCTCGAAACTCTGCCGCCGGAGAACGCGCTGCAACTGGTGGTCATGGAGCAGTATGCCCGCAGGCCTGTATTTGTAGACTTTTCCACCCGCTACTCCGTCCAGTTTCCCGATTACCGGTTGCTGCAGCGAGGTATCTGCTACCAGCTCGTTCGAGGGAATGGTGAGGACCTTTATCCAGACCTGGCGGTGTGGCATAACTACATCCTGCGTGGCATCTCGGGCGATATGTTTTTCCGCGACCTGGATACGGGGAAGGCTATTCTCATCTACGCCAACAGCCATCTTGAGTCGGGAGAGACCTTGTTGCGCCTGCGGCAGCTTGGCCAGGGGGTAGAGGAACTGCGAGCCGCCGAGAGAATCGCACCGCAGATGCAGATGCAGGTAGCCCAGATCCTCGGCGGGTATGGAATCAGATGAAATCAATAATTACGGGAAAAACAACGGTTCTCGGCATCATAGGCTCTCCGCTGGGCCATTCCCTTTCTCCGCTCATGCACAACGCTGCCATCGAGGCGCTCGGTCTGGATTATGTCTATGTTCCCTTTCCCGTTGCTCCCGATCGGCTGGGAGAAGTGGTCCTGGGATTGAAACATGCGGGAGTGGCCGGTTTTAATGTGACCATTCCCCACAAAGCAGCCATTATCCCCTTTCTGGATGAATTGACCCCTGAGGCTGAATTGGCCGGTGCGGTCAATACCGTCAAGAAGGAAGGGGACCTGCTGTTGGGGGATAACACCGATGGTGCCGGGCTGCTGGTCTCACTGAAGGATGATTTATCCTTTGCTCCAGGCGGTGCCAAAATCCTGGTCCTCGGGGCGGGGGGGGCCGCGCGG
The DNA here is from genome assembly GCF_022808985.1 of Geotalea sp. SG265. Taxonomy (GTDB): domain Bacteria; phylum Desulfobacterota; class Desulfuromonadia; order Geobacterales; family Geobacteraceae; genus Geotalea. The sequence goes on along the minus strand of NZ_JAKZFT010000004.1, from coordinate 187,941 downwards.
GGGGCTGTTGCCGCCTTATGTAGTGCAGGTGCGGCATTGGTCACCATCGCCAATCGGGACAGGGACCGTGCGGACGAATTGAGGGGTTATTTTGCCCGTCTTTTTCCTGCGATCAATTTACGGTCAGCATGCCTCGACGTGCTCACATCGGCCGAGCAATTGCAACAGTTCGATCTTATCCTCAATGCCACCTCCGTGGGGATGAAAAATACGTCCTTTGACGGATTTAGTCGTGCATCATTGGCAGGAGTTGGCGCCTGCTTTTACGACATGGTTTATGTACCTTCGCAAACGCCATTTCTCGAAATGGCCGCTTCAAATGGGCTTCGGGCTGCCAATGGTCTTGGTATGCTGGCGGCCCAGGGGGAAATCGCCTTCTCCCTCTGGACCGGATGTTCCCCTCCGCCTGGGCTGATGAAACACAGTCTTTTGGCGGTCGTGAAAGGGAACTAAAGCTTGACTTACCAGGTCATACAAAATACTATTCGTAGGGTTCGACCTACGCAATCAGAGGTTTTCTTATGCATGTAAGCCGGCTGGGAGAGCTCCTGGTCAAAAACAACATCATAACGAAAGAGCAGCTGACCAAGGCACTTCAGGAACAGAAGGAGGCGGGTGGCCAGCAGCGGTTGGGCTCTATCCTCATCAAAAACGGTCTGATCTCCGAACCGGACCTGACTTCCTTTCTCTCCAAACAATACGGCTTTCCATCGATCAACCTGCAAGAGTTCGAGGTCGACCAAGCGGTCGTCAAGATCATCCCCGTCGATATCGCCCAGAAGTACCAGATCGTACCGGTGAACCGGTCGGGGGGGACCCTGATCATCGCCATGTGCGATCCTTCCAATATTTTTGCCATCGATGACATCAAGTTCATGACCGGCTACAACATCGAAGTGGTCGTTGCCTCCGAAACCGCCATAAAAGCAGCCATAGACAAGTTGTACGATCAGTCGGCTTCCCTTGCCGATGTTATGAACGACCTGGAGCTGGATGACCTGGAAGTCGTCGGTGATGAAGAGGATATAGATGTTTCCTCCCTTGAGCGTGCCACCGAGGATGCCCCGGTCGTCAAGCTTGTCAATCTCATCCTTACCGATGCCATCAAGAAAAAGGCCAGCGACATCCATATCGAGCCCTATGAGAGAAGCTTCCGCGTCAGGTACCGGATCGACGGCATCCTCTACGAAGTGATGAAGCCCCCCATGAAGCTGAAAAACGCCATCACATCCAGGATCAAGATTATGGCGGAGCTGGATATCGCCGAACGTCGTTTGCCCCAGGACGGCCGAATCAAGATCAAGCTTGGCGGAGGCAAGGACATGGACTTCCGTGTCTCCGTCCTGCCGACCCTCTTTGGCGAGAAGATCGTCATGCGGCTCCTGGATAAATCCAACCTGCAACTGGATATGACCAAACTGGGGTATGAAGAAGAAGCTCTGGCCAATTTCCAGCGTGAGATCCATAAGCCTTTCGGCATGGTGCTGGTTACCGGGCCGACTGGCAGCGGCAAGACCGTTTCTCTCTATTCTGCCCTGTCGGAGCTCAACAAGGTCAGCGAAAACATCTCCACTGCCGAAGATCCGGTCGAATTCAACTTCGCCGGCATCAACCAAGTGCAGATGCACGAGGACATTGGCCTGAACTTTGCCGCTGCACTCCGATCCTTTCTGCGCCAGGACCCGGACATCATCATGATCGGGGAAATACGCGATTTCGAGACGGCCGAAATAGGGGTCAAGGCGGCTTTGACCGGTCACCTTGTGCTTTCCACCCTGCACACCAATGATGCCCCATCGACAATCAACCGTCTTCTGAACATGGGCATAGAACCCTTCCTCGTCGCCTCGGCAGTAAACCTTATAACGGCACAACGGCTTGCCCGCCGGGTCTGCCAGGATTGTAAAGTCGTAGAGGAAATCCCGGTCAAGGCACTTATCACTGCCGGTGTCCCCGCCGAGGAAGCTCCCTCCTTTGTCTGTTACAAGGGGGCAGGCTGTCCAAAGTGCAACGGCACCGGCTACAAAGGTCGGGTCGGCTTTTACCAGGTCATGCCCATGCTGGAGGAAATCCGCGAGCTCATTCTCAACGGCGCCAACACTGCTGAGATCAAGCGGGAATCCATGCGCCTGGGGATCAAAACCATGCGCCAGTCGGGACTGACCAAACTGAAGGAAGGGGTCACATCCTTCGAAGAGGTGCTGCGCGTAACCGTCGCCGACGATTAGGGGGAAACGAGATGGCCAATTTACATCAATTACTGAAAGAACTGGTGGAAAAAGGGGGGTCTGACCTTCACATCACGACCAATACTCCTCCCCAGATACGAATCGACGGCAAGGTCACCCCTATGGATTTCCCGCCGCTTACTGCCATCGAGACGAAACAGCTCTGCTACAGCATCCTTACCGACGCCCAGAAGCACAAATTCGAAGAAGAGAGCGAGCTGGACCTTTCCTTTGGTGTCAAGGGTCTGTCGCGCTTCAGGGGCAACATCTTCGTCCAGCGTGGCGCGGTGGCCGGCGTATTCAGGGTTATTCCCTATAAGATCCTTACTTTTGAGGAACTCGGTCTGCCGCCGGTGGTAAAGGACCTATCAGAACGGCCGCGGGGCCTGATTCTCGTTACCGGGCCTACCGGCAGCGGTAAATCGACCACCCTTGCCTCCATCATCGACAAGATCAATACCGATCGCCACGATCACATCATCACCATCGAGGATCCGATTGAGTACCTGCATCCCCATAAGGGCTGCCTGGTCAACCAGCGGGAGGTTGGCGCCGATACCAAGAGCTTCAAGAACGCCCTCAAATACGTACTGCGCCAGGACCCGGACGTGGTGCTCGTCGGCGAGCTGCGGGACCTGGAAACGATCGAGGCGGCATTGACCCTTGCGGAAACCGGGCATCTCTGTTTTGCCACGCTCCATACCAATTCTTGCGCCCAGACCATAAACCGTATCATTGACGTTTTCCCTCCGTACCAGCAGACTCAGGTTCGCACCCAGCTTTCCTTCGTCCTGGAAGGGGTGCTGTCGCAGACGCTTATTCCAAAGATGAATGGCGGTGGTAGAGCTTTGGCCTTGGAAGTAATGGTGCCTAACCCGGCGATCAGGAACCTGATTCGGGAGGACAAAATCCATCAGATATATTCCCAAATGCAGGTAGGCCAGGACAAGTTCGGCATGCAGACCATGAACCAGTGCCTATTCAGCCTTTACAAAAGGCGTATCATCTCCGTTGATGATGCCTTGGGAAGATCGCCCGAGCCGGATGAATTGAAACAGATGATGTCTGCCGGTGCAATGCAGAACCCCGCCCGGAGACCATAAATTGAAAAGACCAATGGCTTCAAACGTGCTGACCGTTCCGAGCAGAAGTCATGGAGACGGGAGGATACATGCCTAAATTTGACTGGGAAGCAAGAAACAAATCCGGATCCATGCAAAAGGGCGTCATGGAGGCTCCTAATGTCGCCATGGTGGAAGCGCAGCTGAAGAAGTACGGCTTTACCGGCATAAATATCAAGGAAGCCGGTAAGGGCATGAAAATGGAGTTAAAGCTCCCGAGCAGAGGCAAAAAGGTGGAGACTAAGGATCTCGTTGTCTTCACTCGCCAGTTTGCCACCATGATTGATTCGGGTCTGCCGTTGGTCCAGTGCCTGGAGATACTTTCAAGCCAGCAGGAAAACAAAACCTTCAAAGAAGTCCTGATCAAGGTCAAAGAAAGCGTGGAGAGCGGATCTACCTTTGCCGATGCACTGTCAAAACACCCCAAGGTGTTCGACCAGCTTTATGTGAACCTAGTGGCTGCGGGTGAAGCGGGGGGTATTCTCGACACCATTCTTTCCAGGCTGGCAGCGTATATAGAAAAAGCCATGAAGCTGAAAAAACAGGTAAAGGGAGCAATGGTCTATCCTACTACCATCATGGCCATTGCCGTTATCGTTGTCGGTGTCATTCTTGTCTTTGTTATTCCGACCTTTGCCAAAATGTTTGCCGATTTCGGCGGAGAATTGCCTGGGCCCACTAAATTCGTTATTGCGCTTAGTAATTTCCTTAAAAAGTATATTATTGTTATGATTGCTGCTTTTTTCGCTGCGAAAGTTGCTTTCAGCAAGTATTATGCAACGGCAAAGGGACGTAAGGCGATAGATCAGTTGGCATTAAAACTGCCGGTGGTAGGCCCGCTGATCAGGAAGGTATCCACTGCCAAATTCACCAGGACCCTTGGTACTATGATCAGCAGCGGCGTACCGATTATGGACGGTCTTGAAATAGTTGCCAAGACTGCTGGTAACGTAGTTGTCGAGAAAGCCATTTACGATGTTCGTCAAGCCATATCAGAAGGTAAAACAATGGCCGAGCCGTTGGCAGCCTGTGGTGTATTCCCGCCGATGGTGGTGCAGATGATCTCGGTTGGTGAGGCTACGGGAGCCATGGATGCAATGCTCAATAAAATTGCCGATTTCTATGATGATGAGGTCGATGATGCTGTCGGCGCTCTGACTTCCATGATGGAACCTATGCTGATGGTCTTTCTTGGCACGACTGTAGGTGGTCTGGTCATCGCCATGTACTTGCCGATCTTTAAACTTGCCGGTGCCGTCGGCGGATAAAAATGGCTGACAAAAAAAGATTATTCTGGTTCATTTTTCTGAGAGTGGTGGTGGTTACCTTCTTTCTGGTTTCCACCATCATTCTCGATATCAAAGAGCCTGATTCCTTAAGCAACGTTGCCTTTTACGGCCTGATCAAGCTGATTATAGCCACGTATGCTTTTTCCATTGTCTCTTTGTTAGTTTTAAAATTCTCCGCGAAGCTCAGCAAGGCACTGACCTATGGCCAAATCATCTGGGACGTTGCTCTCGTTACCCTGCTTCTTATTTTTACCGGCGGCATAAATTCCCCTTATTCATTTCTCTATTTCCTTTCCATTATCAATGCCAGTGTCTTTCTCGCCCGAAGAGAAGCATATTATACCGCCTCCCTCTGTGGCATTCTCTATGGCGGCATTATCGACCTGCAATATTTCGGCAGGCTGGCTCCATTCGGTCTGAGCCCGTATTCGACACAGCAATATGGCATTCGCTATCTTTTTTACACTATCTTCCTCAATATTGCTGCGTACTACCTTACTGCTTTCCTTGCCGGACATCTTTCGGAGCGTGCAAGAGTAAGTGAAACGGCTCTTCATGACAAAGTAGTCGATTACGAAGAACTGGAGAGACTGAATACCTCAATTGTCTCCACCCTTAACAGCGGGCTGTTGACCATAAACGAAGAGGGCAATATCCGCGTTTTCAACCCTTTTGCAGAGGTGCTGACCGGCATAAATCAGGATAGCGCCTATGACCGCCATTTGGTTGAGGTGATTCCAGGGTTTAGCAACTTCATGGACAAATTTTATGAACCGATACAAGGAGAAATAGATTTTTTCGACGAGAGCGGCAAGAGAAAGATCTTTGGTTTCAAATCTGTTCCTTTGACCGATAAAGACGGTTCTGTGATGGGAGTCATACTGGATTTTCAGGACCTGACCCAATATAAGCAGATGGAAGCAAAGCTGAAAAGGGCTGACCGCCTTGCTGCTGTGGGCGAACTTTCTGCCCGCATGGCCCATGAGATCAGGAATCCTTTGGCTTCCATAAGTGGTGCAGTGCAATTGATTGCACAGAGCGATGACACCTGTCCCAAAGATAAGCAGCTTCTTAATATAGTGCTAAGAGAGACAGACCGCTTAAACGAACTGATCCGTGATTTTCTTGAATATGCCCGCCCCACGCCTCCTGCAAAAGTTCAGTTGAACTTGGAGGCACTGATCGCGGATCTGTCATCTTTGCTAAAAGCCGACCATAGATTTGCCGGGATTTCGATAAGTACACATATTCCCGCGGGCACCTTGATAGTTTTTGACCTTCAGCAATGCAAGCAGGTATTCTGGAATCTTTTGGTAAATGCAGCCGAGGCACTGACGGGTCAAGGTGAAATAGATGTTAGGGTGGAAATAATAAATGATTCGGTATCAGGCGTTGCTATTGGTGATGTGGTAAAGGTAGAGGTATCAGACAACGGTATCGGCATGAATCCGCAGGATGTTGGAAGCGTCTTCGAGCCTTTTTTTACTACCAAACCCAATGGTACCGGTCTTGGGTTGGCGACTGTCTATAGGATAATAGAAAGCCACGGCGGGATAATTCTGGTTGATAGCAAGCCTGGCTATGGGACAAACTTTACGGTCTTTTTGCCACAATCAGCTGGTGTGCAATAGAAATAAGTCATAGAGAGGGTCGCATGGCTGCAAATATTCTGGTCGTTGATGATGAGCAGAGCATGAGGGAATTTCTCGCAATTTTGCTGGAAAGAGAAGGATATACGGTTCAGCAAAGCGAAAACGCACCAACTGCGCTGACAGTCCTCGAAACCTGCCAATTTGATCTGGTTATTTCCGATGTAAATATGCCGGGGCTTAATGGGATACAACTTCTGGAAGAGATAAAGAAAAAAACTCCAGAAACGGGGGTATTGCTGATTACGGCTTTTACTACTGCGGAGCAGGCCGTCGAGGCTATGAAGCTTGGTGCCTATGATTACATTGCCAAGCCTTTCAAGGTGGAAGAAGTAAAGGTGTTAGTCAAGAATGCCCTGGAAAAAAGCTGCCTTCAGAAGGAAAACCGCCGCCTGAAACAGGAAGTTCAGGGTCGTTACAGTTTTAGTGGTTTAGTCGGCAAGAGTAAAAAAATGCGCGATATCTACGACCTAATAGAAAAGGTGTCAGCGAGCATGGCCAATGTCCTGATCCTTGGTGAAAGTGGTACGGGAAAGGAGCTTGTTGCCAAGGCAATCCATTATAATAGCCCAAGACGGGAGAAATGTTTTGTTGCAGTCAACTGCGGTGCAATTCCAGAGACGCTCATGGAAGCAGAGTTGTTCGGCCATAAGAAGGGATCGTTCACCGGGGCTGTTGCCGATCGAGCTGGCTTGTTCGAGCAAGCAGAGGGGGGAACGCTTTTTCTTGACGAGATAGGTGAGGTGCCGCTACAGTTGCAGGCAAAGCTGTTGCGGGTAATTCAGGAGCGCGAATTCAGGAGGATAGGGGGGGCATCCTCAATCAAGGCAGATGTCAGGATAATAGCAGCTTCAAACAGAAACTTGGAAGAGCTAGCAAAGGAAGGCCATTTCCGCGAAGACCTCTTTTATCGACTTAACGTTGTTCAAGTGCAATTGCCATCTCTTAAAGATAGACCTGGAGACATACCGCTTTTGCTCGAACATTTCTATCAAAAATTTGTTCAAGCTCCCATCCAGGGGGAAATAGTTTCCACTGATGCTCTCAAAGCCCTGTTGGAATATCCTTTTCCTGGAAATGTAAGGGAGCTTGAGAACCTAGTAGAAAGATGTTTGGCTTTGGGTGACAAAACTATAACTCTTAAATGTCTGCCCTCTCATATTGCCAGTCGCAACAATTCTGAACAATCTGGGCGTCTTAAAGGAGTTCCTGCCGAAGGCATGAACCTTGAGGCGTATCTTGATGATATTGAGAAGCGTTTTCTTATTCAGGCTCTGGACCGGAGTGGTGGCGTAAAGAAGCACGCAGCCCGGATTCTAGGTTTGTCGTTCCGATCGTTTCGATACCGCTTGGCGAAATTTGGCTTGGGTAGTGATGACTAAATAATCTGAATTTATGGCATGTTCCTTGCTAAGTTAAAGAACTGGTTATGGAGATGCAGGGATGGATACAGATTATAAATATTCAAAAGGGTTCACACTCATAGAATTGCTGATAGTCGTGGCCGTAATAGGTATTCTTGCTGCGATTGCAATCCCGCAGTTTTCCTCCTACCGTACAAAGACATACAATGGTACAGCACAGTCTGACTTGCACAACCTTCGTCTAAACCTTGAGGTATTTTATGGCGAGCACCAAAGATATCCTTTTTAATGTGCCGTTTTTTGTTACTCGGTTTGACAAAAAACAGGTGCTCGCGACTGGCATTGATGGAGGCAGTGCATTGGTCTGCTTTGCAACATAAGGATAATACTAGGGAACAAAACGAAAATTTTTGTTGGTCCGTTTCTTGTAATTACTCGCACATCGGGTTTTTAAAAAAGTCGAGCCAGGAAATCTGGTATTCACAATGCGTGAAAGGAGAAAAAACATGTTGAACAAATTTCGAAGCAAAAAAGGTTTCACCCTCATTGAGCTGTTGATTGTCGTGGCGATCATCGGTATTCTGGCTGCTATTGCCATTCCGCAGTTCTCAGCTTATAGGGCAAAGGCCTACAACAGTGCTGCCCAAAGCGACCTCAAAAACGCAAAGACCGGTCTTGAAGCTTTCTTTGCCGACAACCAGAAGTACCCGTTCTAATTATAAATTCTCATAAGAAAGGAGATAATCGAATGAAAAAAATTATTGCAATTTCCGCCATGTTGATTTTTGTATCTATTACCGCCTATGCTGTTACTGCTCCAACAAATACAGCAGGTACCGGAGCTTTCGGGACTTCCTATAATGCGCCTGACGGTTCAGGTTCTTTAACTTTTCCCTGTAATGGCGTTGGAGCTGGTGTTACCTATAAAGCCAAGCTTTCTGCCAACGTCGCAATGTCTCTTCAGTCTATGGCCGATGGCTCCTCTTATGAGGCAAATACGTATCATGCATCTGGAAACAAATACTATGGTACAGGCGCTGGAGATAGCCGAATTTACATGAGGGAAATCACCGAAGCCGCTACTGCTGCTCCTGCCACACCGCCTTCCTTGGCCGCAGATGGTACTATTGACTGGGCTGGGTGGACCGCAGTTAAATAGGCCTGCTTGTTTTCAAAATGCCGTTACCTTGATAAGCGGGGCTCAAGCCCCGCTTATCTTGTTTTTTCGAGGAAATGATGCGCAACTGTTTTTTGTTCTCCGACCTGATCGTCAAAACTGCCATACGTGATAAATTGCTGCATGCTATTGCCGCTGTCGGGGTTTTGCTGGTAGTCCTGATTCCTTTGGTCAGTCTTTTTTCCATGCGCCAGGTTCAGGAGCTTGCCATTGCAATAGCTACTTCAGCAAGTTCTTTCATTTTGCTTATTGTTACCTTGCTTCTTGGTTCATCTTCTGTATGGCGTGATATCGAGCGTAAATATACCCATTCTTTGCTGGGGATGCCGTTTTCGCGCACGTCTTATTTGCTCGGAAAGTATATCGGTTCTGCCGCGGTTGTTTCGGGTATAGCGTTATTGCTTGGTGGGGTGTCACTTATTGCCATTAAAATTGCTGCGGCACAGTACAAGTCAGATTTGCCGCTCCTGTGGGGTACGGTGATTACCGCAATGTTTTACGATACTCTCAAGAACCTTCTGCTACTTGCCGTGGCATTCTTCTTTTCTGCACTGAGCACATCTTACTATTTCTCTTTTTTTGTTACCATTGCCATATACATGGCCGGTACGGCAACTCAGGATGTGTATGAGTACATGAGTGGCAGTTATGGCAACAACTTCTCGCCGTCTTTACATACTATCACTAAGGCTTTATATTTTTTGCTGCCAAACCTGCAGGCATTCAACCTTAAGGTCTATGCCATTTACAGCTTGCCTTTGAACCTTGGAGGGCTTTGTCTGACCTTTCTGTATTTCATTATCTACACCGGGATTATCCTGATGCTGTCGTCCTGGGCCTTCTCCAGAAGGGAACTCATGTGAAGCCCCGGATTCTGATAGTTACTGCCCTCGTTTGTGGGTATTGCCTGGTGGTTGCCCCGTTTGCCAGGTATATGAACAATCGGCCGATAGCTATCAGGCTCGGTTTTATGCCTGAAGCGAAATTGTTAAAACTTGTTGCAGCGGATTATAAGCAACTCCTTGCCCAGCAGGCAATAGTGCGGGTGCTGTTTTATTTCGGCACGGTGGTTGATCCTGACTTACGAAAGGTGAATAGCGTTCCTGATTATTTCCAGATGTTCACTACCCTTCAGCAGGCAGTATTGCTTGATCCTTACAACATCGATGCATACTATTTTGCAGAAGCAGCGTATACTTGGGAGTTGCATAAAATAAAGGAAGTTAATAATCTACTTGATTTTGGCATGAAATATCGGATTTGGGATCCGCAGCTTCCTTTTTATGCTGCTTTTAACTGTGCATATTTCGAGAAGGATTATATATCCGCTTCAAAGTATATGAAGATGGCAGCTGAACGTTCCGACAATCCTCTTTTTACTAATCTTGCGGCCCGATATTTTCACGAAGCTGGTCTTACGGAAGTTGGTATTGCCTTTGTCGAGCAGATGGACAAGACTACGATTGATCCCAGGATTAAAAAACTGTATCAGTTGAGGCGGGATGCATTACGTGCGGTTCAACGAATTGAAAAGGCACTTCAGAGCTACAAGCAACATGTTGGCCACCTGCCGGTTGGGATATCGCAACTTGTATCGGAAGGTTACCTTGATCAAATACCTCATGATCCCTATGGGGGGGAGTTTTATATAACCTCTGAAGGGCATGTGCGCAGCACGAGCAAGTTTGCGTTTGCCGGTAAAAAATCGGATGAAAATAAGGCAATGAGCCCAAATGGGAAATGATATGAATGCAATAACTATCCGTAACGCCTCAAAACTATATTCCGGTAAACGGGGAAGAAAAATAGAAGCTTTAACGGGTCTATCCCTTCAAATTCATGCTGGCGAAGTCTTTGGCTTTCTCGGCCCTAATGGCGCCGGCAAGAGCACCACGATAAAAAGCATTATGGGGCTGGTACCACTTACTTCCGGAAATATAGACATACATGGGGTTCCGGTTTCGCAAATCGCGGCACGCCGCAATGTAGGATATTTGCCGGAAAATCCTGCTTTCTATGATTTTCTCACCGCCCGCGAATACCTCAATTTCGTGGGGAAAGTATTCGCAATGTCCGAGGCGACAGCTGAAAAAAGAATTAATGAGACCTTGTCCTTGCTGCAGCTGACTGAGGCTGCGGATAGGCCAATACGCGGCTATAGCAAAGGGATGGTGCAACGACTGGGATTGGCTCAGGCGCTCATCCACGACCCCGATCTTTATATACTGGACGAGCCGATGAGCGGGCTTGACCCATTGGGGAGAGCGCTGGTAAAAGATATAATTAAATCTTTGCGGGAACGAGACAAAACTGTATTTTTCAGTACACACATCACTGCAGATGTTGAAATGGTCTGTGACCGTGTAGGAGTTATTGTCAACGGCAAACTGCGCGCGGTAGACAGAGTCAGTGCTATTCTCGAACAAGGCGAAGTAGGATACCGTATCCATACCACATCCAAAACAGGAGAAGCTGGAGAGGTAAATATCGAGAAACAGCAGCTGGCTGAATTCATCTCAAAGTGTTCGGAAGAAGGTGTGACAGTTGTCAGAGTCGAACCGCGCAGAAAGGACCTGGAAGCTTTTTTTCTTGAAACCGTTGCCCGGGAAGCTGATGAAAGTCTCCAGACTTCATAGCATATTATTTCTTCTGGTCGTTGTCTTTGCAGTCTATCTTCCTGCCATCAGCGGGAACTATAATACCATTGACGACATTCACATTATTTCCGCCTATGGAACTAGTGGTCAGCGCACCCTGCAGCAGATACTCCTTCCAGCCAATCAATTCTACTACCGACCACTAATCGAGCTTACCTATTATCTGGATAACATAATGTGGGGGCTTGATCCCAGCTTCATGCATCTGGAGAACATTCTTATCCATGCGCTGAACGTGGTTCTTGTGTATCTGCTTGCAGCCGAGGTTGCGGCATTTTTCAACGGCATGAACCACCTGCCTTTTATCAGTGCCTTGCTCTTCGCAATCCATCCAGTTCATACTGAAGCCATTAGTTGGATAGCCGGCCGGACCGATCCGCTTGCTGCCACTTTTGTTCTTTTATCAGCCCTGTTTTTGCTCAAATGCATTCAATCTGGAAATGGCAAGCACTTTGTTCTTTATCTGGCAGCAATGTCGTTTTCTTTTTTAGTCAAGGAAACGTCGTTCATGATGGTGCCTGCATCTTTTGTGTTGGTTTATTCGACTAGAACTGAGCCTTTGGAGGCGAATCAGCGAGTTGCCGGATGGCTGAAACTCGTGTGCATTGTTTTCGGCGCGGCTATCGTTGGGTATTGTGCGATCCGCGTGCTACTGAAGCCGTCGGGTAGTGACAATGCAGTTTCGATTTTGTTCCAAAGTCATCTTGACCCTTTGGCATTGATATCTGAATCGGTTCAAGCTGTTGGCTTTTACGTGACAAAATTTTTGTACCCGTTGCCGTTGAACTTTGCCATTAATACAGTTGCTGCATGGTATATAGTCCCGGGAATTCTGTCTTTGGTAGTGTCAATATGGTTCCTCAGAAAGCCTGGTAATGTAAACTCGCTATTTATTGTTGCTCTGATTTTCCTTGCGCCTGCGGTACTAGTTAGAATCACTGGTATAACTTGGACACCAGTTGCCGAACGTTATCTTTACATTCCCTCAGCTTTTTTTACCATCTGGCTATCTGTAATCCTGCTTAATTTGATAAAGCATGTGACACAGTACAAAATATTGTATGTAATGCTCGTCTTAATAACATGTGGCGTGGCTTTTGTAACATACCAACGAAATCAGATATGGCGGGACAATTATTCTCTGTACGAGGATGCGGTAAAAAAATCTCCCGATTTCGGAGACATACATAACGAGTTCGGTATCGCGCTCAACAAAAAGGGTGACTACCAAAGAGCAAGAAAGCATTTCCTATTGGCTCAACAACTTTCAAAACGCCCCTTGCTCCGCGACTTTGCTGGTCTAAATTTGCTTAACTGCGATTTGCAGGGCAAGCCACTTCATGAAAAGAGAGAGATCCTCCTAGATTATGTAAGTTCTCATCCCGGTGTGCAGTCTGAAGTGTTGCGAATGCTCCGAAATGTTGATTTTGCAATATCCTTTACGGGAAATGACCCCAAACAACTGGACGCTATAAGAAAAGAAATGATAGTCTTGAATGACCGTATTTTCAATTTGACAAGAGATCCGCACTGTCTTTACAGCAATGGTCAAATTATGCTTGCACGGGGCAACGACCGTGCTGCACTGGACTATTTTCGCAAAACCATAATTAATGCGCCTCCAAACGCATATTTTTATGAACCTGCAAAAAAGCTGATACACAAACTGGAAGATCCATGAAGCATCTCCTTTATTTGATAAAGCTTATACGACCCACGCAGTGGCTTAAAAACCTAATGTTGTTCTTTCCACCGTTCCTCAGTGGGTCATTACTAACATCCCGAGAATATTGGACAACAGGTTTAGCAGCGTTTTTCTCGTTCTGTTGCTTGGCCAGTTCCTTGTACATAGTGAACGATCTCTGTGATGTTAAGCGGGATAGATTTCACCCTGCCAAACGCTTTCGTCCGATCCCCTCAGGTCAGGTTTCAGTGAAATTGGCCTCAGTATTTGCTCTGATATTATTTCTGACTGTATTACTTACAGTCGTGTTCGTTGTGCCACAATTAAGTCTCTTTCTCTTTTTATATGGATTCGCGACAGTTATCTATTCCGTCTGGTTAAAAAATTTTCCGGTAGTCGACTTGTTTTGCATTTCATTTGGTTTTCTAGTAAGACTGGAATCAGGAGGAGCTGTATTTAGGGTGGTGATCTCAGAATGGCTTTTCTTGAGCGTTTTTTTTCTGTCTCTCTTCTTGGGTACTGGAAAAAGGTATGCAGAACAAAGCCTTTTGGGTGTAAACTCCGTGAACCATAGGGCCAGCCTCGGAGGGTACTCACAGGGCCTACTCGATGCCATTCTGCATGTGACGGCAGCAACTGTGCTTGTTACTTATACCATGTATTCGCTGACTCATCGACAGCTTGTCTATACCGTCCCGCTTTGTGCATTTGGCTTGTTCAGATATATCCTCAGGGTAAAGAGTGGTTCTTCAGGGGATCCGACAGAGTCACTGCTGAAAGATATTCCGTTGCTACTATGCAGTTTCATATGGGTGGTCTTAGTCGGTTGGAGTATTTATAGTTGAGCAGGGTTTATATTATCATTGTCAACTGGAACGGATGGCGTGACACTATTGAATGCCTCGACTCGGTGCTGCTTCTGAAGTATACGAATTACCGGATCGTGGTGTGTGACAACGGGTCGACTGATGAGTCCATAGCCATGTTGCGACAATGGGCAGAAAGAACTGTTGGTAGAAATGATAAAGCTTCCCAGTTTTTGAGCAGAGATTCAATCTCAAGCGACAGCTGCAGAACTGACCCTCTTTTTACCTTGATAGACAATGGGGGGAACCTCGGTTTTGGAGCAGGTGCCAATGTGGGTCTTCGTCATGCAATGGCGCGTGGAGATGCAGATTATTGCTGGTTGTTGAATAACGACACCGTGGTGGATCCTATGGCACTGTCTGCAATGGTAGAGCGTCTTGTTGCAAAACCTGATGCAGGTATATGTGGTTCGACCCTGAGATATTACGATGACCGATCGCACGTGCAGGCTTTGGGAGGGGCCAAGTATTTTGAATGGCTTGGCCTTGCATGGCATCTTGGAAGAACAATTCGTGGTGAAGTTTCTACCGACCCAGTGCCGGTGGAAAAACAGATGAGTTATGTAGTCGGCGCTTCGATGCTGGTCAGGGCGTGCTATGTGAAAACAGTGGGATTGTTGGCGGAGGATTATTTTCTCTATTTCGAAGAACTTGACTGGGTTTACCGGGGGAAGGGTTCATATTCTTTGGCGTATGCACCCCAAAGTATTGTTTATCATAAGGTGGGGAGGAGTATTGGTACTGCCACCAATCCTGTTTATAAAAGTGCTGCTTGCGACTATTACTCACTTAGGAACAGGATACGTTTCAGCCGTAGATACTGCAGGTCACGTCTCCCGGTAATCTATGTGGGCATCCTGCTGGAGTCTGCGATCAGGGTTTTTGTAGGGCGCTGGGACCTTGCTCGATCAGCATTGAAAGTTGTTAAAGAAGGTCTTGGCAATGCTGCGCACTAATACGCATGGAACCAAACATCCGCAATTCACCATCGTGACTATCACGCTTAATGCGGCAACGTACCTGGCACAGACAATGAGGAGTGTTTTAACCCAAGAGGGTGTAACACTCGAATATCTGATCGTGGATGGTAAATCAAGTGACGCCACGCTTTCGATAGTGCGTCAGTTTGCTGCAGTAGATTCGAGAATCCGTTATGTCTCCGAACCTGACAATGGTATCTCGGCAGCCATGAATCGTGGTATCGAGCTTGCAACTGGTGATATAATCGCTTTTTTACATGCCGATGATTTTTATCCAACCTCCAAGGTGTTGGCGCAGGTACTCAAATATTTTCATGATAATCTGCAGCAGGGGTGGGTGACCGGTGGGACTACGTTTGTTGACCAACTGAATCATGAACTGCGAAAAGTTCCTGCAAGGCGTTTTTCGTACCAGCGTCTGCTCAGGAATAATATTATCATGCACCCCGCGACCTTTGTCAGACGAGATGCGTTTAGTTCAGTCGGAAGTTTCTCAACCACTTTTTCCTATGCAATGGATTATGATCTCTGGATTAGATTGTCGAGATTTCAAAGTCCGTTGGTGATAGGCGAGACCCTGGCCTGTTTCCGCGTCCATTCTGGAAGCAAGTCGACGAAAAATGACATGGAAACTATAGATGAAGAATGGCAGGTCAGGAAGAAGTATGTTAATCACCCTGTCAAAAAAGGTCTGCACTATATATACTATCGATTGAGACGTGGGGTATGCTGGCTGCGCGACCGGAAAGTGAATGGGGATGGGAATGGTGAAAAGCTTGATTGATAATTTTTGGAGGCGGTTCCTTCACCGTCCAAACACGGTTGCCAACAATATCAAGGTCTGGTCGGAGTGGGACTGGTCCCGCCTTGGCGAAGAATGGTCTAATAATCCCGAATGGAAGCAGAGTCTGGTTGATGACGTACTGCTTCGGTACTTGGGTGGTCGAGAGTCAGTTCTTGAGATCGGGCCAGGAGGAGGGCGCTGGACAGAGTATTTGGCCAAGACTGCCAAACAGCTGGCTGTGGTTGACATCACACCTGTGTGTATTGATATTTGTAGAGAACGTTTCATGGAGTACTCACATATTTCCTATTTCGTGAATAATGGTACAGATCTCACGTTACTTGGAAATCTCCATTTTGATGGTATCTGGTCATGGGATGTCTTTGTCCATGTAGCAGCGGAAGACGTCAGGAGATATGTAAAGCAGTTTTCAACCCTCATTAATCCAGGCGGAGTGGCTGTGATCCATCATAGCAAGCAAGGGGTAAGCAGAACTGGTTGGCGCAGTGATATGACCTCCGACAAGATGATTGAATTCTCAACAGAAGCTGGTCTGGTTGTAGAACAACAATTTGAGAGTTGGGGGGATGGCAAGTTTCGTATTTGGCCGGGTCTACCGCTTGAACAGTCGCCAGACACGATTTCTGTTTTGCGTAAACCCTAAGATTCACAGGGCTCCCTTTAATGTCTACAGTCAGTGTTGTTATACCATGTTTCAATCACGGTCGCTACTTAGCTGAGGCCGTTGATTCGGCTCTGGACCAGACGTACGAGGATCTGGAAGTCGTTGTGGTTAACGACGGCTCAACTGACCCGGAAACAATACAGTTACTGCAAGAATTTTCGCGACCACGCACGCGAATTATCCATACACCGAATAAAGGGCTTGCCGCGGCTCGCAATACTGGAATTCAGGCTTCCTCGGCAGCATATATTCTCCCTTTGGATGCCGACGATCTGATTGGCTCCACGTATGTTGAGCAGGCTGTTGCCATTTTAGAGAGACAGCCCGAGATTGGTATTGTCTACTGCCATGCTGAGAAGTTCGGAGCCATGAATGGTAACTGGCAACTTCCTGCATTCTCGCCTGCACGGATATGTATTGAAAATCCGATATTCTGCACAGCACTGTTTAGAAAGTCTGACTGGGAATTGGTTGGGGGATACAAAACATACATGAAATATGGCTGGGAAGATTGGGATTTTTGGCTTTCGCTAGCTGAGGCGGGGAGGCAAGTCTTTCAGCTCCCTGAGACTTTGTTTAAATATCGCAATTCCTCTCAATCAATGACCAATTCCATGAGCTACTTTAAGAAATTTCTTATGCTGTCTCAGCTTGTGCTCCATCATTCTGGCTATTATTTTAATCAGTCACTCAGATTGTTGCTTCGGACGTGATGTATATGAGTTTACAAAGAAATTCATCATCTGCCTCAGTTGGTGAGGAATCACGCTTTGTCTCTATGCCAAAGCGTAAAGCCGTTGTTTGTGGCGTCAACTGATAATTATGAATCGGAATTCATCATGAAAGAAATGGGTAGCAGAGCTTGGGACAAAATAATCCAACCACGCAGCGGCTGGTTTGACGTGCATCCGCTTGAGCTCTGGAAATACCGTGACCTGATTGGCCTCTTTGTTTGGCGCGATTTCGTATCCACGTACAAGCAGACGATTCTGGGGCCGCTCTGGTTCTTAATTCAACCATTACTTACCACGACAGTATTTACCATAATTTTTGGCAGCATGGCCAAACTCCCAACCGATGGATTGCCACCGTTTCTTTTTTACCTTTCAGGCGTAATCGCATGGAAATACTTTGCCGACTGCCTCATCAACACATCGAACACATTTGTAAACAACGCGCATATCTTCGGCAAGGTGTACTTTCCCCGGCTTACTGTTCCAGTCTCTGTTGTCATTAGCAATCTGATCGCTTTCGGGATTCAATTCCTCCTGTTTATAGCATTTTTCGCTTATTTCTGGGACAGCGGTGCTATTATCACTCTGAAGCCTGCTGCGCTACTACTGATCCCTGTATTTATTCTCCAGATGGCAGCACTAGGCCTTGGATTTGGGATTATTGTTTCGTCTATGACCACACGTTATCGCGATTTATCGCATTTGGTGAGCTTTGGAGTCCAACTCTGGATGTACGTGACCCCGGTTGTTTATCCCGCATCATTGCTCCCTGAGAAATGGCGCATTCTCCTGTTTCTCAATCCCATGGCGCCTGTCATCGAGGCTTTCCGCTATGCTTTTCTCGGCACCGGCACGATCAATCTGCAACACTGGTTGCTCAGCCTGGTAACTACCTGCTGCGTGGTTTTAGTCGGAATAGTTCTGTTCAGCAGAGTGGAAAAGTCATTTATGGATACGGTTTAGATGAGCGATAACGTCATACAGGTTGAGAATCTCTGGAAGGAGTACAGGCTTGGAGTAATAAACCACCATACGCTTGCTCTGGATTTGCAAAGCTGGTGGGCCAGAATGCGCGGCAAAGAAGACCCTAACAGCCCACTGGCTGCAGCATTGAAGCCTGCTGTAACAGAGGGGCAACGTTTCTGGGCGCTCAAGGATGTTTCTTTTGATGTCAAACAGGGTGAAATTCTTGGCATCATCGGGAGCAACGGTGCTGGAAAATCAACTCTGTTGAAAATATTGTCGCAGGTTACAAATCCTACAAGGGGTAAAATACGTTATAAGGGGAGAATTGCAAGCTTGCTTGAGGTTGGCACAGGATTTCATCCCGACTTGACCGGACGTGAGAATGTCTATCTTAACGGTGCAATTCTTGGCATGGACAAAGATGAAATTAGAAATAAGTTTGATAGCATTATCTCTTTTGCTGAGGTGGAAAAATTTATTGATACACCAGTGAAACGCTATTCTTCAGGGATGTATGTTCGCCTTGCGTTTGCTGTTGCAGCGCACCTAGAATCGGAAATCCTTATCGTTGACGAAGTGCTGGCGGTTGGAGATGCACAATTTCAGAAAAAGTGCCTGGGCAAGATGGAGGATGCTGGCAGGGATGGGAGGACTGTTCTGTTCGTCAGCCACAGTCTTGAGTCGATTAAAAAGCTTTGCACCAGAGGGCTTTACGTTAAAAATGGCAATGTTTCTTGTTTTGATGATATAGATGGTTGTATTGACAGTTATCTGGAAAATGGAACCGACAATGTTGAAAGGATCGTTTCTCATGCAGCTAAATTTTCAGAAAAGCTGGATGTCCATCAAATATTGGTAAATGGCTGCGAGGATAATGTTATACCTATTAAAGAAGGAAGACAAAATCTCACCATTGACGTCACGGGGGTAGTGCATTCAAGAACCAGAATTGCCTTCGAAGCGAGAGTTCTCGAAAGCTCAGAACATGTTATAGGTATCTTTTACCCCATCCATTATTCAGAACCAAGACTCTTTCTGCAAATTGGTCATTTTCATGTCCGTTGTTCGATCATGCTGCCAAACCTTACTAAGGGAGAATATTACCTGAGTTTCAGATTTACTGATCCGGGAGTTGAATGGCTTATCGACTGCCCGCGTGCCGTAAGATTGAGTGTAGAAAGCGAAGTGATAACTGCAGCAGGGGTGGTTTTGGAAAATCGTCGAGGTCATGGGGCTATAATTTTAGATGGGAGTATTAATTTACAGCAGGATTCCACAATCGATTCTTTGAATCGCAACGCATGAAAAGATAAACATATTTATTCGAGAGAACGACATCTACTTATGAAAGCAGCAATCGTAAAGTGGTGGTGGATTTTCCATAAGAAAAACCGGGTGTAATAGTCATGTCTGATAACGATTTCATTCAAGTTAATAGACTGGCACATGATCTTGCAGCTGAAAAGTATGATAATAATCATCCTGAAATTTTCAATTCCACTGAGCAATTGAGAATTCATCAGAAACTTAAAGGAGCTTTATCACATCTTTCTTCAGGGGGGGGCACGATAAAGGCTCTTGATTTTGGAGCTGGAACAGGCAATTTAACCAGACATCTCCTGGAACTAAGGCTGATGGTGACTTCCGCGGATGTATCACCTGGATGCATCGATAAAATTCAAAAAAAAATGGGGGGAAACAGCCGGCTTGCCACACTTGCTTTGAACGGTAAGAATCTTGATACTATAGCTG
The DNA here is from genome assembly GCF_022808985.1 of Geotalea sp. SG265. Classification (GTDB taxonomy): domain Bacteria; phylum Desulfobacterota; class Desulfuromonadia; order Geobacterales; family Geobacteraceae; genus Geotalea. Next base: position 168,005 of record NZ_JAKZFT010000004.1, on the reverse strand, counting down.
ACAACTCGTTTGATGTTATTGTTACTTATTCTGTACTACATCATGTTCCGGACTACCTATCAATTCTTGATGAGTTTGTGCGTGTTGTTAAACCCGGCGGTTTGATTGTCATTGACCATGAAGTAAGTCCGTCCTATTGGAGGTTTGAAGAACATTATCTTGAATATCTTAGGGAGTTGGGTGAGAAATTTTATACAGATCATCTTTATGAATTGGGCGTTAATCCAGAAGCAGGAGCAGTAAGCCATAACCCTGCCTTCCGTCTAGTGAGAAGACTGTTCTCATTCCATGAGTGGAAGAAGCTGATCATGGGGTTGTTAAAGACCAAGAATAGCAGAATGACATCAGATGGTGACATCCATGTGTTTGTTGATGACCATATTGAATGGGATGTCATCCGTTCGAGGCTGGAACCCCAATGTGAGGTGATAATGGAAGAAGATTACCTGGTCTGCAGGGAACGGACAAATCCTCCTGCCGTTTGGGGCAAGTGGCAGGATAAGGTTTCGGATATGCATTTGCTCGTGGTCCGGAAGAGGTAACCAAGAATGGAATTACCAGGCAAATCTCATAGAATTGCCATTGTTTCATCCTCCTTTCCCCCGTATGTAACAGGTGGCATCTCCAGTGCACATTATAACCTTTATCGATTGTTCATACAAAAAGGATACGATGTTAAATGCTTCACCTTCACAGACCATGATTTGGACGGTACTACTGAAGAGAAAGTCGTCCGTCATGGCGCACCGAAATTAGCCCTCAAAACTTTGGGAGCTTTTTATAGTGCTTATACAAAGCTTCTGCAAACTCGAGAGTGGTTTGATGTGGCTGACCAGTTTCCCTATATTCTGGTTTCAGCTATTGGTGCTTGGAGAGTTGGCAGGGAATTACTCAAATTCAGGCCGGACATATTGATATTACCGGATTATGGCAGCCCAGGTTTTTTTATTCCCAAAATACCTGGATGTAAAACTATTTTTATCTCCCATCACAACTATCTTCGTTTTATAGATGCACCGCTCATAGGCAAATATTCCCAGCATGATGCACTAATTGCTCATAAGATCGAGAAGATGAGCTTGAATAAAGCCAATATGGCAGTATGTCCGTCCACATATATGGAGGAAACTTTTCGGCATACTCACGCTTTTGATAAGCCAATCCATATTATTCCAAATCTGGTGGATTATGAGATGATCAACTCCATCGGAGCTGTTGATGTCAGGTCAATATTGCGTCTAACCGAAGCTTCACCACTGATATATATACCATCTGCTGGGTCTCCAATTAAAGGTGCTCGTTTGGTTTTCGAAATAATCAGAAGGCTGTCGGCGGCTTATGGGCAGGCAATTGGATTTTACCTTTCTGGTGATGTGAGCGATGAGAAATTACTGCATGAATTGAGTAGCCTACCGTCTTATATAAAAGTTCATTTACCAGGCAAACTCAGCTATGAGGCAAATATTGCGACTATTAAGGCTTGTGATTTTTGCGTTTCTCCAACGTTACTTGAAAGTTTTGGCATGGCTCTCCTTGAGGCAAATTTTTGCTCTCTTCCGGTTATTTCATTTAATATTGGTGGTGTCTCAGATATTATTATTAATGGCGAAAATGGATACATGGCTGCCTTTATGGATGTGGAACAACTAATTTCTTTTTCAATAGGTTTGCTGACCAATAAAGCTCGATTAAAAGCCTTAAAGGTCACTTCGACTAAATCTGTAAATGACAGATTCAATGCAAGTATTATCTGCAATTTGTATGATAAATATTGCTTTAGCTAAACAATAAAAAGTGTCGTCATACGATGTATCTTTGGGGAGATATGCAGTGTCTTCAAGAATGCTGCCTGAGATATCAGTTGTCATACCTGCTTTTAACAGAGCAGATACCATAGAATATTGTCTTTCGTCTGTTGTTAATCAGACGGTACCTCCCTGTGAAATAATCGTTGTGGATGATTGCTCTCTTGATCACACAGTGGAAGTGGTCAAGAAATTTCAGGACCCAAGAGTCCGATGCATAATACAAGACGTTAATTCTGGAGCCCAAGCTGCACGCAACCGTGGTATCCGTGAATCTATTGGGGAGTGGGTAGCTTTTTTGGATTCAGATGATGAATGGTTGCCCAGTAAGATCGAAAAACAAGTAGCTGCTCTCTACTCGGTAAAATTTGATCCGATGACGGTTGTGCATTCGGATTGTTATCGAATCGATCATGTTTCCGGCACGAAAACCCTATGTTCAATTCCACTAACTCATGGCATTTCTGTCAGCAAAACTGTTTTGAGCTCTATAGGCCCAATGTTCCAGGGAATGCTAACATCAAAGACTGCATTAAAGTCCATTGGGTTACTTGACGTAAATGTTCCTTCGTATCAAGAGTGGGACACGGCAATCATGCTGGCCAATTGCTGTAGGTTTATTCACATTAGAGAACCTCTTTTTGCCTATCATCTGCATCATGGAGAAACGATTTCTAAAGACAAATTGAAAGATATCAGGGGATATCAATATGTGGTCAACAAGCATCAAGAAGAAATAGTGAAATATTGCGGTATTAGTACATTGAATGGTCATTTGATCTCAAGTGCGCAAAGAGCCTTGAATTGGGAATATTTTGACGAGGCAAGTGAAGTTCTAGCGAAAACGGTAGGAACTTCTTGTGAAATTGTTCTTCTTGAATGGTTAGCCAGAAAAAAAATAACTTACGATTCGCATCGAAAAGCCAACCCGTTAGTCCGGATGTCACGAATGTTGTGGGCATATGCCGAAAAACTCTTTAACAAATGAAGGTAGGGCTAGTAAAGGTATGGAGAACATTATGATAGAACGAGTTATATTAGAGGACAAGCTTTACGCAATAATCCTGCGCCAAAACTATAGTGCATCTGGTATTCACTTTTTCACACCTGATGACTTTTCTCAACAGCTTGCCTACATGAATCATCCGCAAGGCAAATTAATAGAACCACATGTGCATAACCCTGTGTCAAGGGCGGTAACCTATACGCAAGAAGTTCTCTTTATCAGGAAGGGTAAGCTACGTGTGGACTTCTTCGATCATCAGCACAATTTCCTTGAAAGCCGCATTCTTGAATCAGGAGACGTCATTCTGCTTGCTGCAGGTGGCCATGGATTTGAGGTTATAGAAGAAATCGAGATGGTAGAAGTGAAACAGGGACCCTATGTCGGTGAGGCTGACAAGACCAGGTTCGAGGGAATTTTTGCGAAAAGTTCAATGGTGGAACAGAATGAATAACTTTATCCCTGTTAACGAGCCACTCCTTGATGGCAATGAAAAAAAGTACCTATTGGAGTGTATCGACTCCGGTTGGATTTCCTCCGAAGGACCCTTTGTTAACGTTTTTGAGGATCGTTTTTCCAAACTGGTGGAACGACAATTTGGTATTGCGGTGTCGAACGGTTCCGGTGCGCTTGATATTGCTGTCACGGCACTGAAACTGGGAGTAGGCGACGAGGTAATCGTTCCTGCATTTACAATCATCTCTTGTGTCAATGCGATTGTTCGTGCTGGTGCCACACCGGTCTTGGTTGATACCGATCCATTCACATGGAATATGAATGTCAGTCAGGTGGCAGATAGAATCTCCGCCCGAACCAAAGCAATCATGGTGGTTCATATTTACGGCTTCCCGGTCGATATGGATCCCATCATGGAACTGGCTCGCAAACATGATCTGAAAGTCATAGAGGATGCTGCCGAGATGCATGGTCAGACATACAAGCAAAGGCCATGCGGCAGTTTTGGAGATATAAGCACATTCAGTTTTTACCCTAATAAGCATGTTACCACCGGCGAGGGGGGGATGCTGGTGTGCAATGACCCCGAATTGGCGGAGCGCTGCAAAGGATTGAGAAATCTTTGTTTCCAGCCAGCGAGACGGTTTGTGCATGAGGAAATGGGTTGGAATTATCGTATGACCAACCTTCAGGCTGCGCTTGGGGTAGCTCAACTGGAGCGGCTCCCGGAATTCGTTGCTCGCAAGCGAGCTATGGGTAAGAAATATACTGAGTTGTTTGCAATGGTTGACGGACTGGAGCTTATGCCCACAAAAACTACATACGCTGAAAATATCTATTGGGTTTACGGGATTATTTTAAAAGACAATGTACCGTTTGATGCAAAAGAGGCTATACGCAGATTGGGAGAAAAAGGGATCGGCACTCGCCCCTTTTTCTGGCCAATGCATGAACAACCGGTATTTCAACGGATGGGGCTTTTTGCTGGCGAGAAGTATCCGGTCTCCGAGCGTTTCGCGCGGCGTGGTTTCTATCTTCCCAGTGGTCTGGCAATAACTGAAGAACAGATTTCGACGGTTGCAGAAGAAATGCAAAATGTGCTGGGAGGGGAGAGATGAGTGTTTTTGGCACCTACTCGAAATATTACAACTTATGCTACAGAAACAAGAATTATGCCGCAGAGGCATCCTATATTCATGAAATATTAGCCAAGCACGCTCCTGGTACGCGTACTATCTTGGATTTTGGCTGTGGCACGGGATCGCATGACTTTGAATTGGCGAAACTCGGTTACGAGGTCACCGGTATAGATATGTCTGAGGAAATGCTGCATATCGCAGTCTCCCGCCTTCAGGCATTCGGCCGGCAGCAGGTAAGAGGCGGCTGTACCTTTCTTGCAGGAGATATTCGAACCGCCCGTCTTAACTCGATGTTTGACGTGGTTGTCTCCCTTTTCCATGTGATGAGTTACCAGACATCAAATAATGACCTTAAAGCAGCTTTTGTCAACGCAAAGGCCAATCTTAAACCGGGGGGGCTGTTCATTTTCGACTGCTGGTACGGCCCGGCGGTATTGACTGATCCTCCGGTTGTAAGGGTGAAGCGTCTTGAGGATGATGAAATATCTGTAATTCGCATTGCTGAGCCTGCCATTAATTATAATGATAATGTCGTGGACGTTAACTACGATGTTCTGGTTACTAATAAACGGAGTGGGGTAAGGGAGCAACTGTCGGAGACACATCGCATGCGATATCTTTTCCAGCCGGAGATTGTGATGCTACTCGAAGAAACAGGGTTCGAAACAATTTTGTGCGAGGAGTTTGTGACCGGCAAGCAAGCGGGGCCGGATACATGGGGTGTGGTTTGGGTTTGTAAAGCGGTTGATTGAAATAAAAATTGCTTTGTTTGCCTATGAAACGAGAAATCTGACACGTTCCCGTCTATAGGGTACATTTCACCAGCAGAATATGAGAGGGAGTACTACAGATGGTGTTAGCTATTGATAGCACACGTCAGTTGTTTCTGGTTTAAAAAAGATGAATATGACTCGGCATCAGAAGTATTTTAACTGTAGGCAAGCAGATATCAGTGAACTTCCTGACACTGTTTTCATTGAGTCATTTATGGGTTGCAACCTGCACTGCAAAATGTGCCCTGTTCCCGATCCACATAACAATATGAATGGTCGGAAGTATTCCGGTATGCCTTTTGAGTTATATCGAAGGATAATTGACCAGCTTTCTGATAAATGCAGGACAATCAGACTGAATCAGTTGGGTGAGCCGTTGCTGAATTCTGAAATAGTTGATTTTGTTGCTTATGCATCATCAAAGGGCCACCACGTCGGATTCACAACTAACGGCACAAAATTAGTTGCATCAATCGGAAAGAAGCTGATCCTGGCAGGTCTCAGAGAAATAGTATTTTCATTTGACGGATGCAACAGAGAAACATATGAAAAAATTCGGTCTGGAGCCAACTATGAAGAGGTTCTTGCGCATATTGCAGAATTCTCCCGTTTGAATATACAGTTGAATGGCAAATGCAAAGTTGGCGTCGATTGTATTGTTTCGGATCTAACATGTTCCGAGCTGGGACATATAGAGAAGTTTTGGGGACAAAAAAATATTCCGGTGAACTTCATACCTCTTGATGATTGGGCCGGAAAAGTAAAACTGCCAGAGGAGTTCGGAAATAAGCGAACTACGACAAAGGCGAAACGGGTCAGATACCCGTGTCATTTACTATGGGCATCAATGGCAATATCGTCTGAAGGTAGAGTAATGTATTGTTGCCACGATTATAAACTTCAATCGAGGTTACCCTCCGTAATGGAGAAGCCTCTGTTAGCGATTTGGAATTCGGAAATAAAAGCTATAAGAATCAGGCATGTCAAAGGATTAATAGACGAGGATCCGTGTTTGTCTTGCAATGCCTGGATGACAATGCCGGAGTTTTATTCACTAAGGGACATCAGTTTGAACAGAGTCAAATCTAAACTTAAAGCATTATTGAGAAAATAATGAAAATCGGAACTAAGAACCTATATACTCGTGAGACATGGCTTGAGGCTTGCCTGAAGAGCATTCCCCCCGGTTCAAGAATTCTCGATGCCGGCGCCGGGGAGCGGAAATACAAAAAATTTTGCAGACTTCTAGAGTATGTCTCTCAGGACTTTGCCCAGTATGACGGAAAAGGAGACGCTCGTGGCTTACAAACCGGGGTATGGGATCAGTCGAAGCTTGATATAGTGAGTGATATTACGGCGATTCCTAAACCTGATGACTTTTTCGATGCCATTATGTGTATTGAGGTGTTCGAACATCTACCCGACCCCCTTGCTGCTATCCGGGAATTTGCCAGACTCCTTCGACCGGGTGGAGCATTGATTCTGACCGCCCCATTTTGCAGTCTAACACACTTCGCCCCGTACCATTTCTACACCGGGTTTAGCAGATATTTCTACGAGACCAATCTTCCTGCCTGCGGCTTTCACGTTGATGAACTGGTGGAGAACGGCAATTATTTTGAATACTTGGCTCAAGAAGTGCGACGGATTCCGACTGTTGCTGAACAATACTCTACCCGGAGAACTACCCTCCTAGAATCTTTAGCGATGCGGTTGGTGCTGAATATGCTTGACCGCTTCAGCGAAAGTGGCAAAGGCTCATCCGAACTGCTTCATTATGGTTGTTTTGTCAGGGCATTGAAGAGATGAGAACGCGGAACAATGCGGAGAACTGTTGGCGATGATACTTGCCCCCTTGAATTAGTACGTGGGGCAAGATATGCGAGGGTGTAAATGCGCCGTGGGGTAGCGTAAACTCTACTTTACAACTCTGCTTGACAGGGAAGCTTACGAAATGAAAATTGCTTTGTTTGCCTATGAAACGAGAAATCTGAACACATTTCCGTCTATTGTAGCCGCAATTCGAGTTCTCTCCAGTGAAGGCCATTCCGTTGATCTCTATCTCCCATTTCCCATGTCTACTGAAATCAACATTGTTAATTGTCGCATATTTATCGTCAGTGATGCTGACCAGTATAACTACGTGAAAAAGGCTGCCAGACTCGCAAGGAATCTGGGAATTCCCTACGACCTGTTTTTTGCCTATTATATTGAAGGATTGATTGTCAGTGAAATACTGTCAAACAAGAAAAATTCTATACAGATAGTCTACTTTTCTATGGAGCTCATATATAAAAATTACCCTTCACGCCTTATCAGTAATATTATAAATCCGAATAAACTGTTAGCTGCCCTCTTGAGATCCCTGATCACGGCTGCTAGAAACGATATGTTCACGATTCAGCGGTTCAGGGAATTGCTGAGCGCATATTTAAAGGAGTTTTTGTATTCAATTCTGGCGCTTAGATCTTGGTGGCGTCTTTCGCATCAGTCATATAAGAGAATACTGTTTTCGGTAGTTTCAGATCATATGAGGGCGAAGGTGTTAAAAGAAGAGTTCCCTTTTGTCAATGATATTATCTATGTGCCTGAGGCTGGATATATTGGCTACAACGACCAAAAATCTGACTATGCTTTCAACAGATATGGCATTCCACCCTATAAAAAGATATTGCTATACACAGGTGGCTTTGAAAAAGGTTTTGATCTTGCCCTTATCGATGCAGGTATACGACTGGGAGATGAGTATGTGTTTTTCTTAAATGTGTATAGTCGTGACGGATATCTGGATGAAGTTGTCTCGCACTATTCGAGTGAAGTTGCAGCCGGAACAATTTACTTTCAAACGGAAAACCTCAATGAAGAAGAATATGATGAACTGGTCAGAAGTGCACATATCGGCATTGTCTGGTATCCCCTCCCAACAGCAGCAAATCCGAACATGTATTATTTGGGGTTTTCCTCTGGCAAGCTGAACAAATTTCTGTCATGCGGTATTCCTGTTGTTTGCAGTGGAGGTATCCATGGTTACAGGGAGATGCTTGAGGGTCACGGTATTGGCCGAATCTGCTCGTGTGCCGGTGAATTATCTGCGGTGTTGCCTGACATTGAGGAGAACTATTATTCAATGACGAAACATATAGAACCTTTCTATCGGGAACATATGGAGTTTGAAAGATGTTTCGATGAAGTGCTATCAGGGATTGCTCAATATAAACGTACTAACGATGGGAGATGTATGGAACACCTTTTATGCTGACGGTAAAAGTTTCGACAAATTCCCAATGGTGCTTTGAACGACAAACACCGAATTTTTCCGGAATATGGAGCGATTGCCATTTTCTGATAAATCAAGATGTTGAAGAGTGTGATTTTTGGGTTGTTTATGAAGGGCTGACGAAAGAAGAGAGAACAAGATGCCCTGTTCATAATACATTGCTGATAACTGGCGAGCCACCCGCTGTAAGGTCGTATGACAAACATTTTTTAACACAGTTTGGAACAGTAATTACCTGTAACAGGGCGCTGCAGCATCCTAACCTCATTTTTTCCCAGCAGGGGCTGCCGTGGATGATCGGAGCGGAGTGGGACTGTGCAACTTCAACCTGGGGCCACTATAAAAGTTTCGAAGAATTATCTCGACCAGTCATCAATAAAAATAAGCTATTGTCTGTTGTCGCATCTTCTAAACTTGCAACCAAAGGGCATATTGCCAGGCATGAATTTATCAAGATGCTGATGGCTGAACTTGGCAGTTCTCTTGACGTATTTGGACATGGCCGTGACCCTGTTATTGATAAATGGCAAGCTATTGCGCCTTACAGATATCATCTTGCAATAGAAAATTCTTCTATTGAGGACTATTGGACAGAAAAGCTTGCTGATTCTTTATTAGGCGAGGCGCTGCCGATATATCATGGTTGCTCAAATATAGAAAAGTATTTTTCAACCGATGTTGTTCAAGTAATAGACATTTATGAGCCAAGGAAAGCTGTCGATAAAATCATAAAAATTATAGATTCTGATTTGTGGATAAGACAAAAAAACAATATTGCAGATCTAAAACGTAAGATATTGTATGAATATAATATGTTTAATATAATAAGCAATTGTATACATACTCAAATAAAGGCCAATTGTAGGGTATATACATGTACAATGAGACCGGAAGAATATTTTCAATCAAAAATTAATAGATACAACTATTATTTAAAAAAATACTGTAATAATTTCAAATACACTAAATAAGTGTGAACAGAGATAGTAGTTTGAACAGAGGACAAGCATGAAACGAATATTGAGAAGTGTATATGCCCTGTCAGTTCTATTTGGGATTGATCCTCTAAAAACGATCATGTCAATAAGTGGATTACCTGCATATTTCCGCGACCTCAAGAGACTAATAAATCAAAGGAAGGTTGCCGCAAAAGAATTCAGATTCGGCAAGCCTTATCTCTGTCTTGGAGATAGGTTCACCGATAGCGGTTCTGCCGGGGGGCATTACTTCCATCAAGACCTGTTGGTAGCCAGAAGAATTTATTTGAACAATCCACATCGCCACGTTGATATTGGCTCAAGAATTGACGGTTTTGTTGCGCATGTTGCTGCATATCGTGTTATTGAAGTTATTGATATACGCCCATTATCAAGCAAAATACAAAATGTAATATTTAAGCAAGCTGATTTCTCTTTTCCTATTCAAGAAAATCTTTATGGATACTGCGATTCATTGTCATGTTTGCACGCCATTGAACACTTTGGTTTGGGGCGGTACGGTGACCCCGTAAATTATAATGGATATATTCAGGGGTTAGACAACCTATATCGAATGCTGCAGAAGGGCGGCAAACTCTATTTATCTGTTCCTATAGGCCTACAACGGATCGAATTTAACGCACATAGAGTGTTCTCCGTTGGGTATTTGCTGGAGTGTCTTAATGTAAAGTACCGTATCGACAACTTTTCGTTCGTTGATGACAACGGTGATTTGCACGAAAACATTCCTATTTCGGATGAAGATATTCGATGCAATTTTGGATGTGTATATGGTTGCGGTATTTTTGAGTTGACGAAACAGTAACAATACTAATATTCGAGACATTCTAAATTCGGCTTCATGATTTAGCTCTAGAAGCTTCAACACGATGGAAATGCATTCACGATCGCTAATCTTCATCTCATCACCTGACATACATTTGCAATTTGTACGGGAGAACCGAAGGAGATGGAATCCGCATGAAAACTGCAGCGTTAAGGCACGACTAGAATGATAATTGTGAGATTGGCCGGCGGACTTGGCAACCAGATGTTCCAATATGCGGCTGCAAAGCGCTTGGCAGATTACCGGAACACGGAGCTTAAGCTCGATATCTCTTGTTTGAATAGCTGCATCGGAGGCACAGCAAGGCCTTTTCAGTTGAAGCACTTGGCCATAACCGTGCCCATTGCGACTCCTCGCGAAATCGCAAAGATGACCGGAGATAGCAAACGAGTTGTGTCTGCCGTATCACGCGTATGCCGCTCCCTCGGCTTAGGATGTCATCCCGGCATTTACACCGAATGCTTTTTCCATTTTGATCCTGCTGTCTTGTCTCTTCCTGATGACACTTTACTTGTCGGATATTGGCAGTCGGAAAAATATTTTAAAGATATCGGTGAAATGATACGCAGAGAGTTTAGCCCAATTATTTCTTTGGAAGGTAAAGACAAGGAAATAGCAGAACATATACAGGCTGAGAATTCAGTTTCGCTGCACGTAAGGCGTGGTGATTATATCGCGGATGCCGATGTGAATGCAGTACACGGTGTTTGTTCAGTAGATTACTACATGAGAAGCATAGAAATAATGAAAGGAATCGTTGCTTGCCCCCATGTATTTGTTTTTTCTGACGATCCTTCGTGGGTGATCGAAAATCTGCAGCTTCCCTGTCCATCAACGGTCATCCAGCACAATACTACATCTCAAGAAGCGCACCTGGATCTTCGTCTTATGAGTCTTTGCAAGCACCATATTATCGCAAACAGTTCTTTCAGCTGGTGGGGGGCATGGCTTTCGGAGAATCCCGGGAAACTCGTAATTGCGCCAAGAAAATGGTTCAATAATCCTTCGTTGGATATCAGCGACCTTTTGCCTTCGGATTGGCTGAAGCTATGATTATGCCTGGACGCCCGAAAGTATCAGTAGTAATGCCGGTTTTCAATGGGGCCCGTTATCTGGGAGAAGCGATCCAGAGTGTACTCGACCAGACCTTCACTGATTTTGAACTGATAATCATAGATGACGGGTCTTGTGACAACAGTTACTGCATTGCATCGACGTTTTCTGATATCAGAATCCGTTTGGTAAGGCATTCGAAGAACATGGGCGTGGTAGCCGCCCTGAATCACGGGTTTATGTTGGCGCGTGGAGAACTTATTGCGCGTATGGATGCTGATGATATCTGTCTCCCGCAACGTTTGTCACGTCAGGTGAGTTTCATGGAGCACAATTCTGCAGTCGGCATCTCCGGCAGTTGGATGCTGGCCTGCGGGGAAAGCGGGTCAGATGTCTGGAGTGTTCCTCTATCACATAACAGCATCAAGTCTCGGCTCTTGTTTCAATCGCCGTTGTTTCATCCTACGGTGATTATTAGAAAAGCGTGCCTAAACAACCACTTACTTCATTATCTGAAAGAATTTGAGTATGCCGAAGATTATGAGCTGTGGAGTCGTTGTGTGTCTCACTTTCAACTTGCAAATCTCGGAGAAGTGCTGGTCAACTATCGCATTCATGGGCACAGCATAGGTAGTCGCGTCCCAGAGTCGAAGCAGTCGGTGGCAGATTTGGTGCGTTTACGTTGGCTGCACGAGCTCGGTTTACAGCCAACGGATTATGAACTTGTCCTGCATCGGCAACTGAGCCTTGTGATGGTTCCGAACCCTGTAACACCTGATTTTCTTGAAAAGTCACACAATTGGCTGTTGCGGCTTAAGGAAGCCAATGTTGTTGTCCAGGCCTTTCCTGAACCGGAATTTTCCTTAGAATTATCGGGGCGTTGGTTTTTGGTTTGCAATGAATCGACTTCCTTGAGATTAGTGGTATTGATGAAATTTTTCCGATCACCATTGGCCAAAACCTTTTCGGGTGCTAAAAGGACTCTTTTAGCTTTTGCTGTGAAATGCATTATGGGCTATTATCGGAGATAAGACGTGGATATGCTTCAAGAGACTTGCACAGGACATAAACTCCCACGTATAGCTGTCGTCAGCCCAACAGTGCCGCACGATGGCGCCGGAGGCGTTACCAGTGCACACTATAATATTTACAGTTCCTTGAAATCCCTTGGTTGTGATGCCAAGTTCATGACTTTTGAAGACATGAAATTGTCCGATTTCCCAGATGCCATCAGATGTGGCGCTTCACCCCTGCAGAAGTTTATCCTTGGTGCTTCTGTGCATTGCTTTCTAAAGGCGTTGGGTTCCCGTAAACCAGCTTACCAACTGGCAGACATATTCCTTTCCTTGCCTGGGGCGCTTCAACTGCGAAGGCATCACCGTCGTTTGAATCCTGATGTTGCTATCATTCCTGACCATGGTGCTCCCGGGTTGGTCCTGTCGAAGAGTGTTTCCCCCCTTATTCTTGTTGCACATCATATTCCGGCACGTTTTATTAACAATCCGCTGCTTGGGGACGTATGCAGGCTAGATGTATTTAAGGCAACAGCATTGGAACAGCGTGTTGTCAGTAAAGTAAGTGCTGTCGTTTGCCCCTCAGAATACATGAAAAGAGAATTTCAGAAGACATATTTATTCGCTGGAGAAATTGTGGTCATCCCCAATCCGATGGATGAAAGTCTGATGGATTCGATTCCTGCCCATGACATCCGAGTTGAAATGGGTCTTCCCTGTGAAGCACCGGTCGTGTACATACCATCAGCAGGAAATCAGTTTAAGGGGAGCAGATATGTTTCCGAAATTGTCAGAAGGCTTGCTACTGTTTATGGTGGTCATTTGGGTTTTTACCTTTCCGGCACAATAGATTCGACCTTAAAGGCTGAGTTGAAATATCTGCCCCCAAATGCACATTTGTTTATGCCTGGCCATGTTGATTTCCATTCAAATATCTCCTATGTCAAGTCATGCAGTTTCGGGGTGTCACCAACTCTGCTGGAAAGCTTCGGTATGGCACTCCTGGAGGCCGGTTCCTGCATGGTGCCTATGGTCACCTTTGACGTTGATGGGACAAGTGAAGTAATTAAAGACGGGATCAATGGGTTTCTGATTCCTTACCTCGATTTGGAGGGATTGATAAAGTCCGCCAGTAACTTATTTGAAAATGATCTTTGCATAAGACTTTCCAGTTCCGCAGCACATTATGTCAGAGACCGGTTCAGTTCATTTCGAATTGCTAAACAATATGTTAGTCTAATCCAGAGACTTACCGGTCGTTAATTCAAACTAAAGATCACAATAGGCACAACTAGTGATTATATTACTGCAGAAATACGGTCAGCTAGGGAACAGGCTTTCTTATCTCAGAGAATTTTTTGCTATTGCACTTGAGCATGATCTTGATGTCGTATTTTTCTCATTTGATGAATATGCCCATTATTTTTCAGGGACAAAGCGAGGTCTCGTTTGCTCCTTCCCATGTGGGAGAGGGCTAGCAGTCGATAAACGAGTAGGAAGAAGATGCAGGCAGCTGCTTCTTAACATCATAATTAGGGTCTTATCCGAATTCACAGCATTTACCCGGGGCATTGTTCCGCAACCAGAGGAGAACGGGTGCCATGTTTTTAACGCGGATTTTGTTGAGCGTATACAGAAGAAAAAAATAGTTTTGTTTCTTGAAGGTTGGCCATGTGTTCGACCTGAAATCATTGAGAAGCATGCAGTGAGAATTAGAGAGTATTTTTCGTTGGTGCAAGAACATGCATTGCGAGTGGACGCATTTTTACATAAGGCCAAAGATCATGGTGACTTCGTTGTTGGAATTCATATGAGAATGGGCGACTACAGATACTGGAATGATGGTAAATTTTTTTTCACAGTAGATGAGTACATAGAAGTAATGAGGACCATAATAGAGAAGCATAAGAGTAAGTCCATTGTATTTATCCTTTGCACTAACGAGGATCAGGAATGGTCACGATTTGAAGAATTTACATATCTTGTCGGGCCTGGTGATACAATAGGTGATTTATATGTCCTTGCTGGATGTAACGAAATCTATGGACCTCAGAGTTCTTATTCAGCGTGGGCTTCTTTTTATGGCAAAGTGCCTTTTTATGAGATGCGAAGTGATTCTGGTAGCGGTAGGGGATGCGGGAAAAATATCAGCTGACGCGAGCTCGTCAATGAACTGGCGCTGGTTATTAGTTCGTGATTCGAGAGAGTTAGGACTATGAAGTACGCTCCTATCATACTGTTTGCCTATAATCGTCCTTGGCATGTTTGCCAGACGGTTGAGGCGTTACAGAATAATGAGCTTGCGGCAGAAAGCGATGTATTCGTGTATTCTGATGGACCTAAGGGAACTGATGATATAGCTGCAGTTACGGAAGTGAGAAAATACATCAGTTCTATCAACGGGTTTAAGTCAATTAAAATGATCCAACGCGACACGAACTGGGGCCTTGCACGCTCCGTAATAGCTGGCGTATCAGAAATTTTGGGGTGTTATGGATGGGGTATAATTGTCGAGGATGATCTTGTAACTTCACCGTTTTTTTTAAAGTACATGAACGATGCTCTGAGGGTTTACAAAGATAACGAAAGAGTGATAAGTATTCATGGATACGTTTATCCTCTGCGAAAAAATGTTCCGGAGACTTTTTTTATCAAAGGAGCGGATTGTTGGGGGTGGGGGACGTGGCAGAGAGGCTGGAACCTTTTTGATCCAGACGGGAGCAAGCTACTTCATGAGATCGAACGTCGCAACTTGAAACGACGTTTTGACTATGACGGTACGTTTGGTTACTACCGTATGCTGCATGACCAAGTCGCCGGGAAGAATAACTCCTGGGCAATCAGGTGGTATGCATCCGCATTGATAAACGATCGCTTAACTCTTTATCCGGGGCGATCGCTTGTCCACAACATTGGCAATGATAACAGCGGCAACCACGGTGGTGAAACTAAGGCCTATGATACAAAGGTTGCTGACTATCCTGTTGCTGTCGAAAGACTGCTAGCTGACGAGAATCTTGTAGCTTACAACGAGTTCTGTTCGTACTTTTCTTCAATAAAGGTTCCACTACACAGCCGGTTGTGGAACCGCTTTATAGAATTTTTTTCAGGCTGCGCCTTCACCTTAAAGTGACCATATGAAAATAATTGCGATCCTAGAAGATCCTGTATTAGCCGGTGGTGAGTTTAACCAGGCCCTTAATGCTATTCTCCAAATGAAGGGAATATGTCAGGACCTATATGGATTTAAAGTGTATACCACGCACAAGGAAAATCTCATACTTCTTGAGCAACTAGGGATAGAGGCTCATTATTTTAATTATTGCTTATCAGACAAGCTTGTATCTGTATCTGCTTATAACTATATTGTTAAATTGATATGCACTAAACTAAATTTGATAGGCAAAACAGAATCAAAATTTATTAAAGAAGGAATCGATTTAATTTATTTTGCTAGTCATACGATGAGTGCAAGTATGTTTCAACGACTTAATTACGTTAATACTGTGGTTGATCTATGCCATAGAGATTATCCGGAATTTCCAGAAATTAAAATGTTGAACAATTTTTTCTGGCGCGAGCAACATTTGAATCATAATTTGTCATCATCTCTGGTGATTTTGACTGCTTCTCAACAACTGTCGGAATCTCTTGTTGCTAGATATGGAATCGATAAAAGCAGACTTCTTCCAATGCCATTTTCAGTGACACCTTACATGCAACCCGAGCATTCAGTGGATAAAAAATGGGTCCTTAAGGAATATGATTTGGAGGAGAACTTTTTTTTCTACCCTGCTCAATTTTGGGCCCATAAGAATCATATTCGCATTCTAGAGGCATTACTTGCCTTGCGCCAAAAGGGTATTGAGTGCAAAGTCGTTTTTTCCGGTGGAGATAAGGGCAATCAGGCCCATATTCAACGCTTTGTGGCAAAATATTCCCTTGAAAGCCAGGTCAGGATACTTGGTTTTGTACCTAAAGAATACATGCGTGGTCTATATGAAAGTTGCTTGGCAGTCACGATGCCTACCTATTTTGGCCCTACCAATTTGCCACCCTTGGAGGCATGGGCAATTGGCAAACCATTAATATATTCCTCATATCTGCATGACAACGTGGGAGATGCTGCTATTTGCGTCAATCCTGATTCTGTGACGGATTTGGTAGAGGCCATGATTTCCTGCATGCATGAAGATAAACGTCAAAATCTTATTGCTGCTGGCAAGTTGCGCCTAAAACAGATAGAAGTTCAGCGACATCATTCCGAATTAAAATTAAAGGAGATCCTGGAGCAATTTTCATTGAGGAGAAAATGCTGGGAATAGTTGTTTCATTTCCGTTTGCTCTTTTTGCCTTCGTGATCAATCCAGTTAGAAATATCGATGGTTTGGACTTCTGTATTGAAAGCGGTTGATGGTATTCTTGGCAAGGGATTGACCGCCCTTTTTCCACGACCCTCAACTGGATTCTTACGTGACTGCAGAAAACTCCTCCTTATTCGCCCCGGTGGTATCGGCGATGCTATACTGCTCGTTCCAACAGTTAATGCCATAAAGCGAGCTTACCCTGATTGCACAATTGATATCTTGGCGGAAAAGAGAAACGCCGCAGTGTTTGCTCTTTACCCTGGAATACGAGCGATTTACCTGTATCATAGTCTGAATAATTTGTTTTCAGTTTTTCGCAAGCGTTATGATGTGGTCGTCGACACAGAACAGTGGTACTTTCTTTCTGCCGTAGTTGCACGGCTGGTACGTGCCCCCATCAAGATTGGATTTGCGACGAATGAAAGAGGGCGCCTTTTTACTCATCTTGTACCGTACCCACATGATGTCTATGAGGTAGAAACATTCCTGACGCTGCTGCGTCCTCTTAAAGTCAATGTCGCACCTGGTACTCTGCAACCGTTTCTCCATGTACCAGAGACCGCAGTTAGTGCATCTTCATTGTTGGCCGAAGCCGGAGTTAGTCAATTTATGGCATTGTTTCCCGGTACGAGTGTTCGCGAGAAACGTTGGGAAACAAAGCGGTTTGTTTCCCTCGTTGCCAGACTGACCAGCCAAGGGAAGACGGTTGTGATTGTCGGCGGCACGGAGGATATTCCCATTGGTGAAGAGATTGCCAAGGTGGGCGGGGTGAATCTTGCTGGCAGAACTTCCCTTGCTGAAACTGCCGCAGTTATAGCCCGGGCTGATGTTCTGGTAAGCGGTGATTCTGGAGTGCTTCATCTTGCTGCAGGACTTGGTGTTCCGACCGTGGCACTGTTCGGGCCTAGCAGCATTGCCAAGTGGTCACCCCGGGGCAGCAGTGACAGGGTTGTCAGTGCGCAGAGCGCCTGCTCGCCATGCTCCCGGTATGGCACCATTCCGTCATGTCCCTACAATGTCCGGTGCATGGCGGACATTACTTTGGACGAAGTGATAATGGCCATAGAATCGGTAATCGCATAATGAGATTGCCGGAATTGAAAATATGGGATTAAAAAATTGTTGACATTATCATGCAGTCCTGTTAAAAGTACTGTCTGTTTTTCAGCAGGCGCGTAGCTCAGGGGTAGAGCACTAGCTCGACACGCTAGGGGTCGGCGGTTCGAAACCGCCCGCGCCTACCATCAGAAACATCGGCCGGTCTGAGGTCTACGGAGGCATCGAGATTCGATGCCTCTTTCTGTTAAGGGGTCTTTTTATGGGCGAGATTACTGTAAAGCTGCCGGATGGTTCGGAACGAGCTCTTTCTCAAGGGGCGTCTGTTTATGATCTTGCCGCTTCAATTGGTGCCGGTCTCGCCAAGGCTGCCATCGCTGGAAAGATAGACGGCGACTTGGTGGATCTTTCTGCCGCATTGCCCGACGGCTCCAGCGTTGCAATTATAACTGAGAAAAGTCCTGAGGCTCTGGAAATAATCAGACATTCCACTTCGCATCTCATGGCGCAGGCGGTGAAAACGCTGTTCCCGGAAGCAAAGGTAGCCATCGGACCTGCCATAGAGACCGGCTTTTACTACGATTTCGATGTGGATCATCCCTTCGCTCCCGAAGATCTGGAGAAGATAGAAAGCAAGATGCAGGAGCTGGCCAAAGCCAACCTGAAGATAGAGCGGCAGGTGCTGTCTTCTGCCGATGCCGTCAAGCTTTTCAAGGAAATGGGAGAAAGCTACAAGGTCGAGCTTATTGAAGATCTGGGCGCCGAGACCGTCTCCCTTTATCGTCAGGGTGATTTTGTCGATCTGTGTCGTGGTCCACATCTTCCTTCAACCTCTCACATCAAGGCATTCAAGCTGACTTCCATTGCCGGCGCCTACTGGCGCGGTGATGAAAAACGAAAAATGCTGCAGCGGGTGTACGGCACTGCCTTTGCGGATAAGAAAGATCTCGACGCTTATCTGACTCGACTGGAAGAGGCAAAGCGTCGCGATCATCGCAAGCTGGGCAAAGAACTCGACCTGTTCTCCTTTTCCGATGAGGTCGGAGCCGGGTTTGCCATCTGGCACCCGAAAGGGGCGATGCTCAGGACGATCATAGAAGACTTTGAACGCAAGGAGCATCTGAAGCGGGGATACGATATCGTTGTTGGCCCGCAGATTCTAAAGACTGATCTCTGGCAGCGTTCCGGCCATTATGACAATTACCGGGAAAACATGTATTTCACTGAGGTGGATGAACAGTCCTTCGGCATCAAGCCCATGAACTGTCTCTCCCACATGATGATCTACAAGTCCCATCTCCGCAGCTACCGTGATCTTCCCCTTAGGTTTTTCGAACTGGGCACTGTTCATCGCCATGAACGGGCAGGGGTTCTGCACGGCCTGATGAGGGTTCGCTGCTTTACCCAGGATGATGCCCATATCCTCTGCACGCCTGAGCAGTTGGATGGTGAGATCAAAGGGGTGCTTTCCTTTGTTCGGGATGTGATGGGCATCCTGGGTTTCGAATTCGAAATGGAACTCTCCACCCGTCCGGAAAAATCGATCGGTTCCGACGAAGACTGGGATAGGGCTACCAACGCTCTCCTTGGTGCCTTGAAGGATTCGGGGCGTCCTTACGAGATCAATGAGGGTGACGGCGCATTCTATGGGCCTAAAATCGACATCAAGCTGCGCGACTGTCTTGACAGAAGGTGGCAGTGTGCTACAATCCAGTGCGATTTTACCCTGCCAGAGCGGTTTGACCTGACCTATATCGACGCAGATGGTGAAAAAAAGCGCCCTGTTATGGTCCACCGGGTAATTCTCGGTTCCATCGAGCGCTTTATTGGCGTTCTGATCGAGCATTTTGCCGGCAATTTCCCTCTCTGGCTTTCTCCGGTTCAGGCTGTTGTGCTTACCGTTACGGACAACCAGCTGATGTTTGCCCGGCAGGTCTACGAAGAATTGCGTGCTGCGGGGATCAGGGTTCAGCTGGATTCCCGCAATGAAAAGCTCGGCTTCAAGATCCGCGAAGCCCAGCTGCAGAAGGTTCCATACATGCTGGTAATCGGTGACAAGGAAGTGGAAGCCGGTATGGTCACACCCCGTTACAGGGACGGCAAAAACCTCGACAGCATGAAATGCGTTGATTTTATAGAGTTCATACAAAAGGAAGTCAAAGGCTTCCATTGAGGAGGTGGCGTCATAGCTAAGCCGACAGTCAACATCAATCAGGCAATAAGGGCAAAAGAAGTCCGCGTTGTGGGGGCCGAGAGCGAACAGCTTGGCATTTTGCCGCTCCGCGAAGCATTGGCTCTTGCCGAGAGCCAGCAACTGGATCTGGTTGAAGTATCACCTACTGCCGTGCCACCTGTTTGCCGGATCATGGATTACGGCAAATTCAAGTATCAGCAGAGCAAGAAGCTGCAGGAAGCCAAGAAAAAACAGGTTCAGGTTCAGCTTAAAGAGGTCAAACTGCGACCCAAAACCGATGAACATGATCTAGCGTTCAAAGTAAAACATGTTCGGAGATTCCTCGAAGAGGGAAATAAAGCAAAGATAACCGTCGTATTCCGCGGGAGGGAGATCACTCACCAGGAGCTGGGCATGAATGCCCTGGAAAACTTTGCCTCCGAGTTGCAGGATATAGGAATTGTCGAGGTAAAACAGAAAATGGAAGGGCGGAGCATGTTCATCATTGTCGCCCCTAAAACGAAAACGAAATAAGAAAAATAAGGAGAAGGACCATGCCGAAAATCAAAACTCACAGGGGCGCTGCTAAACGTTTCACCAAGACAGGAACCGGAAAAATCAAGAGAAGCCACGCATTCACCAGCCACATTCTTACTTCCAAGACTAGGAAAAACAAGCGCAACCTGCGCAAGGGAGCGATCGTTGAGGCTGTCGATCACAAGAATATCGCCAAGCTGATCCCTTACATGTAAGAAAAAAACAGTGACAAGGGACAGGTGACGAGTGACGGAATTTACGAACCGTCACTCGCAACTCGTTACCCGTCACCGCCTTTAAGTCCGTGAACCGTGAGGAAACGTCTCCCCTTGCGGATCCGGCAAATAAACATCAAAGGAGTAGTAAGTATGCCACGCGTAAAAAGAGGTTTTAAAGCGAGACAGCGAAGAAACAAGGTGTTGAAGCTGGCCAAAGGCTACCGGGGAGCCAGGAGCAAACTTTTCAGGAGCGCTACCGAAGCGGTGGATCGCGCACTGAACTATGCCTTCCGTGACCGGCGCGTCAAAAAACGAGATTTCCGTGCCCTCTGGATTGCCAGGATCAATGCTGCAGCCCGGACCAACGGCATTTCATACAGCAAGCTTATCTTTGGCCTCAAACAGGCCAAGGTGGAAGTCGACCGGAAGGTGATGGCCGACCTTGCGGTGTCCGATCCACGGGGATTTGCCGAGATCGTTACAGTGGCAAAAGCCAATATTTAGGAACATCTAAAATAGTCCAAAAAAGAAATGAGATGCTGTCATCTCATTTCTTTTTTTATAAGGTCACGCTATGAGGGAAAAACTAGAGGCACTTCTGACGGCAGCTGCGGCAGAGCTGGCCCAGGTGGGCTCCGAAGAATCACTGCAGGAGCTACGAGTCAAATATCTCGGCAAAAAAGGGGAGCTGACATCGGTCATGAAGGGCCTTGGCAGCCTTACGCCGGAGGAACGCCCCCTTGTGGGGCAGATTGTCAATAAGGTCAAGGGAGAGCTGGAATCAAAGATCGAAGCTGCTTCATTGCAGATACGGGAGAGATTGAAGGCTGAAAAACTCCGTTCCGAACGCCTTGACGTTACCCTTCCCGGCAGAAGGCAACCAGTCGGCACCCGACATCCGATTTCCATCATTACTGAGGAGATTTCCGGGATCTTTGCCGGGCTTGGTTTTCAGGTCGCTGAAGGACCGGAAATAGAGCACGATTTCTACAACTTCGAAGCCCTCAATTTCCCCAAGGATCATCCTGCCAGGGACATGCAGGACACCTTTTTTATCTCCGATACGCTTCTGCTGCGCACCCATACTTCTCCCGTCCAGGTGCGTACTATGCTCAAGCAGCCGCCCCCCGTGCGGATCATTGCCCCGGGAACCGTCTACCGCTGTGATTCCGATGCCACCCACTCCCCAATGTTCCACCAGATAGAAGGATTGATGGTCGACAAGGGTATCACTTTCGGCGATTTGAAAGGGATCCTCACCAACTTCATAAACCAGCTTTTTGGCTCCGGTACAGGTGTCCGTCTGCGTCCCAGTTTCTTTCCCTTTACGGAGCCAAGCGCCGAGGTGGATATTGCATGCGTCATCTGCAAAGGGAAGGGGTGCCGGGTCTGTAAGAACACCGGCTGGCTGGAAATTCTCGGTGCAGGCATGGTCGATCCTGAAGTCTACCGGCACGTCAACTACGATGCGGAACTCTACACAGGGTTTGCCTTCGGCATGGGCATCGAGCGCATAGCCATGCTCAAATACGGCATCAGCGACATGCGTTTGTTGTTCGAAAACGACCTGCGTTTCCTCAAGCAATTCTAGTTTCTCACAATATCTTTTAAAGAGTGGAATCATGATTGTTACCTATAACTGGCTCAGAGAATTTGTCGATTGCGATCTGCCCGTGACAGAACTTTCCGATCTGCTGACCATGCTCGGCCTTGAGGTTGAGCGCGTGGAGACGGTTGGCGAAGGAATGGACGATGTTGTTGTCGCCCAGGTCCTGGAAAAAAACCAACATCCCAACGCGGACAAGCTTTCGCTCTGCAAAGTCAACAACGGCTCGGAGATCCTGAGCATTGTCTGCGGCGCGCAGAATTTCAAGGCAGGAGACAAGGTCGCCCTGGCCCAGATAGGCGCTGTACTGCCGGGAGACTTCAAGATCAAGCGTTCCAAGATCAGGGGCGAAGAGTCATGCGGCATGCTCTGCTCCGAAAAAGAGCTGGGTCTTGCAGATGAGTCGGCAGGAATCATCATCCTGCCGGCGGACCTGCAACTGGGCGAGCCCGTGTTTTCCGCTCTGGGGCTGAAGGATACCATTTTCGAGATTGGTTTGACCCCCAATCGGGCCGATTGCCTCAGTGTCATCGGCATTGCGCGGGAAATCGCCGCCAAGTTGGGCAAGAAGGTAAAATATCCCGCCCTGGAGATTGCCGAGGGGGGGGCTGCAATTACCGATGTGGCTTCCGTAACCATTGAGGCGCCGGAGTTGTGCCCCCGGTACACGGCTCGTTATGTCTCAGGATGCAAAATCGGACCATCGCCACAATGGATGGTCAACAGGCTGAAAGCGGTGGGGCAGCGCTCCATCAACAACGTAGTGGATGTTACCAACTATGTTCTGATGGAGTACGGTCATCCTCTCCATGCCTTCGACTTCAAATTCCTGGAGCAAGAACAGATCGTCGTCAAGCAGGCAGCGGATGGTGACACTTTCGAAACCCTCGATGGACAGACAAGAATTCTCCTGTCCTCCGATCTTACCATCTGCGACGGAAAGAGGGCGGTTGCCCTGGCCGG
Organism: Geotalea sp. SG265; assembly: GCF_022808985.1. GTDB lineage: Bacteria > Desulfobacterota > Desulfuromonadia > Geobacterales > Geobacteraceae > Geotalea. The sequence continues at coordinate 144,742 of NZ_JAKZFT010000004.1, read as the reverse complement.
AATCATGGGGGGGAAAAATTCGGAGATAGCCGATGACACTACCGACATCCTCATCGAAAGCGCCTATTTCAATCCATCAGCCATTCGCCGCACCTCCAAGCGTCTGGGACTCCACACGGAATCCTCCCATCGTTTCGAGCGGGGAACAGACATAAATATCCTCCCCATTGCCCTTAATCGTGCCGCTTCGCTGATTGCCGAGCTTGCTGGCGGAACTATCGCCAGGGGGATTATAGATGCATACCCACAGGTTGTCCCGGAAAGGCAGATAGCGGTCCGTGTCGACCGAATAAACCATGTTCTCGGGATTGAACTTACCGATGCCGAGGTGAAAGGGCTGTTTGAGCGGCTCGAACTAAAAATTATAACATCCGGTCAGGGTGTTATGGAGGTAGCCGTTCCTTCATATCGCGTGGATCTGGAGCGTGAAATCGACCTGATCGAGGAAGTCGCGCGGTTGCACGGTTTTGAAAAAATCCCCGCCACCATGCCCCAGGCCAGGATATTTTCAGAAGCCACCCCGTCATACTTGTCCACGGCGAAGAAAATAAAAGATCTGCTCGTCAGTCAGGGATTGAGCGAGGTGATCAACTATAGTTTTTTCGCGCCCGATGCCTATGACAAAATCCTCCTTGCAGCAGACGATTATCGCCGCAACACCATACGGCTTCTCAATCCCCTGTCCGACGAACAGTCAATAATGCGTACGACGCTGTTGCCGGGTCTTCTCGAAACTGCAGCCAGAAATGCCAGCTTCCGTCTCCTGAACCAGCGCATTTTCGAGATGCGCCGTATCTATCTGCCAAAGCACGCCGATGAACTTCCCGAGGAGCCACCGTTCGTTGCCGGCTTGTTGACTGGCCTGCGGGGGAGTGAGGGGTGGAATCAGGCAAAGGATGAAGTGGATTTTTACGATGTCAAAGGCATCCTGGAGAACATTTTTGCCGCTCTGGGCATATCTGGCTATTCCTTCGAAGTAAGGGAGCCGGAGCCATTTTATCATCCGGGCAAATCGTCCTTCATTGTCTGTAACGGTGGTGTTGTCGGCTCTCTTGGTGAACTGCACCCAACCATCCAGGAAACATATGGGCTGGAGAAACCCCTTTATCATTTCGAATTGAATTTCGAGAAGTTGGTGGGGTGCCGCAAGGAAGGCATGACGGTGTTTGCCCCATCCCGTTTTCCGGACACGTACCGTGATATTGCTCTGTTGGTGGGAGATGACGTAACAGCAGAGGCCGTCGTCGGCTGCGCCAGAAAGGTAAAAGCACCGGAAATATCGCGGGTTGAAATCTTCGACCTGTACAAGGGGGGAAACATCCCTGCAGGATATAAAAGCATCGCCATCAGGGTGCGGTACAGCTCCAAGGAAAAAACTTTAACCGATGAGGAAGTGACCCCCATCCACCAGCAGGTTATACAGATGCTTCAGCAAAAATTAAATGCATCGATCCGCTAAAAATGGGTTGATTCTCGGTTCCCCCTGTGGTATAACCCAACCTCGCTGTCGAACTTGGCTGCCCACTGAATTACCGATTAAGTTGAGGGGTTTATGACGAAAGCTGATATAGTCGAAAGGATTTACGAAAAGGTAGGGTTTTCCAAAAAAGAATCGGCAGAGCTTGTTGAGACTGTCTTTGACCTCATAAAAAGCACCCTGGAAGAGGGTGATAAAATTAAAATCGCCGGGTTCGGTAACTTTGTCGTCAAGGAGAAGGCGGACCGTCGCGGACGAAATCCCCAAACCGGCGAGGAGATTACCATCTCCGCACGGAAGATCCTTACATTCAAGCCGAGTCAGGTACTTAAAGCCGCTATCAACAATCAATAATCCTCATCAGGGGCCATGTTTCCATTCGGGACAAGCTATTTTACAAGATAGGGGAAGTTTCGGAACTGACCGCCCTGAGGCCGTCAGTACTGCGTTTCTGGGAAACGGAGTTTCCGGCTCTGTCCCCGAAGAAAAGCAAGAGCGGTCAGAGGCTCTATAGCAGTGAAGATCTTGAGGTTGTGAAAGAAATCAAGCAGCTGCTCTATGACGAGAAATTGACAATCGACGGCGCCCGTAGAAGACTTGTGGGGCGAAGCCGAAATCCAGGGGAGGCGGAGGCTGACGGCACCGGCAAACAAGCTGAGCAGTTGAAGCAACTCCTGAGGTATGTGGTGGCTCAGTTGAAGGATCTAAGAGATACAATTTAGCATATCGGTGCGTAGCGCAGCCTGGTAGCGCACTAGACTGGGGGTCTAGTGGTCGCTGGTTCGAATCCAGTCGCACCGACCATTATAAAGGGTTTATGGATTTTTCCGTAAGCCCTTTTCTTTTACCTTTGGCGATTATGGGGAAATCGCCATCACTTCGGAGGAATCGTTGGAAGGTGTGTTAGAAACCGGTACTTCTGTATAGCTATTTGGCCATTACATACGGTCGAACAGCGTAAAAAAGAGGGTGCGCTCTGGTAAAAGGGTCTGATATTGATTAAATGTCTGAGTTTTGTAACTTACTGAGATTTCAATATCAGATCTAATCGATGTCTTTGTTAATAATTTTAAATGATTACAAATAATTACCTAAAATCAGTTGCTTTTAGCTTTGCTTAAATTTCATAAATTAAATTTGTATTTGACTGGTGATATATGGGTATTCTTTTTGCATCTGTCGCGATTGGTGTTCTATGACCGAGCTTATGAATTTATTTGATCAGTCAGTGTTTTGATATATGCAAATTGGATTACTACTTTCTAAGGGGTAGAGATTATGGGTAAGGTTATCGCTAAAAAAATCAGAGGACTGAATCTGTGGGCTAAGGTAGCGTTGACGCTGGTTTTTACTTTGGCTCTGTCGGTGTTCATGTATGAGGGGTGGTATAAACCACTAAAAGCTCAGGCAGCTACAGTGACCTATTATATGAATGTGGATACCGCAACAAGTCTTGGAGCGGATGGTACCTGTAACGTAACGGGTGTAACTCCCTACACATCAACCGGTATCGGAAGGACAACCACCCGAACGTCAGAATACGGCACCGCGTCGAGATATTATCCTTCGGTAACGGGCGGCGCTACAGCCACAGAACTAAATGTCTACACGCCGGTGTACGCTGCGAATGCCGTGGATATATCTGCAATTTCAGTGTCGGCTGCTCTTCGTGGGCTAGCCGCTACGGATACGGTAAAGCTTGATCTATACGATTATGATCCTGCTGGTGCTTTAGATAATGGAACGCTGGTCGCCTCGTCAGCCGCACAAACCCTTACAGGTGGAACTAATACAACCCAGTATACCTGGGCTGCTGGTGATTTTACAATCAATGGGACAGGACGTGTTGCTCTTGGTCACCGACTTCAATTCAGATTTACCTGGTATTCTGCATCTACCGGTACACCCCGTGTTTATTTCGGCGTTGCCGGAACGTTGACATCAACGAATTTTACCGTTACAGAAACCGCTGTTGTTGCTGATACAACTCCTCCGACGGTTACGGCATTCACCATGCCTGCCACCGCCAATAGCACCACCGTGAACGTATCCTCCTTTACTGCTACCGATGCGGTTGGCGTAACCGGGTATATGATTACTGAAAGTGCCACTGCTCCGCTTGCCGGTGCTGCCGGTTGGACCGCCACAGCGCCGACTACCTTTACCTTTGCCGGAACCGGTGCGCGGACGGCTTATGCCTGGGCCAAAGACGCTGCCGGAAACGTATCGACCAGTCGCAGCGCAAACGTAACCATCACCATTCCCGATACAACTCCTCCGACGGTCACGGCATTCACCATGCCGGCAACCGCCAGTAGCACCACGGTGAGCGTAACCACCTTTACTGCCACCGACACGGTCGGTGTAACCGGATATATGATTACCGAAAGTGCCACTGCTCCGCTAGCCGGTGATGCCGGTTGGACTGCCACAGCGCCGACGACCTTTACTTTTGCTGGTACCGGTGCCCGTACTGCCTATGCCTGGGCGAAGGATGCCGCTGGCAATGTTTCTACAAGCCGGAGTGCTGCTGTTACGATCACGGTATCCTGTATCCGCAACACACCAACTCTTGCTGTTTCGCCATCCACATATGTTCAAAGCGGCGCCAGCACAACCTACACGGTCACAGTCACTAACAATGACTCAGCAGGTTGTACTGACACCGTTACCTTTACGCCATCGTTGACTAATAACAACAGCACAAGCTTTACCTTCGGCTCTTTGACGCCAACAACTGTCGGCCTGCAAGCTGGTCAAACAGGCACTTCTACTTTCGCAATAACTGCAAAAGCTACCGCAGTAGAAGGTGATGCCAATACCTCGACTGTGGGCGTTACCGCTACCGGCCATACCACACCTGCCAATGTCACTGCTGTGACGACAGTCAATAACTCGAGCCCCTTGATGCACAGCGCTGCCAACCTAGGCACGAAATACGGCAACTGGGGTATCGGTAAGGATTGCACCTGGTGTCACACAGCCGGTTCTACCAACGTCAAGCAGATCGCCCAGCAGATAGCTACACCCACCGGAGCGAGGAGCGTTACCTTCCTCAAGATGACCTCTACGACACCTAACGCGATGGACCTGTTCGGTAACGATCAGCGGCAGGTCCTGACCAAGTCTTCAAACATCTGCGAAGTCTGCCACCATCAGACCAATTACCATCAGTACAGTTCAGTGACGAAAGCAACTGGCAAGTCGGTCACCTCCACCAGTCATTACAATCGCGTGGACTGCGCCTCCTGTCATAAGCATGGTACTGGATTCAAACCCAGCGGCCACAATGTTCCTTACTACGCCACGAGCACCGGTCACACCGGTTGTGCCAGCGGCATCGGTTGCCATACCAACAGCACGCCAGCGGGGGCATACCCCACCACCGGTGGGACCGCACCCAACTGCCAGGCCTGCCATACCAAGGGCGATCCTCTCACTGCGGGTATCGGTTGCGGTAGCTGCCACGGCGCCAATGGCGGCACCGGCGAGCCGAACGGAACCGTTCATCCTAACGCAGTCGGCAGCCATCCCAAACATACAGCCCTTGCTCAGGTTACGTCCTGTTCTTACTGCCATGATGCAGGCGGCGACGCCGGCAACCCCGCCGATCATGGCCCGGGCAACAGGGGCAATGCAGTCACTAACCCCGCTGTGGTGAACCTTGCGTCTACTCTGCAATGGAGTGGTGCTCCGAATAACCAATGTAATAACGCAAGCTGTCATGCCAATGTCTACAGTCCTACAGGAACAACTCCTACGCCTGCCTGGGGAACCTCTGCCGGCTGTGGCGCCTGCCATACCGGAACCCCTGGTGCATTCCAGGCAAATGGTGCACCAAATACCGGTGGTCACAATATACATATGACCGCTGGCGCAGCCTGCGGTGACTGTCATACCGGTGCCGTTGCCAATACCACGGGTGGCAACAGTCATGCAGACGGCTACGTCAATGTTGCCAATGGGTATAATGGTGGCAACCCTGTCACGAAACATGCTGCAGGTTCCGGCTATTCAACCTGTACTACAGCCTCCTGCCATGCAGATCCTTACTCGACAGCCACCGTCACTACAAATACATGGAGCGCTACCAGCGGCGGTTGTGTTGCCTGCCACAAGAATGCCGCCAACAACAATAATCAGGCAGCATTCATTGGCTATTCTGCTCCCTCTACCCAGATCGGTCCCATGACCGGTAGCCATGACGAGCATCTCAACTATGACCGTTATACCTGCGGTAACTGCCATGCCGGTGCTGTTTCAGGGACAACTGGTGGTAGCAACCATGGTAATACTTGGATTAATGTCATCCAGTATGCCGCGCCTGTTGCCAAGCATGCTGCGCCATTTACCTATACTGTCAACGGTTGCGCTCAAGATTGCCACATAGCTGCTACCTGGGGCGGTCAACTCCGTTGTATCGATTGCCATGCGCAAACCATTACCCGTAAGAAAGGGCGCGCTGCCGGTGATGTTCTGGATGCTGTAACGGCTGAATTTGCTAAGACTTATGGGCATAAGAAACTCGGACGTAATGCGGTTGCCGATGATGACTGCATAGTCTGCCATCTTGAGGGAAGGTCCACTGATCACAGAACATCCAAATTCCATGCAGATGGGAACATTGACCTGCGTGACCCTTGGGGTAACGGCGAGACGCCGATTACCAACATGTCCGGCGGGCAATTTACCTTCCAGCGTTTTTCAACCTCCTATGCTTCCGGATCGAGAAAAACAACGATGAATAACGCCGATATCGCTCAGGTTATCAGCTTGCGGTTCTGCATTCGTTGCCATAGCAGCCAGGGTGCCACCAACCCGGCAGCACGCTCTGCTAACGGTACCCCGGCAGGCAGTGCAAATATGCCTTTTGGCGGAACAACAGGCTACACGGTGGCAAGTGGCAATGGCGTAACGGTTGCCGGTGGTACCATCAACGTGTTCACCCAGTTCACTACCGCCAACTCATCGGTTCATCCGGTTCGTGGTCCTCTGAACAGGGACTTCCCTATCGCGTCGAGATTGAGTGTGCCATATAACGGGCAGGTCGCAGGGCGGGTGGCTACCGGCGGAACAAAAACCCTCAGCGTCATCATTAACTGCTTTGACTGTCACAACACTTACAACGGCACGCCAAAGACACTGAGAACCACCGCAGCTCACGGCACCAATAACACGCAAATGGTGCGCGGGAATATCTATTCCGCCACTGCGCCGAATCTCTGCACCATATGCCACACCGGCTATACCTCGACCTCCAATCACGGTTCCGGGTCGGCGATGAATGGCAACTCGGACGGTTCTGAAGGTTGGGCCACCACCTGCTGGAACTGCCATTCCAGTACTACAACCAAGCCAGCACGTCCGATGCCGGCAGCTGATTATCATGGCTTCAACAAGCTGGTGTCCGGGGCCAACTGGACCGGTACCGGTGCAAATCAGCGTCCGTTTGCCTTCATTCGAAATACGACAAACTTCATCGGCCACAGACCAAAGACCGCTACCGAGTGGACAACGGGGAATGCGACTTGCGTGGGTGACAGTAGCCATTGTGCCGGTAAGAACGGTACGCAGACCTACTCACCAGGTGGTCAATACTAAGTACTGGACATAACTCCTGCTGTACACAGCAACCCCGTTCGCAAGAACGGGGTTGCTGTATTTATGAGCAAGGTATGTTGCGTCCCGCCAAAATAGAATACGATCTCTGCGAGTGCATCAACCCATCGGCAAGGTAATTTTCCTCATAGCCAGTTACCTTAATAGCAATGTCCAGTTTTTAAGGATGCAAGTAAAATGATTGATACAGGTTTCAACAGATTTATCGTTATAATGGTGCTGCTTGCCCTGTCAACTACGGGCTGTCGTGAGAGCCATTTCAGTTCGCCTAAACAACGGCTGTATTCGGTAGTGGATAAGCCGGCGGTCCTGGCAACGGTCATGCCCGATGACAAGCCTGTTGTCCAATCATCCGGCCTTGCCTACCATGCACCTAAGGAAGCCAGACTAGAATATACGTTTAGTGACTTGGGGGGCGGCGTTTTCTACACGACTCAAAAGGCCGGGATGTCCCACGTGGTACATAACGGCATGGCGGGGAAGCCGTACAAGGCGCTCGGAGAAGTTAAGCTGAGCCCTGATGGAAAGCATGTCGCCTATGGCGCACTGGTGGGCAATATGTGGCGCATGGTGGTAGACGGGGTGGAAGGCATGGACTTCAACACTGTCAAAGCGCCCATTTTCAGTCCGGACAGTCATCATCTCGTCTATCAAGCCATGAAAGGGGAAAAGTGGTATCTGGTACTCGACTCCAGGCAGAATAGCGGGACCATGAAACGGTATCTGCGCCCGGTGTTCAGTGGCGATTCTTTGAAAATTGCCTATGTGGATGATGTTGACGATGCTTACCGGGGGCGGTTGCTCGTCAGCGATATTGGCTTCGAGCACGCAAAAGTTCTGGAGCCGGGGGGTGTGTCTTTCCTTGCCACTAATGACGATAATACGCGAGTCGTGACGACTCTCTTGACCAATGGCAAGCAGCAGGTTATCGATTTCAGCTTTGCTAAGCCTGCCGACATCAGGAAGGGCCCGTTATACGATTCGGTCCAAAATATCAGCTTTGGACCCGATGGCGTCTCATTAGTCTACATGGCAGAGCGAGGCGGCAAAAAGCTCATCGTGCTTAATAATCGGGAAGAACCTTTTCCCGATGGAGCATTGGTCGAGGGGCCTCTTTTACGTCCCGACTTGAAAGGTGCCGGAGCGATAATATCGAATCATGACAGGTCATATCTCTGGCAATTTTCTGCTGAAAGTGGCAAGGTAGGAAACGAATACGATGAGCTCTCCTCCCTCAGTTACAGCAAGGATGGCAAAGAGTATGTATGTGCGGCACGCAGGGGAAGTGCGTGGTTCATTGTGGTCAACGGCAAGGAAGGCCCCTCGTTTGATCGTGTGGTTTCACCGAAGATCAGCCCCGATGGTAAATATATCGTCTATCGTGCCCGAAAGGATATGAAACGTTTTGTCGTCGTCGCAGATATTTCTGGGAAAACGATTCGGATACATCCCTCCTATGAGCAGGTCTTTGACGTTCAGTTTACTCTCGACGGCAGGTCGGTTGCCTATGGCGTAAAGGATGGCCAGCAGCTGGCCTGGAAGGTAGAACCCCTTTGATCAACCTCCTGCAGTTGATATTCTTTTTTACGATTATCGTGTCTGTTGCTTCTGGTTCCGCGGTGGCTTCCAACCTGCCTACCTGCAGCAATCGTGTTATCCAGGCCGTAACTGCTAAATCAGGCTGCACGGTGGGTGATGCGAATTGCTGGATGTCCAAAGGTGGATTCTGTACTGATTACATAACAAAAAGAACACAGCTGGCAAGTAACGATTCTCCTCCTCGGCTGGTTCCCATCAGCCAGGCGCAGGTTAAAAAAGGCGATGTTGCCCATTTCCTCAAGCCGATGCACTATTCATACGTGGAAAGCGTGGTCAGGGATGCGGGTGGCAAGCCGGTTGCGGTGAACCTGTCCGAGTACAATTATGGCACCTGCTGGGTTGACGAGGACAGTATGGTAACGGACCGGTACATGCGAGTGAACAGACGCTCTGTTCCTGTTGGCAGAGTGGATGGAGGCTTCCTGAGGCCTCGATAACGCAAAAATCCCAGTGACTATCTTCAAAAGGACATATCTGCATGAACGAACATCTCTCCCCTTCTGTTGACCCGCAACCGGAGCAGGAAGTTTTTCCCGTAGAGCCTTACTACCATCCAATTCATAGAATTCCGCAGAAAATTTACAATTTCCTGGCATCAGCCCGGCTGGCAATGGTGCTGCTGGTGTCGATCCTGGGTTGTTGTGTCGCCGGTGTGACAATTTGGCGTGGTGCGGAAGCCGGCCGTGTGATTTTTGGGACTCTTTGGTTCAACGGTTTGCAGGTGCTACTGGTAATCAATGTCGCCTGCTGTTTTTTCGGCAGGGTATGGCACCGCAGGCTGACGATCACATCCTTCGGCATGATCCTGTTTCATCTCAGTTTTGTGTTCATGCTCCTGGGAATAGTTTATAACAGCCTCTTCTGTTTCCGCGGACTAATCCGACTTACGGAAGGCGAGGTACTACCCAGCTGGGACCTGCGTAGTTACGACAGCGTAGACTATGGGCGATTCTTCAGATTTAGCCGCTTGAAAGGCGATACCGCCCTGATCAAAATGCATACCGGCTATAAGGTCGGTGGTCAAGACAAGTGGGCTGCCTATGAGGTAGCAGTCGGTGAGGGGGCAAACAAGAAGCAAGGGATGGTCTACGTTACCCATAAACTAACCCATGGCGCGTTTGATTATTTCACCGACAAAGAGGGGTATTCGCTGTTGGTAACACTCTCCGACCGGCAGGGTCATATTATGTATGGTGGCCATATCCCGCTGCAAAGCATTCGGCTGGCTGATGGGAAAAATATTTATGCGTCAGGCTATTATGATGGCAAAGCTGTCAGACCGGCACCCATAATGTTTCCTGCCCCTCCGGAAAAACCGCTCATGGCCCTTCAAGTGGAGTATTTCCCTTCTAAGCAGAAGGAACGGGGAGGGGATGCTCAACTCCAGTTGTTTCCTCTTGATTTAAAAGGAAACGCACCCATAGGAAAACCGTTTGCCGAAGAAACGATGCCCATCGGCCAGCAATTTGCTGTCGGCCAGTACGTGCTGACCGCGCAAGAAGTTCGTTATTGGGTCAGGATGACCGTCCGCCACGAACCGGGCAAGCCCATTGTCCTTGCCAGCCTCTGGGTTGGACTGGCAGGGATGATCATCACAACCGTGGGCAGGATGCTGCGAAAACGGAGATAATGCTTCCCACAGCACATTTGATACTATGCTTGAAGGGAGAAGGCCGTGAATCGTAGATGGACCTGTTTCTGGCTTGTCTGCTGTTCGGTGTTCCTCGCCTATCTTCCCGATCTGCGCAACGGGCTGCTGGCCTGGGACGACGCAGGTTACATTCTTGAAAACAGCAATATTCACTCCTTCTCTTTAGCGACAGTCCATTGGGCGTTCACTTCATTTTATCTGAATTACTGGGCTCCGCTCACCTGGTTATCGCTGGCATTCGATTACTCCCTCTGGGGGGGCAATCCGGTCGGGTACCACCTCGTCAATAACATCCTCCATGCGCTCAGTGCCGGAACCTTCTTTTTGATTTGTCACCGCTTAATGATGGTATATGACGGAGCGTTGCCAAAGGGATCCCGGGGGCGTTTTTCCGTTCTGAATCCTCTGTGGTGTGCGGCGCTGGCAGCGCTACTTTTTGCCATACACCCTCTCAGGGTTGAATCGGTGGCTTGGGCTACGGAGCGGAAAGATGTCCTGAGTTTATTCTTCGGGCTCATGGCAATCCTTTTTTACTTGCGGTATGCCTGTGGATGCGGTTCACTCCAGGCTCGGTGGCCGCAAAACAACAACGTCCTACTTCGTGATTACTCGTTGTCTCTGCTGTTTTTTACCTTCTCCCTGTGCAGCAAGTCGCTGCTGGTTACGCTGCCGGTTGTGCTGCTGGTGCTGGACTGGTTCCCACTCAAGAGGATTGCCTCTTCAGGCATCCGAGCAATCGTGCTGGAGAAGGTCCCTTTTTTCCTGCTGGCAGCCGCGGTTGCCCTGCTTACCATGGCCGCACAGGCAAATGCAATCGAGCCTATCGATGGGCAGACGAGAGTGCTGAATGCCTTCGCGTCCATTGCGGCCTACCTGAGACTTACGGCGTGGCCTTCAGGGATAAGCCCCTTTTATGTGCATCCATTCAATATCCCCGGTATGACGTGGGCATATTTCCTGCCGATCGCTCTGTTCATAGTGATCACTGCCTCCTGCATGCAGCTGACGAAGCGTCTACCGGTTGTCATGGCGTGCTGGTTGATCTACTTGGTAACCCTGCTGCCTTTTCTCGGCCTTACGCAACAGGTTGGGGCGCAGGCCATGGCGGGAAGGTTTACCTATCTTGCCGGACTTCCCCTGGCGTTACTGTTTTCCTTGGGAATCAATGCCCTCTTCGCTTCCTTCGGCGCCTCCAGAGCTGCCCGTATTGCCTTCCTGGCTGCTATGGCCGTGCTGGTCCTGACAAACGCATATTTGACGGTGAGGGAGATTGCCTTCTGGAAAGATGATGTGACGCTCTGGACCAGGGTCATCGAACTGAGCCCTAGTACAGGACGAGCTTACTTTCAGCGCAGTCACGCCTACTACCTGCAGCACAACTATCAAAGATCCCTGGCTGACCTTGACAAGGCTATCACCATTGCCGCAAGCAAACAATATCGAGCCATGCACGAACTTTATCAAAAACGTGGCATCATTCATGGCGATATGGGAGATCTTGTAACTGCTGTAGAGGATTATACCAAGGCGCTGGAAACCGCAAAGGCAGACAAGCGTTCAGAGATTCTCTATGCACGGGGATCGGCGTATCAAAAAATGGGTCGGGACGACTTGGCGAACGGGGACTTCAGGTTGTCCCGCATGGCAATTAAGGAAACGGGTGGCGGTAATGGCTCACTCTGATTTCGCTAAGGATAACTTAACTACCGGCGCTGTGCTTGTCGCAGCGGCGGTAGTGCTTATGGTAACGCTTGCCATTTTTTCAGGAGTTTTGCAGGCTGATTTTGTGATGTGGGATGATGATCTCCTCATCACTGGTAATCATAATCTCACCGACAACAGCATATGGTGGGTTTTTACCGATGTCGACTCAATGCAGCGCTACAATCCGCTGACATTTCTCGCCTGGTCAATCACCTACCATCTCACCGGCTTCGATCCCTGTTGGTTCCATTTCGGCAACTGGCTGCTCCATGGTCTGAGTGCCGTCTTGCTTTACCTTGTATTGCGGGATCTGTTGATCATCGCTGCCCATAAGAATCTACTTGTTAGGTTCACTTCTTTTTCGCGAGAGCTTGCCGCTGGGGCCGGCGCCCTGTTGTGGGCTCTTCATCCCCTACGTGTCGAGCCTGTTGCTTGGGCAACGGATCGAACCTATTGCCAGGCGATGTTTTTTCTCATCGGGGCACTCCTTTTCTATGTGAAGGCACATGACATAAGTCCCCGGAAGTACCGCCTTTTTATGCTACTTTCGCTGTTTTGCTATATCTGCTCTCTGCTATCCTATCCACTGGGTATTACTTTTTTCGTTGTGTTCTTGCTGCTCGATATCTTTCTGTTACGGCGGGCTGAGTTTTTCTGTCCCGCCACGAGATATGCAGCACTCAAAGAGGCCTTACGGGAAAAGCTGATCTTCGTGCTTCCCGCTGTCGCCTTTGCTGCAGTTGCTGTGTTGGTACGCTATCATTCCAATGCCATCTGGGACCCGCCAGTGCCACTTTCGCAGTTCGGCCTGATTGATCGCATCATGCAGTCTTTTTACGTCTGGTCCTATTACCTCTGGAAACCCTTTTACCCGGTGAAGTTGGCCCCCATTTATACGGCACTGCTTTCATTCGATCCCTATTCACCACCTTTCGAACTCGGCGTTGCATTGATAGTGGGAGTTTCCGCGCTCTGCTTCTTTCTCCGTAAACGCTGGCCATTTCTCTTTGGCGTGTGGCTTTGCTATCTGGTGCTGCAGGTCCCTTTTCTCGGGATTTTTGAACATCCACATTTTCCAGTAGACCGGTATTCCCTGCTTTCATCCCTGTGCTTTTCCGTGCTGGCAAGCGTGGTCTTAGTGCGCCTTGTGGCCATGCTCAGCCCATTGCCGGTTTTTGGCGGTATGTCTATTGTACTGGTATTATTTGCATGGTTATCATTCAAGCAAGTTATGGTTTGGAAAAACAGTGAAACCCTTTTTACCCACACAATCCAAACCCTTGGCGATGATCCCTACAGGGTGCAGATCATGGGTAGACTTGCCACCTATTACTATCAGATCGGCCAAACGGAGCGGGCCATCGAGACACTGAAAACATTGCTCAACGTCAAGCCGACCAGCTATAAAGCCAACAATCAGTTGGCTTCGATTTACTGTGCCAAGGGACAATTCGCCGCCGCATTGCCCCATTATGAAAAGATGCTTAACCAGGACCCCGATAACCCGCAAGCCCATTACGATTACGGCGTTGCACTCCGAAAGCTCGACAGAACGGCAGAAGCTGAACAGCAGTTTCGGCTTGCTCAATCATTTGGGAAATAGGCGGTACGGCGAAATGGTAGGCCAATGTTTTGCGGCAAAGCGTGTAGTTCAATCGTTTGACGCTCAGTACGCGTGTTCATTGATCTGATTCCATAGCAGTACCATGCAATAGGGGACAAAGGGCATTTAACCCTGGCATGGCCACAAGGTAACGGTTTCGTGATGGCAGAAAATAATTTTAAACAAGGAAAGTTGCATGCCGCCTTACCGCTTGTCTTAGCTGTAGTGGTTCTTATTGTTACGATGGTAACCTTTTCAGAGGTTTTGAAAGCTGATTTTGTCATGTGGGACGACGATCTGGATATCCTCGGCAACAAAAAACTGACAAACAGCAGCCTTTGGTGGGTGTTTACAGACGTAGACTCGATGCAACGGTATAATCCCTTCACGTTTCTTGCCTGGTCACTTACCTACCATCTTACCGGCTTCGATCCATTTTGGTTTCATTTCGGCAACTGGCTCCTCCATGGTTTGAGTGCCGTTTTGCTGTATCTTGTATTGCGGGATCTGCTGATCATTGCTGCCCATAAGAATCCACTTGCTGGGCACAACGCTTGTTCTAGAGAGTTTGCCGCTGTGGCCGGTGCCCTGTTGTGGGCCCTTCATCCCCTGCGGGTCGAATCTGTTGTGTGGGCAGCTGCTAGATCATACTGCCAGGCTATTTTTTTCATCCTTGGCACACTTCTCTGCTACTTGAGGGCACAGCAGGCGGTTAATCTTCAGCAGTTCCGTCTGTACATGGCACTGTCGCTGGTTTGCTACATCTCGTCTTTGTTGTCGTACCCGGTTGGCATCACGCTTTTTGCAGTGTTTTTCCTGCTCGACATCTTTCTGTTACGCCCAAAGGTCTTTTCTTTTGCTGTCTCGAAAGGGGCTAAGGCTAAGGTAAAGCAGGTCTTGCGGGGGAAACTGATTTTTGTGCTTTCTGCTTTTGCGTTTGCTGTCGTTGCTGTGGTAGTCAGGCATCGTGCAATGGGTATATGGGGGGCACCTGTGCCACTTTCGCAGTTCGGCCTTCTTGATCGCGTCATGCAGTCATTTTATGTCTGGTCCTATTACCTTTGGAAACCTTTTTACCCGGTGAAACTCGCCCCCATCTATACGACTCTGCTCGCATTTGATCCCCTTTCTTTACCGTTCCTGTTGGGAGTTTTTCTTGTTGCAGGAATTTCCGCGCTCTGCTTGTTTCTTCGTAAGCGCTGGCCATTTCTCCTTGGCGTGTGGATCTGCTACCTGGTGCTGCAAGTCCCTTTTCTCGGAATATTCGAACATCCCCATTTTACAGTAGATCGGTATTCCCTTCTTTCATCCCTGTGCTTTTCCGTGCTGGCAAGTGTGGTATTAGTGCGCCTTGTATCCATGCTCAGGCCATTGCCGGTTTTCTGCGGTATGTCAGTTGTACTGGTAGTGCTTGCATGGCTATCATTCAAGCAGGTGGCAGTTTGGCGAAACAGTGAAACCCTATTTACCCACACAATCCAGACTCTTGGCGATGATCCCTACCGGGCGCAGATTATGGGTAGGCTCGCCACCTATTATTACCAGATCGGCCAAACGGAAAGATCCATCGATACCTTAAAAAAGCTGCTCGTGATCAAGCCGAAGAGTTATAAAGCCAACAGCCAATTGGCTTCTATTTATTGTGCCAAGGGACAATTTGCAGCCGCGTTGCCCCATTATGAAAAGATGCTGGCCCAGGAACCCGATAACCCTCAAGCCCATTATGACTACGGAGTTGCCCTCAAAAAGCTCGGGAGACAGGTAGAAGCAGGTCAGCAGTTTCATATGGTGGAATTATTGAGGCAATAACCCAATCCGATCGATATCCAGGTGATCTTTTGAAAATGCTCGTTTCCAAGTGTGCAAGTGCATGGTAGTGTACCGGTGCTAAGTATAATAATTCCCGTCTATAATGAACAAGAGACCCTGCTCATATTGCTGCAGCGCGTGGCCGCTGTGCAGCTCGACAAGGAAATTCTTGTCATTAACGACGGCTCGACCGATGCAACCCGTGAGATTCTGGAGGCATTCGAGTCGAAGCCTGGTTTTACAGTGATTAATCATGAGCATAACTATGGCAAAGGTCATGCAATTCGAACCGCACTTGCTATGGCGAGAGGGGATTTTGTCGTCATTCAGGATGCCGACCTGGAATACGATCCCCAAGATCTTGTCAAAATGGTCAGGCTTTTGTCGGCAAGGAGCACACAAGTGGTCTATGGCTCGCGCCGGCTGAATGCAGACAATAAAAAGCATTCGGGGCTTTGTTATTTTCTCGGTGGGGTGTTGGTAACCTATGTCAGTCGCTGGCTCTATGGATTGAAAATCACCGATGAGGCTACCTGTTACAAGATGTTTGACACAAATCTGCTCAAATCATTGCACTTGTCCTGTGAACGGTTTGAATTCTGCCCCGAGGTAACGGCAAAGCTGGCAAAACGGAAGATTCATATCGCGGAGGTGCCGATTTCATATTTTCCCCGGAGCAAGAAAGAAGGAAAGAAGATTGGCTGGCGCGATGCTGTAGAGGCTGTATGGACATTATTCAAATTCAAGGTGCGCAATTAAGCCCATGAAAGTGTTGCTTGTTAACCCTCCACTGAGACGTATGGTTTCGGCGAATGTCCCAGCTTTTGTTGAAAAAGAAAGGGGTACTTATCCCCCCCTGGGGCTTCTTTATATAGCCGCGTATCTTCGCGAGCGGGGGCCGGTGGGGATTGAGGTGCAGGTTCTTGATACAGTGCTCATGAATCTCACCGACCAACAGATTGAGGAGCATGTACGTGAGGCAAATCCCGATGTGATTGGAGTCCAGACGCTGACATTCACGCTGCTGGATTCACTAAGCCTGGTGCAGATTGCCAAAAAAGTTAATCCACATATCACTACGGTGCTTGGAGGCAGACATTGTGATCATTATCCCGTCGAAACGCTTTGTCATCCCGGAGTTGATTTTGTGGTGACCGGAGAAGGCGAAGTCACCATGACGTGCCTTGTAGAGCACCTGAATGATTTAGATATTCTCAAGGATATGCCGGGGTTGACATTTCGCTACGGAGATCGGATCGTTAACAATCCCGGCATACCCATCGAAAAGCTTGACGAGCTACCCTTTCCCGCACGTGACATGACACCGTATGGGGAGTACCGGTTTCTCCTGGCAAAAGATGCCGTTTTCACGACACTGGTTACCAGTCGTGGCTGCCCGTATCGTTGTTCTTTTTGCGACGAAGGACATCATAAATTCCGTGCTTTCTCTGCCCAACGGGTTGTGGAGGAAATCCTCGACTGCAGACGACGTCTAGGCATTCGGCAATTTTTCATATTCGACTCGACTTTCACCGTTGACAGGCAACGGGTGCTTGATATCTGTGCGCTACTTCTGGAACATAAAGTCGACGTATCTTTTGATATTCGCAGCAGAATCGATCTAATGGATGATGAGATGTTGCATGCGCTTAAGCAGGCAGGATGCAGCCGCATACAGTATGGTGTCGAATCGGGAAATAATGGTATCCTTGCAGCCATTGGCAAGAATATTACTGTGGAGCAAGTGCGCCAGGTTGTGCATAAAACCAGAACATACGGTTTCGAGATTCTCTGTGACTTTATGATTGGGCTGCCGGGGGAGACTGCACGGGAAGTGGAGGATACGATCCGGCTTGCCCTTGAACTGCCGATAAACTATGCGCAGTTTGCCATCACCACTCCCTATCCGGGGACGGCACTTTATAGATACGGTATGGAAAAAGGGCTGTTCGGCGATTACTGGGGTGTGTTCAGTCGTGATCCTTCTGAAGAATTCCGAGCTCATCTTTGGGAAGAATCTCTCGACCGCAAACAACTTACCGATTTGATGATGCAGGCGTACGAGAGGTTTTATTTCCGGCCGGCGTACATTGTCCAAGAGTTGAGAAATATGAACAGCCTTTCGGAGATCTACCACAAAATTAAGGCGGGATTACGCCTTGCATTCTGTTCCGTCAAAGAGCGCATGTGAAAAGCCGTATGGACTGGACCAGTTAATTGGCTATCGTGTAACTGGAGGTGAAGGTGCCTGCTGAGCATACTGAAGAGCAATCGACTGGCATTGTTGTGAATGGCAGGTTGCTTTTCATTGTTTTTTTCGTGCTGATTCATTTGATGATTGCTTCGCAGGTATACTGGCTGTCCAAGGATATCTTGCTGGGGGATGGTTCCAGTTCGGAGATGACTATTCCCCTGCGCTATCCGACGATGCGAATACCACCGACACCAATTGCCTTGCAGCATCAGGCCCAGGGAAGATTGTGCGCTGATTTCGCACAAATTTATTTCCCTTCCCAGCAGGTGAAAGCACTGAAAGATGCCTATGCAATAGAAACTACAATCGATCCCTGGAATAGGCCCTCCAGATACCCACCGCTCATTCATTTCATCAGTGCCTATACCTTATGCCTGTTACCCTATGGACAAGCCAGTTTTGTACATCTTGCGGTACAGGCGATTCTTTTCATTGGCAGCTTCATCTTCGTCTTTTTTGTTCTGAAAATCACGAGATACCTGTTGCCGGCGCTGCTGTTGCTAGATATATCTTTGTTCCTAACACCGGTCGGACTTTCTTTTTTTGAACGCGGGCAGTTTACGCTCTACGTGGGGCTTTGTTATCTGTGGTTGATGCTGGCGCTCGTTACTGGGAAATGGCGCTATGTGGTGGTGTCGGCGCTATTTGGTTTTGTCAAATGGACGGCATTTCCATTTGCCTTTGTTGCCTGTGCAGTCTCCCTGTTGACTGCCAGGAACATCCCGGAACTAAAGCAAAGGGGGATGATCAGTGTATTGTTTTTTATCTCCATTCTGCTGATGTTGCTGATGCTGCCTAATTGTGCTGTAAGTTTCCTACAGGGACTGTTCAAGCAGGAAGCGGAATTGACTTTGATGGCTATGGGGAACGCACTTGTCAGGATAGTGCCGTTGTATGTAGTGAAATCAGTCCCATTGGTTCTGATGGCCATTGGTTTTTCAAATCGATTCAGCGGCAGGCAATTCCCGTATCTATCACCGTTCTTTGCTGGTGCGGCGACCATACTGGTAACGTATCCGACGTTTGCATTCGACTACAGCGTCCCATACTTGACGGCGTTTATCCCGTTTATAATCTATTGGGCTGCACTGCCGGGAATAGATTACATTACCGGATGGAGCACCCAAATTCTCTTTTACGGCTTTTTGTTGTTGGCATCATTTGCCTATTTTATTTTTGACGGTTCTGAAACGGCCGTAATCATGACATACCTCATTGTCGGCATGGTGCTGATGGGTGTGCCCTTTGCTGTGAAGTTGAGACCGCCAATATTGGAAAATTCCCTCCTCGGGTAGCTGGCGGCCTCGTGCTTATGGCATGGCGGAGGGGGTGTCGTGGAATGTAGGGGGTAGGGAGAACCAGTTATGGTATGGCAGGACTAACTATTTAAAAAATTTCAGCTTCCACAGACCGATGAGACTCATGCGGAGCAGTTTGAAGCCATGTTTGAATCGTTCTATCTTGACGTCACCATAGGTTCGCATACGGTAGTGCACGGGGACCTCGACAATTTTCAGGTTTCGTTTCGCAGCACCGAATAACAGGTCAAAATCTCCGAAGGGGTCAAGCTCTCCGAAAAAAAAACGATTACTCTTGATCTTTTCATAGTCTCGTCGAAACAAAACTTTTGTGCCGCACAGGGTATCTTTGATCGGTTGCCCCAAGAGCCAACTGAAGACAATGCTGAAGAATTTGTTGCCAAGCAGGTTCAGCGTCCGCATCGCTTCTTTTTCCATCTGGTAGACGAGCCGACTGCCGTTGATGAACTCACCCTTGCCGGAGGCGATGGCATGGTAGAACCTGGGGAGTTCCTCTGGAGGGACGGTCAAGTCTGCATCGAGTATCATCAGAACTTCGCCTGTTGCAGCTTCAAAGCCTTTGCGGACCGCATCTCCTTTGCCAAGCGGCAGCATCTTGTCAGGGCGGTGCTCTGAAGAAGCCCTTGCCTCTTCAGAGGTTTGATGAATGAGACGAATATGTTTCACTCCTTCGTATTTGCTGATCATCTCCTCGATTTTTTCAACGGTTCCGTCGGTAGATTCGCCATCGACAAAAATGATTTCTGTGTCTGCCCCCATCATCGGGATGCGCTCTACAGCATTCTCGATATTTTCCCGCTCGTTCCGGCACGGGACTATTACCGAGACACGGTAATGGGGAATGGTTTCCGTTTTACACGATGTCTGTCTTTTCGCTACCAGGTACTGCACCATGCAGAGCCTTTGCAAAAAAGGTAGAGGTGCTAAATACCGGTTGACCATTTCTGAGATGACGGGAACGTAGATCGGCAGCAACAGATAGGTGCCACGTTTGACCACCTCGAAACTGTTCTGGCTCAATGCATATGCCATGTCCGACGGAGACAGCCAGTTCTGGTAATCTTGGGGCATTTTCATTCCCAGTCGTTCCCCGGCCTTGAGGAGTGGCTCCCAAAGGTAATTATAGTAGGTGATGATGACACGGGAATTAGGGTCAGTAACCTTGTGAAGTTCGTGCATGACTTGCCAGACATCGCTGACTTCACCGAGCAGATCTGAGAGAATGACATAGTCGAATGGTTCGTGCATTTGCAGACATTCTGCATTATCACATACAAATTTCAGGTCTTGGAACTGCTTCGCTGCAATATCGAGCATTTTTTTGCTGAAATCTATGCCGATCCCTTCGCCTGGAGCTACACCAGCTAATAGCTCACCAGTACCGCAGCCAACTTCTAGTACTTTTCTGCCAGGTGGGATCAGGGAAACCATCAGCCTTTCTAACTTGTGATAGTAATACCAGTTTTGGGCTCGCCATCTGCCACGGGCAGAGGAGAGCTGGTCAAAAAGGAATTGCTTTTTTTTCAAGCTGCTATCCATACTGGTCCTGGTTCTACAGGGAAGGTCCGCCATGGTAACTGGACGGGAAAAATTGACATGACCTAGGGGGTTATGTTTAAATGGCCGAATTCATTATTGACGCATAAAATAATGCCTCCGTCAATCCCTAAGTGATGCAGTTAACCGGGTGTCTATAAACGCTGCATCACTTGTCGATATAGCCAGGAAATCCAGTACGAATGCACCCGACAGCTATTCTCCCCGCTGTTCATGATAATGTAAGAAGGAATTCAATAATGGAGGTAGCCAAATGAAACTTGATCAGACGCTATTCTGGATTGCCGTTGGGCTGTACGGTGTCAGTACGTTTAGCTACATATTCGGACTGATTGCCAAACAGGAAAAACTCTTTACTTTTGGCCTGTTCAGCGTTTTGGCTGGTTTTGTGCCTCATGTGGCAGTAATCGTACTCCGGTGGATGGCGACGGGAATAACTCCTTTTATTTCTGTCGCCGAGTCGATAACCTTGGGCATATTCATGGCGCTGCTCATCTACCTGATTCTGCAGTTTACGACGAAAAAATTTCAGCCCCTGGGTGTGCTTGTGATGCCTGTCTCCTTTGTCATGATGGGGTGGGCGGGAACAATGTTGAAAGAAGTTGCTGCCACCCTTGCTCCGGCACTGCAGAGCGGTTGGATTTGGGTGCATATTGTCGGGGCATCGATCGGCTTTGCATCGGTGCTTATTGCTGCAGGGTTGGGGCTTTTATACCTTTTGAAGGAGAAGAATTCCGGTGGAGTTCTGGAAAAATTGCCTGACTTGCAGGGACTGGATGATCTTTCCTATCGATTCATAGCCGGTGGGTTCATTTTCTTTGGCCTGATGATGATTTCCGGGTGCTTCTGGGCCAACCAGGTGAAGGGTAACTACTGGAATTGGGACCCGGTGGAAGTCTGGTCGCTTGTCACCTGGCTGATATACGGCATCTACCTGCATCTACGGATAACCTTCGGCTGGCGTGGCAAGAAACTCGCCTGGTATGCATTGGTGGCATTGGTTGCAATGATTGTTAGTTATTGGGGGATTCCTTTCTCAGTAGAGACGTTCCATGCCGGATTCAGGATTGAACACTGATTGATTGGAGGGAGAGTTTAGGTAATGAGAAAAATTGTCTTGATTGCCATGGTTGTCGTATTGCCGTTGTCAGGTGTGGCACATGCCTTGCCTGGTTATATGAGAGATACAAAAGCTGGAATAGCCAGTACATCGGACGGTATGGTCCCCGCTGGTGTGCAAGCGCCAAGCAATGAGGCGGGTCCTAAAGGGATGGCGGGTGCCATTCAGAAGGCCCATCTTCCCGGTTACCCCAAAATGACCATAGGGCAGGCTTTCGGCAAATATGGCTATCTGGAAAACAAAGAATGGCGTGAGACGAGAGCGGCAAACGGTGATGTTTTCATTGATTTTACCGGTTACGCACCTACCCGGTGGTTTGACTTCAAGATGAAACGGGCAGGTATTTCTGCCCGTGGCTTGGAAGTGAAGTTTGTCGTTCACCCTGACGGCGCATACGAAGTCGGGATGGTCTCAAGCGTTGAAGTTCGCAGTAACGGAAGCGTTTACCGTACTCCCCGGGCAGATATAAAAAATGTCCTCGATGCAATCTATGGTAATCAGAGATTGAAGCGTTAGATTCTTCTTTGGTGGGCTGTCTTCCGAAAGGTATCGTAATGAAACTTGCTATCATCAAACCCCCTCTTCCCTTTGGCTGGGCTCCCATTGCCCCGCCGATACTGGAATACCTGGCGGCGCTGACCAGAAAGGCCGATCCCTACATTGAGATCGAACTGATCAATACCAGTGCGACTCCCGAGGCAATCGACCGGCTCCAGTGTGATCTGGCCAGCATCAGCATCCTGACGCCGACAGCCGTACCTGGATACCGCATTGCGGAAAAACTGCGGGCACGGGGCATCAAGGTCGTCTTCGGCGGCATGCACGCTTCCGCCATGCCTGAAGAAGCCAAACAGCATGGCGATGCGGTTGTCGTCGGGGAAGCGGAATCGGTCTGGCCGCAGGTATTACAGGATTTCCGCGCCGGACGGCTGAAGCCTTTTTATCACGGCGAGCATATCCCCCTGGATGATATGCCGACACCGCTATATGGCTTGCTGAAAGGGAAGGAGCAGTTTCGCGTCGTCAGTACGTCCAGGGGATGCCCCTACAACTGCACCTTTTGCTCGGTGAAGCCGTTCATGGGTGCCGAGATCCGTTTTCGTCCAATTGAACATGTGGTCAGGGACGTGGCTGCCATTCCGGAAAAGATGTACATCAACGGTGACGAGAACATATGGTGGGAGGGATTCGAGCAGCGCGCCATCGATATGTTCACGGCTCTCAAGGGGAGCGGCAAGAAATGGATGGGGTTCGGCAGCCTTAGGCCGGTGCTTTCGCCGGCAGGTTCACGCATGTTGAACGCCGCCCGCGAATGTGGCATGCTGACTGCCTGGGTGGGATGGGAGGCGATCTCCGACGACAGCCTGAAGGCCTACAAGGCCACGGGAAAGGTGGGGGTGGACCGCGAGCGGGCCATCAAGACCCTGAAAGATCACGGCATCGACGTTTCCATCTTTTATATGCTCGGCAGCCGGGAGGATACCCTTGACGACTTCAAACGGTCGGTGGAGTTGTGCGACCGGTTGGGAGTGAGCATGCACCCCTCCCTGGTCGTCCCCTATCCGGGGACGGAACTGGCGAAACAATACGAGCCCTATATGTACAAGGACCTGGGTTGGGAATATTACACCGGCGCCTTCGCCCTCTTCGATCATCCCGACCCGGCCATGACGGCCGAGGTGCGTGAAGAATTGTTTCACAAGACCTTTCTCGAACTGCTGAGCCTGCCGAGGATTTTCCGGCACATGTTCAGGATTCCCCTGGCCGGTTTTCCCCATGCACACATCATCTCCCTGATGTCCCAGCTGCCCATCAGAAAAGGGGTAAAGATCGCCTATGAGGAATGGAAAAAGAAACGGGGCGAGGTCCGGGAGAAGCGGAGCAGGGAAACGCGCTGATGCTTCTGACCATAGTGTCTCCCCAGTTTCCATTCTCAGGGCGCGTGCCCCTGGTCCCCCCCATCCTTGAGTACCTCGCCGCCCTGACCGGACGTGATGCCCCCGATGTGGATGTGACCCTCATCGATGCCAATCAGCAGGATATTTCCCCCGCAGATATCGCTTCCAACCTGGTTGCCCTAAGTGTCATGACGGCAACGGCACCCTGGGTCTATGCCTTTGCCGATGAGTGTCGCCGGGAGGGCAAGCAGGTTATCCTCGGCGGCATCCATGTATCGGCTCTGCCCGAGGAAGCCGCGTGCCATGCGGATGCTGTGGTGATCGGCGAGGCGGAGTCAGTATGGCGGGATGTCCTTGATGACGCCAGGCGCGGGGTGCTGAAAAAATTCTATCGGGGGGAGAGGCTGCCGCTGGAAGGGCTGCCAAAGCCGGTTGACGGCAAACTGAAAGGGAACTACCACTTCCGGGCTTTTTTCACCATGCGTGGCTGTCCCTATCGGTGCACCTTCTGCTCGGTGAGGAGGTTTTTCGGCGATACCATCCGTTACCGCCCCATCTCCGAAGTTGCCGAGGAGATTGAGGCGTGTGCCGGAAAAGTATGGTTCAACGGTGATGACAACATCTGGGGTGGTGACCTGAACCGCAGTATTGAGCTGTTCCAGGAGCTATCCAGTGGATCACGCAAGCACTGGTACGGGTTCGGCGATTTGCGGGCCATTCAGGACGCTGCTGGCGAACGTATGTTGAAGGCTGCCCGTGACAGTGGCCTTTTTTCCGTCTGGGTGGGCTGGGAGAATGACGAGGCCCAACTTTCCACGTTCAAGGCTGGCGGCAAGCAGGGGAAAGACAGAATTTCCGCTGTAAGGAAGATGCAGGATGCGGGCATAGACGTGGTGCTGTTTGTGGTCCTTGGGGGGAGGCAGGATACACTGGACGGTTTCAAAAGAACCCTGGAATTGTCGGAGCGACTCAAGGTGGGAATACATCCGGTTTTGCTGACCCCGCTTCCAGGGACCGAGTTGTTCGAGGAATACCAAGAGTTTCTGCTGCCTGGTATGGGGTGGGAATGCTTTACCGGCGTGCGCGCCGTTTTCGAGCACCCCGATCCCGCCATGTCGGCCCGTAACCGTGAAGAGCAGTATCACCGCTTGAATCAGGAGTTATTCCGTCTGGACAGGGTATTACGGCGGATTTCCCACATACCACGTTCCGGATTTCCCATGACCCATTTCCTGTCGCTTATGATGCAGTTGCCCATGAAGAAGGCCCTTGGCAAAGCATATCAAGACTGGCGCTCCAATAATTCCCTGTCCTGAACCCCTGCCTGCCGCAACATTGTTTCCTTTCAGCTATGTGTCCTTTTTTGTCGTATCTTTTTCCGACTGAAGGCCGGCGGGATGGTCGGAGAGTTTCTGCTTTTTCGCTTCTTCCACGTACCATTCCAATGGGCGCTCCGTCTGGTCTTTAAAGGCGTTCAAGGACCTATCCCGCTCGTGGGCCGCCTCCGCGCTCGCCTGGGACACCAGGATCTCATCGACGACTTGTGGACACGAGGCCACGGAGCCGGGGCGGGCGTCGATCTCCTCACGGACCGCAGGCTGTTCCACCTTTGGGTCTTTGGCAAAGCGCATCTTCAGATCGATTGAGAAATTGGTATAGGCTTCCAGCATGCGGAAGATGGTGGAGTCTCCCATGGGGCCCATGGTGCGATCTTCGTCGGGGAGGGGGGAAACCTTGCCGTTCTCCAGCTTTGCCCGACCAACCATTTCACAGCCGGTACCGTTATCGGTGGTATAGCCCAGGTTGTCCGTGATTACCGCCAGGACGGTCGGCACGTTTGCCAGGTCCCAGTGGGCCAAGAGCCCTACCTCACCATCGGGCAGCGGGGAAAGATCGTCGATGTTCATGGCCAGCACCCGTGACCAGGGAGGAACCGGGCGGGTGCGTTGACGGGGGGGGAGCCCTTTGACGTGGCGGCGCAGGGCATCATCGAAGAGGTTGGTTGCGGTTTCAGCTTCGCCCAGCACGTTGACGCAGTGGGTTTCAGGGATGTCGAGAATCTCTTTGACCATGGCGTAATAGTCGTCGCGGGTGACGACGCCGAAGCGGCCACGATAGCCGCCACCATCGCAGACCCGGCTTCCCGGAGGAAGTTTGAATTTTATCTTTTTCCGCCGACAGGACTGGAAGAAGTAGACATAGGCTGCGGTAGCCCCTATCAGCGCCACCGGCACGCCACTCGCTTCCGACTCGCGCAGTGCCTTGAGCAGGTTCTTCACATCGATGCCGGTCTTTCCCAGGAGGAACATGCTGTCGGAGGTGCCGAAGGCCTGCCGGGTCTGGTCCATGCCAATGGCCATCCCCATGGATGGCGCCATTTCCGGACTTGGGGCGAGGATAAGGATACGGCAGCGTTTTCCCTCCTCGAAGTCTGGAAAAAGATACGATCCGGTCATCATCCTGTTGGCGCCGAAGACGAGTCGCTTGCCGTCTTCGTCTCGGAAAATGCGGCCACGTTGGGTTAGACTGGTCGTGCCTCCCGTGAGACAGGCCATTACAGATTGTTCCAGTGGGAAGGATGCAACCAGGTGGGTCTTGAAAACATCATTGTAAACCATCGGGACGTCCTGCCAGCGGCTGACGTCACCCGGTTTCACCTTTTTGGCGTCGCAAAATTCCCTGAAGATGGCGTTGTTCGCATATTGCAGCGCAAACAGTTGCATGGAGTAATCATTGAACTGTTCATCGGAGAGGTCGGCGTCTACTCCCGCTTCGATAAAACCGAGTATTTCTTCAGTGAGGCGATGGGTTACCGTGATATCAGTGGCCATAAGAAATGCGCTCCTGTAAAAGGACGTGCTGCCAGACGTTGGAAAACTGTGCTAGCAATGTTTGAGCCAATAAAGGTACAGTCTGAGGTGCCGGAATCACGGCCCCCCGTGTCGGGGGTGGGTGGGGTCTGCTTATTTCTTTTGCAGTGATGCACAAGAAAACAGCGTCAGTGCGACCTTTATCTATGACAGGAATAGTACCGCAGGGATGTAAGGGCCGTCAAGGAATAACCCTGGCGGCGAGGCAATAGAAGGGGGATGGCAAAGATTAAAAAATAAAATTGTGCGGATACGTCATTTGTGCGATAATCCGAGCGCTTCAATAACCTAAATTACCTCCCCTGACAGGTTGCTTGTAAATCAAAGGGTTGGGCAGAGAAACTACCTTGGCGAGCGTTAAAAAATCCCTTGTCGTTTTCAATGGCTTCGTCCATGACTTTGCAGCGGGCTACTGGCTGGCGGCCATAATCGCCATTGTGGTACTCCATGATATCCATGGAAAGGAACCATCGGTAACTGCCATACTGAATCATGTCGAGCACCTCTTTTTCTGGCAGAGTGTGACGGCCGGCATCGTCATCATGGCGACAGGCTCGGGGCGGACCTTCACCTATGTGGACAATTATTATGGGGCCGACTCGGAAAGGATGCGCCGCCGCATGCTCCTGGCAAAGCATATCGTTCTGTTCATCGGCTTCGGCATCGGCTACTGGTTCGCTTTCGGCATGACCTTTCACTGATAGGGCAGCCTTCGATACTTTTGGCGCCAGTTGCCCCGGTCGAACGGTCATTTCACTACCGGCCAATAAAAACTCGGACCTGGTCAGGCTAAGTCTTTAATAATACGTAGGAAACGTCCCTTCGTCGCTGCCTTTTAATGGGCATGAAAATTGCTGCCTTTTGTGATTTCGGGTATTTAGCCTCAAAGGAGTTCTCAATGACAGTAAAACGGGTGGCACTCATCACTCCGCCTTACCATTCAGGGGTTGTTGAGTCTGCAGGCACCTGGCTTAATGTGGGTTTCGTCTATGTAGCAGGTTCCTTGCGGGCACAGGGCTACGAAGTTGATTATTATGATGCCATGTCCCTGTGGCATAAATGGCCGGAGATACGGAAAAGAATCGAGGCATTCAAGCCCGATGTAGTTGCCACGACCGCCTATACCGCTTCCATAGTTCATGCTGTTGAACTTCTCAGCCTGGCCAAAAGCATCAACCCTGAGGTTGTTACCGTCGTTGGCAATGTCCACGCGACGTTTTGTTATGAGGAACTGCTCTCCGCCGACCATGACGTGATCGACTACGTGGTGCGTGGGGAAGGGGAGGTGACGCTGCCTGCCCTGCTCAACTGCCTGAATGCCGGCGGTGATCCTGCGACGGTTTCCGGTCTGGCTTTCTATGCCGGTGGTGGTGTAGTTGCTACGGCAAAGGCTCCCTACATACAGGACCTGGATTCACTTCCCGCGGCATGGGACCTGGTTGAATGGCCGATTTATTCCTACCGGGCCAAAAACAACGCTCGGCTGGCAATAGTTTCCTCATCGCGCGGCTGTCAGCAGAAATGTTCTTTCTGTTCACAGCAGCTCTTTTGGGCTCAGACCTGGCGGGCCAGAAGCCCTGAGAACTTCGTAGCCGAGCTGGAGATGCTTAACCGCAAGTACGGTGTGGAAGTGGCGATGCTTTCCGACGAGATTCCCACCTTCGACCGTGACCGTTGGGTGCGTATCCTCGATCTGATGATCGAGCGGCAGGTCAAGGTCAAACTTCTCATGGAGACCCGGGTTGACGATATTCTCCGCGATGCCGACATCATGGACAAGTACCGCACTGCGGGGGTCGAACACATTTATGTGGGGGTCGAGGCCGGCTCCCAGGAAACACTGGATCTTTTCAAGAAGGACACCAAGGTCGAGCAGTCAAAACAAGCTATCGACATCATCAACAAAGCCGACATCGTTTCGGAGACATCATTCGTACTGGGCATGCCCGAGGACACTCCCGAGTCCATCGCAGCCACCATAGAGCTGGCCAAGCATTACAATCCTGACATGGCCTTTTTCCTTGCCATTGCGCCCTGGCCATATGCGGAGCTTTATCCGCAGCTGGAAAAATATGTCGTCACCAAGGACTACCGCAAGTACAACCTGGTAGAACCGGTTTTGAAGCCGACCAGGATGACGGTGGAAGAGTTGGAAAGGGAACTGGGAAAGGCAGCCCAGAAGTTCTACATGCACAAATTCCAGAATCTGAATAAGCTAAGCGGCTGGAAAAAGGATTTCATGCTGGCGGTTCTGGACATCTTCATCAACCACTCCTATCTGGCCGGACAGATCAAGACGGCCATGAAGGAAGGTAAGGAGATGCCGCCGGAGGTGAAGGCGCTGATTAAGACGGTCAAGGGACATAAGGCTGGCATGAGTAACCTTATTGCACCTATTCCCTGACGGGCCCGGGATGTATCGACCTCCTCGGCTGAACCGCTGATGCCCATATCGTCCAATAAAAATGGGGCTGTGAACGCAGCCTCTTTTTTCGTTTCAGGGCTCCGCTTCTGCATTTTTAGCAACCTTGCCTCCGTCTTCGTGCGCGCCTGGAAAAACGGAGCAGAGAAATTAATTTCCGGCAGCCTTTACAAGGGTAAAACCGCTTAGTACCTTATAAAGAAGGTGGTACGAAAAGGGGTGCTTTTGAAAATTCTCCTGACCAACGACGACGGGGTTCATGCCCCCGGTCTGAAAGCACTGGCAGAGGCAATGACTGCCCTCGGCGAGGTCTTCGTCGTTGCCCCGGACCGGGAGCAGAGTGCGGTGGGGCATGCACTCACCCTCCATCATCCACTCCGGGCAAACAGGATCGACGAAAATATCTTTGCCGTAGACGGCACCCCCACAGATTGCGTAAACCTGGGCATCCACAGCCTCCTTTCCTTCAAGCCTGATATCGTCGTCTCCGGCATCAACCGGGGGGCCAATCTTGGCGACGATATCACCTATTCCGGTACGGTCTCTGCGGCGATGGAGGCAACGTTGATGGGAATCCCCGCCATTGCCGTTTCCCTGGTGACGTCCGCCGAGGGGACCAATTACGATGCTGCAGCGCAATTTGCCGTGAAACTTGCCGCTGCGGCTCAGAAAAAGGGGCTGCCGGCCGATACATTCCTCAACGTCAACGTTCCAGACCTGCCCGGGGAGAGAATCCGCCCCCCCCTGGTAACGATCCAGGGGAAACGATCCTATGAGGGGACCATAATCGACAAGGTCGATCCCCGCGGACGCAATTACTACTGGATAGGCACCGTCGATCTCAATTTCAAGGACATCGAAGGGAGCGATTACCATGCTGTTTCCCGTGGGCACGTCTCCGTCACCCCCTTGCATCTCGATCTGACCAATTACAACTCCATCGCCCTTCTGAAAAAATGGGATATCTTCTGATGCCGGAGCAGTTGTTATCTGGACAGATGATTGCCTGTCTGCTATATTTTTCCGGCTGAAGGCATTAAGGTTTTATTATGAATTTTGAGATTACACGACGAAGAATGGTGGAGACGCAGATCATCGGCCGCGGCATCACGGATCGTCGCGTCATCGACGCCATGCTCAAGGTCCCACGCAACATCTTCGTTGAAGAGGCCATGGCTGCCCAGGCCTACAGTGATTCTTCCCTCCCCATCGGCGAAAAACAGACCATTTCCCAGCCCTACATGGTGGCCCTGATGTCCCAGATGCTGCAGTTGACGGGCCGGGAAAAGGTGCTGGAATTGGGAACCGGTTCGGGCTACCAGACCGCCATTTTGGCGGAGTTGTCAGACCGGGTGCATACGGTTGAGCGGATCCGTTCCCTGGCCCTGCGGGCGAGAAAGGCCCTGGACCGGCTGCATTACCTGAATGTGAATCTGAAGATCGGCGATGGCACCGATGGCTGGCCCGAAGAAGCACCTTTCGACGCCATCATTGTTACCGCCGGAGCTCCCGATGTGCCGGGCCACCTGGTGGACCAACTGGCTTTTGGGGGAAGACTGGTAATACCCGTTGGAAACCAGGTCGATCAGACCCTGGTGCGGGTTACGAAGGAACAAGACGGGACGACCACACGTGAAGAGTCCGTGTCTTGCCGTTTCGTCAAGCTGATCGGCAAGTACGGCTGGAGTGGGGAAGGGTAGTCTATGGAAAGTGATGCTATGCTCGAGAAGGCAAACGGAAGTATACTTCAATCGACACGCGAGGTTGCCATGGACAACGATGAAGCCATAGGAGATTTCCCGGCCGAGGGCCAGCACAAGGAACTGGACCTTTTCATGGAGCCGGAAGTTGAGCCCGATGCCGTAGAATTGGAGCAGGTGGAAGAAGTCGAACACGAGGAGGTCGAGGAGGAAGAGATCAAGGTGGCCGTCGTCGAGCATTTCGATGATGCCATCAAGCTCTATCTCCGGGAAATCCAGAAAACCAAGCTGCTGACGGCGGACGAGGAAAAAGAGCTGGCAGCGCGCATCGACAAGGGGGACAAGGCTGCCCGCGACAAGATGATCGAATCCAACCTGCGGCTGGTGGTAAAGATCGCCAAGCGCTACATCAACCGGGGCCTGCCGTTCCTGGACCTGATAGAGGAAGGGAACATGGGGTTGATCAAGGCGGTGGAACGTTTCAAGCTCTCCAAGGAGTGCCGCTTCTCCACCTATGCCACTTGGTGGATAAGGCAGTCCATCGAGCGGGCACTGGTGAACCAGTCCCGGACCATCAGGCTGCCGGTCCACGTTTCCGACGACATCAACAAGATGCTGCGCATCACCCGCGAGCTGTTGCAGAAGATCAATCGCGAACCCTCCATCAAGGAAGTTGCCACCGCCATGGAGGTAAATTCCGCCTACATCCGCCGGCTGATGGTCCTGCTGAAAAAGACCTACTCCATCGAGCGCCCCATGGGGGAAAACAACGATTATTTCCTCATCGATACCATCGAGGATACTTCCACCGTCTCGCCGGCCGAACTTTTGGAGGATGTGAACCGCTACGAAATGGTCTCCAAGTGGTTTGAGACCTTGTCCGACAACGAAAAGAAGATCCTCACCCTCCGATTCGGCCTGGATGACAAGGATCCCCAGACCCTGGACACTATCGGCCGCAGTTTCGGCGTTACCCGGGAAAGGATCCGCCAGATCGAGGCGAAGTCGCTGGAGAAGCTGCGCAAAATCATGGAGAGCAACGAAATGGCGGCGCGCTGCAGCGTCCCCAGCAAATAAAAAGGCTTGTTGAGAAAGGTTCAAGGAGAAGGCATGGAAGAGTTGAAGAGCATTATCAGAGACATCCCCGATTTCCCCAAGAAAGGAATCATCTTCAAGGACATCACGACGCTGCTTTCCGATGCGGCATCCTATCAGCGGATGATAGATCTTATCTCCCACCGCTACATCGGCAAGCGCATCGACAAGGTTGTGGGGGTCGAGGCGCGCGGCTTCATCATCGGCGCCGCCCTGGCCTACAAACTCGGTGCCGGCATCATCCTGGTGCGCAAGCCGGGCAAGCTCCCTTCGGAAACCTTCAAGAAGACCTATGACCTGGAGTACGGGACCGATACCCTGGAGATGCATACCGATGCCATCAAAAAGGGAGAACGGGTGCTGATCGCCGATGACCTCCTGGCAACGGGGGGGACCATGTCCGCCGTGGTGGATATGGTCGATTCCATGGGGGGGAACTGGTGGAATGCTGCTTCATGGCGGAGCTGGAGTTCCTTAACGGCAGAACCAGGCTGCCTGCCGAGAAAGTATTTTCACTGCTGAAGTTTTAAAACTTCCGGCTGTGACTGCCTCTGATTGTCCCCGTAACTCAGCAGGGTTTACGGGGACTTTTCTTTTTTGTGCCCGTACCGAGAGATCATTTCTTACGAAGCAACTGACCTGCATCACTGTCGATCAGCCACAGCAGGCGGCCATCAGGTCGGATCAAAGCGGCTGGAATGGAATATGGATCAGGGGAGCCCTCATGTATCTCCCTGATGATCCCTGCCTTGCCGGCTCCGGATACCAAAAAAAGAACCGTCCTGGCCCGGTTGATGACCGGGAGCGTCAGGGTCAGCCGGTGCAGCCCCTCCTCGGTAATGTATACTTCAGTCACCCAGCGCAGTTGTTCCTTCAAGACAGGGGTTTCCGGGAAAAGCGATGCCGTATGTCCATTTTCCCCGAGCCCCAGCAGGATCAGATCGAAACGGGGCAGCTCTTCTCCGAAGGTGGTGCGCAGAACTTTTTCGTATTTTTCTGCTGCCTCATGGGGCGATCGGTCACAGACCATGGGGTGGACCTGTTCCCGAGGCAAAGAAACATGGGCTAGCAACGCCTGATCCGCCATTCTTGCATTATTCCGTGGATCCATCTCGGAAACACACCGTTCATCTCCCCAGAAAACGTGCGTCTCTTGCCACGGCACCATCTTCCCGTACGGTGGGTGGGAAAGGATTTCATAGGTGCGGCGCGGCGTGCTTCCGCCGGCAAGGGCAACGGTGAATCTGCCGGAAGTTTTTACCGCCCGCCGGGCCTCTGCCGCAAAGACTTCCGCCGCGGTCTGACTCAGGTCTTCCAAATCTGAACAGATCTTCATCATGGAAAATCTCCATTGTTCTCCTCGATATGTATGCCGGGCTTCAGCCAGCTGTGCCCATCCCTGGCAATAAGGACATCGGCCGCTTCCGGACCCCACCCACCCGCCTCATAATTGGGGAAGTCTGCAGGGGGCACGGAATCCCATGCTTCCAGAATTGGCGTAATCACCGACCAGGCGCTCTCCACTTGATCGGCACGCATGAAGAGGGTGGCGTCGCCACGAATGATATCCAGGAGAAGCGTCTCGTAAGCTTCCGGTGCCAGGGCTCTGAAAGCTTCCCTGTATAGAAACTGCATGTCCACCGGACCAAGCAGCATGCGGGTTCCCGGTTGTTTGGCCTGTACTCGGGCGATGATTCCTTCCTCGGGCTGGATGCGGATCACCAATCGATTGGGCTGCCAGCTTTCCACGGCTGTTGAAGGAAACGGCTGATGGGGCGCGGGACGGAAAAGAATTACGACTTCGGAGATCTTTGTCTGCAGGCGTTTTCCTGTCCGAAGATAAAAAGGAACCCCCTGCCAGCGCCAGTTATCTATGAACAGTTTTAAAGCTACGAATGTTTCCGTTTGGGAATTGGCCGCCACATCCTGTTCTTCCCGGTAACCGCATACGCGCTTACCGCCGATTACTCCTGCACCATGCTGGCCGCGTACCGCAACTTTGTGGATCTCTTCAGGGAGAATAGGGCGTATGGCTCGCAACACATCGACCTTTTTGTTCCGTACTTCATCGGCGCCGAATGACACCGGCGGTTCCATGGCAATGAGACAGAGGACCTGGAGCAGGTGGTTTTGCACCATGTCCCGTAAAGCGCCGGCATGTTCATAATAGCTGCCACGATGACCTACGCCGACGGTTTCCGCCACGGTGATCTGAATGTGATCAATGTAGCGTCGGTTCCACAGGGGCTCGAAGAGCGCGTTGGCAAAGCGAAAGGCAAGAATGTTCTGTACCGTTTCTTTGCCCAGGTAATGGTCGATGCGGTAGATTTGTGACTCGGCGAACCTGGCGGTGAGGAGCCGGTCCAGTTCCCGGGCCGTTTTCAGATCACGACCGAAGGGCTTCTCAACGACGAGCCGTTCCCTGTCGCAGTCTCTGCAGAGTGCCAGCTGGTCCAGTTGGCGGGCAACAGCGCTTACTAACGCAGGGGGGATAGCCAGATAGAAAACATGACGGGAGGGTTTTTGCCACTCCTTCTCCAGATCAACCAGTCGCCCCTTGAGGTTTTCACCCGCCTCGGAACCGGTGAAATCTCCGTTTATCAAGGAGATGCGGGGGACAAAATCCTGCCATGCCTTATCATCGGATTTGCCGCGTCGGGAAAACTGATCTACTCCGTCCCTGAGCCGGCTTCGGAAATCATCCTCAGCGACATTCTTCCGATCGACTCCGATAACAGCGAACCGGTCAGGCAGATGCCCGTCCAGGAAAAGATTGTAAAGGGCAGGGATCAGCTTTCGCCAGGTGAGGTCCCCTCCTGCTCCGAAAATGACCATTACCAGCGGTTCGGATTGAATGTCCATAGGCACTCCGCGATACCTGCACCGGCGTAATGGTTAAAGGCTACTGATTCGAACCCCCCTCTTTTTCCCGGTGTCCGCCAAATCCATACCGCATGGCTGACAGGAGCCGGTCTGCGAAATCGGCTTCTCCGCGGGAGCTGAAGCGCTCGTACAGGGCGGCACTGAGGGCATGGGCCGGTACCCCCTCCTCGACGGAGGCAATGACTGTCCATCGCCCTTCTCCTGAATCTGAAACGCGACCGTGAAACGCCGACAAATCAGGGTCGTCCGCAAGGGCCGTTGCGCTGAGATCCAGCAGCCACGAAGCGATTACGCTTCCACGCCGCCAGAGCTCGGTGATATCGGCCAGATCGAACTCATACTGGTAATATTCGGGATGGCGAAGGGGAGCAGTCTCAGCGTCTGCTTTCCTGTCACGCCTGCCTGCATCCGCACCGTGAAGAATGTTCAACCCTTCGGCATAAGCGGCCATTATGCCGTATTCAATGCCGTTGTGTATCATTTTCACAAAATGCCCTGCCCCCGTCGGTCCGCAGTGGAGATACCCCTTTTCTGCAGTTCCATGCTTCTTCCCGCGCCCCGGCGTCTCCGGTGCCGCGTCGATGCCGGGCGCCAGTGCGTCGAATATGGCGTCAAGGCGCTCCACAGCATTTTTCTCTCCGCCGATCATTAAACAGTACCCTCTTTTTGCTCCCCATACACCGCCGCTTGTTCCCACATCCAGGTAGTGGATGCCGCGTTCCTGAAGAAGAAGAGCTCTGCGGATATCATCATGATAATAGGAGTTTCCGCCGTCGATAATGATGTCTTCCCCATCCAGCAGGGGGCCGACCTTCCCTATCATTGAATCCGTCATTGCAGCGGGCACCATCAGCCAGACAGCACGGGGTTTATGGAGCTGTGTGACGAAATCGGCGATCGACAACGCGCCTGAGGCTCCCTCACGCTCCAGTGCCTTGACGGCATCTCTGTTGACATCGAAGACGATGCATTGATGGCCCTTTTCAAGGAGACGGCGCACCATGCCCCCCCCCATGCGGCCAAGCCCTATCATGCCGATTTGCATTGGTGTCTCCTGGCGAAAAAGGCAGTGACCCTGAAACGTTACCGCAGCCTGTCCTTCAGCGTCTGCATCAGTTTGTCGAATGGTTTGACGAATTTTTCCACACCTTCGTTCTCCAGTTGCTGGGTTACTGCGTCGAGATGTACCCCTGTCTCCGGGAGACGGTTCAGAACTCTGTGTGCTTCCTGCAACCCTTCTTCCAGACGGAGTTCGGGATTTCCATGATCTCGGTAGGCGCGCAGTGTCTCCATCGGCAGAGTGTTGATGGTGTTCGCTCCGATCAACGGTTCCACGTATTTGATATCACTGTAGGCCGGATTTTTCGTACCCGTGCTTGCCCAGAGGACCCGCTGGGTTCCGGCACCTGCTGCGGCAAGACTCTGGAACCTTCTGCTGCCCACGATCTCCTTGTAGATGCCGAATGCAACTTTGGCGCTGGCAATGGCGACCTTCCCGACGAGCATGGAAGCCAGATCGCCTATCGGGCCTCCTTCCGCTATCTTTTTTCCCAACAGCGGGTCGACGAGCACATCGATGCGGCTCAGGAAAAAGCTTGCTACGGAAGTAATATGATCCAGGGGGAGCCTGTTTGCAACACGCTCCTCCAGCCCCGCCATATATGCTTCGGCCACGGCTCGATAACGGGGAAGGCCGAAAAGGAGGGTGACATTGATGTTGATGCCTTCACTGATCAGTGTGCGTATTGCCGTCAGCCCCTCCAGTGTTGCCGGTACCTTGATAAGCACATTCGGCCTGTCTGCCCTGGCCCAGAGACGCCGAGCTTCCAGTATCGTACCAGCCGAATCGTGGGCCAGCAGCGGTGATACCTCCAGGCTGACGAAACCGTCTTTTCCACCTGACAGATCGTAAACCGTGCGAAGGAGGTCCGCAGTCGTCCGGATATCCTCCAAGGCAAGCTCTTCGTATGCCTCAGCGGCGCTTTTCCCTTGGCGGGCCAGGGCAAGAACGGCGTCCTCATAGTCACTGCTTTCGGTGATCGCCTTTTCGAAGATGGATGGGTTTGACGTTACGCCTCCAAGCCCGTCATCACCAATAAGCTGCTTGAGTTCACCTGAGGTGAGCATGCTGCGGCGGATGAAATCAAGCCAGATACTCTGACCCAGGCTTCTCAACTTCAGTAGCGGATTTTCTTTCATGGCCTTTCCTCCCTTTCCAGGGCTGCCACCTTTGCCAGCCGTCGGCAATGGCGCTCTTCGCCGCTGAAACGCGCGGCCAAAAAGGTTTTGACCAGTTCCCATGCCTGGGCATATCCGACGACCAGGCTACCAAGGCACAGTATGTTCATGTCGTCATCTTCCACTCCCTGATGGGCTGAATAATCATCATGGATCAGGGCGGCATGAACGCCCTCCACTTTATTGGCAACTATGGATGCTCCCACTCCGCT
Organism: Geotalea sp. SG265; assembly: GCF_022808985.1. Classification (GTDB taxonomy): domain Bacteria; phylum Desulfobacterota; class Desulfuromonadia; order Geobacterales; family Geobacteraceae; genus Geotalea. The sequence continues at coordinate 107,712 of NZ_JAKZFT010000004.1, read as the reverse complement.
GCTGCAGATGGCGATCCCCCGTTCCACACCTCCTCCGGCGACCGCCTTCGCCAAAGGTATGACGAAATCGGGGTAATCGTCTGCCGGATCCAGAACCCGTGCGCCGAAATCGATCACTTCGTAACCGGTACATTTCAGCGCCGCAGCCATACGTTCTTTCATTGCGAAGCCGCCGTGATCAGCTGCAATTCCGATACGCATCAGTCCTCTCTTCGCCCCAGAAGCTTCAGGGCTCGTCGGCACACGTTATCCACCGTAAATCCCAATTCCCGGAGTACCACATCCCCCGGTGCCGAGGCGCCGAAACGCTCGATGCCGACAATGTCGCCTTCGGTCCCCACGTAGCGGCACCAGCCGAGTGGCGACCCCGCCTCGATCGCCAGTCGTTTCGTTACCTGCGGCGGCAAGACGGCGTTTCGATATTCCGGCGGCTGCTCATCGAACAGTTGCCAGCACGGCATTGAAACTACCCGAGTGCGGACATTCCTGCGTTCAAGCTCCTGCTGTGCCTGTGCAGCGAGATGGAGCTCGGAGCCGGTGGCAATCAATATGATGTCGGGCTGTGCGCCAGCTCCATCCCGGAGGATATATGCGCCTCGGCTGAGCCCCTGTGCAGGCGCACAAGTATCCCGATCGAGGGTCGGGATGTTCTGGCGCGAGAGTATGAGCGCCACCGGTTTCCCTTTGCTTGCAAGGGCGACCTGCCAGGCAATGGCTGTCTCATTTGCGTCGCCCGGACGGATAACGAGCAGGTTGGGGATAGCCCTTAGTGCGGCCAAGTGTTCCACCGGTTGATGGGTCGGGCCGTCTTCCCCGAGCCCGATGCTGTCGTGGGTGAATACGTAGATCAGGTGCAGGCCCGTGAGTGCCGCCAATCTCAGGGACGGACGAAGGTAATCGGAAAAAATGAGAAAAGTCGCACCGAAAGGAATGATGCCGCCGTGGGCTGCCATGCCGTTCAGTGCAGCACCCATGGCGTGCTCGCGAACGCCGAAGTGCAGGTTACGCCCTGCGTAGCCCCATTCCCCACCCGAATCGCCCTGCCGATCAGCCGGATGGTTTTGAGGGCTTTCAAAATCGCCGAGCCCCTTCAACACGGTATGGGTTGAGGGATTCAGATCCGCCGACCCGCCAATGAAAAGGGGGAGCCGCGGCGCCAGTGCATTCATGATCTTCCCAGAGGCGACCCTGCTTGCCATACCCTTTGCGTCCGCCGGGAATTCGGGAATATCGTCACTCCACCCGGCCGGGAGAGTCTCTTCCCGTGCCTGTCGCAATTCCTGAGCAAGTTCCGGATACTCTTTGCCGTAAGCGGAGAGCATCGCTTCCCAGGCAGCCTCCGCTTCGCCCCCTTTTTGTAGTGCTTGGCGGAAATGCTCCAGTGCTTCCTGGGGAATCAAAAACGGCGGCTCTGCCGGCCATCCCAGATTTTTTTTGGTGAGGCGCACTTCTTCATCTCCCAGGGGAGATCCATGCGCCTCGAACGTATCCTGCTTGTTGGGCGATCCAAAACCTATATGGGTGCGGACGATAATAAGGGAAGGGCGTGTGGTGGCTGCGCGAGCCTCATGGAGAGCATCCCATATGGCTGCAAGGTCGTTGCCGTCCGTTACAGTCTGCACATGCCAGCCGTAGGCCTCGAATCTTTCGGCCCGGTCTTCCGAAAATGAGAGGTCTGTCGAGGCGGCAAGGGTAATGCGATTATCGTCGTACAAATAGATCAGTTTGCCCAATTTAAGATTACCTGCAAGGGAAGCCGCCTCGGCGGCTACTCCCTCCATGAGGTCGCCATCACTGACAATTCCATAGGTGAAGTGATCGATGACGGGGAAATCGGGACGATTATAACGGGCGGACAGATATGCTTCGGCAATTGCCATCCCTACTCCGTTGCCGAATCCCTGCCCCAGCGGGCCGGTGGTTACTTCGACACCAGGTGTGCGCCCACGTTCAGGATGACCCGGCGTCTGGCTTTCCCATTGCCTGAAGCGCGCAATCTCCTCCAAAGGCAGGTCGTATCCGGTGAGGTGAAGAAGGCTGTAGAGAAGCATCGATCCATGACCAGCGGAGAGAACGAACCTGTCCCGGTTGAACCAGCCCGGATTTGCCGGATTGTATTTGAGAAATCGATCCCAGAGTAGATAGGCCATTGGAGCAGCGCCCATCGGCATGCCGGGGTGACCGCTTTTTGCCTTCTGTACCGCGTCCACCGAGAGGAAACGGATGGTATTGATACAGAGAGAGTCAATGGCAGAGGGGATAAATTTGCATGGCATGTCCGGCTTCATCATTCTCTCCTTCGTTATCCAAATAAAATTGCCGCTATTAAAAAGCGTAACTCACATTTTGATAGCTGCAATCCGGAGCCGTGCGGTTTCTGCCGTTTGTGCTTCTTTCGCCGATCGGATCTTGGCATCGGAACGTTCGGGGATAGACTTTTGACATGGCCAAGCGCGACCGAGACATACCTTTATTAACCCCTATAACCTTATACACTGTGGGACATTCCACTCGCACTTTCGACGAATTTGTCGATTTGATGAGGAGCTATGAGATTGGGCTGGTAGTCGATATCAGGACCATTCCGCGTTCCCGCCACAATCCCCAGTTCAATGGAGAAACCATCGGTAAAGATCTCCACAACCGCTGCATCGGCTACCGGCACCTGAAAGACCTTGGCGGGTTGCGGCATCCCAGAGCCGATTCGCCAAACAAGGGGTGGCATAACTCTTCATTCCGAGGCTTTGCCGATTATATGCAGACCCCGGAGTTTGCTGCGGCATTGAGTCGGCTATTGGAATTAGCCAGGGAAAAGCCGGCAGCTATAATGTGCGCGGAGGCTGTACCTTGGCGCTGCCATCGCTCACTGATCGGTGATGCCCTCATCATAAGAGGGGTCGAAGTCATCCATATCTATTCCGAGAGCAATGCGAAGCCTCATGTTATTTCGCCAATGGCCGAGGTCCATGGGACACGAATAACGTATCCGGCGCCGTTAACTGCAACAATGCAATAGTCCCGTATTGCCTGCGGAGCTTGAATTGTCTTGACTCTGGATATCAGATTTGTTAAAAAAGTTCCCTTGTCGAGTAAGCGTCGAAACGTTTCATTCAGCATGCCGCGTTAAAAGACAATAAAAAAAGCAACCGCTGAAAGTTTATGTCCCCGTAGCTCAGCAGGATAGAGCACTTCCCTCCTAAGGAAGGGGTCGGACGTTCGAATCGTCTCGGGGACGCCATCTTTGTAATAACTGTAATAGCAGCAGAACAGAGCCTCTCAGCTTTAGGTATACAACAAGGTATACAAGGAGCGAGAGGCTTTGTCGTATCCAATACACCTTGTAAAGGTTAACAGCTCATTAGCAGGCAGCCAGTCAGGGAGCCGCCATGGAAGGAATTATTGTCCCTGCAGGGGGTATGCAACTGTCAGATCTTCAGACGAGATTTATGTTGCTTCATTCCTGGTGCCGGCTGTTAAGGAATAAGATGACGGAATATAACATTTGCTTGGGGTAAACTATTTACAGACAAGGAGCTAATTATGTTCAAACGGATCGACCATGTGGAAATCATCCCTCGCGATTTCGAAAGGGCTATGGGCTTCTATACGGAGGTACTGGGATTCAAGGTCAGACAGCGGCTGAAGGTCGAAGCCCCTCCTCTCGAAGAGATCGCCTATCTTGAGCTTGGCGACACGGTCGTTGAGCTCATGCAGGTTAGAGACGCTTCGCCGGCAGTGGTAAATCCATGGCAGACCGGCTATCGGATGATGGCCCTGGAGGTGGAAGATATGGACCAGGCTGTGGCCTATCTTGCCGGCAAAGGGGTGGTGGTCACCTGGGGGCCGGTGACCATGGGGACAACGAAAAGGGCCGAGATACAGGATGCCGATGGGTTCCCCATCGAATTGAGACAGTGGTGAAAATACAAGAAAAAAATGGAGGTCCAATAATGATTCCTGAGAAAATGCTGCAAGTACTGAAACACGAGGGGGTTGTGGCCATCGCCACGCAGGGTGACGGCGGTCCCCATCTGGTCAACACTTGGAACAGCTACCTTCAGATAACCCAGGATGGGAAACTGTTGATCCCCGCAGGCTACATGAACACGACTGAAGCCAACCTGGCCAAGAACAGCAAATGTCTCATCACCGTGGGAAGCCGCGAGGTGGAAGGATACCACGGCCCTGGAACAGGCTTTCTCATTGAAGGGGCGGCCGTATTTGTAAAATCTGGACTGCAGTTCGATGCGATCAAGGGGAAGTTTCCCTGGGCCAGGGCGGCATTGGAAGTTACCATCAACTCTGTCACGCAGACGCTGTAACGTCTCTTCAGTGAATGGGGCACGGGCCTCAGCTATTGACAACCTCATTGGGCTGAGGTAAGTTCCAACAGCGTCAAGGGGTATAAATCGCTCATCCACAGCATCAGAGGGAGAAAAGAGATGATCATCAGCAGAATCTGTGCAGGATTTTCACTGGCTTTGGTTTGCACTTCGGCCGCTTTTGCCGCCACCGCAGCTGTGAAACCCGAGGTCGCCTTCAAACAGGCCTTTCCACAGGTGAAGGTGGATGGCTTCGAGGCTACGGACATCAGTGGCATATACCAGGTGGTGACTGGACAGAATGTGCTCTACTATGCGCCCGAGAAGGATTACGTCATACTTGGAGAGATTTTCACCAAGGAAGGGAAAAGTCTGACAGCAGAGAAGAAAGGTCAGTTGGCGGCCAAGCTGGTGCAGAGCCTGCCATTGGACAAGGCGGTGAAGATCGGCGAAGGTAAGAATGTCATTATCGAATTCACCGATCCTGACTGCCCCTTCTGCAGAAAAGCTGCTGAATACCTCATGAAGAAGACCGACGTCACCCGCTACGTCTTCTTCGCTCCCCTGGCCCATCCGGCAGCGATCACCAAGATCCAGTACATCCTCAATGCAGAGAACAAGGTTAAGGCCTACGACGCGATGATGCTGGGGCAGGAGATCCCTGCCAATGCCCCGCCGGTGAGCGACAAGGTCAAGGCGTTGGCCCAGGAACACCTGGATCTGGCCCGAAAAGTGGGGGTCCAGGGGACGCCGACCTTCTTCGTCAACGGTCAGCAGGTGGTCGGAGCCGACACCAATAAAATCGAGCAGCTGCTGAAGAAATGAACATTAAATCCGTATCGAGCCGAATTTGCCATCGTATCCCGGCTCGATACGGATATTTCCTTCCCGTACCTTGATGACGGCGTCGGCGATCTCCATGGATGAGGCGCCGGCAATTTCGTCATATCCCTTTTCCGATAAAATTGACAGCTCGTTTCCCAGTGTTTCCAACATCCCGAAATATATCCGTGCCACCCGTTTACTGCCTTCCCCGATCCCAAGCGTCTCTGCAACCAGCTCCTGCAAAGGAATTACCCGACAAAACGGCGGCGCTCCCGCCCGCCTGAACCCTTCCGGGCGGTCAGCCAGCTCTTCCACGCGGTGTAGCACCCCCACAGTCACTTTTTTCCCGCAGGCAGGGCAGCGAAAGCCGTGGGCGATGGTTTCCCGTGGAGTCAGGCTGATACCACAGCTGCGGTGCCCGTCGCTGTGGTATTTACCCTTTTCCGGCAGGTATTCCACCGTTCCGCAGAGGCCGCGACCGGTCTTGATCGCTGCCATGATGCTGCCGTAGCTCAGGCTCGTGTCGAAGATGGTCGCCTCCCGCCCCAGCTTTGCAGGGGAATGGGCGTCGGAATTGGAGATGAGGCGCACCCGGTCCAGGGAGGAGAGGCGCCAGTTCATGGCCGGGTCGGAAGAGAGCCCCGTTTCCACGGCGTAGATATGTGGGGTGAGCTCTTCGAAGCACTCCTCAAGGGAACTGAACGCGGAAAAGGCTCCGAGCACGGAGAAATGGGGGGTCCAGACATGGGCCGGCACCAACATCGCTTCCGGGGATATCTCCAGCACCATTTCCAGCAGGTGTTTGGCGTCCAGTTTGAGGATGGGGCGGCCATCGGAGGTGATGGAGCCGATCCCGGCCAGTTTTGCCGCTAGTTGCCGTGCCGCAACGAAATCGGGGGCAAAGATCAGGGCGTGGACCTTTCTCGTTTTGCCCCCTTTTTTATAGACACAGCTGATTTCGGCAGAGAGGAGGAACCTGACCGGGGCGCGGCAGGAGGAGGGGACATCGGTTCTCTGCAACCGGGTTTTCAGGGCGAGGAGCCCCCCTTCATCCTCATTGAGCTTTTCCCGCAGCTCCTCAATCCAAAGGGGGTGGGTGAAATCCCCGCTGCCGATGACGGTAATCCCCTTCAGCTGGCCCCAGCGCCAGAGGGTTTCCGGGTTGAGATCGCGGCTGCAGGCGATGGAATAGGGGGAATGGATATGGAGATCGGCATAAAAAGGCATCATTGCACCCTTTTCAGTTAATTAATTGCCATGACGGGGCCGCCCTTTATACTTATACCAGATTTCCCACCATTGCCCCATTGAAGAAAGTATCCATGGACTGGCACCTGCTCCCCATCGAAGACGCGTTTCACAGGCTAAATTCATCGCAAGCCGGCATCAGCCCCGAAGAAGTTCGTCGGCGACTTGAGCAGCACGGGCGGAACCAGCTTCGGGAAAAGCGGGCCAGGCCCCCCTGGATCATGTTCCTGGCCCAGTTCGGTGACTTCATGATCCTGGTGCTCATTGCCGCAGCGGTCATTGCCGGCATCATCGGCGATGCCGGAGATATGGCGCCGATACTTGCCATTGTCATACTCAACGCCATTATCGGTTTCGTCCAGGAATACCGGGCGGAACGGGCCATTGCCGCCCTGAAGAGGATGGCCGGCTTCAATGCCGAGGTGATCCGGGGTGGTGAGACACAGAGCGTGGCGGTGGAAGAGATCGTGCCGGGAGATGTGGTTCTACTGAAGGCGGGTGACGTGGTTCCTGCCGACCTGCGCCTTTCGGAGGCCTATCAGCTCAAGATGGACGAAGCATCCCTGACCGGGGAATCGTTTCCCGTGGAGAAAGACACTGCCGTTCTGGGCGAAGCCTCCCTGGCCTTGGGAGAGCGAGCCAACATGGCCTACAAGGGAGCGGTGGTCTCCTCGGGCCGGGGCACCGGACTGGCCGTTGCCACCGGCATGGAAACTGAGCTGGGGAAGATTGCCTCCATGATCCAGGCGGAAGGGGACATCCGGACGCCGCTGCAAAGGAAGTTGGCCGCCTTCGGCCGCCGTCTGGCTCTTTTGATCATCCTCGTCTGCGGTGTAATTTTTGCCATGGGCTACCTGCATGGGGAAGCACCACTCCTCATGTTCATGACCGCCATTTCCCTGGCGGTGGCGGTCATCCCCGAGGCGCTGCCGGCGGTGGTGACCATTGCCCTGGCACTGGGGGCTGCCAAGATGGTCAGGCAGAAAGCCCTGATCCGGCGATTGTCGGCAGTCGAGACCCTCGGCGCGGTTACCCATATCTGCACCGACAAGACCGGTACCCTGACCCGCAATCGCATGACTGCTACAGAGCTCTTTGTGGATGGAGAAATGATTTCTGCGGCCTCGGTTGCGCCGGCGGGAGAGGTAGTTCACGACTCCGCCCGGTTCTATCTCCTGGCGGCAGCGGCATTGTGCAACGATGCCAGGATGAACGGCGACAATGGCTTGAGCGGCGATCCCACCGAGACGGCACTCTTTGTCCTGGCCATGGAGCACGGTTTCGATCCGGTGCGGCTTGCGGCGGAATTCCCCCGTCTCGCCGAACTTCCCTTCGATACGCAGCGCAAATGCATGACCACCATCCATAAAAACCCGGGTGGCGTAGCAGGATACACCAAAGGGGGATTGGAGACAGTCCTTGCCAGGAGTTCTGCCATGCTTGCCGGTTCTGCCGTTGTCCCCCTTGATGCGGCCTCCTTCCATCGTGCCAATGAAGCCATGGCAGCCTCAGGCCAGCGGGTGCTGGCAGTGGCCATGGGACGGTGGGCATCGCTGCCCGCAGATCTTTCGTCTGAGGCGGTGGAGCGGGATCTGATCTTCATTGGTCTTGTGGGGATGGAGGACCCTCCCCGGGAGGAGGCCTTTGACGCCGTTGCCCAGTGCAGGACCGCCGGGATCGTTCCGGTGATGATCACCGGCGACCATCCGGCAACGGCGGCGGCAATTGCTCGTCGGTTGGCGATCCTGGAAGGGGAGGGGGAAGTGATGACCGGGCCCCGCCTGGAGGAGTTGCCGCTGGAAGAGCTGGAGAAGCGGGTGGAGGATATCCGTGTCTATGCCCGGGTGGCGCCGGAGCAGAAGCTGAAGATCGTCCAGGCCCTCAAGGACCGCGGGAAATATGTGGCCATGACTGGGGACGGGGTCAACGATGCCCCGGCCCTGAAACGGGCCGACATCGGCGTCGCCATGGGGATTACCGGCACCGACGTGGCCAAGGAGGCGGCTGCCATGATCCTTCTGGACGACAACTTCGCCACCATCGTCAAGGCGGTGCGGGAGGGAAGGCGCATCTATGCGAATATCCTCAAGTTCATCACTTACTCCATCTCGGCCAATTTCGGCACCCTGGTGCTCATTACCCTGGCCCCCTTCCTCGGCCTGCCGCTGCCCCTCTTGCCCATCCAGATATTGTGGCTCAATCTGCTCTGCGACAGCCTTCCCGGGCTTGCCCTTGCCGTTGAGCCCGTTGAAAGGGGCGCCATGGATCGCCCCCCCATCGATCCCGCTTCGGGTGTCTTTGCTGAAGGGAGGGGATGGTTCATGGTCCGTTACGGCCTCTTCATCGGCATCCTGGCCATCGCCCTGCAGATCTACGCCATGTATGTCGGTCATTCCTGGCAGACGATGGTTTTCACCTTCCTCATTTTCAGCAGAATGGCCATGGCCCTTGCCGTCCGTTCCCGGCACCAGTCGCTGCTGCAGCTGGGCATCTTCAGTAACAGGCAACTGGTTGCGGCCATAGTGATCGTCGCCGTGCTCCATATCTGCGTCGTCTGGATTCCCGCCATGCAGCCCATCTTTGTCACGCAACCCCTGGATGCGAAGGAAATGGGCCTGGTGCTGGCCCTGTCGGTGGCGGTTCTGCTTGTTTCGGAACTGGAGAAGACAATCATGCGAGCGGACAGAAAAAGCATGCTGTGAACCCAGGCTGCCGTGGCTGCGGGAGTGAGTGACGGAGCGGAGCGGCGAGCGGACACCCGCCAGACGATGCAAAAATCACCTATGCCGACGAATTGCTAGTTGGGTGCTAAATCAAGAGCCCCCGCAAGGTCCGCAGCTCCGGCGACCGAACGAACGGACGAAGTTGCGGCAGCCGCCCCTGCAGTCCCTTTACAAAAGTGCGTCAATCGCTTCGAAATCAATGTCATGATCGGCGTTGGTCTTGATCCAGCTGAGCTTTTCCTCGTCTTCGGCGGTGATTTTGGCCACGTCTGCCGAGAGGGTGGTGAAGACCTTGGCGGTGGTCTTATCTACCCTGATGTAGGGGATATTGCTGTCGTCCAGAATCTGCTGGCTGATCTTGGATACAGGCACATGCCCGGCGATGACCAGACCGGCGATTTTCGCCTTGTAGGCGGGGATGTGGTAGAGGGAGGAGAGGGTGACGATCAGCTCGTCCCGCGAACTGGTGAGGATCAACAGGGTTGAGTCCAGGAGCCCGTCGATGACCCGCTGTGACGAAGCTGCCCCTAGTTGAATATGATTGATGATACGTGTTTTTTCCTCCAGGTTGCCGTTCAGGGGGAGGTTGAGCAGCTTGCCGATGTGTCCCAGAGTGGGGTTGGCCAGGACGGGGGAAAAGTTGAAGCCGCCGATTACCCGCAGGTGGTCCGGTTCCAGGGCTGTCTGCAGGTAACCCAGCACGTGGTCCCGTTTCTTGCTCAGGAGCTTGTTGACGATGATGCCGCGCACGTCGGCTTTTTCCCGCTCGTAGAGGGCCAGGTTAAGGCGCACCGCATCCACCACCTTGCCGATGCCGCTTTCGGTGACGATCATGACCGGGGCATTCAGGATCTTCGCCACCCGGGCATTGCTAAGACCGATGACCGAGCCGACGCCGCCGTGCCCGGCTCCCTCGATGATGAGAAAATCGTACTTTGAATCCAGCTCTTCCACCGCATCGAGAATGCAGCCCTCCAGGGAGAGGTCGTCGAGCCTGCCGCTGAGGAAATCCTTGGTGAAGTCTTTGTGCAGCGCCACCGGGGACATGAGGGCGATATCTTCTTCAAGTCCGAAGGCCCTGGCCATGAGAACAGCGTCCATATCGACGATGAAGTCCTCGTATAGCTCGATCTTAGGGCCAATGGGTTTGATGAAGCCGACCTTTTTGTATTTCTTGCGCGCCAGGTGCATGAGCGAAACACTCATGGTGGTCTTGCCGCAGTTTTGGCCGGTGGCACCGATGAAGATTTTTTTAGCCATGTGCTTCCTCCGTGGGATTTATCGCATTCGCATCAGACGGCCGGACATAACCTGGCACACCAGCGGTCAAAGATGGTCGTTTTGCCGGCGCCGAATTTTTCCAGGGAGGCGCGCACCTCATCCCTGGATTTCATAACCGTCACCGTTTCGGGATTCTTCGAGTAGAAGAGGTCGGCAAAGCAGATAATCTCTTCTTCCAGGGAGAGTGGCACCATGTCCCTCTCCGGCAGGGGCAGTTGCTGGCGCCGGACATCTTCGGCGGTGAGGCCGACGCCGATGTGGCGCTCGCAGACCAGGGCATGGCGGGAAAGCCCTTCCGCTTCCAGGATTTCCCTGCCGGCAATGCCATGGCAGATATAGGGCATGCTGCCGAAGCATCCCATCTTCGGCGCATGGACACGGCATACACCGATATCGTGCAATAATGCCGCTTCCTCGACGAATTGAATATCGACGGGAACGGCAAGGGTGCAGGCCACTTCACGTGCCCTGGCGGCCACAAGACGGCTGTGCTCAAAGACTATCGCCAGGGCTTCCCCGTCGGTGAAATATTTTTTCAGCAGTGCTGCCGCATCCATCTGTTTACCCCGCTTTGTTTTGAAGCTATTATATGGATGCACGGCCGCCTGTCAATGTATACGGGGAGCCTCAGCTTTTTGACGACTCCAGGGAGCTTCCAGTGGCGATTGAGATCAAGGAAACCGATATAAAGATAGAATTCTACCGGGCATCGGGACCGGGCGGCCAGCATCGCAATACCACCGATTCGGCCGTGCGCATCCGCCACCTCCCCACCGGCATCGTCGTGCAGGCAGCCGAAAACCGCTCCCAGTGGCAGAACCGCGAGCTGGCCATGGAACGCCTGCAGCAGGCGCTCATCAGACGCGAGCGGAAGGCAAAGAAACGCATTGCCACCAAGGTGCCGAAAAAGGCCAAGGAGCAGCGGCTTTCCGAGAAAAGAATAGCATCCCGAAGGAAAAAGGAACGAACGTTTCGCGATGAATAAAGGAGACAGGTAATGGAACTGCTGGAGGGGATCTATTCGCGGCGCAGCGTGCGCAGCTATACGGACCAGGTGCCGGCCACTGAGCAGGTCCTGGAGATAGTGAAAGCAGGTTCGTGGGCGCCTTCCGGCCTTAACAACCAGCCGTGGCGGTTCGTTATCGTCAGGGACCCGGAGATCCGGCGGCAGCTGGCCGGCTTCACCCGCTACCGGCATATTATCGACGGTGCGCCGGTGGCCATTGCCGTTTTTTGCGACCGCTCTGTCATGTACAACGATGTTAAGGATCACCAAGCCATGGGGGCCTGTCTGCAGAACATGCTCCTGGCGGCCCACGGGCTGGGGCTGGGGGCGGTCTGGCTGGGGGAAATACTCAAGAGTGCCGAGCAGGTCGGTCGCCTGCTCCGGGTTTCTTCCCAGATGGAGCTGATGGCGGTAGTGACCGTAGGCTATCCTGCGGAGACTGATCAGCGTTCCGCCCGCAAAGACGTGCAGGAGCTGATCCTCGCGGAACTTTAATCACAACGGCTTTACGATCCTTCGAAGAAATGAGGGAAGGGTAGCGGTAGTTTTTTATCGAGCACCTGACCTGCGGTTTATCGTTCGGTGTATGTTTTGCAGCACGCGTGGTCCTGATGGATAGTCACCTGAATATCGGGGGCAGAGCATTCCAGCGACTGGTTGAACTTGCAGCTGTCCACCTTGCAGGCGCCTACGCTGCCGGAGATTTCGGACACACCCGCTTTTTGTGACGAATTGGTGTAGGTGTCGCAGGTGGGATGGGAATCACCCACCGTTATTGCCATGGCATGACAGATCTTCTGGTTGTTGTAGGCGCAGTCGGAAACGTCGCATACCTTGATCCTCGGCATTGCCGTAGCCATATTCTTTCCTCCTTGTGCACCCCTTCCCTTTAAAAAGTCTGGCATAGTTCCCGGTGATGTCAACGGGAGGGACCCTGCATCGGATGCACGTCCCGAACGATGTCCACGAATGCCCTGGCTGCAGGGGATAAATCCCGCCCTTTTCGTTTGGCCAGGTAAAAATGCCGGGAAAGGTTCACCCCCTTTATTCCCAGCGCCGCCAGCTCCCTTCTTGCCAGCTCTTTTTTAATGGATATCTCGGAAATGAATGATATCCCGAGCCCATGCATCACTGCCTGCTTGATGGCCTCGTTACTTCCCAGACGGATCTTGACTCGGATGGCGGCCATATTGAGCCCCGCTGCGGCCAGGGCTTCGGCAACGGTTTTGCCAGTTCCCGACCCGCTTTCCCTGAGGATGAAGGCTTCCTTCTGCAGCTCCGCCAGGCTGACCGCCTTTCTGCCGTACCACCGGTGTCCTTTTCCCACCACCAGCCTGATCTCGTCGTCGCCCACCGGCGTCAGGACGACGTCGTCGTCATCGAACCAGCTGCCGACGATGCCCGTCTCGATCTCTTCGCTGCGCATCCTGTCGAGGATCTGCCTGCTGTCCCCTTGGATCATGTTCACCGTCAGGGAGGGAAAGCGCTTGACGAGTTCCGCCAGCACGCCGGGGATCATATAGTCGCCGGGAATGGTGCTCCCTCCGATGGATAGGGTCGTATATTCGATTCCCTTGAACCGGTCCATGGCCAGTGTAACCTCGCGGGTGGCGGCAATGATCTGCGCGGCGTGTTGCCGGAGCACCTTGCCCCCTTCGGTGAGGAACGCTCCTTTGCCGGTACGGTCTAGCAGTTTGACGCCGAATTCCTTCTCCAGGGAGGATATGTGCAGGCTCACCGTTGACTGGGTTAAGAAGGTCGCTTCCGCTCCCTGGGAAAAGCTCCCCGTCTCGGCAACGGCCAAAAATACCTCTAACTGTTTCAGGTTCATTTAATCCACACTATTGATAAAAACGATTAGCTGAATGAGTTTTATAAAAATTATCAATTTGACTGTAGGGAGTCAATAGATTATGAGAACAGTAGCGCTCGTACGTGCTATGCATCCCGGAAAAGTGGAGGAGTAGGATATGAAGAAATTGTTGTTGCTGGTGGTTGTTTCCTGCCTTGTCGGCGCCGCGCCGGCCTGGGCAAAAAGCCGTGGCGGCGTCGTTACGGTGGAGGTCGATCTTTCCGCCCAGGAAGCGGGGAAAGAGGCCAGGCTCTGGTTGCCCTATGCGGTTTCCGATGGGGAACAGCAGGTGTCCAATGTCAAGGTTTCCGGCGACTATGCCGCTTCTGCCGTCTATACCGACCGGGCCAACGGCACTCCCATTCTCTATGCCCAGTGGGACAAAGGCGCCGCCAGCCGAAAGCTGGTCTACTCCTTTGTCGTGGAGAGGGAGGAAGAGGTGCGCCGCAGCTTTCCTGCCGTGGAGGCATCCTGGAGCCCTGCCGATTACAGCCGCTACCTGTCCGCCACCAGTCTCGGGCCGACTGATGGGGAGGTGAAGAAGCTTGCCGACACTATCACCAGGGGAAAAAAAACGGTGCTGGAGAAGGCGAAGGCGATCTACGACTGGACCTGCGAGAACACCTATCGTGACCCTGAGACCCACGGTTGCGGCAAGGGAGATGTCTGTGCGCTGCTCAAAAAGCCCGGCGGCAAGTGCACCGACATCTCGTCCGTCTTTGTTGCCTTGGCCAGGGCTGCGGGCGTTCCCTCACGGGAGATCTTCGGCATAAGACTGGGGAAAAAGGCAGGGGAGGACGTTACCGGTTGGCAGCACTGCTGGGCAGAGTTTTATCTGCCCGGATACGGCTGGGTTCCCGTGGATCCTGCAGATGTGCGCAAGGCAATGCTGTTGGAGAAGCTGAAGCAGGAGGACGCCAGGACGAAGGAGCTGCGAGAATACTTCTGGGGAGGGATCGACCAGTACCGGGTCAAGCTTTCTGTCGGGCGGGATCTGGTCCTCGATCCCCCTCAGGCGGGCGCGCCGCTCAATACCTTCGGTTACCCATATGCCGAGGTGGGTGGAAAGGCGATCGACTCGCTGGAGCCGAAAACCTTCAATTATCGCATCACCTATCGTGAGAAATAACCGGCTTCAGCTGCTGGAAGTGAAAAAAGCCGCATCCAACAAGGGTGCGGCTTTTTCATTCATGTGAGTTTCAGTAAATTCCGGGCTGCTGAAACTTCATCCGTTGGTTCGGTCGCCACGACTGCGGTTCTTGGGATTGCCTAAAAAATAGGCAAATTGTTAAACCCCCGTAAAGTTACTTCGAAGTTTGCCATGTGCTCCGCCATTTTCCACAAAGTTATCCACAGATTCTGTGGATTACAGGCGCATCCAGCAAGCCTTTAGCCATAACAGCCTGAAAGTTTTCCACTTTTCAGGTTGTGAGAAAAAAACGACAAAAAAATGACGCTTTAATGAATTGGGAAGTAGTTATTTCCGCGATGTATTCCGGTGGGGTGACTGTATCTGTCAAAATATTGGAACTTGAAGATCGCCGGTACTTGATTCCACAATTTGGCAGCCACCTAGCGCTTGCCCCCGGCCATACGCTCGCTTTCGGGGCACCGGCGCAACAGGTACATGAAGAGTGGACCGGCGATGGCACCGAGCCCGGCGGTGGCAAAGGCTATTCCCCATTCGGCGCTGACGCCCGGCCATGGTTGCCAGCCGTTGCATATGTCCAGAGCCCAGCCGAAAACGGTCGGCGAAATCATCCCCAGGGAGTAGCCGATCAGTGACTGGAGACCCATGGCTGCCCCCATGTATCCGGGGGCGACAAGTTCCGTCAGCCCTGCGGAAAAGACCGGTGATTCTGCAACGATGAGGTATCCATAGACAAGGCCGACGGCGAAGGTAAGGTAGGGATTGACATTGACCATCCAGCCGAAAATGAACGAGAACATGGCGCTGCCGCACATGGCGATGGCTATGGTCTTGGTTCTGCCCAGCATATCGGAAAGGGTGCCGGTGATGGCGGTGGCAAAGGTGCCGATGCCGATGATGATGCCTGCCGCTGTGGCTGCCCAGCCGGTGGCGATTCCTTTGCTGATGCCGTGACCGATGAGGAGGGCGGTGAAGAAGGGGGCAAGCCAGCTTCTCATGCCGTACATTTCCCACATATGGGAGCCATAGCCGAGGATCATCAGGAAGGCAGGCTTGTTCTTCAGCACCTCGCCTCGGAATCCGCCTTGGGAGCGGTGATGAACGACAGGCTCATAGCCCTTGAAAACGACGAGAGACAGCACTGCGCCCGCATAAACACCCATGGAACAGATGATAAACGCCCATCGCCAGCCGGCAATGGATGTAACCGCCCCTGTCAGCGCCAACGAGAGGGATGCCCCCAGGACCAGGGAAGCCACATATATGCCGACCGCTTTTCCCCGTTCTCCCGTATGAAACTTTTCAGCCACTAGTTTCAGACCGGGCATGTAGGTTCCCCCCATGCCGAGACCGGTAAGGCCGCGGAGCACCATGGCGGAAAAATAGTCGTGGGCGTAAAGGGCGAAGAGGAGATTGGCCGTGCCGGACCAGAGAACGGAAAATATAAATATACGTTTGGTGTTGAAACGATCGCTCAGGGTGGAGAGAACGGCTCCGGACGCAATGTAACCGAGCTGGTAGATGGAGAAAACGGAACCTGCCCTGGTATTGTTCATGCCCCATTCCTGCTTTAACAGGGGCAGAATGGCGGAGTAGTTGAGGAAGACCAGCATGATGAACAGTTGCGCCAGACAGAGGACCAGGAGCCAGCGGGTTTTTGCGATCATGTATTACCTTTTGCTCGGAATAAGAGAATATGGTGGCGGCATTATAACGGGGGTGGAAATTTTTAGCCAGAATAAAAAAAGCCTGCTTTTGTGCAGGCCTTGTTCAAGGCTCATCAGGAATGCTGTGAAATAAAAGACAGTCGCGACATCGTCCGTTCGCTCTGTCGCCACAGCTGTGGACCTTGCGGTGTCGTCCGCGTAATAGCGCATGATGTTTGGAGCGGCAGGTCATCTCCGTTCCGCATGCGGCGGGTGTCCGCTCGCCGCTGTAACTCGTCGTTCTCTCCCGATGCCACGACTGCCTTTCCCTGAAAGGTCTGAAGAACCTTATTAAATAGAGCCGAGGGGATTTTGGATCAGTCGCTGGTGGCCCACTGGCCGTGGAGCGAGCAGTATTCCCGGACGATGATCTTGCCGCTGAGAGGGGGAAACTGGGCCTGTGGAGCTTCCCCTGGTTTCAGCTCCTGTCTGTAAATGCGGCCGTTGGCAATTATCTCGATCCACTCAATGAAATGCTGCGGTTCCATGGGGTGCGGCACACTGCCGACAGTGACAGTGATGCCTGCGGCAGAACGTTCCACTACCGGCAGGTGTTTTTCCCGGGATGCGTCCACCGTATTTTCTACCTGCAGCGCCATGGGACTGCCGCAGCAGACCAGTTCACCGGCTCCGCCATGGAGTACCTGGACGATATTACCGCATGTTTCACATTTGTAGATTTCAAGTTTCTTTGCCATTGGGTCACCCTCCATCGTTGAAGATAAGCAGACTATTTCGGTCGTTTTCATCTTATAGCAGAGGATTTTTCATTTGCAACCTGGCTCATTAATTTTTGTCCCAGATCCCTGATCAGCCCACTTCGGCGTATTCCCGTTCCCGGAATGTAACCCCGAGGGAGCTGGCCAGCTCCCTGACTTTTTCCACATCGAGCCCCGGAACCGTTACCGCGCTGGCGACCACCTGGGGAATCGATGCCGGTGCCAGGCGGAGAAACTCACAAACTCCTGCAAACCCTTTGCTGCTGAAGGGGGTGCGGCAGAGCCGGTCATAGGTTTCGGCATCGGCAGCGTTCAGACTTACGGAGACGCAATCGATGAGCCCCTTGAGCTCTGGGAGGATGTTGCGGCCATAAACCAGGTTGGCCTGACCGTCGGTGTTGATCCGGGTCCTGATGTCCCGTTTTTTCAGCTCGGCGGCAACCTCCTTGACCAGGTCGAGGCGCAGGAGCGGTTCTCCATAGCCGCAGAAAACTACCTCGTCATAATCGTGATGCTCGGCGATGGCTGCCATGACTTCGCTGAAGCCCGGCTCGTGGTCAAGGAGCAAATAGTGCCCTTTTACGGTGAAATCGTCGAACTTGGCGCAGAAAGAGCAGCGGTTGGAACAGCGATTGGTGATGTTCAGGTAAAGGGAGTTGCGGATGCGGTAGGCAATGCGGGCCTTCTGGTCTTTTGTGCCCATGTTGAAGAGGGTGTGGACATTGTTGGTGGTGATGCGGGTGACGTCCTCCAGCGACAGTCCCTTGATCTCCGCCACTTTTGATGCGGTAATGCTGACAAAAGCTGGTTCGTTGCGCTTGCCCCGGTGGGGGACGGGGGTGAGATAGGGACAATCGGTTTCCACCAGCATCCTCTCAATTTTGATACCCTTGACCACCTGGCGCAGGGCGTCATTGGACGGGTAGGTGACAGTGCCCGGGATGGAAATATAGAAGCCCAGGTCAATGCATTCCTGGGCCAACTGCAGGTCTCCGGAAAAGCAGTGGAATACCCCTCCCACAGCTGCAGCCTCCTCTTCCCTGACAATGGCCATGACCTGCTCGTGGGCGTCCCTATCGTGGATGATGATCGGTAGCGAGACTTCCCTGGCCAGCCGGATGAAGCGGCGGAAAACCTCCTCCTGCAGGTGGCGAGGCGACCGGTCACGGTAGAAATCGAGGCCGATTTCGCCGATTGCGACCACCTTCGGGCAGGTGCAGGCCAGGTCGCGGATAATTTCGTAACTTTCTTCGGTCACCTCACCTGCGTCATGGGGATGGATGCCGACGGCGCAAAAGAGGTTGTCGTAGCGATTTGCCAGGTCGCACGCCGCTTTGCTTGTTTCCAGGTCGGTGCCGACGACGATCATTTGACCGACGTCGGCGTCTTCGGCTCTTTTCAGCATATCGTCAAAGTCTTCTTTGAACTCGGGGCCGTAAATATGGGCATGGGAATCAATCAGGGTATATTTTTGCGTCATGAGCCGTCCCTTCACTGGTGATGAAGCAGAGGATAGCACCGGCAGTTCCGCCATGCAAAATATTTCCTGACGTGGGGACAGAGAAAAAAGGCTGGGGAGGCGTGGCACCCGGAGACCGG
Source organism: Geotalea sp. SG265 (assembly GCF_022808985.1). Classification (GTDB taxonomy): domain Bacteria; phylum Desulfobacterota; class Desulfuromonadia; order Geobacterales; family Geobacteraceae; genus Geotalea. The sequence goes on along the minus strand of NZ_JAKZFT010000004.1, from coordinate 89,281 downwards.
CACGGTTGCCGGTCCCGGGACGGAGGATTCAGCGGGCCATGACCAGCTTGTAGGCGATGGTTGCCACGTGCTTGCCCTGGTAGCGGGCAGCCGCCAATTCGTTCTCGGTGGGGAGTCGCTCCCCCTGAACGCCGGCAATGGTGGATGCACCGTAGGGGGAGCCGCCGGTGATCTCGTCGGTGCGCATCTGTCCCTGGAAAGCATAAGGGAGGCCGACGATGACCATGCCGTGGTGGAGCAGGGTGGCATGAAAGGTGAGGATGGTGGATTCCTGTCCCCCATGTTGGGTGTTGGAGCTGGCAAAGACGCTCCCTACCTTGCCGATGAGGGAGCCTTTGACCCACAGCCCGCCGGTGGCATCCAGGAACTGGCGCATCTGACCGCACATATTACCGAAACGGGTCGGAGAGCCGAAAATGACTGCATCGGCCTCTGCCAGTTCCTCCACCGTGCAGATGGGAATGTGGGCCATACTGCGCTGTGCCTCTACTGCACCCATTTTTTCCAATACGTCATGGGGCAGGGTTTCCTGCACGCGGCGAAGCACTACCTCGGCGCCGACAACTTCCCGCGCCCCTTCGGCCACGGCCTCGGCCATGCGATGAATGTGGCCGTACAGGGAATAATAGACTACCAGAACTTTCATGATAACCTCCTGTATAAAATCATGGCAGACGGCGAACTCCAGAAACTGTATCATGTATTGCCGGTGGTGCAAGCAACGCCTGTTCTCACCCGGTTGGCTTGTTGACACCCCAGCCATTGTTATGCCATAATGGCCAAAATTTTTAGTCAGACTAAAAGGGAGCCGCTGCAGGATCGGCTCCCTAGTTGTATTCAGGGACCCATGGATCAGCCGGAATTCGTACATCTTCACTTGCATACTCAATACTCCCTGCTCGATGGGGCGATCCGCATCGGTGACCTCATCAAGAAAGCCAAGGGGTATGAGATGCACGCCGCGGCCATCACCGACCACGGCAACATGTTCGGCGCCATCGAGTTCTACATCAAGTGCAAGGACAAGGGGCTCAAGCCGATCATCGGCAGCGAGGTCTATATCGCCCCCGGGTCGCGGACCAGCAAGGAGAGCGGTAACGGGGACACCTCCGCCTATCACCTGGTGCTCCTCTGTCAGAACCTGCAGGGATACAGGAACCTGTCCTGGCTGGTTTCGGCCGGCTACAAGGACGGCTTCTACTATAAGCCCCGCATCGACAAAGAAATTCTGGCCTCGCACAGCGAGGGGCTGATTGCCCTTTCCGCCTGTCTTAAGGGGGAGGTGGCCTACCAGTGCGGCAGAAACCGCATGGAAGAGGCCATCTCCACCGCCCGCTGGTATTCGGAGCTCTTCCCCGAGCGCTATTACATCGAGTTGCAGGAAAATACCCTTCCCGAACAGGATGTGGCCAACAAGCGCCTGCTGGAGGTGGCTAAGGAGCTGTCACTGCCACTGGTAGCCACCAACGACTGCCACTACCTCAACCGGGAGGATGCCCGAGCCCATGAGGTCCTGCTTTGCATCCAGACCGGCAAGACCATGAACGATCCGAACCGGATGCGTTTTTCGGCTGAGGAGTTCTACTTCAAGTCACCCAAGGAGATGGCCGCCGCCTTCCATTACGCGCCGGAGGCAATTAGCAACACCGTGCGCATAGCGGAAAGCTGCAATCTGGAGCTTGATTTCAAGACCTACCACTTTCCCCAGTACATCAAGCCGGACGATAAAAGCCTCGATGACGTCCTGGAAGAGCAGGCCTACGATGGGCTCAAGGAGCGACTGGTTGCAGTGCGGGCCAAGTATCCGGACCTGACTGCGGAGCAGGAAAAGGGCTACTACGAACGGCTGCGCATCGAGCTGGACTGTATCAAGCAGATGGGCTTTCCCGGCTACTTCCTCATCGTTGCCGACTTCATCAACTGGGCCAAGGACCACGGCATTCCCGTCGGCCCGGGCCGCGGTTCGGCAGCCGGTTCACTGGTCGCCTACTCCATCCGCATCACCGATCTTGATCCGCTCCCCTACAACCTGCTTTTCGAACGGTTCCTCAACCCGGAACGTATTTCCATGCCTGATATCGACGTGGACTTCTGTCAGGACCGGCGCGAGGAGGTCATCCAGTACGTTACGGAAAAATATGGCCGGGACAAGGTCTGCCAGATCATCACTTTCGGTACCATGGCGGCGCGTGGCGTCCTTCGGGACGTGGGGCGCGCCCTGGACATGAGCTACGGCGATGTGGACAAGATTGCCAAACTGGTGCCCGAGGTGCTGGGTATTACCCTGGAAAAGGCGCTGCAGCAGGAGCCGAAGCTGAACGAGCTGGCCGAGAGCGATTCGAAGATCAAGGAACTGCTGGATGTGGCCCTCTGTCTGGAAGGTCTGGCGCGGCATGCTTCCACCCATGCGGCTGGCGTCGTCGTGGCCCCCGATATCCTTGAGGCCTTCTGTCCGGTCTACAAGGACCAGAAGAACGGCTCCATCACCACCCAGTATTCAATGAAGTACGTGGAGAAGATCGGCCTGGTCAAGTTTGACTTCCTGGGACTCAAGAACCTGACCGTCATCCACAATGCGGTGAAACTGATCCGGGCCGGCAAGAACCCCGATTTCGACATTGCCGCACTCCGTGACGACGATGAGGAAACCTACAAGCTGCTCCAGTCCGGCAATACCACCGGTGTCTTCCAGCTGGAGTCCTCCGGCATGCAGGGGCTCCTGGTCAAGCTGAAGCCATCCTGTTTCGAGGACATCATCGCCGTCTGCGCCCTCTACCGTCCGGGGCCCCTGGGAAGCGGCATGGTGGATGACTTCATCGACCGCAAGCACGGCAGGAAAAAGGTCGTCTACGATCTGCCCCAGCTGGAGCCAATCCTCAAGGACACCTACGGGGTCATCGTTTATCAGGAACAGGTCATGCAGATCTCCCGCGTCCTGGCCGGCTATTCCCTTGGCCAAGCAGACCTGTTGCGTCGCGCCATGGGTAAGAAGGACCCGGAGGTCATGGCCAAGGAGAAGATTCCGTTCCTTGCCGGGGCGGAAAAGCAGAATATCGATCCGAAAAAGGCCGAGGCCATCTTCGACCTCATGGCCAAGTTTGCAGAGTACGGCTTCAACAAGTCCCACTCCGCCGCCTATGCCCTGGTGGCCTATCAGACTGCCTACCTCAAGACCCACTACCCGGTGGAATTCATGGCGGCGCTCCTTACCGAGGACATGGGGAATACGGACAAGGTCATCAAGAACATCAGCGACTGCCGGGATATAGGGATCGAGGTGCTCCCCCCCGACATCAACGCCTCAGATCTTTCCTTCCGCGTTCTGGGTAACTCCATCCGCTTCGGCATGGGAGCGGTCAAGAACGTGGGAGAGTCGGCCATCGAGGCGATCCTGGAGGCGAGGAAAGCCGGACCCTTTGCCGATATCTTCGATTTCGGCGAGCGGGTGGACCAGCGCAAGGTCAACAAGCGGGTGGTGGAATCGCTCATCAAGTGCGGTGCCTTCGACTCCACCGGCGCCAAACGGGCTCCGCTCATGGCGGGGCTCGAGGATGCCATGTCCTTGGGACAGAAAATACAGCAGGAGCGGGAGAGTGCACAAGTTTCCCTCTTCGGCGTCGAGGAAATGACCAAGGGGAACGGTAACGGCATGGGAGTTCTGCCAGACCTGCCCGAATGGGACGACAAGTTCTTCCTCAACCAGGAAAAGGAAGCCTTGGGCTTCTACATCACCGGTCATCCCCTGGATCGTTATTCGGCCCAGATCAAGAAATTCGCTTCGGTGCACACCTCCGATTTTGCTGAGATCAAGGACAAGACCGAGGTGAAGATCTGTGGCATCGTCGTCGCCAGGAAGGAGTTCATCACCAAGAAGGGGGACAAAATGGCCTTTGTAACCCTTGAAGACCTGCACGGCTCGGTGGAGGTGGTGGTGCTGGCCAAGGTCTACAGCCGGGTTGCGGAATTCCTCGGCGGGGACGACCCGATACTTGTGAGCGGCACGGTGGAAGTGGGGGAGAAAAATATCAAGGTCATCGCCAGTGACGTGGCGCTGCTCAGGGAATTGACCGAGCGGGAGACCCGCCGCGTTCATCTGACGCTGCAGTCGGGAGTCGCCCGCGAGCAGCTGGAATCCCTGAAAGGCATCATCAAACGCTATCCCGGAGCCTGCAGATCTTACCTCCATATCGTCATCCCGGAACAGTCCAGAACTACCATCAACCTTCCCGACACCTGCATGTTGTCCGCCTCTGAAGATTTATCTCTGGAAGTAAAGAATCTGCTGGGTTATAATGCCGTCTCTTTCGACTAGCCCCGCCGGTTCAACACCGTCTGCTTCAAATTCAGTGCAATCAAAGGAGACCACAATAAATGGCGACACAGACTTACCTTGAATTTGAAAAACCGCTGGCAGAGCTTGAGCGCAAGATTCAGGAACTGCACGAACTGTCCGGCGACACCCTGGACCTGAAGACCGAGATCGGCAAGCTGGAAAAAAAGGCAGAACAGATCCAGGCGGATATCTACTCCAATCTGAGCCGCTGGCAGACTGCCCAGGTGGCCCGTCATATCAACCGTCCCTTCACCCTGGATTACCTGGAGCTCATCTTCACGGAGTTCAACGAACTGCACGGCGATCGCAATTTCGGGGACGATCACGCCATCGTTGGCGGTTTGGCGAGGCTTGACGGGGAGCCGGTGATGGTGATAGGCCACCAGAAAGGGCGCGACACCAAGGAAAAGGTCTACCGCAACTTCGGCATGCCCAACCCGGAAGGGTATCGCAAGGCGCTCCGCCTTATGGAGATGGCCGAGCGCTTCAAGCTCCCCATTATCACCTTCGTTGACACCCCGGGTGCTTTTCCCGGCATCGGCGCTGAAGAGCGCGGCCAGGCCGAAGCCATTGCCCGTAACCTGCGGGAGATGGCGCGCCTGACGGTGCCGATCATTGTAGTGATCACCGGCGAGGGGGGCTCGGGGGGCGCCCTGGCCATCGCCGTCGGCGATCGCATCCTCATGCTGCAGAATTCCATCTATGCGGTTATCTCTCCGGAAGGGTGCGCGGCCATCCTCTGGTCCGACGGCACCAAGGGGGAGCAGGCAGCCGAGGCATTGAAGCTGACTGCCAAGGACATCAAGGAGCTGAACGTCATTGACGAGATCGTCAACGAACCGCTGGGGGGAGCCCATCGGGATCACGAGGCAATGGCCAGGAACCTGCACGAGGCCTTGAGCCGGAACCTGCAGGAACTGCGCAAGATCCCTGCGGACCAGTTGATCGAGGAGCGTTATCAGAAGTTCAGGAAAATGTCCCGGTTTGTGGAATAAATCAAGAATGCAGAAATGCCGCAAGAAATTGGGGGACGCTGGTCCCCTTTTTTTGTTGTCATGGGGGGTATATTCTGATAAATCCCAGTTATTGGTATGCATCGGTACATAAAAATGGGGTGAATGCAACATGGATAATCTGGATGTTCGCTGGCGCCAACGATTCAGTAACTATCAAAAGGCCTTAAAGCACCTTGAGCAGGTGGTGAAGCTTTGTCACGAACGCCAACTTTCCGACATCGAGAAACAGGGTTTGGTAAAGGCATTTGAATTTACCTATGAGCTGGCGTGGAATGTGATGAGAGACTACTTCACCTATCAAGGCAATGTCGCTATTTCAGGTTCCCGTGATGCAATCCGTGAGGCTTTCAAAAGAGGGCTCATTGTAGACGGCGAGGGATGGATGAAGATGATCACCAGCCGTAATAACTCCTCTCATACTTACAACGAAGAAATTGCCGATGTAATAGTCAGCGAGGTGGTATCTCAGTATTTTGAACTGTTCCAGAGGTTCAACGAGAGAATACAGGGACTTGTCCATGACGAGTGAGACTTCGGAACGATTCGGACTGAAAGAAAGTACAATAAACAGGATCAATAGTGTTTTCGTCAAATATTCCGGGATTGATAGGGTTCTTCTGTATGGCTCCCGAGCAAAGGGCAACTACTATCATGGTTCGGATATAGACCTGACTATAGAAGGGACTTTAAGCCGTCCAGAAATCTTGAAATTGGAAAACGAGCTTGATGATCTGCTTCTGCCATACACTATCGACTTATCTTTATTTCACCAGATAAGCAATCCCGATCTGGTCGAGCACATCAAGCGGGTCGGCAAGGTGTTCTACGAAAAAGCGGACGGCCAATAAGGAATATTACATATGCAGGAACGATTGCAGAAAATACTCTCCCAGGCCGGGGTCGCTTCCCGCAGGGAAGCGGAAAAGATGATCACCGGTGGCCGAGTGACGGTGAACGGCCAGGTAGTGACAGAACTAGGCACAAAAGCCGATGCCGACATCGACCGGATCACTGTGGACGGCAAGCCGATTCTTGTGGAAGCACGCAAACGCTACATCCTGCTCTACAAGCCGGTTGGCTACATGACCACCATGAAGGACCCGGAGGGGCGGCCGATCGTCACGGATCTGCTAAAGGAGATCAAGGAGCGGGTCTACCCGGTGGGACGCCTGGATTACAACACTGAGGGCTTGTTGCTTCTCACCAATGACGGCGCCCTGGCCAACAGACTTGCCCACCCCAGCCATGAGGTGGACAAAGGATACCTGGTGCGGGTCCGGGGGCAGGCGAGCCCCTCCCAATTGAAGCATTTGCAGATGGGGGTGGATCTGGAAGACGGGCGGACGGCCCCTGCTCAGGTGTCGTTGGTGAAGGAAAGCGATCACAACTGCTGGATCTCCATTACCATCCACGAGGGGCGCTACCGTCAGGTGCGCCGCATGTGCGAGGCGGTGGGGCTCACCGTGGTCCGGCTGAAACGCTCCCGATATGATTTTCTTGAAATAGGGGAGCTGAAGCCGGGTCAGTACCGGGAATTGACGCCGGCAGAGGTGGAGCGCCTGCAGCAGGGAGAGCGGAAGTAAGGGGAATGGATGCGCCTCTGGACCTTACACCCCGGATATCTCGATACGAAGGGGCTGGTCGCCCTGTGGCGGGAAGCGCTGCTGGCCCAGGCCGTGCTCACTGGGCAGACTCTCGGCTATACCAAGCATCCCCAACTGATCCGCTTTCGTGAGACCTCCTCTCCGGCGGCTTCAATCGCCGCATATCTTCAAGAGGTGCAGCGAGAGGCTTCAAGGCGGGGCTATGTTTTCGACAAGTCGAAGATAGGCTCCCAGGAAGGTGCCGAAACGATGGAGGCTACTTCTGGACAGCTGGCGTTTGAATGGGAGCATCTAAAGGCGAAATTGCGGGTTCGCGCTCCCTCGCTGTTGGTAAATCTCCAGGCTATTGCCCACCCTGATCCGCATCCCTTATTTTTAATTGTTCCCGGCCCTGTCGCCGACTGGGAGCGCACGAAAGCATAAAAAAAATCCCGTCACACCTGTTGGTGTACGGGATTTTTTTGTCGGACTGGCGATTGCTAATCGATCAACTTGCCGATGCTTTTCCAGCGCACGCCGAAGTTTTCCTTGTCCCATGACCAGTACTTGATGAAGGCGAGCCCTTTGATCTGGTCGTTTCGGACGAATTTCCAGAAACGGCTGTCGTAGGAACGATCCCGATTGTCTCCCATGACGAAGTAGGAATTGGGGGGCACGACGATGGGGTCGGTGTTGTCCCGCGGGTTCTGCTCCTTGGGGATGATGTCCTTTTCCTTGTGGACCTCGTGGGGATTCGCATAGAGCTTGCCGTTGACGTAGACCCGCTTGTTGATTACCTGAACGGTATCGCCGGGGGTGCCGATAACCCGTTTTATGAAGTCCTTGCTGGGATCTTCAGGATATTCGAAGACGATGACGTCGCCGCGTCTGGGATCCCTGATCTTGAGCAACCTTGTACTGGTAAAGGGAATCTTGGTGCCGTAAATGAACTTGCTGACCAGGATATGGTCGCCGATAGCCAGGGTATCTTCCATGGAACCGGAGGGTATCTTGAAGGCCTGGACGATGAAGGTGCGGATGATGAGAGCCAGTATGACGGCTATGATAATGGACTCGGCATATTCACGAACGATATGCTTTTTCCTTACCTGCGGTTCTGAGTTTGCCGTTTCCGCGGCAGTGTTCTTGTAATCTTCCATTGAGGTGTCCTTTATGGTGTCTGAGATAGGGATTTCCCTCGTTATCCTTCCACCTTGAGGATGGCGAGGAATGCCTCCTGGGGCAACTCAACATTGCCCACATTCTTCATGCGCTTTTTGCCTTCCTTCTGTTTCTCCAGGAGTTTTCTTTTTCGGGTGATGTCGCCGCCATAGCATTTGGCAAGCACGTCCTTGCGCAGGGCCTTGACCGTTTCCCGGGCAATGATCTTGCTGCCAATGGCTGCCTGGATGGCGATCTCGAACATCTGCCGGGGGATCAGCTCCTTCATCTTTGAGACCAGGTCGCGGCCGCGGTAATAGGCCTTGTCCTTGTGGATGATCAGCGAAAGGGCATCGACCACCTCGCCGTTGATCATGATGTTGAGCCGCTCCAGATTGCTGCGTCGGTAATCCAGATGTTCGTAATCAAGGGAGGCATAGCCCTTGGTGATGGATTTCAGCCGGTCGTAGAAGTCAAGCACCACCTCGTTGAGCGGCAATTCATAGATGATCATCACCCTTGTCGGTGTCAGATATTTTATCTCCCGCTGTACTCCCCGCTTTTCCTCGCACAGGGCGAGTATGCCCCCCACGAATTCGTTCGGCACATGGATCGAGGCCAGGATGAACGGCTCCTCGACGAACTGTATCTCCTGGGCCGGGGGGAGCTGGTTGGCGCTTTCGATAGTGATTATCGATCCGTCCAGGCGGTGAACCTTATAGACAACGGTGGGGGCGGTGGTGATCAGGTCCAGGTTGAATTCCCGCTCCAGGCGTTCCTGGATTATCTCCATATGCAGCAGGCCGAGGAATCCGCAGCGGAAGCCGAACCCAAGGGCGAGTGATGTCTCGGGCTCGTAGGAGAAGGATGAGTCGTTGAGCTTCAGTTTGGCCAGGGCATCCCGCAACTGCTCGTATTGGGAAGTATCGATGGGATAGAGGCCGGAGAATACCATGGGCTGCACTTCCTTGAAGCCCGCCAGAGGCGCGTCACAAGGGTTGTGCAGGTTAGTGATGGTGTCGCCCACCTTGGCGTCCTGGACTTCCTTGATGCCGGCGATGATGAAGCCGACCTCGCCGGCGGAAAGGCTTGCCACCTCACACATGGCTGGGGAAAAGACACCGACTTTAAGCACCTCGTAGCTGCGGCGGTTGGACATGAGCTGAATCTTGTCCCCTTTTTTGACGGCGCCGTCCAGGATGCGCACCAGGACGATGACCCCCTGGTACTGGTCGTACCAGGAGTCGAAGAGGAGCGCCTTGAGGGGCTTGGAGGCATCTCCCTTGGGGGGCGGAATCTTGGTGACGATCTCTTCCAGGATCTCCCTGGTGCCGATTCCTTCCTTGGCGCTGGCAAGGACAGCATCATGGGCATCAAGGCCGATGATATCCTCGATTTCCTGCTTGACCCGCTCCGGCTCGGCTGCAGGCAGATCAATCTTGTTCAGGACAGGAAAGACATCCAGGTCGTTTTCCAGGGCAAGATAGACGTTGGCCAAGGTCTGGGCTTCCACCCCCTGTGATGCATCCACCACCAGCAGGGCTCCTTCGCAGGCAGACAGGGAGCGGGAAACCTCGTAGGTGAAGTCCACATGGCCGGGGGTGTCGATGAGATTCAGCACATACTGCTTTCCGTCGTCGGCCAGGTAGTTGAGCCGCACTGCCTGGGCCTTGATGGTGATGCCCCGCTCACGCTCCAGGTCCATCTTGTCCAGAACCTGGTTCTGCATTTCACGCTCGGTCAGTGCGCCGGTATATTCGAGAAGACGGTCGGCAAGGGTAGATTTGCCATGATCTATATGAGCAATGATGGAGAAGTTGCGAATGTTGTCCAGTGCCATAGAACCCTTTTATTACCTGTAGTTGAACAAGTAACAATATATAACTATACCTTCAATGTAAAGGGATTTCTGCTGTTTTGCCAGGAGGGGCGCGGGGGGAGATGGACAGGCTGGTTGCCGGCCTGCTAGGGGTGAATGGCTTCGTTCAGTTCCCGGATGAGTTTGTCTATATCAACCTTGTGTACCGAGGCGCCATGTTCCACCGCCTCGAAATCGGCAATCTGGCACTCGTGGCAATCGAGTCCGTAACGTTCGAAGATGGGGAGCGTTGCAGGGAATCTGCGGATAATGTCACCGATGGTCATCTCTTTGTCGATCATGGTTGTTTCTCCTTGCATTTGCCCGCTTCATCGGTTGAATTTGGCGTCAAGGGCCTTTTTGATGATGGGAGGGACAAGGCCTTCTATAGGACCGTTAAGGGAGCTGACCTCCTTGACGATGGATGAGGAGAGGTAGCTGTAGGGGACTGATGTCATCATGAAGAGCGTCTCCACATCCTGCGTGATGCTTCTGTTCATCTGGGCCAGCTGGAATTCATACTCGAAATCGGAAACAGCCCTTAAGCCCCGGATTATGACCGTTGCCCCTTGGGCGCGCACGTAGTCCACCAGAAGGCCGTTGAAGGTATCCACCTTTGCCCGGTCGTTGTCGCCGAGGACTTCCCTGATCAGGGCGATCCTCTCATCAGTGGTGAAGAGGGAGCTCTTTTCCGAGTTCTTTGCTACGGCGACTACGATTTTATCGAATATCTTCAGGCCCCGTTCGATGATGTCCAGGTGACCATAGGTAATCGGATCGAACGACCCGGGATAAACAGCTATTTTCAGGGGCATGGCACTGTCCTTTATGGTGATTGATTGAAAAACGCCAGTACGGTATCTCCGTAAACCCTTCTGTCAAACTGTTGCAGCGGGCCGAAACCGGCTGGTATATCTTCCTTTGCTGAAAACTCTGCTACGACAATCCCATCGTCAGTAAGAATCGAAGAGTGGGACAGGTAATCGAGAACCTTCTCTGTAAGTCCCTTGTCGTAGGGGGGGTCGAGGAACACCAGACCGAACCTCTCCCCCTTCTTTTCCAGCAGCGGTAAGGCAACCAGTGCCTCCTCGATCACGATGCGGGATCTGGGCGCGAAACCGAGCATTTCCAGATTCTTTGCAATCATCGCTGCGGACTGGCGGTGATTGTCTATGAATACGGTGTATGCTCCGCCCCGGCTCAGCATTTCCATGCCGACACTGCCGGTTCCGGCGAAAATATCCAGAGTCCATACCTCTGACAGGTCATTATAGAGGTTTGCAATGATATTGAACAGCGCTTCCTTTACCCGGTCCGCAGTCGGCCGTACCCGCATCCCTTTGGGTGCAACAAGTTTTCGTCCCTTTGCGGAACCGCTTATGATGCGCAATGGCCAATCTCTCCAAAAACCATTTTTTGCCTTGTTCGGCTCACATGGTATTATAGAACGGTATTTTTTAAAAGGTTAAAAAGCTACCATGAACGGCTCCGCGCCGTCAAGGGGAAGTTTGCCATTGACACACTCCCTGTCTGCTATTAAATATTCTTTCAATTGGAGGAAATATCCATGCCTGTAGCTGCAAATGTAATGGAAAGACCAGACCTGGCCGGCTATGCGGCAAAAAGCTCCTTGTCCCGCGGGCGCAGATATGTGGAGGAGTTGCGCGACGACCGCCCCGCCTTCGAGCGCGACCGGGACAGGATCATCCATTGCGCTGCTTTCAGACGCCTGGAATACAAAACGCAGGTCTTCGTCAATCACGAGGGGGATTACTACCGCACCAGGCTTACCCATTCCCTTGAAGTGGCACAGATCGCCAAGGGCATTGCCCGCAGACTCAAACTGAACGAGGAGTTGACCGAGGCCCTGGCCCTTGCCCACGATCTGGGGCATACTCCCTTCGGCCATACAGGGGAGGAGGTCCTGAACCGCCTGATGAAGGGCTTCGGCGGCTTTGAACATAACCTGCAGTCGTTGCGGGTGGTGGATGAACTGGAAGAGCGGTATCTGGATTTCAACGGCTTGAACCTGTCGTGGGAGGTTCGCGAGGGGATAATCAAACATTCATCCCCCTACGACAGGCCCGAGGGGAGCATAGCCGAATTCCTCCCCGGGGTAGTGCCGACCATAGAGGCTCAGCTGATGAACTTTGCGGACGAGATTGCCTACAACAACCACGACATCGACGACGGGCTCAAGAAGGGTTACATAACTCTGGAGCAGTTGGAGAGCGTCGACCTGTGGCGGGAGGTGTGGGAGCCCATGGCCCGGCAACATCCGGGAATCGATCCGGAAAGGCTTAAATGCCAGACCATCAGCTCCATCATCGGTCTGCTCATCACCGACATTACCAACACAACCCTTGCCTGCATCGCTGCCAACAACATCAAGACCATGGACGATCTGCGCAGGATCAATGTCCAAGTGGTTTCCTTCAGCCCCCAGGTGGCAGAGAAGAACCGCCGCTTGAAGCTATTCCTCATGGATAACCTTTATCATCACTACAAGGTGGAGCGGATGCGGGTGAAGGCGGAGCGCTACCTTTCCCAGCTTTTCGATGTCTACATTTCTCACCCGACCCTGCTGCCCCGTAAGTACATGGAGAAGATGGAGCGGGAAGGGCGGGAGCGGGTGGTCTGCGATTACATCGCCGGCATGACCGACCGTTTCGCCCTCGATGAGTTCAAGCGGCTGTTCGAGCCATACGAAAGGGTATAAGCGGGTTTTATCGTGAGAGAAATCACTTGACGGACGAAATATTTATGGGATAGATTTTGTCTAGAGCAAAAAATTGCAGTGCTTCGATAGACGATAATACTAAACCATCTGCGAAGATGGGACGGAAAGCCTACAGGGTCTCAAGAAGACAGCCGGGTTGCCGAAATATCAATTATGATATCGGCCCCGGTTTTTTTGTTTTCAGGGGCATCAACAGAAAGGAGAGTTTATGAAGAAACTGCTTTTGGTGCCGGTCATGGCAGTCCTGGCGGCGCAACCAGTATTTGCTCAGGTGGGGTTCGATATGAACATCAACATCGGCAATGGCGGGGGAAGGACTGCCGTTCCGGTTCCCGTTCCCGTAGCCCCCGCACCGCCGGTGGATTTCGTCGTCGATGAGCCACCCGAGTTCATCGTGCCGTCTGCATTGGGCTTTTATGTTGCCGTGGGGGTGCCCTACGACATGTTCTACATTTCCAACAGATATTATGTGTATCGCAATAATAACTGGTACTATTCCCCACGCTACAACGGTCCATGGGTCGTTACCTCGTACCGGCGGCTGCCGCCGGGACTCCGCCGACAAAAATTCGAAAGAATTCGCTACATCAGGGATGAAGAATACCGTCGCTACCGTGGGGATGAGGATCATTACCGCGGCAGACACTTCCGGCCCGACAAGCACGAAATGAAGGAGCGCCGCAAAGAAGAGCACGAGCGTATGAAGGAAGAACGCAGGTGGGAAAAGGACGAGCGCAAGTGGGAGAAACACGAACGGAGGCACGGTCGCGATGACGACTGAACCTTGGGCGTGTTGAAATGAAATAACAAGGCGGGGCATTCCACCCCGCCTTGTCTATTTGGCAGAGGTTTTTTTGCTTCCTTTTTCCGCAGGGAGTTCGATGGCCGGTTTGTCCGACCGTTTATAGAGAAGAAAGGTCCTTCCCAGGACCTGGGCCACTTCTGCATTGCACGACTCGGCTAGTTCGGCAGCAGCCTCATGCCGATCAACCAGGCAGCTGTCGAGCATTTTCACCTTGATCAGTTCGTGGGCGGCAAGCGCTTCCGTCGTTTCCTTGATCAGGGACTCATTAATGTCACCCTTGCCGATGGTGATCACCGCCTTCAGCGGGTGTCCCAGCCCCCTGAGATATCGTTTCTGTTTTCCTGTCAGCATTTCCCATTCCCCGTCATACATAAAGTTTGATATGGATTATTAACATCTCCAGCCGCCTAAGGCAAATGTATTGTGGTGCGGCAGGCTTCGCTGTCATCTTTCGTGTAAAAAATAGAAATACTGTATGTGCTTTGGGTACTCAGTTTTTGTGATTGGGAAAAGGGGTTGTCAGCTTATATAAGGTTGATTTAATGGTTCGTGCCGCTAAAATCGCTAGTTATGCATGGTTGTGGGGTATATGGGGTGAGTGGCATGAATTTGGCATAACTGTGGCTGCAACGAAGCTGCTGATGCAAACCGCTGTATCTGGTCCGGGAGGTAAAGGTGCTTTATAAAACTGTCAACGAGTCGTTCAACGAGTTTGTCATCGACAGGAGCGATGCCAAGTGCATCCGCTGCAAGGTCTGTGTTCGTCAATGTTCCTATGGTGTCCATTCCTACGTGGAGGAAGAAAACGTCCTGGTCGAGGATAACTCCAGCTGTATCGGCTGCCGCCGCTGTTCCGCCCTCTGTCCGACCGGCGCCATCACTATTCGGGCCAACGAGGAAGTCTTCAAGAAGAACGAGTCCTGGTCCACGGCCCATATCCGCAATCTCTACGCCCAGGCCGATACGGGTGGCATTCTCCTGGCCGCAATGGGCAATCCGGCAAAATACCCCATTTACTGGGATCACCTGCTGCTGGATGCTTCCCAGGTTACCAATCCTTCCATCGACCCGCTGCGGGAACCCATGGAACTCCGGACCTACCTGGGTAAGAAGCCCCACTCCATCGAGGTGGTCCACGACAAGAAGAGCGGCAAGCCGACCCTGAAGACCAAGCTTTCGCCGCAGCTGAAGCTGGAATACCCCTTCATCTTTTCTGCCATGAGCTACGGCGCCCTCAACCTCAATGCCCATCGGGCCATGGCTGCCGCCGCCCAGGAGCTGGGAACGATCTACAATACCGGCGAAGGCGGACTGCACAAGGACCTCTATAAATACGGCAAGAATGTCATCGTTCAGGTGGCCTCCGGCCGCTTCGGCGTCAGCGAGCAATACCTCAATGCCGGCGTCGGCATTGAGATCAAGGTGGGGCAGGGGGCAAAGCCGGGGATAGGCGGCCATCTGCCAGGGGAAAAGGTCAACGACGAGATCTCCGAGACCCGCATGATCCCCATGGGCTCCGACGCCATCTCCCCGGCGCCGCACCATGACATCTATTCCATCGAGGACCTGCGCCAGCTGATCTACGCCTTGAAAGAGGCTACCAACTACGAGAAACCCGTTTCGGTCAAGATCGCAGCCGTTCATCATGTGGCGGCCATTGCATCCGGTGTTGCCCGTGCAGGTGCCGACATCATCACCATCGACGGCTTTCGTGGGGGTACCGGTGCCGCACCCCAGGTCATTCGCGACAACGTGGGTATGCCCATGGAGTTGGCCCTGGCTGCGGTAGATGCCCGGCTGCGTGACGAAGGGATCAGGAACGAGGTCTCCATCGTTGTTGGCGGTGGCGTGAGAAACTCCGGCGATGCCATTAAAGCCATCGCCCTGGGTGCCGATGCCATCAATCTGGGAACCTCCACCTTGCTGGCCATGGGCTGCACCCTCTGCCAGCGCTGCTACACCGGCAAATGCCCGTGGGGGATCACCACCAACGATCCGTACCTTGCCAAGCGGCTTAACCCTGAAATTGGTGCCGAAAGGCTCGTGAACCTGGTTCATGCCTGGGGGCACGAGATGAAGGAAATTCTCGGCGGCATGGGTCTGAACGCCCTGGAGTCCCTGCGTGGCAACCGATACAAGCTGCGCGCGGTTGGGCTTTCTGAAAAGGATATGAATCTATTAGGTGTCATGGCCGCAGGGGATTAAATAGGATCTATGAGTCCTACAGGTCCTGTAAGCCCTATGGAAATGATAAGAGGAACTGCAATGAAACGAATCTATAGCATCGAAGACGCCTGCATCGGTTGTCATCTCTGCGAGGTGGCCTGCATCACCGAGCACTCCAAATCAAAAGATCCCATCAAGGCCTTCCTCCATGAGGCGGAGCGCCCCATCGCCCGCTGTACTGTCGAGGAAATCGATGGTGGAGTCGTCTCCTTCTCCACCAACTGCCGCCACTGCGACGAGCCCGACTGTCTCAGGGCCTGTATCTCCGGTGCCATCCAGAAACTGGACGACGGCAGGGTCTTTATGGATACGGAAAAATGCGTCGGCTGCTGGTCGTGCGTCATGGCCTGTCCTTATGGAGCGGTGCAGCGGAACCTGGAGAAGAAGAAGGGCAACAAGTGTGATCTCTGCCCTGACCGGAAGAGCCCGGCCTGTGTTGACGCATGCCCGAACAGAGCCCTTGTCTACAAGGAGGGGAATCAGAAATGAAATACGTCATCATCGGCAACTCGGTCGCTGCAACAGGCGCCATCAGAAGCATCCGCAACCAAGACGACAAGGGAAGCATCACGGTCCTTTCCCGGGAAAACCGCATCGCCTACGGTCGTCCCCTCATTTCCTACCTCCTTGGCGGCACCATCACGGAAAAAAAGATGGCCTACCTGCCGGAGGATTTCTACGCGAAGAACAGCGTGGATCTCCGCCTGAGCGCAGAGGTTGTTGCCGTGGACAGCAAGAAGAAGCAGGTGAAGCTGTCTTCCAATGAAACCATCGCCTTCGACAAGCTGCTTATCGCCACCGGAGGCGATCCTTTTGTGCCCCCCATCGAAGGACTGCAGGGAAAGAAAAAGATCTTCACCTTCACCACCTGGGATGATGCGGCCAAGCTCAAGGAGCTTGCCTACGACATCAAGCGGGTCGTCGTCATCGGCGGCGGTCTCATCGGCCTCAAGGCTGCCGAAGGGCTCTACCAGATCGACAAGAAGGTAACCATCATCGAGTTGGCCGACCGTATCCTCTCCGCCGCCTTTGACCGCACTGCCGGCCGTATCGTTGCCAAGAAGATGAAGGCCAACGGCATCGACGTCATCACCGAGGATACGGTGGTGAAGATCGAGGGAGAAGGTGCCGAGATAACCGGCGTAACGCTCAAATCCGGCGACTTCATACCCTGCGACACCGTTATCGTTGCCATCGGGGTCCGTCCTGCCGCCTCTTTCCTGTCCGGGAGCGGTATCGAGGTCAATCGCGGCGTCGTCGTTGATGACCGGATGGAGACCTCGGTAAAAGGGATTTTTGCCGCCGGCGACGTTGCCGAAGCGGCCGATTTCTTCACCAAGAGCAAGAATCCCATGCCAATCTGGCCCGATGCTTATATTCAGGGTGATGTGGCAGGCGCCGCCATGGCCGGCAGCGAAAAGGGTTATGCGGGCGGTCTGGCCATGAATTCCATCGAGCTCTTTAAAGTGCCGACCATCTCCATGGGCATTACCAATCCCCAGGACGAAAAGAAGTTCGAGATCCTCACCTACCTGGATCAGGAAAAGTACCAGTACCGCAAGGTAGTGCTCCAAGGCAAAATCGTCGTCGGCGCCGTCCTCGTGGGAGCAGTGGACCGGGCCGGCATTTTCGCCGGACTGATCCGGGAGAAGGTGGACGTGACCCCGTTCAAGGGCCAGCTCCTGGCCACGGATTTCGGCTTTGCCCAGCTGACTAAGGAGATCCGCAGCACCCTCTTTGCTCCCCAGGGGAAAGTAGCCTGACCCTGCGGCGCGACGTAACCGCCTGCGCCAGTACAGCTGTCGTACCGATTAAACGGAGGATTTGCACCTCATGAAACATAAACCAACGCACAACTTTCAAAAGGACATCTCCAACTGCGGCCTTACCGGCTTCATTTCCAAGTCAGGGAAACTGGTGGAAGGCGATGTCATCATTAAATCCATCGCCCTCATGCATGATCGGGGCAACGGCCTCGGTGGCGGTTTTGCCGCTTATGGCATTTACCCCGGATACAAGGATTTCTATGCCTTCCATCTCATGTACGAAAGCGGGCTTGCCCTGCAATTGACCGAGGAATACCTGGAGCAGCATTTCTTCGTCGAGCACCAGGAAGAGATTCCCACACGGCGTGTCGCAGCCATTGCCAATCCGCCGGCCTTCAAGCGTTACTTCGTCAAACCGCTGGAAACGGCCGATTACAAGGAGGCCGTTGAATTCCAGAAGATGACAGTGGAAGACATAATCGTCGGCCATGTGATGCGCATCAACAATGAGATTGAAGGCGCCTTCGTCGTTTCCTCGGGCAAGAACATGGGGGCTTTCAAAGGGGTCGGATATCCCGAAGAGATTGCCGATTTCTTTCGCCTTGAGGAGTACAAAGGCTATATCTGGACCGCCCACAACCGCTTCCCGACCAACACCCCCGGCTGGTGGGGGGGAGCGCATCCTTTCACGCTTTTGGACTGGTCCATCGTCCATAACGGCGAGATTTCCTCCTACGGCATCAACAAGCGCTACCTGGAGATGTACGGCTATCTCTGCACCATGCTCACAGATACCGAGGTCGTCGCCTACATGCTCGACCTGCTCATCCGCAAGCACGGACTGAGCCCTGAACTTGCCAGTATGGCCCTGGCCGCCCCTTTCTGGGACATGATCGATCGTCTCCCTGAAGAGGACCGCCAACTGATGACCGCCATCCGCCAGGTATACGGCAGCGGCCTCCTCAATGGTCCCTTTGCCATCCTCTTTGCAAGCAACGACGGCCTGATCGGCCTCAACGACCGCGTTAAACTCCGGCCGCTGGTCTGCGCCACCAAGGACGACTTCGTCTACATGGCTTCGGAAGAAGCGGCCATCCGCGAAATCTGTCCCGCCCCAGATTATGTCTGGTCCCCCCGCGGCGGTGAGCCGGTGGTGGCCAAGCTGAACCCGGGTGTCATTTAAACATGTTCTAAGTTCTATGTTCCAGGTTCTAGGTTACAACCAAAAACATAGAACCTAGAACATAGAACTGCTTCTAACAGGAGTGAGAAATGAAAATCGACGCGAATGGCGTATATTATCGGGACCTTAACACCAAGATCCGTGAAGCTGTGGCCGGCGGGGCCGACAAACTGGAGCTTGTCAACGTCAACGGCCAGTACTTCATTGGCGACGGCATCAACAAGCCCATCACCATTACCGTCAACGGCGTTCCGGGCAATGACCTGGGTGCCTTCATGAATGGAGCGACCATCGTAGTCAAGGACAATGCCCAGGACAACATCGGCAACACCATGAATGCCGGTCGGGTCGTTGTTCACGGCCATGCAGGGGACGTGCTCGGCTACGGCATGCGTGGTGGCCGCATCCACATCCTCAAGGACGTGGGCTACCGGGTGGGCATTCACATGAAGTCCTACAATGAAAACAGGCCGGTTCTCATTGCCGGCGGCAAGGCAGGCGACTTTTTCGGCGAATACATGGCCGGTGGGGTGCTGATCCTCCTCGGCATGTTCACCGACAGCCCCGATAAAGCTAAACACGGCTTCCGCTTCGGCACCGGCATGCATGGCGGCGTCATCTACGTCAGGGGCGGCGTGGACGAAGGCAAACTGTCACCCGAGGTTGGGGTCTTCGATCTGACCGCCGAGGACAAGAAGGAGTTGGAGTCGTACCTCAAGGAATACTGTGCCGACTTCAAGCTGGACCTGAAGGAAGTGATGAAGGAGAAATTCGTCAAGGTGCTGCCGAAGAGCAAGCGCCCCTACGGCAACATGTACTGTCCCATGCCGCGTTAATTGTATCTGCATCATCTAACCTTCGAGAAGCCGCTTTGCCAGTTTGTCTGGCAGCGGCTTTTTTTATTGCACCGTCTTGGCCAAACCGGAGCTACCTTCCCGAGCTGAATGGCCTTTTAAGCTATTAAACCGTATATGAAATAGTGTATGACAGGTTGTTATAATTGAAACAGAAATATCCTGCCGGAGGTGCAACGTGAACAGGATCATTTGTGAAGCAATCAGGAAAAGGGCCGTACTCCGGTTCATCTATAATGGCCGGCTGCGTATCGTTGAGCCCCAGTGTCATGGAATCAGCACAGCAGGAAATGAAGTGCTGCGCGGCGTTCAAACGGGCGGAGAGAGCGAGACCGGAGCAACTATTTTCGGAAAACTTTTTGAGGTCGCAAGGATGGCGGATCTGGGGGAGACGGGGGACGTATTTGCCAAACCCGGCTTGGGCTTTAATCCCCAGGATAAGGGAATGGCTGTGGTACATTGCCATCTTTAGCGATGGACTTCCGGATGCCCTATAGCCTTCCATAACCCCTGGAAAACCTGGTATGAAATGATAATCTTTTACGGCGACTTTAATTCTGCTGTAAATCTTGCCCATCAAGGAGGAAACATGAATTTGTTGCGACTGCTTCTTTTAACTGCTGGTTTTATCAGCTCACTTCTGTCCACCGCCCTGGCGGCTCCATCCACGGAAATCACCTGGTATGGCCAGTCAGCTTTCAGGATCACTACTCCCTCGGGCAAGGTCCTCTATATGGACCCCTGGATCAACAATCCTGGAAACAGCAAGGGAAAGGAAATTCTGGCCGCTATTAAAAAGGCAGACCTGGTCCTGGTGACCCATGGCCATTTCGATCATGTTGGGGACAGCACTGAAATCGCCAAAAAAACCGGTGCCCAGCTGGTGGCCAGCTTCGATCTGGGCAAGGCGATGGTGCAGTATGGCGGCTTTCCAGAGAAGCAGTTCGGTTTTGGCACCACCGGCAACTTCGGTGGAGAGGTTTCCCTTTTGGATGGTGAGGTGAAAGTGGCTTTCGTGCCCGCTCTGCATAGCTCGTCCATTGAGCCTCCTGCCAATAGCAGTTATCCCAGAGGACTGCAATATGCAGGTAATCCGGGGGGCGTGGTGGTCAGCATCAAGAATGGGCCAACCATCTACCATACAGGGGACACGGATCTTTTCAGCGACATGGCGCTGGTCAAAGAATACGGCAAGGTCGATATCATGATGGTCTGCATCGGCGACCGCTTCACCATGGGGCCACGCCGGGCCGCCATGGCCGTAAAGCTGGTGAGCCCGGATCTGGCCATTCCCATGCACTTCGGGGCCTTGCCGATCCTGACGGGCACTGCTCCAGAGTTCGTCGCTGAAGCGAAAAAGGCCAGCCCAGCTACGACCATCAAGGTGCTGCAGGTCAATGAAACATTCAGCTGGCCGCAGGCAAAGCTGACCATGCAGACAAAATAAAAAATCAGAGGAACAAAACGAGAAAAGCCGCAGTCAGCGCGGAGCAGACTGCGGCTTTTTTGTGAGGGAATAACAGCGTGCAGGGCCTAGAAAATTGCATTCAGGTCCTTGACCACATCGTCAACGTTGAGCCCATGGGCGTTGCAGCCCTGCTCCAGGGACTCGTTCTGGGCGCCCATGCAGCCGACGCAGCCGAGATTGTATTTTGCCAGCACCTTCACCACGTCTGGATGCAGGCGCATCACCTGGGCAAAAGTCATATCCTTGGTAATTTGTTGACTCATTTTCTACCTCGCTCTTTGATTGTTTTGCCAGTTACCAATCACTATCAACCATTAACTGACTATTCGTACTTGATATCGATGATTTCGTATTCCCTCAGGCCTGATGGGACGTTGACCTTGACGGTGTCATCCAGCTTGTGGCCGATGAAGGCCTTGCCGACGGGGGAGGTGCAGGAGATCTTGCCCAGCTTGATGTCCGCTTCGTCCTCACCGACGATCTTGTACGTCACTTCCTCTTCGCTGGCGGTATCGTAGACGGTGACGGTAGCCCCGAAAACGACCTTGTCCGGCTTGAGGTTGGAGAGATCTACCACGTAGGCCCGAGCCAGCTTATCCTGCAGCTCAAGGATTCGGCCTTCGATGAAGCCCTGGCGGTGCTTGGCCGCATCGTACTCGGCGTTTTCGGAGAGGTCACCATGGGACCTGGCTTCGGCGATGTCCTGTATCACCTTGGGGCGCTCTTCCTTGATGAGCCGTTTCAGCTCTTCCTGCAGGCACTCGTAGCTTTCTTTGGTTAACGGTACGGACTGTGACATTGTGGTATTACTCCTTCAGTAACTTTACGGGGCAGCCCATTGAGCCGCCCCATAACACTTCCGAATTAGTTTTGAGAGATTAGTTCAGGTAATCCTGAATCGGTTTTACGGTCAGTTCTTCCTGACCCATGGCGATAATGCCGTCAACGACCGCCTTTGCCCCCGACGCGGTGGTGTAGTAGGCGATGTTGTGGAGCAGGGTATTGCGACGGATAGAGAATGAATCGGCAACCGCCTGGGCACCCTGGGTGGTGTTGATGACCATGCAGATCTCGTTGTTCTTGATGGCATCGACGATGTGGGGCCGGCCTTCCAACACCTTATTGATAATCTGAACCGGGATGCCCTTTTCCTGCAGATAAGACGCAGTTCCGCGAGTTGCCACCAGCTCAAAGCCATTATCATACAGTTTTTTTGCGGCAGTGACAATATGTTTTTTGTCGGCATCGCGCACACTTATGAAGACTTTGCCACTCATGGGGAGCTTGACTCCTGCTCCCAACTGGGCCTTGGCGAAGGCCATGGCGAAATTGTCGTCGATGCCCATGACTTCGCCGGTGGACTTCATCTCCGGACCAAGGATGGTATCGACGCCGGGGAACTTGACGAAGGGAAACACCGCTTCCTTAACGGAAACATGCTTCGGTTGGATTTCATCGGTAATACCCAGTTCCTTAAGGGTTTTGCCGCTCATGATCAGGGCTGCCAGTTTGGCCAGTGGCCTGCCGGTGGCCTTGGAGACAAAGGGGGCGGTACGGGATGCACGGGGATTCACTTCCAGAATATAAATGACATCATCCTTTACAGCATACTGGACGTTCATGAGCCCCCTGACATTCAGCTCCAGGGCCATCAGCTTCGTCTGGCGCCGGATTTCATCGGTAATGGCACGGGAGATGGAGTAGGGGGGGAGCGAACAGGCGGAGTCGCCGGAGTGGATGCCTGCCTCCTCGATGTGCTCCATGATGCCGCCGATGACCGCTTCGGTGCCGTCGCAGAGGGCGTCCACGTCAATTTCGATGGCTTCGTCCAGGAACTTGTCGATGAGGATGGGATGCTCCGGTGACGCCTGCACCGCAGTGGTCATGTAGCGGCGCAGGTTGTCCACGTCGTAGACGATCTCCATGGCGCGGCCGCCGAGAACGTAGGAGGGGCGGACGACGACCGGATAGCCGATGCGATCGGCCACTTTTTCCGCCTCCTCGAAGGAGCGGGCGGTGCCGTTTTCAGGCTGGCGCAGGCCGAGCTTGTGGAGCATCTCCTGGAAGCGCTCCCGGTCCTCGGCACGGTCGATGGCATCAGGAGAGGTGCCGATGATGGGAACGCCTGCCTTCTCCAGGGCCACAGCCAGCTTCAGTGGCGTCTGGCCGCCGAATTGGACGATAACCCCCTCCGGCTTCTCCAACTGGACGATATTCAACACATCTTCATAGGTGAGGGGCTCGAAATAGAGGCGGTCGGAGGTGTCGTAATCGGTGGAGACGGTTTCCGGGTTGCAGTTGACCATGATCGTTTCATAACCGGCTTCGGCCAGGGCAAAGACCCCGTGAACGCAGCAGTAGTCGAACTCGATCCCCTGGCCGATGCGGTTCGGGCCGCCCCCCAGGATCATGATCTTCTTCTTGTCGGTTGCCTCCGCCTCGCATTCCTCCTCATAGGTGGAGTACAAATATGGGGTGTAGGCAACGAATTCGGCGGCACAGGTATCAACACGCTTGAATACGGGCTTGACACCCAACGACAGGCGCAGCGCCCGCACTTCTTCCTCGGTTTTGCCCCAGAGTCTGCCAAGAAATTTGTCTGAGAAGCCGTACTGCTTGGCATCCAGAACAATATCCTTCAATTCGGCCGAGTTTTTCAGCTCGACCTTTTTCAGTTCATCCTCTTTATCGATGATCTGCCGGATGTTGTGGAGAAACCAGGGATCAAAAGCAGTGGCGGCAAAGATTTCCTCGACGGTCATACCGCTCCTGAAGGCATCTCCAAGGTACCAGAGCCGCTCCCAGTTGGGGGTGCGCAGCTTTTCCATGAGGAGCTGCTGCTCCTTGCCGGTCAGCGCTCGGCGGGTCTCGGCGGTAATGTCGAAGAGCCGCGATTCGAAGCCGCAGGAGCCGATCTCCAGGGAACGGAGCGCCTTCTGCAGGGATTCCTTGAAGGTCCGGCCAATGGCCATAACCTCTCCCACCGACTTCATCTGCGTTGTGAGGATTGAGTCTGCTGCGGGGAATTTCTCGAAGGTGAAGCGGGGAACCTTGGTCACCACATAGTCGATGGTCGGCTCGAAGCAGGCAGGGGTCTCCCGGGTGATGTCGTTGGTGATTTCGTCCAGGGTATAACCCACCGCCAGTTTGGCCGCGATCTTGGCGATGGGGAAGCCGGTCGCCTTTGAAGCAAGGGCGGAGGAGCGGGAGACGCGTGGATTCATCTCGATGACCACCAGGCGGCCGTTTCTCGGGTTGATTCCGAACTGGATGTTTGATCCACCCGTATCGACGCCGATTTCGCGGATGATCTTCAAGGAGGCGTCGCGGAGGATCTGGTATTCCTTGTCGGTCAGGGTCTGGGCTGGGGCGACGGTGATGGAGTCTCCCGTGTGCACTCCCATGGGATCGAAGTTCTCGATGGAGCAGATGATGACCACGTTGTCGGCCGTGTCGCGCATCACCTCAAGCTCGTACTCCTTCCAGCCAATGACCGACTCTTCGACGAGGATTTCGTCGGTTGGAGAGGCATCGATGCCGGCAGCCGACATCTTCTCGTACTCCTCCATGTTGTAGGCGATGCCACCGCCGGTGCCACCCAGGGTGAAGGAAGGGCGGATGATGGCCGGGAACCCCACTTCCTTGATGATTTCCATGGCTTCGGCACTATTGTGGGCAAGACCTGAACGGGGAACGCTCAGGCCGATGCGCTGCATGGCCTCCTTGAAGAGAGTCCGGTCTTCCGCCTTCTTGATGGCAGGTAATTTCGCACCGATCAGCTCGACGCCAAACTTATCCAAAACGCCATTCTCCGCAACGGCCACCGCCGTATTGAGAGCTGTCTGTCCACCAAGGGTCGGCAGGACCGCGTCGGGGCGCTCCTTCTCGATGATCTTGGCCAGGATCTCCGGCGTCACCGGCTCGATATAGGTGCGATCGGCAAAATCCGGGTCGGTCATGATGGTGGCGGGGTTGCTGTTGAGAAGAATCACCTCGAACCCTTCCTCCTTCAGCGCCTTGCAGGCCTGGGTGCCGGAATAGTCGAACTCGCACGCCTGGCCGATGACGATGGGGCCGGCGCCGATGATGAGGATCTTCTTGATGTCTGTACGTTTTGGCATGCTCTACAACTCCTTTATGATTTAAACCGATCCATTATCTGAAAATAAAATAAACAGCGCCGGCGAGGCAAAATCCGGCCCATAAATAGTCCAGTTTGAGCGGCGCCCCCATGTACAATACCGCGAAAGGGACGAAGACGCTCAAGGTGATCACCTCCTGGGTGATCTTCAGCTGCGCCAGGGTATAACTGCCGCGATAGCCGATCCGGTTGGCCGGGACCTGCACCAGGTATTCGAAAAAGGCGATCCCCCAGGAGACGACCACGGCTATCAGCCAGTGCCGGTTTTGCAGGTTCTTCAGGTGCGCATACCAGGCAAAGGTCATGAAGACGTTGGAGATGATCAATAGAACAACCGTTCTCATACCGGTCGGCGCTCCTTTTCCAGCTCCTGCACCCAGCCGTTTTCCAAGCCCGCCTCCTCCAAAGCCTCCACCGCTGCGTCATACTCATCGGCGTTAAGTGCCCGATCGATGCCCGGCGTTGCCAAGGCCATATGGGCTGGAAAATATTGGCTCATCAGCGCCACATGGGTTGCCTCTCCAAGGTTTTCGGCAATCCAGGGGAGTGTCTTGGTGCTTCCCGCCTGCTGGTTCGGCAGAACCAGGTGCCGCACGATCAAACCACGGGTGCCGATGCCTTCATCATCAACCTGCAGGTGGCCAACCTGGCGCAGCATTTCGCGCACCGCCAGACGATTGATCCCGGCATAACCCGGCGCGCCGGAAAGGGCTCTGGCGGGAGCATCATCCGCATATTTCATGTCCGGCAGATAAATATCCACAACTCCGTCGAGCAGCTGCAGGACATCCACGTTCTCATAGCCGTTGGAATTCCAGACGATGGGAAGATTGAAGCCTTCCTTTATGGCTATGTACAGCGCAGCCAGAAACTGGGGCAGAAAATGGCTTGGCGTAACCAGGTTGATGTTGTGCACCCGTTGCCGTTGCAGCTTGAGCATCTTCTCTGCCAGCTCCCGGATGCTCAGCTCTCCACCATTGCCCAGTTGGCTGATGGGGAAGTTCTGGCAGAAGCGACAGGAGAGGTTGCAGTTGGAAAAGAAGATCGTTCCCGAGCCGCGGCTGCCGGAGATTGGCGGCTCCTCTCCCCGATGGACATTAGCCGAGGCAATTTTGGGCAAAGCACCGCTGCGGCAGATCCCAGTTTCTCCGGACAGCCGGTTGATCCCACAGTCATGGGGGCAGAGATCGCAGCTCTGCAGCCGTTGCCATGCAGCGCAGATGCGCTGTAGCAATTCACCAGATTGAAAAAGATCGAGGTAGCTCATCGGTGAGGAGTGAGGCGCGAGGAGTGAGGTTTGATCCATTGTCTTTTCCTCACACCTCACTCCTTACTCCTTACAGTGCCTTATGGCATTCCATCAATTGGGTAAACCGCGCAAACAAATAGTGTGAGTCGTGCGGCCCCGGCGACGCCTCCGGATGATGCTGGACGGAGTATATGGGCAGTTTGCAGTGCCTGATGCCCTCGACGGTCTGGTCGTTCAGGTTCTCGTGCCCCAGACAGGCCACATCACCCAGTGAATCCAGATCGACGGCAAAGCCGTGGTTCTGGGCGGTGATCTCCACCTTGCGCGTTTCCATATCCATGACCGGCAAGTTGGAGCCGTGGTTGCCGAATTTCAGCTTCACGGTTTTGCCACCCAGGGCGAGTCCCAGGAGCTGATGACCCAGGCAGATGCCGAAGATCGGCTTCTTGCCGACGAACTTACGGATCTCTTCCTGCACCTTGACCAGGGGCTCCGGATCACCGGGGCCGTTGGAGAGAAAGATGCCGTCCGGGTTCATGGCCAGCGCCTCCTCCGCCGGGAAGGTGGCGGGAACTACCGTCACATCGCAGCCCGCATCCACCAGGCAGCGGAGGATGTTGTACTTGATGCCGAAATCGTAGGCCACCACCTTGTACTTGAGGTTTTTCGGATCGACTTCCGGGTAGCCCCCCTCCAGGTCCCACAGCCCCTGGGTCCAGTGATATGGCTTGTCGGTGCTGACGCCGGAAGCCAGATCCAGGCCGGCCATGCTCGGGATCCCCCGGGCCTTTTTCACCAGGCTCTCCGGATCGAAATCTGTGGTGGAGATGATGCCGTTCTGGGCACCATGGTCTCGCAGGTGCCGGGTCAGGGCGCGGGTGTCGAGCCCCTGGATGCCAACGACGCCGTTTTCCTTCAGATAGGCATCCAAGCTCATGGTGGCGCGCCAGTTGGAGTAGTGGTCGTGGTATTCCTTGACGATGAAGCCGGAAAGATAGAGCTGCTTGCTTTCGATGTCTTCCGGATTGATGCCGGTATTGCCCATCTGGGTGTAGGTCATGGTGACCATCTGCCCCTTGTACGACGGATCGGTGAGAACTTCCTGGTACCCGGTCATGGCGGTGTTGAAGACCACCTCGCCGGTTGCTTCCCCCGATGCGCCGAACGATCTGCCTTTGAAGATGCGCCCGTCGGCGAGCGCCAAAACTGCTTTCATCTCTATCTCCCTTGCTTCAATAGCCGCTGCTACTGTTCGATTATCTTTTGAATACCACTTTCCCGCCTACGATGGTGTAGGCGGCAACACCCTTCATCTTCTGGCCGAGGAAGGGGGAGTTTTTCGATTTGCTGGCGAGCTTGTCCGCTTCTACCACCCATTCCGCTTTGGGGTCGATGATGGTGACGTCGGCTGGGGTTCCTGCTTTGAGTGTCCCCCGGTCGAGCCCCAGGATCTGTGCCGGTTTAACAGCCATCTTTTCAATCAGGGCCTTCATATCCAGCACCTTGTCTTCCACCAGCTTCAGGGAGAGGGGGAGGGATGTTTCCAGGCCGATGATGCCGTTCATCGCCAGGTTGAATTCAACATCCTTCTCGTCCAGGTGATGGGGGGCATGGTCGGTGGCGATGGCGTCGATGGTGCCGTCGGCCAGACCTGCCTTGATGGCGGCCACGTCGTCTGCTTCCCGGAGCGGCGGGTTCATCTTGGCGTTGGTTTCATAGCCACGCACAGCCTCGTCGGTGAGGGAGAAATAGTGGGGTGCGGTTTCGCAGGTAACCTGCACGCCGCGCGCTTTGGCGTTCTTGATGATCCGCACCGATCCTTTGGTGGAGATGTGGGCGATATGGATGGGGGAATTGGTGAACTCTGCAAGATAGACGTCGCGGGCGACGGCCACATCCTCTGCAGCCCAGGGAATTCCCTTCAGCCCCAGCTCGGTGGCGGTGAATCCCTCGTTCATCACCCCTTCACCCAAAAGTGCCAGTTCCTCCGAATGGGTGATGACCATAATCCCCATCCCTTTGGCATACTCAAGGGCCCGGCGCATGAGCTCGGCGTTGACCACCGGACGGCCGTCATCGGAAACGGCGACGCAGCCCGCTTCCTTCAGTTCTCCCATCTCGGCCAGATTCTCTCCCTTGCTCCCCTGGGTAATGGCTCCCACCGGGAAAACATTGACCAGGGCTTCTGCCTTGGCTTTGGTCAGGATATAGGAGGTGATGGCCTTGTTGTCGTTGACCGGCTTGGTGTTGGGCATGCAGGCAACGGAAGTGAATCCGCCGGCTGCGGCAGCTTTTGAGCCGGTGACGATGTCTTCCTTGTATTCCAGCCCCGGATCGCGCAGATGGACGTGCATGTCGATCAACCCCGGCGTGACCACAAGCCCGGCGGCATCGATCACCTCGGCGCCGGCGGGGGCTTTCAATCCTTTGCCCAGTTCCTTGATGGTGCCGTCCACCACCAAAAGGTCCTGAGTTTCATCGATGTTCTGCGACGGGTCAACAACCCGCCCTCCTTTTATCAGCAAGTTCATAGTTTCACCTCTTGTAAAGGTTCTATGTTCTAGGTTCTAAGTTCTATGTTTCAAGCTTTTTAACCTTGAACCTAGAACTTAGAACATAGAACGGTTTTTATTCAGTAGGCAGTTCGCCGCCACTCACATGATATAGCATGGACATCCTCACGGCGACGCCGTTTTCCACCTGCTTGAGAACATGGGACTGGTCGCTGTCGGCAACATCCGAGTTCAGTTCGACGCCCCGGTTGATGGGGCCCGGGTGCATGACCATGGCGTCCTTCTTCGCCAGCTGCAGCAGGTTTCTGTTCAGGCCGAAGTAGCGGGAATACTCCTTCATGGTGGGGAGCAGGGTCTTCCCCTGGCGCTCCAGCTGGATGCGCAGCATCATCACCACGTCCGCACCATCGACCGCCTCGCGCATGTCTTTGCAGACGGTGACGTTGCCCAGCCGCTCGATACCTGGGGGCATCATGGTCGGTGGGCCAGCGAGAAAGACGTTGGCGCCCATCTTTGTGAGGCCGAAGATATCGGAGCGGGCCACACGGCTGTGGGTGATGTCGCCGACGATGGCGACCTTGAGTCCTTCCAGCTTGCCGTATTTCTGGCGCATGGTCAGCATGTCCAAAAGCCCCTGGGACGGGTGCTCGTGGGCTCCGTCACCGGCGTTGATCACCGAGCAGGAAACCCGCTTGGCCAGATAATGGTGAGCGCCGGAGATGGAGTGGCGCATGACGATGATGTCCGGCTTCATGGCCAGGACGTTGCGCGCCGTGTCGGAGAGGGTTTCTCCCTTGGTCACCGAACTTGTCGAGGCGGTGATGTTGATGGTATCGGCTGAAAGCCGCTTGGCAGCTATTTCAAAGGAGGTGCGGGTGCGGGTGGATGCCTCGTAGAAGAGGTTGACTACTGTTTTGCCGCGCAGGGTCGGCACCTTCTTGATGTCCCGGCTGTTGATCTCCTTGAGGTTCTCCGCCGTGGAGAGCAGCAGCTCTATTTCTTCCCTGGTGAGATCCTGCAGCCCAATGATGTCCTTGTGCTTGAATGCCATTATTCCCCCCTTTTCAGACGTTAACCGGTACGACGGGCTACTTTTCCAGAACTACTTCGACAGGCTTGTTGGCGGCGTCAAAGGCGACGGTAATGTTTTCCTTCAAGCTGGTGGGCACATTGCGCCCGACGAAGTCGGCCCTGATCGGCAGGTCGCGATGGCCCCGGTCCACCAGCACCGCCAGCTGAATGCACGATGGCCGGCCGTGGTCGATGATGGCATCCATGGCCGCCCTGATGGTGCGCCCGGTGAAGAGCACGTCGTCCACCAGCACCACCTTCTTTCCTTCGATGGAG
The DNA here is from genome assembly GCF_022808985.1 of Geotalea sp. SG265. GTDB lineage: Bacteria > Desulfobacterota > Desulfuromonadia > Geobacterales > Geobacteraceae > Geotalea. The sequence continues at coordinate 59,038 of NZ_JAKZFT010000004.1, read as the reverse complement.
AAGGGGATATCCGTTTTACCCACCGGCAGGTGCTCAGCGTGCCCCTTGATATCATCCCGGTAAAGGGTGATATCTACGGCGCCGACGCCGACCTTTTCCCCCTCGATCTCCTCCAGCCTCAAGGCCAGCTCATGGGCCAGATGAACTCCGCCGGTGCGGATGCCGACCAGCACCAGGTCCTTGACCCCTTTGTTGCGCTCCAGCACCTCATGGGCAATGCGGGTGAGGGCTCTTTTGACGCCGACGCCATCGAGAATTACGGTGTTTTCGGTTCCCACTTTGGCACTCCTTTCTCACATCAGATTGGTGCAGCAGGGTCGGCACAGCCGATGAACGGGCATGAAAAAAGAGCCTCCCGCGCAAAAGACGGAGAGGCTCTTCACAAGTAGATATCTTGGGAGTTCTCTCTTCATCACCTTTGCTAACCTCACGGGGCTAAATTAAAAGGGGAGTATGAGTTGAGTCGTTGGAAGGTACCATCCTTGCCGTCAGGAGTCAAGAGAGAAAACCGATCAAGCGCCAATGGTATTGCCAGACATTAATGATTATTTGACCCTGATTTTGCCAGAAGCTGGATTGAATCCCGTAGCTTTTTTCACCTGTCCCGGAGGCGCATATCCCCTGTGGTGCATGCATCCTGAGATAAACAGGCTCCCTACCATTACCAGGCAAATTATACTGCGCATAAGTAAAGCTCCTTTCCTGAAGAAGCCCTGTCGAAAGACTTCTTCCAGACAAAATATAAACCTGCATCATTGTAGCACAGGACGGGCTGCCGCTTGGCAGCAGCACCCGAGGGTCGAATATGTCTGATTACTTATTAGCGCCCCTCTTTCTCCGTAGATCCATAAAGCGCTTTGGCCTGTTAGTCTCACAGAAGTTACCGATCCCTTTTTTAATGACAAGTGCTGTAAGTCCAATGGCTAAAGAGGGAACAAAGATTTTAGAATCAGCTAGAACTGCAATAACGGCATTGGCCACGAAGCCTCCATTGCAAAGAGCATTAAGGCCCCCATGTACCCAAGCCTTATATGTTTCAGAGTTCTCATCGCAGACGTAGCCGTACAGCTTTCGTTTTACGCCTCGGAAAAGAATTTGTGAGACTTGACGATTCTTTACTACATCAGCTGAGCTCGGCAGGAGAAGTCTGGTCTCGTGGGGCAGGAGCTTACGTGAAAGTATGTCGACCTTCAGGATGAATTCTTTTACTTGTTGGGGGATTCGCGCCCCCAACTCCTCCTCAATGTCTTGCTCATTGAGCCCCTTTCTAAGCATGTTCAGGGCATCCTGGTGAATCTGTGCCTCATGCATTACTTCTGGGTGCACTTTGGCCAATGCCGCAATAGCGCCTTCTTGGTCAAAACGGTCAATTGCTTCACGACGGAAAATGTCACGTTGTGTTTTAGAGCTTATAATGTTCTCATTGCGAAGAGCTTCTGCCATAAGTGGTTCAGCTAATAGCAGATCCTGACAACGAAGGTGAGTTACTGCCAACAATACTGTAGCTTCTAAAAAGAGGCGTGTATTTCTGCTGGCCTCGCGCCGAACAAAGCTGAATCCTTGTTTCGCAGTGTCGAGATCCCAAGCTTCAAGTGCCGATTCGTATAATTTAAGATAGGCCTCAAGAACTCTATGCCTGTGCTGGTAACGCTCCAAGACAGGGCGGAGATCATCAAGTGCCATCTTTGCCTTTTTTAAGTCCCCAGACTCTGCTGCATCTGCCAAAATATTCTCTAGCCGATGAACTCGCTCAAGTTGCTGTTCCGGGATTTTAATTGGCCTACTCATTCCTTATCCTTTATCCAATGACAGGGCAGTTGACTCTGGGGAAATTCCGGGAATACCTTACTTAATTGCACTTCCCCTTTGGCCTGGCTTGCACCGGTTCAATGGTCGATCTAGGTCTGTTTCCAATCGTTTCCCCTTACTGAATCCCCACAGCCGCTGTGGCCGTGGGTCCACTGCCCGTGAATTGGTGAACTTCCCCGCAAAATCCTCGTCCCCAGCAGGTCCACTAATCGGGCACCAATCCGAAAGTGTCAGCCACCACCATCACTACACCAAAAATGTGGTCATCTCAATTGGAAAATTAAAAGAATTGTTAATGGTCTGAATTGTAAAAGGAAAGAAAGTGGAAATGCAAAACGGCCGGGTGCTGATGACCCGGCCGTGGTAGCTGCTTTATAGTTTCAGTTCTCGATTTTGACCCCCAGCGCCGCCAGGTATTCGGCGCGATTCCAGGTGGTGATGCAGGAAGGTGCTTCCTCGTCCGGTTCGCAGAGGTAAATCTCGTGGCCGGGATAGCCGGTGATGCGCATGCCTGCTGAGCGGAGCAGGGCTTCCACGGCGGCATGGTTGGGTATCCACCAGTTGGTGGGGTCACCGGCGAAACGGTACTCGATGAAGGCCATCTTTGGCCAGCCCGGTTCCTGGAGCGAGGCCCGTTCGTTGATGGGGTGGTCCACCTGCTTGTAGATCTCCTTGCCGGGCATGGCCAGGGTCTGGAAGACCATCATCCCCTTGACCCGCTGGGCGACGATATCCAGGGCGAGCAGTGGGTAGCGGAGGTGGTAAAAGACCCCCATGAAGAGGACCAGGTCGTACGTGCCGCTCTCCCGTGCCAGGTCGTAGACCTGCATCTGCCTGAAATTCACCCGGTCCTGGAGCCCGTATTGCCGAGCCGCCCAGTTCGCCTGTTCCAAGTAGCGCTGGTCGATGTCGATGCCGGTGACCATGGCGCCGCGTTTGGCCAGCTCGAAGGTGTAGAATCCGGCATTGCAGCCGATATCCAGGGCGCGGCAGCCGCTCAGGTCTTCGGGGATGAAGGGGGCCACCTGCAGCCACTTGAACCGGGGGAAGTCCCCCAGGAAATGGTCCGGCGCGGACTGGGTGCCGTCCTCGAAGTGGAGGTTGTGGAACCAGGGGGATAGGGCCTTTATCTTATCGGCAATACCGTTAGAGTCGGCATAATCCATAATGGGTACCACCTGACAGGGGAAGTTTACTCCTGAAGTTTTCGCAGCCGGCTATGTAATTCAAGAGTTCAGTGGCACGGCGTACGGCGCTGTGGGAGCGGAGCGCCCTTTTGCGGGCGCGCTGGCCGATTGCGGCGCGATCCTCATCGGAAATTTCCTGCAGATACGCCAGCACCTCGTTGGCTGTCGAGGCAAGGAGAATCTCCTCTCCGGGAATGAAAAACTCCTCGATGCCGGGCCACTGGTCGCTGATGACCGGCACGGCGCAGGCTGCCGCCTCGAACAGGCGGACGCTGGGAGAATAACCGGCCTGGATCATGTATTTCCGGGTGACGTTCAGGGTGAAGCGCTGGGCGGTATAGAATTCCCGGTGCCGCTCCGGGGGGAGGTGCTCGATGTGCTGCATGTTTTCGGGCCAGGTGAGCCCGGCCGGATATTGGGCGCCGGCGACGACGAAGCGCCCTTCTTTCCACTGGGCGGCCGGTTCGCAGAGCATGCGCTCCAGGGGGGGCTGTCTGTCGGTGCTGTAGGTGCCCAGGTAGCCCAGGTCCCACTTGACCTCCTGCTGCAGGGGATAGTGCACCTCCGGGTCCACCGAGCAATAGAGCGGCAGCGCTTCCCGTGCCCCGTACTGCTCCTTGATCCGCTCCAGAATAGGGCCGCCGGTAAAGGAGAGGTAGAGCCGGTAAATGGGGATCAGCTCGGGGATCAGATATTCGCAGTCCCCCCGTTCCAGTTTTGCCAGGGTCACCGGGGTGTCGATATCGTAGAAAGCGGTGATTCCCTTGGCCTTGCGGGTTACCCATCTGCCGATCTCGATGCCGTCCGGCACATAGGAGCCGACGATGACACAATCCGCTTCCGTTATCTCCCGGCCGTAGTCCCCCAGGAGCAGATCCACCGAGTTATAGAGCACGGTCCGACAATAGGGGGGGGAAGGGAGGTCGCGGTTGGCAGCATACCAGGGCACATCGCGTTCCAGGAACAGGACTTCATGGCCGAGCTTCGCCAGTTCCCGCACTAGCCCCCGGTAAGTGGTGGCATGGCCGTTTCCCCATGAGGATGTAATGGACAGACCGAAGATGACGATTTTCATGCTGCTCCTCCTGCAAAAGAATGGACATTGACAGTTTCTTCCATAAAGATCGCTTCCACCTCTCTCGCCCGGTGGGCGTAGGTATGTTCGGCCCGTGCCCGGGCAAAGGCATGGAGGCCAATGATGGAGGCCTCCTTTACCGTCAGGCGCTCCAGGATATGGGCCACCTGTTCCCCCGAATCGGCCACCAGTATCTCCTTGCCAGGTTCGAAAAACTGCTCGACGCCCTGCCAGTTGTCGGTGACGATGCAGGTTCCGGCGCCTGCCGCCTCGAAGACCCTGGTGGCGGGGGAAAAGCCGTTTTTTGCCATGCTGTCCCGGCTGATATTGAGCACCGCCAGAGGACTGCAGTTGAAGGCGTTGTGATGGGCCGTTCCCAAATGCCCCAGGTAAGCGACGTTTTCCGGCCGCTCCTTATCTTCCCAGCCGCTCCCCGCCAGGAGGAATTTCTTGTTTGGAAGCATGTCGGCGGCCTTGAAAAAGAACTCCTCCACCCGCTTCTCCCGGTCCGGCAGCCGATTGCCCAGAAAAGCCAGGTCGGCACAGAAATTATGATTCGAGGGGGCCGGATGGTGGGTATCCGGGTCCAAGGCGTTGTAGATCGGAATGCACTCCCTGGCGCCGAGCGCGCTGTAGCCGGCGACGACCGGATCGCCGCCGCCATAGGTGAGGATCAGGTCGTAGGCGGGGATGAGGGGGCGGAAGGGGTCGCTGGGATTGCCGGCAATCCTCTCCAGGGTGGCCGGGGCATCCACATCCCAGAAAACCACCCGGTTATGGACGTTCTTCAGGGAGAGTACTTCCTTCTCCAGGAGCTCGTCGAAGACCCCGACCCCGCTGGCCTTGACGACGATATCCGCTCCCCTGGCGGCTTCCAGGGAACGAAAGACCCCTTCCTCCGTCGCCGGATAGACCGCGACCTCTGCCCACGGGGGGGCTTCCATATCCCGGTGCTGTTGCCGGTCGAACGCGTCCGGCTCAAAGAAGGTTACCCTGTGCCCCAGACCGTGCAGGGCGCGGATCAGGCCCCGGTAATAGGTGGCTGCCCCATTCCAGTAGGAGGAAACCAGGCTGGAGCCGAAGAAGGCGATGGAGAATCCTTTGTTCATCCGTTACCCCCGATTTTCCGGTCCCGGGGAAGGGTGGTATCCATCCCCAGCTCGGTGCAGATGCGCAGCAGCTCGTCAACCCGATGACTGCAGGTATGGCGCTCCCGGATGGTTTTCAGGCCGTGGTTGACCATCTGTTCGGTTCTCAGGGGCTGTTCCAGGATAGCCTTGATCTGCCGTTCCATGTGGAAGCCGTCCTGGGCGAAGAGCAGGTCTTCCCCTGCGGTGAAAAGGCCGTCGCAGTCCGACCAGGGGGCCGAGATCAGCGGGATGCCGCATGCCAGCGCTTCGAAGGGGCGGATGGTCGGGATGCCGGGAAGGGCGGTGGCGTAAGGGCGACGGGGGATATGCATGGTCATGCGATAGCGGTTGAAGATTTTCGGCACGTCGAAATTCGGAAGCCAGCCGCCATACTCGATGCCGGCCCGGGAGAGAAGCTTCAGTGCCTTTTCCGGGTACCTGACCCCATAGACCATTCCCTTCAACTTCAACCGTCGCACCGGCTCCACGAAAAACTCGCAGATTTCCTCGCTGCGCTCCTCGTCTCCCCAGTTGCCGATCCAGACTACATCCCCCGCATAATCCATGCGGCTGTGGGGATAGAAGACCTGAATATCCGCAGCTTCGTGCCAGACCCAGGCGCGCTTTGTCCAGCCGCTTTTCAGGTAGATATCCCTGATCCTGGTGCCGTAGGCCAGCACTCCGTCGTAGCCGGACAGGTCGTAGGCGCTCATGGAGTCGTAATCGGTGACCGACCGGTGGTGGGTGTCGTGGAAGAGGAGATGGTAATGGCCGTTCCGTTTGCGGTGCTCGCCGATCTTTCGCACTACCTCGTGGTCGTTCCACTCGTGGACGATGACCAGGTCCACCCCGTCCAGCAGCCGGTCCAGGTTCAGGCGATCGGCAACGTACGGTTTTCCGTTCAGGAGCGGGTACATGCGGCGGAACTGCCTGATGGCAATCTCTCCCTGTTCGCGCAGAAGATTACTCAGGCTCCACCCGTCCTTGGGCTCATACACATCGACCTGGTGGCCCCTGCCCAGGAGCTCCGTGGCGATTCCCCTAAGGAAATGGGCATTGCCGTGATTCCAGTCGGAAACAATCGAGTGATAGAACATGGCGATACGCATGACGTTGATTCCTTTCAACCGCCGAAATTCACCGCTTCATCTGCTCCCTGTCCGCGGAGATCCGAATTCAGGGAATTCAGGGACATATAGGCAGCGAAATATTCGGCAGCCATCTTGTTCGGGTTGAAAAAGCGGCTTCGCTCAAAGGCTTTTTCCGCCATTCTTTCCCGTAAATCGCGGTCGTCGCAGAGGGATTGAAGAACATCGGCCAGTGCATCCGTGTCGTCGGGAGGGACGAAGACCGCGGCCCCTTCCCACAGTTCCCGCAGGCTGGGAATATCCCCCAGCACCAGGGCGCATCCCGAGAGTGCCGCCTCCAGGACGGTCAGGCCGAACGGTTCGTAGCGGGCCGGCAAGGCGTATATGGCTGCGGAGGCAAACCAGGGAGCAAGCTTCGCCGGGGGAAGGTTTCCCAGGTGGCTGACATTGTCCAGCAGGGATGCTGCTCCCTCCGGGTGTTTCTCCTCTCCAGCGACGAAGACAGGCCAGGGGAGGGCGGGGGCCAACCCGGCGACGGCTCCGATGTTCTTTGCCTCGTCCCAGATCCTTCCGACGGAGAGGATGAAGTTGATCTTGTTGTCGGGGCGGTATCTCTTTCTGCAACGGCCGTTGTAGATGACCCGGGTATTGGCCAGGGGAAGGTAGCTACCCTCGACGGCTTTCAGCATTGCCATGCTCGGTGCCGCCACCAGGTCCGCCCGGGCCAGCCCACGTGCCACCCGTTCCTTGTAATGGTCGAGCCGCCGGGGAAGCGGTTCTTTCTTAACCGCCCGCCACCAGGAGAGGACACAGGAATGGGCTACCACCATGCAGGGGCAGCTCCAGGGAAGATCGGCATGGCTGTATCCATTCAGATGCACCAGGTCCGGCTTCAGCTCATTGTCCAGGCGCATCAGCCATTCGCCGCACTTCTCCACGTCTTCCCATGGGTCCTCCATCCATTCCAGGCGGAATCCGCTTTCATGGAGGGTGATATTGTGGATGTGGGAGGCTTGGCGCCGCTGCTCCTGGGTGGGGAGCGGCCCCATGGTGGCAAGGGCCACTTCCACGTCGTACTTGGCCAGGCCCCGCGCCAGTTCCAGGGAGTAGTTCCAGACGCCGCCGACGGTGTCCGTAGTCATGAGGATGCGCCGAGGGGACGCCGACGGTTTTCCCGATAAGCCCTGTTTCTGTTTCCAGGCGCTGAATCTTTTCCTCGTTGCAGATTTAACGGCCATAGGCTGCATCCAGTGCTGCTGCGGTCAGCAGGAGATTTTCCGTCGCTGGGGAGAAAGCGCCCCCATGTTGCAGTTGTTCCACCCAGGCCAGTGCGGCCCGTCCTCCCCATTCCTCCGGAGGAACGGAGAGGGTTTCCCGGGAGGTGCCGGTGAAACGTTCCGCCGTGAAGTCGTAAAAAGAGCCGTTGATGTTGCTGAAACGGGCTCCCCCCTTGGTGCCGAAAAAGGTCGATTCGATGACCGCATCCTGGCCTGCTGGGAGGTTCCAGGAGCAGGCGATGCGGACGATGCTGCCGTTTTCAGTCCCCAGCGATGCCACGGCGTAGTCTTCCACCATTCCCGGGCCATTGAGCTTGCTCCCACCCGCGTAGATGGAGCTGGAGACGGCCTTTAGCCGGGGAAAGTCCAGGACCCACAGGGCGAGGTCGATGAGGTGGATGCCGAGATCCATGAGACAGCCACCGCCGGAGAGGGCGGCATCGTAAAACCAGGGCTTGTCCGGGCCGTAGGCATTGTGGAAAACCAGATCGGCGGCGTAGATGTCCCCCAGGCTCCCCGATGTGGCCAGCTGATGGATCTTCTGAAAGCCATCCGTATACCGGTAGGAGAAATCCACCGAGAGGAGCCGGTCCGCCCTGCGGGCAGTCTCCACCACCTGCCGGGTCTCTTCGGCGGTGCGGGCCAGGGGTTTCTGGCAGAAGACGGCGAAACCTGCTTCCAGAGCCTGGATGGCTTGGGTGGAGTGGCCGGCATTGGGGGTGGCGATGACGATGCCGTCCAGAGTCCTCATGGATAAAAGGTCATCCAGGGAATCGACGACAACCGCATCCGGGGCGACCCGTGCCGCCTGCCGTGCATTCTCCGGCGCGATGTCGGCGATGGCGGTAACCTCCGCCGCACCGGAACGGTGGATGGCCTCCATGCGGTGCCGCCCGATCCAGCCGGTGCCGAGAAAGCCCAGTCGCGGCCGGCGGGTGTGACTCTTGCCCATTCGTTTTCCTTTCTTAGGAGATTACATCCGGATTATTCCCTTGATGAACCCTTCGGGGCGTTCGGTCAGTGCCAAGTAGGCTCGATTCAGCTCCATCAGGGTGAAGTCGTGGGTTATCAGGTCGTCGAGGCGGAAGAGTCCTGCTTCTACCGCTTTGATACCTTCCCGGATTCCTTCCAGATAAACATTCCGGTCCCGCTCGTGGGCATTGATCACATCGATTCCCTTCCAGTTCCACTGCTGGAGGTTGACCTGCCGGGGACTGTCCTGGTGATAGCCGGCTATGACGAGGGCGCCTCGTTCCCGGACCAGTTCGCCGGCCAGATCCAGCGGCCACTGAAAGCCGGTCGCCTCGACGACCCGGTCGCAGCCCATTCCATTGGTCATCTCCTTCATGTACTCGACGATCCGGTAGTGGTCGTCCATCCGGACCGTCTCTGCGGCGCCGTATTTCTTCGCCAGATCGAGGGCTGTCTCACGCCTGCCCATGGCAACCACCCGGGCACCTTTTGCGGCTGCCAGCGCCGTAAAGACTATGCCGAGAAATCCGGCACCGATGACCGCAACCGTCTGACCCGCTTCGATGCGGCTGCGGTGAAAGACGTTGACGGCGCAACCGACCGGCTCACCGGGGAAGGCCCTGCCGTCCAAGGAGGAGGGCAGCTTCACCGCCGCTTCGGCCGGGACCAGGTCATACTCGGCGTAAGCCTGTGACGACAGAAAGGTCACCCGGTCCCCCTGGGCGAAGCCTTTGGCAGAGGGACCGATTGCTGCCACGGTTCCCCATCCTTCATGTCCGGGATTTCCGGGGGGGGCTGGATAGGTGAACCAGGGCCTTCCCTGCCACAGGGGCAGATTGGACGGACAGACGCCGCATCCTTCGACCTTTATCAAAAGATCGCCTGGCCCCGGATCGGGTATGGGAACCTGGGTCAGTCCGGCCTGTCCCGGACCTGTGATGACTGCTGCCCGCATGGAATGCATCACGTCATTGCCTCCGCTGCTGCCGAGGGATAGATGGGAGGGGTGGGGAAATCCCTAGAGGTGGTCCGCCTGCCGGTTTTTAGGGAGGCCGCCAGCCATTCGTATAGTTTTTTCACTCCGTCTTCCACGGAATGGCGCGGCTTCCAGCCGGAAATGCGGGAAAACTTCCTGATGTCGGATATGTAGTACCGCTGATCGCCGGTTCGCCAGTCGCCGAAGCTGATGGAAGGAAGGTCGCCATGGATCTCCTGGAGCAGCTGGAGGAGTTCCAGAAGGCTTGCCGACCGCTCCGGTCCCCCGCCGATATTGAAGGCCTGTCCCGATATCCGGGGCATCAACTGCCGGGCGAGAAGGAAGGCATCCACCAGATCCTCCACGAAGAGCAGATCGCGCACTTGGCGGCCATCTCCATAGAGACTGATGGGCTGGTTGCAAAGGGTCCGTATGGCGAAATGGGCAACCCAGCCCTGGTCCTCGGTACCGAACTGATGGGGGCCGTAGATGCAGCTCATGCGGAAGACGGCAGCTTGAATGCCGTAAGTGTGGGCGTAGTCCAGCACGTATTGATCGACGCATCCCTTGGAGCAGCCGTAAGGACTCAGGAAATTCAAGGGAGCATCTTCCCCCATGCCGAAGGACTGCAGGGCAGCATCGACAGGTTCGTAACGCTGGCTCCTCTTCAGCAGCTTCACCCCGTCCATCGCCCCATAGACCTTATTGGTCGATGTGAACAGTAGCGTCGGGGGAGAGGGCGCCTTGCGGATGGCCTCCAGCAGGGCAAAGGCGCCGGCGGCATTGATCGTGAAATCGGCTGCGGGATTTTCCACGCTGGTGGTGACGGCTACCTGGGCGGAAAAGTGAAAGACGTTCTTTGCCTCTGCAACCGCCTGTTCCAAAGAGAGGGTGTTGCGGATGTCGGCAATGCGCACTTCGAGCCGGTCGCCGTATTTTTCCCGGAGCCAGAGCAGGTTCTTCTCCACTCCCATCCGCGATAGGTTATCGTAGATGATGACCCGTTCCCCCGCAGCCAGCAGCCGATCGGCAAGGTTGGTGCCGATGAAGCCGGCGCCGCCGGTGATAAGTATCCCTTTTCCCTTTTCCCCGGGGTAAGCGACCGGAGCGGGAAAACCTTCCGCAATACGGCGAACGGCCGGAAGTCCTCCATCTTCCATGAGCCGGCACAAGAGTTTGGGGGCGCCATCCGACTTGCGCAACCCGAAGAAATACTCTCGCTCGTCCAGATGGAAACGGTTGACTGCGGCAAGGGCCGGATCCAGGTCATCGACCCCGTACCAGTAGATTCTTTCGGCCGGAGCCTGAAGAAAGTCCAGAAATACCCCCATCTGCTTCAGTTCGTCGTGCTGCCAGGTGGAAAATCCCGCTTCCGTCACCCAGATCTGGCACCCGCTTCCCTTGCTGTTAAGTACTTCCTGCACCATCTCGATGTTTTTTCCCCAGCCCTTCCAGGTGTAATCGAAAATGTCGGGAAACCCGTGAATGCCGACCACGTCCACGTAGTCCATGACCCCCAGCTCGAACATGCGGCAGAGCCAGTGGCCGTCCACCGGGCTCATGCCCCCCAGGATGGTCTTTTTACCGCGCTGCTTCATCCAGTAGGCGGCGCCGCCGATCATTTCGCCGAATTTCGTCCAGTGGGGATCAAGGGTCCAATCCCATTCGCTCAGATTGTTGGGCTCGTTCCATAGTTCCACCCATTCGTAATGCCTGCCGAAACGGCTGGTGAACAGGTCCAGGAAGTCGGCGTAGTCCTTGCTGCGCACAGGAGGGGATGAGGTTTTGGGCTCGATGCCTATTGACGGAGGGGTGTAGAGGAAACAGGGGAGAATTTCGACTTCGGCGGCCAAGCGCGGAATCAGCCATTCGTACCAGGCTGTTCCGTCTGCCGTATACCAGTCTGCCCACGACACCCCCGTCCTCAGGCTCCTGATGCCGATTTTTTTCATGAGGGCTAGGACATTCTCGACACGGGCGAACTCGCCCGGCCGGAACCATTCCACGAGGCCCAGATGGGTGGGGAGCGTCTCCGCCTTTTTCGCCTCCTTGGCCGGAAAACTCATAGGGTCAGCCCCCGAGCGGAAAGTTCCGCGTGGGCAATGGGGGCATAATCTTCCGGGATCTGCCCCCGGAGCCATTCCGCCAGCTCCGCCAGCCCCTCTTCGAAGCTCACCAGCGGCCGGTAGCCGAGCAGCGTCTGGGCTGCCGTAATATCGGCGAAGCAATGCCTGATGTCGCCGGCACGGTAATTGTTGGTTATGGCCGGCTTGATTTGTTCGCACTGCAGGAGCTGGGCAAGCTGTTCGAGGACCTCAAGGATGTTGTGGCTGGTGCCGCTTGCCACGTTGAAAACCTGGCCGGAGTCCTGGGAGACTTCCAGGGCAAGCCTGCATGCCTGGGCCACATCGTAGACGCTGACGAAATCCCGTTGCTGCAGCCCGTCTTCGAAGATCAGGGGACAATTGCCGTTTAAAAGCCGCGAAGCGAAGATGGCCAGCACGCCGGTGTAAGGATTTGAAAGGGACTGCCTGGTGCCGAAGACGTTGAAAAAACGCAGGGCCACCACCGGAATGCGGTAGGCGTTGCCGACGATGATGGCCATCCGTTCCTGATCATACTTGGAAAGGGCATAGACCGAGGCGAGATTGGGATTTTTCGACTCGGGGGTGGGAACAGGAATCAAATGTTCCCCTTCATCGTTATAGAGCTCCCAGGTGCCGGTCTTGAGTTGTTCGAGGCTTCGCCGGCCTCCGTGGTACACGTTTCCCCGGCTGTCATGGTAAAGCCCCTCGCCGTAAATGCTCATGCTGGACGCAACGACCACCTTTTCGACCCTGCCGCTGTGGACAATGGCTTCCATAAGCACGGCAGTACCGTTGTTGTTCACAGAGGTGTATCGCTCGATTTCGTACATGCTCTGGCCGACGCCAACCATGGCGGCCAGATGAAATACGGCGTCTATCCCTTCCAGCGCCTTTTTTACCGTGTCGGGATCGCGAACATCCCCTTTGATCAATTCTATTTCCCTATCCAGATACTCGGGTCTGCGCCCTTCCGGTCCGTGGACCTGGGGTAGAAGGCTATCCAGTACACGGACGCGATAACCGCGCCGGAGCAGCTCATCCCCCAAGTGCGAGCCGATGAATCCGGCGCCGCCCGTTATAAGCACGCTGCCACAGGTCATAAAAAATCCTCCTTCGGATTAGGCAGTTAGGGATTTTTTTCCGCCTGGCGGTAAATATATACCCCCTCCATAAGCGGGAGGGGGCGAGGGGGAGGGTGAAGCAGAAGGATGTGAGGTAGCGCCTCACCCCCCCATTCCTGTCCCTCAAAGGGAACGAGGGCGCGGTTTGTAATTAATCATACATAATTAAACATTACCAATACTAGCAGTGTCGGGCTTGGTGTCAAATATTTTTTTGTGGCGGGAGTGTGGTACTATTAAAACATGTTCATTTGAGGGGGGGCTCCATGATAGGTGCCAGAAGACTGCCCGTCGGAGCGGAGGTGATGGCGGATGGAGGTGTGCATTTTCGCGTCTGGGCGCCAAAACATAAGCTTGTGGAAGCCCTGGTGGAGGGTAATCTCCAGGGCGAACCGGTTGAACGCTTCACGGTGCGGTTATCGGCGGAGGGAAATGGCTATTTCTCCGGGGAATCCCGAGATGCAAAACCGGGCGATCTCTACCGCTACCTTCTTGACGGCGGCGGTGCGTTTCCCGATCCCGCTTCCCGTTTTCAGCCCATCGGTCCCCATGGCCCTTCGTGCATCATCGATCCCGCCTACCCCTGGAGCGATACCTTTTGGAGCGGCATAAGCCCCGAAGGTAATGTCATTTACGAGATGCATCTGGGGACCTTTACCTGTGAAGGAAACTGGCAGGGGGCGATAAAGGAGCTGCCCCTCCTTGCTGAACTGGGGATTACCGTCATCGAGGTCATGCCGGTGGCGGATTTCCCCGGCAGGTTCGGCTGGGGGTACGACGGTGTGAATCTTTTCGCCCCCACCAGGCTCTACGGCAGGCCGGACGATTTCAGGGCCTTCGTCGACATGGCCCACGGCTGCGGCCTGGGAGTCATTCTCGATGTGGTCTACAATCATCTGGGGCCGGAAGGGAACTACCTGCAACAATTTTCCGATAGTTATTTCACCGATAGATACAGGAACGAATGGGGAGAGGCGGTCAATTTCGACGGCGAGGGATCCGGTCCGGTCCGGGAGTTTTTTATTGCCAATGCTGCCTACTGGATCGAAGAGTTCCATCTGGACGGTTTGCGCGTCGACGCCACCCAGCAGATTTACGATGCCTCTTTCCGTCACATCCTGGCGTGCATTAACGAAAAGGTGCGGCAGGCCGCGGGGGCCAAGTCGGTCTTCCTCGTGGGGGAAAACGAGCCCCAGCAGATACGGTGCCTGCTACCGGTGGATGAGGATGGCTTCGGCTTCGACGTGGTCTGGAACGATGATTTTCACCACTGCGCCCACGCGGCCGTCACCGGCTATAACGAGGCCTATTACAGCGAATACCTGGGGACCCCCCAGGAGCTGGTCTCGGCGGTTAAATACGGCTACCTGTACCAGGGACAGCGGTATTTCTGGCAGGACAAGCGCCGCGGAAGTTCGACCAGGGGGGTACGCAGATCGGCGTTTGTCAATTTCATCCAGAACCACGACCAGGTCGCCAATTCGGCCTGGGGATTCCGCATCCACCAGTTGACGAGCCCAGGCAGTTTCAGGGCCATCACAACGCTGCTGCTTCTGGCTCCCGGTACACCCATGCTCTTCCAGGGGCAGGAATTTGCCGCGTCCACACCATTCCTCTATTTCGCCGATCTCAGTGCCGAGGTGACCACCCTGGTGCGTAAGGGGAGGGTGGAATTCCTCAGCCAGTTCACAAATATAGCCTCCGCTGAGGTGATCGAGAGCCTGGACAGCCCCGCCGCTTTCTCAACATTCGAGCGGTCGTGCCTGCATCCGGAGGAACGGGAGAAGCATCATCGGATCTTTGCCATGCACCGGGACCTGCTGAGACTCAGGCGTGAGGATGTGGTTTTCAGCGCCGGCGCTTCGTCTTTTGTGGATGGGGCCGTTCTCGGCCCGGAGGGCTTCGTCATCAGGTATCTGTACGGGGAGGAAGAACGGTTGCTGCTGGTGAATCTCGGGCGGGAACTGAAGCTGCGACCGGCGCCCGAACCGCTGCTGGCTCCCCCTGGGAATGGAGTATGGAACGTGCTCTGGTCAAGCGAAAGGCCGGAATACGGCGGTTCGGGCTACCCCGAGCCGGAGACGGAAAACTTCTGGAGAATTCTGGGCCATGCTGCCGTTGTTCTGGCTCCGGCCCCCACTGGAGGAGGATTATGACATCAGTGCGCAGGGAGATGCCTTTCACGGCAGAGAACATGAGCCGGGAACAAGTGCTCCTCAAAAGGGAGTGGCTGGTGACAAACGGCCTCGGGGGCTATGCAGCGGGGACGGTCAGCGGTGCATTGACCCGCCGCTATCACGGTCTGCTCGTTGCCGCCTATCCCACCCCCATGGGACGCAACATGGTTTTCAGCAAGGTTACCGAGCGCCTCAGGTTCGATGACGGCACCATCGTCATGCTGGGGGGCAACGAGAAGGGGGATGGCTCGGTCGAGCTCTTCGGTGCCGATAACCTCTTTTCCTTCGTCCTGGAGGATGGGCTGCCGGTCTGGCAATACCATGTGAACGGGACGGTGATCGAAAAGAGGATCTTTCTCCTGCACAAGCAGAACACCGTCCACGTCAGTTACCGAATGCTGGAGGGGGACCGGCGGGTCAGGCTCAAGCTGCAGCCAACCGTCCACTTTCGCCCCCATGATGCACCGGTGAATACCCCGGCCATCGATTCCTATGTCTTTTCGGCCGTGGAAAACCGCTACCAGATTTCCTCCGGCAGAAAATCACCGCAGCTCAGGCTGGTGCTCCACGGGCAGCATGGGACTTTCACCCTGGAAGAAAAGACCATTCCGGACATCTTTTATCGGATCGAGCACAACCGTGGCTATGAAGACAGGGGGGATCTCTGGACCCCCGGCTATTTCGCCGTCGATCTGGCCAAGGGGGATGACGCCACCCTCGTGGCCTCAACGGAAAAATGGGAAACCATCGCCGCCCTTTCCACCGATGAAGCCTTCAGGTTCGAGAAGGAGCGACGGCGCCTTCTGTTGGCGGCCGCCCATCCGGAAGCGCAGTCGGGCCTGCCGGCAGAGCTGGTTTTTGCTGCCGATCAGTTCATCATTTCTCCCACCGGCAGGGTCGAGGATTATGTTCGGGCCAATGCCATGGGAGACGAGATCCGCACGGTCATCGCCGGTTACCATTGGTTTACCGACTGGGGCAGGGATACCATGATCTCCCTGGAAGGGCTTACCCTGTGCACTGGGCGGCTGAACGAGGCGGGATGGATTCTTCGGACGTTTGCCCAATACATTCGCGACGGCCTCATACCCAACATGTTTCCCGAAGGGAAGGCGGAGGGGCTTTACCATACCGCCGATGCCACCCTCTGGTTTTTCCATGCCCTGGACCGCTACGTGGAGATAACCAGGGACCGGGCTACCCTTGTTCTGATCCTGCCCAAGCTGAAGGAAATCATCGACCGGCACCTGGCGGGAACCCGTTTCGGCATCGGCATCGATCCCACGGATGGCCTCCTTCGCCAGGGGGCTGAAGGCTACCAGTTGA
Organism: Geotalea sp. SG265; assembly: GCF_022808985.1. Lineage (GTDB taxonomy): Bacteria > Desulfobacterota > Desulfuromonadia > Geobacterales > Geobacteraceae > Geotalea. Next base: position 42,813 of record NZ_JAKZFT010000004.1, on the reverse strand, counting down.
CCTGGATGGATGCCAAGGTGGGGGATTGGGTCGTGACGCCGCGCCGGGGGAAGGCAGTGGAGATCAACGCCCTCTGGTACAATGCCCTGCGGCTTCTGGAGAAATGGAGCCGGGAGGAATCCGATGAAAAGCACGCCGCCCAGCTGGGCTCCCTTGCCGACCAGGCGAGTCGTTCCTTCAACAAGCGCTTCTGGTATGAAGAGGGGGGGTACCTCTATGATGTGGTAGACGGTGAGCAAGGAGATGATTCAGCCTGTCGCCCCAATCAGGTCTTTGCCATCTCCCTACGCCATCCGGTGCTGGATTCCTCGCGTTGGGAGCGGGTCATGACGGTGGTGAAAGAACGGCTGCTGACCCCGGTGGGCCTGCGCACCCTGGCCCCGGGCCATCCGGATTACAAGGAGAAATACTTCGGCGACCTGAGGTCCCGTGATGCGGCTTACCATCAGGGAACGGTCTGGCCATGGCTGCTGGGACCTTTCGTGGATGCCTGGCTCCGCTTGCATCCCGATGATAAGCGGGGGGCGCGGGGATTCCTGGAGGGACTCACGGACCAGCTGAACCAGAAATGCGTCGGCAGCATCAACGAGGTATTCGATGCGGAAGAACCCTATTCGCCGCGGGGGTGTGTGGCTCAGGCATGGAGCGTGGCGGAGATGCTGCGATGCTGGTTGAAGACCGGCTGATGAAACACCCCCATCTGCGGCGTTGCCCTCATCCTCGGGGCTGCGACGTACCGGAAGTACGTCTCACCCCTCGCACTTCGGGCGCCTTGCACCTGGGGGCGTTTGATCAGCCTTGGAAGTTTGTGAAACACCCCCATCTGTGGCGCTGCCCAAAAATGGTTCATCCCGGTACTTCCTGGAAATAAAAGGCAGTCGCGACATCGTCCGTTCGCTCTGTCGCCACAGCTGCGGACCTTGCGGTGCCGCCCGCGTATGTGGCACCATACTTGAAGTTGCTGGTTGCCTCTCCGTTCACATGCGGCGGGTGTCCGCTCGCCGCTGTAGCTCGTCGCTCTCTCCCGATGCCACGACTGCCCTCCTCGGAAATGTGATGAACAAAAAATGGCCTGCATCAGCAGGCCATTTTTGCGTTGAGGTGGAGAGAACTATCAGTATCCTCTTGTTCCCATGTGTCCGCGGGTCGAACTGGTGTATGAACCCATGGTCCCCTTGCCGCCTGTTCCATAGGTGCCACCCATTGAGCCGCCAGTGCCCATGGAGCCGCCGGTGCCGCCGCCGGTGCCCATGTCCGACCCGTAAGAGCCGCCTGTCGATCCGCCGGTGCCTGTGCCTGTTTCAGTGCCGCCGGTAGAACCGCCGGAGGTCGAGCCGCCACTGCCGGTGCCGTAAGTATCGCTGGTTGAACCACCCATGCTGCCGCCGATGCTGCCGCCGGTGCTGCTGCCTGTATCGCTGCCGTAGGAGCCCGTCGTCGAACCACCGGAACCGCTGCCAGTCATGCCGGAAGAAGTATCGGAGCCGGAAGAGCTGCCCATACTGCTACCGCTGGTACTTGCGCTGAAAGCAAATCCTGATAGAGCAATCAACGCTGCAGCGGTGAAAACCAGGCGTTTTACATTCTTCATCGTTGTTCCTCCTCTTTCTGTTTGTTTTTTGCGCATGGTAATCGGTAGCGCAAGGCTATAGATGAAACTATATCATTTGGATTAGCATGTTCAAATTTTAATTGCAATTGGTGTGATGGTATGTGTAGTGATGTCGCAAACAGACATCATAGCCGGAAGGTCACATCCAGGTAGTGGCTGTTTATACTAAGTTTTTAAACCTATGGTTTAATGTCATCCATCCCCAGTCTGGCCATCTTTTTATAGAGGGCGGTACGATGGATGCCCAGCATGCGGGCCGCCAACGCCCGGTTGCCCTCGGCGGTCTGCAGGGCCGATTCGATGGCGGTGCGTTCCGCCTGGGCAAGCTGCTCCTCCAGCGTTCCGGAAACTGCCGCATTGAGCCCTTTGTGGAGGGTGGGGGGGAGATGGTGCGGCTCGATGGTCAGCCCCTGGGCCTTCCAGGCCATCTGGCGCATGAGGCTGCGCAGTTCTCGCACGTTTCCCGGCCAATTATGGGACATGAGAGCGTCAAGGGCTGCCGGGGAGACCTTCGGCGTGGGAAGTCGTTCGCGACGGGAGATTTCAGTCAGAAAGTGTTTGGCAAGAAACGGTATATCTTCGGGGCGTGAGCGCAGGGGAGGAAGCTCAATGGGGAACTCGTTGATACGGTAATAAAGATCGCTGCGGAACCTGCCGCTGTTGACGATGGTTCCAAATTCGCGGTTGGTGGCGGCCACTAAGCGGAAATCCACCGGTACGGGGGTTGTGCCTCCCAGGCGGTCGATCTTGCGATCTTCGAGGACCCGCAGCAGCTTGGCCTGGCTGTCCAGGGGGAGCTCCCCTACCTCGTCGAGAAAAAGGGTTCCACCATTTGCCAGTTCGAATTTCCCGGGTTTTCCACGCTTTTTTGCTCCGCTGAAGGCCCCTTCTTCGTAGCCGAACAGTTCCGACTCGATCAGATCGCGGGGAATGGCGCCGCAGTTGATGGCGACAAAGGGGCCTTTCCTGCGCCGCGATGCCTCGTGGAGGGCCTGGGCGAAGAGTTCCTTGCCGGTGCCGCTCTCTCCCAGAATCAGAACGGTGGCGGAAGAATCGGCAATGCGGCGCGCCTGGTCAATGAGATCCAGCATGGCCGGGTTCTTTGTGAGGATATTGTCGAAAGAGCAGCGATGCACGCGCATCTCGTCCAGCAGGGTTTCGTAGCGCTCCACCTGTAGCTCCATGGCCCGCATCCGCCCGGCCAATTCTTCCACCTGTTCGGTGTTTTTGAAGAGGATTCTGCCGAAGGCGCCGATGACTCTGTTTTCCCGCCTGATGGGAAGATTTACCGTCACCTTGGTTTTGCCGCGCAGATCGACCACCTGGGCGCGTTCGGGCACGCCGGTGCGGGCCACATCCGACAGATGACTCTTGGGAGCGATATTCGTGAGATCCAGTCCCATCCCTCCACCGCTCTTGAGCCCTAGCCAGCGTTCATTGGACGAACTGAGCAGCGTCACCTTACCCTTGGTATCCACAACCGTCAATCCCTCGTAAGGGTTATCCAGAACAAGCCGGACCATTTCCTCATTGAGGGTGGAGATCCCGTAGGGACCCAGTATCTGATCGGCAGTCCGGACCGGCCGGATGACCAGCACCTGGACCCGCCCGTCACAACCTTCTGCCTGAACGAACCATTCCTTCCCCCAAAAAGCCCATTCCCCCGGGTTCAGTTCCCGCAGCTCCCGGGGAAGCATAGCTCCCTCATTGATGTCCAGACCTGCATGCTCGAAGAAGTCTCTGTTTAGAGCGGCAACCTGCCCGACCTCGTTCATAAATATGATTCCGCAGCGGCAATAGGCGGCCTTCCTGAGTTCGGTTTCCATGGAAAGTGTATCCATAGGTCAACATGTCTCCTTTTGGATACGCCTCGCGCAGACGGTTTGGCGGTGGGGCGAGGCATGGTTGTAGACATATGTCTACATAATGTTATTTGTAGCACAGGGTATTGTGATTGTATATAGCAAAAATAGCTTTAAATTACGGTATGTTATAAAATATATTCGCTGCTGAATAAGTTGGCACGTTCAGTGTAATAAAAAAGCGTTATAAAGAAGACATTTCCGATGCACCCAGGAGGAACAAGAATGTTTACCCATAACGAAGAGATTCGCATTGCCGCGGATACCATCCGTCAGGCGGCGCGGGAGCGGATAGCTCCCCTGGCCGCAACTATCGACGCCACCGGGGAGCTCAACCCAGAAGTGGCGACCCTGCTTTGGGACCTGGGACTGATGACCCTGGTCTTTCCCCCGGAACATGGGGGGGCGGAGCAGAGCCAGGGGACGCTCCTTTGTACGGCAGTGGAGGAAATCGCCCGCCATTGCGCCTCGTCGGCACTGCTGTTGATCATCCAGGCCGTGGGGAGCTATCCCTTGCTCCATGGCGGCAGCAAAGAGCTCCTTGGCCGGGTGCTTCCGCGGATCGTTGCCGAGCGTGAACTGGCCGCCTACCTCGTTTCCGAGCCCGGGGCCGGGTCCGACGTGGGAAATATCCGCACCACTGCCGTGAGGGACGGCAACCACTATGTCATTTCCGGCACCAAATGCTTCTCCACCAACGGCCCCGTCGCCTCCTTCTATACGGTTCTTGCCCGCACCTCCGAGAACGGGCGCAATGGCCTGACCTTTTTCCTGGTGGAGCGGGACACTCCGGGCTTTAGCGTGGGCAAGATCGAGAAGAAACTCGGGCAGCGTGGTTCCAAGACCTCGGAGATGTACCTGGATGAGGTGCGGGTCCCTGTGGGGAACCTGCTGGGCGAGGAAAACAAGGGCTTTCACCTGGCCATGAAGGACTTCGACATGTCCCGGCCCGCCATAGGCGCCCAGGCACTGGGCATCGCCGAAGGGGCCTTCGACCAGATGCTCCGCCATGCCAGGGAAAGAAAGACCTTCGGCCAGGCCCTCTGCGAGCACCAGATGATTCAGCAGATCATCGCCGACAGCGCCACGGCCATAGAGGCTGCCCGTGGTCTGGTTTACCGGTCGGCCGCCCTCTATGACCAGGGGCAGCGCAACACCAAGCTCGCTTCCATGGCCAAGCTTTTTGCCTCCGACGCAGCCATGAAGATCACAACCGACGCCATCCAGGTCTTCGGCGGCTATGGCTATATGCAGGACTATCCGGTGGAGCGGATGTTCCGGGATGCCAAGCTCACCCAGATATTCGAAGGGGCGAATCAGATCCAGCGGCTGGTCATCGCCAGGGAAATACTGAAAGAGGCTGTCTGAAAAGAATAGGCGGACAGCAGAGAAAAATAAGGTTCATCCGGGAACTTGATGGAAAAAAGGCAGTCGCGACATCGTCCGTTCGCTCTGTCGCCACAGCTGCGGACCTTGCGGTGCCGCCCGCGTAATGGTGACGATGCTCGAACTGGCGAATTGCCTCCGTTCCACGTGCGGCGGGTGTCCGCTCGCCGCTGTAGCTCGTCGCTCTCTCCCGATGCCACGACTGCCTTCCCGGAAATATCCGAATACTGAAATAAGGAGACGACCAATGAAACACCTGACCGAAGAACAGCGATTAACCGTAGAAATGGTGCGCGACGTGGCCAACCGCGAACTGGCGCCCAGAGCCCAGGAGCTCGACGAGAAATCCCTTTTCCCCGAACATGCCCGGGACCTTTTTGCCCAGTTGGGGCTCTTGAATCCGCTGCTGCCTGTCGCATACGGCGGCACCGAGATGGGTATATCCACCGTCGTCCTGGTGCTGGAGGAGATCGCCCGCGTCTGCGCCTCAACGGCGCTGCTTCTCATCGGCCAGTTCGACGGCATGCTCCCCATCATCCATGGCGGCAGTCCGGCACTGAAAGAAAAATTCCTCCCCAGATTCAGTGGTGAATCCAAGCTGCTCACCGCCCTCGGCGCCACCGAGCCGAACGCCGGCTCCGACCTTTTGAACATGAAGACCCGCGCCGAGCGTAAGGGGGACAAGTACGTCATTAACGGCCAGAAATGCTTCATCACCAACGGCTCCGTCGCCGACGTCACTGTCGTTTACGCCTATACCGACCCCTCTAAGGGGGCCAAGGGGATCAGCGCCTTTGTCGTGGAACGGGGGACACCAGGCCTCATCTATGGCCGCGATGAGGTCAAGATGGGGATGCGCGGCTCCATTAACTCTGAGCTCTTTTTCGAGAACATGGAAGTTCCCGCCGAGAACCTGATCGGTGAAGAGGGGACCGGCTTCGCCAACCTCATGCAGACCCTCTCCGTGAACCGGATATTCTGCGCCGCCCAGGCGGTGGGTATTGCCCAGGGAGCCCTGGAGATCGCCATGAACCATGCCCGGGAGCGGGTCCAGTTCGGCCAGACCATAGCCCACCTGACCCCCATCCAGTTCATGATCGCCGACATGGCCACTGCCGTGGAGGCATCGCGGCTCTTGACCAGGAAGGCCGCCCAGCTGGTGGACGAACACGATAAAAGCGCCGTTATCTATGGGGGGATGGCGAAAACCTTTGCCAGCGACACTGCCATGCAGGTGACCACCGATGCGGTCCAGGTGTTGGGGGGCTCCGGCTACATGAAAGAGAACAACGTGGAGCGAATGATGCGCGACGCCAAGCTGACCCAGATCTACACAGGCACCAACCAGATCACCCGCATGGTTACCGGCAGGGCCTTATTGCTCCAGTAGGGGGCCTACAGGGCGTTCATTGCCGACACAATTCATCAAAGGAGTCATCGCTATGGACAGCGTAAAAAATGCCAAAAGCGGCTATGAACTGGAATATCGGCAGAAATTATGCTCTCCGGAAGAAGCTGCATCCGTTGTCAAATCTGGAGACGCACTCTGCTTTCCCATCAGTGTCGGCGAGCCGACGCTCCTCGTCAGGGCGCTGGCGGCACGCAAACACGAACTGGATGGGGTAATCGTCAATCAGCAGCACCACCTCTGTCCCGACTATTTCACTGAAGACTCGTCCCCGCACATCCGGGTCAACGCCTGGTTCACCAGCCATGTTTCCCGGGAGGCGGTGCAGAAGGGGTGGGCCGATTTTATACCCAATTATTTTCACGAGGTCCCCAGGTTGCTGCGGGAATACTGGCCTATCGACTTGGCCGGGACGGTGGTATCCCCCATGGATGAGCACGGTTACTTCACCTGCAGCCTGTCGGTGGCCTATACCATGGAGGCGGTCAAGAAGGCGAAGAAGGTGGTGGTGCAGGTGAACCCCCAGGCGCCGCGGACACATGGCAATTGCCATATCCACATTTCCGAGGTGGACCACATCATCGAGTGCGCGGAGCCCCTGGAGGAACTGACCATTCCCCCCATCTCACCGGTGGAGGAGGCCATAGGGGGCTACATAGCCGAACTGGTGGAGGACGGATCGTGTTTGCAGCTTGGCTGGGGCGGCATCCCCAATTCGGTCTGCAAGGCGCTCTTGCACAAGAAGGATCTGGGAATCCATACGGAGCTCCTCTCCGACGGCATGGTCGATCTCATCCTGGCGGGCGCGGTCAACAACTCCCGCAAGCAGACCCACCGGGGCAAGTCGGTGGCGACCTTTGCCCTGGGGACGCGACGCCTCTACGAGTTCATGGACGAAAATCCCACCATCGAAATGCACCCGGTGGACTATGTGAACTACCCCCACAACATCGGCAAGAACGACAAGGTGGTTTCCATCAACGCGACCCTGGAGGTGGACCTGCTCGGCCAGTGCTGTTCCGAATCCTTCGGCCATCTGCAGTGGAGCGGTACCGGCGGCCAGGCAGATTTTGCCCGTGGGGCTAATATCTCCCATGGGGGCAAAGGCTTCATCACCACTGCTTCCACCGCTAAAAACGGCACCATCTCGCGGATTGTGCCGACCCTCAAGCCGGGGGCGTCGGTGACGACCGGCAAGAATGACGTGGACTACGTGGTCACCGAATTCGGGGTGGCGAAGCTCAGGGGGCAGACTGCCCGGCAACGGGCGCTTAATCTCATCAGCGTCGCCCATCCCGACTTTCGCCGGGAACTGACGGAAGCGGCGCGCAGCATGAACAGAATTTAAATCATGAACCTTTTGAGGCATGACACAGGAGGCGATACAGATGCGCAGACTCTTTATGTATACCATGGCCGCAGTGATGCTGGCAGTTTCGGCGGCGGCCCAGGAAATTCCCCGGGATGTGCCCCAGACTACCTACAATTGCGACTTCGATCCGGCCTGCGAGGTGAGCCCCGGCATTTACGGCAAGATGGCCTCCCCGGTCAGCAGCAAATTCAAGTTGTCCATTGGCGGCTTCGTCAAGCTGGACTACATCTACAACTCGGTCAATCTGGGTTCGGCCAACACCATCGGCACGGTTGCCACTTTGCAGCCGAATGGCATACCCAAATCCAGTTCTGTTGCAGGCAAACAGGACCAATCCCTGTTCAGCGCCCGCCAGAGCCGTCTCTGGTTCAAGGCCGACGGTCCGCCTCTCCTGGGGGCCAAGACCGGCGCCCTCATCGAAACCGATTTCTTCGGCTCGGGGGGGAGCAGCGCCGAATCGGCAAACATGCGGATTCGGCTCGCCTACGGCTCCCTCGACTGGGCCGATACTCAGCTGCTCTTCGGCCAGTCCTGGGACCTCTTTGCCCCGGCGGCTGCCTCGACTCTCGACTTCGGCCACGGCCAGACGGCGGGCAATCCCACTACGCCGCGCGTCCCCCAGTTGCGGGTGACCCGGAAGGTGAACCTGGACGACCGGAACTCCCTGAAGTTGATCGCCGCCCTGCAGAACCCCATTCAGAACAGCAATACGGCCAACGGCACCCCCGGTGAGACCTGGGGGGCCAAGCCCAATATTGCCGGACAGGCCATGTTCGTCAGCAAGGCCCTGGGGGTCGCCCCTGGTTTCTGGGGGCTGCCCATGAATTCGTTCACCGCCGGTCTCTTCGGCCTGTACGGGAATCAGGAGGTGGCGGGCAATGCCCATACGGTGGACTCCTGGGGCTACGGTTTCTACACCTTCGTTCCGCTCCTGAAGTCCGCCGACGGCAAAAGCAGAAAGATGACCGCCTCCTTCGAGGGGCAGGCCTATACGGCCGCCAACATGGCCTTCAACTATGCCACGGTCAGTCCTCTGGTGGGACCGGCGGGGGACAAGACCGGCGCCAAAGGGTACGGGTATTTCGGCCAGGCCATCTTCTATCCCCTCCAGAACCTGGGCTTTACCGCCGGCTACGGCATGCGCGGGGCGCGGAACCAGGCCAGCTACGTGAAGAGCGGCATCAAGGACTTCCAGAGATCCAGCTCCCAGGCCTATGCCAACGTTGCCTACGACCTGAACGCCGCCGTCAGGGTTGCCACGGAATACCAGTACGTGAGCACCCGCTATGGCAATGTCACCGCCGGCACTTCCGACCTGGGGCACGCCAATGTCTTCCGTTTTTCGCTGATTTACTTTTTCTAGCCTGGGGGGATTACATGACAGGTTACCGCGTTGCAGTGCTGTTTCTCTTGCTGATTGCTGCCGGATGCGCCGAAAACCGGGCGGTCGCCGATCGCGGGGGATACGTGGAGATCAACAACCCCACACTGACCCTCTATCCCGGCGCGCCTGAAAAGATCTGGGTGCCGCGGGAATCGGTCGATCACGGGGTGCCCCTGGGGGGGCAGCTGTTGAAGAAGGGCTACGATGCCGTGGCAGGGGGGGTAGGGGAGGACGCCGAACCGGCGCCTTCCCCGGTTTCCCGGCCTCTTCCGGATCGTGATCCCCGGGAGGTCTACCGGGAAAACCAGTTCCGCTGAAGAGATTTTACGGCAAGGGGCGCTCAACCTGATCAAATTCGCCCACCCAGGCCCATTGCGGCTTCCGGGGGTAACTGATCAAGGCGGCTCACCCCATTGGCAGGATCCTGGTTGTACAGTTAAATTCCCTTTACATCCGTACCCTTTGTCGATTACTGTCCAGTCAGCAAGGCAATGCGGCAAGGAAAGAATGAGGGGGAGCCATGGAAGAAATCACCGCCAGTTCCTGGACCAGATTCATCAAAAACGGTTATCGCATCTTCCTCGGCTCCGGAGCCTCCTGTCCCCATACGCTCATCGAACATTTCCTGGAGTCGGCCAGGTACTTCATGGACCTGGAGCTGGTCTACCTGCTCACCATCGGCGAGACCCCCTGGACCGATCCAAAATACGAGCACAGCCTGCGGGTCAATACCTTCTTTCTCGACCAGGGAACCAGGGACGCCGTGCGATCCGGCCGGGCCGACTACACCCCCTGTTTCCTCTCGGAAATTCCGGCGCTTTTCACGGAAGATGTGCTTCCCGTGGATGTAGCCCTCATCCAGGTCACTCCCCCCGACGCCCAAGGCTATTGCTCCCTCGGGGTCGCCGTGGACATCGTCCTGGCGGCGGCCAAATCGGCCAAATACATCATCGCCCAGATCAACGACCAAATGCCGCGCACCTTCGGCCAATGCTATCTGCATCAGGACGAGATCGCGGCATTCATGCGAGTTTCCCAGCCCCTCCCCCAGGTGCCCGCCTTCGAGATGGACGAGGTGACCCTGCAGATCGGCAAGTATGTCTCCCTCCTCATCGAGGACGGCTCCACCCTTCAGGCGGGGATCGGCAAGATCCCCGATGCGGTGCTGCGCCGATTGACCGGCTACAACGACCTGGGGGTCCACACGGAAATGTTCAGCGACGGGCTCTTGAACCTGTACAAGAACGGCAACATCACCAACCGGTTCAAGGGGCTGCACGAGGGGAAAACCGTCGCTTCCTTCTGTTTCGGCAGCCAGGAGGTCTACGACTTCGTGGACAACAATCCCCACGTGGAATTTCACGGCACCGCCTATGTGAACAACCCTTCGGTCATCGCCCAGAACCGCAAGATGGTCTCCATCACCAGCGCCACCCAGGTTGATCTTACCGGGCAGATCGTCTCCGATTCGGTGGCAGGGCAGTTCTACAGCGGACTTGGCGGTCAGGTGGACTTCATCCGCGGTGCGGGCATGAGCCCCGGCGGGCGCCCCATCATCGCCATGCCTTCCACGGCGCAGAATGGAACCATTTCACGTATCGTCCCGGTGGTCAGCCCCGGCGCGGGTGTTGGCGCCACCAGGGGGGACGTGCATTACGTGGTGACCGAATACGGGATCGCCACCCTGCGCGGCCGCAGCATCCGCGAGCGGGTCATGGAACTGATCCAGATCGCCCATCCCAAGTTCCGGGACCAGCTCCTGGACGACATGCTGAAATCCTACAAAGTCCCCGCCTATCAACGGGATACACCGGCACCGGTCAAGGAACTGGGGGAGACGGAGGTCATCAGGCTGGCTGTGAAGGGGGAGGACTACTTCCTGCGCCCCCTGCGCCCTTCGGACCAGCGGCGCTTGCAGACCTTTTTCTATTCCCACGACAAGGCGACCCTCTTCCAGCGCTACCGGAACGAACCGAAGAAAATGGGTACGGCCAAGGCTTACCGCCTGGTGAATACTGACCTGAGCAGGGACATGGCGTTGTGCATCGTGGAGCGCCAGGGCCCCCGGGAGGTGATCCTGGCCGTGGGGCGCTACTACGTACTGGACGGGGGAGAAGAGGCGGAAGCGGCCTTCGTCGTTCATGAATCCATGCGAGACAAGGGATTTGCCAGCCTGCTCCTGGAGAAGCTCATCCAGATCGCCCGCAGCAGAAAGCTGAAGGTGCTGATCGGTAACGTCCGTGCCGACAACCCCCCCATGCGGCGAGTATTCGAAAAGTTCTATTTCACGGCGGCCCCTGCGGAAGACCCCTCTGAGCTGCGCTACCTGCTTACCCTGGAGGATCATGCGGAGCCTTGAGAAGCGATTTCCCTCGGGAGAGGGGCGCTTCGCGCTCTTTTCACATCCCGACTGCCTCCTGCACCGAGTGGGGGAAGGCCACCCGGAAACTCCCGCCCGCCTGGAGAGTATTCTGCGGGGATGTGCCGCCTTGCCCGACTCCCTTCCCGTGTCCTTTCAGGTTCCACCTCCGGCTACCTTGGCGCAGCTGCAACTGGTTCATGAAGAGAAGTACCTGCTGGACCTGGAGGCAGCCTGCCGACAGAAGGACTCCCTTTTCATGACCCCCGACAATCATATCTGCCCCGATACCTTCCGGGCTGTGCTTGCCGCCGCTGGTTGCGCCCTGGCCCTGGGGGAGACTCTGCTGGAGAACGGCGCCGGCTTTGCCCTGGTCCGTCCGCCGGGACACCATGCTGGCAGAAGGAGCGCCGAGGGGTTCTGCTTCGTCAACCATATCGCCCTGGCCATTGAGACCATCAGGAAACGGCACCCGGCTGCGAATTTTCTCGTGGTGGATTTCGATGTCCATCACGGCAACGGCATCGATTACATCTACTACAACGACCCCACGGTCTTTTACTACTCCCTCCATGGCACCCCCGATCATATCTACCCCCATTCCGGTTATGTCCATGAAACCGGTCAGGGGCCGGGGGCGGGTTTCACCTGCAACATCACTCTTCCCCTGGAGACGTCGGGGGACGAATGGCTGCGCCAGTTTAGCGACAACCTGCGCCAGGCGGTCCGCAAGATCCAGCCGGACTACGTTTTGGTAGGGGCCGGCTTCGATGCCCATTGCCAGGACCCTTTCGGGGTGATGAACGTGGAAGACCGGCACTTTCTCCAGGCGGTGCGCCTCATCCAGGAAACGGCGCGGGACTACTGCGGAGGGAAAGCCGGTTTCTTCCTGGAGGGGGGCTATTCCACCGCAGTCCTTGAACGGCTGGTGCCGGAAATCATCACCATCCTCGCCACCAGGGCCAATTCTTTCGCCTGCTGATCCTGATTCTCAACCTTTCTTTTCTTTTTCAGCTTTACCATCGCGGCAGCCTCCTTCTTCCAAAACTAATTGAGCATCGCCTTCCGCCGGCCTCTCAAATCCCTCCATTGAGGTTTGCAGCATCGGCTCCGCCCGGCAATGTAGCCATTGGGGAACATGTCTTCCGTTGGCTACACCCGAGGAGGACCGCTGGTGGCGGGACAAGGGTGAATCGTCTCTGGGCGGCTACAACATGTGATTTGTAATACATGGTATCGGATAATATCTCTCCAGAAAAGTCTTTAAAATCAAATTATTGCAACTGGTGATAGAATAAATAAAATTGGCACACTCAATGTAGTAAAAAAGTGTTATATAAATTGGAGGCGTTCATGCAGCCCCTCTGCCACTGAAAAGGAGAAATTACATGCTGGATGACAGACACTATACCTACGATATTTCCATGTTCCGCGACACCTTTGAAAACGACTTCACCTATCTCAACGGCTTTCTCAGGAATACCCACCGCTATGCCGACCGCACCGCGCTGACATGTTACCTGCGCAATCGCCAGTGGACCTACCGGGCGCTCAACGAGGACTGCAACCGCCTGGCTCATGCCCTTATAAAAGATGGCGTCGGCAAGGCCGACATCGTCATGTACCAGTTGTACAACTGTGCTGAATGGGTCTTCATCTACCTGGCTCCCCAGAAGATCGGCGCCATCAACTGTCCGATCAACTTTCGCCTCTCCTACGGTGAGACCGCGACAATCATCGACGACAGCAAGCCCAAAGTCTTTTTCTATGACGGAGCCGATGGGGAGGCGGCGGAAAAGGCGCTCAACACGGCACAGCATAAGCCGAAAACGGTGGTCATGGTCGATACCTTCGGCACAGCCAAACCCTTTGCCGGTGCCGTCTCCTTCGAGGACTACGTGCGCGACCAACCCCATACCAATCCGGACATTCCCCGTCCCACCCATATCTACGACGAGGTGACACGCCTCTACACCTCGGGCACGACGGGACGCCCCAAGGGGGTGCCCCTGAACAACATCAACGAGATCTTCAGCGCCCACGACGTCATAATGCATTTTCCCCTCTCCCCCAGGGACAAGACCCTGAACATGACCCCCTGGTTTCACCGGGGAGGGCTCTATGCCGGGGGGCCCAATCCCACCCTTTACGTGGGGGGGGAACTGGTGCCCCTGCGCCACTTCGACGCGGCAACGGTGGTGAATCTTACCGAGGAGCACGGCCTCAGCTTCCTTATCGGCGCCCCGGTCACACTGTCGGCACTGGCCGACGAGCAGCAGAAAAAACGCCGGGACCTGAGCCGATTGAAGGGAATCGTCACCATGGGAGCTCCCCTGGAGCGGGCGGCCTGCATCAGGTTTCAGGAGGTGCTCACTCCCAACATCTTCAACGGCTATGGCAGCACGGAAGCCTTCTGGAATACCTTCCTGCGCCCCTACGACCTGCCGGAGATGGCCGGATCGGCAGGACGGTCCTGCACCGACGACGACATGGCGGTGGTAAAAGTATACCCGGACCGGCTGGCGGAACCGGACGACCACGTGGCGAAGGACGGCAACGAGGTGGGGGAGGTGATCGTCCGGGCGGCGGGCAAGTGCTCGTTTACCTACGTCAACCGTCCGGAGGATGCCAAGGCGAAGTATTACAAGGGCTGGCTCTACATCGGCGACCTCTGCACCTGGAACGAGGAGGAGTTCATGACCGTCGTCGGCAGGAAAGACGACATGTTCATCTCCGGCGGCGAAAACATTCATCCGGTCCAGGTAGAAGCGGTTCTCAACGAGCATCCCCAGGTGATCAACAGCTTGGTGGTGGGGATGCCCGACCCCAAATGGGGGCAGATGGTGGTCGCCTACGTGATAAAGTCCGACGGGTCATTAACCGCCAAGGGGCTGGACGAATTCTGCCTGCAACATCCCATGCTGGCCAATTACAAGCGGCCCAGATACTACCGGTTTGTGGACACCCTCCCCATGACCGCTACGGGAAAACTGCTCCACTACAAGGCGAAGGTCCAGGTGCAGGAGGATGCCCTGGCGGGGTTGTTCGAGAAGGTATAGCCAGTTTATCTGCTCCAGAAGTCTGTCTCTAAGGGCCGGCATCCCTGCTTATACAGCGTGGGGTGCCGGCCCTTTTTTGTTCATCCGGTAGATCCGTTGTCTCTGTTCCACGTGCGGCGGGTGTCCGCTCGCCGCTGCAGCTCGTCGCCCTCTCCCGATGCCACGACTGCCTTCCCCGGAAATTTGGGTGCGGAATATTCAACAGGGGTGCACGATATTCTCTAATTCCTGGGACGAAAGCACCTCCTCTTTCTCACAAATATCTTTGTTTTCAATGTCTTGTAACCCGTGAGAGCAGCTGGCAAGCTTATTGCTGATACCGATGGAAAGCAACTACAGGTCGCTGTAACCAATGACAGGTAAAGGCATATGAAAAAACGTATCATTAATATTCTTCTGGTTGTCGCCGTGGTCGCCCTGATGGTCTACCTCGCCTTCCAGGTCAAGATCAAGCAACCCCCCGAGGAAGTGGCCGTGCTGAAAACCATGGGCATGACCTGCGGGAGTTGCGCCGGCAAGATCGAGAATGCCCTTCTCCGTCTGCCTGGCACGGTCGGTGTCGAAGTTGACGTGGCAGGCGGGTGGGTGCTGGTCGGCTATCGTTCGGCATCCGCCAAGCCCGAGACTTTTGCGGCGGCAGTTAACGGCGCCGGCTTCAGGAGCTGGCTGATGGAAAAGATGACCATTGCCGACTTTAAAAAAGTAACAGGACGGGATTTCGGAGCGAAAGGCTCGAAAAAAGGGGGCTGCAAGGGGGGCTGCGGCAGTTAGCAGTCCTTGCGGCACTTCAATAAAAACGGGATGAGGAGGAGACAGCGGTGAATCACGGCACGAACACTATGGGTACAGGTCTGCGTCTGGGCATTTTTACGGGGTTATTGATTCTGGTGGGGGTGGCGACGGTCTTCGCCCTGAACATCCCGGGCTTTTCCAAGGTGGAGAAGGTCAAGGCGGTCAACGGGGTGGTCTCCATTCCGGTGGCCAAGGTTTCCGACGGCGAGGCCCATTTCTACCGCATCAAGGAAGGCGGCAAGGATATAGGGTTCTTTATCGTCAAGGGTGCCGACGGTGCTCTGCATACCGCCTTCGACAGCTGTGACGTCTGTTACAAGGCGAAGAAGGGCTATGAGCAGAAGGGGGACTTCATGGTCTGCAAGAACTGCAATCAGCGCTTCGCCATTGCCAAGATAGGTCCACACGCGGTGGGGGGCTGCAATCCATCCTACCTCCCCAGCACCATTCAGGGAGGCAGCGTAATTATCAAATCGGGAGACCTGCAGAGCGGCGCAAAATACTTTTAGCAAGTTAAGCGGGAAGGAATATGAAACTCCATACCATTTCCATCAACAACCTGAAGCGACGTAAGACGAAAATGGCTTTTCTCACCATCGGCCTGATGGTGGGAATCGCCACCATCGTCACCCTCGTCACCCTGACCCGCTCCATGTCCAGCGACATCGAGCGGAAGATGGATGAATTCGGTGCCAACATCCTGGTTACTCCCCAGAGTAACGGCCTGTCCATGAATTACGGCGGCATCAGCCTGGGAGGGGTCACCTTCGATCAGCGGGAGATACGGGAAGAGGACCTGGCAAAGATCAGGACCATCCGGAACAGCAAGAATATCTCCGCCATTGCCCCCAAGGTGTTGGGAGGAGTCAAGGTCGGCAGTCACGATGTCCTGCTGGTCGGGGTAGACTTCGCCAGCGAATTGAAAATGAAGCAGTGGTGGCAGATCTTTGGCGACGCACCCAAGGCGGATAATGAGGTGCTGCTGGGAAGCGATGCTTCCAAGGTGCTTAATGTGAGCTCCGGCGAAAGCATCCGGATCAAGGGGGAGAGCTTTACGGTCGCCGGCGTCCTGGATCAGACCGGCTCCCAGGACGACGCTCTCGTCTTCGCATCCCTGCCGATGGCCCAGAAGATTCTCGGCAAGGAAGGGAAGATCACCCTGGCAGAGGTGGCGGCCCTTTGTTCCGGCTGTCCCATCGGTGACATGGTGACCCAGATTGCCGAAAAGCTGCCCGAAGCGAAGGTGTCGGCAATCCAGCAGGTGGTGGAAGGGCGGCTCAAGGCCTTGGACCAGTTCAAGCGCTTCTCCTATGCCATGGCCGGGGTGGTCGTTTTTATCGGTTCGCTGATCGTCTTCGTCACCATGATGGGGAGCGTCAACGAGCGCACCACGGAGATCGGCGTCTTCAGGGCGATTGGCTTCCGCAAGAGCCATATTATGCGCATTATCTTGCTGGAAGCGGCCCTGGTCAGCTTACTGGCCGGGGTATTGGGATATGCAGCAGGCATGGGAGGAGCTAAACTGGCACTTCCATTCATGGCTGAAACCAAGAATGCACACCTGGTGTGGGATGCAACTGTAGCTGTCGGCTCAATCGGCTTGGCAGTGATACTGGGTCTTGTGGCAAGCCTTTATCCTGCGCTGCATGCCAGTAAGATGGATCCGACTGAGGCATTGAGAGCTTTATGAGTAACTCTCCCTGCCTCCTTTAGGCCCTGTGGATCCTCTTAACTTAAGAGGGGGAACCGACGCTCCTCCCCTTAGATTGAGGGGAGGCCGGGAGGGGTTACGCCTGCAAACATGGAAGGTGGAGAAAAAAGCACATGGCACTTATAGAAATGACCAGCGTGAAAAAGCATTACACCAGCGGCGAGGATAAGGTGGAAGCCCTGCGGGGGGTGGATATCAGCATCGAAGCCGGTGAATTCATCACCATCATGGGACAGTCGGGTTCCGGCAAGAGCACCCTGCTTTCCGTCCTCGGGGGGATGAACCATCCCACTTCCGGAGATGTTGCCATGGCCGGCGTACGTCTTTATGACCTTCCCGGTGAGAAGCTGGCCGATTTCCGGGCAAAGAATCTCGGCTTCGTCTTCCAATCATTTCACCTGATTCCGTATCTGACCGCTGCAGAGAACGTCATGCTGCCCCTGGCCATCGTAAAGATGAGCACCAATGCCAAGAAAGCGGCGGCACGGGAAGCCCTGGAGAAAGTCGGGCTGGGAAGCAAGATCGGCAGACTCCCGAACCAACTCTCCGGCGGTGAGCAGGAACGGGTGGCCATTGCCAGGGCCATTGTCAATAATCCCCACATTCTTCTTGCTGACGAGCCGACCGGAAACCTGGATTCGAAGACCAGTGAAGAAGTCATGGCACTTTTCCGGGAGCTGAACGCTGCCGGGCAGACGGTGGTGATGGTAACCCACAACCCTGAAAACGGGGCCTATTCAGACAGAACCATAAGCTTGAAGGACGGCATGGTTGTCGGTTCGGCTTAAGGCTCACTCCACCAAAGATGAAACTGATATTCTTCATAACCTTGCTGTTAACCCCTCTCCCAGCGCTGGCAGAAATGAACCTGCCGGTTGAGGCCGGTGTCATCACTTCCGGTGTCGGACTGCGGCTTGATCCCTTCGGCAGCGGCAAGCTAGTTCTGCATCGCGGGATAGATATCGCCGTGCCGACGGGTACCCCTGTTCACGCCATTCGCAAAGGGCGGGTCTTTTTGCAGGGAAACGCAGCGGATACGGTTCGACCGTGGTGGTTGAACATGCAAATGGAGACCGCACCTTATACGGCCATAATTCGCTGATACGTGTAAAAGCGGGCGACATGGTTGAACAGGGTATGGTGGTGGCCTTTTCAGGTAATTCCGGCAGATCCACTGGTCCCCATGTCCACTTTGAGCGGATAGCGAGCGGGCGGCCGATAATTGAGGAGGCCGAAGGGGACGTAGCTGCAACTGTGCCGCTGGTCGCCATCAATACAGACCGGCGATCCAGCCTTGAACAGCAGATGGACGAATCGGTCAACTCGATTTTGAGAAAAATCAGGGCGACAAATGGAGAAGGTGGTTAGTTGGCCCGAGGCATCCCCGATAGATGCCGAAATGAATACAAAAGGAGCGCTGCATCCTGTCATTATAGTTACTCCTTTGCCTCAGTTCCACTACCTGAAAACCTGTTCACCTTCCATATTTTCACCATTTTTCCTATTGAACTTTATTATCTGCCCCTTGGCTGTTGACATTGCGGGCGTGTGAGTAACGGGTGGAATTCCAAAAAGAGAGCCAAAGGGTAAGAATCGTACCTTCTCATCATGAGAATTAGCGATACCATTACCATTGGCGACTGCCTGACAGATTTAACGAGCACCGGCCTTGAACATCTGGAGATGGATTTAAATTTCGAGTGGAATTTTCCGATAGGTACCTGTAATGGACGAGATGATGAAAATTCATGAGCTGTGGAGAATATTCTCCATATCAAGACGCCACCCTTAGGAACTATCTTAGTAATTTCAACGACATATAAGTTGGCACAACCTGTGTAATTGCAACTGCATTGAATTTATGTCTGGGAGTTTCCATGAAAAGACTATACACGTTTGCTTTACTGGTTCTATTGGCTGTTTCCCCAACCGTGGCATGGGCAGAAGGGGGTAAGCCGCCGGCTGAAGATCTCTCCCGTCTTGTCTCTACCGCCCTTGATAACAATCCTGAACTCAAATCTTCCCAGGCCCGCTGGCAGATGTATTCCAATCGCATCAAGCAGGCATCGGCCCTGGAAGATCCAATGTTCATGTTCAAACTCCAGAACATGGTGGCAAAGTACCCCCTCTCTTTCGACAAGGATACCATGACTGCCAAGGTTATCGGTGTGTCCCAGCAACTTCCTTTCTGGGGCAAACGTGCCATTAAGCAGGAATTGGCCCAGTATGAAGCAGATTCCTACAAATGGACCATCGATGAGCGGAAACTGGAGCTGGCCCGGATGGTGAAAGAGACCTATTACCAGATCTATGCCGTGGACAGGTTTCTGCAGATCATCGACAAGAACCTGCAGATCATGGACGACTTCATCACCATTGCCGAGTCCAAGTATTCCGTAGGTCAAGGGGGGCAACAGGATATCTACAAGGCTGGCCTGGAAAAATCCAAGATGCTGGACATGCAGATTACCCTCAAACAGCAGCGCAAGAGCCTTGAAGCCAATCTCAACAGCCTGCTCTACCGGCCCGTAACTACTCCCATTGGTCCGATCCCGGACTTCGAGCTGCCACAACCAGCTCTGTCAGCCGAACAACTGAAGGAAACCGCTTTTGCCAAAAGGCCGCAGATAAAAAGCCTGATCAGTCTGGCCAACAAGGGAGATGCCTCCCGCCGCCTGGCGGAAAAAGAGTATTACCCCGACTTCAATGTCTCCTTTGAATACATGCTCAGGGAGGCGATCAATACGGAGATGACGAAAGATCCTGGGGACAACATGTTCACGGTGGGAGTCACCTTCAATCTGCCTTTTCAGCGTGAACGCCGAAGGGCCATGGTTGCCGAGGCGGCTTCCGAAACCAACATGTCACTGGAAGAGCTCAATGGGCTGAGAAATAACATTACCTATTCCATAAACGATATCCTGGCCCAGTTGGAGCGCCGTCAAAAGCTGGTCGAGTTATACAAGGGGGGAATCATACCCCAGGCGGAACAATCCCTGGAATCGGCGATCATCAGTTACCGGGTGAACAAGGTGGATTTCCTATCCCTGCTGGATGGGCGTGTCAACTTGTTCAACTACGAACGGGAACTGTACGAATCTCAGGCTGAGTACATGATGAAGCTTGCCCAGCTGGAGGCGCTGGTTGGTGGCGAACTGCCCCTGAAAACTGCTGAACCTGTCGCATCCACGGCGAAATAGTTATGAACTGACCCAATGCTGCGACCATTTTGAATATTCTTCTTATCGAGGTATGACCATGAGCCTGAACAAGAAAATTGCTGTTCCATTGATAATCGTGCTGATTGCTGCAGCTGCGGGGGGGGGATGGTTTCTGTGGCAGAAAAAAACTGCTGCTAAAACTACCGCACAAACGGTGGCCCAGGGCAAGCAGCTTTATACCTGTTCCATGCATCCCTTCATCATCAAGGACAAACCGGGAACCTGTCCCATCTGCGGCATGGAGTTGATCAAGAAGATCGACAATGCGGCCGGAGGAGGCGCTGAAACACCTGAGCAGAAACAGCAGGCCCAGATGCTTGGTCATGTTTCTCTTTCTCCAACCCAGATGGTCATGGCCAATGTGGCGACTATCGAGGCGAGACGCTCAGACCTGAACAAGGAGATCAATGCCGTCGGTATCGTGCAGTTCGACCAGTCCCGCCAGGCAAAGGTCACGGCATGGATAGGGGGCAGGATCGACAAACTCAATGTTGACACGGTTGGCGCCATGGTAAGCAAGAACAGGCCGGTTGCCGAAGTGTACTCTCCCGACCTGGTGGCAACGCAGCAGGAATATCTGCTGGCGGTGAAGAGCCGCGACCAGCTGAAGAAATCTCCCATCGCCTCCATTTCTCAAAATGGTGAAGGCTTGGTGCAATCGGCCAAACAGCGGCTGCTCCTTTTCGGGGTCAAGGAGAGCCAGATTGCTGCACTGGAAAAGGCCGGGAAGCCGAATATTCGTCTTCCCATCTATACCCCACTGTCCGGCGTGGTCATCGAGAAGATGGTCCAGCAGGGGCAATATGTGAATACGGGCGAGCTCCTTTTCAATATCGCCGACCTGTCCACGGTCTGGGTGGAAGTGGAGGTCTACGAGAACGAGTTTCCCAACATCCACATCGGCCAGAGGGTGGAGATACGCTCCCAGTCCTTTCCAGGCAAGGCCTTCAGCGGCAAGGTCTCGTACATCTATCCGTTCCTCGATCCCAAGACCAGAACTGTTAAGGCGAGGGTGGAGATGCCCAACCCAGGCATGAAGCTCAAGCCTGACATGTTCGTCAACGCCGTGATCAAGGTGCCCCTGGGATCGGCCATTGTGGTGCCGGTTACCGCTGTGATTGATACGGGAACTAGAAAAGTTGTGTGGGTAGAAAGCTCGCCAGGGATGTTCGAGCCCCGTGATGTGCAGGTCGGCCAGCAGACCGATGATAAAATCCAGATTCTCTCCGGGATAAACCCCGGTGACAAGGTGGCGGTATCGGGCGGTTACCTCATTGATTCGGAATCGCAGTTAAAAGGTGGGGTCGGTGGCCACGAAAACATGCCGGGAATGAAGATGAATGAACAGAAACCTGCTGCACCGGGGCAGGCTCCGGCTGCAGGCGGGCATGCAGGGCATGGGGCGCAGCCTGCCGCTCCTGGGAAGAAGCCGATGGGTATGGATGACATGAAGATGTGATGTTATGTGAGAATGACTTTTTCCCAAGAGGATTGCTGCCATGATAGAGAAAATTATCGATTATTCAGCCCGTAACCGGGTCATCATCCTGATGATCTTCGCCCTGATCATCGCCTGGGGGGTGTGGTCAGTCTATAAAACGCCGGTAGATGCCATTCCGGATCTTTCCGACAACCAAGTCATCGTTTTTACCGATTATCCGGGCAGGTCGCCACAGGTTGTGGAAGATCAGGTGACTTATCCCTTGGCCGTCAACCTCCAGGGGCTGCCCCAGGTCCGTGCCGTACGTGCCTCTTCCGCCTTCGGCTTCTCCATGATCTATGTCATCTTCGAGGACAAGGCCGACATCTACTGGGCCAGGACCCGGGTCCTGGAACGCCTGAATTATGCAGCATCACTGCTGCCGCCGGGGGTTGTCCCCACGCTTGGTCCCGACGGCACCGGGGTCGGCCATGTCTTCTGGTACACCATCGAAGGCAAAGGGTATGACTTAGAGCAGATGCGGACGCTCCAAGACTGGTTCGTCCGCTACCAGCTGAACACGGTGCAGGGGGTGGCCGAGGTCGCCTCCATTGGTGGCCTGGTCCGGGAATACCAGATCGATCTGGACCCCAACAAGCTATTTGCCTATGGGATCAAGGTCAATAAGGTCATGGATGCGGTCAAGGCTTCCAACAAGGATGTTGGTGGGAAACTCATCGAGCAGGCGGATGCCGAATACCTCATTCGTGGCCGTGGCTATGTGAAGTCCAAGGAGGATCTGGAGAACATCGTTGTCGGTGCCGACATGAGGGGGACCCCCGTCTATGTAAGAAATCTGGGCACCGTCCAGATGGGGGGCGCAATCCGCCGGGGCCTGCTGGATATGAATGGCCAGGGTGAGGCGGTTGGGGGCATCGTCGTCATGCGTTACGGCGAGAACGCCAAGGATGTCATCGACCGGGTCAAGGTGAAGATCAAGGAACTGGAAAAGGGGCTGCCACCGGGCGTGAAGATCATGGTTTCATATGATCGCTCCGATCTGATCGCCAGAGCCATCGACACCCTAAAGCACTCATTGCTGGAAGAGTCCATCGTCGTTTCCCTGGTTATCCTGATCTTCCTCCTCCATTTCCAGAGCGCTGTAGTCATCGTTCTCACCCTGCCCATTGCCGTGCTCATGTCTTTCATCACCATGAAGCTGATGGGGGTCACCTCCAACATCATGTCCCTGGGGGGGATCGCCATCGCCATCGGCGTGCTGGTGGATGCCGGTGTCATCATGGTGGAGAACTGCTACCGCCACCTGTCGGAGATGCCACCGGAAGAGCGGAAAGAGAAGCGGCTTGAAGTCATCATCACCAGCGCCAAACAGGTGGGGCGGGCAATCTTCTTTTCCCTGGCCATCATCATCCTCTCCTTCGTCCCGGTCTTCCTTTTGGAAGGGCAGGAAGGAAAGATGTTCCATCCTCTGGCCTTTACCAAGACCTTCTCCATGATGGGCTCAGCCTTCATTGCCATCACCCTGGTGCCGGTGCTGATGTATTTCTTCATGCGGGGCAAGATGCCCCCGGAGAGCGCCAACCCGGTATCGTCCTTCTTCATCAGGCTCTACTCGCCGGTGATCCGCTGGGTGCTCAAGTGGAAAAAGACTACCATTGCCCTCAATGTAGTGGCGCTGGCCATTGCCATCCCAATGTTCATACATCTGGGTTCCGAGTTCATGCCGCCGCTCGATGAAGGGTCGTTGCTGTACATGCCGGTGACTCTTCCCAATATCTCCATAACCGAAGCCAAGCGGATCATCCAGGAGCAGGATGCCATCATCAAGAGCGTCCCCGAGGTGGAACATGTGCTGGGCAAGGTGGGGCGGGCGGAAACATCCACCGACCCGGCACCGGTCTCCATGTTCGAGAGCATCATTATTCTCAAGCCGAAGGACCAGTGGCGACCGGGGATCAAGAAGGCGGACATCGTTGCCGAGCTGGATTCAAAACTTCAGATTCCCGGGGTGCGCAACGGTTGGACCCAGCCGATCATCAACCGGATCAACATGCTTTCCACCGGGGTGCGTACCGACCTGGGGGTGAAGATCTTCGGCTCGGACCTTAACGTGTTGAAAGACCTGGCAGTCCAGGCCGAGGCAATCCTGAAACCTATTCCCGGCGCTGCCGACGTGGTTGCGGAGCGGGTCACCGGCGGAAACTATATCGACATCGACATCGATCGAGAAGCGGCTGCCCGTTATGGGGTAAACGTTGGTGACATACAGGATGTGATTGAAACGGCTCTTGGCGGAGAGATGCTCTCTACGACAGTGGAAGGAAGAAACCGGTTTCCGATCCGCATCCGTTACCTGCGTGACTATCGCGACAGTATCCCAGCCATTCGTCGCATCCTCGTTTCGGGCATGGAGGGGGCACAGATACCCCTGTCACTGGTGACGAAACTCAAAATCTCCACAGGTGCACCGGAGATCAACAGCGAAGGGGGACTCCTCCGTTCCCTGGTATTCCTCAACGTCCGGGGCCGCGATATGGGTGGTTTCGTCAATGAGGCCAAGCAGGTGCTGGAGAAGCAGCTGAAGCTTCCCCCCGGCTATTATGTGGCCTGGTCGGGGCAATGGGAAAATCAGGTGCGGGCCAAGGCGCGACTGCAGATGCTGGTGCCTGCGGGGATGCTGATCATCTTCATCCTTCTCTATTTTACTTTCCATTCGGCCCTGGAGGCGAGCATGGTTATGCTCTCCGTCCCATTCGCCCTGGTGGGTGGCGTCTATCTGGTGGCGGCCTTGGGCTACAACATGTCGGTGGCGGTCTGGGTCGGCTTCATCGCCCTCTACGGCATAGCCGTGGAAACCGGGGTGGTGATGGTCATCTATCTCCACGAAGCCCTGGACAAGAAGCTGATCAAGGGACCGATTACCGAACAGGACATCTACGACGCCACTTTCGAAGGGGCGGTCTTAAGGCTCCGGCCGAAACTGATGACCGTGGCCGTGGCCTTGATAGGTCTGATTCCCATAATGTGGTCGTCGGGCACGGGCGCCGACGTTATGAAACCCATTGCCGCACCCATGATCGGCGGGATGATTTCGTCGGCGGTGCATGTGCTGATCATGACGCCGGTGATATTTGTCCTGATGAAGAAGCGGGAATTGAGGAAGGGGACACTTAAATATAGCGGGATGAAGCACTAAAACGGCTCCGACCTTTACGCCATCTCGACGCGTCCTCGAAAAACTTGTTGTGCGGCGTAGCCTTGCTACGCCTCCGCCGGTTTTCCTGCGGGTGCGCCGACCTGACGCAAATCTCGAAACCGGTAGGAAAAGCAAAAAAACAGCAGCAAAGGAGATTACTATGAAAAAAGGGGTAGTTGTATTCGCAGCACTGATGGCTCTGGCGGCACCGGTGGCGTTTGCCGCCGATCATGGCAAGGCCCACGACATGAGTGGTCATGGGGATCGATCCATGATGGAGATGGGTGATGTGGCCCACCAGGAGGTGGTGGATGGGGTCAAGGCCACCTTCAAGGTCTTGAGCATGAAAGAGCACATGAAGGCCATGAAGATGGAAATGCCCAAGGGGATGAAGGAGACACACCACATCATGGTCGAGTTCAAGGACGCCAAGACCGGCAAGGCCTTGACTGAAGGGGAAGTAAAGGTCAAGGTCCAGGGGCCGGACAAAGGCGAGCAGACCAAGGACCTCATGGGGATGCAGGGACATTTTGGTGCCGATTTCGACCTGTCGAAAAAAGGGAAATATGGCATCATGTCAAAGTTCAAGCTCAAAGACGGCAAGGTACGCAGCTCCAAATTCTGGTATACGGTGAAGTAACCAAGCGATCATGTGAGTGATCGGCAAAAGGGGCGGTCGAACGACCACCCCTTTTTTATGTGGATCACTTTTCCCGAATCCTTCCATTGGGACCGTTACATCGGTCGCGTATGCACTTTCCCCCCTCATCCACAATCGTTGTGGATAAATAACCCCCAGCTGTGGATAAAGGTAAAAAAGTATACGGTTAGTCAGGCACTTCTGCAATCTGCACAAGAGATAGGCAGATGTGGTAACTAGCTGAAAATACGTGTCAATATGAATTTACATGTTCTAATATTATTTTTTTGTAATGAATCTATGGGGCCGAGAAAAAGATCTCCTGTCCTGTGCATAACTATTGAAAAATCCGCGAATAACAAGTTTCGGTCCCTTCCCATGGTGCAAAAGCCCGTTAGGGGCTGCTGAACACAAAAGAGCTGGTATACTTTTGCTTAGTAAGTTCTCATCGGGGGCGATTGGTGGAACGAATCCTGACCTGCCAGACCTGTGGCTTGCTGCAGCGATTAGAGGAACCTCCTCCTGTTGGCGCCTCCGTCTCGTGTGTGCGATGCGGTTTTGTGGTTCACCGGCGGAAGCCGGACAGTCGCAGTCGTACCCTTGCCCTTGCCTTGGGCGCGCTCGTCCTCTACTTTCCTGCCAATCTTTTCCCCATCGTCACCACCGAATACTGGGGCATGCAGGAGAAAACCACCATTTTTCAAGGCATCTCCGGCCTGTTCAAACAGGGGAACTACTTTGTGGGAAGCCTCGTTTTTACCACCAGCATTCTCACACCGGCCCTGAAAATCCTCGGGCTCCTCTTCCTGTGCATCACGCTGAAATGGCCACACTGGCAGAAGTTTCGCACCTGGGTCTACAAGATCATACAGGTCATCGATCCCTGGAACATGCTCGAGGTCACCCTGCTGGCGATACTTGTCGCCGTGGCGGAACTGGGGGAGGTGGCTACCGTCCATCCCGGTGCAGGGGTCTTTTCTTTTGCGGCGGTGGTGGTCCTGACTATTTCCGCAACCGTCACCTTCGACCCCAGGCTGGTCTGGGATGCGGGTAGGGAGGAGCCATGAGCGATTCGGATCGTGATCGGGCCTGGGCCGACCAGCTGCCGCAAGCCAGGGTCGGCAAGAACTGGAGAACCTACCTGTTCTGGCTCGTGCCGCTGGGGGCCGCTCTGCTGGCCGGGTGGTTCATTTATACCGAAATCATCAGGAGTGGCCCAAAACTGCATATCTACTTCGACGATGCCGCCGGGCTCCAGCAGGGGAAATCGCAGGTAAAGTACCGTGGCGCCCAGATCGGCAGCGTCAAGGAGATTAAGCTGACCAAAGACCACAGCCGGGTGGAGGTCATAATATCCCTGGTTTCTTCAGCGGAGGGGCTGGCACGGGAAGGGTCGCGGTTCTGGATCGTCAAGCCACGCGTGGGGCTGGCGCAGATCCGCGGGCTGCAAACAATTGTTGCCGGCGATTATGTCACTGTTGAGCCGGGAGCAGGGAAACGGCAGACCATCTTCCAGGGGCTTGCAGGTCCCCCCATCACCGTCACCGAGGGAGAGGGGGCGACGCACCGGATCGTGCTTCTGGCGGAAAAACTGGGATCGTTCAAAAAAAATTCGCCGGTGCTTTACCGGGGTGTTCAGGTGGGACAGGTGCGGGATTTCGATCTTGGCCCCACTTCCCAGGCGGTGCGTATTGCCCTGGATATCCAAAGGGAATATGCGCCCCTGGTGCGGCTAAATAGCAAATTCTGGAATGCGGGTGGGATCAACTTTTCCATCGGGCTCAGCGGGATGGATATCAGCGCCGCCTCGGCCCAGACCCTGGTAACAGGGGGAATCGCCTTTGCCACGCCCGATTCGTTCCAAAGGGAGGCCCCGGGAGGGACCTTTTTCAGGCTTTACGACAAGCCCGATCCGTCATGGCTGGCCTGGTCTCCCACGATCCCCCTCTCCCATCATCGCCACTCCACCGAACAAAAACACAAAAAGGATATGAAATGAGATACCTCATTCTTCGGCCGATCGTTTTGTCGGCAGCAATGGCCGTCCTCCTGCTCTGCGGGTGCGCATCGCGGCAAGGCCCCCATGAAGGGAATCTCCTGGACAACAAGGTCACCGCCCAGCGGGTGCACTCTGCCTTAAAGGATGCAGGGTTGAAGCATGTTCGTGTCTCTGCCTCCAGGGATGGTATCACCTTGACCGGCACGGTACGGTCTGAGGAGGAACGCTCTCGGGCCGAACAGGTGGCGAAGGGGGTCCAGCGGGCCATGGAGTTGAAAAACGAGCTGCAGGTGCGGGACTAGCACCAATCAGAGATTCTTGCGCCGAGAGCAGGAAAGAGGCAAACAAGACAACAATCGCGGAGGTGAAAGAGGTGACCTTACCCAGCTACCTTTCCTTCCTTGAGCGAGTTCTGCCATCCCTTGACCGGCTGCCCTTCATGCTCCGTCTGTGGGATGGCACCTCCTGGAAATCGGCCCCTGGAGAGATGACACAGTTGACGTTGATCGTCAATAATCCGGAGGGGCTGCGCACCCTCTGCCTGGCATCGAATGAACTGGCCCTCGGCGAGGCTTTTATCTTCGGCGATTTCGACATAGAAGGGGATATTGTCGCTGCCTTCAAGCTGGCCGATGCACTTTCAGCGAAAAAATGGGGCATTCTGGACAAAATCAGTTATGGCAGGCATTTCTTTCCCCTGTTGGGCAGGTGGGCGAGGGGGCGTGGCGCCAAGGGGGCGCGCCTCACCGGCCTGTCCCATAGCCGCAAGCGTGATGGCGCTGCGATCCGGTTCCACTATGACGTGAGCAACGACTTTTACCGGCTCTGGCTGGACGAGCGGATGGTCTACTCCTGCGGCTATTTTCATGATGCAGGTGACGATCTGGATTCGGCGCAACTGAACAAATTGGATTACATCTGCCGCAAACTGAGGCTGAAGCCGGGCGATCGCCTGCTCGACATAGGGTGTGGCTGGGGCGGACTGATCCTTCATGCGGCAAAAAATTACCGGGTCGATGCGGTCGGCATAACCCTGAGTGAGCCCCAGGCAGAGTTGGCCAGGGAACGCATCGAAAAGGCCGGGCTCGGCGACTGCTGCTCTGTGAAGGTCTGCGATTACCGGGATATGAACGATACTGCCGGATTCGACAAGGTGGTCAGCGTCGGCATGTTCGAGCACGTGGGGCAACGGCGGCTGTCCGAGTATTTCCGGCGGGCTTGGGACCTGCTGCACCCGGGCGGCGCCTTTCTCAATCACGGCATTGCAAGCAGTCTCGGCCATCCTCAGCCGAAAGGGCCGTCATTTATCGATCGCTATGTCTTTCCCGACGGAGAACTCCTGCCGGTCAGCGATGCGCTTTGCGCTGCCGAGACAACCGGCTTCGAGGTGCGGGATCTGGAATCCCTGCGCGAGCATTACGCCCTGACCCTCAGACATTGGGTGCACCGGCTGGAGACTGCACGGGAAGCCGCCTGCCGGTTCACCGATGAAGTAACCTACCGAATCTGGCGAATTTATATGGCCGGCTCCGCCCATGGCTTCGAGACCGGCCGTCTCAACCTGTACCAGGCACTGTTGGTCAAGCCAGCCGCAGGAAACGCATGCGTCCCAATGACGAGAAACGACTGGTACTGTTAAAGTCCTGTGTGGTTATTCTCCGCCCAAATTCCGTCTTTTACGCTTTTGCCGTTGTATCTTCAAACCCTCATGGGGTATCCTGCGCTGCAGAGCGGCTTTGCCGTGAGCCCGCAAGGGATTGTGGGGCCGTATCGAAAGGTGGGACATGTCAAAAAATAAAATTTCAGCGATGCAGGAAAGAAACGATGACGGGCTGACGATGACGACATTATCCCTGTGGTTTCTGCCCACGGCGATCATCGTTTCTCTTGCCATACTCTTTCTTGACCGCCCTGTGGGCCGTTTCATACAGGAGAAGCTCTATAGCAACAGAATCTGGGGGAGTCTCACTGGTCAGCTGCCTGACACGTTGCTGATCATGGTCGGTCTGATAACTGTTGCCTGCTACGCAGGTTACCGCCTGCGAAAGCACCGGCACATTCAGGATGCGGCTACCGTCCTTTTGCACTATGTTGCCTATGCACTACCTGCCAGTTTCGTCGCGAAAACCGTTCTCAAAGTGGCATTCGGCAGGATCGAGACCAGGTACTGGTTGCAGAATCCGCAACAGTACGGTTTCCACTGGCTGCATGGGGGTGAGCACTTCAGCGGCTTCCCTTCGGGACATATGGCGGTGTTTGCAACCCTTTTTGCAGCGATCTGGAGGATGTATCCACGATTAAAAGGGGTCCTCTGCCTATTGCTGCTGGTGCTGGGCCTTCTGCTCCTGGCGACCAATTATCACTTTTTGAGCGATGTCGTCGCCGGTACCTACCTGGGGCTTGTGGTAGAGGCGATGCTGTTCGCTGTCATGGGGAAGGAGTGGCTGAAATAAGGTAAACTATAAGGAAAGCAGCTGATGTTTGAGGCGAGGCTCACATGTCTTTTGGCGAACTGCTGTTCGGGAAGCGGCTGAAAAGCGACGAGGAGCAGACGGAGCAGCTTTCGACCGTTTCAGGGATTCCGGTGGTCGGTCTCGATGCCCTGGCCTCAGCGGCATATGGCCCTGAGGCTGCTTTGACGGTGCTGCTTGTGCTGGGTAACAGTGGGTCGGGGTATATCACCCCCATTTCAGGCTTCATCATCGTCCTGCTGATGCTGGTCGCTCTCTCCTATCGCCAGACCATACCCGCCTATCCCCAGGGTGGCGGCTCTTTTACCGTTGCCAAGGAAAATCTCGGCGTCCTGCCGGGGCTTTTGGCCGGGACGGCACTCTGTATCGACTACGTCCTTAATGTGGCGGTGGCGACCTCGGCCGGAGTGGCCGCCCTTGTTTCCGCAGTGCCCCAGCTCTTTCCATACACGCTCCATTTCTGCCTCGGCATTCTTGCGCTGCTGGTCATCGTCAATCTCAGGGGGGTGCGGTCTGCTGGGCTTCTGCTGCTCATTCCCACCTACCTCTTCATCGCCTGCCTTGGCGTCACCATAATCCTCGGCCTGGTCAAGGTTGCTCTCGCGCAGGGGCATCCCGTTCCCGTCCGTCCACCGCCGAAGATTCCGGCAGCAATCAATGCTGCAGGCCTGTGGCTGCTCATCCATGCCTTTGCCAGCGGCTGTACTGCTCTGACCGGCGTCGAAGCGGTCAGCAATGCTGTCCCCATCTTCCGTGAACCATCAACGGTTCGGGCCAGAAGGACATTGACGGCCATTATGACCGTTCTCGCTTTGCTCCTTGCCGGCATTGCCGCGCTGGTTCATGCCTACGGCATCAGTGCAACACCGCCGGGCCAGGCCGGCTACGAAAGCATTCTTTCACAGCTGGTCAACGCCGTGCTCGGTCGCGGGTTCTTCTATTACGTGAGTATTTCAGCAATCCTCGCCGTATTGCTGCTTTCCGCCAACACCAGCTTTACCGATTTTCCGCGAGTCTGCCGGCTTCTCGCCCTCGACGCCTTCCTCCCGGCCGAATTTGCCCACCGCGGGCGGCGCCTGGTTTATTCCAGCGGCATCATCCTCCTGGGATTCTTTTCCGGCATCCTCCTCATCACGTTCGGCGGGATTACCGACCGGCTGATCCCCCTCTTCGCCGTCGGGGCGTTTTCCGCATTCACCCTCTCGCAACTGGGCATGGTCTTCCACTGGAAGCGCTCTGAAGAGAAGCACGCACGCCGTTCCATGTTCCTCAACGGAGTCGGTGCCGTCGCCACCGGAGTGACCCTGATCATCATAACGGTTGCAAAGTTTACCGAGGGAGCATGGCTGGTCATCCTCGTGATGCCGCTGTTGCTCATGGCATTCATCCGTATTCACCGCTACCATGAGAGGATCGAACATGAGCTGGAAGAGGTCTCGGGGCCCCTTGACACGGATGATATACCGGCGCCGATCGTGGTGGTTCCCATGAAGCGGCTGACCAGGGTGACGCGAAAAGCCCTGCGCGTTGCCCTGTCTTTCGGGGGGGATGTCTATGCTGTGCAGATAGTGGCCGAGGAGGTCAATACGGAAGACCTCACGGCGCAATGGAGAGCCCTGGTCGAAGAGCCGGCGCGGAAATCCGGACATGCCGTGCCGAAACTGGTGGTGCTCAAGTCCCAGTACCGGGAGTTCTTCGGCCCGCTTCTCCAGCATATCAACAGGCTTTCGGCACAGCACCGCAAGCGTCCCATCGCCGTGGTCATTCCCGAACTGGTTGAGAAGCGCTGGTACAATTTCCTCTTCCGGCATCGGGCGACCCTGTTGAAGGAGCTCATTCTGTTGCGTGGCGGCCCTCAGGTCCTGGTCATCAATGCGCCGTGGTACCTGGGCAGAAGGGATCGGTTCGAAGGGTAGGCTTTTTCTGAAAGTGTTAGCAGCCGAGCAAAGGAGGTATAGATGAAACCGGGCATTTGACTTCGGCCCCGGCCCCATTATAATAAAATTTTATTAATTTAATGGGGGTGCACGGTGAGACTTTCAGCAATGGCGATATGTCTTCTGGCAGCGCTGGCCGGTCCTGTTGATGCCAAGACTCTGGAAGACATCCTGATGGAAAAGGGGGTTATCACCGAGGAGGACTACCGCCAGGTAAATGAGAAGAAGATGGTTTCTTACAAGCCGGCGGAAGGTTTCACTTTTATATCACCGGACGGCAGATTCAAGGGGGCGATCGGCGGCATGCTGCAGATCCGCTATACCTTGCTCGACGCCGACGATGCCGACAACACCCCATCGAAACAGGCGGAGGACTTTAGCAAATTCGAGCTTCGCCGCATCAAAGCATATTTCAACGGCTATGCATTCACCGAGGCGCTGACCTACAAGCTGCAGCTGAATTTCGCAAACCTTCAGGGGGGTACCACCATGAACGGCGGCATTCTTGAGGAGAGTTACCTCAACTATCGCCTGCGGGATGCGGTGCAATTCCGCTTCGGTCAGGACAAGGTTCCCTTCGGCAGGCAATTCATCACCTCCACCGCCCTTCTCCAGTTTCCAGATTTGTCGGTGGTGACAACTGCGTTCGTTCCCGGCTATGACATCGGTCTGATGCTGCATGGGAAGCTTGGCGACGGGCTCTTCAACTACAGGATCGGGGGATATGGCGGCGTTGGACAGAATACCTTTCGCAGCACCCGTGACAATGCCTTTGTCGTCCGGCTCACATTGGACCCACTGGGTGAGGTGAAGTATTCCGAATCTGACGTTGAACAGAGTGTCGAACCGTTAGTCTCCCTTGGCGCCAATTACTTTCGTGACACCCTCAATGGGGGGAGCAGCTTCGGGCGCGAGAGCAACGCGCTCTACTTCGGTAAGAACACGGGGTGGTTCGCCATCGGCAGCCAGATCATGCCGACGGGAGTAAGATTCAGCGCTGGAGAGCCCATTGATTTTAACATTGTCGGGGTTGACGGCGTCTTCAAGTGGCACGGTTTTTCACTGCAGGCGGAATATTTCTTCGCCCAGGGGGAAGGGCAGCTGACCGGAACCGTGCTGCGGGGGCAAGGATGGTATGTCCAAGGGGGATTTTTCCTGATTCCGTCCCATCTGGAGGCCTCAGGTCGTTTCTCCTATCTCGATCCGAACCGCGCGGTGGGCAACGACCACTGGGTGGAAGCGTCCGGGGGGCTCTCATGGTACTTCGAAAAGCACAATCTCAAGCTTCAGAGCGATTATACTGCCATCCATAAACAGCGTGCTGTGGCCTTTAACCGAGGTCCCTTCGCGACGGATGACCACCAGATAAGGATTCAGGCCCAGCTGTTGTTCTGATCCAGGGGATGCTCCATCATTGGACGCCCCTGCAGCACGCCACCAGTAATACTCCAGCCTTTCCGAAATTTAAATCATCACATCCTCCGTTCATAAACCTGCGACTCTTTGACTTGGGTCAATTCTCACCAAAAAAGAAGGGGCTATCATCTTCCCCAGCATATGGATAATCCGGGGGGCGAAAAGCTCATGTTCAAGCCTGAGCACGAGATCAAAGACCTTTGCCGAAAAGTAGTGTATATTGACGTGGTTGCGGTGGAAGGGTTTTCTGCCGCGACTTCGTCCATCACCGAAGCCTGGTTCAAGCAGATCTTTCCCTCGGATGCCTGTCGTGGCTTCGGGAGTGAGTGACAGAGCCACAGCGGCGACAGACATCTCCCCCCCAAGGCACATTTAGATGAGAGAGCGCATGCAAAAGCAAGTGAAAGTAGTCACCAGGTTACGAAGCATTGTCCAGTGGGCATTTTTCATTTGGACCGTCGGCATCGGCATCCGTTTCGCCATGTTCATCACATCCGCTGAACGAGGGACGTCGGTTCCTTTGGTTTCGCGCCCTCCCGGCGTAGAGGGTTTTCTTCCCATCGGCGCCCTGACCAGCCTTAAGTACTGGCTCGTCTCGGGGCAGATCCACCCTGTGCATCCGGCTGCGCTGGTCATATTCCTGGCCATTCTGGCCATGAGTCTGGTGGCGAAGAAATCCTTCTGTTCCTGGCTCTGCCCGGTCGGTACCATTTCGGAGTTTGCCCATAAGCTGGGCGTGAAAATCTTCGGCTGCAATTTCCATGTCTGGGGCTGGCTGGACATCCCGCTGCGGGGCATCAAGTACCTGCTCCTTTTCTTTTTCGTGAAAATCATCCTCATCGATATGCCGGGGGAGGCGGTGGGTGGATTCCTGGATGCTCCCTACTGGGCGGTGAGCGACGTAAAGATGCTCCACTTCTTCACCCGCATGTCCTTGACCACCATGGCAATTCTCGGGATTCTCATCGCCTTGTCCCTGCTTTTCAAGAATTTCTGGTGCCGCTACCTCTGCCCCTATGGGGCATTGCTCGGCCTGATCAGCCTGCTCAGCCCGTTCAAGATCCGGCGGGAAGCCGAAGGCTGCACCGCCTGCCGGCGCTGCACCGCCGCCTGCCCCTCCGGTCTTGCCGTCCATTCCGCCACCGCCGTTTCCTCGCCCGAATGTACCGGCTGTCTCACCTGTACGGCCGCCTGCCCCGAACGGCATGTCCTGGCCATGCAGCCAGCTTTCCGGAAGCGGCCTCTTTCCGTGTGGGTATATCCAGCCGTCGTGCTCTTCGTCTTTTTCGGCGGGATCGGCGTCGGCATTGTCAGCGACCATTGGCAGAGCTCATTGACCTTCGCCGATTACCAGCGGCTCCTGCCCTTGGTGCAGCAGCTGAGCCATTGAGAGGATGGGCATGCCATGAAACGGCGCTGTTTCACCGCTCGTACCCGAAACATTGGCTGTAGTGCAAGAAAGGATATTTCCCATGCAACCCCTTATCCGCAGTAGCTTTTCGGCAGCACTTTTGCTGCTTCTCCTGAGCCCCGTGCCGGCCTTGGCCCTATCCGCTATCACCTGCCATTGTTTCACCGACCGTTCCTACGATGCCGCACGTCCTGCCGCGGCAGATCCCTATTTCCTGGCCACCACTCAGAACTCCTTTTTCGCGGCAGCTTTTGCCGTCGATAAAAAGACCATCGTCATGAAAAAACAGCGGGGGAGCTCCGCCGAAGACCTGTGGATAGCCTACTGGCTTGCTGCCCGCTCTGGGACAGATCCGGAATTACTACTGCAGGACCATAACAGCAGAGGCTCCTGGAAGCTTGTCGCCGCGCCGCTCGCCATTCCTGTCCGATCCATGGGGGAACGAGTTGCCCAAGCACTTCGGACCGATGCCGGTGATGGGACGATTGCCGGTGCCATTGTGGATGAGCTGCTGCTGCGCTTTCGCTTCCTTGGAGAACCGGAGCTGGCGGCACTGCGGAAGGCGGGCACCGGGAACCAGGAGCTGATTCTGGCCGGGTTGCTTGCCGCCAGAACCCGTCAGCCGGCCATGCAGCTCTACTCCGAGGTGAAAAAGGAGGGGCGAAGCTGGGGGGCACTACTGCAACGGGCCAGACTGGATACCTCCAACCTGGACTCCGAGGTCAGGGTGCTGATTGCGGCAGCCGGCCGGGGAATCAGGTGACACTCAGCCTTCCACCCGATACGGTATACTTGTTGCCTGAAAGGAGGAAAGCCATGAAAACCATGAAGATCATGACGACTGTTGCTGTACTTGTGCTGGTGATGGCTGTCTGTAATCATGCCGGTGCCCATTGCGACACGCTGGGCGGTCCGGTCGTCCAGGATGCCCGCAAGGCGCTGGCGGCCCGGGACGTGACGCCGGTCCTGAAATGGGTTCAGGCAAAGGACGAGAAGCAGGTAAAAACTTCATTTGCGAGGGCTATGGCCGCCCAGGGGAAGAAACAGCAGCAGGCTGAAGAGATGAAGTTCTTCGAGTCCATGGTGCGCATTCACAGGGCAGGGGAGGGGGCTGCTTTCACGGGATTGAAGCCCGCCGGAACGGTGGAACCGGTCATCGCCATGGCCGACAAGGCGCTGGAGCAGGGTTCTGCCGACGGCTTGATCACCATGGTGGACGGAACGGTCAACAAAGGCATTCGCGAGCGCTTTCAGCGGGTGGCCGAGGCATTGAAGCACAAGGACGAGAACGTCGCCAAGGGACGCGAGTATGTGGCGGCCTACGTTGACTACACCCATTATCTTGAGCGGCTGCAGCAGTCTGCCGGGGAGACTGGCGCCCATCGCGGGGGCACCAAGGAGCATGCCGCTCCCGGAGAAGGGCATCGCCACTGATAGGGCTGAATGAAAAAAATGAGCGGTGCCTGTGGCACTGCTCTTTTTTATTGGTATAATTTAACCTTCCTGTGCCTCTGGCATGAAACGTCTCGATCAAGGAAGGAACCGATGGGCTTTTTCAGCAGTTCGGTGGGGAGAAAAATGGTCATGGCCGTCACCGGCCAGGCGATGGTTCTCTTCGTTATCGTGCATCTGATCGGCAATTCACTTATCTTCGAAGGCCCCGACGGCATCAACGCCTATGCAGAGCATCTGCGGCGCTTTCCCCCGCTGGTCTGGATGTTCCGCCTGTCCATGCTCGTCTTTTTTGTTACCCATGCCTGGTACGGAATCCGACTGACGCTGGAGAACCGGGCTGCCAAACCGCATCAAACGGTCGCGCGGAGATATTTGACCGCCGGTTTTGCAGGTGAGACCATGATTTGGACGGGACTGCTCCTGGGAATCTTCGTCATTTTCCACCTCCTCCAGTTCACCATCCGGGTTACCCCGGACGTGGTGCAGAAAATGGATGCGGCAGGGAGGTACGACGTCTTTGCCATGGTGGTTGCAAGCTTTCGCCGCCTGCCAGTGGTATCGCTGTACGTGGCGGCCATGGCGGTGCTCTTCCTCCATCTCGTCCATGGCATCCAGAGCTTTTTCCAGACAATGGGATGGAGCAGCGAAAGAAGCCGGCCGGTGATCATCAAGGTCGGCAGCGGCCTCGCCGTCATCTTCCTGGCCGGTTACAGTGCCATACCTCTTTCCGTCCTGCTGCATATTGTCGGTTGACGGGGTTCCGGCCGCTTATCCGTTTCCCTTGGGAAGCCGCACTGTGCCGAACCAGAAGTCCTGAATTCCCTGGATGGTCCTGTAGGTCTGGTCCAGCTCCATGGGCTTTGTGATGTAGCAGTTGGCGTGGGAGCCGTAGCTGTTTCTCACATCTTCTTCCGATTCCGAAGTGGTCAGCACCACCACCGGAATTATTTTCAGGTCGGGATCGCTCTTCACTTCCTCCAGCACCTCTCGGCCATCTTTTTTCGGCAGGTTCAGGTCGAGCAGAATGATGTCCGGGCGCGGCGCGCCGCCGTAATGTCCCTGCCTGCGGAGAAATTCCATCGCATCCAGCCCATTGGGCACCACCGTGACATTATTGCGATAACTGCTTTCCTGCAACACTTCCTGCATCAGGAAAGCATCGGCCTCATTGTCTTCCACCAGCAGTATTTCCATGACCTTCATCGGTTCCTCCGCGGGCAGGGATGGTGAAATAAAAGATGGATCCCTCGCCGAGCCGGGATTCGACCCAGATTCTCCCCCCGTGCAGCTCGACGATCTTGCGGCAAATGGCGAGCCCGATGCCGGTGCCCGGGTGTTTGGATCGCGCGTGTAGCCGTTGAAATATGACAAATATCTTGTCGAAATATTCGGGCTCGATGCCGATGCCGTTGTCATGGACGCCGAAGCGCCAGTTGCCGGTGAGCCTCTCCGCAGAGATGCTGATCCGGGGTGAAATGCCGCTTCTTCCGAACTTGAGGGCATTGCTGAGCAGGTTCTGCAGAAGCTGCACCAATTGGCGCCTGTTGCCCATTACTTCCGGCAGTTCATCCAGCAGGACCACGGCGCGGCTTTCCTCCATGGTGTGCCGCAGATTGTCCATGGCTTCTTCTGCAACGGCATGCATGGAGACCGGCCTGAACTCCCTGGCCGACACCCCCAGCTCCGAGTAGGAGAGAAGGTCGCTGACCAGGGCATGAATCCGGTTTGCTCCTTCCATGGCAAAATTGATGTAGATGCGGCCCTTTTCGTCGATCCGGTCCTGATAATTGCGGAAGAAAAGCTCCATGTACCGCGTCACGTTCCGCAGCGGCTCCTGCAGATCGTGGGAGGCCACATGGGCAAACTGTTGCAGTTCGTGATTGGTCCGTTGCAGGGCCTTGACCGTTTCCTTCAGATCTTCTTCCGCTCTCTTTTTGTCCGAAATGTCGCGGACTATTTTCGCGACCCCGACGATTTGGCCCGCAGCATCTCGCATGGGGGACATGGTCAGGAAAACGAAGATTCGCTTCCCTCCTTTGGTGAGACGGACCGTTTCGTAATGGTCCTGGAGTCCCTGCTTCGTCTTGCGGGTCATTTCCTTCAGCTCGCTTGTCAGTTCCGGAGGAATGACCAGTGAAATGGGTTTACCGATCATCTCCTCGGCCGAATAGCCAAAAAGTTTCTCTGCGCCACGGTTCCAGGTCTGGACGATGCCGTTGAGATCCTCACTGAATACCGCGTCCTCAGCTGCCCGAACGATGGCCGCAAGACGGGACATGGCTTCTTCGGCACGCTTGCGCTCGGTTATCTCGACCACATAGGCGCCGACTGCGATCGGTTCCTTTGCGGAGGCGAAGACCGGATAGAAACCGGTCAGCCAGTACCTTTCCACTCCGGGTTCTTTTGGGGTTTCGCCGGCAATTTCCGCTTCCACCGCTAAGCCGGAACGGAAAACCTGGTCCAGTATCGGGTCCGCCGCCCGCGCATTGACCGGGAGCACCTCCTGTATAGTCTTTCCCAGCATCTCTTCTTCCCTTAGTCCGTTGATCAGGCAGAGAGCTCTGTTTACCCGCAGATAGCGGTGTCGTTGATCGAAGAAGGCAAAACCGATGGGTGCATGGGCAAGGAGCGATTCCAGCTCTGCAGTCCTTGATCGCAATGCTTCCGAAGTAGTCTTCAGGTCATCGATGTCAGTGGATGTGCCGTACCACCTGACGATCTTTCCAGCAGCGTCGCGCTCCGGGACCGCCCGGCACAGGTACCAGCGGTAGACGCCGTCATGTCGCCTGAAGCGATGCTCGACCTCATATGGAGTTCCGGTTTGCATGGCCTTACGCCAGATGGCTTCCGTCAAGGCCCGGTCATCGGGATGGACGAAAGATGTATCGTTGTAGGATTCAAGCCCTGTGAATTCTTTGAAAAACTTGTTCGAGAAATCCACCGTGCCGTCGGGCCTGATCGTCCAGACAAAGCCGGGCATATAATCGGCAATGAGGCGGAACCTCTTTTCGCCGGCAGATGAAGCCTCTTTCAGACGTCTTGCATACCGGACGATCAGCAGGTACAGCAGTCCTGCCGAAAGTAAAACGAACGCCTCTCCCTTATAGATGGAGATGTTGGTCCTGAGCTGAGGGGCAATTACTAGAAACAGCAGCCTGTCCGACACATATATCCACAGGGTACTGAAGACGACGTAGACCGTCACGATCAGCAAGACCTGCATTTTTTCGGAGCCGCACAATTTACATGTCATGTATGATGCCTGTCCCGGACGTCATCATTCCCCAGTAAATGCTTTGTAAATTGTATCACAGGATTTTGTCGCGATTGGAGCACCCGGTGCCCCGAAGGAAAAGGATGCTAGACTTTCAATAACGACACCGGTTGCAGGCGGCATGGCTGAAACCGGCAGAGGAGGCCATTATGCGCGAATGGAATGCGGTGGTGACCGTCCACGACGGCGGATTTACCAAAGCCCGGCGGCTCCTGGACCGGCACGGCATCGTTGCCAAGTCCGATTTTTTCAACGTCCTGCTCTTGCGCAGCGCCGACCCTTTCCAGGTCCTGGCGGAGCTTCATCGGGAGCTCGGCGCCGATCCTGGCCTATCCCTGGTGATTTCCCGTTTCATGCCCCTTGAGCGGCTCATCACCTTTCAATCGCCTGAGGAATTCGAAGAGCGTTGCCGTGAGAAGGTCATGGGCTACATTCCGCGGCTTGCAAACGCCCGTTTCCATGTGCGCATGCACCGGCGAGGTTTCAGGGGGAAGCTTTCCAGCATGGACGAGGAGCGATTTCTCGACGAATTCCTCCTCCATCATCTGGCGCGAGCCGGTACCCCCGGCAAGACCGCCTTCGAAGACCCAGATGCGGTCATAGCCATCGAAACGGTGGGGACCCAGGGTGGCCTTTCCTTATTCAGCAGGGCGCAGCTGATCCAATTTCCCCTTTTGCATCTGGACTGACTGTAGTATAAAGATGCTCCTTTCCTGAAAGCGCCTCTGGGATACTAAGGGATTCTTATGCTGGAAAACCTGACAATAATACTTATCTGCCAGCTGCTCGGCGAAGTGGTCACCAGGGTCGCACGACTGCCTGTTCCCGGTCCGGTGCTGGGCATGGTGATCCTCTTTACGGGGCTCATGGTGCGCCGGGGTATTCCCCAGGAGATGGAATCTGTTGGTGGCTTTCTGCTGCGCTACCTGTCGCTTCTATTCGTACCGGCCGGCGTCGGCGTCATCAGCAACCTGGATCTCTTGGTAAAATCTGCTGCACCCCTTGCCGGGGCCATCATCATCGGCACCATGGTCACCATTGCCGTTACCGGCCTGGTCATGCAGTACCTGAATCGGCGTAGGAGTCCGATTCACAAGGAGAGGCAATCATGAATTGCGATATACGGGAACTGTGGGTCTATCTCTCTGCGACCCCGCTGCTCTGGCTGACCCTGACCCTGATAGCCTACCAGATTGGCAGCTGGCTGTTCCGCAGGCTGGACTGCAGCCCGCTGCTCAATCCGGTGCTGACGGCAGTGATACTGCTGGTGGTCCTGCTCAAGATCAGTGGCACCGACTATCAGACCTATTTCCGCGGCGCCCAGTTCATTCATTTCCTCCTGGGTCCAGCCACCGTCGCCCTGGCGATCCCCCTCTACCGGGAGGTGCATGCGGTGAAAGCAGCCTTCCTCCCCATCATGGTCGCTCTGTTCATCGGCTCCCTCACCGGTATTGCCAGCGCCGTCGGCATCGGCTGGCTTCTGGGGGGAGACAAGGTTATCCTCCTGACCATGGCCCCCAAATCGGTGACCACCCCCATTGCCATGGGCATTTCCGAGAAGATCGGCGGTCTCCCTTCATTGACAGCGGTGGTTGTCGTCCTCACCGGCATTACCGGGGCGGTGATCGGCGACTTTGTCCTCAAGCGGACGAGGGTAAAGGATGAAATGGCCTGCGGCATGGCGCTGGGGGTGGCTTCCCACGGCGTCGGCACCGCCCATGCCATCCAGCGGGGCAGGGTGGCCGGTGCCTTCTCCGCCCTGGCCATGGCTTTGAACGGCCTGTTGACGGCCATCATCCTGCCGCTGATTGTGGCTCTTTTCAGTTAATGCAGAACGGAGAAATGGAATGAATCTGGTGCTGATCGGTTATCGAGGGACGGGGAAGAGCGCGGTTGCAAAGCTTTTGGCGGAGCGCCTGCAGATGAAGGTTATCAGCACCGACGAGGAAATTGTCAGGAGGGCGGGCATGTCCACCCCTGAGATTGTGGCCAAAATGGGCTGGCAATACTTTCGCGACCTGGAATCGGCAGTGGCGCGGGAAGTGGGCGCCTTGGACAACCATGTTATCGACACCGGTGGCGGGCTCATCGAACGCCGTGAAAACATACAAGCCCTGGCCAGCAATGGGCGTTTCATCTGGCTGAAGGCCACCGTCGCCACTATCGTCGCCCGCATCGCAACCGACACCGAACGCCCCCCCTTGACCGACGGCAAGACCTTTACCGAGGAAGTTGCCGAAGTCCTGGAGCGGAGAAACCCCATTTACGAGCAGACGGCAGAAATCGCTGTCGACACCGACACCCTGACCCCAGAGGAGATTGCCGACCGCATCATGGAATTCCGGAAAAGCACAGTACCTTGATGCTGCTAGCCAGAAGGAATCCTGTACCACACAGCCCGCATTCGCGGGCTTTTTTGTGCTCTCATTTGGATAAATTTAATAGGAAAGAATTGTGCATCATGGTAGATATTTCTACTGCAACCCTGCGAAGATGGGCGGTCGGTCACAGGGAAGGTATTGCTGTATTCAATATGGTCTGATTCGCCCGACAGAGCTGGAAGAAAGATCGCTGAAGGATTTAAAAATGAGGTTGCCGATATAGGCAACAAGTTACCTATACAGGGAACAAATGGATAACAGGCAGAATGGTCAATAAATACCTATATCAGGGCATTGAAAAACCTCTGCATTGAGCAGCTAAGGCCCCGTTATGGGACAAAATTGCATAAGTTATTTGTTTAGCTCAGTAAATTTATGCTCTTTGAAACTCATTTTTGCCGATTTCCTGGCAATTTTCGGGGGTGTTGAACCCATTTCACCCGATTTAAGTGGCACCAACCCCCAAGTTTCGCATCCGAACCAGGTTGTAGGCTGTCACCGCCAGAGTAAAGTGCCAGTCGATCTTCTTAACACCTCTGTAGCGGGTCTTGCGGAACATTCCAACGGTCTTAAGCCAGCCAAACACCTCCTCGATTCTTTTGCGGAATTTCTGGCTTGCTGCATAGCTTGTGTGTCTTGTAGTGCGGCCATCTATTGATGAACGGCGGCCCTTCTTCGTTGTGTTTTGCGTGACATGGGGGGTCACCTTCAAGTCCCGCATAGCTTTGGCGAATCCAAAGGTATCGTAATTCTTGTCAGCCGCCACAGTGATCCGACGCTTGCGAGGAGCGATCTTACCGATCATTGCCTTGGCCGTTTCTCGCTCGGCAAAGCCATCGGCTTGTGTAACTCTGCTCATCACAACTAAACCGTTCTGGTTCTCGGTAAGCAGATGTGCTGCAAACGACAGTTTCGGTTCTTGGTTGAGGCTCTTACGGTAGAGCTTTGCTTCAGGATCAGTGCTTGATGTGTGAGTTTGGTTGGAGATCTTCTCTCCTTTGAAGGTACGGCCCGGATTCTTTCCGA